>NZ_SMOK01000021.1 GCF_004353925.1 Pseudomonas sp. H9 | reverse complement strand
AGCTTCTCCAGCCGCCCGCTCTTGTCGTGGTGGCGCTGATGGTCGCTGCCCTGGGCATCGACGAAGCCGAGCAGTACGCCGCAGAGGGAGTGGCGCCACGTGGTGGTATGCGCTTGGCCATCGACAGTCCAGGTATCGCTCATGGGCTTACCCGAGGCGCTGTAGCGCATCTGCTGGCTGCCCAGCGGGCCGCTGGCCGTTTCGGTGAGGGCCAGCTTCTTGTGGTAGGTAAAGTGGTGCTCGGGTTCGCCGGCGGCAAGAATACCGAGCACTTTGTGCTCCAGCGCCGCTTCGTAGGTGAAGTCGATGCGCTGGCCGTCGGCCAGAATATTGGCACAGGGTGGCAACTGATCAGGCGTGTACTCGAACCGAGTAGTCCGCCCGCCGACGCTGATCGTGAGCGGGCGGCCAAGGCCGTCGAAGGTCTTCTGGGCTAACGAATACGCAGCATCTACAAGGTGTGAGCTAGGCATGCGAAGCTCCTGCGCGGGGCTCTGGAGGTTCGACCGTCACCGACTCTGGGTGATCGCCATCGCTGTGTGCCAGGTACTTCCTGAGCACTGCCGTACCATCCGGCAGGGTTTGTCGAACAATACGTGAGTAAGCGTCGTACTCAAAACTGTTGATGAACGCCAACCCTGTCGAGGGCTTGACGCAAGTCTCTACGATGCGGTCCAGCCCATCGCGGGTGTAGTAGGTGGTTCGCACCAGCCTGCCCTTGTCGTCGTAGTACTCCGCCTGCAGAGGGCTGCCTGCCACATTGCTGTAGGTGATCTGCTTACCGCTCAGCGCACCTGAAGAGCTTTGTATCCACTGTTCGCTGCACAGGGTGACTGGGTCGTGAACGCTGTGGGTGATGACGCCGTTCGGGTCTGTCTGTTTGCTGACGCCCCCCCAGTCGTCGTACTCGATGTGAGTGGTCAAGGTCGAGATCAGCTGAAGCTTATTGGTTACCCAGGCCCAATCCCAGGCGGTCTGTTGCAGCGCCCGACCTAACGCATCGTAGCTGTTGGCTGCCACATCATAGAAGGCTGGTGGTGCCTCGGGGTCGTCGGAAGGATGATCGATGTCTTCCATCTGCTCCAGAACAACTCGACCGCTGCTATCGAACCAAGAGCGTTTGCGCTGACCGGTGACATCTGTCTCTTCCACTGCCACGCCGGGCTGGAAGGTTAATGAGGTGGGGGCGTTGAGTTGAGTAAAGCTGTCGTTCAGATGGTAATCACAGGTGCGTTCGGCGCTGAATTCCGTACCTGCAGCAATCACGGTCCGTTCGATGCGCCCGAGCAGGTCGTGTTCGTATTCGGATTTGACTCCAGCAGCGGTTTGATCCAGCACCGTCAGGCCGGTGATCAATGAGCGGGCGTCGCGGGTGCAGGAGCGATTGACAGCGTCGTCTTCGAAACCGTTGATGATGACACTGGTGTATAGGCGGGCATCGAGTATTTCATGGACGAACTGGGTGACAGTGGTCTTGCCTCCGAGGGTGGTGCTGGCTTGGGTCTGCCTGCCGTAATGCGGGCTTGTCGCATCACGGTTGTATTCCTGGGTGGTGGTCTCCAGCAGGGTATCGCCATCCCACAGCTCCTCGGTGCTGATCAAGGCATGGGCAGGGTCACCTTTAATCAATGAGGGCAAGTCTATATAGGTGTGGCAGGTAAAGAGTGTTGGTGCTGGCGCATAGCGCGTGTGCTGCGTGAAGCCGTTGCCAAGGTGGTGCTCCGCTGCGCTCAGCGGGCCGGCCACTGCCTTGTTGATGACCTGCAGAGGGGCCGGTATGACCGTTTTTTTCTTCAGGTGCCGTGCGACACCTGAGATGACCGGTGGGCATTTGCCCGGTTCCCCAGCTGCTGGGTAGTACTCGTAGAGCTCCTGCACGCCGGTTGGCTGTATAGTAGAGAGCACGTTCGCGAAACGATCGTACGTGTGTACAACCTGCTCGGCCCTGTTTTTATTGGCTTTATGGTCAACGTAGGTGGTTTTGATGCGGTGCGGAAGTTGGCACCACGGTGTTTGCTCTGGCCATGAGACCTCGTAATCGACACCATAGGTGGTTTCGACATTGGTTTCACAGGTGCCAGACACACTGTTTTCGACGGTAAGCAGATGATGCCTGTCCCAGGTTCGGGTAATGGTGGCCAGGGTTTTTGAGTGTGCGTCGATTTGCGTCTCAACAACCGAATACGTATAGGGTTCGAGCAACTGGTAGAGGTTGTCCCGCCCCGTCTGCCATCGGAACGGGCGTGCACTGCCATAGCCAAAATGATTGCGGTTACCCTGCCATTCGTAAGTACGCAACAGTGTGGTTTGCGCTGCGCCGTCAGTGCGAATCCAGCGACTCACCCGAGGGACAAAGTCCAACGGAGCATCTTTTGGCAACAGGTGTGAGGTGCTGTCGGAACTCCAGGTTACTTCGTCCGTCGCGCCCAGCGGGCTTTCTACCACTTGGGGGAGCCGCAGTTGCTGGCCTTTGCCCACTGCCCGCGTCTCGTATTGAAAGATGAACGGCGCACTCAAGGACGGTAGCTCTACTGTGCGTAACTGCTCGTTCAACAGGTTGAACTTAATCTCGGACTGATGAGCGCTGCCGGGTTCGAGCTTCAATATTGGCGAGCCGTCATTCCGATCGATTGCGGCTAGCGTGCGCTGCTCGTCGCGGACCTCGATCAAGTGGGGGATGTCGTTGAGCACCTGCCACTCAAGGTACAGCCTGCGGCCTTCTGCGCTACGAAGTTCATGAAGCAAATAGGCTCCACGCTTTTCGACCTGGCGCAGGAACTCCGTTTCGCCGCTTTTCTGTTCCACCCTGAAGCTGTCTTCATCGTGGCGGATCAGGCGAATAGCATCGAGTTTGTAATCATGAAACGCCATCCGGCCACCGATACGGGTGTCGGACTCGTCGAGGTCCACCGCGAATTGCTCGCCTGTAGTCAGGCTCAACGATGAACTGTCACCTGACAGGGTCAGTTGGGAGAGGTTCAACGACCAACCAAGCCCGAAACCGCGGTTTTGATGCGAGCTCAAGGCGCTGAACATCCACGTCAGGCTCAGTGAGGGGCCGCACAGGTTATTGGCGGCCCCGAGCGGCACACTGATGCTCAGGTTGAACTGCCCGGTTCTGGCATCGACACCGCTTTGTACGGCCTGTAAGAAATTATTGGCCTGAGTATGAATGCCCCCGACATTGAGTGGTTCAATGGGCGAAGGTGATATTGATGTTGACGCGTTGGTCATGGTCTTTATCCCAATTACGCAGTGAGGCGACGGGAATCAACAATGATGCAAGTGCCGATTCAGCATTAACTAATGGTGATCAAGTTGGCTTCGCTCGCTGGGTTTAACCAAACGTTATGACCGTTTCCGTATTGGTCGCGGTAGACCATCAGAACACCGACGTAGCTCTCCCCATCTGGGCCTAGGCTATTTGACTTTACACGGACGGCGTTTGCTTCGCCGACTGTTCGGTTAACGGCTATCGGTTGGTAGTTCAGGTGGTAGTAAAGCGTGACTGTTGTTGAAGTGTTGTTGCGCCTGAAATAGGCCAGGCTGTTTGCTTTTTTTCCTGCAATGTAGTCAAACATCCAGACAGCAGGCTCGTAGTCGCTGGACGTGATGTGGTGCTCTGCGCTGTTGATTTTTAACTTGTACAAGTCTATGTCGATAATGTCGCTTCTGAGGTCGTCTGATGCATTGGTTCGCGTCAATATGAAATTTTTTGCTGTGTAATGATAGTTTTGTTCCAGCGGGGAAATTTCGGCGGCACTGTTAGAGTTTCCAGAGCGTGTTTCTCCTCCAGGCGCCACATCTCTTTGATAGGTGTGATAAGTGACGCCGTCGTGTACCAGGCGAGCGGCGATTGTTTTGTTGGTAACTGCTTTTGTTCTGACCCAGAATGTAATTGATTGTCCCCCTTGAGCCGGTGTTGCGGCTTGATCGTTGATGGGGGCTTCGGTAGTTTCTTTGGCGATTACGCTGGCCGGAATGATATGAAAGAGTTTGTCTATTTCGCTTTGGGTGCGCGTGATGGTGTAAGCAGATGGCGACAGGTCTGCCCCGGTGTCATAGTCGACCAGTTGAATTTTGTTCAGTATGCCGTCGCTTAATTCGACCTGTTCGTTTCTTTCGTTAGTGGCGGTGATGACGACATTGATATAGGTTTGCTGCCAGCCGTTGTTATAGAGACGGCAGGACTGTTTATGGGTGTTGCTGTTAAGGCCTTTGACCTGGAAGTGGGTGATGCTGACAAACTCCTCTGCTGCAGTGTGTGTGTCAACGTGTGATTCTGTGCGGCTCTCGACTGTCAAGTTCGAGCGTTTGTCAAAGGCGCTGTCTTGAGATTCGTCGAAACGGATGGCGAGGGTATGCTGTGTGCCGAATCGGTCGAGCGCCTGGATCTTCATCGGCCCTTGTTTGTCGTAATCGGCCGAGTGGTAAGGGATCTGATTGTCTCCTTGCATCAGAACTACGATTTTGCCTGTGTTGTCATCGCTTATTTGCTTGACTTTACGTGGCGGAAATTGGCCTCCCAATGTGAGGGTGTCATTGTAGTTTACATTTCTGGAACCCGGAAAAGCGACGCCAACATGTGTAGCACGGGGCTGACTGTTGCTATGGTCTTGCCACTTGATCATGCCTCTGGATTCAGAGGCGTTTGATTCATATTTGGCCGATGAAAAGTCAATATATTTTGGTTTTAACGAGAATTCGTAAATGAATCGCTCTGGGTCTCTCTCGGAGGGGGTGGCGCTAAGAGACTCTGATATTATTTTTTTGCTCAGGTCATAATCTTCTGGAAAAATTAATTGTCGTGTTGGCTCTGAATAAAGTTTTATTTCGCTCTCTGCTTCGTCACTGGTGTAAATAGTTTCAGCGTCTTTCTCAATGCGTGCGTACAACGTAACAGTGGTTCCTGCACGTGCTTTGGTGTGGATGTAAAAAGTTTTCACGCGGCGGGCAGCGGAGATTCTGTTTTGTGCGTCGAGGAATTTTTCTAGTACGGGATTTGACTGTGGGCGGTGGCCTGGGGGCGATTGTTCATCGAGTTTCCAATGCCCTTGTGGTGTCATTACGAGTAAGGTGTTTTGACTGCCATCAGCGTTCAAAAGCGCACCCTTCATAGGTTCTACGCTAGCAGTGGAAGGAAAGTAGTCGTAATTTAAATCTTCTTCGACACTATAGAACCAACCGTCAGCTGAATGATCTTGCGGTAATGTCACGAATGAGCCGTCATTGTCTCGATACACAGGCATCAGTGTGCTGAATTGAGCGTCGGTAACTTCTTGTCCGGACCTGGGTTCGACAATCAGGCTGATTTTGATTTGTTGGCGACCGTTGTTGTACACGCGCTCGCTGCCTGAAGACACTTCAATATCAAACTCTTTGAGCCAGAGCGAGGGGTCGTCAGCTGTCTTTTTGATCGTGGTGTTTTTCATACCAGCCTATCCTCAGAGCAGTCAAAGGTGTAGGCAGAGCATAAAGCGCAGATCGTGCGTTGGCACCTGACAAAAATATCAGGTCGCTGTAAGTTCGGGCCGGTGTTTGTTCTTTAGTTGAAAGGGGTGTGTAGGGGAAGGGGGGCAAACCTTGATACGTTTTGGAAACAAAAACGCCCGGCGGTTGCCGGGCGTTCTCTGCAAAGCGAGGGTGTGAATTACTTCACTTCCACCGCCAGGCTTTCAGCGATTTTGCTCTGCCACAAGGCTGGGCCGGTAATGTGCACCGACTCACCCTTGCTGTCGACCGCGACGGTAACTGGCATGTCTTTGACATCGAACTCGTAGATCGCTTCCATGCCCAGTTCGGCAAACGCCAGCACCTTGGACTTCTTGATTGCCTGGGCGACCAGGTAGGCAGCGCCGCCCACGGCCATCAGGTAAACGGCTTTGTTGTCTTTGATCGCGTCGATGGCGGTCGGACCGCGCTCGGACTTGCCAATCATGCCCAACAGGCCGGTTTGTTCAAGGATCTGACGGGTGAACTTGTCCATCCGCGTGGCGGTAGTCGGGCCGGCAGGGCCAACCACTTCTTCGCGAACCGGATCAACCGGGCCGACGTAGTAGATGAAACGGCCTTTCAGATCGACCGGCAGTTCTTCGCCACGGTTGAGCATCTCGACCATGCGTTTGTGCGCAGCGTCGCGACCGGTGAGCATTTTGCCGTTGAGCAGAATAGTCTCGCCCGGCTTCCAGCTTTGCACTTCTTCCGGGGTCAGGGTGTCGAGGTTGACACGGCGAGCCGACGGGCCGGCTTCCCAGACGATTTCCGGGTAGGCGTCCAGCGATGGCGCTTCCAGCTCGGCAGGGCCGGAGCCGTCGAGTACGAAGTGCGCGTGACGGGTGGCGGCGCAGTTCGGGATCATGCACACCGGCAACGAAGCGGCGTGGGTCGGGTAGTCCATGATCTTGACGTCGAGGACGGTCGTCAGACCACCCAGACCCTGAGCACCGATACCCAGCTGGTTGACCTTCTCGAACAGCTCCAGGCGGATTTCTTCGATACGGTTCTGCGGGCCACGGGCTTTGAGTTCGTGAATGTCGATGGATTCCATCAACACTTCTTTGGCCATGACGGCAGCTTTCTCGGCGGTACCGCCGATGCCGATGCCGAGCATGCCAGGCGGGCACCAGCCAGCGCCCATGGTTGGCACGGTTTTCAGTACCCAGTCGACGATCGAGTCGGACGGGTTGAGCATGGCCATCTTCGACTTGTTCTCGGAACCGCCGCCCTTGGCTGCCACGTCCACTTCAACGGTGTTACCCGGAACGATGGAGTAGTGGATGACCGCCGGGGTGTTGTCCTTGGTGTTTTTGCGCGCGCCTGCCGGGTCGGCGAGGATCGATGCACGCAGGACGTTTTCTGGCAGGTTGTAGGCGCGACGCACGCCTTCGTTGATCATGTCGTCCAGGCTCATGGTGGCGCCATCCCAGCGCACATCCATACCGACGCGCACGAACACGGTGACAATACCAGTGTCCTGGCAGATCGGGCGGTGGCCGGTGGCGCACATGCGCGAGTTGATCAGAATCTGGGCGATGGAGTCACGCGCGGCGGGCGACTCTTCACGCAGATAGGCCTCATGCATGGCCTGGATGAAGTCAACGGGGTGGTAGTACGAAATGAACTGCAGGGCGTCGGCAACGCTCTGAATCAGGTCGTCTTGCTTGATCACGGTCATGCAGCGCGCTCCTCTTAAAGACGGGAACATTCAATAAGGTATTCCGACGCGGACAGGCCGAGGTGTCGAAACGACCTTTCACGGCGCGCCGACGATCTGGCTGGCGGCGCAAAAAGGCGCGGCAGTATAGCGCGCATCTGCGGTGGGCACACGTATCAGTGGTCTGACGAAGGTCGGTAAGCGACAGGCATTGTTCTTGCGTAGCACTTTTTATATGCAAAACTGGCGGTCTGACGGTTTGGGAGAGCATTGATGCCGGAGTTGCGGGTGGGCGAGCGGCAATGGACGGTGGCAGCGGGCAGCAATCTGCTTGATGCCCTGAATGCGGCAGGGCTTTCGGTGCCGTACAGCTGCCGTGCGGGCAGTTGTCATGCCTGTCTGGTGCGTTGTCTGCACGGGCAGCCGCAGGATGCGCGGCCCGAAGCCCTGAGTGAACAGCAACGGCAGTCGGGTTGGCGCTTGTCCTGCCAGTGCCGGGTCGAATCGGATCTGCAGGTTGAGCTGTTCGATCCGCTGCGCGACGGCATTGCGGCAAGCGTATTGGGGCATGACTGGCTGAGCGCGAATGTGCTGCGCTTGCGCCTGCACGCCGAACGCCCACTGCGTTACCGGGCTGGTCAGCATCTGGTGCTGTGGAATGCCAGTGGTGTGGCGCGCCCTTACTCGTTGGCCAGCCTGCCCGACGAGGAGCGCTTTCTCGAGTTTCATCTCGATTGCCGCCAGGCGGGTGCGTTTTGTGATGCGGCACGCCAGCTGCAGCAGGGGGATGTGTTGCGCTTGGGTGAGTTGCGTGGCGGGGCGCTGCACTATGATGCCGACTGGCAGGAGCGGCCGCTGTGGTTATTGGCGGCTGGCACCGGGTTGGCACCTTTGTGGGGGATTTTGCGTGAGGCGTTGCGTCAGCAGCACCTGGGCCCGATTCGTGTGTTGCACCTGGCTCATGACCGTCAGGAGCACTACTTGGCCAGTGAGTTGAATGTGCTTGCCGAGCGCCATGCCCAGCTGCAGGTCGAACTGTTGACTGCGCAGGAATTGCCCCAGGCTCTGGCTGCGCTGCGGTTGCAATCACGGCAAACGGTCGCCCTGGTCTGTGGTTCACCGGTGAGTGTCGAGCAGTTTTCCCGTCGGCTTTTTCTGGCCGGGTTGCCGCGCAATCAGTTGTTTGCCGACATTTTCAACGAACATGCCTAGTAGGAGCGGGCTGTCAGCTACACCGCTTCGCGGGGCAAGCCCGCTCCCACAGGTAGGAGCGGGCATGTGGGGTCAGACCAGCGAATCACCCACGTGCAGGATTTTCATGCCGTTGGTGCCACCGATGGTGTGGTAGCTGTCACCTTTGGTCAGGATCACCCAGTCGCCCGGTTGGACCATGCCACGTTTGAGCAACTCATCGACGGCAGCTTGGCTGACTTTTTCCGGCGGCAGTGCAGCCGGGTCGAAGGCAATCGGGTAGACGCCGCGGAACATCGAAGCGCGAGCCTGGGTAGCGCGGTGCGGCGACAGCGCGAAGATCGGCACCGAAGAGCGCAGACGCGACATGATCAGCGGGGTGTAACCACTTTCGGTGAGGGCAATGATCGCCTTGACGCCGGGGAAGTGGTTGGCGGTGTACATGGCCGCCAGGGCGATGCTTTCGTCGCAACGCTCGAAGGTGGTGTGCAGACGGTGGCTGGACTTCTGGCTGGTCGGGTGTTTTTCAGCACCCTGGCAGATGCGCGCCATGGCCTGGACGGCTTCGATCGGGTAGGCACCGGCGGCGCTTTCAGCCGACAGCATGACCGCGTCGGTGTTGTCGAGCACGGCGTTGGCCACGTCAGACACTTCGGCGCGAGTCGGCATCGGATTCTGGATCATCGACTCCATCATCTGCGTGGCGACGATCACAGCCTTGTTGTTGCGACGGGCGTGCTGGATGATCTTTTTCTGGATTGCGATGAGCTCGGCATCGCCGATTTCAACGCCCAGGTCTCCACGGGCAACCATGACCGCGTCACTGGCGGCGATCAGGCCGTCGAGGGTTTCGTCGTCGGCTACCGCTTCTGCACGTTCGATCTTGGCCACCAGCCAGGCGCTGCCGCCAGCTTCGTCGCGCAGACGACGGGCGTATTCCATGTCCGAGGCGTCACGCGGGAAGGAAACGGCCAGGTAGTCCAGGTCCATTTCGGCAGCCAGCTTGATGTCGGCCTTGTCTTTTTCGGTCAGTGCCGGGGCCGTCAGGCCGCCACCTTTGCGGTTGATACCTTTGTGGTCGGACAGCGGGCCGCCGATCAGTACCGAGCAGTGCAGGGAGTCGCTGGTGGCAGTTTCTACACGCATGACCACGCGGCCGTCGTCGAGCAGCAACTCGTCACCGACGCCGCAGTCTTTGACCAGGTCTGGATAGTCGATACCGACGATTTCCTGAGTGCCTTCGGTCAACGGGTGGGCGGTAGAGAAGGTGAAGCGATCACCGACTTTCAGTTCGATGCGCTTGTTGGCGAATTTGGCGATACGGATTTTCGGGCCTTGCAGGTCACCGAGCAGTGCTACGTGGCGACCCAGCTTTGCCGCGATATCGCGGATCAGGCACGCGCGGGCCTTGTGCTCATCGGGCGTGCCGTGGGAGAAGTTCAGGCGAGCGACATCCAGGCCGGCAAGGATCAGCTGTTCGATAACTTGCGGCGAGTTGCTGGCGGGGCCAAGGGTGGCGACGATTTTGGTACGGCGGATGGTCATGCACAGACTCCTATATTGAAGCGCAGCGAAAGGCTACTCTGGAAATTCGCTGTAGTCATTGTTCCTTTGCACTACCTGTTGTGCGAGAGAGGCAGCATTTGAACCAGTGGGGGCTTGCTGTGGGAGCGGGCTTGCCCCGCGATGCGATGTGCCTGACAGGCCGAAGTCGCGGGGCAAGCCCGCTCCCACCGAGACTGTTGGCTATAGATTTTGCAGGCAGGGCCGATAAACTGCTCAATACAGGAGATCCCCCCATGCGAGCCTTAATCGTTCTAGCCCTGGCGACCACTGTCGTCGGTTGCACCCGCTGGTCGATGGACCACCACCTGAACAACGCCTACCGAGCCTATGACCGCGGCAACTGTGAGCAGGTCATGCTTGAGCTATCGCAGGTTGACCGCACCAGTCGTGCACGGCCGTTCATCCACCCGGAAGTGTCGATGCTGCGTGGCCAGTGCCTCGAACGTCAGAAGCTCTATGTCGATGCCGCACAGACCTACCGGTATTTAATCGAGCGTTACCCGCAAAATGAGTACGCTTACCGCGCCCGCGCCCGTCTGCAGACCCTTGAGCAACTGGGCCACTATCGCAGCGGTGAAGCAGCCATTGCCCGGCCGACCTCCACCACACCTTGGCGTTAATACCAAAGAGCTCGGGGTGATTGTGACGTAAAGGGCAGGTTGCGCTAATCTTATAACTGCAACATACGCACACCCGCAGCACTAGCGCGGCCCTGCTAAAGGGTCTCCGACAGCGATTCCGATCATGATTGACGAGCGCCACATCGAGCGTCATCAGCTCCCTTACTTCCTCAAAGTCTTCAACCGCTACACCGACCAGCCGATTGGTTACCTGGGTAATGTGTCTGAAGACGGCCTGATGCTGATCAGCCAGTTGCCGATGCTGGTCGGCCCGGATTACGAACTGCAACTGAAAGTGATTGGGCGCAGCGGCGGCTTGCACCTGATCAACCTGACTGCCAGTTGCCTGTGGTGCCACGAGGATGAGACTCCCGGGCACTACGACTCTGGTTTCATGTTGTTGCAGGCGCCCTACGAGTACGCGCAACTGGTACGAGCCCTGCGTAACTATTTCAGCTTCTATCCGTTGGGGGCCTCGGCATGAGGCTGGTGATGGCTGGCGAGTAGCCCTAGACTCTGAGCGATCTTCTGTTCAGGACGGCCCCGTGAGCACCAGCATTTTCTGGCACGACTATGAAACCACCGGTATCAACCCGCGCAATGACCGACCGCTGCAAGTAGCCGGCGTGCGCACTGATCTCGACCTCAACGAGATCGAGGCACCCATCAATTTCTACTGCCAACCCAGTGATGACATCCTGCCGCACCCAGCGGCGTGCCTGGTGACGGGGATTACCCCGGCACAGTTGGCCAGCCAGGGCTTATGCGAAGCCGAGTTCATGACGCGGGTACACGCCGAACTGGCCCGCCCTGGCACCTGTGGTGCCGGCTATAACAGCTTGCGGTTTGACGATGAAGTGACTCGCTACAGCCTGTATCGGAATTTCTTCGATCCGTACGCCCGGGAGTGGCAAGGTGGCAACAGCCGCTGGGACCTGATTGATGTGGTGCGCGCCGCCTTTGCCTTGCGCCCAGATGGCATCGTATGGCCGCAGCAGGAAGGGCGCACCAGTCTACGTCTGGAGTTGTTGACGGCCGCTAACGGCATCGATCATGGCCAGGCCCATGAAGCACTTAGCGATGTGCGAGCCACTATTGCGCTCGCTCGATTGATTCGGGAGAAACAACCGAAACTGTATGACTGGTTGTTTCAGTTGCGCAGTAAACACAAGGTGATGGAGCAAATCCGATTGCTGCAGCCACTGGTACATATTTCCGGACGTTTCTCGGCCGAGCGCAATTATCTGGGCGTTGTCCTGCCGTTGGCATGGCACCCACGTAATCGTAATGCCTTGATAGTTTGTGATCTGGGCATGGACCCACAACCCTTATTGCAGGAGCCCGCTGATGTGCTGCGTCAGCGTTTATACACACGGCGCGAAGATATGGCCCAAGGGCAGTTGCCCGTGCCCTTGAAGTTGGTGCATATCAATCGTTGTCCGGTTGTTGCGCCACTTAATGTATTGCGAGCGCAAGATCAGCAACGCCTGGGGCTGGATATGTCCTTGTTTGAAGTGCGGGCTTCCCGCTTGATAGCCGAGCAGGCGATTTGGCAAGACAAATTACAGACCCTTTACAGTGAGGAGGAATTTGCTCCTTGTGAAGATCCTGAGCAGCAATTGTATGACGGCTTTATTGGAGATCGAGACAGACGCTTGTGTGAGCAAGTGCGCAGTGTCGAGCCACGGCAGTTAGGGCAGGGGCACTGGATGTTCGACGATGAGCGATTGCCTGAACTGTTGTTTCGCTACCGTGCACGCAATTTCATTGAAACCTTGAATGAGGAAGAACTGCAGCGTTGGAAGCAGTTCTGCCGGCAACGCCTGACTGATCCGGTAATGGGGGCGCCTAACACCGTCGGCGACTTTGAGCAGGCGCTGCAAGGCTACTGGGACCAGGCCACTGCAGGCCAGCGCGAATTGCTGGGGCAATGGCGTACACATGTTCAGGGGTTGAAGGTGCAACTGGGGATATAAACAACGTTCAAAAAAAAACGCCAGCAAGCTGGCGTTTTTTTCATCTTTGCAATCGCTGTGGCAGCGATGGCTAATTAACCCAGCAGGGTTGCCCAGCCTTCAACCACATCGCCACCCCACTTGGCTTTCCACTCTTTCAGGGTTTTGTGGTTGCCGCCTTTGGTTTCGATGATTTCACCGTTGTGCGGGTTTTTGTATTGCTTGACCTTGCGCGCGCGCTTGGTGCCAGTGGTTTTAACTGCGCCACGTGGGGCTTTGCTCGATTTAGCGTCTGGGTCGAGCAGAGCAATGATATCGCGCAGCGACTTCTGGTATTCGCCCATCAGGTTGCGCAGCTTGCCTTCGAACTCCAGCTCTTTCTTCAGCTTGTCGTCGTTCGACAGGTTTGCCAGGCGAGCTTGCAGTTCTTTGATGGCTTCTTCTGTAGCGCGATATTCGTTGATCAGGGACATTGGATGATCCTTGGAAATGGGGGTATCAGGTAGACAGTGAGGCAATAATAGTCAGAGCGTACTGCCAAGTAAACATTAAACTTGGCAATAATTAGCTCATTGGTTAAAGCGATTGGATAAATTGTATAAAAAAAAATTTACAAACTAACACTGGCAAAGCTCAGTTAAATTTGCGCCGTAGCCCAATCAACGCGGGCTGCAGCCGCTACTCAGGTAATCCTGGCAGGTACGACAGGATGTATGCATTGCCTACTGCAGTTTTTCCGGGCACTCGTTAGAATGAGCGCCTTTGCGAAGTATCTGGAGTCTCATTCATGCGCACCTATCGGCTGGTGATTGCTTGCCCCGACCGCGTTGGCATCGTCGCCAAAGTCAGTAATTTCCTGGCGTCCTATAACGGCTGGATCAACGAAGCGAGCCATCACTCCGATGAGCAGAGCGGTTGGTTCTTCATGCGTCACGAAATCCGCGCGCAAACCCTGCCCTTTGGTATTGAGGCATTCCGCGAAGCGTTTGCCCCGATTGCTGAAGAGTTTTCCATGGTCTGGCGTATCACCGATACCGACCAGAAAAAGCGCGTGGTGCTGATGGCCAGCCGTGAGTCTCACTGCCTGGCTGACTTGCTGCACCGCTGGCACGCCAAGGAACTGGATTGCGATATTCCCTGCGTTATCTCCAACCACAACGACTTGCGCAGCATGGTCGAGTGGCACGGTATTCCATTCTTCCATGTACCGGTCGATCCACAGGATAAACAACCGGCATTTGCCGAAGTCTCGCGACTGGTCAAAGAGCACGGTGCCGATGTGGTGGTACTGGCGCGCTACATGCAGATCCTGCCACCGCAACTGTGCCAGGAATATGCCCAGCAGGTGATCAATATTCACCACAGCTTCCTGCCTTCGTTTGTCGGTGCCAAGCCTTATCATCAAGCATCGTTGCGCGGTGTGAAACTGATTGGTGCCACTTGCCACTACGTCACTGAAGAGCTGGACGCCGGTCCGATCATCGAGCAGGACGTTGTTCGGGTCAGCCATAGTGACAGCATCGAAGACATGGTTCGCTTTGGCCGTGATGTCGAGAAGATGGTACTGGCGCGCGGCTTGCGCTATCACCTGGAAGACCGTGTGCTGGTGCATGGCAACAAGACGGTGGTTTTCAACTAAACCGTGTGAGGAGGTTGCAGCATGGCCGATCCCTTCGACAAGGCAACCTCCAAAGCTCCGCCCGTCCTGGGTGAGGGCTGCCTGAGCCGGTTCGATCCCGAAGCATTGAGCAACGATGACGGTACCGACTTCCCCGGTGCCGTCGCGCTTTGGGAGCAGCTGCATCCGCCAGGCGCAGTCCCCGAGCCTGATTCAACGGCCGGCCAACCAGGCTGATTTGGTCAGCGGTGTTCGCCCTTGGCGTAACAGCGCTTGTAATGTGTGCATCCAGTAGTGCCGGGAAGCACTATGGCGCATATCCACCGGATGCAGGCCCAGGCGTATCACAGGGGCGCTGTGCAAGCGGGAAACCTGTAGTTCACAGACGACCTTGGACACGCTGCGGCGCCAATGGCTGCGTGCACTCCAGACCAAGCCTGGAGCGGCTATCGGGGTGAAGTCCGGCAGCCGATAGAAATGCTGTGGGTCGCTGGTGTACTGCAAGGGCAGGGTCTTCAGTGCCTGACGTGTGCCTGGGCTCATTAGCCAGGCCGGGGCAACGAAGCCCGCCAGTGGCCAGTCAAAGCGGCGGAACAACGCTATTCCCTCTTCAAGGCGTTGCAGTGCGGTGGCCTGATCCAAGCGGTAGAACTCGCCCTCATGGGTATAGATACGTCGCATGAAGTAGTCTCGCACTGAGCGCGGTGGAGGGCTGTCATCGATGTGGTAGAAGCCATGCAGGACCAGTTCATCGCCGCGCTGCAGGCGTCGCTCAAGCATCTGGCGAAAGCCAGTCGCTGCTGCCAACGGGTCGCGTTTGTGAAAATCGGGTACCACCAGCCAGGTCATGGGAATCTCGCCCAAGGCATCCACTGCTTCGACGAACGCCTGGTAATCCGGCCAGGTGTGCGGTGCTACGTCGTGCAGTACCAGTAGCAGGCTTTGCGGGGATGGCGGGCTTGCACTGTGCTCAGGCATGGATCCGTACCGGCAGCTCATAGCCCAGCACCGCCCGGTAGTGAGCCAACAGGCCGTTGACCACGCTGTCCCAGGCATAGTGTTGCTCGACATGCCTGCGCGCTTGCAGGCCAAGCCTTTGGGGGGCGTCTTCGAATACTTCGCGTACCGCCCGGGCCATCGCCTGGCCGTCATTGGGCGTGCACAGACGACCAAAACGCTCGTCGAGAATCTCTTTGAATGCACCTGCGTTCACCGCAACCACAGGAATCGCGCTGGCCATGGCTTCAACAATGACCAGGCCGAAGGTTTCCTGATCACCTGCGTGCACCAGGGCGTCCGCGCTGGCCAGCAAGCGGGCGACTTCGCTGGACGGGCAGAAATGGTCGATGACGCTGACATTGCCCGGTACGTTGGAAGGCATGTGCGAACCCAGCAGCAACAAGTGGTAGTGCTTACCCAGGTGTTGCATGCAGTCGAGCAGCACCGGCAGGTTTTTTTCCCGTGAACCGCGGCCGGCAAACACCAGCAGGTGTGTGCTGTCGGCAATGTGCAATTGCCGGCGCAGCATTGGGTCGCGGTGTCGTGGATGAAAGGTGTTCAGGTCTACGCCAAGGCGCTGAACATGCACATTGCTGATACCCAGGCGGCGCAGTTTGTTGGCCATGACCTGGCTTGGCGCCAGCACCCGGTCGAAATTGCCATACAGCTTGCTGACATAGGCTTCGACATTGGGGGTGAACCAGTTACCCATACGATTGCTGACCAGCAGCGGCAGGTCGGAATGGTAGAAACCGATGACCGGTATATCGAGCTGGCGGCTCGCGTCCAGTGCTGCCCAGGCGGTCAGGTAAGGGTCGGCGACTTCGATCAGATCTGGCTGCAGTTCCTCAAGCATCTGGCACCAGGGCGCCAGGCGCAGTGGAAAACGATAGCCATTTCCAAACGGCAGCGCGGGTGCCGGTACCTGGTAGACACCGTTGGCGTGATGAGGAGATGCGCCTGGGATCAACAGGCTGTGTCGGACACCTTGGGTCTGTCCCAGTCGGCGATGTTTGGCATCAAGATAAGTACGCACGCCGCCGCTGGCGGGGGCATAGAACATAGTGATGTCAGCGATGTGCACGATCAGCATCCCTCCGAGATCGTCTTCAGGGTGTGTCGTGCGGTGATGGCTTACACCGTACGACGCGCCCTAAGGTTGACCTCTATAAAGGATAGTTTGTTCGATCGTGTTGCGAGGGGAGGGGCAGCGGCACGGGCCGCTGCCTTCGGTACTCAGATGCGGAAGCTACCGACCAGTTGTTTCAGGCGGCTGGCCTGTTGCTCAAGGTCGGCGCAGGCGCGCAGGGTCGACTGCAGGTTCTCGACCCCTTCCTGGTTAAGCATGTTGATCTCGTTGATGTCCATGTTGATCGAGTCGACCACTGCAGTTTGCTCCTCAGTGGCGGTGGCCACCGATTGGTTCATACCGTCGATCTCGCCGATTCGCAGGGTGACGCTGCCCAGACGTTCACCAGCCTGGTTGGCAATCTCGACGCTGTCCTGGCTGTGACGCTGGCTTTGGCCCATGGTATCGACCGACTCGCGGGCACCGATCTGCAACTCTTCGATCATGTTCTGAACCTGCTGGGCCGACTCTTGTGTGCGGTGTGCAAGGTTACGGACCTCATCGGCGACCACCGCGAATCCGCGACCGGCTTCACCGGCCCGGGCCGCTTCGATTGCGGCGTTGAGCGCCAGCAGGTTGGTTTGCTGGGAGATGCTGGTGATCACTTCGAGGATCTGGCCGATATTCACGGTTTTGCTGTTCAGCGTCTCGATATGCGAGCTGGACGTGCAGATCAGATCCGACAGGCGGTTCATGGCCGCAATGCTGCGATCAACCACCTGCTGGCCTTCTTCTGCCAGGTGTCGAGCCGAGCTGGCCTGCTGCGAGGCCTGGGCGGCGTTGTGGGCAATTTCCTGGGCCGCAGCGCCAAGCTGGTTGATGGCGGCCGCCACGCTGTTGGTGCGGTTGGACTGTTCGTCGGAGTTGACCATCGAGGAGTTGGAGGCACTGACCACCCTCAGGGCCACTTCGTTGACCTGCTCGGTGGCCGAAGACACTTCACGGATCGAACTGTGAATGCGCTCGACGAAGTGGTTGAAGGCCTTGCCCAGTACGCCGAACTCGTCCTGGCTGTGCAGGGTCAAGCGTTTGGTCAGGTCACCTTCACCTTGGGCAATGTCTTCCATGGCGCGGGTCATGGTGTGCAGTGGCTGCAGCAGTACGCGGATCAACAGGCCGAGCAGGGCAATGATGATGACCACGGCAACCAGGGTGGCAATCACCGCCGAGGTGCGGAACTTGCTCAGCATTGCATAGGCTTTGTCTTTGTCGACAGACAGGCCGATGTACCAGTTGGCTGAGGGCAAGCCTTTGACCGGCGCAAAGGTCAACAGGCGTGTTTCACCGTTGACTTCAATCTCACTCAAATCCTTGCTCAGGCGCGGGGTGTTTTGTGGGTACAGGTCAGACAGCGACTTCATGACCAGATTTTTGTCGGGGTGCACCAGGATCTTGCCCTGGTCGTTGACCAGAAAGGCATAGCCCATGCCGCCGAAGTTCAGCGAGTTGATGATTTCGGTCAGGCCATCCAGCGCCAGGTCACCGCCGACCACGCCGACGTTGCGCGCAGCTGTGGCCACCACCGAAATCACCATTTTGCCGGTGCTGACGTCAATGTACGGCTCGGTCAGGATCGGGCCATTGGCGGCCAGGCCATCTTTGTACCAAGGGCGAACACGCGGGTCGTAGCCATCGGGCATCTTGGTTTGTGGGCGAATGGTGAAACCACCATTGACGTCACCCAGGTACACGGTCAGGAAACTCGACACCAGAGCTTGTTGGCCCAACAGGGTGCCAACATTTTCAGCATCAGGGAACGCGGCAATGTTCTGCGCCACGTTTTGTACCAGCAAAATGCGTCCATCAAACAGGTTTTTAATGTTGGTTGATGTGGTATCACCCATCTGTGCGAGATAACTTTCCAGATCTTCGCGAATCGCATTACGCTGCAGGTAATCGTTGTACAGCGTAAACAGCGTGAATGCGATCATGACGATCAGAGAAGCGGCCAGAAGGATCTTGTGGCTGAATCGGAGGCTTTTGTTCATAACGTGTTGGTCCGCTAAGGTTTTGTTATCCGGGTCGTTCGCACAAAGAACAGTTTGAAAGCAGTGCAGGTCCTCTTTCCTTGTTGGGCTTATCCTGTCTTTCTGGTGGTCTATCGCTAATGAGATATCGGCCGAATTGTTTCAAAGCTTAAACAGAGGGTGAAAAAACATGCCTGACTCTTCGCAGTTCATTCTCGGGGCCGATCTGGCCGGACAGCCAGTCGCTCAAGCCATGCGACTGGCCAACCGCCATGGTCTGGTTGCCGGTGCCACCGGTACGGGTAAAACCGTGACCCTGCAACACATGGCCGAGGCCTTTAGCGATGCAGGCGTGGCGGTGTTCGCCGCTGACGTCAAAGGTGATCTGTGCGGTCTGGGCGCGGTGGGCAACCCGCAAGGTAAAGTGGCTGAGCGCATCGCCGGTATGCCTTGGCTCGGGCATCAGCCGCAGGCTTATCCAGTCAGCCTGTGGGATATTCATGGGCAGTCCGGTCATCCCTTGCGCACCACGCTCAGCGAAATGGGCCCGCTGCTGCTGGGCAACCTGCTGGAGTTGACCGACAGTCAACAGGCTGCACTGTATGCCGCGTTCAAGGTCGCTGATCGCGAAGGCTTGCTGTTGCTTGATATCAAGGACCTCAAAGCGTTGCTGGCGCACCTCAAGGACAACCCGCAACTGCTCGGCGAAGACAGCGCGTTGATGACCACCGGCTCCAGCCAGGCCCTGCTGAGGCGGCTGGCGACGCTGGAGCAGCAGGGGGCCGAAGCCTTGTTCGGTGAACCGGCCTTGCAGCTGGAAGATCTATTGCGCCCGGATGCCGACGGCCGTGGCCGTATTCATCTGCTGGATGCCAGTCGCCTGGTGCACGAGGCGCCCAAGGTCTATGCGACCTTCCTTTTGTGGTTGCTGGCTGAACTGTTTGAACAGCTCCCGGAGCGGGGGGATGCCGACAAGCCACTACTGGCACTGTTTTTCGATGAAGCGCACCTGCTGTTCAACGGTACGCCCAAAGCTTTGCAGGACCGTCTGGAGCAGGTCGTTCGGCTGATTCGCTCCAAGGGCGTGGGTGTGTATTTTGTCACCCAGTCGCCAAGCGACTTGCCGGATGATGTCCTGGCACAACTGGGCTTGCGTATTCAGCATGGATTGCGAGCGTTTACGGCCAAGGAGCAGAAATCGCTGAAGGCTGTGGCCGAGGGTTTCCGTCCTAACCCCGATTTTGACACCTTAAGCGTACTGACCGAGCTTGGCATTGGTGAGGCGTTGGTGGGGACGTTGCAGGAGAAGGGCACGCCGGGCATGGTCCAGCGTGTGTTGATCGCGCCGCCGCAGTCACGCATCGGGCCGTTGAGCGAGGCAGAGCGTTCAGCCCTGATTGCCGCGTCGCCGTTGGCCGGGCGCTATGACAAACCGGTAGACCGTGAGTCGGCCTATGAAATGCTCAACGCTCGCAAGGGCGGTGTGGCGCAGCCTGAGCAGGCACCGCCGCCGGCAGCTGCCGAGGAGAGCCTTGCTGACAAGGCTGGGGAGTTTCTGCAAAGTGCGGCAGGGCAGGCGATCAAGTCTGCCATGCGCCAGGCGGCTAACCAGTTTGGACGCCAGTTGGTGCGCGGCTTGATGGGCTCGTTACTGGGCAGCAGCAAGCGCCGCTAGCCTTTTTTGTGGGAGCGGGCTTGCCCCGCGATTGCGTTCTTTCAGTTACATCCTATCGCGGGGCAAGCCCGCTCCTACCGGTATAAAAAAGGCGCCTGAAGGCGCCTTTTTTACTGCAGTCTGGTTCAGACGATGAACTTGGTCGCAATCCAGAACAGGCCCGCCGACAGGGCTACCGTTGCAGGCAGGGTCAGGACCCAGGCCAGCAGGATGGTCTTGACGGTGCCGCCTTGCAGGCCGCTCTTGTTAGCGACCATCGTACCGGCCACACCCGACGACAATACGTGGGTGGTCGATACTGGCAGGCTGAAGATGTTGGCCATGCCGATGGCGCAGGCTGCGGTGATCTGGGCCGACATGCCCTGGGCATAGGTCATGCCCTGCTTGCCGATTTTCTCACCGATGGTCAGTACCACACGTTTCCAGCCAACCATGGTACCCAGGCCCAAGGCCAGGGCGACCGCGAGAATCACCCAGAACGGAGCGTACTCGGTGGTGGCGGTCAGGTCTTTGCGCAGTTTGTCCAGGTCGGCCTTTTCACGGGCTTGCAGGCCTGGCAGCTTGCCAACTTTCTTCGCCGTGTCGTCCAGGCAGAGCAGGTAACGACGTACTTCAACACGCTTTTCCGGGGTCAACGAGCGGTACTCGGTTACACCTTCAAGCGACTTGAGCAAGGCTGCGATGGTCGGCTCGGTTTGCTGCGGGTTGCAGCTGAACTGCTCTGGCAGGTCGCCATTCTTGGCTTTGCCCAGCGCCAGGAACTCACCCAGGGTGGCTTCGTTGCGCTGATAGAACTGGCTCAGGTGCAGGGTTGCGTCGCGGGTACGCTCGATCTGATAGGTCGTGCTGTTCAGGTCGAGTACGAACTGCGATGGAACGATACCGATCAGTACCAGCATGATCAGGCCGATACCTTTCTGACCATCGTTGGAGCCATGCACGAAGCTGACGCCCATTGCCGACATAACCAGCACCAGGCGGTTCCAGAACGGTGGGTGCTTCTTGTCGTCGAGTTTGCGACGCTGTTCAGGCGTTTTGTGCATCTTCGACAGTGGGCGCCACCATTTCAGCCCCAACAGCACCAGGGCAGCAACGGCAAAGCCAGCCATGGGCGAAAGCAGCAGGGACACGCCGATATCGACTGCCTTTTGCCAGTTGACGCCGTCACCCAGTGGAATGTCGCTGATCAGGGCGTTGGCCAGGCCAACACCGAGGATCGAACCGATCAGGGTGTGGGAACTGGACGCTGGAATACCGAAGTACCAGGTGCCCAGGTTCCAGGCGATGGCGGCGGCCAGCAAGGAGAACACCATAGCCAAACCATGGCCGGTATTCACATTGATTAGCAGTTCTACCGGCAGCAGGTGAACGATGGCGTAAGCCACGCCGACGCCGCCGAGCAGCACACCGAGGAAGTTGAACACCCCGGAAAAGAACACCGCCAGGTGAGGGGGCATGGCTTTGGTATAAATGACTGTAGCTACCGCGTTAGCGGTGTCATGAAAGCCATTAATGAACTCGAAGGCGAGTACGAAGGTCAAAGCAAGCACGAGGCTCACCAGTACCCAGGCATCAAGTCCGCTGAATAAATCGATCATGAAGGTTTTCTGACCCGGTCATAAGGGGGCGCGATTATGCCAGAAATCCCTGCTAATCGATGCACCTGCCGCTGACCGGTTCCGGCTGCCCCATGACTTTTTCAGGAAGGCATGTGCCGGAAAAGGCTACGGAAAACTCAGCTAAAATCGGTAAAAATCCAGAAAATTTAAGGATTTACCGAAAGTCGCATGACGAATGAAAAATTCAAACATGCGTATGAAATTTGTGAGAATCCGTTACCACTCGCGGTAGGGCTGTAACGATCAGCCCTATCCGAACTTTCTCAAGTACCGCTCATCCGGCCGTCACGGCGCAAGGACGAGTCGGTTTCAGGGCTCGTCCGCCTTGAGTTCTTTTTCGATTTTTTGCAGTTCCTGGGCGAATGCCTGGTCAAGAATGCTTGCGCGTTTACGCCAGGGCTTGCGCTCTGGGTCGGGTTGGGCGGCGTAGGTGGTGACTTCCCCGCCGTAAACTTCCTTGTAACGTTGTTCCTGGCGCTCAAGTTCTGCGCGCAGTTCGTCTTTCGTCACAGTGCTACCTGTTGGTTATGAATAAACTCTGGCGTTAACGCGTCAGCGGTTACGCGAGTGCGCAACATGCACGTGGCTACGCTACCAGAGCGTAGTTACTGTCGCAGCAACAGTCTATGTTCTGCATGCACGTCGGGTGTAACAATAAATCGTTCATTGTTACGACGTTTGCTTCGGGCTCTGCCACTTCGGTTTCAGGGAGTGCGGATTGGATCCGACATAGCCCGACCGAACAGAAGTGTCAGAACGCGATTATAGCAAGCAAGTTGCACTATTGTATAAACAGGTTGTTTCGCCAATGACAACAAAGAGCGGTCTTTGTTGCGAGCTTGTTAAAGCACAGCGCTATTTGACCGCTGAGTTAAGCGCTGGTGCCAAGCAAATCAAAAAGTTCTTCAACGCGTGAAGAGAATTACTGGCTTGCAGAATGGAGAAAAAAACGGCCTCGCTTCGGGGGCAAGGCCGTGCCTGGGACTTCTACGGTGGGTACCTGACCAGTCTCTCCAAGAAGCCACATTGTGGCAGTGGAAAGGTATAAGCAATTGAGGGTGGCGGTCAATTGCGATTATCGGTCGTTGGTTCGATAATCGCCCTAGTGATCGTGTTGCCGAGGTGAACCATGACAGAAGAGACATCGCCCAAAGGGGCCGGATTGAACGATCAGGTGCGCAGTTCGTTCGCATCGGTGGCGCCGCCCATCGTTGCTTCACCGGCCCGGCGCATTCAGGCGTTCACCGGTGATCCTGACTTCATGACTTCGCTGGCGCGTGGCCTGGCGGTGGTCCAGGCATTCCAGGAGCGTAAGCGTCACCTGACCATCGCGCAGATCAGTCACCGTACGGAAATTCCCCGTGCTGCCGTTCGTCGGTGTCTGCATACCTTGATCAAACTGGGATACGCCACCACTGACGGTCGCACCTATTCGCTTCTACCCAAAGTACTGACCTTGGGGCACGCGTACTTGTCGTCCACGCCATTGGCGGTGTCGGCCCAGCCTTACCTGGACCGTATGAGCGACCAACTGCACGAGGCCTGTAACATGGCCACGCTCGAAGGCGATGACATTCTTTATATTGCGCGCTCGGCGACGGTGCAGCGGCTGATCTCTGTCGATCTTTCGGTAGGGGGGCGATTGCCGGCCTATTGCACTTCTATGGGGCGGATCCTGCTGGCCGCTCTGGACGATGCCACCCTTCATGAATACCTGGAGCACGCCGACCTGCAGGCCAAAACCAGTCGTACCATTCATGACCCGGTGGCACTGCTCGAATGCCTGCAACAAGTCCGTCAGCAGGGGTGGTGCGTGGTCGATCAGGAACTGGAGCAAGGTCTGCGATCGATTGCCGTGCCGGTCTACGATGCATCCGGTCAGGTATTGGCCGCCCTCAACGTCAGTACCCATGCCGGTCGGGTCAGCCGCACCGAGCTTGAACAACGCTTTCTGCCGATCATGCTTGCCGCCAGTCGTGACCTGAGCGCTCAGCTGTTTGCCTGACATTTACGTTCCTGTTCGATAAACGCACAGTGTTGCGTTTATCGAATTGCGCAGTATTCGACCTCTTATTAATGTCCTTCGCACCGATCGATCAGCCTTGATCGGTTGTGTCGCTCACGCGCGCCCCGCACATATGCGCGCTACTACTGGATAAAAATAATGAACAGTCCGCAAGCTGCTGTCGGGAACTGCCTTGATGTGCAGTCCTTTATTAATGAACAACCGCTGTCGCGCTACCAATGGCGCGTAGTGATCCTGTGTTTCCTGATTGTGTTCCTCGATGGCCTGGATACCGCAGCGATGGGCTTTATTGCCCCGGCGCTGTCCCAGGACTGGGGTATCGACCGCGCCAGCCTGGGCCCGGTCATGAGCGCGGCGCTGATCGGTATGGTGTTCGGTGCCTTGGGCTCCGGGCCGCTGGCAGACCGCTTTGGACGCAAGCTGGTGCTGGTGGCTGCAGTGGTCTTGTTCGGTGCGTTCAGCCTGGCCTCGGCTTACGCCACGAATGTCGACCAATTGTTGGTACTGCGCTTTTTGACCGGGCTGGGATTGGGCGCCGGTATGCCCAATGCCACCACGCTGCTGTCTGAGTACACCCCTGAACGGCACAAGTCGTTGCTGGTCACCAGCATGTTCTGCGGGTTCAACCTGGGTATGGCGGGCGGTGGCTTTATTTCGGCCAAGCTGATTCCGGCCTTCGGATGGCATAGCCTGCTGCTGATTGGTGGTGTGCTGCCGTTGCTGCTGGCGGTGGTGCTGATGGCCTGGTTGCCGGAGTCGGCACGTTACCTGGTGGTGCGCAACCGCGGCGCCGACAAGGTGCGTAAGACCCTGGCACCCATTCAGCCGGCCATTGTTGGCCAGGCGTCGAGCTTCAGCGTGCCTGAGCAAAAAACAGTCAAGGCGCGCAATGTGTTTGCGGTGATTTTCTCCGGCACTTATAGCGTTGGCACCTTGTTGTTGTGGCTCACTTATTTCATGGGCCTGGTGATTGTCTACCTGCTCACCAGTTGGCTGCCGACGCTGATGCGTGACAGTGGCGCGAGCATGGAACAGGCCGCGTTTATTGGTGCCTTGTTCCAGTTTGGTGGGGTGCTCAGTGCAGTGGCGGTGGGCTGGGCCATGGACCGCTACAACCCGCACAAGGTCATTGGGGTGTTTTATTTGCTGGCCGGTGTGTTTGCCTACGCGGTAGGTCAGAGCCTGGGCAACATTACCTTGCTCGCCACGCTGGTACTGATCGCCGGTATGTGCGTCAACGGGGCGCAATCGGCCATGCCATCGCTGGCGGCACGTTTCTACCCAACGCAAGGTCGCGCTACCGGTGTGTCGTGGATGCTCGGCATTGGCCGTTTCGGTGCCATTCTCGGTGCCTGGATGGGCGCCACGCTGCTGGGGTTGGGCTGGAACTTTGAGCAGGTGCTGACGGCGCTGGTGATCCCGGCTGGGCTTGCCACTGTGGCGGTGATTGTTAAAGGCATGGTCAGTCACGCTGACGCGACTTGATTTGAATGATGTAGGAGCGGGCTTGCCCCGCGATGCGATGTGACAGACGAATCACTATCGCGGGGCAAGCCCGCTCCTACCACGCGACAATTTGTTCGATTATCGAACAGATAGTCGATTATCGGATTGTACCGCTCCTGGCCTCGTCTTAATCTGAAGTCCTACCGGCGCCACCTAAGGCGCCTTGCACACCGACCTCGACTCAGCATATCCAGGAGTCTGCAATGGCTGAAACCCTCTCGCTCCACGACGCCGTGAAGCAGTTCGTCCACGACGGTGACAGCGTCGCCCTCGAAGGCTTTACGCACTTGATTCCAACTGCCGCCGGGCATGAAATCATTCGTCAGGGCAAGAAAGATCTGACCCTGGTACGCATGACGCCTGACCTGATCTACGACCAGCTGATCGGCGCCGGGTGTGCCCGCAAACTGATTTTCTCTTGGGGCGGTAACCCAGGCGTAGGGTCGCTGCACCGTCTGCGCGATGCTGTTGAAAAGCAGTGGCCGCAACCGATGGAAATCGAAGAACACAGCCACGCTGACCTGGCCAATGCTTACGTTGCCGGTGCCTCGGGCCTGCCATTCGCGGTGCTGCGTGCCTACGCCGGCTCCGATTTGCCTAAGGTCAACCCGCTGATCAAGAGCGTGACCTGCCCGTTCACTGGTGAGGTGCTTGCTGCAGTGCCTTCGGTACGTCCGGACGTCACCGTGATTCACGCGCAAAAAGCCGACCGTAAAGGCAACGTGCTGCTTTGGGGCATCCTCGGCGTCCAGAAGGAAGCGGCTCTGGCGGCCAAGCGTTGCATCGTTACCGTCGAGGAAATCGTCGACGACCTTAATGCACCGATGAACGCCTGCGTCCTGCCTACCTGGGCACTGTCGGCTGTGTGTCTGGTACCAGGTGGCGCGCACCCGTCGTACGCCCACGGCTACTACGAGCGTGACAACCGTTTCTACCAGGCCTGGGACCCGATTGCCCGCAATCGTGAAGCCTTCACTGCCTGGATCGACGAGTACATTCGCGGCACCGCCGACTTCACAGAATTCAAGGCAAAACTGGCCAGCGCTTCGGAGGCTGCACAATGAGCTACTCCACTAATGAAATGATGACCGTCGCCGCCGCCCGCCGCCTGCGCAATGGCGCGGTGTGCTTCGTCGGCATCGGCCTGCCTTCCAAGGCGGCCAACCTGGCCCGTCTGACTTCTTCGCCGGATGTGGTGCTGATCTATGAATCTGGCCCGATCGGCGCCAAGCCAAGCGTGCTGCCGCTGTCTATTGGTGACGGCGAGCTGGCCGAAACCGCAGACACCGTGGTGCCGACCGGTGAGATCTTCCGCTACTGGCTGCAAGGCGGGCGCATCGACGTGGGTTTCCTCGGTGCCGCCCAGGTTGACCGCTTCGGCAACATCAACACCACCGTGGTGGGTGACTACCATCAGCCGAAAGTGCGCCTGCCGGGTGCCGGTGGCGCGCCGGAAATTGCCGGTTCCGCCAAGCAAGTGCTGATCATCCTCAAGCAGTCCAACCGTGCCTTCGTCGACAAACTCGACTTCATCACTTCGGTCGGTCATGGCGAGGGCGGTGATTCGCGTCAGCGCCTGGGCCTGCCTGGTCAAGGGCCGGTCGGCATCATTACCGATCTGTGCATCATGGAACCGGAAGCGGGCACCAACGAATTCGTGGTGACCTCGATTCACCCAGGTGTTACCCGCGAGCAGATCGTTGCGGCCACTGGCTGGGCCATCCGTTTTGCCGACACCGTGCTGACCACCGAGGCTCCGAGCGACGTCGAGCTTACCGCTCTGCGTGATCTGGAAGCCCGCACGGCAGCCGCTCACGGCCAAGCGCCAGGAGAAGCCTGATGCGTGACGTCTTTATCTGCGACGCGATTCGTACCCCCATTGGCCGCTTCGGCGGCGCCCTGGCCGGTGTACGTGCCGATGACCTGGCGGCGGTGCCGATCAAGGCCTTGATCGAACGCAACCCGCAAGTGCAATGGGACCAGTTGGACGAAGTGTTCCTCGGTTGCGCCAACCAGGCCGGTGAAGACAACCGCAACGTCGCACGTATGGCGCTGCTGTTGGCAGGCCTGCCGGACAGCGTGCCAGGGGTGACCCTCAACCGTCTGTGTGCCTCGGGCATGGACGCAGTCGGTACTGCCTTCCGCGCCATCGCCAGCGGCGAGATGGAACTGGCGATTGCCGGCGGCGTCGAGTCGATGTCGCGTGCTCCATTTGTGATGGGCAAGGCTGACAGCGCTTATTCACGCAATATGAAGCTGGAAGACACCACCATTGGCTGGCGCTTCATCAACCCGTTGATGAAAGCTCAGTACGGTGTCGATGCGATGCCGCAGACCGCTGATAACGTCGCCGACGATTATCAGGTTTCGCGTGCCGACCAGGACGCTTTCGCCTTGCGTAGCCAGCAGCGCACTGCGGCGGCTCAAGCTGCCGGCTTCTTCGCTGAAGAGATCGTACCGGTGCGCATCGCCCATAAAAAAGGCGAGACCATCGTTGAACACGATGAGCATCCACGTGCTGACACCACTCTGGAGGCTCTGGCGCGTCTGAAGCCGGTCAACGGCCCGGACAAGACGGTTACCGCTGGCAATGCCTCGGGTGTCAACGACGGTGCAGCAGCACTGATCCTGGCCTCGGCTGAAGCAGTGAAAAAACACGGTCTGACGCCACGTGCCCGTGTACTGGGTATGGCCAGCGCCGGTGTTGCACCACGGGTCATGGGTATTGGCCCGGTGCCTGCGGTGCGCAAGTTGACCGAGCGTCTGGGTGTGGCGGTCAGTGATTTCGATGTCATCGAACTCAATGAAGCCTTCGCCAGCCAGGGCTTGGCGGTGCTGCGTGAACTGGGCCTGGCCGACGATGCACCGCAGGTCAACCCGAACGGTGGCGCGATTGCTCTGGGCCACCCGTTGGGTATGAGTGGTGCACGTCTGATCCTCACCGCGATGCATCAACTGGAGAAGTCCGGTGGTCGCAAAGGTCTGGCGACCATGTGCGTTGGTGTAGGCCAGGGCCTGGCCTTGGCCATCGAGCGGGTGTAAACCAATGATTCCGGGCGAGCGGCCCCCACGCAGGGCTGTTCGCTCGGGATGATTGTTCTGCGGAACGAGATGTTACTGATTGTGTCTAGACTTCAGTAACCCTCTAGGAGTGAACTGTAATGACAACAGCCTATTACACCGGTGAGGAACGCAGTAAGCGCATCTTCGCCATCGTCGGGGCCTCTTCGGGCAACTTGGTGGAATGGTTCGACTTCTACGTCTACGCCTTCTGTGCCATCTATTTCGCTCCGGCCTTTTTCCCTTCTGACGATCCCACGGTGCAACTGCTTAATACCGCAGGGGTGTTCGCGGCTGGCTTTTTGATGCGACCTATCGGTGGCTGGCTGTTTGGCCGCGTGGCCGACCGACATGGCCGCAAGAATTCCATGATGATCTCGGTGCTGATGATGTGCGCAGGCTCCCTGGTCATCGCCTGCCTGCCTACCTACAACTCGATTGGTGCCTGGGCGCCCGCGTTGTTGCTGCTGGCGCGATTGTTCCAGGGCTTGTCGGTGGGTGGCGAGTACGGCACCACGGCTACCTACATGAGTGAAGTCGCGCTGCGTGGCCAGCGCGGCTTTTTTGCCTCGTTCCAGTATGTGACCCTGATTGGCGGGCAACTGCTGGCGGTGCTGGTGGTGGTGATCCTTCAGCAAGTGCTCAGCGAAGACGAACTGCGCGCCTGGGGCTGGCGGATTCCATTCGTGGTTGGCGCCGTGGCGGCGGTGATTTCGTTGTTCCTGCGCCGCTCGCTGGAAGAAACCAGCAGCGCTGAAACCCGTAACGATAAAGAGGCCGGGAGTATTGCCGGGCTGTTCCGTCATCACACGGCAGCCTTCATCACCGTGCTGGGCTACACCGCAGGTGGCTCGCTGATTTTCTACACCTTCACCACCTACATGCAGAAGTACCTGGTGAACACCGCCGGCATGAGTGCCAAGACCGCCAGTTTCATCATGACCGGCGCGCTGTTCCTGTACATGTGCATGCAGCCGTTCTTCGGCATGCTGTCCGACCGTATTGGCCGACGCAATTCGATGTTGCTGTTCGGTGCCTTGGGGACTGTGTTCACCGTGCCGATTCTGATGGCGCTGAAGACCGTCACCAGTCCGTTCCTGGCCTTCGTGCTGATCACGCTGGCGCTGTGTATCGTCAGTTTCTATACCTCGATCAGTGGCCTGGTCAAAGCCGAGATGTTCCCGCCGCAAGTCCGCGCGCTGGGGGTCGGCCTGGCTTATGCGGTGGCCAATGCCATGTTCGGTGGTTCGGCTGAGTATGTGGCATTGGGGCTAAAGTCGATGGGCATGGAGAACACCTTTTACTGGTACGTTACCGCCATGATGGCCATCGCCTTCCTGTTCAGCCTGCGACTGCCGAAACAGGCGGCTTACCTGCACCACGATCATTGACTTGTTAAGGATGTGTAGATGAACCCGCGACCAGGCAATCAGCTGTTCGATGCCTACTTCACCGCGCCCGCAATGCGTGAGGTGTTTTCCGACCGTGGTCGGGTGCAGGGCATGCTGGATTTCGAAGCGGCCCTGGCGCGCGCTGAAGCGGCCGTCGGGGTGATTCCTCAAGTGGCGGTGGCGCCGATCGAAGCGGCCTGCCAAGCCGAACGTTACGACTTTGCCGCGCTGGCCGAGGCCATCGGCATTGCCGGTAACTCGGCGATTCCGCTGGTCAAGGCGTTGGGCCGGGTGATTGCCAGTGGCGTGCCTGAGGCCGAACGCTATGTGCACCTGGGCGCTACCAGTCAGGATGCCATGGACACTGGTCTGGTCTTGCAATTGCGCGAGGCTTTGAGCCTGATTGAACTTGATCTGCAAGGGCTTGCCGACGCGTTAGCCCGTCAGGCTCAAGCGCATGCTGACACCCCGCTGGCCGGGCGCACCTGGCTACAACATGCAACCCCGGTAACCCTGGGCATGAAAATCGCTGGCTGGCTGGGCGCCTTGACCCGTCACCGTCAGCGCTTGCAAGAACTCAAGCCGCGCTTACTCACTTTGCAGTTCGGTGGCGCCTCGGGAACCCTCGCGGCCTTGGGGGACCAAGCGTTGCCGGTGGCCCAGGCCCTGGCGGCACAATTGCAGCTGCAACTGCCGGAGCAACCGTGGCACACCCAGCGCGACCGCTTGGTGGAGTTCGCGTCGGTGCTCGGCCTGCTGGCAGGCACCCTGGGCAAGATGGGGCGCGACATCAGCTTGTTGATGCAAACCGAAGCGGCCGAGGTGTTCGAACCTGCGGCGCCCGGTAAAGGCGGCTCTTCAACCATGCCGCACAAGCGCAATCCGGTGGGCGCGGCGGTGTTGATCGGCGCCGCGACGCGGGTTCCGGGGTTGGTCTCGACCTTGCTCAGCGCCATGCCGCAAGAGCACGAGCGTAGCCTGGGCCTGTGGCATGCCGAGTGGGAAACCCTGCCGGAGATCTGCTGCCTGGTTTCCGGTGCGTTGCGTCAGGCACAGATCATTGCTGATGGCATGCAAGTCGATGCCACGCGGGCGCGCGCGAACCTCGACCTGACTCAAGGCCTGGTGCTGGCGGAGGCGGTCAGTATCGTTCTCGCCCAGCGCCTGGGCCGTGACACCGCGCATCACCTGCTGGAAACCTGCTGCAAGCGTGCTGTGGCCGAGCAACGCCACTTGCGTGCCGTGCTGGGTGACGATCCGCAGGTGAGCGCAGAACTGTCCTCGGACGAACTCGACCGTCTGCTGGACCCGGCTCATTACCTCGGTCAGGCCCGTGTCTGGGTCGAACGAGCACTGGCCGAACATCATCGTTTCAATGCCTGAAGGAGGCCGCAGTGGCACAGGTACAACTCGCCGATGGCGCACTTAACTATCAACTCGAAGGTCCGGAAGGCGCCCCGGTGCTGGTGTTGTCCAACTCCCTGGGCACAGACCTGCACATGTGGGACAGCCAGGTCCCGGCCCTGACCGCGCATTTTCGCGTGCTGCGCTACGACACCCGTGGTCATGGTGGCTCGCTGGTAACCGAGGGGCCTTACAGCATCGAACAACTGGGCCGCGATGTGCTGGCGCTGCTGGACGCGCTGAACATCGAACGCGCGCATTTCTGTGGCCTGTCCATGGGCGGCCTGATTGGCCAGTGGCTCGGTATCAATGCGGGCGGGCGGATCAACCGTCTGATCGTCTGCAACACCGCCGCCAAGATCGGTTCTCCGGACACCTGGAACCCACGGATCGAAATGGTCTTGCGTGACGGCAAAGACGCGATGGTCGGCCTGCGCGATGCTTCGATCGAACGCTGGTTCACCCCGGCTTATTCTTCGAGCAACCCCGATCAGGCCAAGCGTATCACCGACATGCTGGCCGCCACTTCGCCGCAAGGTTACGCCGCTAACTGCGGTGCTGTGCGCGACGCGGATTTCCGTGACCAACTGGGCGAAATCAAAGCACCGTTGCTGGTCATTTCCGGCAGTCACGATGCGGTTACGCCACCTTCGGGTGGCCTGTTCATTCAGGAAAATGTGCAAGGCGCCGAGTACGCTGAGTTCCATGCCGCGCACTTGTCCAACGTCGAAGTGGGCGAGCCGTTCAGCCGCCGCGTGATCGACTTTTTGCTGGCCCGCTGAGGAGCATCTGGTGGACGAGAAAGAGCGTTACGAAGAAGGCATGAAGGTGCGTCGTGCGGTGCTTGGTGATGCCCATGTCGACCGCAGCCTGACTAACCTGACCGAGTTCAACAGCGAGTTCCAGGAAATGATTACCCGTCATGCCTGGGGTGACATCTGGACTCGCCCGGGCCTGCCACGGCACACCCGAAGCCTGATCACCATCGCCATGCTGATCGGCATGAACCGCAACGAAGAGCTCAAGCTGCACTTGCGCGCTGCGGCCAACAATGGCGTGACCCGTGAGGAGATCAAAGAAGTGCTGATGCAGAGCGCGATCTACTGCGGCATTCCGGCGGCCAATGCCACCTTCCACCTGGCAGAGTCAGTGTGGGATGAGTTGGGGGTTGAGTCTCGGGGTTAAGCCCTGTCGCGGGGCAAGCCCGCTCCCACAAAGATTATGTGATCCACAGTGGGAGCGGGCTTGCCCCGCGATCAATTCAATCGTTCAAACCGCTGCCTTCTTCTGCCTGACCGCCACCGGTCCGGCATTGCGCTCAATGGCCTGCTTCAGTTCCGGCCGCATCCCCAGCAGAAAACCCAATTCTGCCACCACGAACAACGGCCCGACGATCAACCCGCTCAGGTCATCGATAAACGCTGGTTTGCGCCCTTCATAGTGATGGCCGACAAACTGAATCACCCAGCCAATCACAAACAACCCCAGCCCCGCACCCAGCCAGACCAGAGTGCTCTGCATCGCCAAGACTTGACCAGCCCACAGGCACAAGCCCAGTAGCAATGCCATGATCAGACCAAACTGACGGTCCAGACGCAGGTAGAACCAAGCCGACCACAGCGCCACCAGTAAAGCGGGTGACAGCCACATACCGGCCAGCGCTGTGCCGGGCCGTGACAGCAGCACCGTTACCGCGACCACAATCATCGGGATGCCAACGAAGTGGGTAGCGATGTTGCGTGGGTCACGGTGGTAGGCCGCGTATTGACTGAGGTGCTCGACGAGGTTTTTCATTATTGTTCCTCCTGTAGGGTGGCTTGAGCATGCCCTGCAGCCGTTCCGGCTGTCTGTCGGCTAGGCGACAGAGTTGACCTTCGAGGCGTTATGAATATTGATCCCGTCTGGCGCGAAACCCTACTGCAGGGCCATTGGTTCAAGCATCTGCCTTTGTCCCTTCAGCATAGCCTGATGGGCTTGGCCAAACGGCGTGAGCTGGCGTCAGGGCAGCTGTTGTTCCAGCGTGGCGATGCGCCTTGTGGGTTGTATGCGGTGCTGGCGGGCAGCATGCGTGTCGGAGCGGTCAGCAGTGAGGGCAAAGAAGCCCTGCTGACGTTGGTGGAAGCCCCGCACTGGTTCGGTGAAATCAGCCTGTTCGATGGTCAGCCGCGTACCCACGATGCCCAAGCGGAAGGGCCGGTAAGCCTGTTGTGGATACCGCAGGCGGCGCTGCTGGCATTGTTGACGCAACAGCCGCAGCATTGGCGTGACATTGCCTTGTTGATGAGCCAGAAATTGCGCTGGGTGTTCGTCGCGCTGGAGCAGCAGAGCCTGTTGGCTGCCGCGCCGCGGGTTGCCCATCGTTTGCTGTTGATCGCTGCGGGTTACGGTGAAGTGGACGACAACCGACGCGTGTTGCAGCTGTCGCAGGAGCAACTGGCGCTGATGTTGTCACTGTCGCGGCAGACCACCAACCAGATCCTGAAGTCGCTGCAACAGGAAGGGGCGCTGCGCCTGGGCTATGGCGAGATCGAAATCCTCGACCTCGCCCGCCTGCAGGCTGTGGCTAGTCCGGCTGGAACGGTGATTCGCTGAGAATTACCCCGGTTTCCTCGACATACTTCTGCCATTCGCCCAACAACGCCTGGAGCCTGACCGGTTGCGTCTGGGCCAGGTCATCGATTTCGCCCGGATCGTTGGCCAGGTCGTACAGTTGCCAGGTGGCTGGGCCAACGGGGCCTGGGATGTACACCGCTTTCCACTGGCCCTGGCGAATGGCCCGGCGGCCAAACAACTCCCAGCCGGTGACGGTGTTGTCGTCATGCACCTGTTCGGTTTCGCCCGACAGGTAACCCAGCCACGACTTGCCACGCAGGGCCGCGACCTCCCGCCCGCGCCAGCGGGTGCCCGGATGACGGACGCCGGCCAGGTCGAGCAATGTCGGGGTGATGTCCATCACTGTACTGAACTGGTGGCTGATCTGCCCCTGGCGCGCCAGGGCCGGGTAGTGCAGCAGCGCCGGTACGCGAATGCCGCCTTCGCTGGTGAAGGCCTTGAACAACCGCGACGGTGCGGTGGCGGCTTGTGCCCATTGCGGGCCGTACCAGACATAGGAGTTGGCCCGGCCAATGTTTTCCAGGCTGTTGTCGTAATGCTGGTCCAGGTAACTGGCCAGGTGCGGGCCGAACTTGGGGAAGGCTTCCAGCAACGCGCCTTCGGCGCCGTTGTCGGACATGAACAGCACCAATGTGTTGTCCAGTTGGCCCTGATTGCGCAGGTAATCCAAGACCCGGCCGATGTTCCAGTCCATGCGCTCAACCATCGCCGCGTAGACTTCCATAGAGCGTGCCGAGCGTTGACGCTGCTCTTCGGTGAGGCTTTCCCAGTGGTTGTCGACCGGGTGGGCGCGGGTTTCGCTTTTGATCAGGCCGAGCTGACGCAGTTTCTCCAGGCGCTCTTGGCGCAGCACCTCCGGCCCGGCGTCGTAACGGCCCTTGTAGCGTGCGACCACCTCAGCCGGTGCCTGCAGAGGCCAGTGCGGGGCCGAGAAGGGCAGGTAGGCGAAGAATGGGCGGCTTTGGTCGCGCTCTTTCAGGTACTGCAGCAGTTTGTCGCCAAAGGCATCGGAGGAGTAGAAACCTTCTGGCAATTGCTCGACGAAGGTTTGGTCTTCGATATACAGCGCAGGCGTGGACTTGAGCAGGCGTGGGGTCTGATCGTCGTAGGTCGGCTCGAAGCCGTAGTGATTGGCCGCGCCTGGCAACAGTGCAAAGGAGCGCTCGAAGCCACGGGCATGTGGCGCCAGCTCCGCTTTCAGGCCCAGGTGCCACTTGCCGCTCATCAAGGTTTGGTAACCGGCCTCGCGCAGCAGCTCGGGCAGGGCGACCACGCGGTCGTTGAGGTAACCCTCGTAGCCAGGCTTGCCGATCAGCTCCGGGGTCAAGGCCTCGGCCATGGTGCCGATGCCGGCGATATGGTGGTCGGTACCAGTGAGCAACATGGAACGGGTCGGCGAGCAGGTCGGCGCGGTGTGAAAGTCGGTCAGGCGCAGACCGGCCGTGGCCAGGGCGTCGAGGTTGGGGGTGGCGATTTCACCGCCGAAGGCACCGAGGTCGGAGAATCCCAGGTCATCGGCAACGATGACCAGAAAGTTGGGGCGTTGGCTCATGTTCGGTTCTCAATAGGCAAGGTAGGACAGCGGGAGGTTGTTGATCTGTACCGGTGCTGGTGGCAGGTAGCGGTCGTCGGCAGTGAGGTCGTGCAGCAGGGATTCACGCAGGCGATGGAATTCATGGCTGGAACGCTGGCGCGGGTGCGGCAGGTCGACCGAGTTGATGCGCTTGATGCGTCCGGGGCGCGGCTCCAGCACCACTACCCGGTCTGCCAGGAACAGCGCTTCTTCAACATCGTGGGTGACCAGCAAGGTGGTAATGCGGGCGCGCTCGCGGATCGCCAGCAGCTCTTCCTGCATCTGTTGGCGGGTCAAGGCATCGAGGGCACCGAAGGGCTCGTCGAGCAGCAGGATGCGTGGGCTGGCCACCAGCCCGCGGGCAATCGCCACGCGTTGGGCCATGCCACCAGACAATTGATGCGGGTAGGCCTGACTGAAGTCCTGCAGGCCAACCAGGGCGATGTACTCGGCGACCCGCTGGGCTCGGGCGTTTTCAGCCAGGGGCTGATTGACCAGGCCCAGGGCGATGTTTTCCTGCACGGTCAGCCAGGGGAACAAGCGGTGTTCCTGGAACACCATGCCGCGTTCATCGCCGATGCCGGACACAGCGTGCCCGTCGATGAGGATTTGCCCCTGAAAATCGTGGTCCAGGCCGATCAGCAAACGCAGCAACGTGGACTTTCCGCAGCCGCTGGCGCCAACAATGGCAACGAACTCACCTTCGGCGATCTGCAGGTTGAAGTCGCGAATGGCTTCCAGTTGCCCTCCGGCCACGGCGAAGTGCTTGCCGACGTGGTTGAAGCTAAGCAAAGGTTGGGTGATGGCATTCATGCGGTTCTCCAGCGCGTGGCGCGTGATTCGATGTGTTGTCCAAGCGCGCCGAGCAGCGCTCCGGTGAGGCCGACCAGGAGCATGCCGGCCATGATCAGGTCCATGCGTAGCAGCTGCTGGGCACCAATCATCAGGCTGCCGATGCCACCGCCGGAGGGCATGAAGTACTCGGCCCCGATGGTGCCCAGCCAGGCGTAGATCAGCCCTATCCGCAGGCCGGCGAAGATGCCTGGTGCTGCGCCGGGCAGTACCAGGCGCAACAAGCGTTGGCGCAAGTTCAGGTGCAAGACCCGTGCGGCTTCATCCAACTGGGGTGAACGGTTGGCCACGCTGCGTTGGGTAGCGATGAACAGGGCAAAGAACGCTGCCAGGCCGACAAACACCCACTTGGCCAGCTCTCCCAGGCCAAACCAGGCGGTAAGCAGCGGTACCCAGGCGAAGATTGCGATTTGCCGCAAGCCGGCCAGCGTTGGCCCGAGTACGCGCTCGGCAGGTCGAGACAACCCCAACCACAGGCCCAACGCGAAGCCCAGGCCGCCGCCCAGCAGCAAACCCGCCAGGGCGCGACCGACACTGATCGCCAGCGCTGTGGTCAGTGAACCGTCGAGCAAACCGTTCCAAGTGGTGCTCAGGACCTGCACGGGCGCCACCAGAATATTGGCGTCGATCCATTGCAACTGGTTGGCCAGTTGCCAGGCCACCAGTAACACCAGGGGCAGCAGTAACGCTTGTAAGCGCTCAAACCCCTGCAAGCGCTGCACGCGCAGCTCAGCGCCGGGCGGGTGTGGCCAGTGCACAAGACGCCGTTCCAATAAGCCCAAGCCGCGGTCCATGGCGAAGCCGAGCAGACCGATGACGGCAATGCAGACGAAGACAATATCGAGCATGAACAATTGCCGGGCCCAGACCATCAGGTAGCCGATACCTTCACTGGAAGCGAGCAACTCAACCGCCAGCAATGATGACCAGCCCGTGGCCAAGGCCAGGCGTACGCCGGCTAGAAAGGCGGGCAGGGCGGCGGGCAGGATCAGTTTGCTGATTAGCAGGCGGCGGGGCAGCTTGAGTACGTTGGCTGCTTCTCGCAGGCGAGGCTGGGCGTCACGCACGCCAACCAGTGTGTGCAGGGTGACCGGAACGATGATGGCTTTGACCAGCACCACCAGCTTGAGCAGCTCGCCAATACCGAACAGCACCATAAACAACGGCACCCAGGCCAGGGTCGGGATCTGCGCCAGGGCATTGAAAGTCGGCAAAATCAGGCGTTCAGCACGGCGGCTGAAGCCTAACCAAGCACCGAGCAGGGCGCCGCTGCTGACAGCAACCAGCAGCCCGACTAGCAAGCGTTGCAGGCTGATGGCTAGATGTGTCCAGAGTTCGCCTTGGGCCAGTTCCAGTGCGCTTTGCCATACCAGGCTTGGCGCTGGCAGGATTTGTTCGCTCATCCATTGTTGATGGCTGGCCAGCCACCACAGCAGCGCAAGTGCCAGGGGCAGATACCAGCCCAACAGATGGGCTTGAGAGCGTTTCCCTGCCGTCCACAGGCGAGCGGTGGACGCGGACAGAGGCAGGCTGGAAAGTGAAGCTTGGGCCATGGCGGACCTCCGTGGATTGGCTATTTCTATATTTCTTTCGGGTATATTTTTTTAAAAATAAATTCGAATAGGTGATAAGAGAGAGCATTTAAAGCAGGCCATTGATGCGGCATCCAATGCATTGCGTGCATATTTTTTGTGCGCCTGAGGCATGGGCTGCGCAAGCCCCGTTATTGCTTGTTTATTCTTTTGGGTTATTAAAATGTAATCCAATAGTATTTATTCGTCGGTTGAGCTTGTGGTTAGCGTGGCGTCATCACTACAAGGAGTCGCCCGCCATGAACCTGTCGATCAACCGTGTTTTCAGCTTGTTTGCTGCCCCCGCCCTGGCCGCTGTGGTCGGTTGGCTACCACCGCTGGCCGAGGCCAACCCGGTCCGGGAAATCCGTATTGCCGTACCTGACCTGAGTGCCGGGTCAAAAAACTCCGGTGGCGGTGTCAGTGATGTATTGCGCAACCAACAGCTGCTGGAGAAAGCCTTCGCTGCCGACGGCATCAAGATTCAGTGGAATTACTTCAAAGGCGCGGGGCCGGTGATCAACGAAGCCTTTGCCAATGGTCAGGTTGATTTCGCCTACCTGGGCGATCTGGCGGCAATCATCGGTAAGGCCAATGGTGTGGACACGCGCTTGCTGGCCGCCACCGGTCGCGGTATCAAGCACTATCTGGGTGTCGCGCCGGGCAGCGGCATCAAGTCGTTACACGACCTCAAGGGCAAGCGCGTGGCGATCTTCCGCGGTACCGCCAGCCAGTTGTCGTTCGATGCCGCATTGGCCAGCCAGGGCTTGAGTGAGAAGGATTTCAAAGTCATCAACCTCGACTTCAATGCCTCCATCGCGGCCCTGGCAGCCAGACAGATCGATGCCACCTGGGGGCTTTCCGGGCTGACGGCACTGCAGGCACGTGGCCTGGCCGAGTTGCCGTTGAACACCCGTGATCTTGGTGGTGCGGGCAGCATTCAGGCCGTGCTGGTCGGTGCCGGTTCTTTTGTCGATGCCCATCCCGAGCTGGTGCAGCGCCTGCTGGCGGCTCAGCAGCAAGCGGTGCAGTGGCTCAGCGATGAGAACAACAAGGAGGCCTACATCCAACTGGTGTCTGATTTGGCCAGTTACCCGCCAGTGATCCTGCAGCAAGACCTGCAGGGTGAAAGCCTTGAACAGACCTTCCGCTCAAGTCTCGACCAGCCCTTCCTCGATCAACTGCAGGCTTCGGTAGACCTGGCCGCCGAACAGCGGCTGATCCGTAAACCGTTCAAGGTCAGCCAGTGGCTGGCGCCACAGCTCAGCCAGCCAGCGCCTGTGGCACAGGCTGCTGGTCGAGGCTGATCAGCGTATCGATCATCTCCCGTGCTGCCGGCGACAGGCGATAACCGCTGCGGCTGACGATGCCGCAGCGGGCATTGAGGCTGTCGAGGTGGGCCGGCAGGTTGCGCCAGTGCAGGCGTATCAGGTGGCCCTGCTGGATCTCTTTGGCAAACCCCTCTTCGGTGCCGATGCCAATGGCATCGCTGTCGAGTACCAGGCGCAGCAAGGTGGGTAAGTGTTCAGTCAGCAGCTGCGGGGTGAAGTCAGTTTTGCCACTGAGGTTCGCCAGCAGTTTGCGCACCCCAGGCGGGATCAGCGTGGTGGCCAGCGGGTAATCGAACATGTCGTTGGTCGACAGGCTGTCCTTGGCCAGTAGCGGATGCCCAGGGCGGCAGAAAAACAGGCCACGGCGCGGGCTCAAGGGTAGGGTCTGGAAGTTCGGGTCGGCCTCGAACTGCCGCACATCGGCGATGAAGAACTCAATCTCCTCACGGCTCAAGGCCCGGCTGAGTTTCTCCCAGCTGTCCACCTCAAGGCGGGTGCGCACATTGGGATGCGCCTTGAGAAACCGCGCCAGCGCTTGTGGCACCAATTGCACGGCGGGTGCCGGCCCACAACCGAAGTGCAGCTCACCGGCATCGAGCTTGGTCATCTGCAGTACCTCACAGCTCAACTGGGCAGCGCCCTGAACCAGACGCAGGGCGTGCTGCAGCACCACCTGGCCTTCAGGAGTTGGGCGCAGGTCCTTGTTGCCACGGTCAATCAACACGCAGCCAAACTCCTGTTCCAGGCCCTGAATGCTACGGCTGAAGGCGGGTTGAGTGATGCCCATGGCGTCCGCTGCACGTACAAAACTGCGGTGTTCGGTGAGGGCGATGAAGTAACGCAGTTGGCGAAGATCCATATGCTTTCCCGGCATTCCAAAAATACGGCGAAGGTATTTGCCGCCACGAAGGCTCAGGTTTTAAATGCAAGCTCTTATTCCGTCAATGAAGCACTTGAATATTTGTTAGAGCTTATTTGCATATTAATAGCGCAAGTGCTGCATTGGCATTTTTCCGAGAGCAGCCAGATGAGGGTCGTACCATGAGCAATGCCGCACACGCCGTAGCACCCGTCAGCCACGTGCTGGACATCCACCCGGTCGCCGGACGCATCGGTGCCGAGATTCGTGGCGTGCAGTTGAGCGCCGATCTTGAACCGGCAGTGATCGAGGCCATTCAGGCCGCACTGGTTGAGCACAAAGTGATCTTTTTCCGCGCTCAGCACCAGTTGGACGATCAAGGCCAGGAAGCGTTCGCCCACTTGCTCGGTGAGCCGATTGCCCACCCGACGGTGCCGGTGCGCGAAGGTACGCGCTTTCTCCTGGAGCTCGACAGCGAACGGCGGGCCAACTCCTGGCACACCGACGTGACCTTCGTCGATGCCTATCCCAAGGCTTCGATCCTGCGCTCGGTGGTGGCGCCGCAGTCGGGTGGTGATACCGTCTGGGCGAATACCGCAACGGCTTACCAGGATCTTCCTGCGGAATTGCAGGCCTTGGCGGATCAGCTCTGGGCCGTGCATAGCAACGAATACGACTATGCCGGGGCCAAGCCTAATGTCACCGCAGAACAGCAGGAGAGCTACCGTCGAATCTTTACCTCAACGGTGTATGAAACCGAGCATCCGGTGGTGCGTGTCCATCCGGTCAGCGGCGAGAAAAACCTGCTGCTCGGCCACTTCGTCAAGCGCTTGAAAGGCTACTCGCAGTTTGATTCCACCCACCTGTTCAACCTGCTGCAGAGCCATGTCACGCGGCTGGAGAACACCGTGCGCTGGCGCTGGCAGGCGGGTGATGTGGCGATCTGGGACAACCGCGCCACGCAACACTATGCCGTGGATGACTATGGCACTCAGAACCGAGTGGTGCGCCGGGTGACGCTGCAAGGTGATGTACCAGTGGGCGTACTCGGACAACGCAGCCGCACCACCCGCGGCGCCTAACCCTGGTAGGAGCGGGCTTGCCCCGCGATTGCGGTATGCCTGGCAGACTGCAATCGCGGGGCAAGCCCGCTCCTACAGGTTAAGGATTCAGAGAATGCTGATCGGGTAACTGATGATCAGGCGGTTCTCATCGAAAGCATTGGTGCTGTAGTCACGACGCATGGTCGAGTTGCGCCATTTGAACGACAGGTTTTTCAGGCTTCCGGACTGGATGACGTAAGCCAGTTCTGTTTCTCTTGCCCACTCTTTGCCATCGCTGACAGTGGCAGTGTGCACGTTGTCACCACTGATGTAGCGGTTCATCAGGGTCAGGCCGGGGACACCGACACCGGCAAAGTTGAAGTCATGACGCAGTTGCCATGAGCGTTCTTTGGCGTTGTCGAAGCTTGAGTTGTAACTGTCGTTGGCCAGGGTGCCGCCACTGGTGCCATTGACCCGCATCCAACCATCGTCGCCGCTGACCTTTTGCAAGCCGACATAGAAGGTGCTGCTGCCATGGCGCGCCGAAAGCAGTGCCGATGCGGTGCGGTTGTCCAGCTCACCGGCCCGTTCTGCGCCGTCTTCCTTGCCGATGAAATAGCCCAGGTTCGCCCCTAGCGTCCAGTCACCCACGGGCTGGCTGTGCACCAGGTTGAGGTATTGCTGGCTGTAGATATCCTTGAGCTCAGCGTTCCACAGGCCGATCAGGGTACGTTTCTCGTTAAAGCTGTATTCGCCTCCGGCAAAGTTGAAACGGTCGGAGGTGAACGCCGCTTTACCGTTCATCGACATGTCGTCCATGCTCGCGTCGTTGCGTGGGCTGTTGGCGCGGAACTGGCCCGCGTACAGGGTCAGGCCGGTGATTTCCTGTGAGGTGATTTGGCCGCCGCGGAAGGTTTGCGGCAGCGATCGCCCATCGTCTGAGCGTAAGATCGGCAGCACTGGCATCCATTCGCCCACTTTCAATTCAGTGTTCGACACCTTGGCTTTCAATGCCACACCTAGGCGGCCGAAATCATCAGCGGGGCGGCCGTCATCATGCACCGGCAACAGGTGAGTACCGGCGGTGCCCTTACCCCCATCGAGCTTGACTGCGTACAGCCCCAGCACATCAACGCCAAAGCCGACCACGCCTTGGGTGAAGCCTGAGCGGGCATCGAGGATGAAACTCTGGGTCCACTCCTCAGCCTTGCCTTGCGGGTTGGCCGGGTCGACGAAGTTGCGGTTGATGTAGAAGTTGCGCAAGTTGAGATTGACCTTGGCATCTTCGGCAAAGCCGCCTTCGGCCGCCAGGGCCGGTAGGGTGCAGGTCATGGCCAACAGGCCGGAAAACAGGTGGCGTGCGGGTGTGGTCATCTTGTGTGTCTCTTGTTTTTATTCAAGCCGAAGCCATCCGCTGTGACAGTCAGAGGTCACAGGCCGGGCATCAGTCTTTGGGGGTGTGCTTTGCTAAAGCTGCGAAGGGATGGTGCGGTGGCAGGTGGGGGTGAATCAATTCGTTACAGGCGGTTCTGGGCGGTAATCGAACGTTAACTGAACGGTTAATTTATTTCGCGGGGCAAGCCCGCTCCCACCGAATGTTGAGATAACCGGTGGGAGCGGGCTTGCCCGCGATGCATAAAAAAACCCACCGCAAGGGTGGGCTTTTCAACTTCACATCAGCTTCAGCTCTTCGCTGCATCCACCGAGGCTTGCTGCTGGGCCTGACCGGTCTGCTCGTACCAGCCACCACCGAGAGCCTTGTACAGGTTGACCTCGCTGACCAGCTGCGACAGGCGATCAGTGATCAACGCCTGCTGGCTGTTGAACAACTGACGCTGGGCGTCGAGGAAGGTCAGGTTGCTGTCGACACCGATCCGGTAACGACGCTCGGCCAAGCGGTAGTAGTCCTCGTTGGCCGAAACCAGATCACGCTGCGCTTTCAACTGATCGTTGAAGGTCTGGCGCGCGGCGAGGCCATCGGAGACTTCCTGGAAGGCGACCTGGATGGCTTTCTCGTACTTGGCAACGTTGATGTCTTTCTGGATCTTCGAGTAGTCGAGGCTGGCACGCAGGGCACCGGCGTTGAAGATCGGCAGGCTGATCTGTGGCTGGAACAACCAGGTGCCCGAACCACCGTTGAACAACCCGCTCATGTCCGGGCTGATGGTGCCGGCATTGGCGGTCAGGCTGATGCTCGGGAAGAACGCTGCGCGGGCGGCACCAATGTTGGCATTGGCGGCCTTGAGCAGGTGCTCGGCTTCCTGGATGTCAGGCCGGCGTTGCAGCAGATCCGACGGCAGACCCGCTGGCACTTCGGCCAACAGGTCGCTGTTCAGGTCTTTGCCCTCAGGTAGGTTGGCCGGCACACCGGTGCCGAGCAACACGGCCAGGCTGTTCAGGTCCTGAGCCACCAGGCGCTGATACTGGGCCAATTTGACCCGCGCGCCTTCAACCGACGTGCGTGCCTGGCTCAGGTCCAGGGCAGAAGCCACACCGACCTCATTGCTGCGCAAGGTCAGCGCGTAGCTCTGCTCGTAGGTTTTCAGCGTGTCTTCGGTCAGCTTGAGCAGGTCCTGGTCGGCCTGCCAGGTGAAGTAGGCGTTGGCGACGCTGGCGACCAGAGCAATCTGGGTCGAACGCCGGGCTTCTTCACTGGACAGGTAGATTTCCAGTTGTTGCTCGGTGAGGCTGCGCACTCGACCGAACAGGTCGAGTTCGTAGGCGCTGACCCCGAGGGTGGCTGAGTAGGTGCTGCTGATACCCGCTTCACCGGTTTGCGACATGTTGGCCGGCAGGCGTTGACGGCTGCCGCTGCCATCGGCGCTGACCGCCGGGAACAGGTCAGCACGCTGAATGCGGTACTGCGCCCGGTAGGCATCGATGTTCAACGCCGCAACCTTGAGGTCACGGTTGTTGAGCAGCGAAGTCTGGATCAGCTGCTGCAGCGCCGGGTCATGGAAAAACTGACGCCAGCCCTGTTCGGCAGCGGCCACATCCGCCGACTCGGTCGGCGAATAGGCAGGGCCTTGCGGCCACTGCGCAGCCACCGGCGATTCCGGGGTCTGGTAATCAGGGATCAGCGAACAGCCGCCAAGAATGAAAGCGGTGACCGCCAGGGACAACAGGGACTTACTCATTGCCCGGCCTCAGTGCGTGGAGTTTCAGGGGTGGCGTCTTCTTCTTCAGTCTTTTTGCTACTGAACCACGACGACACGCTAACGAAGAACAACGGTACCCAGAAGATGGCCAATACGGTGGCCGTCAACATGCCGCCAATTACCCCGGTACCAATCGCGTGCTGGCTGCCCGAGCCTGCACCGGTGGAGGTAGCCAACGGTACCACGCCGAGGATGAACGCCAGCGAGGTCATGATGATCGGGCGCAGACGCATCCGGCACGCTTCAATCGCTGCATCGATCAGGCTACGGCCTTGCTCGTGCAGTTCTTTGGCAAATTCGACGATAAGAATCGCGTTCTTCGCCGCCAGACCGATGGTAGTCAACAAACCGACCTGGAAGTACACGTCGTTGGACAGACCGCGCAGGCTGGTTGCCAGCAGCGCACCGATGATCCCCAGGGGGACTACGAGCATTACGGCAATCGGGATCGACCAGCTTTCATACAGCGCCGCCAGACACAGGAATACCATCAGCAGCGACAGGGCATACAGCGCTGGCGCCTGGGAGCCCGACAGGCGTTCCTCGTACGACAGACCGGTCCAGGAGTAACCGATACCCTTCGGCAGTTGGGCGGCAATCCGCTCGACCTCGAGCATGGCCTCACCGGTACTGTAGCCAGGGGCTGGCGCACCGAGAATTTCCATTGCTTCGACACCGTTGTAACGCGACAGCTTCGGTGCACCGTAGATCCACTCGCCGGTGGCGAAGGAGGAGAACGGTACCATTTCACCGACACTGTTGCGCACGTACCACTTCTGCAGGTCTTCCGGGTTCATGCGCGAAGCGGATTCACCCTGGATGTACACCTTCTTGACCCGACCGCGGTCGATGAAGTCGTTGACGTAGCTGGCACCCAGGGCAATCGACAGGGTGTTGTTGATGTCGGCAATGGTCACGCCCAAGGCACTGGCGCGTTCGTCGTCGACGGTCAGTTGGTACTGCGGTTCATCGTTCAGGCCGTTCGGACGTACTGCCGACAGAATCTTGCTCTGCGCAGCCATACCGAGGAACTGGTTACGGGCTTCCATCAGCTTGTCGTGACCGACGCCAGCACGGTCTTGCAGGAACACGTCGAAACCGGTGGCGTTACCCAGCTCCAGTACCGCAGGCGGGGCAAAGGCGAACACCATCGCGTCGCGGAAACTGAAGAAGTGCTGCTGGGCACGCGCGGCCAGGTTGAACACGTTGTTCTCGGCAGAACGCTCTTCCCACGGCTTGAGCATGATGAAGGCCATACCCGAGCTCTGGCCGCGACCGGCGAAGTTAAAGCCGTTTACGGTGAACACCGAGGCCACGGTATCGGACTCTTTCTCCAACAGGTAGCTGCGCATCTCGTCGATCACTACCTGAGTCCGTTCGGCCGTGGAGCCGGCGGGGGTTTGTACCTGAGCGAACAGTACGCCCTGGTCTTCTTCAGGCAGGAACGCCGTAGGGATACGCATGAACAGCCAGACCATGCCGACCATGATCAACACGTAAGCCAGCAGGTACGGTGCTTTGTGGCGCAGGATGTTGCCTACGCCGCGCTCGTAGCTTTGTACGCTGCGGTCGAAGTTGCGGTTGAACCAGCCGAAGAAGCCGCGTTTGGCAACGTGATGCTCACCCTTGGTAATCGGCTTGAGCATGGTCGCACACAGTGCCGGGGTGAAGATCAGCGCCACCACGACCGACAGCGCCATGGCCGAGACGATGGTGATCGAGAACTGTTTGTAGATCACCCCGGTGGAGCCACCGAAGAATGCCATTGGCAGCAGAACCGCCGAGAGCACCATGGCGATACCGACCAGTGCGCCCTGGATCTGGCCCATGGACTTCTTGGTCGCTTCTTTGGGTGACAGGCCCTCTTCGGACATTACCCGTTCAACGTTTTCCACCACAACGATGGCATCGTCCACCAGCAAGCCGATGGCCAACACCATACCGAACATGGTCAGGGTGTTGATACTGAAGCCTGCAGCGGCAAGGATGCCGAAGGTACCCAGCAGTACCACCGGAACCGTCATGGTGGTAATGATCGTGGCGCGGAAGTTCTGCAGGAACAGGTACATCACCAGGAACACGAGCACGATCGCCTCGATCAGGGTGTGGATTACCCCACTGATCGATTCGGTTACTACCGGGGTGGTGTCATACGGGAATACCGCCTTCATGCCTTCCGGGAAGAACGGTTCCAGTTCGGCGATGGTCTTGCGCAGTGCTTTGGCAGTGTCCAGAGCGTTGGCGCCGGTGGCCAGCTTGACCGCCAGGCCCGAAGCCGGCTTGCCGTTGAACTGGGCGCTGACCGCATAGTTTTCACCGCCCAGGGCAACCGTGGCGACGTCTTTCAGGCGGACCTGGGAGCCATCACGGTTTACTTTCAGCAGAATCTTTTCGAACTGCTCAGCCGTCTGCAAGCGGGTCTTGCCGATGATGGTGGCGTTCAGTTGCTGGCCGGGCAGGGCAGGCAGGCCACCGAGTTGGCCGGACGAAATCTGAACGTTCTGCGCCGCCACAGCGGTACGTACGTCAATCGGCGTCAGCTGGAACTTGTTCAGCTTGGCCGGATCAAGCCAGATGCGCATCGCGTACTGAGCACCGAAGACCTGGAAGTCACCGACGCCAGCGGTACGCGAAATCGGGTCCTGCATGTTGGAGACGATGTAGTTGGCCAGGTCGTCCTTGGTCATGCTGCCGTCTTCAGACACCAAACCGATTACCAACAGGAAGTTTTTCACTGCCTTGGTTACCCGGATACCTTGCTGCTGTACTTCTTGCGGCAGCAGCGGGGTTGCCAGGTTCAGCTTGTTCTGCACCTGGACCTGCGCGGTATCGGGGTTGGTTCCCTGCTCGAAGGTCGCGGTGATGGTCATGGTGCCGTCGGAGTTACTTTCCGACGAGACATAACGCAAGTTGTCGATACCGTTGAGCTGCTGCTCGATCACCTGGACCACGGTGTCCTGCACGGTTTGCGCCGAGGCGCCCGGGTAGGTCACGGCGATGGCGATGGCCGGTGGTGCAATGCTCGGGTACTGGTTGATTGGCAACTTGAGGATCGACAAAGCGCCGACCAACATGATCACCAAGGCGATCACCCAAGCAAAAATCGGGCGATCGATAAAAAATCTCGACATGGTTTACTCCCCTTTGGCCCCTGCAGTCTGTGCATTGGCCTGGGTTTGCTGAGCAGGCTTGACGTTGGTGGCTTCGCTGACCTTGACCTCGATGCCTGGCTTGACGAACTGCAGGCCTTCGGTGATGACACGATCACCGGCGTTCAGGCCTTCTTCGATCAGCCATTCACTGCCGACGGTACGGCTGGCCTTGAGCTGACGCAGCTCGACTTTGTTTTCCTTGTTGACCACCAGCGCAGTCGGCTGGCCCTTGAGGTCACGGGTAACGCCTTGCTGTGGCGCGAGGATGGCCTCGGCGTTAACCCCGGCTTTCAGGCGCGCGTGGACGAACATCCCTGGCAGCAGGTTGTGCTCAGGGTTAGGGAACACGGCGCGCAGGGTGACGGAGCCAGTGGTAGGGTCAACCGACACTTCGGAGAACTCCAGGCGACCTTCCTGGCGGTAGGTGCTGCCGTCTTCGAGGGTCAGGGTCACTTTGGCGGCGTTGTCGCCGACTTTCTGCAGTTGGCCGCTTTCCAGTTCACGGCGCAGCTTGAGCAGCTCGGCCGAGGACTGGGTGACGTCAACGTAAATCGGGTCCAGTTGCTGAATGACCGCCATGGCATCGGCTTGGCCATTGTTGACCAAAGCGCCTTCGGTAACCGACGAACGGCCGATACGGCCGCTCAGCGGGGCCAGGACCTTGGTGTAGCGCAGGTCGATCTGGGCGCTGCGCAGTGCGGCTTCAGCTTGCAAACGTTTGGCTTGCGCGTCGTCGTATTCCTGACGGCTGACCGCTTGTTCGGCAACCAGCTGCTTGTAGCGCTCAGACAGCGAACGGGTCGATTGCAGGTTGGCCTGGGCACTGGCCAGCGTCGCTTCGTACACCGACGGGTCGATCTGGTACAGCTGCTGACCTTCCTTGACCTCGGTGCCTTCTTTGAACAGGCGCTTGAGAATGATGCCGTTGACCTGTGGGCGAACTTCGGCGATGCGGTAGGCAGTGGTGCGGCCCGGCAGGTCGGAAGTCAGGGTGTAGGCCTGAGGTTGCAGGGTAACGACGCCGACCTGAGGAGCTTGCGCAACAGGCGCTGCCTCTTCCTTTTTACAACCGCTGAGCAGTGTTGCCAGGGCGACGGCGGATACCAGAGCGGTAACAGCGGGCTTGAATTGCATGAAGATCCTCGGGTCGCAAGAGCTGAAGACGCTCAAGAATAAATGGAAAGGGTATGAATATAAAAAATGTTGTCGAGTGGATAAATAGCTTGCTAAGGAATATACTTACATTCATGGTTGTTTGTAAATACCTTGCGGACGATGCTCCAAGCCGCCGCAAGCCTTGAATCTACTATCGCCGGTAACAACTTGTTAAAGGTTGATCCGGCTCAGCTCCCGGGTGTTCAAACGTGTCCCCGGGTTTGATGAGGTCGTACTGCCATGGTCCGTCGAACCAAAGAAGAAGCCCAGGAAACCCGCGCCCAGATTCTTGAAGCTGCGGAAAAGGCCTTCTATAAGCGCGGGGTAGCGCGTACCACCTTGGCGGATATCGCCAAGCTGGCGGGCGTTACCCGCGGGGCCATTTACTGGCACTTCAACGACAAGGCCGAACTGGTCGAGGCCATGCTCGAAAGCTTGCGCGAGCCGCTGGACGCCTTGGCCCGAGCCAGCGAAAGCGAAGATGAAGTTGATCCGCTTGGCTGTACGCGCAAGCTGTTGGTCCAGTTGATGCACCAGCTGGTGCTTGATCCGAAAACCCGTCGTATCAATGAAATTCTGCATCATAAATGCGAGTTCACCGATGATATGTGCGAGATCCGCCAGCAGCGGCAAACCTCAACGGTGGAATGTCATACCAATATCGCGTTGTCGCTGAGCAATGCAGTCAATCGCGGGCAATTGCCGGCGGATGTCGATCCCGAGCGTGCGGCGCTGGCGATCTTTGCCTATATAGACGGCCTGATTCGCCGTTGGTTGCTGCTGCCGGAAAGCTTCGATTTGTTGGGTGACGCTGAGCGTTGGGTTGATACCGGGCTGGATATGCTGCGCTTGAGCCCGGCCTTGCGCAAATGAGACTTTGTGAAGGTTTGTGATGAATTGTTTCCACAGCCTTTGGAAATCACCTACATGCGGCCGCGTAATTGCCGATCCGGCAAGGCTAACGCGGCTGTCAGACCGAACAGCGACACCATAGCACTACCCAGTAACAGATTGCGGAAGGTGTCGAGCAATTGTGCCTGCGCTTGCGCAGTGGGTTCCCCGGCCTTGAGGCTACCGAGCAGGGTATCGGCCGTCAGGCTCAGGTCTGCGCCCTGCAGCATGGCCAGTAACAGCGCCGACATGCACGCCACCCCCATCGCGCCCCCCAGCGAACGGAACAGGTTGCTGGTGCTGGTGGCTACACCGATATCTTTTGCTTCTACTGCACTTTGGGTGGCTACCAGTGAGGTTGGAAACTGCAAGCCCGAGGCGATTCCGGTGAGGATCATGAACAGCCCGCTGAGCCAGACTGACTGCGGCGCGGTAAAGGCCATGCCGACGATGGTAAACGGCATGAGCAAGGCACCAGCCAGAATCTGTGGCTTGTAGCGCCCGGTGAAACTGGTCAGGCGACCGCCGCAATAGGCTCCGATCGGTAAGCCCATCGCCAATGGCAGCAAGTGCAGGGCGGCGCTGTCGGCACCGGCGCCGGTGATGCTCTGATAGCGCAGCGGCATCAGCATGGTCAGGGAAATCGCCTGGAAGCTGGTGAAGAACAGCGTGCACCAGCACAGGGTTGCGACCGGGTTGGCGAACAGCTTGAGTGGCAGCAAGGGTTCTGCTGCGCGGCGCTCATGAAGGACGAAAATCACTAGCCCTACCAGCGCACAGGCCAGCAGTGCGGTGACTTCAGAAGAGTACCAGGCGTGCCCTTGACCGATCAGGGTGATGCCCAGCATCAAGCTGCTCAAACCGAAAATCAACAATGCCGCCCCCAGGTAATCGACCTGGGCCTGGTGCTGTGGCACCACCAGCGTACGCAGTGCGCGGCGGGTTACCCACCAGGCGGTCAGCCCCAAAGGCAAGTTCAGCCAGAACACCCAGCGCCACGACAGGTATTCGGTAAGGTAACCACCGAGCACCGGGCCAGCCACACTGGCCAGCGCGTACATACTGCTGAAGTAACCTTGATAGCGGCCGCGCTCACGCGGCGGCACAAAGTCACCAATAATCGCCTGACTGACCGACACCATACCGCCAGCACCAATGCCCTGCAGCACCCGCGCTAGCACCAGTTGCTCCATGTTCTGTGCCAGCGCGCAGAACAGCGATGCCAAAGTGAACAAGGCGGTGCCGGTGAGAATCATCCGCCGCCTGCCGTACAAATCGCCCAGCTTGCCGTAGATCGGCACGGCCACGGTCATGGCGACCATATAGCCGGAGATGACCCAGGCCAGCAGGCCAACATCATTGAATTGGGCGGAAATCGCCGGCATCGATACGGCGACAATCGTCTGGTCAAGCGCACCGAGAAAAATCGCCAGCATCAACGCAACCAACACGCTGCGCAGGACCGGTTGCGGAGTATTGAGTTGCGTCACGGGCCAGCTCGAAGGGCAGGGTTATCCCGCAGGCTTGTGCTGCGGAAGCAAGTGCTGGTCAGTGTACTCGATAGCTTGCTAAGCGTCTGCGTCAATTAATGCGTCAGCAGCAGTTCCTACTGCACTGACGCCTACCTCAAAGCGCTCAGGGTTGCAGTGTGTGGCACGCAGTGGGCGAGGCTGCAACTGGCTGCCGAATAGGGCTGGTGACGCGCCATTTCGACCCGGTAAGCGGCAGTGCCATAGAGCCCGAGGACAGCAGCGATGGCAAAGACCACAGCACATCGTCTTGATTTGAGGGTCATGATGCTCACCTCCTTCTGCCCGCACACACACGTGCTATTAAAAGCATAGGTCAGCTTTGGCTGGCGCGCTTGACTAGAGCAGGCCGCGATCCCACTGCGGTTCTGCAGTGAAACGCTCTGCCAGAAAATCGAGCATGCTGCGCAAGGTGGCTGGCATGTGCTTGCGTGAGGTGTACACAGCGTTGAGGTTGAGTTCTTGCGGCTTGGCTTGGGGCAGCAGGCGCACCAGTTCGCCACTGCTCAGGGCTGCGGCGGCCTGATAGGTTGGCAGCATGGCAATCCCGGCACCGGCTATTGCCGCGCGTTGCAGGCTCATGGCTTCGTTGGCGCTGATGGTGCCTTGCACCGCCACCGAGTGCGTTTCGCCAGCGACCTCGAAGTGCCAGAGGTTGCGGCCGAAGTAAGAATGCGTAAGGCAGTTATGCTGCGCCAGATCCTGAACCTGCATTGGCATTGGATGTTCCCGCAAGTAAGCAGGAGAGGCACAGATGACCGAGCGACACACGCTCAAGCGGCGGGCGATCAGGTTGGGGTCCAGGTCATTGCTGGTGCGAATGGCCAGGTCGATGCGCTCATCTACCAGATTGACAGTGCGATCGAGCATTTGCAGATCGACTTTTACCCCAGGGTAGCGTTTGACATACGCAGCGATAGCATCGATCAGCTGTGCCTGGCCAAACGAGGTGCTGACGCTGATGCGCAGTTCGCCGCGTGGCGCTTCGTCGGGGGCCCGGACGGATTGTTGCAGGTCGCCGGCCAGCTCCAGCAACTGCCGACAGCGTGGCAGTGTTTCCTGACCTGCGGCGGTCAGGCTCAAGCGCCGGGTGGTGCGTTGCATCAAGCGGGCACCGACCCAGTCTTCCAACTCGGCCAGGTAACGGGACACCACAGGGCGCGACAAGTCCAGGTGCTCGGCGGCGGCCGACTGGCTGCCGAGGTCAACGACACTGACGAAAACGCGCATGGCAGTCAGTCGATCCATGATTTGCCCACTTTTAGAAACAAACTAGTGTCAAGCATCGCATTTTTTGTATTGGTTCGTGCAACTAAGCTGTGTGCACTTCATCGGTCACAGGAATTGCCTTGATGCGTCGTTCATTTTCCCTGCGCGGATTGTTACTGGCTTTGGCCACATTAGGTGTATTGGCTCAAGCGCACGCCGCCGAGCAGCCGTTGCACCTGGATGTCTATAACCCAGGCAGCAATGCCTTGTTCCCGGTCAGTTCGGTGATTGTCAGCGGTGAGAAAGACGCGATTCTGGTCGATGCCCAGTTTGGTAAAGGGCAGGCCGAACAGGTGTTGGCGAAACTGCGAAGCAGCGGCAAGCAGCTAACCACCATTTACATCAGCCATGGCGATCCGGATTACTACTTCGGTCTGTACACCCTGACCGAGGCCTACCCGCACGCCAAAGTCGTGGCCTCTGCCGCGACTGTTGCCCATATCCAACAAACCAAGGACGCCAAGCTGGCCTTCTGGGGGCCGCAAATGGGCGCGGACAAACCGGCGAAACTGATCGTGCCGCAGGTGCTACAAGGTCATCAGTTGAAACTTGAAGGCCAGACGCTGGACGTCGTTGGTCTCGATGGCCCGCAACCGGACCGCAGTTTTGTCTGGATTCCAGCCCTCAAAGCCGTGGTCGGCGGCGTAGTGGTCGCCGACAACCTGCATGTGTGGATGGCTGACACGCAGACGACGCAATCACACACCGATTGGTTGGCCACCCTGCAACGCATTGCATCGTTCAAGCCAAACAGAGTGGTGCCTGGTCATTACCTGGGCCAGCCTGGCGAAGCGCTTGAAGCCGTGCGCTTCACGGCGAACTACATCCGGGCCTTTGACGAAGAAACCGCCCGCGCCGGCAACGCTGCTGAATTGATCGCGGCAATGAAGAAACGCTACCCGGCCCTGGGTGACGAAAGCTCACTGGAGCTCAGTGCCAAGGTCGCCAAGGGCGAGATGAAGTGGTAAGTGACATTCAATCCTGACTGGAGGTATTCCATGAGCAAGATCGCAATCATCGGGGCAACGGGTCGTGCCGGTAGCCAGTTGTTGGAAGAGGCTCTACGCCGTGGCCACAGCGTTACTGCAATTGCGCGCAACCCTGCGCAGTTGAATGGCCGTGAAGGGGTGACTACGGTTGCGCTGGATGTCAGTGATGCGGCTGCGCTGGAGCGGGCCCTGAGCGGACACGACGTGGTGCTCAGCGCGGCACATTTCTCCAGCATCAAGCCTGAGGCGATTATCGAACCGGTGAAGCGTGCCGGGATCAAGCGTCTGCTGGTGGTCGGCGGGGCGGGCAGCTTGCTGTTGCCGTCTGGGCACAAGGTGATCGATAGCCCGGACTTTCCTGACGCGTACAAAGCCGAGGCCAGTGCCGGTGGGCATTACCTCGATACCTTACGTCAGGAAAAGGAGCTGGATTGGACCTTCTTGTCACCGTCGGCCGAGTTTGTTGAGGGGCCACGCACTGGCCGCTATCAGGCCGGTAAGGACCATCTGCTGATCGGCACCGATGGCAAGAGCTGGATTACCTTTGCCGACTACGCCATCGCCATGCTCGACGAGGTGGAAAAACCGGCGCATTCACGCCAGCGCTTCACTGTCGGCTACTGACCGACTTCCTGTAGGAGCGGGCTTGCCCCGCGATAGCGGTGTACCAGTCATATCGCATCGCGGGGCAAGCCCGCTCCTACAGCCCGCTGCTGCAGCCAGGTGAGCAATTCCTGCAAGTTTGATGAACCTGAACCCTGCGGCCAGACCAAGTAATAGGCCTTGCCAGTATTGACCTTGAGCGGGAAGGGGGTGACCAGGCGCCCGCAAGCCAGGTCATCGCCGATCAGCGACCAGTCACCGATCGCCACCCCGGTGCCTTGCGAGGCCATCGACATGGCCATGTCCAGCGTCTCGAAATGCTGACTTTTGCCTTGTCGGGGCAGACTGGCACCGGCTGCACTGAGCCAGACGCTCCAGTCGAGTTGGTCACGGGTCGGGTGCAGCAACATGTGTTGCTCAAGGTCCGCCAGCGTCCGCAAAGGCACAGGGCCGCTCAGCAATTGTGGGGCACAGACGGGCGTAAGTTGCTCGTCAAACAATTTGAGCGTGTGTAAACCATGATTGGGGGCCGCGCCATACACCACTGCGGCATCGAACGCTTCGCGGCGGAAGTCCACGCCATGCTGCACGGTAGTGGTGAGTTCTACCGGGACGTCCGGGCGCAACGCCTGCCATTCCATCAAGCGCGGTAACAACCAGCGCATCACACAGGTCGGTGCCTTGAGTTGCAAGGTGGCGCTGCGTGCGCCGACCTGCTGTACACCTTCCTCAATCAAGGCGAACACCTGCTGTATCCGTGGCAGCCAATCCTGGCCTTCGCGGGTCAGGCTCAGGCCGCGAGCCTGGCGCAGGAACAGCGGATAGCCGAGATGCTCTTCAAGCCCGGCAATCTGCCGACTCACCGCTCCTTGGGTGATGTGCAGCAACTGCGCCGCACGGGTGAAGTTGCAGCACTGGGCAGTGACCAGAAATGTGTGCAGGGCGGGAAGTGGCGGCAGGCGTTTCATTGGGTTTGAGCCATGATCTGTAGACATGGCTAGTATGAGCTTTTTTGCATTGTGCCGGTAGCGAGGCAGCGGTCCAATAAAGCCTGTTTTCAGCACAATAACAGGCAGACGAACATGGCAACTTGCGGTGAAGTACTGGTAAAACTCCTTGAAGGTTATGGTGTAGACCATGTCTTCGGAATTCCCGGCGTGCATACCGTCGAGCTCTACCGCGGATTGGCACGTTCCTCTATCCGTCATATCACACCGCGCCATGAGCAAGGCGCTGGCTTCATGGCTGATGGCTATGCACGCACGCGCGGCAAGCCTGGCGTGTGCTTCATTATTACCGGCCCGGGGATGACCAATATCACCACGGCCATGGGGCAGGCCTATGCCGACTCGATTCCGATGCTGGTGATCTCCAGCGTACAGTCGCGTAACCAGTTGGGTGGTGGGCGCGGCAAACTGCATGAATTGCCTGCCCAAGGTAACCTGGTGGCGGGTGTCGCTGCGTTTTCCCACACCTTGATGAGCGCTGATGACCTGCCGATGGTACTGGCCCGTGCGTTCGCCGTGTTTGACGGCGCGCGTCCGCGTCCGGTGCACATCGAAATCCCACTGGACGTGCTGGTTGAAGACGCTGATCACCTGCTGGCCTCAGCACCTGTCCGTATAGCCCGCGCAGGCGCCGCTCCAGCGCCCGTGGCAGCAATGGCCGCCGCGCTGGCCAATGCACGACGCCCGCTGATCCTTGCCGGTGGTGGTTCGATCGATGCCAGCGCTGCACTGATCCGTCTGGCGGAGTACCTGCAGGCACCGGTGGCGCTGACTATCAATGCCAAGGGCGTTGTACCGGCGAACCATCCTTTGCAGATCGGTTCGACGCAGTCGTTGGTGGCAACCCGCGAGCTGGTGGCTGAAGCGGACGTGGTACTGGCAATCGGCACGGAATTGGCCGAGACCGATTACGACGTCACCTTCAAAGGTGGCTTCGAGATCCCGGGGCGCTTGCTGCGCATCGACATCGACCCGGATCAGACCGTCCGCAATTACCCGCCAGAGATGGCCTTGGTAGCCGATGCCACGGTAGCTACCCAGGCCCTGCTGGTCGCTCTGGCCGAGCAGCCTGCACCGGTACGCGGTGCCGAGTGGGGCACAAGCCGTGCGGCTCGTCTGCGTGAACGCTTGCTCGCCGACTGGGATCTGCCGATGCACAGCCAGACACGCATGCTCAAAACCGTGCTCGAAACCCTGCCGAACGCGGTGCTGGTCGGTGACTCGACGCAACCGGTATACACCGGCAACCTGACCCTGGACATGGATCAGCCTCGCCGCTGGTTCAATGCCTCGACCGGCTATGGCACCCTGGGCTACGCCTTGCCGGCGGCTATGGGCGCCTGGTTGGGTAGCGCTGAAGCCATTGAAGACCGCGCCCCGGTGGTGTGCCTGATCGGTGACGGCGGCTTGCAGTTCACCCTGCCGGAACTGGCCAGCGCCACGGAGGCGCAGGTGCCGCTGATTGTGCTGCTGTGGAACAACCAAGGCTACGAAGAAATCAAGAAGTACATGGTCAACCGTGCCATCGAGCCAGTTGGCGTAGACATCCATACTCCGGATTTCATCGGCGTTGCCAAGGCCCTGGGCTGCGTAGCCCAAGCGGTGGGCAATATCGAGCAACTGCGTGACGCCTTGCGTCAGGCGTGTGAGCGCAAAGGCCCAAGTCTGATCGAAGTTGACCAGAACAGCTGGATGCAGGCGGTGCCGGCATGATGTCCCTCGCAGGTGTTTACATTGAAGGAACCTGGCAGCACGGCCCGCAACTGCTGGAAGTGATCAACCCGAGCAATGAGCAGCTGCTGGCGCAGGTGGCCGGTGGTGATGGTGCAGCGGTGGCGCGTGCCACCCAGGCGGCTCAAGATGCGTTCGCTGGCTGGTCGGCAACCCGCAGTGCTGAACGCGCGGCGTTGTTGCGGGTAATTGCCGACGGTGTCGAGGCACGGCGTGAGCGCCTGGTGTTCTTGCAGGCCAGTAACAACGGCAAACCGCTTGCCGAAGCGCAGATGGATGTCGACGATGTCATCGCGACTTTCCGTTACTACGCAGAGCTTGCCGACACGCTGGATGCCGGGCAGGACAGCGCAGTACTGCTGCCCAGCGACGCGTTTGTCGCGCGCCTACGGCGTGAGCCGTGTGGTGTGGTCGGTCTGATCGTGCCGTGGAATTTCCCCATGGTCACCACCGCCTGGAAACTCGCACCGGCGCTGGCGGCCGGTTGCTGCGTGGTACTCAAACCTTCGGAAGTAACGCCGTTGGCGGAGCTGGAACTGGCCAGCATCATCGCTGAATGTGGCTTGCCTGACGGTGTGTTCAACCTGGTCTGCGGCACCGGGATTGCGGTAGGCGCAGCCCTGGCGGCTGATCCTCGGCTGGCCAAGGTGTCATTCACCGGCAGCAATGCGGTGGGTGTGCAGGTCATGCAGCGGGCGGCGGAGACGGTCAAGGGCGTAAGCCTGGAATTGGGGGGCAAGTCTTCCATGCTGGTGCTGGAGGCGGCCGACCTTGAGCTGGCGGTGGAGCTGGCCTGTATGGGCGGTTTCTTCAACGCCGGGCAAATGTGCTCGGCGACCAGCCGGGTGTTGGTGGCAGAAACGCTGTACCCGGATTTTATTGCGCGTCTTAAGGCCCGCGCCGAGGCCATTCAGGTCGGTGATCCGTTTGCCGGTGAGAGTGAGATGGGCGCCTTGGTCAACCGGCTCCAGTACCAGCGTGTACAAAAGCACATTGCCGCTGGGATGGAAGCGGGTGCACGGCTGTTGTGCGGCGGTACCCGACCATCAACGTTGCCCTGCGGATACTTCATCAGCCCGACGGTGTTCACGGATGTACCGCTGGACAGCGCCCTGTGGCGTGAAGAGATTTTTGGCCCGGTGCTGTGTGTGCGTTCGGTGGTCAGTGAAGCTGAAGCTGTGGCGTTGGCCAATGACAGCGAATTCGGCTTGGTGGCCAGTGTGGTCAGCGCTGACCACCAGGCTGCAGAACGAGTAGCCAATGCCTTGCAGGCCGGATTGGTGTGGATCAACGCGCCCCAGGTTATCTTCCCGCAGACCGCTTGGGGCGGTTACAAACAGAGCAGCATTGGGCGCGAGCTTGGGCCTTGGGGGCTGAGCGCCTTCCAAGAGATCAAGCATGTGGTGAGTGCGTTGTAAAACTGATCGCGGGGCAAGCCCGCTCCCACAGATTTTCAACCGGTGGGAGCGGGCTTGCCCCGCGATTATCAAAAAGCACTACGCAACCGCGCCAAGTCCCGCGCTGGGGGTGCACCGTACAAGCGGCTGTACTCCCGGCTGAACTGCGACGGGCTTTCATAACCCACCCGATACCCCGCCACCGCCGCCTCCAGCCCATCGTTGAGCATCAATCGCCGCGCTTCCTGCAAGCGCAACTGCTTTTGATACTGCAACGGACTCATGGAGGTCACTGCTTTGAACCGATGGTGCAGGGTTGAACTGCTCAGGTTGACCGCCTTGGCCAGATCGTCGATGCGCAAGGGGTGATGAAAGTGCTTGTTGATCCATTCAATCGCCTGGCAGACCCGGTGGGTCTGGCTGCTGGCCATGGCTATTTCATACAGTCGATAGCCCTGCGGCCCGCGCAGTAAACGGTAGAGAATTTCACGCCGGATCAGCGGTGCCAGTACTGTGATGTCTTTGGGGGTGTCGAGTAGGCGTATCAAGCGCAGCAACGCATCGAGCAACAAGGGATCCGTGCGTTCTACATACAGCCCGCGCCCTGAAGGCAGCGTCGGAACACCCATGGGACCGGCTTCGGCGATCAGGCTGTTGATCTGTGCCGGATCGATGTTCAAGCGTACCCCGAGGCTTGGGTTTTCCGGGCTGGCTTCGAGCAGCACACCACTGATTGGCAGGGCGACCGAGAGCACCATGTAGTGCAGCGGATCGTACACGTAGCGTTCATCACCCAGGCAGATCTCCTTGCTACCGTGGGCAAGGATGCACAAGGCGGGTTGGGCCAGGGTTGGAAAAGAGCGCACGCTTTCTTCGTATTGCACCAAGAACAGGTCTTCGATGGCGGATTCGCCGCTGAGGCTGCGTGGTGCATGGCGACGCACCAGGTCTGCCAGCTCCTGGCGTTGTTGTTCCAGGGCAGGGTCGAGAGTAGGCATTGCACGGTTTCCGCAAGAGGATGTGTGCAGCATAGGTTTGTGCAAGCAACGGCGCTAGCCGGATGCTGTCGTCTGCTTGCCTGATCCTGTCGCGCGCAGGATCAGGCAAGTGCCTGACAGGAATAGCCTAACGGCGCGCGCGAGGGGTCGCCTAACCTGTGCAATCTGGCAATTACCACTGGCGGCTTCAGGAGAACTGCGCATGGCCACTTCGCAACCGGTCACCCACCTTGCTTTCATCCGGGCCAGCAGCGGTCGTTCCGTCGAACTGGGCGAACGCTTGCGTCAATTGCTCGAACCCTCGCGGCAGGCTCCCGGCTGCCTGCGCTTTACCTTGCAGCAGTCTCAGGCCGATGCCGACCTGTGGTTGCTGAGTGGTTTGTGGAGCGATCAGCAGGCCATGAGCGGCTATTTTGCCTCGCCCACGCTCGACCTGTTCGGTGAGTTGGTTCAAGCCCAAGTGCTGGCCAGTCTCGACCTGCATACCTTTGCCGACCCTTGCACAGGGTAGAATGGCGTTTTCAGGCAATTGATGTGGGTTTGAGGCACATGGCACGTAAAGAGTTTGCGCAGTTTGAGGCCGTATCGGCAGCAGTACGGGGTGAAGAGGGCTACAACGCGGCAATCGCCGTGAAAGGCCTGGGCGCCACGGGGGCACCGCGTTTTCACAAGGTGCTCGACGGGCAGACCTTCAAAACGGCACTGGCCGCAGATGAAGCTGCCTGTGCCGAGCTTGAGCGCCTCAAAGACGTCAGCGACGACGCTGAACTGGTCTGGTGAGTCAGCCTTTGACCTGCGGGCGAGGCATCTTGAACAGATTACCCAATTCGAAATAGTCCGCAGGCCCACCGCCGCGCAGAATCGGCTGCGCGGCAGCGGTATCGTAGATGCCGTCCTTAAGCAGATGTTCGGCAATGTGCACTGCTACCACCTCACCCAGAATCAACCAGCTCGGTACCAGTTGCTGGTCAGCACGCTGTAGCTGAATGATCTGCGTCACCTTGCATTCAAAGGACACCGGGCTTTCCTGCACACGCGGCACCGCGATGACTTTCGACGCCACTGGCGTCAGGCCGCTCAGGGCAAATTCGTCCACCTCAGGTGAGACGGCTGCGCAGCTCTGGTTCATCGCCTCAGCCAGCGGGCGGGTGGCCAGGTTCCAGGCGAACTCGCCGGTTTGCTCGATGTTGTTCAGGCTGTCTTTACGCCCGACGCTGGAGAAACCGATGATCGGCGGAATGTAGTTGAAGGCATTGAAGAAGCTGTAAGGCGCAAGGTTCAGGCGCCCGTCGCTGTCCTGGGAGGATATCCAGCCGATAGGGCGTGGGCCGACGATGGCATTGAACGGGTCGTGAGGCAGGCCGTGGCCTTTTGCGGGTTCGTAGTAGTACATCTGCGCTGGCCTTGCGGCCTTCCCTGTGAGTAAGCGCCTAGTGTGCCAAGGCTTTGCCCGGCTGAAAACGATTAAGCCCGGCCGAGGCCGGGCTGACTGCGTCGTATCAGGGATTAGCTGATGCGATGGGCCTGAGTGCGGTCGAAACCGTCTTCGGCAAATTTGGCACCGCCGGTGCGGTCGAAGCCATCTTCAGCGAATTTGGCGCCGCCAGTGCGATCGAAACCGTCTTCAGCGAATTTGGCAGCACCGGTGCGATCGAAACCATCTTCTGCATAGGTGGCTGACTGGGTTTGTACGGCACCGAAGTTGTGGCTGTTGGTGCGGTCGAAGCCGTCTTCAGCGAAAGCGTTGGCAGCCAGTACCGAGAAGGCCAGGGTCAGGATCAGTTTGCTTTTCATGGTCGTTGCTCCGGGGTTGTGAGGGGTTGCTTGTTTCTATGGGTTTGATATTACGCCGATAAAATTGATTAAAAAGCGCAAAAAATAGCGTATAAAAATCGATTTATTAGATGTATATGAATCGCGGGGCAAGCCCGCTCCCACAGGTGTTGAGAAAGCGCCTGTGGGAGCGGGCTTGCCCCGCGATAGAAATGAAAAAGGGGCGCCCATTGCTGGACGCCCCCTTGGGGTACTTCAGGCCAAGCCTCAGTCGGTAGTGATCCGCGAATGCTTGCGGGTGTCTTTCATGAACACATACACCAGCAACGAGCAGGCAATACAGGCAGTGACGTACCAGTAGAAACCGGTTTCCATGCCGATGCTCTTGAACCACAGCGCCACGTATTCAGCGGTACCGCCGAAGATCGAAACGGTCAGCGCATACGGCAAGCCAACGCCCAACGCACGGATTTCGGTTGGGAACAGCTCAGCTTTGACCACGGCGTTGATCGAGGTGTAGCCGCTGACAATGATCAGCGCCGCCATGATCAGGAAGAACGCGCCCCACCAGGTCTGGATGGTGTGCAGGGTGGTGAGGATCGGTACGGTGCACAGGGTGCCCAAAACACCGAAGGCGATCAGGATCGGACGACGGCCAATCTTGTCAGACAGGCTGCCGATGATCGGCTGCAGGCACATGAACAGGAACAGGGTCGCCGCCGAGATGGTGGTCGAATCACTGATGCTCATACCAACGGTGTTCACCAGGTACTTCTGCATGTAGGTGGTGTAGGTATAGAAGGCCAGGGTACCGCCCATGGTCAGGCCGACCACGGTCGCCAGTTCCTTGGGATGGCGCATCAGGGTGCGCATCAGGCTTTCTTTGGACTTTTCTTTCTTGGTGAAGGAAGCGGTTTCTTCCATGCCACGACGCAGGTACAAGGCGACGACTGCGCACAGCGCGCCGATCACGAACGGTACGCGCCAGCCCCAGGCATACAGCTGCTCTGTGGTCAGGGTCTGCTGAAGGATGATCAGCACGGCCAGAGCAATGAGCTGACCGGAGATCAGGGTCACGTACTGGAAGCTGGAGAAGAAGCCGCGGCGCTCCTTGGTTGCCATCTCACTGAGGTAGGTGGCCGAGGTACCGTATTCGCCACCGACCGACAGGCCTTGCATCAAGCGGGCGATAACCAGCAGCACCGGCGCGGCAACGCCGATGGTTTCATAGCCAGGGGTCAGGGCGATGACCAGCGAGCCTGCGCACATCAGCAGTACCGAGGCCATCAGCGCAGCCTTGCGGCCTTTGCGGTCGGCGTAAATACCCATCAGCCAGCCACCGATCGGGCGCATCAAAAAGCCCACGGCGAAAATGGCGGCCGTGTTCAGCAACTGTGCAGTGGTGTCACCGGCAGGGAAAAAGGCTTTGGCGAAGTACAGCGAAAATGCGGCGTAGACATACCAGTCGTACCATTCGACCATGTTGCCGATCGAACCGCTGAAAATCGACTTGAGTCGGCTTCGGGTGGTTTTTTCCGCGGCTGGCGCAATGGCCGCCCCGGCTGGCAGGGTGGTGGAGTTATCCATCGAAGGGACCTTCATAGTTGTTTTTGTGGAGCGCGCCGAAACGCAGCCTGCCAGGGCTATAGCAGGAGCTGTGCCAGGTGCTGAAGGCCCGGTTTAGAAGGGTTTCCAGAGTTGGGTGAGCGGAAATCCGCCTACCGTCGCAATGGCGATAGGCAAAAATCCGCTTATTGGGGTCAGAGAAAGTCTTCGCGTAGCAGGCCGTGGCGCTGCATTTTCTCGTTGAGTGTGCGCCGGGGTAGTTGCAGCTCTTCCATGACCGCCTTGATTTCGCCTTTGTGTCGGTTCAAAGCAGCACGTAGGCATTGGGCTTCAAACGCTTCTTGCTGGGCAGCCAGTGATTGCCCTGGCTCAACCTGAGCAGCGCCTGGTTCACCCAGGCCCATGGCGTGACGTTCTGCAGCATTGGCCAGTTCACGAACATTGCCGGGCCAGTCGTGGCTGAGCAAGCGCCCCAGGTGCGCAGCGCTGAGCTGAGGTGCACTGCGGCCGATGCGCTCGGCTGCCTGGCGGGCAAAGTGCTCGAACAGCAAGGGAATGTCTTCGCGTCGTTCACGCAATGGCGCCAGGCGTAATTCGGCGACGTTAAGGCGGTAGGCCAGGTCTTCGCGAAAACGTCCAGCGCGCGCTTCCTCCAACAGGTCGGGCTTGGTGGCGGCAATGATGCGCAGATCGACGCTGATGCTCTGGTTGGCGCCAAGGCGTTCCAGTTTCTGTTCCTGCAACACCCGTAGCAATTTGGCTTGCTGGGCCAGGGGCATGCTTTCGATTTCATCGAGGAACACTGTGCCGCCGTTGGCGTACTCAAGTTTGCCAATGCGCTTGCCCTGGGCTCCTGTGAAGGCACCGGTTTCGTGGCCGAACAATTCGGCTTCAAACAGTGTCTCGGGAATCGCAGCGCAATTGAGCGCCACAAAGGGTTTGCCCGCCCGCGGGCCGAATTCGTGCAGGCAGCGTGCAACCTGCTCCTTGCCACTGCCGGTTTCACCCCGAATCAAGACATTGACCGGTAGGCTGGCCAAGTCCAGCACTTGTCGGCGTAACTGCTGCATGCCGTGCGACATACCCAGCAGGTTCAGTTCCAGGCGCGCCTTGAGGTCGGCCTGCTCATGCAGGCGGCGGTTTTCCAGGATCAGTTGGCGTTTCTCCAGCGCGCGGCGCAGGCTAGCCAAAAGGCTCTGCGGGCTGAAGGGCTTCTCCAGAAAATCATAGGCGCCGTTACGCATGGCTTCGACCGCCATGGGTACATCGCCGTGGCCAGTCAGCAGGATCACCGGCAGGTCGGCGTCTCGCACCTGAAGTTGCTCAAGCAATTGCAGGCCGTCCATGCCGGGCATGCGCACATCACTGAGAATTATCCCGGGGAAATGCTCAGGTAACTGACTCAGGCAGTCTTCGGCACGGCTGAACAGTTGCACGCTGAAGCCAGACAGGCTCAGCCACTGCTCGACCGCAGTGCGAATGCTGGCTTCATCGTCGACGACCATTACCGAATTGAACATCAAGGCTCCAGATCACAGGGCAGGGTAAGGCTGAAACAGGCACCGCCCGGTTGATTATCGACCGAAAGGCGCCCGCCAGCCTCATGAATGATGCCATAGGAAATCGCCAGGCCCAGCCCCAGCCCTTCACCCACGGGCTTGGTGGTAAAGAAGGGGTCGAAGACATTGGCCAAGTGTTCTTCGGCGATGCCGCCACCGCTGTCGAGCACACTCAGGCGCCATTGATCGGCCTCAGCTTCGATGCGGATTTCCAGGCGCTTGTAGCTTTTTCCGGCCATGGCATCCAGCGCGTTGCGCAGCAGGTTGATCAGCACCTGCTCCAGGCGAATGGCGTCACCACGCACCCAGGCCGGGCGCGCCAGGTACAGGGACACTTTGACCTGCTCGGCGCGAATTCGCGTATCGAGCAGTTGCAACGCCTGATCGACCACCGTGGCCAGATCCAGGCGCTCGCGTAAACCGCTGGGGCTGTTGCGCGCGAAGGTTTTCAGGTGTCCGGTGAGTGCGGCCATACGCGTGAGCATCTGCTCCAGCGGCTCCAGTGCTTGAGTTGCTTCCTCGTAACGCTGGTTGTCGAGCAGCAGACGCAAGGTAGCCAATTGCATGCGCTGGGTGGTCAGCGGCTGATTGATCTCATGGGCCAGCGCTGCCGACATCTGCCCAAGGGCTGCCAGTTTAGCCGACTGCACCAGCCCTTCCTGCGCAGTGCGCAGGTCGCGGGTACGTTCCTCGACCAGACGCTTGAGTTCTTCGCGGCTGCGCTGGCGCAAGCGTGACAGGCGCACGCGCTGGCTGATGAACAACAAGGCGAAGACCAGGCTCAGCCACACAGCGGCGGCGGTAAGGGCGGCGTTGCGCCCGTCGTCGCTGACGTGCGGCTTGCGCAGCAGGTGCAAAGTCCAGCCTTCGGCTTCCAGCGGCAAGCTTTCCCACAGGTACTCAGTATTACCTTCCGGGCCCTGAACGCGCATCAAGTGGCTGTTGTCATCGAAGCGGCTGAGTACCTGATGCTGTAACGGCACCAGCTGTTGCTTGTCGTACTGGCGGGTGACCGCCAGTTCGGCTCGATCAGCAGGGGTCAAAGGCTTGAGGTGGCGGTAGCGCCAACCGTCCTGGTTGGCGATGAAAATGATGCCGCGAGCATCGCTGACCAGCAGCACATCGCTGCCCTGGCGCCACTCGCGTTCGAGTTCCGGGAACTCCAGCTTCACCACCATGGCGCCGAGAAAACGCTTGCTCTCATCCTGCACGGCGCTGGAAAGAAAATAGCCCGGCACGCCGCTGGTCACGCCAATCGCATAGAAACGTCCGCTGCCCTGGCTTTTGGTCTGTTTGAAGTAGGGGCGAAATCCGTAGTTCGACCCCACATAGGTGCTGGGCAGGCGCCAGTTGCTCGCGGCCACTGCCAGGCCGGTGTGGTCCAGCAGTTCCAGGGTCGATGAATTGGCCGCACCATTGATGCGTTCAAGCTTACGGTTCAGGGCATCTTGAACCGGCGCGCTGACGGGGCCACTGAGGGCACTGATCAGTTCCGGATCCAGGGCCAGTACAGCGGGCAGGGCACGATAGCGTTCGATCAAGGTATGCAGCGAAGTAGCGTACAGGCCCAACTGTTGATTGGCCCGCGCCGCGTCCTCGACCATCGACTGACGCTTGGCATGGTGCATGGCCCAGCCTGCGCTAAGCAATGTGCCGGCGAGAATGAAGAAGATGATCAGCCCCAGACGCAGGGCGCGAAATGAATAAGGCATGGTGCAGATCCCGGCAGAGGGGGAAGGCCTCCTGGCCTTCCCTTGACGCTTGGCAATGGTTTACAGCAGTTCGAATCGCTGCTGCTGTACCGCCTGGGAGTCCAGCCCGACCTGGACATTGAACTCACCAGGTTCGGCCGCCCACTGCAGCTGGGTATTGTAGAACTTCAGGTCGTCTTCGCTGATCTGGAAGCGCACGGTACGTTCTTCACCGGCCTTGAGCATGACCTTCTGGAAGTTCTTCAACTCTTTGACCGGGCGGCTCATCGACGCAGCGATGTCCTGTACATACAGCTGTACCACTGTTTCGCCGTCACGCTTGCCGGTGTTTTTCACCTTGATGCTGGCTTCGAGGGTCTGGCCTTTTTTCAGGGTTTTGCTCGACAGGGTCAGCGGCGACAGGCTGAATTCGCTGTAGCTCAGGCCGTAGCCGAAGGGATACAGCGGGCCGTTCGGCTCTTCGAAGTACTGCGAGGTGTAGTTGCCAGGTTTGCCGGGGGTGAACGGACGGCCGATGCTCAGGTGGTTGTAGTACATCGGAATCTGGCCGACCGAACGCGGGAAGGTAATGGCCAGCTTGCCCGACGGGTTGTAGTCGCCAAACAGCACATCAGCAATGGCATTGCCGCCTTCGGTACCACTGAACCAGGTTTCCAGAATGGCGTCTGCCTGTTCACGCTCCCAGGTCAGCGAAAGCGGGCGACCGTTCATCAGCACCAGCACCAGTGGTTTGCCGGTCGCTTTCAGGGCTTTGATCAGTTCGCGCTGGGCTGCCGGGATTTCCAGGGTGGTACGGCTCGACGACTCGTGGGACATGCCACGGGATTCGCCAACCACCGCCACGACCACATCGGACTGCTTTGCCGCCTTGACCGCCTCATCGATCAGTACGGCGGCCGGGCGTGGGTCGTCGACGATTTCCGGGGCATCGAAGTTGAGGAAGTTCAGGTAGTCGAGAATGGCTTTGTCGTGAGTGACGTTGGAGCCTTTGGCGTAAATCACCTTGGCTTTGTCACCGAGTACCTGGCGCATGCCTTCACGTACAGTGATCGATTGGTGTGGGCGGCCGGCAGCGGCCCAACTGCCCATCATGTCGATTGGCGCATCGGCCAGCGGGCCGACCAGGGCGATGGTGCCGGACTTTTTCAACGGCAGGGTTTGTTCGCGGTTTTCCAGCAGTACCAGGCTGCGGCGTGCGACGTCGCGGGCTTCGGCACGGTGCAGGCGGTTGTCGGCATAGGTGTCGGCTGGGTCATCGCTGGCCTTGCCGATACGCCGGTATGGATCGGCGAACAGGCCCATGTCGTACTTGGCACCGAGGACTTCACGCACGGCATTGTCGATATCGGCCTGGTTGATTTCGCCGGCCTTGAGCAGGCTGGCCAGCTCTTCGCCGTACAACGAGTCGTTCATGCTCAGGTCGATGCCGGCCTTGATCGCCAGCTTTGCCGCTTCACGACCATCGCGGGCGACGCCGTGGCGCACCAGCTCGGTGATCGCCCCGTGGTCGCTGACGGTCACGCCTTTGAAGCCCCAGTCTTTGCGCAGCAGGTCGTGCATCAGCCAGGTGTTGGAGGTGGCCGGGACTCCGTTGATCGAGTTCAGCGCAACCATCACGCCACCGGCACCGGCGTCAATCGCCGCGCGGTAGGGTGGCAGGTAGTCGTTGAACATCTTCGTCGGGCTCATGTCGACGGTGTTGTAGTCGCGACCGCCTTCCACCGCACCGTACAGGGCGAAGTGTTTGACGCTGGCCATCAGGCTGGTGGCTTCTGCCGGGCTCTTGCCCTGGAACGACTCGACCATGACCTTGGAGATGCGCGACACCAGGTAGGTGTCTTCACCGAAACCTTCACTGGTGCGGCCCCAGCGTGGGTCGCGGGCGATATCGACCATCGGTGCGAAGGTCATGTCGATGCCGTCGGAGGATGCCTCCAGGGCCGAAACGCGGCCGACCTTGGCGATGGCGTCCATGTCCCAGCTCGAAGCCAGGGCCAGGCTGATAGGGAAAATCGTCCTGTGGCCGTGGATCACGTCGTAGGCGAAGAACATCGGGATCTTCAGGCGGCTACGGCCTGCAGCGTCCTGCATGGGACGGTTTTCGGCGCGGGTGATCGAGTTGAAGGTGCCGCCGATTCGGCCAGCAGCGATTTCTTTGCGAATCATTTCACGGGGCATTTCCGGGCCGATGCTGATCAGGCGCAACTGGCCGATCTTCTCATCCAGGGTCATCTGGCCCATGAGGTCGGCGATGAACGCCTGTTTGGTCTTCAACGGATCAGCAGAGGTATCGGCAAAGGCCGAGTGACTGGCCAGGCTGACGACCAGGCCCAGCAAACACAGCTTGTTCATGTAGTTCTGTTCTCAAGGCCCAAGGCAGTATTCACGGTGATACTGCCCAGCCGAAGTTGGGTAAGCGGCTATTGTTGTAGTTTGCTGGGGCATCTTTTAGCCAAATGGGCGGTCACGAGCCAGCGGCGGTGACGGATTATGCCTCAAGTTCAATGATTCACGCTGATCAAGGAGAACAACTACTATGCAGGTCATCCAGTTCAAGGGCGTAAGGCTGTGGTTGGTAATGATGTTGGGCAGCCTGCTGGCCGGTTGCGGGATCAATAACATTCCTAACTACGATGAGCAGGTCAAAGCTGCCTGGGCTCAGGTGCAGAACCAGTACCAGCGCCGCGCCGACTTGATCCCCAACCTGGTGGAAACCGTCAAAGGCTATGCCAAACAGGAGCAGGAAACCCTGACCGCGGTCATTGAAGCGCGGGCCAAGGCTACGTCGATCCAGGTCGATGCCAGCACCCTGGACGACCCGCAGAAGTTGCAGCAGTTCCAGCAGGCGCAAGCGCAACTGACCGGGGCACTGAGCCGGCTGATGGTGGTGTCCGAACGCTACCCAGACTTGAAGTCCAATCAGAATTTCCTGGCCTTGCAGTCGCAACTTGAAGGCACGGAAAACCGTATTGCCGTGGCCCGTAAGGACTTTATCGCCGCCGTTCAGCGCTACAACACTGAGATTCGCACCTTCCCTGGGCGTATCTGGCACAGCCTGATGTACAGCAGCCTGCCGGTGCGGGAGAACTTCGAGGCCACGGCCGCCGATGCCGACAAAGCCCCTGAAGTGAAATTCTGATGCGGCTGTTGCAGTGGGCGCTCCTGCTGGCGTGGTTGATGGTCACGCCACTACGGGCCGAGGTGAGCTTTCCGGCGTTGACCGGCCGGGTGGTGGATAACGCCAATTTGCTGGACGCCGGTAGTCGCACGCAACTTGAACGGATGCTCACCTCCCATGAACAGGCCAGCGGCGAGCAAGTGGTGGTGGTCACGGTGAATGATCTGCAGGGCCTGCCCATCGAAGAGTTTGGTTACCAGCTGGGGCGGTATTGGGGGATTGGCCAGAAAGGCAAGGATAACGGTGCGCTGTTGATCGTTGCGCCGCAGGCGCGCAAGCTGCGCATCGAAGTCGGCTATGGCCTGGAAGAACGCCTGACCGATGCCCAGGCTTCTGTGATCATCAATGGCATCATGACGCCCGCGTTTCGCCGCGGCGAGTTCAGCCTGGGCATTGTTCAGGGCACGGCGGCCATCTTGCAGGTGCTGGGTGGTAACCCATTGGCAGAGCCTTCCCGGGCACAGAGCGGTGGGGGAGAAGAGGGCGCGCCAGCCTGGTCTGTTGGCTTGTTTGTCCTGCTGATTATCGTGGTCTTCGCTTTACAATCCATGGGGCTGGGCGGAAGCGGGCGCGGTGGCCGCGGCGGCATGGGTGGTGGTTTCGGCGGTGGCTATGGTGGTTTTGGTGGAGGCGGTGGTGGCGGTGGCTTCAGTGGCGGTGGTGGTGGCTTCGGTGGAGGAGGTTCCTCCGGTGGCTGGTAAAACACTAATCAGGGAGAGACTCAGGGCATGACATTGCTCAGTGAATATGAACAGCGGCAAGTTGCCGAGGCCATCGCTCAGGTCGAGCGGCGCACCGATGCCGAGTTGGTTACGGTGCTTGCCACCCGCGCCGACGACTACGCCTATATTCCCTTGCTGTGGGCCAGCCTGTTGGCCCTGGTAGTGCCGGGTGCGGTGTATTACCTGGGCGGTTGGTTGAGTGTTGATGGTTTGCTCATCGCTCAATGGCTAACCTTTATCGCGTTGTGTCTGCTGTTTCGCCTGCCGGTGCTGACCACCCGCTTGATTCCGCGTACCGTTCGGCACTGGCGTGCGTCGAACCTGGCCCGGCGTCAGTTTCTGGAGCAGAACCTGCATCACACGGCAGGCAGCACCGGGATACTGATTTTTGTCAGCGAGGCTGAGCGTTATGTGGAAATTCTGGTGGATGAAGGGATTTCCCGGCGTCTGGACAATCAGGTGTGGGAGAGCATCGTCCAGCGCTTTACCGAGCAAGTACGCGAAGGCCAGACCTTGCAGGGCTTTGTCACCTGCATCGAGGCCTGCGGCGAATTGCTCAGCCAGCATGTGCCCTTGACCCACGAACGCAATGAACTGCCCAACCGCTTGGTCGTTCTGGCTTGAGCGGGGCACGCTCCTCCACGTAAAATCCTCAGCCTAATTTTCAACCTCCGGTAGGAGCGGGCTTGCCCCGCGATCGCGGTGTTTCAGTGAAATCGCAATCGCGGGGCAAGCCCGCTCCTACCGTGGTCAATCCGAGGCACCCACTCCCGATGTCCGATTCCCCCACCGCCCAGGCTGCGCCGGATGCGCGTGCGCAATTTCTGAGCCTGCTCGCCACCAGCCTGCAACAAAACGCGCTGATCAAGCTGGTGCTGGCGCGCCATGTCGGTACTGAAGAAGCCTTGCAGAAGATTATCGCCAAGCCCTTGACCGTCAAAGGTCAGGCCTGCTTGTCGTTGGTTTACCGCTACCAGACCCGCGACATCACCCGCAACCTGCCTAATGAAGAGGCATTGGCATTGATTGCCGAGCTGTTGCCGGGTTCGTTCCGCAACGCTCACCTGCTGAGCCTGAGCGACGAAGCACAGCTGGAATTCAGCAAGAAGGGCAAGCCGATGTTTCACCGCAACGCTGTGCAGCAGGCGCGCGCGGCAGCAGCGGGGGAGCATGATCGGGAGAAGAAACGCTACCTGGAACTGAGCCGTCCGTTCCTGCATGACCTGGGCGTCACCGACAAGCAGCAGGCGCTGATCCCTGCCATGTCGCGCAAGTGGAAACAGATCAACAAATTCATCGAAGTGTTTTCCCATGCCCTGAATTCGGCACCATTGGCCGCCGATCAGCCGTTGCGCGTGGCCGACTTCGGCTCAGGCAAGGGCTACCTGACCTTTGCGATCCATGATTATCTGCGTAACACCCTGCAGCGTGAGGCTCAGGTCACCGGTGTGGAGTTGCGTCCGGACATGGTCGAACTGTGCAATGCGGCTGCTGCGCGCCTGGAGCATCCGGGCTTGGTGTTCGAGTGCGGCGATGTACGCAGCGTGGTGCCCAGCGCCATTGAGGTGATGATCGCCCTGCATGCCTGCGATGTCGCCACCGATTATGCAATTCACACCGGTATTCGCTGCGGTGCGGCAATCATCATGTGTTCGCCGTGCTGCCACAAACAGATTCGCCCGCAATTACACAGCCCAGGCCTGCTCAAGCCCATGCTGCAATACGGGCTGCATCTGGGGCAACAAGCCGAGATGCTCACCGACAGCTTGCGCGCCTTGTACCTGGAGGCCTGTGGCTATGAGACCAAGGTGTTCGAGTTTATCTCGCTGGAACACACCAACAAGAACAAGATGATCCTGGCGGTGAAGCGCAAGGCGCCGGGGGATTCAACAGCGCTGCTGGAGAAGATTCAGCAGCTGAAGGCATTCTATGGGGTCAACGTGCATTGCCTGGAGACCCTGTTGCGGGCCGATGGTTTGATTCCAGCTTGAAGCGTCGCGGGGCAAGCCCGCTCCCACAGAGTGTGGGAGCGGGCTTGCCCCGCGATGAGGCCATCAGGCTTTCACAGGTGCCGGGTAGACACGGGTCTTGCGTCCCAATACCACGGTGCCAATCACCCCTGCCGCAAACAGCCAGGTGATCGATTCGACCTGCTCACCAAAGAACAACGCCGAAAAGGCGATGGTGAAGAAAATCTGCAGCAGTTGGATCTGACTGACCCGCGCAATGCCACCCAAGGCCAGCCCGGCATACCAGGCAAAGAAGCCGATGAATTGCGAGAACAGCGACACATAACCAAAGGCCCACCAGGTTTGTGCGCTGACCGGTCCTTGATGTTGCAGGGCCAGATACACCACCGGGCCGATCAATAACGGGCTGGCCAGCACCAACGCCCAGCAGATTACCTGCCATCCGCCCATTTCCCGCGCCAGTCGCCCACCTTCTGCGTAACCCAACCCGCCGACGGCAATGGCGGCGAGCATCAACAAATCACCGGCCTGAATTTGCCCGGCGCCCATGATCATTGCGTACACCAGCACCAAGGCACTGCCCGCTGCGGCGCAGGCCCAGAAGGCTTTCGACGGTCGTTCATGGGACAGCCAGGCTGCGTAGAACGCCACACACAACGGTTGCAGGCCGTTAACCAAAGCGCCGTGGGAGGCCGGTACGGTTTGCATGGCCCAGGCCGAGAACACCGGAAAGCCGAGAATCACCCCAAGGGCCACCAGGCTCAGGCCTTTGATCTGTTGCCAAGTGGGCCATTTCTCACGCCGCCAGAACAGCAACAGCGCGGCAGGGATGGCTGCGAGCAGGGCGCGACCGAGGCCGTTGAGCAATGGATGCATTTCCTGCACGACGATACGGGTCATCGGCAGGGTCAGGCTGAAAATGATGACGCCCAGAAGGCCGAGGGCCATTCCGGTGTTTTCGCGGCTGGACATAGCAAAAGCCTGTGACAGATAAGTCCAGCCATTGAGCCACAGCCCGCACGGATGATCTTGTTACAGTTGGTCGCAAGTTCATCCGTACAGTTTTCTGAGGTTTCAGAAGAAGCGGGTGATGCTCACCTTGGCATTGCGCCCTTGGCTGTAGGCAAAGTCGCCGCTGAGTTCAGCGCGGTATTCATTGTTGAACAAGTTGTCGACGGTCAGGTTGACCTCAGTACCTTTGAGGTACGGCTGCTGGGGCTTCCAGTTAGCGAACAGGCCGTGGATCTGATAATCGTCGTTGGCGTAGTGATCGTAGTAACGGTCGCCCAGCCCACTGGCAGGGCCTTCGCGGTATTTGTCGCTGGGCAGGCGGTCGGTCTTGCGCACGAACTGCGCCTGCCAGCCAACTTTCGCATCCCAGCTGGGGATCTTCACGCCCAGGGTGGTGATCCATTTCGGTGCTGGAATGTCCTTGGCCCAAACATCAGGCCCCCACGGGTTGGTGTAGGCACCTTCGTGGCGGCCGCTGATCCACGAGTAGGAAGCTGAGCCGAACAGGTAGGTGGAATCGTAGAAGCTTTCGACCTCGAAGCCCTTGATGGTGACGCTCTTGATGTTGCGGTAGTTGGACATCAAGCCACCGCCGCACGCATCGGCGATGCTCTCGCCGCTGACCAACTGTTCCGGGCAGCCAATGCCGGTGGCTTTGAAAATTTCATCGTCGATCTTGTTGCGGAACAGGGTGGTGCGGATCAGCACGTTGTCCTGCTCGGTGAACACATTCGAAAGGGTTGTGATGTTACCAGCGCGCAAGGCGGTGATGCGCTCGGGGTCGAGGTTGCGGCTGCTGGCGGTGCGGCTGCCCATGCCCTGGACTTCATATTGCTCATCAAGCACTGGTGCGCGCCAGGTTTTGCTGAAGTCGGCGAAGAAGGCTGTCTGCTCGTTGGTCTTCCAGAACACCGACAGGCGTGGCGACCAGCCGCTGTAAGTCTTTTCGCTGTAGTCATGACCCATTTGCGGGTCGTTGTAGAACGGCGCGTCGTTTTCCTTGCCCTTGTTGGCAACGTGGTCGTAGCGCAGCGACGGCGTCACGGTCACCTCACCCAAGGTGATGGCGTCCTGAATGAAATAACCCTGGCTGTCGACGCTACCAGTGGGCATGAAATTCGGCTGGTAGATGCCGTTGTTGTAGAGCGGCGTTTCGTACTTGCTGCCCGGCATCCACATTTCGGTGTCGCGCTCATGGCGACGTACCTGGAAGCCAGCAGTGAATGCGTGCTCCAGAGGGCCGGTGGCAAACAGGCTGGTGTTGCGCACATCGAGCATCTGGTCGGTGTACTCGGTATCCATCTTGCGTCCGCCGGTGGACGGCTGGAAGTACGCCGTGGCCTGGCGTTCGTCGGTTTGTTCAGTGTCTGATACCGAGTACTTCACCTGCAGGTCTACCAGTGGGTTGTTGATCGGCTGGTAGTTGTAAGTGGTCGACCACGTGGTGTCGGTAACCGTACGGTGAGCCAGTTTGCGCTTGAGGGCGCTTTCGTAGCCATATTTGTCGATGTCCCTTTGTGTCGGGGGGGACGGGTAAGAGGTAGACGAGAACGGTGTCCAGCGCTCACTTTCTGACCGAGAAAAGGAAAAGCCCAAGCTGTGTTCGTCGGTCAGGTGCAGGTTGAACTTGAACAGCGCTCCCTCCAGGTCCAGGGCGCTGTTGGGTAGGCGCTGGGGGTTGATTGGGTAGTTGTTGTCCGGATCGGGCAAGGTATCGGCCAGCTTGATGTCGCCGCCGTCACGTTTGGTCAGGTAGGCAAGGGCGTCCATACGACCATCATCGGTGCGGCCAAACAGCGCCGAACTGTAGGTCTGTTGGTGGTCGTTGCTGGCATAGCCGTACTTGAGCATGGCGCCACTGTTACGGCCTTCCTGTAGCAGGTCCGGAGCGTCTTTGGTGGTCATGTTGACGCTGCCGCCAAAGCCGCCGTTACCGGTGAAAATCGAGTGCGGGCCTTTCTCGACTTCAATGCTCTTGATCAGCTCCGGCTCGATAAAGATGGTGCCCTGCTGATAACGCTCAAATCCACTTTTGGTCGCACCGTCGACAGTCATCGGTACGTCTTCGGCGTCCCCCAGGCCCCAGATGTTGATGGTCTGGCCGCCGGGCTTGACCGAGCCGCCCATGTTCACTCCAGGCAGGGTCGAGAGGATGCTGGGAATATTGCTGGGCTGGTAACGGTCGATGTCTTCCTGGGTCAGCGTCGAGCGGCCGACGGTGCTGGGGTCGATTTGATGCCTGTCGCCGATGATGCTCACGGCACTCAACTGGATACCGTTGTCGGCGGTTGGGTCACCTTCGCGCAGGCGTACCACGTAAGTGTTGCCCATCTTGACCACGGTAAAGCGGCTGTTACGCAACAGTTGCTCAATCGCCTCCTGGGCTTCGAACGCGCCATTCAGGGCCGGGGCCTGCACACTGCGCAGCAAGGCTTCGTCGAACAGCAGTTGCACCTTGGCCTGTTGGGCCAATTGGCTCAACGACGTCGCCAGCGGTTGCGCCGGCAGGTTCAGCGCGACCGGCGCAGCCTCGGTTTGCAGGCTCAGGGCCAGGCAAGCGGCCAGCAGCGATGGACGAGCAGACAAAGGTGTGAATGGACGAAACGCGCGCAACATGAAATCCCCCAGTACGGCAACAAAGGCCAAAAAGGCCTGCAATGACTACGCAGACGGGAGGAAGACGCGGTACTGCTGAAAACCCTCATATGCGAATGAAAAATATTCTCAGGTTTTATTTGCGCTCGATCCGCAAACGGCCATCGGCCAGGCTCACGGTCTTGACCGGGAGCAGGGCGGGCAGGGCATTGAGCAAGGCGTCCGGGTCATTGACATCAAGGTTGCCGGAGACCCTGAAGCGCCCCAGGGCCGGGTCGGCAAGCACGATCTCGGCGGGGCGGTAGAGTGCGATCTCATCGATCAGGCTGCTCAGCTCACGGTCGCGAAAGGTCACGTGACCACCACGCCAGTCAGCTACTTCCTGATCTTTGAGGTGCTGAGTGTTGAGGGTGCCCCGGACCGCATCGTAGACCGCGCGCTGGCCTGCTCCGAGCAGGGCCGGTGCCGGGCCTTGTTCGGAAGTTTTCAGGGCGACCTGGCCGTGTGCAACGCTCAACACCAGTTCCTGTCGGCTGCGGCGCAGGTCGAAACCGGTGCCTACTACCCTGACTCGAGCACTGCCGGCATCGACGAGCAACGGGCGTTCTTTGTCGGCGGCAACATCGATGTAGAACTGGCCTTTGTCCAGGTGAATCAGGCGGCGCTCGCCATCGAAATCCAGACGTAGTCGGGTATGGGCATTGACACTCAGTTGACTGCCATCGGGCAATTCCAGGGTCTGCGCTTGTTCACTGTTGATCGCCACGCTGTGCTGGTAGTACTGGCTGGGCAACCCCAGGTTGCCGGCCAGCAATGCACACACCAGGGCCGCAGCAGTAGCCAGAGTCGGACGCCAGTTGCGGGGTTTGCGTGCAGGTAACGGCACTACCTGGCTGAGGCTTTTAAGTGCGCCCAGATCGTCCCAAAGCTGCTCGAACTGACTGTAGGCACGGGCGTGTTCAGGCGTCTGCATCCACAGGGCAAAGTCTTTGCGCGAGGCGCGCGAAGGGTTGTTGCGGTTATGGGTAAACCAGCGGGCGGCCTGGGCGTCGACCGAGTGTTTTTCGGTATCGGGGAGGGCGGTCATTCGGGCTGCTCCATGCCGTTGTCACTGTCCAGGCGCTGCTTGCAATGCAGCAGTGCAGCGGCAATGTGTTTTTCCACCATGCTCACCGAGATGCCCATGCGCTCACCAATCTGTGCCTGCGACAAACCTTCGAAGCGGTGCAGCATAAGGGCTTCACGGCGGCGCGGCGAGAGTTCGCCAATCACGGTCTTCAATTGTTCCAGGCGTTGCTGCTGCTGGGCGTGGTGCAGTGGGTCGGCGTTGTTATCAATAACCGCGTTTTCGTCAGGTTCTGATTGTTCATCGAGAACGGTGTGGCGTACACGCTGGCGCCGCCAGTGATCGCTGAGCAGATTGCGCGCCATCTGGAACAGAAACGCTCGCGGTTGCTCCACCCGTGCCCGGTCGCGGTACCCCAGCCATTGGGTGAACACGTCCTGGGTCATATCGGCCGCATCACTGGCATTGTCCATGCGCTTGCGCAGGAAATGCAGGATATCGGCATAAAACCCGCGGCACGTTTCCTGTGCGAGCGGGTCGGGTTTGGAGCGTTGCATGCCAGCTTTCCAGGGTAGACCGCAAAAGAAAGCCGCGAATGGTATCGATAATAATTGCTGTTTACCATGACAAAAGTGTCGCGGTATTTATCTGCGCTTACGTACCGGTGGCGGAGCTGCAACCTCCAACCCAGGCGCGCCGAGGGGATGGCTACTGGCGTCGAAGAAATACAGCGGTATGCCTGGCGTGTCCGCAAAGCGCTGGGCGTAATGCTGTTTCTGGCTGATGATCGAGGCTTCGCTCAACGGCCGGATAGCAATGGCCAGGTGTGCGGGGCGCGCCTGCTTGAGCGCCTGCAACAGGTGACGATCGCTGGCGTCCAGGTGCTGACCGAACAGGCATATTCCGCCCTGATGACGTGCCAGTTCACCCAGGCACCAGCTCAGGTAGTCAGAGCTGCGGATCACCTTGAGCTTGTCGTCGCTGCTGCTTTCGTTGACGAACAGCGGTACATCCCCCGGCGTGTTAACGGCAAAACCGTCGAGCAGTTGGCTGCCGCTGGCACTGCGCTGACGGGTACTGCCATCTTGCTGCTTGAGTAGGTGCAGGCCGCCGTGCAGGTACAGCATTCGGGTGCCTGGGTTGCGTGTGTGGCGGATATCGAAGCTGCCTTCCTCATCGAACAACGCTTGGAACGCATCCGGAGTCTGGCTGGCGGCCCAGTGGCAAAGCAGGTCGTAATTGCTTGAATACACGCTCTGGTAGCTACGCAGTTCGTGGTTAATGAGCTGCAAGGTCGATGGCGGCAGTAACCGCCATGGTATGTGCACACTGCGAACGGCGTGAATCAAGGCTTCCTTGATCGCGTAGTAGCGGTTCAGCGGTGCTGACGAACTGATAGCCAGAGCGGCGTTGATACGTACTGTGGTGTTCAAGGCGCTGAGCACCGGTTCGAACAACTCGGTGCCAAAGGATTTGAACAAGGCCTGGTCAGTCTGGTTCAAGGGTTTGTGGCGCACCCGCTGCGCTTCTTCGAACAGCGAAAAATAGGTGAACGGGCGCCACAATGCTCGGCTGGCACCATTGCCAAGCAACAGGCCGCTGCACGGATGGCTGGCGATCAGGTCAGGCCAAGCGTGGAGGTTGGCGTCGAGGTCGGTGTGGGGCATGGGTTCACTGTTCCAGGTGTGGCAGTTGATCGGCGCGACTTTAGCATGCCACTGCGTTGTCATCAGTGTCGGTGACTATGCTGGTTTGGCACGGGACCAAGAGGACATGTCATGACGATGCAAGGATTTGGCAGGTTGTGTTGTTTGCTGCTGCTGCCCCTGGCCGCGTTGGCCAAGACTGAATCGGGCCGCGAGCTGGCTGCACGCCAGGGCATTCCATATCCGGCGGTGATTGCTCATCGGGGTGCCTCGTTCGATGCGCCGGAGTCCACCGCAGCGGCCTACGTGCTGGCGCGGGAGTTGGGGGTCGATTACCTCGAACTGGATCTGCAACGCAGCAAGGACGGTGTGTTAGTGGCGGTGCACGATGACAACTTGCTGCGAACCAGTGATGTGGCCGAGCGTTTTCCACAGCGCAAGAACAGCCCGGTCAGTGCCTTCACCCTGGCTGAACTCAAGTCGCTGGATGCCGGGAGCTGGTTCAATCAGGCCTACCCTGAGCGCGCGCGTTCAGGCTTCAAAGGTTTGCAGATACTGACCTTGGACGAGGTCATGGATATTGCTGAAGGGCACCCGAATAAACGTCCGGGGTTGTACATCGAAACCAAGGTGCCGACGTTGTTCCCTGGAATCGAAGCCGACTTGAAAGCGCGCCTGCACGCGCGTGGCTGGCTCGACCAGCCGGGCAGGGTGGTGTTGCAGAGCTTTGACCGCAACAGCCTGGCCTTGCTGCACAAGGAAATGCCTCAAGTGCCGAAGGTGCTGCTGTTGTGGGTTGGCAAGGGCAGTATCGAACCGGCTTCGGCACAAAGCTTTGCCGAGTCTGGCGAAACCGACAAAGCCGCGTTCTATGCCCGCCAGCAACCCCGGAGCAAAGCTGAGTTCGAACGCTGGCTGGATTACGCCAAGGCGGCGGGCGCTATTGGTACTGGTCCGTCTGCTGCACTCACCGGTGGTGGTGCACAGAGTTATGCCGATCTGGTGCAGCCGTGGATGAATCAACTGAGCCACGACAAGGGGCTGCTGGTGCATGTGTACACGGTGGATGAGGCGGTCGATGTAGATAAGGTCATGGCGGCGGGCGTCGATGGCATATTCACTAACCGCAGTGGCCGCTTGCTAGAGTATTTTTCCCGCCCTGCGCCGATGAGCGAAGCGCAGATCCTTGATGCTCAGAGCTTTTGAATAGTTGGTCTGGCGCCGGAGTCTGCCGTAGACTTCGGCCTTCGCGCTTTGGCTCAGGATCCGACCCCCAATGACTTTTTCGCTGCTGTTTGCCGTGCTGGCTTCCGGGTTCATCTACGGCATTACTCCGGGGCCGGGTGTGCTGGCGGTGTTGGGTATCGGCGCGTCTCGCGGGCGTAAGGCCGGGGCGGGTTTTTTGTGCGGGCACCTGCTGGGGGATGTGCTGTGGTGCAGCACGGCGTTGGTGGCCATTGTCGGTGCGCGGCAGATCGGCAGTTCGGTGTTCGACATTCTCGGCCTGCTCAGCGGGCTGTACCTGTTCTGGTTGGGCCTGCGGGCCCTGCGCAGCCGCCCGGGCAATGGCAATGGCGATCAGGGGCCGGTACGCAAACCGTTCTTGCACGGCATCGTCTTTGGCTTGACCAACCCCAAGGCTTACCCGGTGGCCGTGGCGACCTTTACCGCACTGATCTCCAGCCGTGCTGAAACTTTGGAATGGTCAATGTTGCCGGCGCTGATTGCCCTGAGCTTTGTTGGCGGTTTGTTGGCTTATGTGATCCTGATCGCCATTGTGGGTGCCCGCCATGTGCGCACCCTGTATACCCGGTATGAGCTGTGGATCACCCGTGCCTGTGGGGTGATGTTCATCGGCTTTGCCATCAATGCTCTTGTGCACGCGTTGCCGGGTTTGATGCCAGTGGGAGCGGGCTTGCCCCGCGATTAAAGGCTGCTGGCCATATTGCATCGCGGGGCAAGCCCGCTTCTACGGTGCCTCCTCTTTGCGCATGCGGTTACGCCAGACGCGATAGGCGCGTATGCCGGCGCGGACTGAACCGAACAGCAGCTGCTGCTCCATTTCCCGAGCCATGCCCGAGCGCACCAGCATGCGCAGAAAGCGTCCACGAGCTCGGGCAATGGCGAAGTGAATGCCGCGTGCCTTGAGGGTTTCCCGTACTTCACGCAGCGCGGCAATGCCGCTGACATCGATGGAGGTCACCGCTTCGGCGTCGAACAACACCGCCCGTGGTTCGAGTTCCCGTTGTACAGCTTCCAGCAGGCGCATCTTGAAGTAGTCAGCATTGAAGAACAGGATCGCGTCGTCGAAGCGGTATACCACCAGACCTTTGACCGTGCGCGCATCCTTGTGCCCTTCAATATCTACCTGGCCTTCAATCCCCGGTACCCAGCCCAGAACCGCATCGGTGGGCTGGTAGATGCTGTAGAGCAGGCGCAGGATGGCCAGGGTCACGGCAATGATTATGCCCGGCAACACCCCGACCCCCAGCACCCCGACCGTGGTCAGCACACACAGCCAGAACTCAAAGCGGCTGAGCTTGTAAATCTTGCCCAGGGATTTGATGTCGATCAGACCCCAGCCTGCCATCAACAGGACTGCGCCCAATGCCGCTTGAGGAATCCAGGCCATCGGTGCGGTAAAAAACAGCAAGATCATGGCGATAACCAGCGCGGCGATGATGCCCACCAGCTGACTTTTACCACCGACCATATCGTTGACGGCGGTACGTGAATCGGCACCGCTGATGGCGAAACCTTGGGAAACACCAGCGGCAATGTTGGTGACACCCAGGGCCAGGAACTCATGGTTGGCATTGATGGCATAGCCATGACGGGCAGCAAAGCTGCGCGCGGTGAGCATGGCGCTACAGAAGCTGACGGTGGCAATACCCAAGGCATCGCGCAGCAAGCTTTTCATTTCTTCCAGGTTGGTTTTCGGCCAGGCCAGTTCTGGCATCCCAGCGGGTACCGGGCCGAGGATGGCCACGCCGTAGCGGTCCAGGCCGAACACGCCGACCACCAGTGTTGCAATCACCACGGTTACCAGAGCGGAAGGCAATCGCGGGTATTTACGCGGCAGCCAGATCAGCAATGCCAGCCCGGCCAGGCCGATGCTCAGGGTCACCCAGTGAATTTCCCCGAGGCGTTCCAGCAAGTTGATCAGGCTGAGGATGAAACCATTGCCCTCAATTTTGAAGCCCAGCACTTTGCCCAGTTGCCCGGCCAACAGGCTCAGACCGATACCGTTGAGGTAGCCGATCAGAATCGGGCGCGAGAAGAAACTGGCGATAAAGCCGGCACGGGCCACCCCGGCCGCGATCAGCATCAATCCGACCAGCATGGTCACGATCACCGACAATTGCGCCAGACGCGTGGGGTCGCCCATGGCCAACGGTGCAATGGCACCGGCAACCATGGCGCAGGTTGCCGCATCGGGCCCGACCATCAACTGCCGTGAGCTGCCCACCAGGGCATAGACCATCATCGGCAAGATACAGGCATACAGCCCGTACTGCGGCGGCAGGCCAACAATCTGAGCGTAGGCAATGGCAATCGGAATCTGAATCGCGGCAACCGATAAGCCGGCCTGCAGGTCGGCATGGAACCACTCACGGCGGTAATGCAGGAGGTTGGACAGACCAGGAAGCCAGCGGGAAAGCAGCATGAACGGGTCCTTTCGAGTGTTTCGCAACCGGGCTGATGAATGCGCAATATTCTCCATTAAAGCGCATTCGCCGATCGCGGAACGGGTGTCAGGTCAACAAGTCATGCTGATCAGCCGACGGTGCAGGATTCCCGCTTATTGTAGAAGGTGCAGCCGGAAGGGATGTCTTTGGTCACCAGGGTCATTGCACCGATGATGACGTTATCGCCGATGCTCAGGCGGTCAGCGATGATGCAGCTGTTGGCCCCGAGGCTGACGTTGTCGCCAATGTTCAACGCATAGTCTTCAAGCCCGAGGGTCTTGATGCCGATGGTGCAGTTCTGGCGAATGAAGAAGTTGCGGCCGATGTTGGCGTTTCCGGTGATCACCACGCCTGGCAGATGGGCAATGCGAAAGCCCGGCCCGATGCAGGCACCGATGTCGATGTCGACGGCGTATTTCAGGTTCAGGCGCTGTTGCATCTTGCGTGCGCGTGCAGCCCAGAAGCCGCCCTTGCTGTTCAGGTACTGGGCAAGGCGGAAGGAGAACAGAAAACGCAGCTTGTTGTCCTTGCGGGCGCGTCGAACGATATTGGAGATCAGGCCGATGCGGCTGCCCTGTTTTTTCTTGTTGGAGACCTCAAGGCGCCAACATTCAAATAGCCATTCAAGTGTCATGCAAGCAAGTGCTGGAAAAGGAAGACGGCTGTCAGGGTGGTGGCGAGCGTTTCAAGAGAGTTGAAACACTTGAAAGAGTGGAGCGGGTGAAGGGAATCGAACCCTCGTTATCAGCTTGGGAAGCTGGAGTAATGCCATTATACGACACCCGCGCTCAGGGCTGACGTTGTACCAGAAGCACTCTGCGATTTGAAGCCTTGCTGCGTAAAAAACCTCGGTCGGAGGCCAGTAGCGCGAGGTCATGCATCTTCCTTCTGCCCAGGCGGGCCGTTGATGCAGGAGGCTGCGCTACCGCCAACCGGAGTGCTCAGATCGCCAGTGCATGGTGTTCCTGGGCGTACGGGTAGCGCACGCGGGATTCCCGGACGGCGGGTTTGAGGAAACTCAGCAGGGCGTCACGAGTTTCGTCGCAGGCGGCCTTGTGTTCCATGTCGAGGAAGTGGCCGGCAGCGCGAATTTCGCTGAAGTGACTATTGCGTACATGCTGATTGAATTGCCGGGCGTCATCGATGGTGGTGTATTCATCCCACTCACCGTTGATGAACAGCACCGGAATGTCGATGACCCGGGCCGAGCGCAAGGCATTGTCCAGGTCGTGCTCAAGCACCTGGTTGATGTGAAAGTGCATTTGCGCGTATTCGTGGTTGTCCAGGGTACTGACATGCCGGTAGTTGAAGCGCTTGAACAACGACGGCAAGTGCTTGCCGATGGTGTCGTTGACCAGGTTGCCGACCTGCAGTCGGTCGCAGGCACTGAGGTACTGGCAGCCGCGCTCCAGGTAGTCGCGCATCGGCTCGTTGATCACCGGTGAGAACGAACTGACCACAGCTTTTTCGATACGCCGCGGCTTGTGCGCCAGGGCCAGCAGTGTGCAGGCACCGCCCCAGGAGAACGACATGACGTGGTCGGCGGCAAAGTGATCGATCAGTTCCAGCAGGATCTGCCCTTCGGTTTCCTTGGTCAGCAACCGTTCATGACGGTTGTGCGCCTTGGACTTTCCGGCATAGGGCTGATCGTAGAGCACGACGTTGAATTGCGGATGCAGGTTGCGCACGGTCTGGGCAAACGAGGCCGTGGTGGCCAACGAGCCATTGATCAGAATGATGGTTTTCTCAGCGGCATCTGCGCGATAGAACTCCGTGTAAACCCGATACTGACCTTGTATATCAAGCACAGCAATTTCTGGCCTCATGTCGTCGACTCCTGGCGCAAAAAGGGTGTTCGCACATGCAAGAATGCGCGTTCTTTATGACAGGTAGGCATACGCCTTGAAGAAGAAGCTGAGGGCCCTTGTCGATCCTTTCACGCCGGTCGACGGGTATTGTTCTAGGTGGGCAATCTGCCGGACCCCGGTGCTTCGAGGCACTGGTAGCCAGCAAAAAGGTGTCTTGGACTACGAGCGTGACTAGCGAGTCACATGCAGACCGACGATTGGATTCAAGCAGGCAGCGCTGTAACCCGCAAGTGCCTTTGGGGAAATTGACGAATTCTTTCCGCCCAGCGGTCGTCGCCTCAGATCGCCAGAATCTCTTCGGGATAGAGCGCGCGGTACTCACCCGGGCGTAATCCCGGGTCCAGTTGTAGCGGGCCCATGCTTTCGCGGTGCAGGCGCAGCACCTTATTGTCGAAGTGACCGAACATCCGCTTGACCTGGTGGTAACGACCTTCAACGATGCTCAAGCGGGCGCTGCGCGGGCCGAGCACGTTGAGTTCGGCGGGTAGGGTGGTGAGGTCTTCGAAGGCGAAGTAGAAGCCTTGGCGAAACTTTTCGACGTAGTGCGGTTCGATGACCTGTTCGGTTTCGACGTAGTAGATTTTCGGCAGTTTGGTCTGTGGCTGGGTCAGGCGTCGAGACCACTGGCCGTCGTTGGTCAGCAACATAAGTCCGGTGGTGTTGTAGTCCAGGCGTCCGGCGATATGCAGTTCGTGCTTGTCGGTTTCTTCGATAAGGTCCAGCACGGTGCGGTGTTCGGGGTCTTGTGTGGCGCTGACACAGCCTTGGGGTTTGTGCAGCATCAGGTAGCGCGCCGGGCGCCCGGTTTGTAGCAGTTGTTCGTCGACCTCAACGCGGCTGAATTCGCGCACCTCCAGGCGAGGGTCGCTAACGTAGAGACCATCGACGCGCACGCGCCGTTGCGCCAGCAGCACGCGTACTTGCTGACGGTTGAAGCAGGGCAGGTTGCTGAGAAATCGATCGAGACGCATACAGGTTCAGGTGCAGGGTGTTGCAGTTTAACGGTCGGCGGCAGACTTTGCCGCTTCCAGTTGTTCCAGCACCTGGGCACAGGCGGGGCACAGGCAGGCCTTGTTGCGCTGTTCGGCAGGCAAGGCTTCGATGATCTGAGGATCGATAGTGACGCTGTAGCACCAGCAGGCATGGGTTGCCGTGCGCGGGTCGGCCAGGCTGCAACGGTTGCTGGCACCGCAGGCGGGACAGCATTGGGCGTCATTCATATTCGGACCTGAGCATTTCTACACACACGCGGTTGCGCCCACTTTGCTTGGCACGGTACAGGGCATGATCGGCGCGGGCGATCAGGCTGTGCAGGGTATCCTCAGGCTGCAGGGTACTCAAGCCGATACTGGTGGTCAGTTTGATCACCGTGCCGTTGAAATTGAAGTCTTGCTGCTCGGTGAGCAAGCGCAGTTTCTCTGCCACTTCGAGGGCATGTCCACCGTCGGTGTCTTTGAGCAGCACGATAAATTCTTCACCACCCCAACGGCAGATAATATCCGCCTGGCGCAGGCAGTTTTCCAGTACACGGGCGAACTGACGCAGCACTTCGTCGCCTGCCAGATGGCCATATGTATCGTTGAGTTGTTTGAAGTGGTCGAGGTCGATCAATAAAGCGACCAGTGGTTTGGGTTCGCGCTGAGCTTCATGCAGTGCCTGGGCGGCCAGCAGGTCAAAACCGCGGCGATTGGGCAGGCCGGTGAGACTGTCACGGGTGGCAAGGGTTTCGATGTTGTCCTGATGACGCTTGACCATGGCATTGAGCAGCGACAACACCACCAGGCCGATGATGGTGCAGATCGCCAGGTTCAGGTAAAGCGACTCGCGGATGTTGTCCAGGGCACCGTCTTCACGCTTGTCGACGAACAAGTACCAGTTCAGCTCCGGCACCAGGCGCACGTTGAGAAAGTGGCTGTCGCCGTCGGCGCTCAGGTACTCATAGCTGCCGCTGGCCGGGTTTGGCATTTGCTTGAGCAGTTCGCGCAAACCATGCAAGTCGCGCAGGGACTGCCCGGTACGGGCACCATGAGCACCGCCTTTGGACCCGGTCAACACCACGTTGCCTTGCGGGTCAACAAAGTACACCTGACGCTGGTAGCGCTGCTGGTAATCATCGATCAGGCGCACCACCGCTTCGACGGTGAGGCCAATACCGGTGACGCCGATGAAATTCTGCTGATAGTCGAGCACCCGGTAGTTGATGAACACCGTCAGCTTGTCCTGGTTGGCCATGTCCAGGTCGACGTTGATTTCGTAGGGTGCAGTCATCTCTTTTACCCGGTAATACCAGGTGTCGCGTGGCTCCAGGGGGTCGATTTTCTTCAGCACGCCTTTTTGTGCCTGGTAATAGTTACTGGTGGCGTTAGAAACGAAGTAGGCGGTGTAGGCACGGTACTGGGCCATGATCTCGTTGAGGTAGCGGGAAATCTGCGTCCTGTCAGTTTCCCCGGCCATTGCCCAATCACGCAGGAACGTGTCGTGCGCCATCATCGAAGAAATAAGAATCGGCCGTACCAGGTCTTTCTGGATTTCCGAGTAGACGGTGTCGGAAGTCAGCGGTAGCTCAGTGTTGACGATGCTGTCGCGAATCGAACTGCGCGAGGCGAAATAGCTCAACAGCGATGTCGCCAGAAAGCCGCTGCCCAGCAACAACAACAAGGTCAGGATCAGCGAGCGCTGCGAAAACAGGGCGGAGCGAGGCAATATGACATTCCCTTGAAATAAGCCAATGCCGTCCATTCTAGTGGTATGGCTGGAAAATAACTGGACAAATCTCAAGGGCATTGTCCTTGTTGCAAATTATTGCAGCAAGGGCACCGGATCGACACTTCGTGGTCTTAATTGTTGTCGTTTGGCCCTTGCTGATCGATGCCGACCAGCGCCGCTGGGATGGGCAGTTCCGCGGTCCGGGAGGCCGCCATGTATCGCCGACTTTTGCTTGTTGCAGTGCTGAGTTTGCTGACCACCGCCTGTGCCCCTTATGGAGGTAACGGTTACTACCGAACAGAAGTCTATACCGCCGAACGTTATGGTTACCCTGGCTATTACCGGCCTGATTATCCCTACAACCGTGGATACTACGTGGTGCCACAACCGCGTTATTACGCGCCGCCACCGCGCTATTACTCACCGCCGCGCTATCACGCGCCATCGCATCAGTACCGTCCTGCTCCCCACTATGGCCGGCCGACTCCGCACTATTACCGTGCGGCACCGGAGCGTCACTATCAGCCCTACCCGAACCATCGCAATGATCGCTACCGCCAGGGGCCTTCGCGCCACGACCGCGACCGCGACGGCAGGCAGGAGCGCAGCTGGCATCGTTGAGTCGATCAGGCCAGGTCTGCCAACGGATGGCGCCCTTCCCAGACCTTGGCAAAGTGCGCGTTGATCACCGCCGTTGGCACTTGGGCAATGTCTGCCCAGTGCCAGCGCGGTTGTTGATCTTTGTCGATCAACCGGGCGCGCACCCCTTCGCCGAATTCCGGGTGCCTGCAACAATTGAGGCTCATGGCGTATTCCATCTGGAACACCTGCGCCAACGACAGGTGTCGGGCGCGCTGGATCTGCTGCCAGACCAGATGGGCAGTCAGCGGGCAACCTTCAAGCATGGTTTTCGCGGCTTTAGCCAGTAACGGGTCGGCATGGTTGCGCCATTGTGCAATCGCGCGCCAGGCGCACACCGGGTCGGCGACATCCAGCAGTGCGTCGATCTGCTTGCGCCGTGGTAGCCACTGCGCTTCGGGCAGTTCGCCCTGGGCTCCGTGTTGTTGTGCTTTGAGCAGGCTATTGAGTTGCAGGGCGGTCTGCTCCTGCCAGTTCAATTGCAACAGGTCATCAAGCAGTTCTTCCTGTTGGCTTTCTCCCAGGAAACGGTCGGCCAGGCCTAGTTCCAGGGCGTCGGTGGCGTTGATGGGGGCGCCGGTCAAACCAAGAAACAGGCCGAGCTTGCCCGGCAAACGAGCCAGAAACCAACTGGCGCCGACATCCGGGTACAGGCCGATGCTGATTTCCGGCATGGCCATGCGCGTGCTTGGAGTAACGATACGCACATTGGCGCCTTGCAACAGGCCCATGCCACCGCCGAGCACATGCCCATGGCCCCAGCACAGCAAGGGTTTGGGGTAGGTGTGCAAGCGGTAGTCGAGGCGATATTCATCGGCGAAGAACTGCGCTGCCAGCGGCGGCACCTGGCCGGGGTGATCGCGGCAGGCCTGGGCCAGGCTGCGCACTTCGCCACCCGCACAAAACGCCTTGGGGCCGTTGCCACGCAGCAGCACACAAACAATGTCCGGGTTGTCGGCCCATTGGGCCAGTTGCTGGTCGAGCACTTCGATCATCGGTAACGACAAGGCATTGAGGGCCTTGGCGGCATCCAGGGTGGCGATGCCGATACGGGCACCATCGACGCCGGTGAGTTCTTCGCACTGTACGGCCATGGGCGACCTCATTCGTCTGATCCGGACAAGTATGGCCGTTGTCGGCGAAACTGCCGGTCGCCGGTCGGATCGATTGACAAGCAACGGCAGCTTTCCTAGTGTCGCGCCATTGTTTACGGATGGCCCCATGACTGACGACGATCGCATCAAACTTGAACCTAGCTGGAAAGAAGCGCTGCGTGCCGAATTCGACCAGCCTTACATGCAGCAACTGCGTGAATTCCTGCGCCAGGAGTACGCCGCTGGCAAAGAGATCTACCCGCCAGGCCCGTTGATTTTCAATGCGCTCAATTCCACGCCGCTGGACAAAGTAAAGGTGGTGATTCTCGGTCAGGACCCTTATCACGGCCCAGGCCAGGCCCATGGTCTGTGCTTTTCAGTGCAGCCGGGCATCCCCACGCCGCCGTCGCTGGTGAACATCTACAAAGAATTGCAGCGTGACCTGAACATCGACATTCCCAAACATGGCTACCTGCAAAGTTGGGCCGAGCAGGGCGTGTTGTTGCTCAACACCACCATGACGGTGGAGCGCGCCAATGCTGCGTCGCATGCCAAGAAAGGCTGGGAGTTTTTCACTGATCGCATTATTCAGGTGGTCAGCGAAACTCAGCCAAATACGGTATTCCTGCTGTGGGGCGCCCATGCGCAGAGCAAGCAGAAGCTGATCGACGCCACAAAGCATTTGGTGCTCAAGTCCGTGCACCCATCACCGTTGTCTGCGTATCGTGGATTCCTCGGCTGTGGGCATTTCAGCCGCACCAACAAGTTCCTCGAACAACACGGCCTGACGCCCGTGGACTGGCGCCTGCCTGCGCTGTAACGGTGGGGGAGGGCTTGCCCCGCGATTGCGGTGTGTCAGTAAAGCCACATCGCGGGGCAAGCCCGCTCCTACTTGCCAGCAGCCCAGTGCCGGAACAACGGTTCGGCCAGAAACAGCACGAACAGCAAACGCATCACCTGCAAGGCCGTCACCAGCGGTACGGACAGTTGCAGGGTCTCGGCGGTCAGGCTCATTTCAGCGATTCCCCCAGGCATCATGCCCAGGGTCAATGAGCGTAGGTCCAGTTGGGTCAGGTGGCTCAAGACCCACGCAGCCACAGCGGCGATCAGCATGCTCAAGGCCGTGGCGACCAGGGTGCGGCCCAGAAAGGACGGTGCCCGGCGAAAGAACGCCCGGTTGAAGTGACAGCCCAGCCCGCTGCCGATCAACCATTGGCCAATCTGGCTGGCACCGTCGGGAAGCGCGATGTGCAAGTCGCCACCGACGCTGGCGATAGCGGCGACCAGCAAGGGGCCGAACAACCAGGGATTGGGCTGTTTCAAACGCTGCCACAGCCAGGCCATCAGCACGCCCAATGGGCAGATCAACGCCAGCCATGCCCAACTGACGCTGCCGTTATGGGTGATCGGCACGCCGTCACCCACCAAGTATTTGAACAGCGCTGGTACACACAGTACCACCGCCAGCACCCGCAGGCTTTGGGCGGCAGCGACCTGACTGAGTACCGCTCCGTTGCGGGCGCCGAGGTTAACCATCTCGCCGGAGCCCCCCGGCATACTGGAGAAAAACGCCGTGGCGCGGTCTTCGCCGGTGCGGCGCAGCAGCCAGATGCCGACGACACTGGACACGCTGGTGATTAGCGCACCGCAGAAAATCAGGCCGAAATTGCTCGCCACTTGCTCGACCACAGCCGGGGTGAAGTGCAGGCCTATGCCAATGCCGATAATCCATTGGCCGCATTTGCGCCCTCCGGGGATTTCACTCAGTTGCCAGGGCGTCAGGCAACGGACCAGGATGATCGCGAGCAGCGAGCCGACCATCCACGGCAACGGCCAGTTGACCTGGCTGGCGAGAAACCCGCCGGCCAGGCCAACCAGCCCTGTAGCCCAGAACAGTGACGAAGGGCGATCAGACATCGGCCAGGGCGCGACGCTGAAGGGTACGTTTACGCCAGATGCGCAGCAGCGGGAAGGTCAGCATCAGTGCTGTCAGCACCCAGACTGTCATGCTGATCGGGCTGGACCAGAGAATGTCCAGGCCGCCATTGGAGATCGACAGGGCACGGCGCAGGTTTTGCTCCATCAGGCCGCCGAGAATGAAGCCCAGCAGCAACGGCGACAGCGGGAAATCAAGCTTGCGCAGGATGTAGCCGAAGATGCCAATCGCGATCATCAGGAACAGGTCGAAGGTGGTCGCGTGCACGGCATACACACCAATGGCGGTGATGATTGCAATCACCGGTACCAGTGCCCAGTTCGGCACGGCAAGGATGCGGGTGAACAGACGCACCATCGGCACGTTCAGAATGATCAGCATGACGTTGGCGATGAACAGCGAAGCGATCAAGCCCCAGACGATGTCCGGCTGCTGCTGGAACAGCAGTGGGCCAGGGGTGATGTTGTACAGGGTCAGCGCACCAATCATTACCGCAGTCGTGCCCGAACCGGGAACGCCCAGAGTCAGCATCGGCACCAGCGCACCGCAGCATGCACCGCCAATGGCGGTTTCCGGGGCTGCCAGGCCGCGCTTGTCACCTTGACCGAACTTACCGCTGGCACCGGCCAGGCGTTTTTCTGTCATGTAGGCCACCGCACTGGCCAGGGTCGCACCTGCACCGGGCAATACGCCCATGATGAAGCCCAGCACGCCGCAACGGATGTTCACCCAGAACACCGAGGCCGCTTCCTTGAGGTTGAACAGCATGCGCCCGGTGGCTTTGACCGCTTGATGGCCGTGATGGGTTTTTTCCAGCAACAGCAGAATTTCGCTGATCGAGAACAAGCCCAGCACCAGCACCACGAACTGAATACCGTCAGCCAGGTTCACGCTGTCGCCGGTAAAGCGGTAGACGCCACTGTTGGCATCAATACCGACGCACGACAGGAACAGGCCGATCAGTGCTGCGATAAAGGTTTTCAGCGGTTTGTCACCGGCCATGCCGCCGAGGCAGACAATGGCAAACACCATCAATACGAAGTATTCCGCCGGGCCGAAGGCAATTGCCCATTTGGCCAGCAAGGGCGCGAACAACACCATGCCGCAGGTGGCGATGAAGGCGCCGATGAACGAACTCCAGGCCGACAGCGACAGGGCAACACCGGCCATGCCTTTACGGGCCATTGGGTAACCATCGAGAGTGGTCATGACGGTTGCGGCTTCGCCGGGAATGTTGAGCAGGATCGAGCTGATGCGCCCGCCGTATTCACAACCGAGATACACCGCAGACAGCAGAATCAGCGCCGACTCCGGCGGCAGGCCGAGGGCGAAGGCAATCGGGATCAGCAGCGCTACACCGTTGATCGGGCCCAGGCCCGGTAGCAGGCCCACGACCGTACCGATCAGGCTGCCAACCAGGGCCGTGGCCAAATTGTATGGGCTCAGGGCAACGCCGAAACCCTGGCCGAGATAACCAAGCGTATCCATGTCAGTTCTCCAGTACGTCGAGCAGGCCCAGGGGCAGGGGCACATCCATTACACGGTCAAACAGCCAGTACAGCGCGATGCTCATCAGCGTGATGATGACTGCGCTGGGTAGCCAACGACCGTCGTAAAGCCGCGCCATGGGGATGCCGATGAGAATGCTGCTCAGGACAAAGCCCAGCGATTCGAAGGTGCTGGCAAATACCAGCAGCAGAGCCACACAAATGCCGATCTTGATCAGCGATTCGCGGTCCAGTTCAGGTTCATCGTCCTTACGCACAATCGGCGTTGGACGGATTGCCAGATACAACAGGCCGCAGGCCATCAGGCCTATCAGCAACAGCGGAAAGGCACGTGGGCCGACCGGCTCGTAGGAGAACGCAGCCTGATAGGGCCAGGCCATGACGGCCAGCGCGGCACACACCGCCAGCAGCAACAAGGCAAAAATGCGTTGCAGGATCATTGGGGAATCCTCTTTTCGCGGGGCAAGACCGCTCCCACAGCGAGACACCGTGTCTGTAGGAGCGGGCTTGCCCCGCGATGCGGTTCTAAGGGTGTGAGGCTTACTGAATCAGCCCGAATTCCTTGGCCAGGGCCTTATAGTCAGCCACCTGTTTTTTCACGTAGCCGTCCAGTTCGTCACCGGTCATGGCAAACGGGAACAGCTCGCGCTGGTCACGCAATTTGGCGAACTCTTCCGAGGTCAGCAGCTTGTCGAACGAAGCTTTCCACCAGTTGTACTCTTCGTCGGTGACTTTCGGCCCCATGTAGAAACCACGCACTACCGGCCAGACGATGTCGTAACCCTGTTCCTTGGCGGTCGGAATGTTCTTCATTTCCGGTTCGTCCAAACGGTTTTCGGCGAACACGGCCAGCAGGCGCATGTCACCGCTCTGGATATGCGGCATGGAGTCGGAGATGTCGGTACTGCCTACCTGGATATGCCCGCCGAGCAGCGCCGTGGCAATTTCGCCACCGCCTTCAAGGGCGACATAACGCAGGTCGCGTGGGTTGATGCCGGCGGCTTTGGCGATCAGTGCGGTCTGCATCCAGTCCTGGCTGCCGACAGTGCCTCCGGAGCCAATCACTACTTTGCTCGGGTCTTTTTTCAGTGCGGCAACCAGGTCGTCGAGGGTTTTGTATGGCGAATCGCTTTTCACAGCGATGGCGCCATAGCTGGTGCCGACGGCAGCCAGCCAGCGCACAGCGTTCTCATCGAAGCGGCCAAACTTGCCTTGGGCCAGGTTGAGCAGCGAACCGCTGGACCAGGCCACCAGAGTCCCGGCATCGGCCGGGCGCTGGGCGACCACGGCGTTGTAGGCCACCGCGCCGACGCCACCGGGCATGTAGGTCACGCGCATGGGTTTGTGGAGGATTTTTTCGTTGACCAGGGCGCTTTGCACCAGCTTACAGGTCAGGTCGAAACCACCACCAGGGGAGGCGGGGGCAATACATTCAGGGCGTTTGGGTTCAGCGGCCATGGCGTGGCTGGCGAACATCAGGCAGGCAGTGGCCAGAGCAATGCGGTGCAGTGAAACGTTCATCGTCTATCTCCGTGAGCATTATTGTTGTCGGGGATTACCACAGCGCAAGGCTGTAACTCACCAGCAGCCGCACTTCATCCGCGTCGCGGGCAAAGTTCGAACGGAAGGTTGCGTTGCGCAGGCGCACGGCGACGTTTTTCAGGGCGCCACTTTGCACCACATACTTGAACTCGGTGTCGCGTTCCCACTCTTTGCCTTCACCGCCATCGGCCAGGCTGACATTATCGCCGCTGATGTAGCGGGTCATGAAGGTCAGGCCGGGAATACCCAGTTTGGCGAAGTCATAGTCGTAGCGGGCTTGCCAGGAGCGCTCGTCGGCGTCGGCGAAGTCGTTGATCTGGACGAAGTTGACCAGATACGGATCGGCGCCGTCGACGTAAGGGAAGGCCGTGTCGCCAGACAGGTGCTGGTAACCGCCGCTGAACTTGTGGCCGATGATGCTGTAGCTGAGCATGCCGTTGAGCGCGGTGTTGTCGATCTTGCCACCGCGGGCCTGACCCTGGTCGTCGCTGAACGCCATGCGCAGGTCGGCGCCGAAGGTGCCCGGCCCCCATGGTTGGCTAGCGAGCAGGCCGACGAAGTGCTGGGCGTAGACGTCATCGAGCTGGGCCCAATGGTAGCTGCCAGTGATTTTGTCGGTGAACTTGTAGTCCAGACCGGCCATGTCGAAATGATTGCCTGCAACGGTGCCGGCAAAACGGCGGTTCTTGTTGTTGAGGGCAATGTCTTCGTTGTTGGTGCTGTCACGGTCCCGGGCTTTTTCCAGGCGTCCGCCAGTGAAGGTCAGATTCTTGATTTCCCCGGACGTCAGCAACCCGCCTTCGAAGGTCTGCGGCAGGATACGACCGTCGTTCGGTTGCAGGGTTGGCAGTTCCGGGATCAGGGTGCCGACTTTCAATTCGGTGTCTGAAATTTTGACTTTTCCGGTAACGCCGAGCTTGGAGTACTCGTCGGCGGCGCGACCATCATCGTGGGTGGGCAGCAGGCCAGTACCGGTGCGGTCTGGGCTGGAGTCGAGCTTGATACCTAGCATCCCCAGGGCATCGAGGCCAAAGCCTACCGTGCCATCGGTATAACCTGACTCGAAGTTGAGCATAAACCCCTGGGCCCATTCGTCACGCTTGGATTGCTGGGCGCTGGTGCCATCGCGAAAGTCGCGGTTGAAGTACATGTTGCGGGTTTCGAAGGTCGCCTTGCTGTCATCGAAGAAGGCGGCCTGGCTCAGCGGAGCGACGCCGGCAAGGGCGAGGGCGCTGGCAACTGCGGTCTGGCGGGAAGGTAAACGGCGGGTAGGCGGATACACCTGTGGCTGCATGGACAGCATCGTTAAGTAACTCCGTTTTTGTTTTTATTAGTCGAACGTCAATGTTCAGTTTTACGGCAAGCAGAGTGAGCCGTGAGGGGATGCTAGGGGGTGAACCTTTCGCTAACCTTTCAGTGGATTTTCATTGTTACGAAGGCTTCACAGACGGCCTGTCGGCTGTACACTCCGCGCCATTGACCGCGACGCGACCGGGGAGAAAACGATGCGTGTGCTGCTCGTCGAAGACCATCTGCAGCTGGCTGAAAGCGTGGCTCAGGCGCTGAAAAGCACCGGCCTTACCGTCGATGTACTGCACGATGGTGTGGCGGCTGACCTGGCCCTGGCCAGCGAAGAATACGCCGTGGCTGTACTCGATGTGGGCCTGCCGCGTATGGACGGGTTCGAAGTGCTGGCGCGCTTGCGGGCTCGCGGCAAAACGGTACCGGTGCTGATGCTGACGGCACGCAGTGACGTTAAGGACCGTGTCCATGGTCTGAACCTGGGGGCTGATGACTACCTGGCCAAACCCTTCGAACTTACCGAGCTTGAAGCGCGGGTGAAAGCGCTGCTGCGCCGCAGTGTACTCGGCGGTGAGCGCCAACAACGCTGTGGCCCCTTGGTGTATGACCTGGACACCCGGCGCTTCACCCTCGGTGACGAGTTGATGACCTTGACCTCGCGCGAGCAAGCGGTGCTTGAGGCCTTGATTGCGCGCCCGGGGCGGGTAATGAGCAAAGAACAAGTAGCCGCCCAGGTGTTCGGACTGGATGAAGAAGCCAGTGCCGACGCCATTGAAATCTACATCCATCGGCTGCGCAAGAAACTCGATGGGCATGCTGTGGCCATCGTCACCTTTCGAGGGCTCGGCTATCTGCTAGAGCACCGCGATGCGTGACAGCGGAAGCCTGCGCGGGCGGTTGGTATGGAACCTGGCCTTGCTGCTGGTGGTGTTGATGCTCGCCAGCGGCCTGAGTGCTTACTGGAACGGCCGTGAAGCTGCGGATACTGCCTACGATCGCACCTTGCTGGCGTCGGCGCGTACCATTGCCGCCGGCTTGTCTCAGCGCGACGGCACCCTGAGTGCCGATGTGCCCTACGTGGCGCTGGATACCTTTGCCTACGACAGCGCCGGGCGCATTTACTATCAGGTCAACGATATTCACCAGCGTCTGATTTCCGGCTATGAAAACCTGCCGGCGCCACCGCCCGGCACGCCACGCACCGATGCTTACCCGGCGTTGGCGCGTTTCTACAATGCGCGCTATCTGGGGCAGGACGTACGCGTGGTCAGTCTGCTCAAACCGGTCAGTGAGCCGAATATGAACGGCATGGCCGAGATTCGCGTGGCCGAAACCGAAGAGGCGCGCGTGCGCATGGCTCGCGGCCTGATGGCCGATACTCTGCTGCGGCTCGGCATGCTGGCGCTTGGGGCGTTGATGCTGGTGTGGTTTGCGGTCAGTGCCGCATTGCGTCCGCTGGAGCGCTTGCGCAGCGCGGTAGAAGAGCGTCAGCCCGATGACCTTCGCCCCTTGCCGCTGGTCGAAGTGCAGCGCGAGTTGAGCCCGTTGGTGCGCGCCTTGAATCACTTCACCGAGCGCCTGCGCGGTCAATTCGAGCGTCAGGCACAGTTCATTGCCGAAGCCGCGCATGAACTGCGCACCCCCCTGGCGGCATTGAAAGCCAGGGTTGAACTAGGGCTGCGCTCAAACGAGCCCCAGGTCTGGCACGACACCCTGGAGTCGGCGGCGCAAGGTACCGACCGGTTGACTCATTTGGCCAACCAGCTGTTGTCGCTGGCGCGCGTGGAAAACGGAGCACGGGCTATTGCTGAAGGCGGTGCTCAGTCGCTCGACCTGAGTCAACTGACACGTGAGCTGGGCATGGCCATGGCCCCCTTGGCTTATGCGCGTGGTGTGGCGCTGGCGCTGGAGGCCGAGGTACCGGTTCATGTCCGTGGCGAGCCGACCTTACTGAATGAGCTGCTCAGTAATCTGGTGGACAACGCCTTGGCCCATACACCCAAGGGGGGCAACGTCATTTTGCGGGTCTATGGGCCCGGAGTGCTGGAAGTCGAAGACGACGGCCCGGGTATCCCTGAGCCTGAGCGCGAACGGGTGTTCGAGCGTTTTTATCGGCGCGGTGCTCAGGGTACTGGCCTGGGGTTGGCCATTGTCGGTGAAATCTGCCGTGCCCATCTGGCGCAGATCAGCCTCCACGACGGTGAACGCGGTGGCTTGAAAGTGCGGGTCAGTTTTACCGTTGACTAACGGAACATCGACCGGGCATAGAGCAATTCACTGGCCACCAATTCGGTTCCGGTCGGCAGCCCCAGGTGGCGGTACGCGGGCAGTGCCGCCAGTGGTCGGGACTTGCCCAGGGCAGGGCTCAAGGCGCGGGCAATCTGCACGATGTCGACGTAGTCGACGCGATCGCTGCCGCGGTCCAGGTCCAGCACCTGGCCGGGCAAACTCACCAATTGTTCGGGAAACTCCCAGCTGCTGAGAATTTTGTCACCCAGCGCCGGGTGGATCTGGTCGATGACATAGTTCAGGCACACCGGGTCGGAGAGCAGCTCGTTGTGTTCTTCGGCGTAAATCAGGATCGGCAGCACGCCAATCTGGTGAACCAGCCCGGCGAGGGCGCCTTGATCAGGTTTGAGTTGGGTATAGCGCAGGCAGAGTTCATAGCTGATGCCGGCCACTTCCAGGCTGGTGGCCCAGATTTCGCGCATTTTCTTTTCCACCACCTCGGAGCGGGCGTGGAAGATCTGCTCGATCACCAGGCCAACGGCCAGGTTGCAGCTGTAATTGATGCCAAGGCGGGTGACCGCGGTCTGCAGGTCGGTGACTTCGACGCTGGCGCGCAGCAGTGGGCTATTCACTACCTTGATCAGGCGGGCCGACAGGGCGGCGTCGCGGCCAATGACCTTGCTCAGGGCGCTGACGCTGATCTCGCTGTCTTCGGCGGCCTCGCGGATGCTCAGGGCGACCTCCGGCAAGGTCGGCAGTACCAGGTCATCGTTGTCGATGGCGGCCAGTAACTGGGCCTGGACCATCTCGGCCAGCTTGTTCATCGTAAATCTCTAGCGCAATTCAAGGAGAACCCCAGCCCGACAGGCGCTGGGGTAAAGCTGGCTCAGCGCTGGATCTCGCGGTCGCGGTCCAGCTCATAAGGCAACGTTAACAGCTCCAGGCGAGGGCCGTCGGCACTGCCCAGGTGCAGGTTGTTGTCTTCTACCGCGTCAGCGGTCAAAACGGCCAGCAGTTCACTGCCTTCGGCGCTGCGCGCCGCCAGCACGACTTCACCGACGGAAGAGCCATGCGTGGGCGAAAAAATCTCAGTGCCGGGTTCGGGCAAGCTGTCGCTGGCCAAGGCAACCCGGTACAGGCGACGCTTGAGTTTGCCCAGGTACTGCATGCGCGCAACGATTTCCTGGCCGGTGTAGCAGCCTTTCTTGAAGCTGACACCGCCCACGGCCTGCAGGTTGATCATTTGTGGAATGAACAGTTCGCGGGTCTGCGCCATGACCTGGCCAATACCGGCGCGGATTTGCCCGAGCAACCAGTCGTTCAGCGCCCCTTGTGGCAGTTGTTCCGCCAGTTGCGCCTGGACGTTGCCAGCCTGTTCAGCCGGTACCCATAGTTCGATGCGACCTGGCGAGACGGCAATGGCGATCAGCCTGTCATGTCGGCTGATGGCGTCAATCTGGCCCGGTACTTCAAGGCCCAGTGCTTGTAGCGCTGCTTCGCCGGCCTGCAAGCCGAAGCGAACCCAGGCATCGCTGTCATCGGTCAGCTTGGCTTTGGAGAACACTGCGTACTTCTTCAGGTCGGCCAGTTGCGCTTCGAGCAGCTCGCGGGTCATCGCCAGCAAGAAACCGTCGCCGTCTGGCAGGATGCGAAAGCTCGACTGCATACGACCTTTGACCATGCACCGAGCGCCGAGGCTGCTGGTGCTGTCGTTGAGGTAGTTAAGGTTGCAGGTCAGTTGGCCTTGCAGGAACTTGCCAGCGTCCGAGCCGCGGACGGCGAGGACGCCTTCGTGGGATAGGGTGCAGTAAAAAGCGGAATCGGCCATGGGACATCGCAGGGTAGTAAGACTGGGGCACATGATAGAGCGCTGTTGGCAAAATAGGTAGTTGAGCGCGTTCCTCTGTCATTATTTGCTCACACCTACGGACCAACGTCTCGTGTCCCTCGGGCGCTGGCTCTGTATACTGGCGGCCTATTTTAGGAGGGCTCCATGGTCGAACAAATTGAACTCAATCGGCTCTTTTGGCACAGCCGCCGCGGCATGCTCGAACTGGACGTGTTGCTGGTGCCTTTCAGTCAGGAGGTCTATTCAACCTTGAGCCAGGAAGACCGCGACCTGTACTGGCGCCTGCTGGGCTGCGAAGACCAGGACCTGTTCGGTTGGTTCATGGAGCGCAGTGAGTCCGAAGACCCTGAGCTGCAGCGTATGGTTCGCATCATCCTGGATCGTGTCCAGCCCAAGTGAGCAATTCGTGTGTCGCTGGCAAGGTTCGACAACCTTGCTGGCGGCCTACCTGGCCAGTCAGTTGCTGGCGTTGCTGGCACTGAGCCTTTTGCAGGTACCTGTGTGGCAGCAGGTGATGGGCATGACACTGTGCCTGCTGCACGCTGGCTGGGTGATTCCCCGGCGTATTCTGCTCAGCCATCCTTGTGCAGTCAGTGGTTTGCGCCGTGATCGGGATGGCTGGCAGGTGTTCAGCCGTGCCCAGGGTTGGCAGCCCGTCCAGTTACGCCCCGACAGCCTGGCCCTGCCGGGCTTGATTGTGCTGCGCTACCGCAGGCCGGGGCGTTTTTGCAGTGAAGGTTTGACGATCACCCATGACGCGCTGGAGCCGGTGCAACACCGGCGCCTGCGCGTGCGCCTGAAGTTCAGTCGGCGTAGGTGGGCGGCTGCAGAATAGTGTCGCGGGCTTCGCTGAGCATACCGGGATAGTCCAGGGTGTAATGCAAGCCCCGGCTTTCCTTGCGTTGCATGGCGCAACGAATCATCAGCTCGGCCACCTGGGCCAGGTTGCGCAGCTCGATCAGGTCGCGGCTGACCTTGTAGTTGCTGTAGAACTCATCGATTTCATCCAGCAGCAAACGCACCCGGTGCTCGGCGCGTTGCAGGCGTTTGCTGGTGCGCACGATCCCTACGTAGTCCCACATGAATCGCCGCAGTTCGTCCCAGTTGTGCGCGATGATCACGTCCTCGTCAGAATCGGTGACCTGGCTGGCATCCCAGCAGGGCAGTGCCCGTGGCATGGTCACCTGGTCCAGATTCGCTTCGATGTCGTTGGCGGCGGCGCGACCGTAGACGAAGCATTCAAGCAGTGAATTGCTGGCCATGCGGTTAGCACCGTGCAGGCCGGTGAAGCTGGTTTCGCCAATGGCGTAGAGGCCGGGTACATCGGTGTGGCCACGGTCGTCGACCATAACACCGCCGCAGGTGTAATGCGCCGCCGGTACCACCGGGATCGGCTGGCGGGTGATGTCGATGCCAAACGCCAGGCAGCGTTCATACATGGTCGGGAAGTGGCTTTTGATGAAGTCGTCAGGTTTGTGGCTGATGTCCAGATACACGCAGTCCACGCCCAGGCGCTTCATTTCATGGTCGATAGCGCGGGCCACGATGTCGCGCGGTGCCAGTTCTTCGCGCGGATCGAAACGTGGCATGAAGCGCTCGCCGTTGGGCAGGCGCAACAAGGCGCCTTCGCCACGCAAGGCTTCAGTGATCAGGAAGCTCTTGGCCTGCGGGTGATAAAGGCAGGTCGGGTGGAACTGATTGAATTCCAGGTTGGCGACCCGGCAGCCGGCACGCCAGGCCATGGCAATGCCATCGCCGCATGCGCCATCGGGATTGCTGGTGTACAGATAAACCTTGGCTGCACCACCGGTGGCAAGCACGGTGAAGCGTGCGCCGTAGGTATCGACTTCACCGGTATTGCGGTTGAGTACGTAAGCGCCCAGGCAGCGGTCACCCTCCTGACCCAGGCGTCGCTCGGTGATCAAGTCAACGGCGACCCGTTGTTCCAGCAGTTCAATATTCGTGCGTTGCCGTGCCTGGGCCAGCAACGTGGTGAAAATCGCCGCGCCAGTGGCATCGGCAGCGTGGATTATGCGTCGGTGGCTGTGGCCGCCTTCGCGGGTCAGGTGGAACTCGAAGCCGCCGTCATCGACGCTGGCGTGTTCATCACGGGTGAAGGGTACGCCTTGGTCGATCAGCCACTGGATGGCTTCACGGCTGTGCTCGACGGTGAAGCGCACGGCGTCTTCATGGCACAGGCCGCCCCCTGCATTGAGGGTGTCTTCGACGTGTGATTGAACGGTATCGGTGTCGTCCAGAACGGCAGCAACGCCGCCCTGGGCCCAATAAGTCGAACCGTTGGCAAGATCGCCCTTGCTGAGCACGGCGATGCGCAAATGACCGGGAAGGTTCAGCGCCAGGCTCAGACCAGCGGCGCCGCTGCCGATCACGAGGACATCATGTTGGAATTGTTGGCTCATGTCAGGACACTAGTATCTGAAGGGGGGGATCGGCACAATAGTCAGGCGCGTATGGCATTGTGAAACTATCGTGAATCTGGACCGGCTGCATTTATAGCAGCCTCAAGGCCCTGATTTCCAATGGCGCTTGTAGAGTCCTGGCCGCTTTCTAAGGAACTTTCCATGCTGTGTGGATATCCATAGAAGGTTGCCCGCACACGACAATGCCGTGGCGACGCATGGCAGTAGCCCATAATCAAGGTACTGTTGGCGTATTCGAGACCCGATTATCGACGCAGCCGGCCGTGACCGCGCTGCGTTTTTCGTGCGAGCCGACCAAGGGCCGCAGGAAACTTGCTTGGAGGGGAGAACTTTTGCGAAAAGCCCGAGTCTATGGTTGCAAGCCTGAACGATGCTTCTCGCAACGCTCCTTCACGTTTACTGAGGAGTGTTCATGCTAACCCAGGAAGAGGATCAGCAGCTTGTCGAGCGCGTGCAGCGTGGCGACAGGCGAGCGTTCGATCTGTTGGTGCTGAAGTATCAGCACAAGATTCTCGGGTTGATCGTGCGTTTTGTACACGACACCCATGAAGCCCAGGATGTGGCGCAGGAAGCTTTCATCAAAGCTTACCGAGCGCTTGGTAATTTTCGCGGAGACAGCGCTTTTTATACCTGGCTGTACCGCATTGCCATTAACACGGCAAAGAACTATCTGGTGTCCCGCGGTCGGCGGCCACCGGACAGCGATGTAAGTTCCGAGGATGCGGAATTTTACGACGGCGATCATGGCCTCAAGGATCTGGAGTCCCCCGAGCGTGCGTTGTTGCGAGATGAGATCGAAGGCACCGTCCATCGGACCATTCAGCAACTGCCAGAAGATTTACGTACGGCGTTAACTTTACGTGAATTCGATGGTCTGAGTTACGAGGACATTGCGAGCGTCATGCAATGTCCAGTGGGTACCGTGCGCTCCCGGATCTTCCGCGCTCGGGAGGCCATAGATAAAGCCCTGCAGCCGTTGTTGCAGGAAACCTGAGACAGCGGCGACAGCCAAGAGAGGAACCGCCATGAGTCGTGAAGCGTTGCAGGAATCGCTGTCCGCGGTAATGGATAACGAAGCGGACGAACTGGAATTACGTCGGGTGTTGAACGCCGTCGATGATGCCGAAACCCGTGCCACCTGGTCGCGCTATCAGGTTGCCCGTGCGGCCATGCACAAGGAACTGGTGCTGCCACAACTGGATATCGCCGCTGCTGTCTCTGCTGCGCTGGCTGACGAAGCCGCGCCGGTCAAGGTCAATCGTGGTCCTTGGCGGAGCCTGGGGCGTCTGGCTGTTGCGGCTTCGGTAACCGTCGCTGTACTGGCCGGTGTCCGCCTGTACAACCAGGATGAAATCAGTGGCGCTCAGCTGGCTGCGCAGCAACCTGCCCAGCAAGGCGTGATTGCACCACAAGTTCAAGGCCCCGCCGTGCTGGCAGGCTATAGTGAGAGTGCAGAACAGCCAGGCCCGATGGCCAATGGCGTGCTGCAGGGGCAATCCGGCTGGCAAGACCAGCGTCTGCCCGGCTATCTGCGCCAGCATGCTCAGGAAGCAGCCCTCAAGGGCACTGAGAGCGCATTGCCTTATGCCCGCGCGGCCAGCCTGGAAAACCGTTAAGTAAGGAGGATCATGCGCGCGCTACCTCTCATACCGCTGCTGTTGGGTGGCTGGCTGACACTGCCGGCCCTGGCTGCCAACTCTTCGCCCGAAGCGGGCGATTGGCTGAAAAAGTTGGCCCAGGCTGAACAGCAGCAGAGTTATCAGGGTACTTTCGTTTACGAGCGTAATGGCAGCTTCTCCACCCACGACATCTGGCACCGGGTCCAGGAGGGCAAGGTCAGCGAGCGCTTGTTGCAGCTCGATGGCTCAGCCCAGGAAGTCGTGCGTGTCGATGGGCGTACCCAGTGCGTAAGCGGAAACCTGGTACCGGGCGTGATGAGTTCGCCGGAGTCCACCGCGCGAGTACTTGATCCTCTTAAACTGATGAGCTGGTATGACCTTGGGATTGCTGGCAAGTCCCGGGTAGCTGATCGCCAAGCCGTCATTGTGACCCTGAGTCCGCGTGATCAGCATCGCTACGCGTTTGAATTGCATCTGGACCGTGAAACCGGCCTGCCACTCAAATCGCTGATGCTCGATGACAAGGGGCGCTTGCTGGAACGCTTCCAGTTCACCCGCCTGGATACCAAAGACGCTCCGACCGATGACGAGCTTAAAGCGGGTGAACAGTGCAAGCCTGTTGCTCAGGTCGCCACGCAAGAAGCGCAAGCGGCCACCGGTTGGCGTTCGGACTGGCTTCCGCCAGGTTTCGAACTGGTCAACAGCTCCATGCGCAAAGATCCGCAAGGTAAGGGCACCGTCAGCAGCCTGATGTACGATGATGGCCTGGCTCGCTTCTCGGTGTTCGTTGAGCTGCTCGATGGCGGTTCTGCAGCGGATATCCGCACCCAGCTGGGGCCGACGGTCGCTGTGTCCCGGCGCTTGACCACGCCTAAAGGCGAGATGATGGTCACCGTGGTTGGGGAAATTCCGATCGGTACTGCCGAACGAGTTGCCCTGTCGATGCGGTCCCAGGATGCCCAGGCGCAAAAATGAACAGTAAATACTGCGCTGGCCGGTCGAGGATTCCTTGGCTGACATGATTAGCAAGCTTTGCAGTTTGCAAAAAACTCAGAATTTTTCTATAGGTCAGTCCTTTCGGGGTCTGGCCTTTCCTGCGTCTGCAGGGCCCTACTGCTAACCACGCTCGATGTGACGGGAGCCGTATGTCAATACCACGCTTGAAAACCTACCTATCGTTGTTCGCCGCCGTGCTCATGCTCGGTCAGGTGGCCACCGCTGCCCAGGCCGAAGCCCTGCCGGACTTCACCACCCTGGTCGAGCAGGCTTCGCCTGCGGTGGTGAACATCAGTACCAAGCAGAAGTTGCCTGATCGCCGCTACGCGACGGGGCAAATGCCAGACCTCGAAGGCCTGCCGCCGATGTTCCGCGAGTTCTTTGAACGCAACATGCCGCAGCAGCCGCGTTCCCCGCGTGGTGACCGCCAGCGTGAAGCACAGTCGCTGGGTTCGGGCTTCATCATTTCCAGCGACGGTTACGTCCTGACCAACAACCACGTGGTCGCCGACGCCGACGAAATTATCGTGCGCCTGTCTGACCGCAGCGAGCTGCAAGCCAAACTGGTCGGTACCGACCCACGTACCGACGTGGCACTGCTCAAGGTCGATGGCAAGAACCTGCCGACGGTGAAGCTGGGCGACTCCGAGAAGCTCAAAGTCGGCGAGTGGGTGCTGGCCATCGGTTCGCCGTTTGGCTTTGACCATTCGGTGACCAAAGGTATCGTCAGTGCCAAGGGCCGTACCTTGCCGAACGACACCTATGTGCCATTCATCCAGACCGACGTGGCGATCAACCCCGGTAACTCCGGTGGCCCGCTGTTCAACATGAATGGCGAAGTGGTGGGTATCAACTCGCAGATCTTCACCCGTTCCGGTGGTTTCATGGGCCTGTCGTTCGCCATCCCGATCGACGTGGCGATTGATGTCTCCAACCAGTTGAAGAAAGACGGCAAGGTTAGCCGTGGCTGGCTGGGTGTGGTGATTCAGGAAGTCAACAAGGACCTGGCTGAGTCCTTCGGCCTGGACAAACCGGCCGGCGCGCTGGTAGCCCAGGTGCTGGAAGATGGCCCAGCGGCCAAAGGCGGCCTGCAGGTAGGCGACGTGATCCTGAGCATGAACGGCCAGCCGATCGTCATGTCCGCTGACTTGCCGCACCTGGTTGGCAGCCTGAAAGATGGCGCCACGGCCAAGCTGGACATCATTCGCAACGGCAAGCGTCAAAGCCTGGATGTCACCGTCGGTGCGCTGCCGGATGACGATGCTGAAATTACCGCCAGCGCTAACGGCAGTGTTGAGCGCAACAGTAATCGCCTCGGAGTTTCCGTGGCCGACCTGACGGCCGAGCAGAAGAAAACGCTGGAGCTTAAGGGCGGCGTGGTCATCAAGGAAGTGCAGGATGGTCCTGCTGCGTTGATCGGCCTGCGTCCGGGTGACGTGATCAGCCACCTGAACAATCAGGCGATCCTCTCGGCCAAGCAGTTCACTGAAATTGCCAAGGAACTGCCGAAGAACCGTTCAGTATCGATGCGCGTTCTGCGTCAGGGGCGTGCCAGCTTCATCACCTTCAAGCTGGCTGAGTAAGCCGGCTAGAGCGGAAGAGGGCGGCCCTGGTCGCCCTTTTTTGTGCCTGATCTGCGGGGCAAGCCCGCTCCCATCGGTTCGCTGGTAATTCTGTGGGAGCGGGCTTGCCCCGCGAGAGCGATAGGCGATATGGAATCTCCCATAACCTTTCAGCTTCAGGTACAATTCCCGGCTATTTTTCGGTGGGCGTCCGGCCCGCAGCCTTTTTGAGTGTTGACCCGTGAGTGATTTGAGTCATATCCGCAATTTCTCCATCATCGCCCACATTGACCATGGCAAGTCGACGCTGGCGGACCGTTTCATTCAGATGTGCGGTGGCCTGTCTGCCCGTGAAATGGAAGCCCAGGTGCTCGACTCCATGGACCTGGAGCGTGAGCGCGGTATTACCATCAAAGCCCACAGCGTCACCTTGCATTACAAGGCGCAAGACGGCAAAACCTACCAGCTGAACTTCATTGATACCCCCGGCCACGTTGACTTCACCTATGAAGTCAGCCGTTCGCTGGCGGCGTGTGAAGGTGCGTTGCTGGTGGTCGATGCCGGCCAGGGCGTCGAAGCCCAGTCGGTCGCCAACTGCTACACCGCCATCGAGCAGGGCCTTGAGGTCATGCCGGTGCTGAACAAGATGGACTTGCCCCAGGCCGATCCGGATAAGGTCAAGGAAGAAATCGAGAAGATCATCGGTATCGACGCCACCGACGCCGTAGCCTGCAGCGCCAAGAGCGGTATGGGCGTGGATGAGGTGCTCGAGCGCCTGGTCCAGACCATCCCAGCGCCTGAAGGCAATATCGACGCGCCGTTGCAGGCACTGATCATTGACTCCTGGTTCGACAATTACCTGGGTGTTGTCTCCCTGGTGCGCGTGCGTCATGGCCGCGTGAAGAAGGGCGACAAGATCCTGGTCAAGTCCACCGGCAAGATTCACCTGGTCGACAGTGTGGGTGTATTCACCCCCAAGCACACCCAGACCGCCGATCTCAAAGCCGGCGAAGTGGGCTTCATCATCGCCAGCATCAAAGACATTCACGGTGCCCCGGTCGGCGATACCCTGACCCTGAGCTCCACCCCGGAAGTTGAAGTACTGCCAGGCTTTAAACGCATTCAGCCTCAGGTATATGCCGGCCTGTTCCCGGTCAGTTCCGATGATTTCGAAGATTTTCGTGATGCATTGCAGAAACTGACCCTCAACGACTCGTCGCTGCAATACCTGCCGGAAAGCTCCGACGCCCTGGGCTTCGGCTTCCGTTGTGGCTTCCTCGGCATGCTGCACATGGAGATCATCCAGGAGCGCCTGGAGCGCGAATACGACCTGGACCTGATCACCACCGCGCCAAGCGTAATTTTCGAGGTCAAACTCAAGACCGGCGAAACCATCTATGTCGATAACCCGTCGAAGCTGCCGGATTTGTCCTCGGTAGAAGACTTCCGCGAGCCGATCGTCGCTGCCACCATTCTTGTGCCTCAGGAGCACCTGGGTAACGTCATTACCCTGTGCATCGAGAAGCGTGGCGTGCAGCGCGACATGCAGTTCCTCGGTTCGCAGGTGCAAGTGCGTTACGACCTGCCAATGAACGAAGTGGTACTGGACTTCTTCGATCGCTTGAAGTCCACCAGCCGCGGCTATGCTTCGCTGGACTACCATTTTGACCGCTACCAGTCGGCCAACCTGGTCAAGCTCGATGTACTGATCAACGGTGACAAGGTCGACGCCCTGGCGCTGATCGTGCACCGTGACAATGCGCACTACAAGGGCCGCGCATTGACCGAGAAGATGAAAGAACTGATTCCTCGGCAGATGTTCGACGTGGCAATCCAGGCCGCCATCGGCGGGCAGATTGTGGCGCGAACCACTGTCAAGGCGCTCAGAAAGAACGTACTGGCCAAATGCTACGGTGGTGACGTGAGCCGTAAGCGCAAGCTGTTGGAGAAGCAGAAGGCCGGTAAGAAACGCATGAAACAGGTCGGTAACGTGGAAATTCCACAAGAAGCCTTCCTCGCCGTGCTCAGGTTGGATAATTAGGTCCTATGTCACTAAATTTCCCGCTGTTGCTTGTCATTGCCGTTGCCGTCTGCGGTCTGCTGGCCTTGGTTGATTTGCTGTTCCTGGCGCCGCGTCGGCGTACGGCAATCGCCAACTATCAGGGCAGCGTCAGCCAGCCCGAAATAGCCGTGGTCGAGCAGTTGAACAAGGAGCCGTTGCTGGTTGAGTACGGCAAGTCGTTCTTCCCGGTATTGTTCATCGTGCTGGTGTTGCGGTCGTTTCTGGTCGAGCCTTTCCAGATCCCTTCGGGGTCGATGAAGCCGACCCTGGAAGTGGGCGACTTCATTCTGGTGAACAAGTTTTCCTATGGCATTCGTCTGCCAGTGATCGATAAAAAGGTCATTGAAGTCGGTGACCCGCAACGCGGTGATGTGATGGTGTTCCGCTATCCGAGCGACCCGAACGTCAACTACATCAAGCGTGTAGTGGGCTTGCCGGGCGATCAGATCCGCTACACCAGTGACAAGAAGCTGTTCGTCAACGGCCAACCGGTCGCCGAGCGACTGGTGGGAACCGAGCCGGGCACCCTGGGCAGCGCCGAGCTGTACAAGGAAAAGCTGGGCGAAGCAGAGCACTTGATCCGCAAGGAAATGAGCCGTTATCGCATGCCGCCTGACCAGCAATGGACAGTCCCGGCCGGCCATTACTTCATGATGGGCGACAACCGCGACAACTCCAACGACAGCCGCTACTGGGATGACCCTAATATTCCCAAGGCGCTGCATGGCATGGTCCCGGACCAGAACATCGTCGGCAAGGCCTTCGCGGTCTGGATGAGCTGGCCAGAGCCTAAGCTCAGCCACTTCCCGAACCTGTCGCGGGTCGGCCTGATTCAGTAACAACACAACGGCGCTGTCCTGGGACAGCGCCGAATGCATTTCTGGCATAGGCTGTGTTCAGAGGGTCTGTCGATCTTCTGATACGCCACCGCTGGTCAGCATGAGCTAAACAGTCTTTCAGGATGTTGATTTGAACAAAGCGTTGAATATCGACCACGAACTGCGCGTGGGTACACTGTGAGCGTTTCTTTGAGCCGCCTCGAGCGCCAGCTCGGTTACACCTTCAAGAACCAGGAGCTGATGCTGCTGGCCCTGACGCACCGCAGTTTTGCCGGGCGCAACAACGAGCGCCTAGAGTTCCTTGGCGATGCAATCCTCAACTTCGTCGCCGGTGAAGCGCTGTTCGAGCGTTTCCCTCAGGCCCGCGAAGGCCAGTTGTCGCGCTTGCGCGCGCGCTTGGTGAAGGGCGAAACCCTGGCGGTACTGGCCCGTGGTTTTGACCTGGGAGAGTATCTGCGCCTGGGCTCCGGTGAACTTAAAAGCGGTGGTTTTCGCCGTGAATCGATCCTGGCTGATGCCCTTGAGGCACTGATCGGCGCCATTTACCTGGACTCAGACATGCAGACCGCCCGCGAGCGGGTGCTGGCCTGGCTGACCGGTGAATTCGAGAGCCTGACCCTGGTCGATACCAACAAAGACCCGAAAACCCGTCTGCAGGAATTTCTGCAGTCGCGGGGCTGCGAACTGCCGCGCTATGAAGTGGTGGATATTCAAGGTGAACCCCATTGCCGGACGTTTTTCGTCGAATGTGAAGTGACCCTTTTGACTGAAAAAAGCCGAGGGCAGGGCGTGAGCCGGCGTATCGCCGAGCAAGTCGCGGCCGCTGCAGCACTGATCGCCCTGGGCGTGGAGAATGGCAATGACTGATATGAATACCACCCGCTGCGGCTACGTCGCCATTGTCGGCCGCCCGAACGTTGGCAAGTCGACCCTGCTCAACCACATCCTCGGCCAGAAGCTCGCAATCACCTCGCGCAAGCCGCAGACCACCCGCCATAACATGCTGGGGATCAAGACCGAGGGTGATATCCAGGCGATCTACGTCGATACCCCGGGTATGCACAAGAGCAACGAAAAGGCGCTCAACCGTTACATGAATAAAACAGCGTCGGCCGCCCTGAAGGACGTTGACGTGGTGATCTTCGTGGTTGATCGCACCAAGTGGACCGACGAGGACCAACTGGTACTGGAGCGTGTGCAGTACGTGCAGGGCCCGGTGATCCTGGCGATCAACAAGACCGACCGGATCGAAGAGAAGGCTGAGTTGATCCCGCACCTGCAGTGGCTGCAGGAGCAACTGCCAAACGCCGAAATCGTACCGATCTCCGCGCAGCAGGGGCATAACCTTGACGCGCTGGAAGGCCTGATCGCCAAACACCTGCCGGAAAATGATCACTTTTTCCCGGAAGATCAGATCACCGATCGCAGCAGCCGCTTCCTGGCCGCTGAACTGGTGCGCGAGAAGATCATGCGCCAGCTGGGTGCGGAGCTTCCATACCAGATCACCGTGGAAATCGAAGAGTTCAAGCAGCAGGGCAAGGTTCTGCACATCCACGCCCTGATCCTGGTTGAACGCGACGGTCAGAAGAAGATCATCATTGGCGACAAGGGCGAGCGCATCAAGCGTATCGGTTCCGAGGCGCGCAAAGACATGGAAGTGCTGTTCGACGCCAAGGTCATGCTCAACCTCTGGGTCAAGGTCAAAGGCGGCTGGTCCGATGACGAGCGCGCCCTGCGTTCGCTGGGCTACGGCGACCTCTGATCGCATCAGGCCCGGTAGCGTCCGCTGCCGGGTCGAACCTTTTCTGAAGCGCTGCCCATGGACCTGCCAATCGGTCAACCGGCCTACGTGCTGCACAGTCGGGCCTATCGTGAAACCAGCGCGCTGGTCGATTTCCTCACCCCGCAAGGGCGTCTACGCGCGGTGTTGCGCCGTGCGCGTGGCAAAGGCGGTAGCCAGGCGCGTCCGTTCGTACCGCTCGAAGTCGAATTTCGTGGCCGTGGCGAGCTCAAGACAGTCGGGCGATTGGACAGCGTCGGCGTAGCGGCCTGGCTCAATGGCGATGCCCTATTCAGCGGCCTGTACCTCAATGAATTGCTGATCCGTTTGCTACCCGCCGAAGACCCGCTCCCGCAGTTGTTCGACCATTACGCAGCGACCTTGCAGGCCTTGGCCGACGGCCGACCGCTGGAGCCGCTGTTACGGGCTTTCGAATGGCGGTTACTGGATGAGCTGGGGTATGCCTTTGCCTTGGACCAGGACATCAATGGCGAGCCTGTGGCGCTTGATGGCTTGTACCGCCTGCAGGTGGATGCAGGGCTTGAGCGTGTTTACCTGCTGCAACCCGGTTTGTTCCGAGGCGACGAGCTGGCGGCCATGGCCGAGGCCGACTGGAATGTGCCGGGAGCCTTGAGTGCCGCCAAGCGCTTGATGCGCCAGGCGTTGGCCGTTCATTTGGGCGGGCGGCCATTGGTCAGCCGGGAACTGTTTCGCAAGCGCTGAGCACGACGTATGCTGTCAGGCTCAATCTTCAGGAGAGCCTTTTCGTGACTCAAAGCAACCGCATGCTCCTAGGCGTCAACATCGACCACGTTGCGACCCTGCGCCAGGCGCGCGGCACGCGCTACCCCGATCCGGTCAAAGCCGCGCTGGATGCCGAAGAGGCTGGTGCCGATGGCATTACTGTGCACCTGCGCGAAGACCGTCGGCATATCCAGGAGCGTGATGTGCTGGTGCTCAAGGACGTGCTGCAAACGCGCATGAACTTCGAAATGGGTGTCACCGAAGAGATGATGGCGTTTGCCGAGCGCATCCGCCCGGCGCACATCTGCCTGGTTCCGGAAACCCGTCAGGAACTGACCACCGAAGGTGGCCTGGATGTGGCCGGCCAAGAAGCGCGAATCAAAGCCGCAGTTGAACGCTTGTCGCGCCTGGGTTCGGAAGTCTCGCTGTTTATCGATGCCGACGAGCGTCAGATCGAAGCTTCGCGCCGCGTTGGTGCCCCGGCGATCGAACTGCACACCGGCCGCTATGCCGACGCAGAAACCCCGACCGAGGTGGCGGAAGAACTCAAGCGCGTCGCTGATGGTGTGGCTTTTGGCCTAGCTCAGGGGCTGATCGTCAATGCCGGTCACGGTCTGCATTACCACAACGTTGAAGCCGTGGCTGCGATCAAGGGCATCAACGAGCTGAACATCGGTCACGCTCTGGTAGCGCATGCCCTGTTTGTGGGCTTCAAGTCGGCGGTGGCTGAGATGAAAGCGTTGATCGTGGCGGCTAGTCGGCATTGATCAGATCGCGGGGCAAGCCCGCTTCCACCAAGCCGGTGGGAGCGGGCTTGCCCCGCGATTCATTCCACACTCCCCGGAAACACCAAACTGAACCGCGTCAATCCCTGCAACTGGCTGCTCACCTCAACCCGCCCACCATGCAACTGCATGATCGATTTGACGATCGCCAGCCCCAGTCCGGTTCCGCCCTCAAGCCGCGAACGCCCCGATCCCGCGCGGTAAAAGCGTTCGAACAAGTACGGCAGATGCCCCGGCTCGATGCCCGGCCCACGATTTTCGACCCATACGCAGACTTCATTACCGCAGCGCTGAACGGCAATGTCGATAGGCTGCCCTTCAGGGCTGTGGCGAATGGCATTGCTCAATAGGTTCGACAGTGCCCGTTGCACCATCAGTCGATCCGCCATGATCGTGCCCCAACCGTGCAAACGCAGGTTGATGCCTTTCTGTTCGCTGGCGAATTCGAACAGCTCACTGACGCACCTGGCTTCGTCGGCCAGGTTGACTGGTTTAAGCGGCAACTGGCTCTGCGGCTGGCTGACTTGGGCGAGGAACAGCATGTCATTGATGATGCGGCTGAGCCGGGTGAGTTCCTCAATGCTGGATTCCAGCACATCCTTGTATTGCTCGACCGGGCGCTCGCGGGCCAGGGTTACCTGTGCCTTGCCCATCAGGTTGCTGATCGGGGTGCGTAGCTCATGGGCCAAATCGTCCGAGAATTGCGAGAGTTGCTGCACACCACCGTCGAGGCGGTCGAGCATGACGTTTATGCTGTTGGCCAGTTCGTACAGCTCCTGCGGCAAGCCATCCACGGGCAAGCGCAAGGCCAGTTGCTGGGCAGATACCTGCTCGGCAACCTGGCTGAACCGACGTAACGGGATCAGGCTGCGCTGTACCAGCTTCCAGGCACCAAAACCGATCAGTAACAACAGCAATGGCAGGGCCAGCAGCGTTGAACGCAGGTAGGCTTGGAGCAAGCCGTGGTCGTCGGCGCGGTTGACGGTGAGCAGTACGCGCACCTCGGTGCCATCTTGCAAGCGCAACAGCCGTGAGGCGGTCAGCAGGTGATTGCCGCTGCTGTCGCGCCACTGGCTGAAGGTTAGCTGTGCGCTGCCGGGGATCAGCATCAGTGCTTCAGCATCGAGCCCCGGGCCCAGGGTCAGCAATGCCGAATGGCGACCGGTCAGGGCGATCACGCTCAGGCTCAGGTTGTCGTGGCCCATCACCACATCCAGCAGCGGATGGGCGGAAGTTTGCAGATCTCCTGATTTGAGGTCGAGGCTCAGGCCGTGTTCGATCTGTGCCATCTTCGCTGTCAGGCTTTTTTGCGCACGGCTGTCCAGTTCATGATCCAGGGCGAACACCGCAAGGCAGGCCAGCAGCAGTACCAGGGCCGCGCCCATCAGGGTGACGCTCAGGCCCAGACGCAGGGAAAGCCGTGCCGGTTTCATTCGCGGGCCTCAAGGACATAGCCGACGCCACGCAGGGTATGAATGAGTTTGTCTTCGAATGGGTCATCGATCTTGGCCCGCAGGCGGCGGATCGACACTTCAACCACATTGGTGTCGCAATCGAAGTTCATGTCCCAGACCAGGGAAATGATCTGGGTGCGCGACAACACTTCACCACTTTGGCGCATCAACAAGTGCAGCAGGGCGAACTCCTTGGCGGTCAGGTCGATACGTTGGCCGGCGCGATAGGCCCGGTGGCGGCCAGGGTCCAGCTCAAGGTCGGCAACTTTCAAGGTGTTCGGTTGCAGAGCCTGATCGTTACGGCGCAGCAGGCTGCGGATGCGTGCCAGCAGTTCGGGGAATTCGAAAGGCTTGAGCAGGTAGTCGTCGGCCCCCAGGTCCAGGCCTTTGACCCGGTCTGAGAGGCGACCGTGGGCGGTGAGCATCATGATACGGGTGCTCGACTCGGCACGCAGGCGCTGCAGCACTGTCCAGCCATCGAGTTCAGGCAGGTTGACGTCGAGAATGATCAGGTCGTAGGCCTGTTGGCGGGCCAGGTGCAGGCCGTCGGCACCACTGTGGGCACAATCGACGATGTAGCCGTTTTCACTCAGGCCCTGTTGCAGGTAGTCGGCGGTACGAAGCTCGTCCTCGATGATCAATAAGCGCATGAAATGACTCGGTGGTAGAAAAGGCGGTGATTCTCAACCCTGAAGTCACTACAGGGTCAAGCGCTTGGCAGGCGTCGAGCGGCGGATACTAAGCCATCTTTTGCGCAGTAATGGCTGGATTACAGATTTGTAATCTTCGAGTCATCTTGAGGATAAACCCCGATAACTACAGTGCGGGCTCTTGAAAAGGCGCAGGAGCCCGCCATGTTTTGCTCTCTGGACAGGCCCGGCACAGGCCGTGGCCGTATGCTGCTGATGCTGGTATTGCTGGCCGTGCCCTCATGGGCGATGGCCCAAGGCCCTGTACTGACCCTCGACAAGGCTCTGCAAACTGCGCAGGCCAACAACCCCGAACTGGCCGCCGCGCGTTGGGGTATCGATATCGCTGAAGGTGAGCGGCGCCAGGCCGGGGTACTGCCTAACCCCGAGGTGGGCTGGGAAGTAGAAGACACCCGCAATGGCAAGGAAACCACCACGGTCAGTGTCAGCCAGATGTTCGAACTGGGCGGCAAGCGCGGCGCACGCCTGGACGTGGCCGGGCGCGGTTCGCAGCTGGCGGAACTTGAGCTTGAGCGGCAGCGCAACGCACTGCACGCCGATGTGAAGGGTGCGTTTCAGGCTGCGCTGCAGGCGCAGGAAGGTTTGCAACTGGCCGAGCAGTCTTTGCGCTTGAGTGAGCGAGCGCTGCAAGTGGTGCAGGGCCGGGTCAAGGCGGGCGTGGCCTCGCCAGTGGAGGATACGCGCGCACAGGTGCAGATGTCGGAAGTGCGTCTGGAATTGGGACGTGCACAACAGGCACTGACCGTTACCTACCAGCAGCTAGCGGCTACCACCGGGGCGCCGCTGGCTGAATTCAGCCGAGTCGATAGCGCAGGTAGCGAAGACCCTGCGTTGCCGAGCCGTACCCTGCTGCTGGAGCGGCTGGAACAAACGCCGGACATGCGCCTCGCTCGGGTACAGATCGATCAGCAAGAGGCCGAGCTGAGCCTGGCACGCACACAACGGATTCCAGATCTGACGGTCAGCGTTGGCAGCCAGTACAGCGAAACCGACCGTGAGCGTATCAACGTGGTGGGCGTGTCGTTGCCGATCCCGCTGTTCGACCGCAACCAGGGCAACATTCTGGCCGCCGCCCGCCGTGCCGATCAGGCCCGTGACCAGCGTAATGGCGCTGAATTGCGCTTGCGCAGTGAAGTGGTCCAGGCCCTGGCGCAATGGAACACCGCCAGCCAGGAAGTCCGGGACTTCGACCGTTCGATTCTGCCTTCGGCGCAAAACGCCGTCGACGCCGCCACGCGTGGTTTTGAACGCGGCAAGTTTGCCTTCCTCGATGTGCTCGATGCCCAGCGCACCCTGGTGGCCGCGCGCCTTCAGTACCTGGAGGCCCAGGCTCAGCGCAGTGAAGCGCGGGTGCGGCTTGAGCGCATTTTCGGTGACCTGAGCCTGGCCACTCGCTGAGCCGGATCGATTTCCCCCGCTTTGATTGACGCCGCGTACAGCGGTGAGTGCTAAGGAGACTGCATGAACAAGAAGTCCGCAACGCTGCTGATCGCTGCCTTGTTGCTGGGCCTGGGGCTGGGCGTGCTGCTGGCACGCCAGACCGGTCCGCAACCACAGGCAGCCGCCTCGACGTCAGCCCATGATCATGCTGACGAAGGTGATCACGACGCGCCGGAGCAAGACGAGCACGGGCACGGTAAAGCCGAGTCTGAAGCTGGGCACGAGGAAGAGGAGGGGAACATCACCCTCAGCCAGGAGCAGATAGACCTGGCCGGTATCGAGCTGGCCGCTGCGGGGCCGCGCCAGTTGCAACGCAACCTGTCGCTGCCGGGGGAAATCCGCTTCGACGAAGACCGTACCGCGCATATGGTGCCCAGAGCCGCCGGGGTGGTCGAATCGGTTGCGGTGGTACTCGGTCAGCAGGTCAAGGCCGGTGATTTGTTGGCCGTCATCGCCAGCCCACAGATTTCCGAGCAGCGCAGTGAACTGGCGGCCAGCCAGCGTCGTCTGGAGTTGGCACGTAGTACCTATCAACGGGAAAAAGATCTATGGCAAGAGGGCATTTCCGCCGAACAGGATTACCTGCAAGCCCGTCAGGCCCTACAGGAGGCCGAGATTGCCCAAGCCAATGCCCGCCAGAAAATCAGTGCCCTGAGCGGCACCACAGTGCTGGCAGGTGGCAACCGTTACGAGTTGCGCGCGCCATTTGCCGGGCAGATCGTCGAGAAGCACCTGGTGCCGGGCGAGGTGGTCAACGAGACCAGCGCTGCTTTCACCCTGTCTGACCTGTCACGGGTCTGGGCGACCTTTGGCGTGGCACCGAGGGATCTGGGCAAAGTGCGTAGCGGCATGGCCGTGAACATTGTTGCCAGCGAACTGAACGAACAGGTCGAAGGCAAAATCAGCCATGTCGGCAGCTTGCTCGGTGAGCAGTCGCGTACCGCTACTGTTCGTGTGTCCCTCGACAACCCGCAGGGTGCGTGGCGCCCAGGCCTGTTTGTGGCCGTGCAGGTGCCAAGCGAGCGCGTTGACGTGGCGCTGGCCGTACCCGACCAGGCCATTCAGAGCCTTGAAGAGCGGCCAACCGTGTTTGTACGCACCCGTGAAGGCTTTGTCGCCCAGGCGGTGGAGCTGGGGACCAGCGCCAATGGCTACGTCGAAATCCGCAAAGGCTTGCACGCCGGTCAGCAGGTAGCGGCGTCGGGCAGTTTCGTCCTCAAGTCGGAGCTGGGCAAAGCCAGCGCCGAGCACGTCCACTGACCTGCGCGAGTACCTGTCATGTTCGAACGCCTTATTCAATTTGCCATCGAGCAGCGCTGGATGGTGCTGCTGGCGGTGCTGCTGATGGCCGGGCTGGGAGTCGCCAGTTATCAGAAACTGCCGATCGATGCCGTCCCGGACATCACCAACGTCCAGGTTCAGATCAATACCCAGGCTGACGGCTTTTCGCCGCTGGAAACCGAGCAACGCATTACTTTTGCCATCGAAACGGCCATGGCCGGATTGCCGGGCCTGGAACAGACCCGTTCGTTGTCGCGCTCGGGGTTGTCGCAGGTCACGGTGATCTTCGAGGAAGGCACCGACCTGTTCTTCGCCCGCCAGCTGGTCAACGAGCGCTTGCAACAGGCCCGTGGGCAACTGCCTGAAGGTGTAGAGGCAGCGATGGGGCCGATCTCCACGGGCCTCGGGGAAATCTTCCTGTGGACTGTGGAGGCCGCCGAGGATGCGCGCAAGGAGGATGGTAGCCCGTATACGCCGACCGACCTGCGCGAGATTCAGGATTGGATCATCAAACCACAATTGCGCAACGTGCGTGGTGTGGCGGAGATCAACACCATTGGCGGCTTCGCCAAGGAATACCAGATCGCACCTGACCCCAAGCGCTTGGCCTCGTACAAGCTGACCCTGGCAGACCTGGTTACCGCCCTGGAGCGTAACAATGCCAACGTCGGCGCCGGTTATATCGAGCGCCGCGGGGAACAATTGCTGATTCGCGCGCCGGGGCAACTGGCTGGAATCGACGATATTGCCAACATCGTGCTGGCCAACATCGACGGCAGCCCGATCCGTGTGCGCCATGTCGCGGAAGTCGGCATCGGCAAAGAATTGCGCAGTGGTGCGGCGACCGAGAACGGCCGCGAAGTGGTGCTGGGTACGGTGTTCATGCTGATTGGCGAGAACAGCCGTACGGTGTCGCAGGCGGTGGCGCAGAAACTGGTGGAGATCAACCGTTCGCTGCCGCCAGGGGTCAGCGCGGTTACGGTGTATGACCGTACCAATCTGGTCGACAAGGCGATTGCCACGGTCAAGAAGAACCTGATCGAAGGCGCGATCCTGGTCATCGTGATTCTGTTCCTGTTCCTGGGCAACATCCGTGCGGCGCTGATCACCGCGATGATCATTCCGCTGTCGATGCTGTTCACCTTTACCGGCATGTTCAGCAATAAAGTCAGTGCCAACCTGATGAGCCTGGGGGCGCTGGACTTCGGCATCATTGTCGATGGTGCGGTGGTGATCGTGGAAAACGCGATTCGGCGCCTGGCGCATGCCCAACAGCATCATGGTCGACTGTTGACTCGCTCCGAGCGTTTCCATGAAGTGTTCAATGCTGCCCGTGAGGCGCGTCGGCCACTGATCTATGGGCAGTTGATCATCATGGTGGTGTACCTGCCGATCTTTGCCTTGAGTGGTGTTGAGGGCAAGATGTTCCACCCTATGGCGTTCACCGTGGTAATTGCCCTGCTCGGCGCCATGCTGTTGTCAGTGACCTTCGTGCCTGCGGCGATTGCCCTGTTTGTCACCGGCAAGGTCAAGGAAGACGAAAACCTGTTGATGCGCAGCGCCAAGCGTGGCTATGCACCGCTGCTGCGTTGGGTCATGGGCCACCGGCCACTGGCGTTCAGCCTGGCTGCGGTGATGGTGCTGTTGTCCGGGGTACTGGCCAGCCGCATGGGCAGTGAGTTCGTACCGAGCCTGAGTGAAGGAGACTTCGCCTTGCAGGCATTGCGCGTGCCGGGCACAAGTCTCAGCCAGTCGGTGGCCATGCAGCAGCAACTGGAACAAAGCGTGCTGAGCCAGGTGCCGGAGGTGGAGCGGGTGTTCGCTCGTACCGGTACCGCCGAGATCGCCTCCGACCCGATGCCGCCGAACATTTCCGACAGCTACGTGATGCTCAAACCGCAAGAGCAGTGGCCGGACCCCGATAAGTCACGTGAGCAATTGATCGCCGATATCCAGCGCGCCAGTGCGCGGGTGCCGGGCAGCAACTACGAGTTGTCGCAACCGATTCAGTTGCGGTTCAACGAGTTGATTTCCGGGGTACGTAGCGATGTCGCGGTCAAGGTGTTCGGCGATGACATGGCGCAGCTCAACCGCACCGCCGGGCAGATTGCGGCAACGCTGCAGGCGGTACCGGGGGCGTCGGAGGTCAAGGTCGAGCAGACCTCAGGCTTGCCGGTGCTGACCATTGAGGTCGACCGCGACAAGGCGGCGCGTTACGGGCTCAATGTCGGCGATGTACAGGACACCATTGCCGTAGCAGTGGGCGGGCGTCAGGCCGGTACGCTGTACCAGGGCGACCGTCGCTTCGATATGGTGGTGCGTTTGTCCGAGACCTTGCGGACCGACATCGAAGGGCTGTCGCAGTTGCTGATCCCGGTGCCCGCGGGCACTTCCAGCAATGGCCAGATCGGCTTTATCACCCTGGCCGACGTTGCCAGCCTGCAATTGGTGCAGGGGCCCAACCAGGTCAGTCGCGAGGACGGTAAGCGCCTGGTGGTAGTCAGCGCCAACGTGCGTGGTCGTGATATCGGTTCGTTTGTTGAAGAAGCCGGTGAGCGTATTGAGAGTCAAGTCAGTATCCCGGCGGGTTATTGGATTCGCTGGGGCGGGCAGTTCGAGCAACTGCAATCGGCAGCACAGCGTCTGCAGGTGGTGGTGCCGGTCGCCTTGCTGCTGGTGTTTGCCTTGCTGTTCATGATGTTCAACAACTTCAAGGACGGCCTCCTGGTGTTCACTGGTATTCCGTTTGCCTTGACCGGAGGAGTGGTGGCGCTGTGGTTGCGTGATATTCCGCTGTCGATCTCGGCTGGAGTGGGTTTTATTGCTTTGTCGGGTGTGGCGGTGCTCAACGGCCTGGTGATGATCGCTTTCATCCGTGGTCTGCGTGAGCAGGGACGGCCCTTGCGTCAGGCCATCGATGAAGGAGCACTGACCCGCCTGCGACCGGTGCTGATGACCGCGTTGGTAGCCTCGCTCGGCTTTATCCCTATGGCCCTGGCCACTGGTACTGGCGCCGAGGTGCAGCGGCCGCTGGCGACCGTGGTGATTGGCGGGATTCTGTCGTCCACCGCGTTGACCCTGTTGGTGTTGCCAGCACTGTACTACCGGGCTCACCGTAAGGAAGAAGCGCAAGAAGCCATGGAAGTGACGAAACTGTAATTTCACGCTCATCTTCGAGTTATTCAGCCCTTGTCAGGATACCCACGGCGGCCGCATCAGCGGCCGTCGTGCGTATTACGGCGAATAATCAGGAGCTAAAGATGGTGAATAAAACCACAACCTGTATAACCGGTGTGCTGGCCTTGGCCAGTTGTGCGGCCAGTAATGCCGCCACACAGCCGCAAGGCTTTATCGAAGACAGTAGTCTCACGGTGCTCAGCCGTAACTTCTACTTCAATCGCGACTATCGCAAGGGTGAGGAGTCTCCCACCGGCAAGGCCGGTTATGCCGAAGCCTGGGCCCAGGCGTTTATCGCTCGTTTCCAATCAGGTTACACCCAGGGTACTGTCGGCTTCGGCCTGGATGCCTACGCTATGTTGGCGATCCAACTCGACAGCGGTGATGGCCGCAGCGGTGGGCGCAGTTCGTTCGACATGCTGCCGGTCGATAGTGAAGGCCACACGTCGAATAACTTCAGCAAGCTGGGCGGTGCAGTCAAGGCGCGCCTTTTCGACACCGAAATCAAAGTTGGCGATGTGTTCCCCACCACACCCGTGGTGCACTTTGGTGACTCGCGTCTGCTACCGGAAAGCTTCAGCGGCTGGACCCTGGAAAACACCACGCTGGAAGGCCTGACAGTGCAGGGCGGTCGTCTGCATGCTATGAGCCAGCCGCTGTCGAGCAACAACCGCGATGGTTTCGAAACCTTCTATGCCGGCCCGGTCGATTCGCCCTGGCTGGGCTACTTTGGCGGTGACTACCAGGCCACCGATAACCTCAGCCTGAGCCTGTACAGCAGCCGCCTGAAAGATGCCTGGGATCAGTACTACGCAGGCGCCAGCTACCAGTACCCGATTTCCGAGCAGCTCAGTGCCTTCACCAGCGTTAACTATTACAAGGCCAAAGACCAGGGCAAGCAGTTGCTGGACAGCTTCGACACCGATATCTGGAGTGCCCGGGTAGGCTTCAGCTATGGCGCCCACACCCTGGCGTTGTCGCACCAGCGGAACCAGGGTGACAACGACTTCGACTACCTGCGTCAGGCCGACTCGATCTACCTCGACAACTCGATCCAGTACAGCGACTTCAACTCACCCAAGGAACGCTCCTGGATGCTGCGCTATGACCTGAACATGGCCAGCTATGGCGTGCCAGGGCTGACCTTCATGACCCGCTACGGGCGTGGCAGTGACATTGACTACTCCGATGCCAACGCGGTGTACATGCGCCGTGACGCGGCGGGTAATCCGCTGACTGATCAGAAGCGCTGGGAGAGGGATATCGAGGCGAAATACGTGGTGCAGTCGGGATCGTTCAAAGACTTGTCACTGCGTGTGCGCCAGGCCACGACACGGGCGACTGCGTTCGAATCGGATCTGGACGAGGTGCGTCTGATCGTCGAGTACCCATTGACCCTGCTGTAGGGCCTTTCTTGCAACACTGTAATGTCCGGCTCACCTTGGCGTTAGCTTGCCCTCCGTAAGATTGAACCGTACTGAAATTCAATCACGAGGTGAGCAACATGAGCCTGATCAAGTATGTGTTGATGGGCGTTCTGGCCCTTGGAAGTGGTACCGCGCTGGCTGAAGGCGGTGCCGAACGTTCGAAACAGTTCTGGGAGAAGTTTCGCCTGAGCCAGGAGCAGGTCCACGGCAAGAAGGATCAGGCAGTTGTCACCTCTGAGTCGCAGAAGCGCGGTGACGCGCAGCAGCAGGTGGCCAAAGAGTAGCTCCATTCACCTTGGTAGCTCCCCGCTCCTTTGGAAAAGGTGAATCTTGGGCGCCCAATCGGGCGCCTTTTTTTTGCGCGAAATTGGTGGGAGCGGGCTTGCCCCGCGATCGCAGTGTGTCAGTTACATCGCATCGCGGGACAAGCCCGCTCCTACCGTTGTTTTATTTGCGGGCGACCAGCACCGCGCGGCGCGGGGCCGGCAGGCCTTCAATGGTGCGACTGTGGTCAGCAGGGTCGAGGAAGTCGCTCAGTGATTGATAGCGCATCCATTCGGTACTGCGTTGTTCTTCAACGCTGGTGACACTGACATCGACGCAACGCACATCACTGAACCCGGCACGGCGTAGCCAGCGCTCCAGCGCCGGAACCGACGGCAGGAACCAGACGTTACGCATCTGCGCATAACGGTCTTCAGGGACCAGCACCTGATGCTCGTCACCCTCGACGACCAGAGTCTCCAGAACCAGTTCGCCGCCTTTTACCAGGCAGTCCTTGAGCGCCAGCAGGTGCTCAATGGGCGAGCGGCGGTGGTAGAACACCCCCATGGAAAAGACCGTGTCAAAGCCTTCAAGGTTGGCCGGCAGGTCTTCCAGGGCGAAGGGCAGGTGCCAGGCAGGCAGTTCTGGCAGGTAGCGCTGTACCGCCTGGAACTGGCAGAAGAACAGCCAGTTGGGGTCGACACCGATAACGCTGTCGGCACCGGCGCCGAGCATGCGCCACTGGTAATAGCCGTTGCCGCAGCCGACATCGAGAATGCGCTTGCCTTTGAGGTTCAGGTGCGGGGCGACCCGCGACCATTTCCAGTCTGAGCGCCATTCGGTATCGACGTGCACGCCAAACAAATCGAACGGACCCTTGCGCCAGGGCGATAAGCCCATCAGCGCTTGGCGCATGCGTTCGCGAGTGTCCTGGTCGCAATCGCAGTCAAGGTTCAGGCCGTTGACCAGATCGACCTGGCTCGGTACCAAGGCGGGCAGTGCATCCAGGGCATTCTGCCAGCGCTCCAGGTCGCCGTGACCTTTCTCCAGTTTGGCGTCGAGTTGCGCTTGCAGGCCTTGCGACCATTGCGCCAGGGGAGTACCCGCCAGACGGCGGACCAGCGGAGAAAGATCAATCATGGCAGGGCAATCAACGAGGCAAAGTTAAGGCATTGGAACCAAGGGACGACTTTGGAGAAACCGGCGGCCAGCAGGCGCTCGCGATGCTCTTCCAGGCTGTCGGGTTTCATCACGTTTTCAATGGCACTGCGCTTCTGGGCAATTTCCAGTTCGCTGTAGCCATTGGCGCGTTTGAAGGCAACATGCAGGTCAGTCAGCAGGGCGTGTTCTTCCGGGTCGTCGAAGCGCAGCTTTTCCGACAGGATCAGTGCTCCGCCGGGCAGCAGAGAGGCGCGAATGCGAGTGAGCAGTTGCAGGCGCTGCTCGGGGGCAATGAACTGCAAGGTGAAGTTCATGGCCACTACCGAAGCCGGCTGAAAGTCCAGGGCGAGAATATCGCCCTCGATCACGTCGACCGGCAACAGCTCCTGGAACATCGAGTCCTGGGCAGTGAGGTATTGTCGGCAGCGCTCGACCATGGCTGCCGAGTTGTCGACGGCAATCACCCGGCAACCGTCGCTGCGTACATGGCGGCGCAGGGCCTGGGTCACAGCGCCCAGCGAGCTGCCCAGGTCATACAACGCGGTGTTCGGTTGCGCAAATTGCGCGGCCAGCACGCCGAGGTTCTCGACAATGGTCGGGTAACCGGGCACCGAGCGTTTGATCATGTCCGGGAACACCCGCACCACGTCTTCGTTGAAGGCGAAGTCGGGCACCTGGCCAAGCGGCTGGGCGAATAGGCGGTCGGGTTCTTTGCTCACGGGGCGATCCAGGCGTTGGGCGTTAAAAGGCGGGCATTTTAGCCAAACTGGCTGGCAGATGCATGGCCTGGCTGACCAGTGCCTTTACTTCACGCTGATCGCGCAGTCGAAGGTTTGCACCGGGCGCACTTCCGGGGCCCAGGGCTGCTGGTATACCAGCAGCAAATGCCCTTCACCGGCTGCCTGAGCCTGAAAGCGCCATACCGACTGCCCGGCGCTGCCTACTACGCCGGCATCTTCCGGATGGCTGTAAACCTCCGGGCCCAGGCTGCGCAGAATGCCTGTCGCGGGGTTTTGTATCAGCCAGCGATAGCCGGTGCTGGGGTTGCTGGGCAGGGTCAGGGTGAGGTTCTGACCTGTTTCCAGGCGGATGGGGCACTGGCTTACCTGCTCCAAGTCCACGTTTTCGTGTCGGCCTGGAGTTTGTGAACACGCCGCTAGGAAGGGAAGCCCAAGAGCCAGCAACTTGAAGTTGATATTCATCGACAATCCAGTCATTCGGCGCTGGCGTTGGCTTTCAGGAAAGCCTGCCCTCTGTAGGGTAATACGCAGCGCTACTAGTTTATGAGTCCCAGGCCGGTTTGGCCAATCAGAGGGATGCGGACATGAACGAAGTACAAAACGATTTTGACACATTGCAGCAGGAGGCTGAAATCCTGCCGAAAAACCTTATTCAGGCGATGGCGGAACGCGATGGGCCGGAAGAAGGGGGCTTGACCCTGACGCGCGAGCATATTGTTACCCTGAGTGAATATGCCAATTATACCTTCACTCTTCCCACTACCCACGACACTGTAGTGCGCTGGTTGGGTTATTCCACTATTGCTAGCCAAGATCTAATGCCTGGCCAGATGCTCGGTCTGAATAAGGATCTTCGGGCGCACGGAAGTAAGTGGAAGGATCTGGCAGACAACAGTAAAAGGCTGGGCTTTGAACTGGCCGCTAATGCTAATGGGATCAATACTACCGGCAGCGAAATAATTGAGATCCTGGAAAAAACCAAGGCGTTGGGAAAGAAAAACGAGGCTTGGGAGACAATTACTTTCGACCACCCCGTCGTCCTCAATGCAACCGATAAAGGCAGTGTTTTGGACCTTGTTGATTACATGACAGTGTTGCGTGAAGACGTAGACCGTTTTGCCAAACGTGTGAATGAGGTTGGCGAAGAAACTGAAAAGTTTCGTAGTGAGGCAACCACGGTACTGATTCCAGCGGTGTTAAGTAAGTCCAGGGCTATTAAAGATCTCAATACCGGTGAGCAGATCAAGGAAATGCGTGAAGACCTAGCTGAGATCGATAAAAGGATAAAACAGCTTGAGGCCGAGTACGACCAATATGTAAAAGCAGCGCTTAGTGGTTTGGCAGCAGGCCCATTGGGCGCTGTTATCACCGGCTCAATTTACGGGAGCAAGGCAGAGAAAGTCCGTAAGGAACGTAACAAACTTCAAAAAGAGCGCGGTGCGTTAAGCCAGAAACTGAAAGCTGCCGTTAAGTTAGAAGGCCTGGTGGAAGAGTTGGGAACGCAGATGGGGCAGACGGAGACACGGCTTCGTGATGTTGTGACCGCTGCGAGTCACCTGCATTCTGCCTGGCTGAAGATTGGTACTTATATTGATGCATCGATTGAGCAGCTAAAGCGCATTGAAAATAATCAGCAGCTTTATAAATTTGCGATTTTTTTCAAGCGGTTTATTGGTCAGTGGAAAGAGATTGAAAAGTTTGCTCAGCACATGAATCGCGTTTTTGATGATGCTGCTTCTGCTAAATAAAGGATTATGGTATGAATGATAATGTTATTGCAATGGATTCGGCTCTAAAAGCTCCCGACATGAGCAAGGTTTCTGCGGCAGTGTCTGCGTATTCAAAAGTTTGGGAGAGTCGTACCTTTGATTTTCTTCCACTGTTGCATACGTCGATTGAGCGACACTATAAAGGTTTTGTTAAATTTGGTGGGGAGCTGGCAAGAAATGCTGAAGAGATCTCTGCTTCAATAAACTCAGAGAATGTAGCTGAATTGCTCAAAGAGTTTCAGGACGCAGGTTCAGACGCAGACGAGCAAGCATTTTATCTGGAAGAAATCCAGCGTGGTGCCAAAGCTATCAGTAGCAAACTTGGTAAGTTGGTGGGTGGGGTGGACGCTGCGACCAAATCGATTGCCAGTCTCCCTGTATATGATGTTGAGCGTGATCGTGCAAGTTACATCGAGACTCAACAGCGTTTGGTCAAGGCTTTGCAAGAGCTCAATGAAGCAATGGCCAGTAAGCAGAAGGAAATTGCAGAACTGGACAAAGCTATCGCCGTTTTCGAGGAGAACGGTATTGAGAAGCTATTTGAAGGCAAGCTGCCGACCACTGAGCAAGTCCAGGGAATGGTGGCGCAAGGTTCTACCACTGCCGGTGCCGCCGTTGCCGTTGAACAAGCACTAGAGGCACTGAATAAGTTGCTGGGAGGTATTCAGGAAGGCATGCGTTATTCGCAACTTCAAGAACGACGTCGTGAATTTCAATCGCAAGCTCAGGAGCTGCTCGTCGAGCAACGTGAGCAACAAAAAAAGGAGAAACAAGTAAGCAGTTATATCGAATCACTTTCGGTGCACGCATCGCTGGTTGAAAAGCGTTCGGAGTGGTTGTCGCAGAAAAAACAGATTCATGCTCAACTGCAAATCGAACTCAACAAACTGTCGGGCATGAGTCTGAAAGGTGCGGAACAGGCGCAGGTGTTGAGCAAACAGTTAGTGGCGTTGGCCACCTATGTTAATCATATTGTTAACAAAAGTCGCGAAGCCTTCTGATGAAGGCCGGGTGTCAGTTGGAAAAGCTGACACCCGGCAAGGTTGATGCGAGTAAGGCGAAATAGAGGCTTCAAGTTATGGGTGGTCGATGAGTACAGAATTGGATTTAGAATGGCAAAGTCAGTCTTCGCAGTTACCTGAATCGCTCACGGGCATAATGGACTCAAGTCTGGATACGGGGGCCATGAGCCTGTCGGAAGCACACCTCAGGAAGATTATTGACTATGTACGTTATGTGAGGGCATTGCCGAGTACGCAGTCTCATCTAAAACAGTGGTTCAGCCAAGGAAGAGCAGAAGTTTAAGCCGCGGTCACGCTAGGTATCTTTTCAGCTGATCCTGACCTTGAGTGTGGCGCTATTCTGGATTTTTTTTACAGCTTGAAGGAGCATGCCGCTGACTGGGACGTGTTATTTGCCAAGAATTTTCAGTTGGCGAATCGGTTGGTTACGTGTTCAGGACGTATCAATAGCATAGGAGCGGCGATTCTGGAGAGTTGTGATAAAACCAAAGCGTTGGGTAGCCGACGTGAGGCTTGGGATACACTAGGGTTTGATGAATCTATCGCACTCGAGCCGGAAGATAGAGAAATCGTTTCCTCGCTTCCAAAATATGTTAGCGCTATTAAGAAAGCAGTGCATGAATATGCTGAGCAGGTTGAGCGAGTGCATAAGGATTGCACTCAATTTCGTGATGAAGTGCAGATGTACCACATCCCTGCGATCGTAAAAAAGGTCAAGGCGGTCGAAAGAGTTAAATCGCCAACGACCAAAGATTTAAGCCCGTCCACGATGGCGAAGGTGCGGGTACAGGCTCGCCTCTCGGAAATGCAGGATCAGCTTCAGTCTCTGGAAGACTTACTCCGGGAAGTGCTGACGGCCTCATCACACTTTGACTCCGCTTGGAAAAGCTTTGATGTTTATATTGACACGTCGCAAGAAAAGCTGAGCCAGATCACCACTGCCCAACAACTGGCGCGATTTGCGATTTACTTTGGCCAGTTTTTGGGCCTTTGGGGCACTATCGAACAAAGCGCTTTGCAAATGAAAGATAAACTGTACGCGCTCAATTATTAGCAGCAGGGCACGGCTAATTCGTTGCAGATCGTCCTGAATGCAGGCCTCCCAAGCCTGCATTCAGGGCCAAGGCCATGTTAGTTGAACAGTACTTTTGCCACATCACTGAAGCGCTTGGCGAAATGCACGCTCAGGCCCTCTTTGAGGTAGTCAGGCAATTCTTCGAAGTCGCCACGATTGGCTTCCGGCAGGATCAATTCGAAGATTTTTTGCCGGCGTGCCGCAATCACCTTTTCACGCACCCCGCCAATGGGCAGCACTTGCCCGGTAAGTGTCAACTCGCCGGTCATCGCCACACCTTTTTTCGGCGCCTGGTCGCGGGCCAGCGATAGCAGTGCACTGGCCATGGTAACCCCTGCGCTTGGGCCATCTTTGGGGGTGGCACCTTCGGGCACGTGCAGGTGGATAAAGGCTTCGTTGAAGAACGTCGGATCACCACCGTACTTTTTGAGGTTGGCACTGACATAGCTGTAGGCGATTTCTGCCGACTCTTTCATCACATCGCCCAGCTGCCCGGTCAGTTTGAAACCGCGGTTCAGGGTGTGGATGCGTGTCGCTTCGATCGGCAGAGTTGCACCGCCCATGCTGGTCCAGGCGAGGCCAGTGATGACGCCTTTGCCCGACAGCACCTGCTCGCTACGGAACACCGGCATGCCCAGCGAAACTTCCAGATCTTTGGTGCCAATCTTGATTTTCGCATCGGGGTTTTCCAACAGTTGCATCACGGCCTTGCGCACCAGTTTGCCCAGCTGCTTTTCCAGTTGGCGCACGCCTGCCTCACGCGCATAGCCCTCGATCACAGTGCGCAGCGCACCATCAGTGATGCTCAGGCTGGACTTGGCCACACCGGCTTTCTCCAGCTGCTTTGGCCACAGGTGGCGTTTGGCGATAGCGAGCTTTTCTTCGGTGATGTAGCCCGACAGGCGAATTACTTCCATGCGGTCGAGCAATGGCCCGGGGATCGAGTCGAGGGTGTTGGCGGTGCATACGAACAGCACTTTGGACAGGTCCAGACGCAGGTCCAGGTAGTGGTCAAGGAAATCAACGTTCTGCTCAGGGTCAAGGGTTTCCAGCAAAGCCGAGGCCGGATCGCCCTGATAGCTCTGACCCATTTTGTCGATCTCGTCGAGCATGATCACCGGGTTCATCACCTCGACGTCTTTCAGTGCCTGCACCAGCTTGCCGGGTTGGGCGCCGATGTAGGTGCGCCGATGGCCTTTGATTTCGGCTTCATCGCGCATGCCGCCAACACTGAAACGATAGAACGGTCGGCCCAGGGACTGAGCGATCGACTTGCCGATACTGGTTTTGCCGACACCGGGCGGGCCGACCAACAGGACGATGGAGCCGCTGATTTCGCCTTTCCAGGCGCCGATGGCGAGGAATTCGAGGATCCGGTCCTTGATGTCGTCGAGCCCGGCATGGTGCTGGTCGAGCACCTTGCGTGCGTGCTTGAGGTCGAGCTTGTCCTTGCCGTACACACCCCAGGGCAGGGCGGTGGCCCAGTCCAGGTAATTGCGGGTGACGGCGTACTCCGGCGAGCCGGTCTCGAGGATCGCCAGCTTGCCCATTTCTTCGTCGATGCGTTTTTTCGTTGCGGGCGGTAGGGTTTTGCCCTCGAGGCGCTGTTCGAACTGTTCCAGGTCGGCACTGCGGTCGTCTTTGGTCAACCCCAGCTCCTGCTGGATAACCTTGAGCTGTTCCTTGAGGAAAAACTCGCGCTGATGTTCACCGATCTGGCGGTTCACTTCGGCGGAAATTTCATTTTGCAAGTGCGCAACTTCAACCTCTTTGCGCAGCATCGGCAGGACTTTCTCCATACGCTTGAGCATAGGGACGCAGTCGAGCACTTCTTGCAACTGGTTTCCGGTGGCCGAGGTCAGCGCCGCAGCAAAGTCGGTCAGCGGCGACGGGTCGTTGGGGCTGAAGCGGTTGAGGTAGTTCTTCAGTTCTTCGCTGTACAGCGGATTGAGCGGCAGCAGCTCCTTGATCGCATTGATCAGGGCCATGCCATAGGCCTTGACCTCATCGGTTGGCTCGCTCGGCTGATGCGGGTATTCGACTTCCACCAGGTACGGTGGGCGATGGTGCTTGAGCCAGGTACGGATGCGTACGCGGGTCAGGCCCTGGGCGACGAACTGCAGTTTGCCGTTTTCGCGGCTGGCGTGGTGAACCTTGACCAGGGTGCCGTATAGCGGCAGGGCCGAGGTGTCGAAATGTCGGTGGTCTTCGGGTGGGGTGTCCATGAAGAACAGCGCCAGGGAGTGGTGCGGGGTCTTGGCAACCAGGTCCAGGGTTTCGGCCCAGGGCTCTTCGTTGACGATGACCGGCAGCACTTGCGCGGGGAAGAACGGACGGTTGTGAATCGGGATAACGTACACCTTGTCCGGCAGTTGCTGGCCGGGCAGGGCGAGGTGATGGCCGGTGTGTCGGGACGCTTCAGGGTGCTCGACTTCGGCGTGGTCGTCGGGATGTTCGGGTAGATCCTGCTGATCGCTCATGGGGCACCTGTGCAAATGACTATGGTGCTTAGATGGGGGCTTAAGCTTTCAGCTTCAAGCTACAAGCCGCAAGTGGGAGTTGCGGCACTTGCAGCTTGAAGCTTCTAGCTCGCAGCTAAAGCCTATTCAGCCAATTTGTAAGCGATTACGTAATCACCCATTTTGGTCCCCAGTGAACCATGTCCACCGGCCGTTACCAGAACGTACTGTTTACCGTCCTTGCCGGTGTAGGTCATCGGCGTGGCCTGGCCACCCGCTGGCAGACGCGACTTCCACAGCTCTTTGCCGGTGTTGCTGTCATAGGCGCGCAGGTACTGGTCCAGGGTGCCGCTGAGGAAGCCCAGGCCGCCGGCGGTGACGATCGAGCCGCCCATGCTGGGCACGCCAATCGGCAGGCCGATCGGGATCGGCGAGCTGTCGCGGCTGGTGCCGTTCTTGTGCTTCCACACCACCTGGTTTGTGGTCAGGTCGATACCGGCAACGTAGCCCCAGGCTGGCGCCTGGCAAGGTACGCCCAGCGGCGACATGAACGGGTGCATGATCACCGCGTACGGTGCACCGGTGTTGGGCTGTACGCCGCTGGTTTCACTCTCGCGTTTGCTGCCGGCGGCAACTTGCTCACGTGGCACCATTTTCGACACGAAGGCCATGTAGTTTGGTGAGGTGAACAGCAGTTGTCGCACTGGGTCGACCGAGACGCTGCCCCAGTTGAAGACACCAACGTTACCCGGGTACACCAGGCTGCCCTGGATTGACGGCGGGGTGTATTGGCCTTCGTAGCGCAGCTCGCGGAACTGGATGCGGCAGAGCATCTGGTCGAACGGGCTGGCGCCCCACATGGCTTGTTCGGTCAGGTCCGGGCCGAGCAGGTTGAGGTCGGAGCGGGCTTGGGTCGGGGCGGTATGGTCGCCTTCGACCGCACCCTGCGGCGCCGGGATTTCGCGGATCGGCACGATCGGGGTGCCGTCACGACGGTCGAGCACGTACAGGCTGCCCTGTTTGGTCGGGGCGATCAGCGCCGGTTTGACGCCATCGGCGGTTTTCAGGTCCAGCAGGGTTGGCTGGCTGCCGACATCCATGTCCCACAGGTCGTGGTGGGTGAACTGGTAGTTCCAGCGTACTTTGCCGTTGGTCAGGTCGAGGGCGACTATGCCTGCGCTGAACTTCTCGGCGCCAGGGGTGCGGTCGGCGCCCCACTGGTCCGGGGTCTGGTTACCCAATGGCAGGAAGACCATGCCGAGCTTTTCATCGACACTGGCCAGCGACCACATGTTGGCCGAGTTGCGGCTGTAGGTTTTGCCCGGTGCCAGTGGTGCGGTGTCGTCTGGGTTGTTGCTGTCCCAGTTCCATACCAAGCGGCCATCGTGAACGTCGTAGGCGCGGATCACCCCAGATGGCTCGTTGGTTGACTCGTTGTCGGTGACATGGCCGCCGATAATCACCAGTTCGCGGGTAATCGCTGCAGGCGAAGTGGAGTAATAACCGCCAGGGGTGAACGGACCGATACCGGTGGTCAGGTCGATCACACCTTGGTTGCCGAAACCTTCACAAACCTTGCCGGTGTCGGCGTTCAGGGCAATCAGGCGCGCATCGGCGGTGGGCAGGTAGAGACGACGCGGGCAGGCACGAGCGACGGCTTGACCTGCGTCGGAAATTTTCGGCGTTGGGCTGCCGTCAACGCTGAGGTAGTTGTTCTCGTCGTAGTACGAGACACCCCGACAGGTCATGTGGGCAAAGCCCTTGAAGCCGGTCGGGCTCTTGATCTGAGGGTCGAAGCGCCAGATCTCGGTGCCGGTGTCCGGGTCCAGGGCCAGCACCTTGCTGTGGGCGGTGCAGGCATAGAGCATGCCGTTGACCTTGAGCGGGGTGTTCTGGTTGGTCAGCTCGACCGGGTCGTTGTCGGTTGGCAGGTCACCGGTTCGAATTCGCCAGGCTTCCTGCAGCTTGTGCACATTGTCAGGGGTGATCTGGCGCAGCGGCGAGTAGCGGTCGCCGAATTCGGTACGGCCATAAGCCTGCCATTCACCGTCGGGCATTTGCGGGGCGGTGCTGCTCAGCCCGGCGCTGTCGCGACCCAGTTTGCCTTTGATTTCACCCGGGTGAGTGAACTGGCTGGCCACGGCGGTGGCCCCCGACAGCACTACGGCCAGGCTTAGCAGCGCAGGGTTGATTTTCGTCGGGTTGCCCAGCAGCGGGCGACGCGCCCAAGGCAGCAACAAGACCACGCCCAGGGCGAACCACAGGGCCAGGCGTGGCACCAGTTGCCACCAGTCCAGGCCGACTTCCCACAGGGCCCACAGGGTGCTGCCCAGCAATACCAGGCCATACAGGCCCAGGCCGTGGCGGTGCAGGGCAATCAGGAGGATGCCGGACAGAGCGAAGCCGATCCCGGCAATCAGGTAATACCACGAGCCGCCGAGCTGGCTCAACTTGATGCCGCCGGCCAGTAGGGCCAAGCCCATCAGCAGCAACAGCACGCCGATCAGGCGCGGCAGCCAGCGGGTTCTACTCAAGGCACCTTCTGTGCTCATCGTGTGTTCTCCGTTAGATAAAAAGGGTGATTAAAAACTGCTTTGAAGCTTGATCCCGCCGATCAGCGCGTCGTCGACCTGGCTCACGCCACCGGGGTGGCGGATGTACTGCAGGTTCGGGCGCACGGTCAGCCAGTCGGCCAGGTGAATGCCGTAGTACAGCTCGGCGCTGTACTCGGTGTCCTGGATCGGACGGAACAGGGGATCGTTGTAGTCGCTGACGCCGTTGGCCTGGTTAAGCGCGTCGGCGTTCTTGCGATAGGCAGGGTTGACGTGCACGCGGGCCAGGGCGAAACCAATATCGTCCTTGGCGCGGGCGTCGAAAGGCCCCTTGTACACCACACCTGCCGAAACGTAGTTGTCGATGGCATTGGTCTTCTTGTCGTGCAACGTGGCGTTGGCGAACACACTCAGGCCACGGGAGTGATCAGAAGCCTGCGACGTAAGCTGCTGCTGGGCACCGAGCCAGAAGCCATGCTTGCTCGAACTGCTGCGATAAGCCTGGCCGGACAGCGCTGCCGGTTGGTCGTTGCTGTCTTTGTAGACGTCAGTTGCCTTGGCATTACTGTAGTAGTAACCGGCGCGATATTCCCCTTTCAGGCCATTGAACGTCGGGCTCCACACCAGTTCGACTGGCATAACCGCGCCCTGGGTGCCGCTGCCGCTGAGCTTGAAACCGTTGTTACGGTCGAGGTTCGAGGGGTTTTGCTCGAAGGCGCCGATCTGCGCGTACAGCTCAGGCGTGAGGTTGTATTTGACCCGCAGGGCCCATTGGCTGACCGGCCAGTTGTACCAGATGTCACCGGCCCAGTTACCCACTTGAGAGCCGCAGAACGCCAGGTTCTGAAAGTCGCAGGGGAAGCTATTGAAGTCTTCGCCTTGACCGAAGCGACCGAATTTCACATCGAGGGCGCCGTCGAAGTACTTCTGCTTGATCCACAGTTGGGTGAGACGCCAGGTCTGGCCGCGGCCCCAGACCTCCTGGGCCGAGGTGAAACCACCGACCCGCGGGTCGTTGATCCGGTCGTTGCTGATGTTGTCACCGTGGCGCTGGGTGACGGTCAACTGGAATTCGGTGTCGTGCCAGCCAAGGATCTTCTGCAAATCCAGGTGCGTGCCGAGCGCGAACTGACCGCTGTAGCGCGCTGTTGTGTCGTCGTCATAGCCGCCGTGCAAGTTGGCGCCCATCTCGCCGGTGTAACCGAGGGTGAAGTCGTAGCCACGCTCGGCCAGCTCCGTACGTGTGCCGCCCCAGTCGCCGAGCATCCATGGTGAGTCGCTGGAAAACGGTGCAGCGGCTTGGGCACAGGGTGCGAGGCTGGTAATGGCCAGCACCGACAACAGCGTTCGGGTGGCGGGGAACAGGCGGGAGCGTTGGATCTGAGGCATGAGATAGCGCTATCTTTTAATTTTTGAACAAACGGCACGTGCGCCAGATCCTGGGGATCTTCGGCGATTAGGCTCTATAGGGATTGACTGAAGCGGTTCAGCTTGCGGCGCAGAGGATATAGGTGAATTTGTAATAAAAAAAGACAATTCAATAAGAGGGATCGTTGCTGGATCGGTAACAGTCCGCTGTTTTTGCAGCGATGGTGGGAGCGGGCTTGCCCCGCGATTACGGTCTGTCAGGTAGATCGCGATCGCGGGGCAAGCCCGCTCCCACCGGAGGGTTGTGATGATCAGAACGTGGTGCGCAGGCCTACTTCGACGCTACGGCCCGGTGCCGGGGCGATGTCGCGCAGAATGGAGCTGGCATAGCGGACGGTCTGGTCGGTGAGGTTCTCACCGCGGACAAAGGCCAGCCATTGGCTCTGGCCGATGTCGAAGCGATAACCCAGGCTGGCGCCGAGTGTGGTGTAACCATCGGTGCTGGTTTCGTTGTCGGGTTTGTGGTGTTGGTCGCTGGCATGTTGTACGTCGAACCGTGCCTGCCAGCGTTCCCGTTCCCACAACAGGCCGCTGTTCAGGCGCAGCGGGGCAATGCGTGGCAGGTCTTCGCCGCTGTCCAGATTTTTCGCACGGGTGTAGTCGCCGGAGAGTTCCAGGGCAAAACTGCCCCATTGGTTCTGTACCAGTTGCCAGCGGTCTTGGGCCTCGATGCCATAGAAGCGCGCCCGCACACCCTTGTACAGGTACTCGGGTACCTCGCTGCCGTGGTCATGGTCATGATCGTGGTCTTCGTCTCCGTGGTCGTGCTCATGCCCTTCACGCATGTTGCCACTGGCCAACAGGCCGATGTAGTTGCGGAAATGGCTGTAGAACACACCGATGCTGCCTTTATGCACGCCGTTGTCGAAGCGCAGGGCCAGATCACTGGAAATGGCTTTTTCTTTGCTCAGGTTCGGATCGCCGACTTCATAGGTACCGGTGGCGACATGCGCGCCGTTGGCATACAACTCATAGAAGGTCGGCGCGCGTTCGGTGTAGCCCAAGGTCGCAGCCAGCGACCAGACTGGGGTCAAGGTGTAGACGGCGCCAGACGACAGGCTGGCTGCGGTGAAACTACTGCTGCTGTCGGCGTGGGCAAAGCGTTCGCTGCCCTGGCTGTCGGGGTCGATTCGGGTGTGCTCCAGACGCCCACCCAGGCTCAGATTGAGGCGGTCACTGGCTTGCCATTGTTCGAGCATAAACAGCGCCAGGCTGTCGGTATCGGTTTGCGGAACAAACGCTTCTTCACCCAGGGCGGAAAATTCGTTGCGGCTGACTTGTGCGCCAATCATGCCTTCCACGGGGCCCCAGGGCTGATGGCGCGCTTCAACCCGTGCTTCATAGCCCTTGTTCTTGAAAGTGGTATGCACTTCGCCGCCTTCCAGTTCACGGTGCTGGTAATCGGTGTAGCCGACATCGAATTTCAGTGCGCTGAAGGGGCCATCGAGGTCGCGCAACTCTGAGGCGAAGCCATAGTGGTCCTGTTGCATGTCCAGGCGCACACCTGGTTCGGCTACCGAGCCGTAATTGCTGTCGTAGCGGCTGTAGGACAGGCCGCTGTAGCCGTGTTCCCAATGGTAGGAACCGCCGATAGCGCCACCGTCCTGGCGACCATCACTATTTTCCAGCTTATGGCGGCTGCCTGGTTCATCGGCGTCGCGCACCTTGGAACTGCGGGCGTAGCCTGGGATACGCAGGTCGTTGAATTGCCGGCTGTTGGCGTCCAGGTGCAGGGCAAAGCGGCCATTGCCTGCTTCCAGTTTGCCGGCACTGCTGCGGGTGGTGTCGGCGCCGCCGTAACGTAGCTCCCCGGCGCCATGGATGCCTTCAACCGGGGAGGTGGGAATGCGGTTATCGAAGCTGTTGACCACACCACCAATGGCGTTGCCGCCATACAGCAAGGCTGCCGGGCCGCGGACAATTTCAATGCGCTCAACGGTGGCTGGGTCCAGCGGTACGGCGTGATCGTAAGACAGTGACGAGGCGTCCAGCGCGCCCACGCCGTTGCGCAGAATGCGAATGCGGTCACCGTCCAGCCCGCGGATGACCGGGCGGCTGGCACCGGGGCCGAACCAGGTCGAGGCCACGCCAGGCTGGTTGTTCAGGGTCTGACCGAGGCTGCCTTTTTGTTGCAAGGTCAGATCGTCACCTTCAAGCACGGTGGTAGCGGAGGCCAGTTCGCTGTTGCCCAGCGGGTTGGCGGTGATGACTTGAGGCTCCAGTTCTACGGCCTGGCTCAGTGGTGAGGTGAGGCAGAGGGCGGCGGCGAGGGGGGTGTGGCGGAGGGGCAAGCGGCGCATGGGGGTCCTTGGTAGCGTTATATTTACGTTACAATATAACATTGCCTGGCCTTTTGGTAGGAGCGGGCTTGCCCCGCGATAGCGCTCTTCCTCGCACACCGCTATCGCAGGGCAAGCCTGCTCCCACCGCACTAGAATGTTTGTTAAGGTGCGCACCTTTGATTCGCTGGAGCACAGGCATGTCTACCGCCAACCCCAATCCGCTGCATGGCGTGACCCTGGAGCAGATCCTCACCGCCCTGGTGGCGCACTACCAATGGGAAGGTCTGGCTGAACGTATCGACATCCGTTGCTTCAAGAGCGATCCGAGCATCAAGTCGAGCCTGACGTTCTTGCGCCGCACGCCGTGGGCGCGGGAGAAGGTCGAGCGTCTGTACCTGAAGTTGCAGCGCGGGCGCTGATTCATGCCCCGGCGCGAGGTCGTGATCGGCCTGGCCGCCTGCCTGGGCTGGAGCGCCCTGGCGATTCAGCTCTATTTGGTACTACTGGCGCGTTGGCACGAGCAGGCCAGCCTGATTGGCGGCCTGATCAATTTCTTCAGCTACTTCACCGTGCTGAGCAACACCCTGGTTGCTGTGGTGTTGACTCAAGCGGTGTTCGGTAGACCGTCGGCAGCACGGCGCTGGTTTCTTTCCCCGGCGGTCAGCTCAGGTGTTACCGTCAGCATTGCCTTTGTCGCTCTGGCGTATAGCCTGCTGTTACGCCACATGTGGCAACCGCAAGGCTGGCAGTGGCTGGCTGATGAGCTGTTGCACGACGTCATGCCGCTGTTGTTCGTGGGCTATTGGTGGTGTTGCGTCGAGAAAGGCAGTTTGCGGCTCAAGCATCTAATGGCCTGGCTGCTGTATCCGGCGGGGTACTTCGCTTTTGCGTTGTGGCGCGGGCAGTCGATAGGGGTCTATCCCTATCCGTTCATCGACGTCGCCGAACTCGGGTATACGCAAGTGTTGGTCAATGCGCTGGCGATGATGCTCGGCTTTATCGCCATTGGCGTACTGGTGCTTTGCCTCGATCACTGGCAGGGCGGGCGCCTGGCCAAAGCCAGGACGCAACCCTGAGGGTACCGATTACTCGTCGTCGTGTGGATCGAGACGCCAATAGGCGGCTGCTTTGATTTGGTCTTCCTTCACCCCTTTTTCGTCGATCAGCAGGCGTTTGGTGGCTCGGGTCAGGGCTTTTTCCAGGGCTACCCAGGCGTAGAGCTGGCCTTCAGGCAAGGTCAGGCCCTTTACCACCTCCAGCAGGTTCTGCTGGTGTCGCTGCACCCAGACCACCTCCAGTTCGGCGAGGCTTTTCAGCGGCTGCTGCTCCTTGGCATCTTCGATCTCGATGACCGCCAATACCTTGCGCGTGGCGGGCAGTTCTTCCAAGCGCCGGGCAATGGCCGGAATCGCGGTCTCATCACCGATCAGCACATAGCTGTCGAAAATATCCGGTACCACCATCGAACTACGTGGGCCGGCTATGTTGAGGACCTGGCCGACTTCAGCCTGGGCTGCCCAGGTCGAAGCAGGGCCGTCTCCGTGCAGGACGAAGTCGATATCCAGCTCACCGGCGGCCAGGTCGATACGCCGCGGGGTGTATTCGCGCATGGTCGGGCGCACGCCGTCGCGGCTGAAGTCGAGATTCTCCAGCGCCGTTTGCTCTTCGGGTGAACAGGCGAACAGCAGTTTGACGTGATCGTCGCTCCCAAGGCTGGTAAAGCCCTGCAGTTGTGGCCCGCCGAGGGTGATACGGCGCATGCGCGGAGTCAGCTCGGTGACCCGCAGTACGTCCAGGCGACGATGTTTAATCTCATGGTTGACGCGATGAATCGCGTCGCTTTCGCTGACACTCATTCGGAGGTCTCCGTAGTGGTCGCAGAAGGCCCTGCGACGATGGCTTTGGCCGTGTTGTTGAGCAATGTACGCACCCGCTCGATTTCGGCCGGATTCCAGCGGCCACTGTGCATTTGCAGGGCATGCCGCAGGTTATGCACCGCTTCATGGATTTCCTGGGGGCGGTCGTGCCCGCATAGCGAGCGCTTGCTGACTTCAATACGCATGCGCACGCCATCCAGGGCGATGGCTTGTTCGGCCAGCGATTCAAGCCCGGCGGCGGTGGCGCTGTAGAGCTTCTTGCTACCGTGGACCTGGCCGACGATCAGCTCGCTTTCTTCCAGAAAGGTCAGGGTCGGGTAGATCACCCCAGGGCTTGGGCTGTAGTGGCCGCCGAACAGGCTTTCGATCTGGCGGATCAGGTCATAGCCGTGGCAGGGCTGCTCGGCCAGCATCGAGAGCAGCAGCAGTTTCAGATCGCCGGGAGCGAAAACCCGTGGGCCACGGTCGCCACGTTCACGGCTGTGACGGCGTTCGAAACCGTCATGGCGTTCGCCATGGTCACGGTGGGAATGATGTTCACGCATGGAAGGCTCCGGTTGCGTTAGATGTATCTTTAGATATTACTCAAGATATATCTTAAGACAAGAGTGAGACTGAGAATAATTCTCATAATAGTCATTCAGGGGACGAACGGCGCTTCAGACAAAGCAACGCTCAAGCGCTTGAAGTGCGCTTGGGCGTTGCTTTAAAGGGCTACTTTTGCGCCATTTGTTGTGGCGTTTTGCACAAGGTGTGGCTACCCGGCTGCAGGTAGGGCGTGAGGATCGGCGCCATGCCTTTGAGTACCTGTACCGGCAGAGCCGAGGTGAATTTGAACGATTCGGCGGCGCGGCCCGGCACAAAGGCGGTGAGGGTGCCAAAGTGGTTGTCGCCGATGAAGAACACAAAGGTCGCGGTGCGGTTGATTGCCTTCGAGCCCAGCAAGCGGCCACCGGCACCCCAGCTTTCGATGCGGTTATCGCCGGTGCCGGTTTTGCCACCCAAGACCATGGGTGTACCGTCATTGAGTTTGAAGCTACCAGACACGCGCCGCGCGGTACCGGCATCGACCACCTGCGAAAGGGCGCCGCGCAGGGCGCGGGCCACTTCTACCGAGAGCACCCGCTGACCCAGATCGGGGTCGCCTGCCAGGCGCGTTTCATACGGAGTGTCAGCAGCAAAGTGCAAGGTATCGATGCGCAACGTCGGCAGGCGAATACCATCGTTTTGAATAATGCCGATCAACTCGGCCAGGGCTGCCGGGCGATCACCCGAGCTGCCGATGGCAGTAGCCAGCGAAGGCACCAAGTGGTCGAACGGGTAGCCAACACGTTTCCAGCGCTGATGGATGTCGAGGAAGGCTTCGATTTCCACCAAGGTACGAATGCGGCTGTCGCGAGCGCCTTTGTGCCGGCTCTTGAACAGCCAGCTGTACACTTCCTGGCGCTCGAACTGGCTGGCTTGCGCGGCCTCAGGAAAGCTGGCGTTGGGGTTGTTCAGCAGATAGCCCAACAGCCACAGATCCAAAGGATGGACCTTGGCAACGAAGCCCTGATCGGGTAAATCGAACTTGCCGGGGCCGTAGGCGTAGTACAGGTCATCCAGGCGTTGGTCGGTGACCGAGTCCTGTTTGGTCGGTTTACGTTTGGTGTCCTCCAGGTCTTTTTTCATGTGTGCCCGAACGAAGGCATTGAAGGTGGCCTGGTCGGCTTCGGGGAACAGGTAGCGATGGACCGCAGCCAGTCGGATAGGCGTGACGCGCAAGCTGTCGAGGAACGTGTCCAGGCGTTGTTGCGAGGTTTTGCGCTGGTACTTTTTCCAGAACCGGCGCAGGTAGTCTGTGCCTTCTTTGTCAGCGAAACGCGCCAGGTATTCCTGACGTCGCGGCTCGGCATCGTCCTTGAGCAGTTTTACGCTGCTGCCCGGGGTTTGATAGGTGCTGTAGCGCACCAGGTCGCGCATCAGGCGAATGAAGGGCAGGTTGATCGATTCGCGCAGGGCATCCTTGAGGGTGGGAATGCGATTGTTGTCTTCCTTGCGAAAGTTATTGAACACATGCATGCCGCCACCGGTGAAGAAGGCTTCGTAGGGGCTGGCTGAATACTTGCGATTGAGCGCGGCATCGAGCATGTCGGTGATGTTGCGGTCTTTGTTCTGGATCAGGTAATCCAGGGCCCAGCGAGTAATGAAGTCCAGTTCGGCAACTTCGACGTTCTTCAGGTCGGCGGCAGGGGTGTTGGCGTACTTGTCATGCAGCTCGGAGATGATTTCCAGGTAGCTGGTCAACACCCGCAGTTTGGCGGTAGAGCCCAGTTCCAGCTTGCTACCTTCGTTGATGTCGAACGGTTGGTCGGTGCTGTCGGTCTGCACCCGCACCCGTGAGCCGTTGGCGGTACGTTCAAGCAGGGTAAAGCTGTAGCGCACCTGGGTGGTGCTGGTGGGGGTCAGCAAGCGTTCGCCGAACAGCCCGACTTTTTCGGCAACCGCTGGGTCGGCGAGGTCTTTGAGGTATTGGCTGACCTGGCCTTGCAGGTCGGATTGCAAGGTACTGGTGGCCGACAAATCGAGACGGTCGAGGTCGTACAGTGGCCTGGCCAGCGCCAGGGATAACCGGCTGCGGGCCACGCTGATGCCTTTGTTGGTGACAATGGGCTGGATGGTCGGTTGCGCCACCCAATCGCGATAGATCGCTTTGCTGGCCAGGGCCGCGTCCGCCAATGGGCGGTCGACGATATTGCTTGCGGCCAGAATGCGGATATGGCTGTCGGTCAGCTCGGCCAGTTCGTTGCGCCCTTTGGACAGAAAGTGCGAAGGGCGGCGCTGGGCAATCATCAGCGACAGTACCTGACGCAAGGCGAGGCCGCGTGCGGCCATGCTTGCAGGGTCCGTTTCGGTCGAGGCCAGCGCCTGATTGACCTGAGCGAAGTCGGCGCCATACCAGACCCGCAAGCCTTCAGCCATGCCGTGGACTTCACCATGCCCCGGTACTGCCGACAGCGGCACGCTGTTGAGGTAGTCGCGCACGATGCGCTGGCGTGCTTCGATGGTTTGTGGGCCGCCCTGGTACGCGCGCACGCTGGCGGAAATCATCTGGCGGATTTTTTCGCTGCCGGAAACGGTCAGGCCGTCGGGAGAGTGACGGTATTTTTCCAGCTGGGTGGCCAGGGTACTGCCTCCGGCGGACTGACCGGGCAGGGCCAGGTATTTGGCGATCTGACTGTAAGCCGCTTTGGCGAAGCGCGGCCAATCGACTGCCGGGTTGGCGTTGGGGTCGTTGGGGTCCAGCAGGCCGCGGTTTTCAATGAACAACAGGCTGTTGACGATCACCGGTGGGATGGAGTCGAAGTCCGGGTACAGGTACTGCGGGTAGTGGTACTGATAGAGCACATCGCCTTTGCAGTCGGTGATCGAAAGACCCGACTGGATCTTCTCTTTGTAGGGCACGAAGAAACCGTGCTCGGTGTAGTCCATCAAAGCCGGGGAGAAGTGCACCTGCTCGCTTATCACGTAGTCGCGTTTGAGAAGGCGCGGCAGAAATTCACCCAGCGCACTGTAGCCCAGACGCTTGTCGAAGGGCCCGTCTCCCGGGTAGATGATCGCGTCGCTGGGGCCGGGTTGTAGCGAGTAGGTCAAGGTCGAGGCGAGTTGGCTCAGCTCGCGGGATTGCAGGCGAGAAGTTTGCATTTCATTGGCAACGGCAAAGCCCAGTGCGATCAGGGCGAGCAGCAACACCAGCCAGACCAGCCGCCACCACAGATGACGTTGGCGGGGGCTTTTCGGCAATGGCGATTCTTCAAGGGATTCAGAGGGAGTTTCCTTACTCGTTGGTTCCGATTGCCACAATGCGCCCATAGTGTTTTGCCCGGCTACGTATTTTCGTCTTGCTTGCCTGAAGCTTAGACGGTGAGCGCATTTGGTGAAAAATTTGTAAGCCCTGTAAGGCTATTCCTAGAAATGCGCGCGATGTGCTCCTTTGGTGGAAGGTTGTAAAGCCCTGTTTTGGTGCTATGTTAGCCGCCCTGTTGGCCACCCTGGAGAAAAAACAGGAATTGCTCGTCGTAATTTCGGCTTACTTCCAGAGTTCTCTCTAAACATCCTGCTCTTTATAGTGAAATGCCCTACAGGGGCCTTTCTATACTGCTCGCCCCTTTCGCACTGCCTGCGCCCTCAGCGCGGGCAGGCGGGTCTGCCCACAAGGTGGTACCCGGCAAGGCAGCGCATTCGCCTATCGGCGGTGCCAGGCCTGCACGATCGGTTTATATCCAATAACAAAATGAGGTTGTATTTCTATGCCAGTCGGCAACCATCCTTCTCACGGTGAGACCGCTCAAGGCGGCCCACTCAAGCGAGAACTCGGCGAGCGACATATTCGCCTGATGGCGCTGGGCGCCTGTATCGGCGTCGGCCTGTTCCTGGGCTCGGCCAAAGCCATCGAAATGGCCGGCCCGGCAATCATGCTGTCTTACATCATCGGTGGCCTGGCGATCCTGGTGATCATGCGCGCCCTGGGTGAAATGGCCGTACACAATCCGGTCGCAGGCTCCTTCAGCCGTTACGCACAAGACTACCTCGGCCCGCTGGCGGGCTTTCTGACCGGTTGGAACTACTGGTTCCTGTGGCTGGTGACCTGCGTTGCAGAGATCACTGCCGTGGCCATCTACATGGGCATCTGGTTCCCTGATGTGCCGCGCTGGATCTGGGCCCTGGCGGCTTTGGGCAGCATGGGCGCGATCAACCTGATCGCGGTCAAGGCCTTTGGTGAGTTCGAGTTCTGGTTCGCCCTGATCAAGATCGTCACCATCATTGCCATGGTTCTGGGTGGCATCGGCATCATTGCCTTCGGTTTTGGTAACGATGGCGTGGCAATGGGTATCTCCAACCTGTGGAGCAACGGCGGTTTCATGCCCAACGGCGTGACCGGCGTACTGATGTCGCTGCAGATGGTGATGTTCGCTTACCTGGGCGTAGAAATGATCGGCCTTACCGCCGGTGAAGCGCGCAACCCGCAGAAAACCATTCCTCAGGCCATCGGCTCGGTGTTCTGGCGCATTCTGCTGTTCTATGTCGGTGCGTTGTTCGTGATCCTGTCGATCTACCCGTGGAACGAGATTGGCAGCCAAGGCAGCCCGTTCGTGATGACCTTTGAGCGTCTGGGCATCAAGACGGCCGCCGGGATCATCAACTTCGTGGTAATCACCGCTGCGTTGTCGTCGTGCAACGGCGGTATTTTCAGCACCGGGCGCATGCTCTACAGCCTGGCGCAGAATGGTCAGGCCCCGGCCACTTTCGCTCGCACTTCAAGCAACGGCGTACCGCGTAATGCCTTGCTGCTGTCCATCGCCGCTTTGCTGCTGGGCGTGCTGGCCAACTATTTGGTGCCGGAGAAAGTGTTCGTCTGGGTGACCGCGATTGCCACCTTCGGGGCGATCTGGACCTGGGTGATGATCTTGCTGGCGCAACTGAAGTTCCGTGCCGGCCTGAGCGCTGCTGAACGGGCTGCACTGAAATACCGTATGTGGCTGTGGCCGCTGAGTTCCTACCTGGCGTTGGCGTTTCTGATCCTGGTGGTGGGCCTGATGGCTTACTTCGAGGAGACTCGCGTCGCGCTGTACATTGGCCCGGCGTTCCTGGTCATGCTGACGGTGCTGTACCACGTGTTCAAACTGGCGCCGAAAGCTGACAACGTGCAGCTGGCGCGTACCTAAAAGCCATCGCGGGGCAAGCCCGCTCCCACAAAACCAGTGGGAGCGGGCTTGCCCCGCGATCGATCATACCGTCGGCACCTGCACCGGTTTGTTCAAGCGTTTGTTCAGGTCCAACCAGGCCGCCAGCAACACCATCAACCCCACCCCCGCCAGTGCAGTGATCAACTGCATCGACCAATGTTCGTCTGCCAGCGCGTTACCCATGTCGGCCAGCGGCGCGAGCAGTACGCCAAAACAGAACACTTCCAGCGAATAGCGGCCCATCCGGCAACTCTGTTGTGCCAGCCAGCCCTGCAGCCAGGCGCCTTGCGGCAGTAATTTTGCCGTGCAGTAGGCCAGGGCAAGGAAGTGCAGCAGGCGTGCAGGTGACAGGTTGGTCTTGCTGATTGGATACAGCCACTCGGCCAGTTGCCGGGGCATGAATGCATCGTGAATGGCAGGCCAGCGCCAGGACAATGCGATGGCTGCGCACACCAGTAAGTAACTTGCAGCAGCGATAAACAGTGGCTGCTTCCAGGCCGGGCGCACGTCGACAGGTTGCGGGCGTTGGCTATGAATGGCCGCAGCGCCGCCAAGAATGAACAGCAACTGCCAGGCCAGTGGATTGAAGAACCACACGCCACCTTCCTGGGCCGCCAGGTTCCATTGGAACATGGGCGCCAGCAAGTACAGCGCTGCAGACAACCCTACCACCAGCTCGACTTTGCGCAGCATCGCTGGCAGTACCAGCGGTAAGCCGAGCAGCAGCAGGATGTACAGCGGCAAGGGGTCCATCAAGTTCGGTTTGAAGCGCAGCAGCAGCTCATCCACCAGCGCCTGCTGTGGGTTGCTCAGGAAGTAATAGAGGCCCATTTCCTGAATCATGTCGCGGGTCTGGACATGGTTGTTGGCGACAAAAACGATGCCCATCAACAGCACCAGCAGGAAGATGTGCACCACGTACAACACCCAGGCCCGGCGCAGAATACGCACGCAGGCCACCAGCCAGCCATCGCGCAGGGCAATCTTGCCGTAGGCCAGCACGGCTGCGTAACCGGCCAGGAACACGAAAATTTCCGCCGCGTCGCTGAAGCCGAAGTTGCGCACGGTCAGGTTAGCCAGTGGGTTGCCAGGTATGTGATCCCAGAAGATGAAGATCAGCGCCAGTCCGCGAAAGAAGTCGATGCGATGGTCGCGACCGTTGTTCATGATCAGAGCCTTGGCGAGGGTGTTTCAATAGAGGATAGGCGCCCGCAGGCAGGGGTTCCGTGCCGATGGCTCAAGCCGATCGGCGGCGGGAGGGTTACAAAGTTTGTCGGCGAATGCAAAGTGAGGGTATTTCCGAATGTCTCTACCTCACCTTGCCTATCGCCTGCGCGGTCAACTCAGGCCGCCACCTCACTGTTCGGCTCGAAGCTGTCGGCCCGCGCTAGTTGCCACATACGTGAGTAGAACTCACCGCTGATGTCACCGCTGAGCAGTTCACCCGGTTTGAGGAACACATGCATTTGCGAGAACAGTTTGATTTCGGTGGCCGATACCCGGCGTACCAAGTGCTTGGCTTCCAGTTGCGAAGGATGGTCGAGGCCAGCCGCGGCCAGCATTTCCGCTAGCGCCTTGAGGGTGCTGTGATGGAAGTTGAACACCCGCTGCGCTTTGTCGGGTACTACCAGCGCACGTTGGCGCAGGGCGTCCTGGGTGGCGACGCCGGTGGGGCATTTGTTGGTGTGACAACTCTGAGACTGGATGCAGCCGATGGCGAACATGAAGCCGCGTGCCGAGTTGGCCCAGTCGGCGCCGATGGCCAACACACTGGCGATGTCGAAGGCACTGACGATCTTGCCGCTGGCGCCGAGTTTGATCTTATCGCGCAGGTTCAGGCCGACCAGGGTGTTGTGCACGAACAACAAGCCTTCGCGCAGCGGCACACCGATATGGTCGGTGAACTCCACAGGCGCGGCGCCAGTGCCGCCTTCTTTGCCATCAATGACGATAAAGTCCGGCAAGATGCCGGTTTCCAACATCGCCTTGGCAATGCCCATGAATTCCCAAGGGTGGCCCAGGCAGAACTTGAAGCCCACCGGTTTGCCGCCTGACAGTTCACGCAGTTGGGCAATGAACTGCATCATTTCAATCGGCGTGGAAAAGGCGCTGTGACGTGAAGGCGAGATGCAGTCTTCACCCATCATCACACCACGGGTCTCGGCGATTTCACGGGTGACTTTGTGCTTGGGCAGGATGCCGCCATGGCCAGGCTTGGCGCCCTGGCTCATCTTGATTTCGATCATGCGCACCTGCGGGCTGCGTGCCTGTTCGGCGAAACGCTCAGGGTCGAAGCGCCCGTCGGCGGTACGGCAGCCGAAGTAGCCGCTGCCCAGTTCCCAGGTCAGGTCGCCGCCATGTTCGCGGTGATAGGGGCTGATGCTGCCTTCACCGGTGTCGTGGGCGAAATTGCCCAGCTTGGCGCCTTGGTTCAGGGCGCGGATGGCATTGGCGCTGAGTGAGCCAAAGCTCATGGCCGATATGTTGAAGACCGAGGCCGAATAAGGCTGGGTGCATTGCGGGCCGCCAACGATCACCCGAAAGCTCGACGGATCGCTCAATGGCGCAGGCCGCATCGAGTGGCCGATAAATTCGAAACCAGACTGATAGACATCGATCAGGGTGCCGAAGGGTTTATCGGAGGCTTCGTTCTTGGCCCGGGCGTACACCAGCGAGCGCTGGGCGCGGGAGAACGGCAGGGCATCGCTGTCGGCTTCGAGCAGGTACTGGCGGATTTCCGGGCGGATTCCTTCTACCAGGTAACGGATGTTGCCCAGGATCGGGTAGTTGCGCCGCACCGCATGGCGGCTTTGCAGCAGATCGAATAGCCCGATCAGGCTTAGCACGGCAGTGGTCAGGGTGAACGGCCACAGCCATTCATGGTGCAGGAAAGGCAGGCTCGCCAAGGTGAACAATACACAGGCGGCGAAGAAGGCATAGCGGCTGAGAAGTGACAGGCTCATACGGGTTCCTTGCGATGGCACGGTCAGGCTCAGGGCCTGGACAATCTTCGACCATAGCCCGGTTGGCGGCGCCAGCGCCAGCTTGTAAACATGAAGGTTTACGCCGTTTTTTCGGAGTGAAAATCATTCGCGCGGTGGTCGTCAGTGCTAACGCCCTGTTTCACGGATCAAGCGATCACGCAGTGTGTTGTGCTGCGCGTCTTCCACCTTGATGAGGAAATCAGGGGTACCGGCGATCAGCGTGGCGCAGGGCAGGCCATCTCGATACAGAAGGCGATTGCCGCTCAGCGCTGGTACCTTATTGCCCGGCAGCAGGGTGCCAACCAGATTCAACGGATCGCTGGCGCTGATGGCAATCAGGTTGCCGTCCAATGGCCGCCGACGCACTTCACGCATCAGCGCAATCGCTTCGGGCAAGGCAAATTGCTCACCCGCCAAGCCGCTGATAAAGCGCCCTCCACGGATTTCGCCGCGGGCTTCCAGGCGATGATAACAACGTAGCAATTCGCGCCAGCTCGGCAGCCAGTCGGCCTCACGTTCCAGCAAGCGCCAGCAGATCACACCGTAGCGGCGCAGTAAGGTGCGCGCGATGTGTTCCAGGCTGTCATTTTGGTAATCAGGTGCTGATGGCTTGCGTAGCAAGGCCCATCGGCCGGCGTCCTGCATGCCACCGAACAACGGGCCACGCCCGCGACGATGGCTGCGCTGCTGACGTTTGCTGGCGGGAGTGATCAGCGCCCGCAGGCCGGCGAAACTGTCGGCGCTGACCAAACCGGCGGCGACCAGTTCCTGCAAGGCGATTTCCAGTTCACTGGGCAGCAGGTGGGCATCGCTGACCAGTTCGTCGAAAAACAGCGCACCGTGCTCATTCAGTGCGGCATGCACCCGTTGTGCCCGCTGGCTCAAGTCGTCACTGTCCAGTGCAGGGCCGAGCGCGCGCCACAGGTTCAAACGCGCGCGTGGCAGTATCACCAGCGGGGTGCTGCGCAGGGTGTTGCTGGCGGCACCGGGGGCCAGGCGAGCCCAGACATGCCGACCCGCACGACAGCTTTCATCCAGCCACAGCGGGCTGTAGTCCTTCAGACGTGCTGGCAGCAAATCCGCCTCCCAGGCCGCCGCCGCAGCTGGGTAGCCCTCGAACTGCGCCAACACTTCACTGAGCGCCGCCGGGCCTTGCAACTGAGTGGCTGGCGAGAGGTGTTGCCAGTCGAACAGGTAACGCATGAAGTCCTGCAGGCTGACCGGCTCGATCTCCCGTCTCAGGCGTTTGACGGTGTAGCGATGGATGCGAGCCAGCAAGTGCCGCTCGCACCATTGCAACTGCTGCTCGCCTGTGCGGAAGTGGCCGCGCATGACATAGCCTTCCGCCTCTAATTGCAGCAGCGCCTGTTCGACAGCCCGAGCAGGCAAATGTAAGGGCTCGACCAACTGCGCCAGGGTCAGCGGCCCGAATCCGCTCAGGCGAGCACGCACCACCTCCACCAGCGCCACCTCGCTGTCGATGGCCTGATCGAAACCGGGCAGAGCTGCACACTCCGCGGTCATTCGCCCTTGGGGGAACAGCGCGCGTAGCAGCATCAAGCGTTCGCGGGCCAGCCATAGGAGGTCAGTCGCGTCCACCTGCATGCAACAAGCCCGGCCTGCCTGCTGAAGCTCTTCCAGCCATTGCTGCCAGCCGGGATTGGCCGCCGCTTCCTGTTGAGTGATGCAGGCCAGGCTCATCAAGGCCTCGTGCATTTCGTCGCCGCGTGTGGGGGTTGGCCAGGCTTCCAGCGCCACGGCGTCAATGGCCTCGGGGTCCAGGGCGCCGAGGTCATCGCTGCTCTGCGCGTCACTCCAGCGTCGGCTTTGCACAGCTTGAGTGCGGCGTTCTTCCAGTGGCGCATCGTCGAGGAAGGTGTAGGGCCGGGCATTGAGGATCGCTGAGGCGAGGGGCGACGGTGCCGGCAGGTCACGGCTGATCAGGGTGATCTGACCGCGTTCGATTCGCCGCAGCAGCTTCAGCCAGCCTTCACAATCCATGGCCTGGTGCAGGCAGTCGTCGAGGGTCTGCTCGATCAGGGGGTGATCCGGAATCTGGCGTTCGCCGACAATGTTTTCCAGGCAGGCGATCTGGTCAGGGAACACCGCCGCAATCAAGTCCTCGCTTTTCATCCGTTGGATCTGCGGCGCGACTTTGCGCCCGCCGACAAAGCGCGGTAACGCCAAAGCAACACCAGCGTTCCAGCGCCAACGCACGGCAAACAACGGCGCATCCAACAGGGCTTGCACCAGCACGGATTCAGCGCTGTTGCTGGACAGGTAGCGCCACACCTCGTCCAAGGCAAAGCTATGGCTGGTGGACAACGACAGCACAATAGCGTCTTCGCTGGCGGCCGCCTGCAGCTCGAAGTTGAAGGTGCGACAGAAGCGTTTGCGCAAGGCCAGACCCCAGGCGCGATTAATCCGGCTGCCAAACGGGCTGTGGATGATCAGTTGAGTGCCGCCAGACTCATCGAAGAAACGCTCCATGATCAGGGTGTCTTGCGAGGGCAGGGCACCCAGTACCTGGCGGGTGTGGCGCAGATAATCGAGCAACTGTTCTGCACTGTCCGGGGCCAGGCCAAGTGTTTCCTGTAACCAGCCGAGTACGTCTGACGACGCCTTCAGGCGCTGGTCAATCTCGCCCTGCAAACGGGCGACCGCGAATGACAACTCATCACTGCGTCCGGGGGCTTCACCCAGCCAGAACGGAATGCTCGGCGGCAACCCCTTGGCATCTTCGACGCGTACCTTGCCGCTTTCCACGCGCAAGATACGGTACGAGGTATTGCCGAGCTGGAAGATATCGCCGGCAATGCTTTCGACGGCAAAGTCTTCATTGACGCTGCCAATGTTCAGGCCTTGGGGTTCAAGCAACACCGTGTAGTCGGCGTTATCGGGGATGGTGCCGCCGCTGGTCAACGCGGTCAGTTGGCTGCCGCGGCGCCCGCGCAGGCTGCTGGTGACGGCATCGCGATGCAAGTAGGCGCTGCGGACACCCTGGCGGCCGTTGAATCCTTCGGCGAGCATGCGCAGCAACGCCTGGTAATGCCCAGGGTCCAGATCAGTGTACGGGGTGGCCTGGCGCAGACAGTCGAACAGCGCTTGTTCCTGCCAGGGCTGACAGCTGACTTCGGCAACGATCTGCTGAGCCAGTACATCCAGCGGCGCATTGGGGATGTGTAGCAGGTCCAGTTCGCCACGGCGTACACAGTCGAGCAACGCTGCGCATTCAATCAGGTCGTCGCGCGACAGGGCAAACAACCGCCCTTTGGGCGTACCATCGACCTGATGCCCGGCACGCCCGACCCGCTGCAGGAAGGCAGCAATGGAGCCGGGTGAACCGATCTGGCAAACCAGGTCGACTTCACCGATGTCGATCCCAAGTTCCAGTGAAGCGGTGGCCACCAGTACCTGCAGCGCCCCATTCTTCAGGCGCTGCTCGGCGTCCAGACGGTGCTCCTTGGCCAGGCTGCCGTGATGGGCGGCTACGGCCTGAGTGCCCAGGCGTTCGCTCAAATGACGCGTCAAGCGTTCGGCCAGGCGTCGTGTGTTGACGAACACCAGGGTCGTGCGGTGTTCCCGGGCCAGGGCTGCGAGGCGGTCATACACCAGATCCCAGACATCGGTTGCCATCACCGCGCCGAGCGGTACTGGCGGTACTTCCAGGGCAAGGTCACGCGTGCGGGCATGGCCGATATCGACAATGGCACAGGCCCGGCCGTGGCCTACCAGAAACTCCGCCACCCGTTGTACCGGCCGTTGCGTGGCCGACAGCCCGATCCGTCGCAACGGCCTCGCGCATAGGGCCTGCAGGCGCTCAAGGCTCAGCGCCAGATGGCTGCCGCGCTTGTTGCCCGCCAGGGCGTGGATCTCATCGACGATCACCGTGTGCACATTGGCAAGGCCCTGGCGTCCGGAGTCGGAGCCGAGCAGTACATACAGCGATTCAGGCGTGGTCACCAGAATATGCGGCGCCTGACGGCGCATGGCGTTGCGTTCCTTTTGCGGGGTATCGCCGCTGCGCACCGCCGTGCGGATGGCCAGTGGTTCATGGCCCTGTTCGACCAGGGCTTGATTGATACCTGCCAGCGGTGCTTGCAGGTTGATCTGAATGTCGTTGGACAGTGCTTTGAGGGGCGAGACGTAAACCACTTGAGTCTGGTCGGGTAATTGCCCGTCGGCCAGGCCCTGTTCAAACAGCTCGTCCAGAATGGCCAGGAAGGCGGTCAAGGTTTTACCAGAGCCGGTGGGTGCTGCTACCAACAACGATTGCCCGGCACGAATCAGCGGCCAAGCTTGTGCCTGAGCGGCGGTGACGCTCGGGAAACGGCGCTGGAACCAAGTGCGCACGGCAGGGTGGAAGGCGTCCAGTTCCGGGTGGTTCAGGGCGGGCAGGTTCATGGCCTGTTTATGCGGCCAATATCCCAGGGTTGCAAGCGACGTTCGTCAGGCAACGGTAGGAGCGGGCTTGCCCCGCGATGCGGTTTAACAGACAAACCGCAATCGCGGGGCAAGCCCGTTTCTACTGGGGTTGTTTGACCATTCTCTACATGTGATCCTAACGCGCTTTCTCAGCGACGAGTTCCTCATGCGTAAAACCATCCACATCGCTGCCGCGTTGCTGCTCGATCCCCAGGGTCGGACCCTGCTGGTACGCAAACGCGGCACTAAGGCCTTCATGCAACCAGGCGGCAAGATCGAAGCGGGTGAGCCACCGGTCGCCGCCTTGGCCCGCGAACTGTTCGAAGAGCTTGGCTTACAGATCGAGGCAGAAGACGCCCACTACCTCGGTCAATTCAGCGCCCCGGCGGCGAATGAGCCAGGCTTTGAAGTGCGGGCCGAGCTGTTTCAGGTGCACACGGCGATGCCTGTCGAGCCTGCCGCTGAAATCGAAGAAGTGGTGTGGGTCTCGGCCCGCAAACCCTTGACGCTGGAACTGGCGCCACTGACGCAAGACCTGATTCTGCCGCTGTACCGACGCTTGCCTCGCCAACCCGCCTGACCTTTTTTAGTGCAAAGGAATGCCTATGATCCCCGTTCATGAATGGCTGCTGTTCACCGGTGCCGCGTTGTTGATGGTCCTGACTCCGGGGCCGAACATGATCTACCTGATATCACGTTCAATCTGCCAGGGGCGCATGGCCGGGATCACCTCGCTGGTCGGTGTGGTGGCAGGCTTTCTGGTGCACATGACCGCAGCTGCAGTCGGGCTGACGGCATTGTTCATGGCCATACCACTGGGCTACGACCTGCTCAAATGGGCAGGTGCCGGCTACCTGTTATGGATGGCCTGGCAAGCGGTCAAGCCGGGGGCGCGGTCGCCGTTTGAACCCCGTGAGTTAACCCCGGATTCGCCGAGCAAACTGGTGATGATGGGTTTTTTGACCAGCTTGCTGAACCCTAAGGTGGCGATGTTCTACCTGTCGATCCTGCCGCAGTTCATTGCTCCGGAACACGGCTCAGTGCTGGCGCAGAGCCTGTTGCTGGGGCTGACCCAGATCACCGTGAGCTTCTCGGTGAACCTGATGATCGCAATGTTCGCCGCCGGGCTGTCGGCCTGGTTCGTGCGCTACCCACTGTGGCTGATGGTGCAGCGCTATGTGATGGGGTTCGTCCTGGCAGGCCTGGCGCTGCGTCTGGTTCAGGAGCAGCGCAAACTCGTCTGAGCCTCAGCGTACGGCACTGACACCGTCAAGAGTGGAGAACGAGGTGTCCTTGGCGGTCAGCAGGAAGTCACGCATGTACGGCGCATCGAGCATGTCGGTGCGCACGGCCGCATACAGGGTGGCGAACAAACCTTTCTCGCCCAGGCGCTTGCCCTTCACATAGCCACGTGAGCTGTACTCATGCAGGGCCCAGTGGGGCATGCCGCAGACGCCCCGACCGCTGGCCACCAACTGCATCATCATCACCGTCAGCTCAGCGGTACGCACCTGTGCTGGCTCGACATCGGCGGGCTCCAGAAAGCGGGTGAAGATATCCAGGCGGTCACGCTCTACCGGGTAGGTGATCAGCGTTTCGTTGATCAGGTCGTCCGGCACGATAAAGGGCTTGCTGGCCAAGGGATGCTGGTTGGCGACCGCCAACATGGCTTCATAGGTGAACAACGGAACATAGGTCAGCCCGGCCAGTTCCAGCGGGTCGGACGTAACCACCAGATCGAGGTCGCCACGGGCCAGGGCCGGCAGAGGGGCAAAGGCAAAGCCCGAGGCCAGGTCCAGTTCGACTTCAGGCCAGGCATCGCGGAACTGGTCGATGGTGGGCATCAACCACTGGAAGCAGCTGTGGCATTCGATGGCCATGTGCAGACGCCCGGCGGTACCACCGGCCAGGCGGGCAATGTCGCGTTCGGCGCCACGCAGCAAGGGCAGGGTGGCATCGGCCAGTTGCAGCAGGCGCAAACCGGCACTGGTGAAGCGAATCGGCTTGGTTTTGCGCATGAACAGTTGCATCCCCAGGCGCTCTTCCAGTTCTTTGAACTGATGGGACAGCGCTGATTGGGTCAGGTGCAGGCGTTCAGCAGCCTCGACCAGGCTGTCGGCTTCACGCAGCGCGTGCAAGGTTTTGAGGTGGCGAATTTCCAGCACCGACTACTCCATGAAACTTTTTTGAGATGAACACGAATTTATTGAGTTTGTCTCATGTTGCCCTGCCTGTCGACAATAGCGCCATCTTTTATAGGGAGCACGATTGTCATGGCACTGGCCCACAACCTTGGTTTTCCGCGCATCGGCGCTGACCGCGAGCTGAAAAAAGCGCAAGAAGCCTACTGGAAAGGCGATATCGACCAGGCCGGTTTGCAGGCGGTGGGGCGTGAGTTGCGTGCGCGTCACTGGCAGGTGCAAAAGGACGCAGGTATTCAATTGCTGCCGGTCGGTGACTTTGCCTGGTACGACCAGGTGTTGAGCCATTCGTTGGCCTTCGGTGCCATCCCTGAGCGTTTCGCCAATACCTTGGGCGACAACGGCCTGCCAACCCTTGATACCTTGTTCGCCATGGCCCGCGGCGCGACCAGCAGTTGCTGCGGTGGTGAGCATGGCCAGGCGCAATACGCGCAAGAGCTCACCAAGTGGTTTGATACCAACTATCACTACCTGGTACCGGAATTCACCGCTGACCAGCGCTTTCTGCTGAGCTGGGAGCAGTTGTTTGAAGAAGTCGCCGAAGCCCAGGCCCTGGGCCACGCGGTCAAACCGGTATTGATCGGGCCATTGACCTACCTGTGGCTCGGCAAAACCAAAGGTGCGGAATTCGACAAGCTCGACCTTCTGGAGCGCCTCCTGCCGGTTTACGGCGAAATCCTCAGCCGTCTGGCGCGTCAGGGCGTTGAGTGGGTGCAGATCGATGAGCCGATTCTCGGTCTGGACCTGCCGCAAGCCTGGAAGAATGCCTTCGAGCGTGCCTACCACATCCTTCAGTATTCGCCGTTGAAGAAGCTGGTGGCGACCTACTTCAGTGCCTTGGAAGACAACCTCGGCCTGGCTGTCGGCCTACCGGTGGACGGACTGCACATCGACGTCGTCCGTGCCCCGGAGCAATTGCCAGCGGTGCTCGACCGTCTGCCCACCTACAAGGTGCTGTCGTTGGGGGTGGTCAACGGTCGTAACGTCTGGCGCTGCGACCTGGAACAGGCGCTGGAGCAACTGCAGCAAGCCAAGCAGCGCTTCGGCGCTAACCTTTGGGTTGCCGGCTCCTGCTCGCTGCTGCACAGCCCGGTAGACCTGGCACGTGAAGACAAACTCGATGCTGAACTGAAAAGCTGGCTGGCGTTCGCCGTGCAGAAGTGCGAAGAAATCGCTCTGCTGTCCAAAGCCCTGGACAGCGCCCATTTGCCCGCTGTGCAAAACGCACTGGCCGCCAGCCGCGCCGTTCAGCTCAGCCGTGCACAGTCGCCGCGTATCCACAAGCCTGAAGTACAAGCGCGATTGGCCGCAGTCAGCGCTGCCGACCGTCAACGTCAGTCTGCTTTTGCTGAACGTATCGAAGCCCAGCGTCAGCGCTTGCAACTACCGGCGTTCCCGACCACGACCATTGGTTCGTTCCCGCAGACCTCCGCGATTCGCCTGGCTCGTCAGGCATACAAGCAGGGCAAGCTCTCGGCCAACGACTACACCGACGCGATGCACAGTGAGATTCGTCAGGCCGTGAAGGTGCAGGAGCGCCTGGGGCTGGATGTGCTGGTGCACGGCGAGGCCGAGCGCAACGACATGGTCGAGTACTTTGCCGAGCAGCTGGATGGCTACATCTTTACCCGATTCGGCTGGGTGCAGAGCTACGGTTCGCGCTGCGTTAAACCTGCGATCATCTACGGTGACCTAAGCCGCTCGCAACCGATGACCGTGGCCTGGATCGAGTACGCCCAGCGCCAGACCAACAAGATCATGAAAGGCATGCTGACAGGGCCGGTGACCATGCTGATGTGGTCGTTCCCGCGCGAGGACTTGTCGCGCAAGGCTCAGGCCGAGCAACTGGCACTGGCCATTCGCGATGAAGTCCAAGACCTGGAAGCAGCCGGTATCAAGATCGTGCAGATCGATGAAGCCGCGTTCCGTGAAGGCTTGCCGCTGCGCCGCGCGCAATGGCAAGCGTATCTGGACTGGGCGGTGGAAGCTTTCCGCCTGTGTTCCAGTGGCGTACGTGATGAAACGCAGATTCATACCCACATGTGTTACAGCGAGTTCAACGATGTGATCGAAGCCATTGCGGCCATGGATGCCGACGTGATCACCATCGAAACCTCGCGTTCGGATATGCAGCTGCTGGAGGCTTTCAAAGCCTTCGACTATCCCAACGATATTGGCCCGGGTGTGTACGACATTCACTCGCCGCGGGTGCCGGACACTGCCGAGATGGTCAAGTTAATGAACAAGGCGGCCCTGCGTATCCCGGCCGAGCGTTTGTGGGTCAATCCCGACTGCGGCCTGAAGACCCGGGCCTGGCCGGAAACTGAAGCAGCGTTGGTGAATATGGTGGCGGCTGCCCGGCAGTTGCGTAGTCAGCTGGCCTGAAGCAGTCACGGGGCAAGCCCGCTCCTGCAATGTCCGTAGGAGCGGGCTTGCCCCGCGAAAATGCCCATTCAGCGGCTGTCATCAAACGGTCACGGTTTTGTGGCAGCGCGCCCGCATGAAAGTCATCAGACTCCCGCTCTACTGGGGATTTGCATTCTGGTGTTTCTTTCATGCGGGCATTTTTGTTTTTTATGGCGCTGATCGGCGCTTTACCTTCTTTTGCTGCACCACGTTGTGACGTCAATGTGGCGACCGAGTATGCCGACCTGGCGCAGCTGAGCGTGGCCTATCAGAGTGTTGGTCGTGACTCGGATCCGGTGTTGTTGCTGGTCATGGGTTTGGGCGGGCAGTTGATCCACTGGCCGGACGAGGTAGTAGCCGCCTTGTGCCAGCAAGGATTTCGGGTGATTCGCTACGACAACCGTGATGTTGGCCTGACCCGTTGGAAACAGGCACCAGCCAGTGCCAACCTTACCTATCAACTGTTGCGCTACAAGCTTGGGCTGTCAGTCACTGCGCCTTATCACCTCACCGACATGGCTGAAGACGGCCTGGAGTTGATGGACACGTTAGGTGTGCAGCGTTTTCATGTAGTGGGTGTGAGCATGGGGGGAATGATTGCTCAGCACTTGGCTGCAATGGCGCCGGAGCGGATCGAGAGCCTGACGTTGATCATGTCCAGCTCCGGCGCTCAAGGCTTGCCGGCACCCAGCCCGGCCTTGGTGCAGTTGCTGGCACAGCGCGAGGCGCCGAACCGCGAAATAGCGATTGAGCAGCAAGCTGACCTGCTCGCCGCGTTGGGTAGCCCACAGGTCCAGGATGATCGCCAGGCGCTGTTGGAACAGGCGGCGCAATCCTATGACAGAGCCTTCAACCCTGAAGGAGGCAAGCGCCAGATCATGGCCATTCTGGCTGAGCCGAGCCGGGTGGAGCTGCTCAACAACCTGCGACTGCCAACACTGGTGGTACATGGCACCGCCGATCCGCTGCTACCGGTGATGCATGGCGTGCACCTGGCCGCGCATATCCAGGGCAGTCAATTGAAGTTGATTCCGGGCCTGGCCCACCGCTTTCAGGAGCAGTTCAAAGTGCCGCTACTGGCGGCGGTGCTGCCGTACCTGAAAACCCAGCGGCTGGCCGATGCCCATCTGGCAGTGTATTAACACGCGCGGTAGGAGCGGGCTTGCCCCGCGATTGCGATTTCACTGATAAACCGCAATCGCGGGGCAAGCCCGCTCCTACCGAGGTTCAGTGCAGCCGCACCCACACACTCACCAGCACCGTGGCCGCCGCCAGCCAGGCTACCGCCGCCAAGGCTAACGACAGCTCCAGGCGCATACGGTCGACCAGCACATACAGTGCTGCCAGGTAAACGAAGTAGGGGATGATCGACCACATGCCGAAGAGAATCGTGGTTTTCAGATCGTCCAGTGAACGGCCCTTGCCAACGATATAGTGGGCAATCAGCGCAAAGGTCGGAAACAGCGGGACCAGCCCGGCGATGTAGTAATTGCGAGTTTTTGCCAGGGCGGCCAGGATCACCACCACGGCTGCGCCCAGGCAGGCTTTGAGTATCAGGTCCACAGGTTTTCTCGATGCATCGGCCGGTCAGCCCAGGCCATATTTTTTGACTTTGTCGAACAGGGTGGTCTTGGCCATGCCCAGTTCCTGGCTGGCCTGGCTGAGGTTGCCGCCGGTACGTTGCAGGGCATCGCTGAGCAGGTTGCGCTCAAATGCTTCAACCGCTTCGGAAAACCCCAGACCCTGGCTGGCGCTGGCGCCTGCTTTCTTGAACGCAGGCAAGCCCAAGGCGAAACGCTCGGCAACGTTGCGCAGTTCCCGTACGTTGCCCGGCCAGTCATGAGCCATCAGGCGCGACAGCGTCTGACTGTCGAGTTGCGGGATCTCGCGATCAAAACGCAATGATGACAACTGCAGGAAGTGTTCGAACAGTTGCAGGATATCTTCACGGCGTTCGCGTAGCGGTGGTAGCTCCAGCGTCACCACGTTGAGGCGGTAATACAAGTCACTGCGAAACTGGCCGCTCTGGCCCAAGGCGTCGAGGTCGGACTTGGTGGCAGCGATCACCCGGCAATCGACTGGAATGCTCTGGTTCGAACCCAGGCGTTCAAGGGTCCGTTCCTGCAGCACGCGCAGCAGTTTGATTTGCAGGTTGATTGGCATGCTTTCGACTTCGTCGAGGAACAACGTGCCGCCGTTGGCATGCTCGATCTTGCCGATGCGTCGCTTTCCAGCACCAGTAAAGGCGTTGGCCTCGTGGCCGAAAATCTCGCTTTCGAACAAGTTCTCTGGCAGGCCGCCGCAGTTGAGGGCTACGAAGGGCTGGCCCTGACGGCGGCTGAAATCGTGCAGGCAGCGAGCAACCAGCTCTTTACCGGTGCCGGTTTCGCCTTCGATCAGAACGTTGGCCGAAGTGTCGGCGACGTTGGCGATCAGGTCACGCAGGTTTTGCATGGCCGGCGAGCGGCCAATGATGCGACCCTCCAGGGTGCTTTGCTCGGCCAGCTGGCGGCGCAGGGCAAAGACCTCGCGCGAAAGCCCGCGTTGCTCCAGGGCTCGGCGCACAACTTCGACCAAACGTTCCGGGGCGAAGGGCTTTTCCATGAAGTCGTAGGCGCCATTGCGCATCGCGCCAACGGCCATGTCGATGTCGCCGTGACCTGTGATCAGCACCACGGGCAGGCTGTTGTCACGGGCCTTGAGGCGGCTCAGCAGTTCCAGACCATCGATGCCGGGCAGGCGAATGTCGCTGACCACAATCCCGGCGAAATCATCACCGATGCGCTGCAGGGCTTCTTCGGCGCTGCCGACACCTTCGCAGGCAATGTCTTCCAGCGCCAGAGCCTGCTGGCAGCCGAGCAACACATGCGGGTCGTCTTCGACGATCAGGACAGTAAGGGGCGCTTGGTTCATAGGCACTCGGCAGATTCTCTAGGGGCATTGACCAGCGGCAGAGTGAGGACGAACGCCGTGCCGCCGCTGGCGGGGTGTTCGACATTCAGGCTGCCCTTGGCTGCAGCGGCGAGGCTGGCTGACAGGGTCAGGCCCAGACCCAGGCCGTGCTCTCCCGGCTTGGTGGTGAAGAAAGGTTCGAACAGGTGCTTGCGTGCTTCGTCATCGATGCCGTGGCCGTTGTCACGCACTCGCAAGCGGTATTTATCGCCTTGCAGTTCGCCTTCGAGCCAGAGTTCGGGCAGCGGCTGTGCTGCCATGGCGTCGAGGGCGTTGCCGATCAGGTTGACCAGGATCTGCTCCAGACGGGTTTGATCGATTGCCAGTTGTTGATCATCGAACTGGTGGTTCAGCTTCAGGTGACAGCTGGCGATGCGCGTCCCCAGTACTTGCAGGCTGGCCTCGACCGCCTTGCTCAACGAGGCCTGGCCGCTGTCTTCACCACGTCGGGCAAACGAACGCAGGCTGGCGGTGATACGCCCCATGCGGTCGATCAGGTCGTTCATGGTGAGCAGGTTGGCAGTGGCAGTTTCAAGAGCGCCACGTTCAAGAAAGCGTACGGTATTGCCCGACAGTGTACGCAACGCGGCCAATGGTTGGTTCAACTCATGGGCAATGCTGGTCGACATCTGACCGATGGCCGCAAGTTTTCCGGCCTGAACCAGCTCGTCCTGAGCTTGACGCAGGGTCTGCTCGGCTTGTCGGCGCTCACGGATCTGGCCTTTGAGACGGTCATTGCTGGCGCGCAAGTCTGCGGTGCGCTCGGTGATCTTGCGCTCCAACTGGCTGTTGGCTTCTTCCAGGGCTTCACGGGCGGCCAGGCGTGTAGCGATGACTTTGCGTCGTTCGTTCCAGGCAATTAGCACAATTGCCAGTAACGCGAAGGCAAACGCGACCAGTACGCCCTGGATGATCGACTCACGGCGCAGGTCCTGCAGCGGCGTCAACAGGGTGAAATGCCAGGGCGTGTCGCTCAGACGGCGGGTCTGGGCCAGGTAAGCAACCTCAAGGCGGCCATCGCCGAGTTCCGCATTGGCCGGAAAACTCAGCTTTTCGACGCCATCGGCGATTTTTTCCCGCGACAAGGGTTGCAGCTCATTGAGCGGCCACCAGTAGTACTGCAGGCTGCGGGCCAGGCGCTCTTTGATTTCCGGGGTTAGCGGGCGTACCGACTTGAGCCGCCGGGCCGGATCGCTGGAGAGAATGATGATGCCGTTTTCGTCACTGACGAAGGCTTCCAGACGCGCCCGCTGCCAGCGTTCTTCCATGTTTTCCAGGCGTACTTTGATCACCGCTACACCAATGATCTTGCCGTGTTCTTCCAGGCCGTGGGCCAAGTAGTAACCAGGCTCGCCAGTGGTGCTGCCGATGCCATAGAAGCGCCCAGGTTGGCCGCGCACGGCGTGCTGGAAATAGGCACGGAATGATAGGTCTTCGCCGAGGAAGCTGTCGACGTCGCGCCAATTGCTGGTGGCCTGGACGCGGCCGGTGGTGTCGAGCACGAAGATCGCCCGGCTGCGGCTGCGCCGGTTCAGGCCTTCGAGGTATTCGTTGACCGTTTGGCGATGTTCGCCATCGGGTTCGGTCAGCAAGCTGGACACGCTGTTTTCCAGCTCCAGCAGGCTGGGCAGGTAGGTGTACTTACTGATTTCGCTTTCAACGCCGCGTGCGTGCAGCTCAAGCTGACGTTCACCAGACTCGCTCAAGGTGCGAATGCCGTTGTGCTCGCTGATCATGAAAGCAGCCACACCCAGGCCGATCATTAACAGAATGATCAAAGGGGGAATCAGCAACTGGCGAATCAAACGGGGTTTCACGGCAAGAGCAGGCTTGGCTGGGCGAAAGAGCGTGGGATCGCATTTCATCACAGTGGCCTTTGTACGACCAGCACCCAATGCCCGGCGGACGCCGGACAGTGGCTGCTGATCATCACCTCAGTGTTGCAGGATTTTGCTGAGGAAGTGCTGGGTACGCTCGTGGCGTGCGCTTGGGTCGCCGAAGAACTCTTCCTTCTGGCAGTCTTCAATGATTTTGCCCTGATCCATGAAAATGACCCGGTTGGCAACCTTGCGGGCAAAGCCCATTTCGTGGGTTACACACATCATGGTCATGCCTTCGTGGGCCAGCTCCACCATCACGTCCAGTACTTCATTGACCATTTCCGGGTCCAGCGCCGAGGTCGGTTCGTCGAACAGCATGACGATTGGGTCCATCGACAGGGCACGGGCAATCGCCACACGTTGCTGCTGGCCACCGGAGAGTTGCCCCGGGTGCTTTTTGGCGTGAGCGCTGAGGCCTACGCGGTCGAGCAGGGCCAGGCCCTTTTTGGTCGCTTCCGCTTCGCTGCGGCCCAGCACTTTACGCTGAGCGATGGTCAGGTTTTCGGTAATGCTCAGGTGTGGGAACAGTTCAAAATGCTGGAACACCATGCCCACCCGCGAACGCAGCTTGGGCAGGTTGGTCTTGGGGTCGGCAATCGAGGTGCCGTCAACGACAATGTCACCCTTCTGAAAAGGTTCCAGGGCGTTGACGCACTTGATCAGGGTCGATTTGCCCGAGCCGGACGGGCCGCAGACCACAACCACTTCACCTTTCTTGACCTCGGTGTTGCAGTCGGTCAGAACCTGGAAGTCGCCGTACCACTTGTTGACGTTCTTGATGGAAATCATACGGTTATCCTTTTCTGCAGACGCTTGACCAGCCAGGAAGCGGAGAAGCTGACGAGGAAGTACACGACGCCGGCGAAAATCAGGAACTCGTTGGAGCGTCCGATGATGTCGCCGCTGGCGCGTGCGGAGTTGAGGAAGTCCACCAGGCCGACGGTGTAGACCAGCGAGGTGTCCTGGAACAGGATGATGCTCTGCTGCAGCAGCAGCGGGGTCATCTTGCGAAACGCCTGCGGCAGGATGATCAGGCGCATGGTTTGCCCGTAGGTCATGCCCAGCGCTTGTGCTGCACCCATCTGGCCTTTGGAAATCGACTGCACGCCAGCGCGGACGATTTCGCAGAAGTACGCTGCCTCAAACATCATGAACGCCACGACGCAGGAGGTGAAGGCACCGACCGGGGTATCTTCGCCGGTGATCCAGCGCAGGATGAACGGCACTGCCAGGTAGAACCAAGTGATCACCAACAGCAGCGGGATGGAGCGGAAGTAGTTGACGTAAACGCCGGCGAAGTTCGACAGCAGCTTGCTCGACGACAGGCGCATCAGTGCCAGGATGGTGCCCAGCACAATACCGCCGACAACCCCCATGACCATCAATTGCAGGGTCATCAGCATGCCGTTCCACAGGCTCGGCAGGGCGGGAATGATTCCACTGAAGTCCATTATTTGCCCCCCACGGAGATCAGGCCGGGTACCGCAACTTTCTTCTCGACCATGCGCATCAGCAGCATCAGGCCCATGTTCAGGGTGAAGTAGATCAGGGTCGCCAGGGTGAAGGCTTCAAACAGGTTGGCCGAGAACTCGGCGGTCTGTTTGGTTTGAGCCAGCAGTTCCATCAGGCCGATCAGCGAGGCCACCGAAGAGTTCTTGAACACGTTCAGGAATTCCGAGGTCAGTGGCGGAATGATGATCCGGTAGGCTTGCGGCAGCAGTACGTTCCAGTAGATCTGCGGCAGGCTGAAACCCATGGCGCGGGCGGCCGATTCCTGGCCACGCGGCAGTGCCTGGATACCGGTACGCACTTGTTCGCAGACCCGTGCGGCAGTGAACAGGCCCAGGCAGATGACCACGCTGATCAGTGCTGAGGTGGTTGGGTTGAGGTCTTGCTTGAACCATTCCTGCAGGCCTTCAGGCAGCAGGTCGGGTACCAGGAAGTACCAGATGAACAGCTGCACCAGCAGCGGTACGTTACGAAACAGTTCCACATAAGCTGTGGCGATACCCGATACCAGGCGGTTCGGCACCGTACGCATGACGCCGAGCACCGAGCCCAGCAGCAATGCAATGATCCAGGCCGCAATGGCAATGGCGATGGTCCAGCCCAGGCCGGTGATGTACCAGTCAAGGTAGATCTCGTTGCCGATGCCGGTGGACTTGAAGAAAACGCCCCAGTCCCAGTTGTAATTCATCGGGATTTCCCCTCAGATCAGTTGTTTCACGGGCACCTTCGAGCATCCGAGGGCGCACAACGCCCTCGGATGAAAGGTTAGACACTAACTAGCTGGGGATCAGGACTTCTTTTCGTCTGCAGCTTTGTCGGTAGGAGTGGCGATCAGCGCCTTGAGCTCGTCGCTCATTGGGAAGTTCAGGTTCAGACCCTTTGGCGGTACAGGTTGCATGAACCACTTGTCGTAGATCTTGTTGATCTCGCCCGACTTGTAGAGGTCGACGATGGCCTTGTCGACAGCGGCCTTGAACGCTGGGTCGTCCTTGCGGACCATGCAGCCGTAAATTTCGTAGGACTGTGGCGTACCGACAATTGCCCAGCCTTTTGGATCCTTGGCCTTGGCCATTTCACCCGCCAGCAGCGCGTCGTCCATCATGAAGGCCACGGCGCGGCCAGACTCGAGCATCTGGAACGACTCACCGTGGTCTTTGGCGGAGATGACGTTCATCTTCATCTGTTTGTCGGCGTTCATCGCCTTGAGGATACGCTCGGACGTGGTGCCTGCGGTGGTCACTACGTTCTTGCCTGCCAGGTCAGCGAAGTCCTTGTACTTGGCGTTTTCAGGCTTGCCGTCTTGGGCTTTGGTCAACAGACGGGTACCGACTTCGAAGATACCGACCGAGAAGGCCACTTGCTGCTGGCGCTCGACGTTGTTGGTGGTCGAACCACACTCAACGTCAACGGTACCGTTTTGTACCAGCGGGATACGGGTCTGGGAGGTGACCAGATTGTATTTGACGTTCAGGTCTGGCTTGTTCAGATCCTTTTTCAGGGCCTCGACGATTGCCAGTTGGATGTCATGGGAGTAACCGACGGGTTTACCCGAAGCGTCGGCGATGTAAGAGAACGGGATAGAAGCGTCGCGGTGCCCCAGGGTAATGGTGCCCGAGTCGTTGATTTTCTTCAGGGTGCCGGTCAGCTCTGCGGCGACAACTGGCGAACTGATCAAAGCGGCCGCGATGGCTGCGCCCAACAGGTGGGGAACGATACGCATCAAAATTTCCTCGACGTTGTTTTTTTTATGGAGCCGTTGGCGGGCTCTTTCGTTCAGCGAACACTGCAGTGAAGCGGTTTGCGCATTCGGGTACTGAGTGTAGAGCATGACTCATGCCAAGCCCTGACATTGATCATAAAGCCTTGAAAAATCGGGCGATTAAACTTTTCTGACGCTTGAGTAACAGCGGGATTCGTCCGGATGGCCGAATGCGAGGAAGTGTAGTATTCGGAAATCCGAATGCCGCCTGTAGGAATAGGCTTGCTGTGGGAGCGGGCTTGCCCCGCGATGCGGTGTGTCTGATAAACCGCATCGCGGGGCAAGCCCGCTCCTACCGAGAGTGGTGTCAGGCCGCCCGGTTCAGTTCCAGGCGCTGCAGGTAGTCACGCAGGGCCTGTTGCTCGACTGCGGTAGTGAACAAGCCGAGCTTGCTGCGACGCCAAAGAATGTCGTCAGCGCTAAAGGCCCACTCTTCGCTGCACAGGTAATCCACCTCGCGGGTGAACAACCCGCCGCCGATGGCGTCACCCAGATCTGCCGGGCCTTGTACGCCTTCAAGCAAGCGCCAGACGCGGCTACCGTAGGTGAGGGCCCAGCGCTTGGCGATCTCTGCAGGCAGCCAGTCGCATTTGGCCAGAATGGCATCCGTCAGTGCTTGCGGCGTGGTCATGTTTTCGCCCCCCGGCAGTGGTGCATTGGCAGTCCAGCTGTTGCGCATCTGGGTGAAGAAGGGGGCGAGTTCAGACATGGCCGACTCAGCCAGTTTGCGGTAAGTGGTCAGCTTGCCACCGAACACCGACAGCAAGGGTGCTTCACCGCTATTGGCCGACAGTGCCAGGGTGTAATCACGGGTGACTGCTGAAGGGTTATCCGATTCGTCGTTACACAGCGGGCGTACGCCTGCATAGGTGTGCAGGATATCGGCGCGGCTGAGCTGATGGTTGAAATGCGCATTGACCACGTTGAGCAGGTAATCGGTTTCGGCCTCAGTGATCGCTACCTTGGCCGGGTCGCCGGTGTACTCACGGTCAGTGGTGCCGATCAGGGTGAAGCGCTCCAGGTACGGAATGGCGAAGACAATGCGCTGGTCTTCGTTCTGCAGGATGTAGGCGTGCTCGCCGTCATACAGTTTCGGCACGATCAGGTGGCTGCCTTGAATCAGGCGAATGCCGTAGGGCGCGTCGAGTTTGAGGTCATCCTCAATGAATTTGGCTACCCATGGGCCGGCGGCGTTGACCAGGGCGCGGGCGCGGATCGACTGCTGGCTGCCGTCAGTATATTCCAGCAGCACATCCCAGACACCATCGACCCGTTGTGCACGTACACAACGGGTACGGGTACGGATATCCGCGCCGTTCTCGCGGGCGGCCATGGCATTGAGCACCACCAGGCGCGCGTCATCAACAGCGCAATCGGCGTATTCGAAACCGCGGGTAATGCTGGCCTTGAGCGGGTTGCCTGGGCCGAAGCGCAAGCTGCGCGAGGCGCCGAGCTTTTCGCGTTTGCCCAGATGATCGTAAAGGAACAGGCCGGCGCGGATCATCCAGGCCGGGCGCAGGTGAGGGCGATGTGGCAAAACGAAACGCATCGGCTTGACGATGTGCGGGGCCTTGGCCAAAAGCACTTCACGCTCGGCCAGTGCCTCGCGCACCAGGCGGAACTCGTAGTGTTCCAGGTAGCGCAGGCCGCCGTGAATCAGCTTGCTGCTGGCTGAAGAAGTGTGGCTGGCCAGGTCGTCTTTTTCGCAGAGGAACACCGACAGGCCACGCCCAGCCGCGTCGGCAGCGATGCCCACGCCATTGATACCACCGCCGATGATGGCGAGGTCATAGAGATCGGCAAGGGGGGGCGATGACAAGCTGGATTGCGGCACGGGCGGCTTCCTCAACTACTTTCTAATATCGAATTTGAACATCAATGTTCATTTTCGAAAATATTAGCGCAACAGAATGCTGCCTGCCAGTCGCTTTCCATAGAAAATACTGATCAGATGATAATTAAATGAAAAATAATGAACATTTTCGCTGCCACCCTTGCGGTGGCAGCTGAATGCGCCTCAGACCACTTCGAGGCGAATCTTGTACTGACTGAGTAATTGGCTGAGGGCGGGTACGGGTGCCTGGTCGGTCACCAGGCAATCGATCAGGCTGATCGAGCCCAGGCGCACCATGGCGTTGCGCCCGAACTTGCTGGAGTCGGCGGCGAGGATCACCTGGCGCGCATTGGCGATGATCGCCTGGGAGACTCGCACTTCCTGATAATCGAAATCGAGCAGGCTGCCGTCTTCGTCGATGCCGCTGATACCGACCAGGGCAAAGTCGACCTTGAACTGGTTGATGAAATCGACGCTGGCCTGGCCAACCACACCACCATCACGACGCACATTGCCACCGGCCAACAGCACTTCGAAGTCATCCTTGGCGCTGAGGATCGAGGCCACGTGCAAGTTGTTGGTGATGATCTTCAAGTGGTTGTGGTTGAGCAGAGCGCGGGCGATGGATTCGGTGGTGGTGCCGATATTGATGAACAGCGAGGCGTGATCGGGAATCTGCGCGGCGATGGCTTCGGCGATGCGCTGTTTTTCGTCGCGCATCTGATCGGCGCGCATGGCATACGCGGTGTTCTCGATGCTGGAGTCGTAGGCGGCGCCACCGTGATAGCGGCGCAGCAGATTCACTTCGGCCAGCTGGTTGATGTCGCGGCGAATGGTTTGCGGGGTGACAACAAATAACTGCGCCATTTCATCGATACTGACGTAGCCGCGTTCACGGACCAGTTCGAGGATTTGTTGTTGGCGAGGGGGCAGGTTCATGGGCGGTCCTTTGGGGCTGCCGGGCAAATTGCGCCATGATGCCGGAGGAATTGCCTGACAGCCAGCCGAGTGAAGCGATCGCGGGGCAAGCCCGCTCCCACAGGGGTGCTGTAATCCTGGTGGGAGCGGGCTTGCCCCGCGAAAATCTTACTCTTCGTGCGGCTCCCAATCGCGGGTGCGATCAACCGCCTTCAACCAACCAGCATAGAGCGTCTCTTTCTGGGCTTCATCCAACTGCGGGCTGAACTCGCGCTCGATGATTGCCTTGCCGCGCAGTTCATCCAGACCGCTCCAGAAACCGCACGCCAGGCCCGCCAGGTAAGCTGCGCCCAACGCGGTGGTCTCGCGCATTTGCGGACGTTCTACGCAGGTGCCGAGGATGTCGGCCTGGAACTGCATGAGGAAGTTGTTAGCGACCGCGCCACCGTCAACGCGCAGTTCGCTCAGGCGCTGGCCGCAATCCTGCTGCATGGCATCGAGCACGTCGCGGGTCTGATAGGCAATGGATTCCAGCGCCGCGCGGATGATGTGATCGACCTTGACCCCACGGGTCAGGCCAAACAACGCACCACGGGCGTACGGGTCCCAGTAGGGGGCGCCGAGGCCAGTGAATGCCGGTACCAGGTACACGCCGTTGCTGTCTTTTACCTTGGTTGCGAAATACTCGGTGTCGTGGGCGTCATTGACGATTTTCAGTTCGTCACGCAGCCATTGCACGGTAGAACCACCGTTGAATACCGCGCCTTCCAGCGCATAAGCGACTTCGCCGCGTGGGCCACAGGCGATAGTGGTAAGCAGGCCGTGAGAAGATTTGACGGCCTTGTCACCGGTGTTCATCAGCAAGAAGCAGCCAGTGCCATAGGTGTTTTTGGCCTGGCCGGGCTCCACGCACATCTGGCCGAACAGCGCCGCTTGCTGATCGCCAGCGATACCGGCGATGGCGATACCGCTTTTGGTGTGACCATACACTTCTGACGAGCTGCGAACTTGCGGCAGCATCTGCCGTGGAATGTTCAGCACCTCAAGCATCTTCTCATCCCACTCTAGGGTGTGGATGTTGAAGAGCATGGTGCGTGATGCGTTGGTGTAGTCGGTGACATGCACCTTGCCGCCGGAGAATTTCCAGATCAGCCAGCTGTCGACCGTGCCAAACAGCAGGTCGCCACGTTCGGCGCGCTCGCGAGCACCTTCGACGTTGTCGAGAATCCACTTGAGCTTGGTGCCGGAGAAGTAGGGGTCGGTGACCAGGCCGGTGGTTTCGCGGATGTAGTCCTGGAGGCCATCGCGCTTGAGCTGCTCGCAGATCTCGGTGCTGCGACGGCACTGCCAGACGATGGCGTTGTACACCGGGCGGCCGGTTTCTTTGTCCCAGACTACTGTGGTTTCACGTTGGTTGGTGATGCCAATGGCTGCCACCTGGTCGTGGCTCAGGCCGGCCTGTGCCAGGGCTTCTACCATGGTCGCGCTTTGGGTTGCGAAGATTTCCATGGGGTCGTGCTCGACCCAGCCGGCTTGTGGGTAATGCTGTGCGAATTCGCGCTGCGAGGTGCCTACCACGTTGGCATCGCGGTCGAAAATGATAGCCCGTGAACTGGTCGTGCCCTGGTCCAGGGCAATGATGTAGTTCTTGTTCTGGGTGTCTGTCATGTCGTTGGCCTTGCACTCAATTGGGTAGTTATCAGGGCAGGGCGAGCTTGGCTCGCCGAACGGGCGTCAGGACGCCTGGGTCTTGCCCTGAGGATTGGCATCGGTCTGGGTGTGCTCGCTCTCGGCAACCGGCAGGTTGCGGGCAATCACACCGCGGTACAGGGCGGCACCAAGGCTCGCCCCTATGATCGGCGCAAAAATGGGAATCAGGAAATACGGAATGTCACGGCCGCCGGTAAAAGCGATTTCACCCCAGCCGGCGAGGAAGGCCATCAACTTGGGCCCCAGGTCACGCGCCGGGTTCATGGCAAAGCCAGTCAGCGGGCCCATGGCGCTGCCAATCACGGCGATCAGCAGGCCGATCAGCAGCGGGGCCATGGCGCCGCGAGGCAAGCCGTTGTTGTCGTCGGTCAGGGCCATGATTACTGCCATCAGCACAGCGGTGATGATCACCTCTACCAGGAATGCCTGACCCGTGGACAGGGCAGGGTGCGGGTAGGTGGAAAATACCGAGGCCAGCTCAAGGCTGGCCTGGCTGCCGCGAATCATCTCGTGTGCTTGTTCGTAATCGAAGAACAGGTTGCTGTACAGCGTGTAGACCAGCGCGGCGCCGCAGAATGCCCCGGCGATCTGGGCCACGATGTAGAACGGTAGTTTGTGCTTCTCGAATCCGGCGAATAACCACAGGGCAATACTGACGGCCGGATTCAGATGCGCGCCGGAAACTCCGGCGGTCAGGTAGATCGCCATGCTCACGCCGACGCCCCAGATAATGCTGATTTCCCACAAGCCGAAGCTGGCGCCCGCGACTTTGAGCGCGGCTACGCAGCCGGTGCCGAAGAATATCAACAGGGCGGTGCCGAGAAATTCGGCCATGCATTGGCTGGACAGGGTTGGCTGTCGTAGAGCTGTCGTCATTCGTTACCTCGGTTTTTGTTGTTGTGAGGCGCAGTGAGCGCTCGACAAAAGCCCGACAGAAATCCCCATTTCGGTCGGGCGGGCTGCAAAAATGCACCTTAATAGAGCATCTGCGTATTCAGATTCGAAAAAATATAGACAAGAAACGCTTATGTCAAAGGTCGAAAGTGAACGGAGGTCCACATTCTGACTATTGGCCGGGGCTATGGTAATCCATAGACGCAAACGGTTGCGTGTAATGCGGAGCCGGGCATCGGTGGTTGGGCTAATGGATTTGGCCTACAGTAGCGAACGAAAAAGTACCGATACCCTCGCATGGAGTCCTGCATGACCCCCGCCCTGGATTTGCTGAAGAAAGTTCGCGCTGAACATCGCATCCACAGTTATGAACACGACCCCAAGGCGGCGTCGTACGGGCTAGAAGCGGCTGAAAAGCTCGATCTTGAGCCGGTGCGGGTGTTCAAGACACTGCTCGCCAGCAGCGAGAAGGGTGAGTTGCTGGTCGCAGTGGTACCGGTAATCGGTAGTCTGGATCTGAAGGGTCTCGCCCACGCGGCCGGCGTGAAGAAGTGCGAAATGGCGGACCCGGCCGCAGCGCAACGCTCAACCGGTTACCTGCTGGGTGGCATCAGTCCGCTGGGGCAAAAGAAGCGTTTGCGCACCTTTATCGACCAGTCTGCTCAAAATTTTGAAACCATTTTTGTGAGCGCTGGCCGTCGAGGCCTGGAAGTGGAACTGGCAGCAGCGGTGCTGGCTGAACACACCCAGGCCACATTTGCCCCGATTGCCCGCGACTGACATCTGTATGCTCAAAATCCTGCGACTCTGTCTCTATTAGCCGAGGCTCTGTAACGGGCATGCTCACGGTCCAAAAACAGAGAGAGTCGCCGCATGCAGCTGGAATTTCATCAGGTCGATGCGTTTAGTGAACGTCCCTTTGCCGGCAACCCGGCCATGGTCTACCGCCTTGATCGCTGGCTCAGTGAAGAGCTGATGCAGCAGATCGCCGCTGAACACAATCTGGCGGAAACAGCTTTCGTGGTGCCCGACGGTGAGCAGTGGCAAATCCGCTGGTTCACCCCCACCACGGAAGTGCCCTTGTGTGGCCACGCGACCCTGGCCAGTGCTCATGTGCTGTTTGAGGTTTACAACGTGCCAGGTGAGCGCTTGGCGTTCCAGAGCAAGTCCGGCCCCTTGAGCGTCAGTCGTGAAGACGGGCGCTTATTGCTGGATTTCCCCCGTATTGACCCGCAGCCGCTACGCGAGCAGCTGCCTGTAGCGCAAGCGTTGGGCTGCCCGGTGGTGGAAGTGTTGCAGACCAAGGAATTGCTGGTGGTGCTGGAGTCGGAGCAAGCAGTGCGCGATTGCGTGCCGAACATGGCGGAAGTGGCGCAATTGCCCGGCCTGGGCGTGATTGTCACTGCACGAGGCGAAACGCACGACTTTGTCTCACGCTACTTTGCACCGGGGATTGGCATTCCAGAGGATCCGGTGACCGGATCAACCCACTGCTGCCTGATTCCCTATTGGGCTGGGCGTCTGGATAAAACAGAACTCCGTGCTTTCCAGTGTTCGAGTCGGGGTGGCGAGCTGTTCTGTCGCCTGGAAGGGGAGCGGGTGAAGATCGGCGGTTATGCCCGGCGGGTGGCGAGCGGTACGCTGCACCTGTAAACAATCGCGGGGCAAGCCCGCTCCCACAAGTGTCTGTGGGAGCGGGCTTGCCCCGCGATCATTGCAATCAAACTGCCGAGCTATATCGGCGAACACCGTTCTCCGGCACTGGCAATTGCGCTGCAACACTGCCTGGCACCGCAAACAGCACCAGATGATCGGCAGCCACTTCAACCCCAACCTCAGCCCCGACCTGATGGTCGATATGGCTCGGGAAGATCGCTTCGAGCTGGCTACCGGTCGGCAATTGCAAGCGATAGAGCGTCGATGCGCCCAGGAAGCTCTTGCCGGTGATCAGCGCTTTGAGAGCACTGTGCGGTGCATGAATGATGTCATCCGGACGCAACAGCACATCGACCGCGCTGCCAGGGGTAAAGCTATAGGCGCGGTTGCCGCGTAGTTCGCCCAGCTCGGTTTGTACCGACTCCGGGCTGGTCAGCTGGCCGCGAATAAAATAGCCCTGGCCAATAAAGCTGGCAACGAACGGGGTGAGGGGCTCGTGATAGAGGTTGTAGGGGGTGTCCCACTGCTCCAGGCGACCTTCCTTGAAAACGCCCACATGATCACTCACCGCGAAGGCTTCTTCCTGGTCGTGTGTAACCAGAATGGCGCTGGTACCACGGCTCTTGAGGATATCGCGCACCTCATGGCTGAGGCGTCGGCGCAGTTCCACATCGAGGTTGGAGAACGGCTCGTCGAGCAGCAGCAACTGTGGTTCGGGGGCCAGGGCTCGGGCCAGGGCCACGCGTTGTTGCTGGCCGCCGGAGAGTTCGTGCGGGTAGCGTTTGCCGAGCCCGCCAAGCTTCACCAACTCCAGCATTTCGTTCACAACCTGTTGCTGTTGTGGGTGCTTGCCAATTCCGAAAGCGATGTTTTCGGCAACGGTCAAGTGCGGGAACAATGCATAGTCTTGAAACACCATGCCGATCCTGCGCTTCTCCGGGGCAAGGGTGAACCCTGCCTTGGAGATGACTTCGCCCGCCAGTTGAATCTCGCCTTCGTGCACCGGTTCAAAGCCGGCGATGGCACGAAGGGTGGTGGTCTTGCCGCAACCCGAGGAGCCCAACAGGCAGCCGATGTCGCCGGCGTTGAGGTGCAGGTTGAGGTTCTGGACGATGCGTTGCTCGCCATAGCCGCAGGCGAGGTTGCGCAGGTTAAGCAGTAAAGGTTGACTCATGCGTGGTGGTAGGCCGGTTCAACAAGAAATTCGAGAAGCGCCTTCTGTGCATGCAAACGGTTTTCAGCTTGGTCCCAGGCGACCGAGCGTGGGTCGTCGAGCAGGTCCAGGCTGATCTCCTCGCCACGGTGGGCGGGCAGGCAGTGCATGAACAGGGCATCGGGTGCTGCCAGGTCGAGCAGTTCGCGGGTTACCTGGTAAGGCGCGAACAATGCCAGACGCCGTGCAGTTTCCTCCTCCTGGCCCATGGAAGTCCAGACATCGGTGCTCACCAGGTGCGCGCCCTGCACAGCATCCTTGGGTTCGCGGAAGATTTGTACACGGTCACCGGCATTGGCCAGGAACTGCGGGCTGGGCTCATATTCGGCCGGGCAGGCAATGCGCAGTTGGAAGTCGAACTGGATCGCCGCTTCTATATAGCTGTTGCACATGTTGTTGCCATCACCGATCCAGGCCACGGTTTTGCCCTGGATTGAGCCGCGATGCTCAAGGAAGGTTTGCATGTCGGCCAGCAACTGGCACGGGTGCAGGTCGTCCGACAGGCCGTTGATCACCGGGACGCGGGAGTTGGCGGCAAACTCGGTGAGGGTGTTGTGGGCGAAGGTACGGATCATCACCGCATCGAGCATGCGCGACATAACAATCGCGCAGTCACCAATCGGCTCACCGCGGCCCAGCTGAGTGTCGCGCGGGGACAGGAAAATCGCCTGGCCGCCGAGCTGAATCATGCCGGCTTCGAACGACAGCCGGGTACGGGTCGAGGATTTTTCGAAGATCATCCCCAGTACGCGGTTTTTCAGGGGTTCGAACAGTACGCCGCGGTTACGCAGGTCCTTCAGCTCGATGCCTCGACGGATCACACTCAGCAGTTCGTCGGGTGTGAAATCCATCAGGGAGAGAAAGTGCCTAGCGCTCATGTTTGACTACCTTTTTGCAACAGACCGCAGATCAACAATGCCGGTTTTCAGAAACAACGGAAGTGACCTGCGGCGAAAGCCGCACGGGGCGACGAAATAAGGGAAGACGCAATACTATAATTAAATGTCGCGTCATACCAAGTGGGGCGTTCACTGTCTGCGGGGCGGGCAGTGGCGTAACCCATTGGCGGGCTGATTTTTTTGTTTGCTGCACAAGGGTTTTACACTGCCCGCTCGGGGCTTTGCAAACACTGGAGCGAATCGTTGCGCCTGATAGGGCGAGATTCACCGCGTAAAACTCGCTGGCCGTGATGCCCGCGCAGGCCCATAGTCAGTGGGATCAGCAGACACCCGAAAGAGGTGGTCATTAACAAGATTTTGCATCACCGTGCCTGTCATCTGTGCGAAGCCATTTGTGGCTTGACCATCGAAACCACCCAGGCACCAGGTGCGGCGCCACAGATCAGTTCGATCAAGGGCGACCCTCAAGACAGTTTCAGCCGTGGTCACATCTGCCCCAAGGCCGTTGCACTGCAAGATATCCAGAATGATCCTGACCGCTTGCGTGCGCCGCACAAACGGGTCGGCAACCAGTGGCAGGCGATCGGTTGGGACGAAGCCTTCGAACTGGCGGCGCGCAAGCTCTGGGCCATCCAGCAGGCCCATGGGCAGAACGCCGTGGCGGTTTATCAAGGCAATCCCAGCGTGCACAACTACGGGTTGATGACCCACAGCAACTACTTTCTCGGCCTGCTTAAAACTCGTAATCGGTTTTCCGCCACGTCGGTTGACCAACTGCCCCAGCACCTGACCAGCTACCTGATGTATGGCCATGGTTTGCTGTTGCCGATTCCAGACATCGATCACACCGATTTCATGCTGATCCTCGGCGCCAACCCCTTGGCGTCCAATGGCAGCATCATGACCGTGCCCGATGTCGAGAAGCGCCTCAAGGCCATTCAGGCCAGGGGCGGCAAGCTGGTGGTGGTCGATCCGCGGCGTAGCGAAACTGCCGCCATGGCGGACCAGCATGTCTTTGTCCGCCCGGGCGGCGATGCCGCGCTGCTGTGCGGCCTGCTCAACACCTTGTTTGATGAAGGCCTTACGCGTACCTCGGCCTTGCCGGTCGATGGCCTTGACGAGGTACGTACGGCCATTGCGTCGTTCACCGCTGAGGCAATGGCGCCACTGTGTGGCGTGGAGGCATTGGTCATCCGGCAGTTGGCGCGAGACTTCGCGGCCGCCGACAAAGCGGTGTGCTATGGCCGTATGGGCGTTTCTACCCAAGCGTTCGGCACGCTTTGCCACTGGCTGGTGCAAGTGATCAACCTGGTGAGTGGAAACCTTGACCGGGTGGGAGGCGCTTTGTGTACCGAGCCGGCTGTGGACCTGGTCGCAAGCACTTCAGGTGGCCATTTCAATGCGTGGCAAAGCCGGGTATCCGGCTTGCCGGAGTACGGCGGCGAGCTGCCGGTGGCAGCGCTGGCCGAAGAAATGCTCTGTGAGGGGGAAGGGCAGGTGCGTGCACTGGTGACTGTGGCCGGCAACCCGGTTTTGTCGACGCCCAACGGGCGCCAGCTGGAGCGGGCACTGGAAGGGCTGGAGTTCATGCTGAGCATCGACCTCTACATCAATGAAACCACGCGCTATGCAGACCTGATCCTGCCGTCCACTTCGGCGTTGGAGAACGATCACTACGACACCACCTTCAACCTGCTGGCCGTACGCAATGTCAGCCGATTCAATCGAGCGATTCTGCCCAAGCCACAAGGTGCCCTGCATGACTGGGAAATCTTCGTGGGCCTGGCCAAAGCGTTCGCCGCACTGAGCGACAAGCCGTTGAAACCCACCTTGGCGCCCGCGCAGATGATCGATATCGGCTTGCGCCAGGGGCGTTACGGGGCGCAGTCACCATTCAATCTGTCGATAGAGACGCTGGTGCAGCATCCCCACGGCGTTGACTTGGGGCCGTTACAGCCCAATCTGGCCGCGCGTCTGAAGACGGCTAATCAGCGTATCCAGGCAGCACCCGCAGTGATCCTTGATGACTTGCAGCGTTTTGCTGCCCAGCAACCAGTCGGGGATGAGCAACTGCTGCTGATCGGGCGCCGACATGTGCGTAGCAATAATTCCTGGATGCATAACTATCACCGTTTGGTGAAGGGCAAGCCACGGCATCAGTTACTGATGCACCCGGATGATCTTAACGGGCGGCAATTGCAGGATGGCCAGCGGGTCAGGGTCAGTTCGCGGGTTGGCAGCATTGAAGTGGAAGTGCAGGCCTGCAGCGACATGATGCCGGGCGTTGTCAGTCTGCCCCATGGCTTCGGCCATGCCCGGGCGGGTGTGCGCATGGAGATCGCCAGCAATCAGCCGGGTGCCAGTGCCAATGACTTGACCGACGAGCGCTACCGGGATGCCGTGTCGGGCAACGCCGCGCTTAACGGAGTGCCGGTGCACGTGGTTGCCGCCTGATATCGGCAAGGCCGAGCACCGCGCTCGGCTTTCCGATACAATGCGTCACCGTGCCGACAACCAGGTCGGAAAGTTCAGCCGCGAGGTGCTTCATGGATATCATCGAAACAATCAAAGAGCAGATTGCCAACAACACCATTCTGCTTTACATGAAAGGCTCGCCGAATGCCCCGCAGTGCGGTTTTTCGGCCAAGGCGGCGCAAGCCGTAATGGGTTGTGGCGAGAAATTCGCTTACGTGGATATCCTGCAAAATCCGGAAATCCGTGCCAACCTGCCAAAGTATGCCAACTGGCCGACCTTCCCACAGCTGTGGGTTGCTGGTGAGTTGGTTGGCGGTTCTGACATCATGGCTGAAATGTTTGCCAACGGCGAACTGCAGACCCTGATCAAGGACGCTGCAGCCAAGGCTGAGGCTGCCAAAGCCTGACACAGGTTTGTGTCTAGTCCTGAAATAGGTTTACACCTGTTCAGGTAGGCCGATAGGCCTCAAAACGCCCGATGCACAGCATCGGGCGTTTTGTTTTTCAGGGCCATATGGGGCCGTTCTGTGTTGTATATCTGCACTGCCTCGTCAACCATCTGCCTTGCTTGCTCAAGATCTTCAGGGCTGCTCAACAGCAGCTCCATCTTGAGG
>NZ_SMOK01000020.1 GCF_004353925.1 Pseudomonas sp. H9 | reverse complement strand
GCTGACTTCTGGCAAATGGGCCTCGACGCCGCCTGAAGCCCCCTCCGGTAGGAGCGGGCTTGCCCCGCGATAGCGATCGGTCAGTCACATCGCTTCGCGGGGCAAGCCCGCTCCTACCGAGGCGAATCAGTAGTCGTAGCGATCCACCGCCCGACGGCGCTCGTTGTCGTCACGCATGTCGTAGTTGGCGGTGGTTTGAATGTTGGTGTGATGCGCCAGCTTCTGCGCAATCGACAGGTCGTGCTCTTCGATCACGCGGGTGATGAACGAGCGGCGAAAATCGTGGGGCATGATCTTTACCCCTACCTGGGTGCCACGCTGGCGGGCGATGTAGTAGATCGCGTGCTTGGTGATGCGCTCGCGGGTGATGTGGCTACCACGGCGGATGCGGTTGAACAGAAAGTCGTCATCGGCCTGGCCTTCGGGCAGGTGCTCACGACGGAACGCCAGCCAGGCATTGAGCTTTTCAAATGCCCAGGTCGGCGCGTATTTGATCAGTTGCTTGTTGCCTTTGCCCAGCACTTGCAGGCTGCGCTCGCTGAAGTCGACCTGGCTCAGATCGAGATTGACCGACTCGGATTTGCGCATGCCGGTGCCGTACAACAACGCAATCACCGCCGCATCGCGAAGCCCCTGGGGCCGCGGGTCGGCCGCGCAGGCCTCCATCAGCTCGCGGATCAGGCTGCGTTTGAGGTTGCGCCCCGTGGGCAGGCGTGTGCCCTGTGCCGGCTTGACGCTACGGATGCGCAGCAGTTGGTCCTGGCTGATCAAACCCAGACGCCAAGCTTCGTTCATGACCCCACGCACCGCATTGACATACAGCGACGAGGTGTTGGGGGCATAGCCGTCGGCGCGCAAGGTGGCGACCAGCGCAGTGACATGGCCGGGTTCGAGCTGATACCACGGCACCTCGACGATGTCGCAATCCTCAAAACCCAGACGATCAGCAGCGTCCTGGAGGATGTACTTCATGGTCAACTGACTGGAAGGCGCCAGGCGCGCCAGGTATTGCAGCAAGGGGTTATGCAGTGAATCGGCCAAACCGGGAATCCTGTAGAGCTGAGCTGAGGGCAAAATGACGGCAGCCTGTCATTCTGACTCTGATTGCCGCGCGGCAAATGACTCAAATCATAAGCAGGCCATTGATTGCTAAGCCATTTGTCTTCAGCACGGTTGCTGATAGTACCTCATCAGCACGGTTCGAATCGATTGCAGGCAATTTCATGGCGTGCCCTCACCCTGGCTTGAGGCTACAGTTGCTCAAGGCCCCTGCGTCCCGAGGCAACATGGCTTTTCATCGACTGACCCGCAGCCACCCACGGTTGACCATCGCCGCCTGCGTCGGCCTCGTGAGCGGTTTCCTGCTACCGGCACACGACTGGGTCGAGCAGGTATTGATCGGCTGGAACACCGGCGTCTGGCTCTACCTGCTGTTGATTCTGTGGCTGACGCTGAGCGCCAGTGCAGAAAAAGTCCGCAAAGTCGCCAGCATCGAGGACGAAAATGCCGGCTTGGTGTTGTTCACCGTCAGTATTGCCGCCATCGCCAGCCTGGCTGCGGTGATTTTGCAATTGGCTGCGGGCGCCAAGCTGGACAATGGGCCAACAGCGTTGCAATTGACCTTTACCGCCTTCACCGTTGCTGGCTCCTGGTTGCTGGTGGGTGCGATTTTCAGCCTGCACTACGCCCACCTGTTCTACACCGCTCACACCGACAAGCCGCTACTGCGCTTCAGCGATGGTGAACGGCACCCGGACTACTGGGACTTTCACTACTTCTCCTACACCCTCAGCGTGGCGGTGCAAACCTCGGATGTCGGCGTCGCCGGACGTGACATGCGCCGCGTAGTGCTGGCCCATTCACTGGTAGGTTTTGTCTTCAACACGGCGATACTGGGCTTCACCATCAACATGGCCGCCACGCTCATCCACTGAAGGCCGATTGTCGAGCAGTTGCGCTGCACAGCGGGCAATACGCTGACAGGCCTGCTCCAGGCGCTCAGTGTCCAGCACCAGGCCCAAGCGCACATGCCCGGCAGCACTGGGGCCGAAAGCATCCCCGGCCAACACCGAGACCCCATAGTCTTCCAGCAGGCGCTCGGCGAACGCCTGAGCGCCTAGCCCGGTGGCGCGGATATCCACCATCACGAACATGCCGCCATCTGGCCTGTGCACGCTGATGCCCGGGCAAGCGGCAAGGCTGGCACACACCCGGTCACGCCGTTCGCGGTACGTCTGGCGCATGTGCCGGACTTGAGGCAAGTCGTGCTCCAACGCCACTTGGGCGGCATCGAGCACAAAGTCAGGAAGGCCATAGAGCATGCACAAGGCCAGGTTGCTCAGATGCTCGCACAAGGCCTGCGGGCCGATCACCCAACCGACGCGCCAGCCCGACATGGCATGCGACTTCGACAGGCTGTTGATCGTCGCGCAGCGTGCGGCCATGCCTGGCAGGCTGGCCGGGCTGAAATGCTCGCCCTCGTACAGCAGCTCGCTGTAGACCTCATCGGAAATCAGCCACAAATCATGCTCGATGCACAGCTGCGCCAGGCACTCCCAGGTGTGCCTGGACAGGCTGGCGCCAGAGGGATTGTGCGGACTGTTGAGCAGCAGCGCGCGGGTGCGCGGGGTGATCCGCGCGGCAATGTCTGCCGGATCGATACGAAAGCCCTGCTCGGGGCGCACCGGTACCGGCACAACCTTGGCGGCACAGGCACCAAACACCGCCTCATAAGTCACGTACATCGGCTCGGCAACGATCACCTCGTCACCCGGATCGAACAGGCACTGGGCCACGGCGTACAACGCGCACTGGGCGCCGGCCAGCACCACCACTTCGAGCGGGTCGACCGCCTGGCCGCTGTGTTGGGTGTGATGCCGGGCAATCGCCTGACGCAGGCCCAGGCTGCCACGCACATCGGAGTAATGGGTGTTGCCTGCGCGCAGGCTGTTTATCGCGGCCTCAACGATGGGGGCCGGGGTGTCGAAGTCCGGGTCACCGATCGACAGCAGAAACACCTCTCGCCCTTGCGCCTGCAGTTCAAGCGCACGGTAGTGAATGTCCCAGGCAGCAGCACCGTCACCGGCGATACGTTGGGTGAGCGCTGAATAACGCATGACGGTCTCCTTGACTGATCCTGGGGCGCCGTTGGTCTGAAAAATCCCAGGTGAGCATCCCGGCTGACTGGCGGTAAAAATAGCAGAAGGCCAATACCCCTCACGAGCAAATCTCGCCGGCAAACGTTTGCCGCTCCTATCGCGGTTTCGCTGGGCGCCACTGCGGCTCGGGCACGGGGCAAACACCTCGAAAAACTGTCATCGATCCGACCCGACAATGCCGTTTGCGGTGCTATGTTTAGGACTCCCGACGGCCCTCAGGGCCTAAACGCACCCCTTGCTCCGCTCACCCTGTTGTTCACCCCACATGGAGAGATCGGAATGAACACACTGACGTTTCCCAACGCCTGTCAGGTGATGCGCTGGTACTTTCATCCATTGGGCTTTGAAGCCAGCATGGATGCGCCGCGCACAATGGTTGCTCGTTTGTTCGACCGGGCCACCGGTGAGACCTTGCTGGCCATCGCCGGAATTCCTTGTGCCACGCTGATGGCGGCTGCCGATGTCGAACGAATTATCGAAGCCGTCGAAGCTAAACTCGATACCTTCGAACCGTCGTGTAACTTGCGCGCCGCAGGCTGACTTCAGCTAACGCTTTCTGCCTGGCGCGCACGCTCGATATCAGCGATGAAGCGCTCAGCCGGCATTGGTTGACCGAGCAGATAACCCTGCAACGAATCACAGCCAAGACGGGTGAGGAAGTTCTGTTGCCGATCGGTTTCCACCCCTTCGGCCACGATGCGCAAGCCCAGCGCCTGACCCAAGGCAACGATGGCCGAGACGATTGCCGCATCGTCGCTGTCTTGCTCCAGCTCGCGCACAAACCCACGGTCGATTTTCAGTTCGTTGGCAGGCAGGCGCTTGAGGTACATCAGGCTTGAATAGCCGGTGCCGAAGTCGTCAATCGACAGGTCAACGCCCATGTCCGATAGCTGTTGCAGTACCGCCAGGCTTGCGTCGGCATCATGCATGGCAGTGGTTTCGGTGATTTCCAGGGTCAGGCTGTTGGCCGGCAGTTGGTGGCGTGCCAGCACCTTGGCGACACTCTCGACCAGCCCGCTGTGGCAAAACTGGATCGCCGACAGGTTCACCGCAATGCGCCAATCGCTGTAGCCTTGGTCAATCCAGGCGCGCATCTGCCGGCAGGCTTCATCCAGCACCCATTCACCGATCGGAATGATCAGCCCGGTTTTTTCGGCCAGGGCAATGAAACGGTCAGGTAACAGCAAACCATGCTGCGGGTGCTGCCAGCGCAGCAGTGCCTCGGCACCGATCGGCTGGCAGTTCTGAGCATCGAACTTGGGCTGGTAGAACAGGCAGAACTGTTGTTCCTCCAGCGCCGCCCGCAGGTCTTGCAGCAGTTGCAACTGCAAGCGCGCATTGCTGTTCATCGACACGTCGAAGAAGCTGTAGCCGTTCTTGCCAGCACTCTTGGCGTGGTACATCGCCGCATCGGCATTGCGCAGCAGTTCGTGCTGGTCGCTGCCGTTGCCGGGGTACAGGACGATGCCGATACTCGCCGAGATTTGCAGGTTTTGCTCGGCAACGCGGAACGTACGGGAAATCAGGTTGACCTGTTTGGCGGCCACTCCAAGGGCGTCGGCGGCGTCCTGCATCTCCACCAGCAAGACAAATTCATCGCCACCAATGCGTGCCAGAGTGTCCTGACTGTGCAAATGGCCACGCAAGCGCGCCGCCACGTCCTTGAGCAACAGATCGCCCATGTGGTGGCCGAAGGCGTCGTTGACCGGCTTGAAGCCGTCGAGGTCGATAAACATCAGCGCAAAGCAACCGCCCTGCTCCGTCACCTTGTTAATAGCTTGATCAATGCGGTCGGCGAGCAAGGTGCGATTCGGCAAGCCGGTCAGGGTGTCATGCAGGGCCAACTGGGTCAGTTCCTGGTTGGCCCGGGTCAATGAATTCGCCAGTTCTGCGGTGCGTGCTTCCAAGCGGGCGTCGAGCACCGAGGTCAACAAGGCCACGGCCAACACTGCCAGGGTGGTGATCAGTACCAGGTAATCCAGGTTGTTGCCACTCAAGCCCGCGCCCAGCGCCCCACAAAAGCTGCCTTCAGGAAAGTTGGCGGCGGCCATGCCGGTGTAATGCATGCCGACAATCGCCACACCCATGACCATCGCTGCCGCCCCGCGAATCTGGCGGACATAGAGCGTTTGCCGGCGCAAGCGAAAGGCGATCCACAACGCTGCTGCCGAAGCACCTACGGCAATCAGCAACGACAGGCTGAACAACCAGGGGTCGTATTCGATGCCGGGCTGCATCAGCAGCGCAGCCATGCCGGTGTAATGCATGCTGCTGATTCCGGCGCCCATGATCAGCGCGCCCAGCCCCAGTTGCATCCAGGGCAGGCTCGGCTGGCTCACCAACCACAAGGCAAAACCTGACGACAGGCCGGCGATCAGTAACGAGAGCAAGGTCAGGCTCAGGTCATAGCCCAAGGGGATCGGCAGGCTGAAGGCGAGCATGCCAATAAAATGCATCGACCAGACGCCGAAGCCCATCGCCAGCGCACCGCCGCTGATCCACAAGTACACCGCGCGTCCTTTGGCGGTCGCAATACGTCCCGCCATGTCGAGTGCGGTGTAAGAAGCCAGCATGGCCACGCACAGCGAAATCAGCACCAGCGAGGAGGAGTAACTACCGATCAGCATTTGACCTTCCACAACCTTGGAACCGGGCCGTGAGGTGGCCCGTAAAAGCCGATGATTGTACTCAACCTTTGGCGAAACGCACGGAGATTTACAGTGGCACTTAGCAATGATGACGCCGTTGCCATGCCACTATTTGCGCCTTGAATAAAATCAATAAAAATAGATATAAATCAATGCGTTACTAGATTTATTTAATGTTTTATAGGAGAACTCAATGCGTTTTGCATCAGAAGCTGATCACACCTACAAGCAACATTAAGAAAATATTCTAGTCTATTGATTTTATTGAATTATTCTTCAGCCTTCAAAGCTTCAGCATAGGCAGACGGTGCATCCCAGCCACCACCCAGTGCGGCAATCAGCTGAACGCTGGCGACCAACCGCCCTTGCAGCAACGTCAGCACGCTGCGCTCGTTGCTCAGCGCAGTGGTCTGCACGTTGACAACATCAAGGTAGGCAATCAGGCCCGCCTTGTACTGGTTGCTGGTCAGGCGCAGCGACTCGCGCGCCGCGTCCAGGGCCTCGCCGCGTACCTTGGCTTCGTCCTCATAGACGTCAAGCTGCACCAGGTAATTCTCTACTTCCTTGAAACCATCGAGCACCGTCTGGCGGTACTGGGCTACGGTCTGGTCGTACACCGCGACGGTACGGTCAACTTCTGCCGAACGCTGACCACCGTCAAACAGGGTCATGGCCAGCTGTGGACCCACCGACCAGAAACGGTTCGGCAGGCTGATCCAGTCATTGAAACTGCTACTGCTATAGCCACCGCTCATGCTCAGGGTCAGGTCAGGAAAATAGGCAGCCCGGGCCACGCCGATGCTGGCGTTGGCCGACATCACCTTGCGCTCGGCTGCGGCGATGTCAGGGCGGCGCTCCAGCAACTGCGACGGCAACGCCACCGGCACCTGAGGCAACGCCGGAATGTCTTTACTGTCGGCCAAGGCAAAGTCTGCCGGTGCCTTGCCCAGCAGCACGGCAATGGCGTTTTCCAACTGCGCGCGCTGCCAGACCAGGTCGATCAGGTCGGCCTGCGTGCTTTTCAGCTGGGTTTGCGCCTGGGCCACTGCGTCTTTACCGGAAACCCCGGCGCGGTACTGGTTTTCGGTCATGGTCAACGAGCGCTGGTATGCCTCGACCGTGGCTTCAAGCAGACGCTTCTGCTCATCCATCACCCGCAGTTGCAGGTAATTCTGCACCAGCTCCGACTGCAGGCTCAGGCGAATCGCCGCCATGTCCGCCAGGCTGGCCTCGGCACTGGCCTGATTGGCTGCCAGGCCGTCGCGCAGCTTGCCCCAGAGGTCAGCCTCCCAGCTCACCCCGAGGGTGGTGCTGTAAGTATCACGGATACCGCTACTGGCGTTGCTCAAGCTTGAACTGGAACTGCCGGTGCCCTGGCTGGAGCGGGTTTTCCCGGCCCGCAGGTCGACGCTGGGGAACAAGGCGCCGCGGGCACTACGCACCAAGGCCTGGGCCTGACGGTACTGGGCTTCATATTGCGCGACGGTCTGGTTGCTGGCATTGAGCTGCGCGACCAGGTCGTTGAGCTGTGCATCGCCATACAGCTCCCACCAGGCGCCACGGGCCAGCGCGTCCGACGGATTGGCCTGGGTCCAGCCTGCCGCGTACTTGAACGCCACCGGTTCAGGCGCTTGCGGGCGCTGGTAATCCGGGCTCAGCGTACAGGCACTGAGCATCGCCAGGCACAGGCTGCTGGCCAGCAGGCGCGAGCCGCGGGCACCCAGCAGTTGCTGCGCAGTGCGGTCAGAAAAGAATGGGCGTCGAGTCATAGCGGAGTTTCCAAAGCAGCGTCGGTACGCACGCCACGCCAGTGATTGAAGCGATGGCGCAGGCGGTCCAGATAGAGGTAAACCACCGGGGTGGTGTAAAGCGTAAGCACCTGGCTGAAAACCAGACCGCCAATGATGGTCAGGCCCAGCGGCTGGCGCATTTCCGAGCCTTCGGCATGGCTGAGCAACAATGGCAAGGCACCGAGGATGGCCGCCAGGGTGGTCATCAGGATCGGGCGCAAACGCAGCAGGCAGGCGCGCCGGATCGATTGTTCCGGGCTCAGTTGCTCGTGGCGCTCCAGCTGCAATGCCAGGTCGATCATCATGATGGCGTTCTTTTTCACCACGCCGATCAGCAAAAACAGGCCGAGCAAGGAAATCAGGCTGAATTCGCTGCCCACCACGTACAGCGTGAGCAACGCCCCTACCCCGGCCGACGGCAACGTCGAAAGGATGGTCAACGGATGAATGTAACTCTCGTAGAGAATCCCCAGCACCAGGTACACCGCCAGCAGCGCCCCGAGAATCATGAACGGCTGGCCTTTCTGGCTTTCGGCAAAGGCATCGCCGGTGCCGCCGAGCTTGGCAATTACGTCTTCTGGCAACCCCACCCGCGCCACTGCCCGCTCCACCGCCGCCAGGGCTTGATCCTGGCTGTAGCCTTCGGCAATGTCGAAGTTGATGTCTTGCGAAGCGAACTGGCCTTCGTGGCTGACCCGGTCATCGGCCAGGCTGTTTTCGTAGTGGGCAAAGGTCGACAGCGGCACCCGCGCACCGTCTGCGGTAATTACCTGAATCTGCTCGAGGCTACGCGGGTCCTGGGCGTATTTGGGGTTGATCTCCATCACCACCTGATACTGGTTCAGGCTGTCGTAAATGGTCGAGATCTGCCGCTGGCTGTAGGCGTTGTTCAACACCGAGGTGACCATGCTCATGTCGATACCCAGGCGCTTGGCCTGCTCGCGGTCGACCACCAGGGTGATCTGCTGCGTACCACCGCCTTCGCGAGCATCGATGGCCGTAAGCTCGGGCAAGGCCTTGAAGGCGGCCACCACTTTCGGGTACCACTCACGCAGGGCTGACAGTTCGCTGCTCTGCAAGGTGTAGAGAAATTGCGAGGAGCTCTGGTCGCGGCCGCCGCCGAACTGCAGGTCTTGATCGGCCATGAGGAACAGACGACCGCCGGGCACCTTGGGCATGTCCTTGCGCAACCGCTCTATGACCTTCTGCGCCGACACCTTGCGCTCGCTGATCGGCTTCAGGCGCACCAACACCATGGCGTTGTTAGTACCGCTGTTGCCACCGATAAAACCGGCGACACTCTCCACGGCAGGGTCTTTGAGCAAGGCCTGGCGGTAGATTTCCATTTTCGGCTGCATGACCTGGAACGACAGACCGTCGTCACCGCGGACAAAGCCCATCAACTGGCCGGTGTCCTGCTGCGGCAGAAAGGTCTTGGGCACTACCACATACAAGGCAATGTTGACCGCAATCGTCACCAACAGGCTGGCCAGGGTCAGGCGCCGGTGCTGCATCACCCAGTCCAGACTGCGGGCGTAGCCGGCCATCATGCGCTGGTTGAGCTGTTCACTCCAGCGCTGCAGGCGCGTCGGTTCGCCCTGCTGATGCGGCTTGAGCCAGCGCGCGCAGAGCATCGGCGTCAACGTCAACGACACCACCAGCGAGACGATGATCGCCACCGCCAGGGTGATGGAGAACTCGCGGAACAACGAGCCGACAATGCCGCCCATGAATAGAATCGAGACAAACACCACCACCAGCGACAGGTTCATCGACAACAGGGTGAAGCCGACTTCCTTGGAGCCGAGGTAGGCCGCACGCATGGGCGGCACGCCATCGTCGATATGCCGTGAGATGTTTTCCAGCACCACGATGGCATCGTCCACCACTAGACCGGTCGCAAGGATCAACGCCATCAGCGACAGGTTATTCAGCGAGAAACCACATAAGTACATGGCCGCAAAGGTGCCCACCAGCGACACCGGCACCGCCAGGGTCGGGATCAACGAGGCGCGCAAGTTGCCGAGGAACAGGAACACCACAAGGATCACCAGCACCACCGCGATGATCAGGGTGTGTTCAGCCTCTTTGAGGGTCGCCTTGATCACCGGCGAACGGTCCATTGCCACCTCGAGTTTGACGCTGGCCGGCATCAATGACTCCAGGGCCGGCAACTGCTCCTTGATCTTGTTCACCGTCTCGATGATGTTGGCCCCGGTCTGGCGGTTGATCACCAGCAGTACCGCGTCCTGGTCATTGAAAAAGCCGCTGTTGTAGCGGTTCTCCACCGCATCGCTGACCTTGGCCACATGGCTCAGGCGCAACACTGCGCCATCCTGGTAGCGGATCACCAGCGGCTCGTAGTCCTTGGCCTTCTCCAACTGATCGTTGGCCTGCACCTGCCAGTTGCGCTGAGCGTCTTCGATAAAACCCTTGGGGCGACGTTGGTTGGCGTTGGCGATGGTCTCCCGCACATCGTCCAGGGCTACGCCGTATTGGTTGAGCAAGTACGGTTCCAACTCGATACGCACCGCCGGCAGCGAACTGCCGCCGATCTGCACCTCCCCGACCCCCGGCACCTGCGACAGGCTTTGCGAGAGGATGGTCGAGGCCAGGTCATAAAGCTTGCCCTTCTGCAGCACGTTGGAGGTCAAGGCCAAGACCATGATCGGAGCTTGCGACGGGTTGAACTTCTTGTAGGTCGGCATGCTGCGCATACCGCTGGGCAGCAGGTTGCGTGAAGCGTTGATCGCCGCCTGCACCTCGCGTGCTGCTGCGTCGATGTCCCGCCCTTGGTCAAAACCAAGAATTACCCGCGTCGAGCCCTGGCTGGAGTTGCTGGTCAGGGTGGTGACCCCCGAAATAGCCCCCATCGAGCGTTCCAGCGGCGTGGCCACCGTCGCGGCCATCACCTCGGGGCTGGCGCCCGGCAGGTTAGCCTGGACCACGATCACCGGAAACTCGATCTGCGGCAACGGCGCCACCGGCAGCAGGCCGAAGCTGACGCCGCCCAGCAACATGATCGCCAGGCTCAGCAGCATGGTGGCTACTGGGCGGCGGATAAATGGGGCTGAAAGGTTCATGGGCGGGAGCTCCAAGCTGCAAGCGGCAAGCGGCAAGCCGATCTGCGCTTGAACACATACTTGCCGCTTAAAGCTTGAAGCTTGCTGCTAAGCCCGCTCATACCGAATCTCCGGCCAGGTCTGGCTGGCGAAAGCGCCGCGCGAGCCGATCGAAGTACAGATAGATCACTGGCGTGGTGAACAGCGTCAGCACCTGACTGACCAGCAGCCCGCCGACCATCACCAAACCAAGCGGCTGACGCAGCTCTGCCCCGGAACCGGTGGCCAGCATCAGCGGAATGGCGCCGAAAAGGGCCGCCAGGGTGGTCATCAGGATCGGCCGGAAACGCAGCAACGCGGCCTGATAGATCGCCGCTTCCGGGGTCATGCCCTGGTTACGCTCGGCCTCCAGGGCGAAGTCGATCATCATGATGGCGTTTTTCTTGACGATACCGATCAGCAGAATGATGCCGATAATGGCGATCATGCCCAGATCGTTACCCGACAGAATCAACGCCAACAAAGCGCCCACCGCCGCCGACGGCAGAGTCGAAAGGATGGTCACCGGGTGGATATAGCTCTCGTAGAGCACACCCAGCACGATGTACATGGTCACCACCGCCGCCAGAATCAGCAGCAAGGTGCTCGACAACGAGGCCTGGAACGCTTCGGCCGCGCCCTGGAAGCGGGTCTGTACGCCAACCGGCATGCCGATGTCCTGCTGAACCTGCTCGATGGCCTTGACCGCCTCACCGAGGGACGCGCCTTCGCCGAGGTTGAACGACATCATCACCGCCGGGAACTGGCCGATATGGGCAATCGCCAGTTGTGCCTGGCGCTGCTCGATGCGGGCCAGGCTCGACAGCCGCACCTGGCCGCCATCGGTGGCCTTGACATGGATCTGCTCAAGCACCTGTGGCCCCAGGTTCGATGCGGCCTCGGCCTGCAGCACCACCCGGTATTGGCTGGCTTGGGTGTAGATGGTCGAGATCTGCCGTTGGCCAAAGGCGTCGTAGAGAGCGTTGGTGATGTCGGCAACGTTGATACCCAGGCGGCTGGCGGCATCACGGTCGATCACCAGGAACACCTGCAGGCCCTTGTCTTGCAAGTCGCTGGCGACATCGGTCAGTTCCGGGCGCTGCTGCAGGGCGTCGACCAGCTTGCCGCTCCACTGCGCCAGCAACTCGGCGTCCGGTGACGACAAGCTGAACTGGTACTGGGTGCGGCTGACCCGGTCTTCGATGCTCAAATCCTGTACCGGCTGCATGAACAGGCGAATGCCCACCAGCTTGTCGACCTGCGGCTGCAGGCGGGCAATCACTTGCGCCGCCGTCAGGTCGCGCTCGCCGTGGGGCTTAAGATTGATCAACAGGCGGCCACTGTTGAGGGTGGCATTGTCGCCGTCTACGCCGATATAAGACGACAAGCTCTGCACTGCCGGGTCCTGCAGGATCACCGCGCTGAGCTGTTGCTGACGCTCGCTCATGGCGGCGAACGACACCGACTGTGGCGCTTCGGAGATGCCCTGGATCACCCCGGTGTCCTGCGCCGGAAAGAAGCCCTTGGGCACCACCAGGTACAGCAGCACTGTCAGGCCCAGGGTGGCCACTGCCACCAGCAAGGTCAGTGGCTGATGTTTGAGTACCCACTGCAAACCACGCCCGTACCAGGCGATCATGCCGTCGATCCAGGCACCGCTGGCGCGGTAGAAACGCCCTTGTTCGTGTTCTTTCGGTTCACGCTTGAGCAGACGCGCGCACATCATCGGCGTCAGGGTCAGCGACACCACCAGGGAAATCAGGATGGCCACGGCCAGCGTGATCGCGAATTCGCGGAACAATCGCCCAACGACATCGGCCATGAACAGCAGCGGAATCAACACAGCGATCAGCGAGAAGGTCAGCGAGATCAGGGTGAAACCGATCTGCCGCGCGCCCTTGAGCGCCGCTTGCATCGGGGTTTCGCCTTCTTCGATGTGTCGGGAAATGTTCTCCAGCATGACGATGGCGTCGTCCACCACAAAGCCGGTGGCGATGGTCAGGGCCATCAAGGTCAGGTTATTGATCGAGAACCCGGCCAGGTGCATCACCGCAAAGGTGCCGATCAACGACAGCGGCACAGCCACTGACGGAATGATCGTTGCGCTCAGGCGGCGCAGGAACACGAAGGTCACCATCACCACCAGGGCAATAGCCAGCAGCAGCTCGTGCTGCACATCCTTGACCGAGGCGCGGATGGTTTGCGTGCGGTCAGTGAGCACGCTGACATCAAGGCCGGCCGGCAGGTTGTCGGTAATCGACGGCAGCAGGGTCTTGATACGGTCAACCACTTCGATGACGTTGGCACCGGGCTGACGCTGAATATTCAGTAGCACCGCCTGGTTCTGGTTGGCCCAGGCCGCCAGACGCTCGTTCTCGGCACCATCGACAATCTCGGCCACGTCTTTGAGGCGCAGCGGCGCGCCGTTGTTGTAGGCGAGAATCAGGTTGGCGTATTCCTCCGGAGAGCGCAGCTGGTCGTTGGCATCGAGCATCGACACCCGGATCGGGCCATCGAAGTTGCCTTTGGGCTGGTTGACGTTGGAGGCACCGATCAGGGTACGGACATCGGCCAGGTTAAGCCCGGCGGCGGCCAGCGCATCAGGGTTGACCTTGATCCGCACTGCCTGGCGCTGGCCACCGGCAATGCTGACCATGCCCACGCCACTGATCTGGGCAATCTTTTGCGCCACGCGCGTATCGACCAGGTCGTTGAGCTTGGGCAATGGCATGGCCTTCGAGGAAATCGCCAGGGTCAGCACCGGGGTATCGGCCGGGTTGACCTTGTTGTACACCGGTGGTGCAGGCAAATCGCTGGGCAACAGGTTGCTGGCGGCGTTGATCGCGGCCTGTACCTGCTGCTCGGCAACGTCCATGTTCATGTCCAGGCTGAAACGCAAGGTCAGCACCGAAGCGCCGCCAGAGCTGGTCGAAGCCATTTGGGTCAAACCTGGCATCTGCCCGAACTGGCGCTCCAGCGGTGCGGTGACGGCGCTGGTCATCACCTGCGGGCTGGCGCCCGGATACAGGGTCATGACACGGATGGTCGGGTAATCTACCTGAGGCAACGCCGCCACAGGCAGCAAGGAATAAGCAATCAAACCGGCAAGCACAATGGCCAGCATGCTCAGGGTGGTCGCCACCGGGCGCAGGATGAACAGCCGCGAGAGGTTCATGCGCCGACCTTGTCCTTGCGGTCCGAAGTAGCAGCAGCGTCTTTGTTGTCCTGACCTTGCAGGTGCTGGCCAGGCGTAGCCGGAACTTGCGAGCTGTCGTTGACCACTTCCACGTCACTGCCGTCGCGCAGGCGGTCGGTGCCTTCGAGCACTACACGCTCGCCCTTGGCCAGGCCTGCGGTGACCACCGTGAGGTCGCCATCGCTGGCGCCCAGGGTCAGTTTGCGGATACGGACCTTGTTGTCGCCTTCCATCACATAGACAAACGAACCATCGGTGCCGAACTGGATGGCCGCCGACGGCGCCAGCACCACATTTTTCAAGGTATCGGCCAGCAACCGCACGTTGACGAACTGGTTGGGGAACAGCGCTTCGTCCTGGTTTTCGAAGTACGCCTTGAATTTCAGGGTGCCGGTGGTGGTGTCGATCTGGTTATCGAGGCTGCGCAACACACCAACAGCTTGTTGCTTGAGGTCACCGCGATCCCAGGCTTCGACCGGCAATTTGGCACCGCTGCGGTAGCGCGCCAGCACGGTATTGAGCTCGGACTCGGGCAAGGTAAAGGCCACCGTGATCGGCTGGGTCTGGGTAATCACTACCAGCGCAGTGGTGTCGTTGGCCGCCACCAGGTTGCCAACATCCAGCTGACGCAGGCCTAGACGACCGGTGATCGGCGCGCGGATACGGGTGAAGTCGAGGTTTAGCTTGGCATCGCCGACCGCAGCCTGGTTGGTCTTGATGGTGCCTTGGTACTGGCCGACCAGTGCCACCTGGGTGTCGAGGGTCTGCTTGGCGATACTGTCTTCGGCATACAGGCCTTTATAGCGCTCCAGGTCGATCTGGGCGTTCTTCAGTTGCGCCAGGTTCTGCGCCAGGGTGCCTTCGGCCTGCTGCAGAGCAATCTGGTAACTGCGCGGGTCGATCTCGGCGAGCAGATCACCGGCCTTGACCTTCTGCCCTTCCTGGAAGTTGACCTTGACCAGCTCACCCCCTACCCGGCTGCGGACATTTACGGTGTTGGTCGCCGTCACTGTGCCCAGTGCCTTGAGGTAGACCGGGAAGTCACCAACCGTAGCCGCCTCGACGCGTACCGGCACCGGCCCGGCGAAGGCCCCGAAGCCGGGCCGCCCGCCTTTTCCGCCCGGCGCACCGCCAGCCTTGTGCGCTGCCGGAGACGGCCACAGCCACCAGCACAAACCGGCGACCAGCAGCAGGACCAGCAGGCCGATAAGCCAGCGACGAGGGGAGCGGGGACGAGAAAGCATTGGTTGATCGACCATGAGACTGGAAAGAATTCTTTTGAGGAGGCTGAACGATAAGCACTGCAGCGGGATAAGCAAAGCGCCTTTACCGGCAATTTACCTTGAGCTTACGTTGCTAAGACAATGAACTATAAATAAAAACGGCCTGGACAAAGGCCAGGCCGCAACAATTGCTTACAGTGTGGGAGCGGGCTTGCCCCGCGATTGCGGCGGATCAGACAAACCGCTATCGCGGGGCAAGCCCGCTCCTACCGGGTGTCTTACTTCAGTACAGCCAGCGCTGCATCATAGTTTGGCTCGTCGGCGATTTCGCCAACCAGTTCGGCGTGCAGCACCTTGTCGTTTTCATCCAATACCACCACGGCACGGGCAGTCAGACCGGCCAGTGGGCCATCGGCAATGGCAACGCCGTAGTTTTCGATGAACTCGCGGCCACGCAGGGTCGACAGGTTCTGGACGTTGTCCAGGCCTTCAGCGCCGCAGAAACGTGCTTGCGCGAATGGCAGGTCGGCAGAGATGCACAGCACCACGGTGTTGCTCACTTCGCCGGCCTTCTTGTTGAAGGTACGCACCGAGGTAGCGCAGGTAGGGGTGTCGACGCTCGGGAAGATGTTCAGCACTTTGCGCTTGCCGGCGAGGCTCGCCAGGGTCACGTCAGCCAGGCCTGCACCAACCAGAGAGAACGCTGGCGCCTTAGCACCGACCTTCGGCAGTTCGCCGTTGACCTGAACCGGGTTGCCTTTGAGAGTCACTTGAGCCATGAGCTGAGTCCTTATGCGGGGGTGAGTGAGTTAAGGACCAGAGTTAAGCATGAAAGTGCCCGTCCACCTATGGGGGAAGCACAAATTGTTGTATTGCCAGACATTTTTTGTGGACAATCTCACCACCCGAAAGCAGACAATCCTGCTTTCGGGTGGTGTTTACAGCGATCAGCTCAGCAGCGAATAGACCAGGGCCGAGATAGCCACCAAGCCGACAGCCACCACAAACACGTTGGACATCTGCCCGCTGTATTTACGCATCGCTGGCACTTTGCGAATGGCATACATCGGCATCAGGAACAGGATGGCCGCAATCACCGGACCGCCGAGGGTTTCGATCATGCCCAGGATGCTTGGGTTGAGGGTGGCGACGATCCAGCAGATCACCAGCATGAACGCTGCGGTCATGCGGTCCAGGGCTTTGGCGCCCGGGCGTTTGCCGGTTTTCAGGATCAACCCCTTGAGGCCTTCGCTGGCGCCGATGTAGTGGCCCAGGAACGACTTGGCGATGGCGATGAACGCGATCACCGGAGCAGCAAAAGCGATGGTCGGGTTGCTGAAATGGTTCGCCAGGTACGACAGGATCGACAGGTTCTGCGCCTTGGCTTCGGCCAGCTGCGCCGGGGTCAGGGTCAGTACGCAACTGAACACGAAGAACATCACCATCGCCACCATCAGCAGGTGGGCGCGGCAGAGAATCTGCCCGCTGCGCTCGTCGGCATGCACGCCATAGCGGCGCTTCTGGTCAACGGCAAAGGCGGAAATGATCGGCGAGTGGTTGAACGAGAACACCATCACCGGAATCGCCAACCACAAGGTGTGAAGGAACGCCGAGGCTGGCGGCACTTCAGTGGCGGTGCTGAGGATGCCGCCGCTCCAGTGTGGAATCAGGAACACGGCCAGGAACGCCAGGGCGACGATGAACGGGTACACCAGCAGGCTCATGACCTTGACGGTGGCCTGCTCGCCGCAGCGAACGATGGCCAGCAGGCCGAGAATCAACACGAACGACAGCACGGCGCGCGGTGGCGGCTCGATGTGCAGTTGGTGCTCCATGAAGCTGCCGACCGTGTTGGTCAGAGCCACGCTATAGATCAGCAGAATCGGGAAAATGGCAAAGAAGTACAGCAAAGTGATCAATGAGCCGGCGCTCAGGCCGAAGTGCTCTTCAACCACATCGGTGATGTCGCCGCCGTCGCGCCCGGACAACACGAAACGGGTAAGCCCGCGGTGGGCGTAGTAGGTCATCGGGAAGGCCAGCAAGGCCAGGATCAGCAACGGCCAGAAGCCACCTAAACCGGCATTGATCGGCAGGAACAGGGTTCCGGCGCCGATGGCCGTGCCAAACAGGCCCAGCATCCAGGTAGTGTCCTGACGGGACCAGCTGCCGAGGGCGGCTGGGGTCGATTCAAAGCGTTGTTCAACGCTTGGGGCCTGCTCATTCATCCGGGTGCAACTCCACTCGCAAGACTGCAACAGGGCTGAGAGCAGCGAAACAGACGTATCGCCACCCCTCAACCGTACAAAGAGGGTCGCGATTGTGCGCCGATTGGTTGCACTTGCAAAGCCTTGACCGACGGAGGGGTTGCACCTTTATAAAAGCATCGCGGGGCAAGCCCGCTCCCACAAGGTTGCACCTGTAGGAGCGGGCTTGCCCCGCGAAAGCGCCTTACAGTCAATTACTGGACCGCAGCAATCGCCTCAGCCACTTGCTGCAGGTTGTCCGGACGCAGGCCAGACATGCACACCCGGCCGCTGTCGATCAGGTACACACCAAACTCGTCACGCAGGCGACGCACCTGCTCCACGCTCAGGCCGGTGTAGCTGAACATCCCACGCTGGCTCAGGAAGAACTGGAAGTCTTTGCCTGGCAACAACACGGCCAGGGCATCGACCAGGCCCTGACGCATCTCAAGGATACGCAAGCGCATCTGTTCAACTTCAGCCGCCCACTGGGCGTTCAGCGCCGCATCACCGAGCACTGCCGCGACCAGTTGCGCACCGAAATTGGGTGGGCTGGAGTAGTTACGGCGAACCGTGGCCTTGAGCTGACCCAGCACGCTTTGCGCGGTATCGGCATCGTCGCAGACCACCGACAGCCCGCCAACGCGCTCGCCATACAGCGAGAAGATCTTCGAGAACGAGTTGCTCACCAGGCACGGCACGCCGGCACGGGCCACTTCACGAATGGCGTAGGCGTCTTCAACCAGCCCCTCACCAAAGCCTTGGTAGGCGATGTCCAGGAACGGGATCAGGCTGCGCGCTTTGACCACTTCGATGACTTGTTGCCACTGCGCCTGGCTCAGGTCGACACCGGTGGGGTTATGGCAGCACGGGTGCAACAGCACGATGCTGTTCGCCGGCAAGCCCTGCAGCGCTGCCAGCATGCCGTCGAAGTCCACGCCGCGAGTATGCTGGTCGAAGTACGGGTAGGTATTGACCTTGAACCCTGCGCCTTCAAAGATCGCACGGTGGTTGTCCCAGGTCGGATTGCTGACCCACACCTGCGAGTCTGGGAAGTAGCGCTTGAGGAAGTCAGCGCCGACTTTCAGCGCACCCGAGCCGCCCACTGTCTGCACAGTAGCAACACGACCGCCCTGCACCGCCGGATGGTCAGCGCCGAACAGCAGCGCCTGGATCGCTTGACGGTAGCTGCTCAGGCCTTCCATTGGCAGGTACAGAGACGCCTCATGGGGTTGATCGGCCATGCGTTTTTCCGCTTCACCGACCGCCGCCAGTTGCGGTACCACACCCGCAGCATCGTAATACAGACCAATACTCAGGTTGACCTTGTTGGCACGTGGATCGGCCTTGAAGGTCTCCATCAGGGAGAGAATCGGGTCGCCGGCGTAGGCATCGACATGTTTGAACACAGCGTGCAGCTCCTTGGGTCTGGGCCTTGGGTCTGGGCCTTGGGTAAAAATTCTGTGTCGAGGATACCTGTAGCGGCGCCGAAGCAACATGACCATTAGTGCAACGGGTGTGTGCAGCCATGCATGCCTTGCGCAGGTTCGGGCCACGGCAACCAGCCTTGGACGAACGCCAGATACACCAACGCGCAGATATTGGCACTGGCGGTTTTGCTAAGCATGTTGCGCCGATGGGTGCGTGCGGTCTGGTCGCTGATACCCAGCACACGGGCCGCCTGCTTGTCGCTCAGACCGCGGGCCAGACAGCTCAGCACCTGCTGCTCACGCGCAGAAAACGGCGTTGCCGACCTTGCCTGCCCTGCAGGTCGGGGTGCTGCCCAGGCACAGATAGATCGCCACCAGGGCACTGGCACGCTCGACCTTGAGTTTGTAGAGCAGGTTTTCGCGGTGTTTTCGCGCGGTTGAAAAGGCAATGGCCAGTTGCTGAGCAATTTCCCGGTCAGTCATGCCCCGCACGATCAACGACAGCACCACGGTTTCCCGTTCACTCAATCGCATGTCCATTCCCTGAACTGTTCGCCGTTGCGCCAAGGCCCACCCGCACCTGAAAAGCAAGCCTAGGAGCTGACCTTTGCCTGTCAAGCCAGGGTCGGCGCCAAGCTGCGCATACCGCATTTGACGAATGTTTCTGCCCGCGTGACAGGCACACGATTGCGCTGCCGATGTTGTTCAACCCGGTTGTCGGCGGCAGGGAATGTCGCTGCGAGTCGCTGTTCGGCCTACTCGAACGCTCAATGGAAAAGGAATGCACATCATGAACTGGAACCGCTCGTTTACCGACCTGATCCGCAATGGCCGCGCCGCGTACTGGGGCAACTGGACCCTCGACCAGAAGCTCAAGGTCGGCAGTGTCGGCTTTGTTTCTCCCGACAACGGCGACTTCACCCTGGTGCAAGAGCAAGCGCCTGGGCTGATCGTCAGCACGCGCAATGCCCCCAACCAGTGGAAGCTGTCGTCCAGCAACGTCAAACGCAGCCAGAGCAACGTTGCCCTGGACGGCTCGGCCACCGACCCGGAAACCGGTACAAAAATCACCGCAGGCACCGAAGTAAAGTGGGATTTTGCCTCGACCGGCTCTATCGCTTCGGAGTTCGGTATCTCCTCGGAGACTTACCTGGCCGATTTGACGGTACTGACCCAACCACAAACCTTGCAGTGGCTCAAAGACCAGGCCGGCCGTGTCAGCATGGCCTCAAGCAAAGGCATCGCCCAGGGCTTTGGCGTGGTCACCAGTGTGATCTACGCCACCAGCGGCCTGAACGTCGGCTCGCAGGACAACAGTTCGTCATTCTCCGTCACCGGCTCGGTCAAAGGTGTGCAGGATCTGCTGGCCAGTGCCGAAGCCAAGGGCTCGTATGTGTCGACCAACCAAACCAAAAGCGTCGACCAGCACCTGTGGCCGGACAAGGCCGGCGCCCTGCCCGCTCAGCCGATCCCCATCGCCTACACCTTCGCCTCGTTTGACGGTGAGCTGCTGATTCCCAACTGGATCAACCGCCTGGGCGGGCTGGAAATTCTCTTCAACAACAAGCCCGGCTGCACCTACATCACCAGCGTCACCCTGGAGTACGACACCCCCTCAGGCAAACAGCATCAAGCTTTCAGCCTCAGCGGCGGGCTGTCGAAAACCGTCGGCAACATCCCGCTCAATGCCACCAACATCACCGCCCAAGTGACATTCAAAGGCGTGATGAACAACGACAACTACAGCTTCAGCTGGCCAAGCCCGCTGGGCCAGTGGCTGACCGGGCGGCGTGAAGTCCGCATGGACGGGGTATGGCCAGGCAAGACCTCGGCCCAAGACCTTGCACGTTGAAATTCGCCTGATCACTCAGCCAACACAGCGCAGCCGGCAACGGCTGCCGCGAGGACATCATTATGTGTAAGTGCACATCGGAGTTTCTGGTCAAACACGTACGGATTCTTGGCCCGCGCCAAGCCAACGACCTCTACAACCAGTTGATTCAGCGCGATCTTGAGATACCTGAGGACGCGCTGCTGATCCTCAACCAGACGATCGACAACAGCCGCGAAGCGGTCACCCACCGCGCAGGTATTACCCTGCAGGCACGGGTCGAGGAGTTCGAGCATAAGTACCCCAATACCGTGATGTTCATGGACCTGGCGACGCTGCAAAGCGTCTGCGATACGCTCGAGCAACTGCAAGTCGGCAAGTACGACTTCGATTGCCCGGTGCGTATTCCGTGGATCGTGACCTGGACCGGGGTCAACAAGTATGAAGTGGTGAAAAACGCTTGTGGTTTCGGTGCCTCCACCGACGACGCTGGGCACTGCAATCACTACCGCCAGCCGCTGACCGATGGCCAAAGTGAAACCAGTCAATGGAGGGCCACTGGCTTGTAGCAAACAAGCCCCTTCCGCCTGCTGGTTCCTGGTGGGAGCGGGCTTGCCCCGCGATTGCGGTCTTTCAGTCGCATCGCATCGCGGGGCAAGCCCGCTCCCACCGTTCAGCCCTGCGCCAGTTCCTGCAGTTGCTCAAGCTCCTGCGCCGTCAGGCTCACGCCCTGACGCGCCGACGCCTCACGTTCAAGGAAGCGTCGCTCACCCGGCATCCGGGTCACGCCGACTGCCTGCATCTGCTCCACCAATTGACGGCTACGCTCGGCAAACTGATTGCCTTGTGCCTTGCTTGGGTCAATGACGATGACCAGTTGCCCGGTCCACGGGGTTTTCGCGCCCGGATGCTGTGACCAGTCGAACTCCCAGGAGAAATGCCCGCCGGTCAGCGCTGCCGCCAGCAGCTCAACCATCATCGACAAGGCCGACCCTTTGTGCCCGCCAAACGGCAACAACGCACCGCCCTCGAGTATTTTCTGCGGGTCGCGGGTCGGTTTACCGTCGCCATCGACACCCATACCGTCAGGCAGTTGCTCACCTTTGCGCGCCGCAATCTGCACATCGCCATGGGCCATGGCGCTGGTGGCCATGTCGAACACCACCGGGTCAGTACCGGCGCACGGTGCGGCAAAGGCAATCGGGTTGGTGCCATACAGCGGTTTGCGCGCGCCATGCGGCACCACGCAGGTCATGCTGTTGACCACGCTGAGCGCCACCAGGCCTTCATCGGCAAAAGGCTCGACATCCGGCCACAGCGCGGCGAAATGGTGCGAGTTATGGATCGCCAGCACCGCGATCCCGGCACTGCGGGCCTTTTCCACCAATTGCGCACGTGCCGCGGCCAGCGCTGGCTGGGCAAAACCACCCTTGGCATCCACCCGCAGGTAACCGCTGGCAACATCCTCGACTTCCGGCACGGCTTTGCCGTTGACCCAGCCACTGGCCAGGGTCGAAACATAACCGTGAATACGGAATACACCATGACTGTGAGCGCCATCGCGCTGGGCACTGGCGCAGTTGAAAGCCAACGCACTGGCGACCGCTTCACTGGTGCCATGACGAACAAAAATGCGCTGCAGCAAGGCCTGCAGGTCGGCGAAGGCAATCTGCACGACAGCAGTGTCGGGACGTGCGGACATCTGAAGCTCCCTTATTGGATTTGGACTGGGCGACAGCGATGAGCAATAGCGAAACTGTCCTCTCATGACAGCAAACTGTCAAATCTTGACTTGATGACAGAAAACATTCATTTTCTGTTTCCAAGTGCAACCGCCTTCGAGAATTGCCTGTGAGTCAACCGATCAAACAACGCCTGGAAAACAGCCTGCACAATGCGGCGGCTTCTGGGCGCAAGATCGCTACCTATATGCTCGCCCATCTCACCGACCTGCCCTTCGAAACCTCGGCCAGCCTGGCGGCGAAGATCGGTGTCAGTGAGTCCAGTGTCGGGCGTTTCTGCCGGGCGTTGGGTTACGAGCATCTCAAGGCACTCAAACACGACCTCAAAGACGACCTGGGTGACGGCCCCTGGCTGGTTGGCGATCGGTTGCAAGAATTCCGCCAACAGCACGGCAAAGATGCTGCAGGCTTAGCGCGTAGCCTCGAACAGGAAGTCGGGGCGCTGGTACGGGTGTATGAGTACAGCCGCACGCCGGCCTGGGAAGCAGTCAGCCAGCGCCTGGCGCAACGGCGCAAGGTGTTTATCGCAGGTTTTCAGACCGAGCGCGGCATCGCCCAGTGCATGGCCCACTTGCTGCAATACCTGCGCGACGGCGTGCAGGTGGTCGATGGCAGTGCCGGGCATTTTGGTGACGTGTTACTCAGCAACCCCGCCGACTGTGCCTTGGTGGTGTTCGAAGCACGCCGCTATTCGCGCCATGCCCTGAACCTGTGCCGCAAGGCGCATGAAGCGGGCATCCCGGTCACGCTGGTGACCGACACCTTCTGTGACTGGGCCGACACCAACGCCAACGAGGTGTTTCGCATCCCCACTGAATTCAATCTGTTTTGGGAGTCCACCGCGACGATGCTGTCGTGGGCGCACCTGATGGTCAACGAGGTCTGCAAGAAGCTTGGACCGGATGTTGAAAAACGCTTGGAAGCAACTGCCGCTCTACACAATGAATTCGTTGGCTACACGTCAGCGAGCAAACAATAGCCAGAGTGCAAATAACAAATCGAGGTGCAACATGAAACCCGTTATCCGCTTTGCAGGCGCATGCGCCCTGCTGCTCGCTGGGGCAACCATGGCTCAGGCTGAAACCCTGAGAATTGCAACCGAAGGCGCTTACCCGCCGTTCAACTACGTCGATTCGGATAACCAGTTGCACGGCTTTGACGTGGACATCAGCAAAGCCCTGTGCGAACAGATGAAAGTCGAGTGCACTCTGGTGGCGCAAGACTGGGAAGGCATCATTCCGGCCTTGATGGCGAAAAAATACGACGCGATCGTCGCTTCGATGATCAACACCGAAGAGCGTCGCAAGAAAATCGCCTTCACCAATCACTACTACAAGACCCCGCTGTCGGTCGCCGTGGCCAAAGACAGCGAGATCACCGACGCCCAGACCAATTTCAAAGGCTACACCGTGGGTGCCCAGGCGTCTTCGACCCAGGGAATCTACGCCGAAGACGTGTACGGCAAGGCCGGGGCTGACGTACGCCTCTACCCTACGCTGGATGAAGCCAACGCTGACCTGGCCGCCGGGCGGCTGGACGGCGTGATCGCCGACAAATTCCCGCTGACCGAATGGCTGGGCAAGGCCGGCAAGGACTGCTGCAAGATCCTCGGCGACGTCAACGGCACCAAAGCCAATGCCTCGATTGCTGTACGCAAGGAAGATGAAGCCCTGCGCGAGCGTCTGAACAAAGCCCTGGACGAGATCGTCGCCAACGGTACCTACCAGAAAATCGCCAGTCGTTACTTCGACTTCGATATCTATCAGTGATTGATCGCGGGGCAAGCCCGCTCCTGCCGTAGGAGCGGGCTTGCCCCGCGATTCCCCCCATAAGCACTGCACACTCTTGCACCGAGAGGGCTCGCCCATGCTCGAACAACTGTCCCTGTTATCGTTTGCCAGCGGCGGCTGGGGCCAGGCCCTGTTGGCCGGCGCGCTGGTGACCATTTCGCTGGCCCTGGCCTGCCTGCCGATCGGCTTGCCGCTAGGCTTGGGCGTGGCCTTGATGGCGCGCTCGCCCAAGCGCTTCCCGCGTGCCGTGGCCACCGTGTTTTCCACCGTGTTCCGTGGCCTGCCAGAGCTGCTGACGCTACTGATCATCTACTACGGCTGCCAGATCGCCGCGCAGAAAATCCTTGCCGCCATGGGTTATGAGGGCGAGGTGATGATCAACACCTTCCTGGCCGCGATGATTGCCTTCAGCCTGGTGTTCGCCGCATTTTCCAGTGAAATCTGGCTCGGCGCATTCAAAACTGTCGCCAAAGGCCAATACGAAGCGTCGCAAGCACTGGGCCTGAGCAAAGCGACGACCTTTCGCAAGGTGATCTTCCCGCAACTAGTGCGCATCGCCATGCCGGGGCTGTCGAACAACTGGCTGTCGCTGCTCAAGGACACTTCGCTGGTCTCGACCATTTCCCTGGTCGACCTGATGCGCCAGACCAACCTGGCGGTCAGCGTCACCAAAGAGCCGATGTTTTTCTATGGCGTGGCCTGCCTGGGCTACCTGCTGTTCTCGGCGCTGTCGGGCCGGGTGTTCGTGTACATCGAGCAGTATTTCAGTCGCCACCTGCGGAGTGCCCGGACATGAGTTTCGAACAACTGCTGGCACTGGTCCTCGATCCCGCCCTGCTGGAACGCTACGGACCACGCTTTATCGACGGCCTGTTGGTCACCGGCAAGCTGGTGGCCATTTCCTTCACTCTCGGCGCCCTGCTCGGCATGCTGCTGGCCTTGGCGCGCCTGTCCAACAACCTGGTGCTGCAGCGTTTGAGCGCAGGTTACATCTACTTTTTCCGTGGCTCGCCGCTGCTGGCCCAACTGTTCTTGCTGTACTACGGCCTGGGTTCACTGAAGAGCTTCTGGCAAGACGTAGGCCTGTGGTGGTTCTTCCGTGATGCCTGGTACTGCACCTTGCTGGCCTTCGTCATGAATACCGCGGCTTACCAGGCGGAAATCTTCCGTGGCGCGTTGCTGGCAGTCGCTCCAGGGCAGTATGAAGCGGCCAAGGCCCTGAGCCTGAAGCGCTCGACCACCTTCTTCAAGGTGATCCTGCCGCAATCGATGATTGTCGCCATCGGTCCGCTGGGCAACGAACTGATCCTGATGATCAAAGCCAGCGCCATCGCCTCGCTGGTGACCATTTACGATCTGATGGGCGTGACCAAGCTGGCCTTCTCGCGCAGTTTCGACTTCCAGATCTACCTGTGGGCTGCAGTGCTCTACCTGCTGATCGTCGAAATTGTCCGCCGTAGCCTGAAACACATTGAAGCCCGTCTGGGCCGCCACCTGCACTGATAGCCTGTTGTGAGGAACGTTCCAATGCATTGTCAAACCATCGTTCTGGGCGCCGGTATCGTCGGCGTCAGCACGGCCCTTCACCTGCAGGCACGCGGTCGCAAGGTCATCCTGATCGACCGCAACGAGCCGGGTGCCGGCACCAGCCACGGCAACGCCGGGCTGATCGAGCGTTCCAGCGTCATTCCCTATGCCTTTCCGCGGGAACTGGCGAGCCTGCTGCGCTATGGCCTCAATCGCCAATCCGATGTGCGCTACAGCCTCACCCATGTACCAAGGATTGCCCCTTGGCTGTACAGCTACTGGCAGAACTCCTCGGCCGCAGGACTCAAGGTTGCCACCCAGGCGATGTTGCCGCTGGTGGAGCGTTGCGTGGAAGAACACGACGCGCTGATCGAGGCCGCCGGGCTGAACGAACTGGTCAAGGCCAGCGGCTGGATCGAGGTGTTCCGCAACGACGCGGCGTTCAGCAAAGCCAAGGCCGACGCTCAGGCGCTGACCGCCTATGGCCTGCGCTATGAGGTGCTGGATCAACAGCAACTGCATCAGCGCGAAGCGAGCCTGAGCGACAATGCCGTCGGCGGCATCCACTGGCTCGACCCGAAAACCGTCACCAACCCCGGCGGGCTGACCCGTGGCTACACGGCGTTGTTCGTCAAGCGTGGCGGGCAGCTCATTCACGGCGATGCACGCACCCTGCGCCAGATCGACAGCGAGTGGCAGGTGGACAGCCGCCAGGGCCCGATCACTGCACCCGAGGTGGTGATCGCCCTTGGCCCACAATCGGCCGACCTGTTCAAGCCGCTGGGCTATCGCATCCCACTGGAAATCAAACGCGGCTACCACATGCATTACCGCAGTCTGAACGGGGCCGAGCTGACCCATTCGATCTGTGATGCCCAAGGCGGTTATGTGCTGGCGCCAATGGCCCAGGGTATCCGCCTGACCACCGGCATCGAGTTCGCCGCCAGCGATGATGCGGCCAATGAAATTCAGCTCAAACGCTGCGAAGCCCTGGCCCGCAAAATCTTCCCGCTCGGGCAACGGATCGACGACCAGCCCTGGCTCGGCCGCCGCCCGTGCCTGCCGGACATGCGCCCGGTGATCGGCCCGGCGGCGCGACACAAAGGCTTGTGGTTCAACTTCGGCCACGCCCACCACGGCCTGACCCTGGGGCCGGTCAGCGGTCGCTTGCTGGCCGAGATGATCACCGGCGAAACCACCTTCACCGACCCTGCGCCCTACAGCGCGGCACGCTTCAACTGATCGCGGGAGAACAACAATATGACCGCTTCACTGAGCCTTGCAGCCAGCCAACCTGCCCCCGTCGCTGACGCGCGCAAAATCGTGGTCAGCATCGAGGGCCTGAACAAACACTATGGTGCCTACCATGTGTTGCGCGACATCAACCTGAGCGTACGCGAGGGCGAACGCATCGTGCTGTGCGGGCCTTCGGGTTCGGGAAAATCTACGCTGATCCGCTGCATCAACCGCCTGGAAATCGCTGAAAAAGGCCACATCCGCGTTAACGATACCGACCTGGCCCTGACCACCCGCCAGGCCGCCGAAGTACGCAGTGAAATCGGCATGGTGTTCCAGCACTTCAACCTGTTCCCGCACATGAGTGTGCTCGACAACTGCACCCTGGCACCGATGACGGTGCGTGGTCTCTCGCGCCAGGAAGCCGAGGAACGTGCACGCTTCTACCTGAACAAGGTGGGCATCGAGAGCCAGTCCAACAAATACCCCAGCCAGCTCTCCGGTGGCCAACAACAGCGCGTGGCGATTGCCCGTGCGCTGTGCATGAAGCCAAAGATCATGCTGTTCGATGAACCCACCTCGGCGCTTGACCCAGAGATGGTCGCTGAAGTGCTTGACGTGCTGGTGAAACTGGCCGATACCGGCATGACCATGCTCTGCGTCACTCACGAAATGGGCTTTGCCCGCCAAGTCGCGGAGCGAGTGCTGTTTCTCGATGGCGGGCAGATTATCGAAGACGCCAGCCCTGAAGCGTTCTTCAACAATCCGCAAACGGCGCGGGCTAAAGGTTTCCTCGCGCAGATCTTGCATTGATGCAATCGCGGGGCAAGCCCGCTCCCACAAAACCTGTGGGAGCGGGCTTGCCCCGCGACAGATTCATTCGACTACTGCGGATGCATCTTCGACTTGATCAAACCAATGATAAAGGTCAGCACCGCCCCACCGGCACCCCCTCCAATAATGCTGCTGATCAGCGCCGGCAGGTCCAGCCCACCGCCTGCGGCGGCAGCTCCCGGCTGACCGGTAATCGCTGCGATGATCTGCCCGAGCACCACCCCGCCGATACCACCGACCACCGAGTTGAGCCCGGGGCCCATGCCTTGTTTGCTCATGCCGACAGCATTGCCACCGATCACACCGGCGATGATTTGTACCACCAGACTGACGATATCCATGCTCTTGACCCTCTGTAGCGTTGAGAGAGGACGACGCGCATCCGGTCAACGACAGCAGGCTGTTGCCGTTGATCAAAGTATAGGTCGGCTGGCACTGGCCCGCTGTCAACTATAATTAACCGCCTCCCTCGCTGGCAGCCCCGTTCTGTAAGGGCTGCACACCCATAATTGCACGCAAGCAATGACAAGCTTCGCCCGCGCAATCTGAAGTCGTTTGACATATTAAACGGCTCTGGCAAGCTGTATCTCAGGTTTCGACCGGACATTCTGGCCCTCTGCGCCGTTCCGGCAGTGCTCGAAACCTCAGGTAGCGCAAAGGTTTCAGCAGCGCGCCTGCACAATAATGACAGGCTGCGCCTGTCCAAAGGTGACATATGCCCAACAGCAACATTGGCAATAAGAAACAGCCCCTTCGCAAACCTGTTGTCCTTATGACCATGGGCGCTCAAGAGCGCAAAGGCCACGACTATCAGGTCATGACCCACAAATACATCGTGCCGCTGGTTGAACACGCCGGTTGCGTACCTGTCCTGGTACCGACCTGCTGCGGTATCGAAGACCTCGAAACCTACCTGGACATGGCCGATGGCGTGTACCTGACCGGTGCAGGCAGCAACATCGACCCCGCGCTGTATGGCCAGGAAAACGAAACGCCCGGCAAAGGCCAGGACCGTGACCGCGACTTGTTCGACATGCCGTTGGTGAAAGCCGCCATCGCCCGTGGTCTGCCGATTTTCGGCATCTGCCGTGGCATGCAGGAAATCAACGTAGCCCTGGGTGGCGACATCTACCAGAAGGTCTACGCCGAAGCCGGCTTCAATGATCACCGGGAAAACCCGGAAGACCCGGTAGACGTACAGTACAGCGCTGTTCACGGCGTGCGTCTGGAGCAAGGCAGCTGGTTGCACAAGCTGCTGCAAAGCGACGAAATTCGCGTCAACTCGCTGCATGGCCAAGGCCTGAAAAACCTCGGCAAAGGCATCGAGCCGCTGGCTTACGCTGAAGACGGTCTGGTCGAGGCGATTCATGCGCCGAGCCTGTCACCGTTCCTGTTTGCCGTACAGTGGCACCCGGAGTGGCAAGCAGCCAAGAACCCGGACTCGGTGAAAATGTTCGAAGCCTTCGGTGATGCCTGCCGAAAGCAGGTGGCCAGAGCTCAAGGCGGTACTAAGCTGAGCTCGGCGGCCTAAGCAATTGCGGGGCAAGCCTGCTCCTACCTGCCGGTGGGAGCAGGCTTGCCCCGCGATGCTTTTATCCCTCCATTGATCCTGATCACTAGCCTTACCCCCGCCAAACGCGCACCCTGAGCGAAGACTGCACGACCCAGCCACACATACCTGTTCAGGAGAAATGGCCATGTCCCGCATGAAAGCGGCAATCTTCGTCGAAAAGAACCGCATTGTTCTGGATGATAAACCGATCCCCGAGGTCGGCCCCTCCGACGCTTTAGTGCGTGTTACCACCACAACAATCTGCGGGACCGACGTGCACATCCTGCGCGGCGAGTACCCGGTCGCCAAAGGCCTGACCGTCGGTCACGAACCGGTCGGCATCATTGAAAAACTCGGCAGCCAGGTACAGGGCTTCAGCGAAGGCCAGCGGGTCATTGCCGGAGCCATCACCCCCAGTGGTCACAGTTACGCCTGCCTGTGTGGTTGTGCCTCTCAGGATGGCCCCGGCACACCCCATGGCTTTCGCGCTGCGGGCGGCTGGAAATTCGGCAACACCATCGACGGCTGTCAGGCCGAATACGTGCTGGTACCGGATGCCATGGCCAACCTGTCACCGATCCCCGACGGCCTGAGTGATGAACAGGTGCTGATGTGCCCGGATATCATGTCCACCGGTTTTTCCGGTGCTGAACGGGGCGGTGTACGCATTGGTGATACCGTGGCGGTGTTCGCCCTGGGCCCGATTGGCCTGTGCGCGGTGGCCGGTGCCCGCTTGATGGGCGCCACCACCATCATTGGTGTCGACACCGTTGCCGCCCGCCTCAGCGTTGCGCGGCAATTAGGCGCCACCCATGTGGTCGACTTCAAGCAAGGCAACGTGGTCGAACAGATCATGGCCCTAACCCACGGACGTGGCGTGGATGTGGCCATCGAAGCCTTGGGTACGCAATCAACCTTCGAATCGGCGCTGCGTGTGTTGCGCCCCGGCGGCACCTTATCGAGCCTGGGCGTGTATTCCTCGGACCTGACCATCCCATTGGCGGCGTTTGGGGCAGGCTTGGCTGACTACAGTATCGTCAGCACCCTGTGCCCCGGCGGTAAAGAGCGGATGCGGCGGTTGATGGAAGTGGTCAGCAGTGGCGCCGTGGACCTCAAGCCCTTGGTCACCCATCGCTTCAAGCTTGATGACATTGAGGCTGCCTATGAGCTGTTTGCGCATCAACGAGATGGCGTGATGAAAATCGCGATTACGCCTTGATTTGATCGCGGGGCAAGCCCGCTCCCACAGGCGCCATACCACATCCTGTAGGAGCGGGCTTGCCCCGCGATCAAGGCTACCCCTGCGGCCCCTGCAACCGCGGCGCCCAATCCTCCACCTCTGACTTCTCAAGCCTGCGTTCCAGCGTCCGCCGCCACGACGGCACCAGCGGCAGCTCCAGGCACTGACGCACAATTTCGGAGTCGACACGCTTATCAAACAACACCGATGCCAGTCGCGCCACCGACCACTGTGGATACGGCCGCTCGATCAGTTCGAAGGTCGCGCCGGCCGCCAGCACCCCCTCCTCCAACACCCGGTAATACCAGCCGGTACGGCCGCTTTGCTGCACACGCAGCGCCATATCCTTGACCTGGAAACGATCATTGAGTTTCCAGCACGGCATGCGCCCCTGAGAGATTTCCAACACCGCAGTGCCGATTCGCAGGCGGTCCCCCAGGCATACCGTGTGTTCGGTCCAGCCGTTGGTGCTGAGGTTTTCACCAAACGCACCGGGCGCTTGCAACAACGGATGCTCACCCAGTTCCGCCGCCCATAGCGTGTAGTGCTCACGGGGGTAGTGATGGATCGCCTTGTCTTTACCGCCGTGTACCCGCAGGTCCCCCTGCTCGTCACCGGCCAGCCCCAGCTCGGTCACCGCCAACTCGCCGCTGCGTGGCTGCTTGGCGATCGCGCTATACGACCCAGGCCGGGTAAACGCCACGGCTTTGCCGGTCAATACAGTCTCAAGCTTCATGCACATTACTCCGTCGTTTCGGCGAGTTGGTGCTCGCGGCAAATCAGTTCGCGCTCTGGCGGCGCCAGCGGCTCCTGGGTCAGTTCGCAAAAGCCACCACTGCCAGTCTGGCGGTGAAAGCGGCAGGTCTTGCACAAGCCAAACCCTGGCACGTTCTCACTGCGCTGGATGTTACGCAGCAAGTCACTCAACAACCCTTCCAGTGCCTGGGCCTGGCCCCCCATACGCGTCGTCGCCGTCACAAGGAAATCCGGCGGCATGACGGCATCGAGCAATGCCCGGGCCGGTTCGGTCAGGCTCAGGTGCACGCTGCGTTTGTCGGCCACGTCCTGGGTCTTGACGATCAGGCCCTTGGCCTCAAGCGCCTTGAGCGATTGCGACACCGTGCCTTTGGTCAAGCCCAGGTACTCGGTAACCGCCAACGGCGTATTGGAGTAACGGTTGCAGCGCGCCAGGTACAGCAAGGCGCTGAGCTGAATCGGCTGCAGATCGGCCAACAGCGGGTGCTGGCGGAACCAGACGCGGGTCAGGCTCGACAGCCGCTCCAACAGGTCAAATAACACGGCGCGTGGTCTCGATTGATAACGTCGATAAATAGTATCGAATAAAAACTATATTGACAAAGGCCTAAATCGGCTTAGGCTATTTGGTATCGATTCGAAACCATATAACCCACAGGAGCCCTCCCATGAAACGTACGCTCGCCTTTACCCTCAGCCTGTTCGCCACGCAGGTTTGGGCCCATGAAACTCCCGGAATCAGCAGCGCCAAAGGCAATGCCGAAGCGGCCTTCGACCTGGTTCAGACCCGGGTCTTCAAGCAAGGCGATAACCTGGTATTCGAACAACTGGTCGACGGTAAAGCCGGTAGTCGCTTGCCCAGCGCCAAAGGTTCGTTCGCCGGTGCCGAGGTCTACAGCTACGTCTGGCCCACCAGCCTGGACAGTAGCAGCGTCGGCTTCGAGGCCAAGGCCGGGATTCTCGCCCTGGCGTTGACCTCCCACCCAGACTTCGATGACACCCCGCAACTCGACGAGAACCGCGACGGCAAAACCGACAACGACGGCGGCCTGTGGCACTCCCACTGGGTGGTATTGAGCAAGGACGAAAGCTGCGGGCCGAGCGGGCTCAAGGTGCGCGACATTCCCAAAGGCGCCAAGCCGAAACTGCCAGCCACCTGGCCTGGTGCGCCGATCTACATCGACTCCCCCGGTTACGCGTTGAGCGTGGACAAAAACGCTGCGCAAATCAGCGTGCCGTTGGCAGCCGTCGGCTTCCCGCAGAGCTTCAATTACGACGGTGTAACGGCTGCCCTGAAGGTCAACGCCGACCTGCACAACCCGCTGCTGTGCGTCAGCAGCGTATGGGACATCAGCTCTGGTGACCTGTCGCTGCCGGGCACCTGGAAGCTCAAGCAGGAATAACTTTCGCCAGCCTGCGCGCCGCCCGGCGACAAGCCACGGCGCGCCTCTGGGCAAAAGCCCCCAGGGCTCGCTATGCTGGACAGCATGAACGCCTCCTTGCCCACCCGCACCCCCTGCCCGCCCGGCGCCTGCGATTGCGGCCGTGAAACGCTGCAGGATATGCGCATCCTGTTGCTCACGCGTCAGGAGGAAAAGCGTTTGCTCGAACGCCTGGAAAACCTGCAAAGCCTGGCTGATCTTGAGCACATGCAGCGCAAGCTGTACGAGAACCTGGGGATTCGCTTGCAGATCAGCCCCAGCGACAACGAAGTGCGTACCATGCGCGGCTTCAACATCCAGATTGCTGAACTGCCAGGCCTGTGCCGCAAGACCCGGCAAAGTATCCCTGCCGCGATCCGCCGCGCCCTTGAGCGACAGCCGGAGATTGCCTACCGGCTGCTGGATGCCAACGATTTGTTGCGTGATGCTTGAACGACAGCACGGTAACTCCTTGAATAGCCCCTTCAGGATCATCTACCCCATGACCGCCCTAACCCCCCGAGAGGTTTACCAGCAACTGCGCGACGTCGCCCTTGGTTTGCGCTCGATGCGCCACCTGCCGCCGGCTTCGGCAAATGGCCTGGTCCCGATCGAGATTGAAGGCTGGCAACTGCTGCTGGACTTCGAAGGCAACCGCCTGCACCACTGTGAGCATTGCCTGCACCCAGATGGCCGTCAGGGCTCGCCCGACACCTGGCAGCGTTACGGCACCGATCCGGTCAGTTTGCTCAGCACCTGGGAGATGGCGCAGATCGAACGGTTGCTCAAGGCGCGATAAAGTTCGCGCTTAAAGCAACCCGCCTGCTGCGCCACAGCCGATGACCACCAGCCAGGTGGGCATGCGCCAGAACATCAATGCCACCAGCGCGACCAAGGCCAGGCCGAAGTCGGTGGGCTGCAAGATGGCGCTGGTCCATACCGGCCGATACAGCGCCGCCAGCAACAGGCCAACCACCGCCGCATTGATCCCTTGCATGGCCGCCTGCATGCGCACATTACCGCGCAGCTGCTCCCAAAATGGCAGCGCGGCAAATACCAGCAAGAACGACGGCAGGAAGATCGCGACCAGGCACAACAGGCTGCCCGCCCATCCCGACAGCGGACCTGACATCGATGCCCCAAGAAACGCGGCGAAGGTGAACAACGGCCCTGGTACAGCCTGGGTTGCGCCATAACCGGCAAGAAACGTCTCGTTGCTTACCCAGCCGCTGGGCACCACCTGCGCCTGGAGCAGCGGCAACATGACGTGGCCACCGCCAAACACCAGCGACCCTGTACGGTAGAAGGCATCGAACAGGTTCAGGGCCTGGCTCGACCACAACTCGGCCAGCAGCGGTAACCCCAGCAGCAGGGCAAAAAACAGCACCAGCCAACACACCCCGGCGCCATTACTGATACCGATGGGCAATGGCTCATGCGCCAGTGCTCCGGAGGGTTTGAACATCAACAGGCCGGCGACTGCGGCCAGGGCTATCACCCCCACCTGCGCCCAGGCTGAGGGCACCAGCAACACCAGGCATGTGGCAACCGCCATCACCGTAACCCGAGGTGCATCGGCACAGAGGTTGCGTGCCATGCCCCAGACCGCCTGGGCCACCACCGCGACTGCGGCGACTTTGAGCCCATGCAACACACCGCCAGGCAAGGCATCGGCGAAACGGGCGATCCCCAAGGCAAACAGCGTCAGCGCCAGGGCCGAGGGCAACGTGAAACCCAGCCAGGCCGCCAACGCCCCGCGATACCCCGCCTGTGACAACCCCAGGGCAATCCCGACCTGACTGCTGGCAGGACCCGGCAGGAACTGACAGAGCGTTACCAAGTCGGCATAGCTGCGCTCATTCAGCCAGCCGCGACGGCTGACAAACTCCTCGCGAAAATAGCCCAGGTGAGCGACGGGCCCACCAAAGGAAGTCAGGCCCAGGCGCAGAAAAATGAGGAACACCTGCCAAGGGCTGCAAGCGTGATTGTCGGGCATGCGCTGTTCTTCTGAAAACACACAGCCTCAAACAATACAGGATCCGGTGGGAGCGGGCTTGCCCCGCGATTGCGGTCGTTCAGTCACATCGCATCGCGGGGCAAGCCCGCTCCCACAGCAAGAGAAGCACGCCGAATCAGAACTTCGTGCTGGCGCTGGCCACCACGGTTGCCGTGCACAGGTCGTCAAAGCCGTACCAATTCAGGCATTCGCTTTTCGACAGGTCGGTGTCGATGTAACTCAGCTCCCAGGTCACGCCAACAAACTCACGGGTGAACTTCACTTCCCACTCATAGTAGGCATGACGGTCATCACCACTGGCAGACCAGAACGCCGGATCTTTTACATCATTGCGCCCGGCTCGCAGGGCCAGGCCAACGTCGCCCGGCAAGGTCAGGGCGTACCCCAGGTGGGTGTAGAGGGTATCCTGGTCATGACCGAAGACGTTCGGGGTGTCGTTGGAATAGAAGGCGCCCAGTTGCACGCCGTACACATCCAGTACGGCATACACTTCACTGAGATTGAACTGGCCTTCCTTGGGGTAGGAATACTTGATGTAACCCAAATCAAGCCCGATAGCATCGCTCGCCTGCCAGTACCAGCCAGCGTAGTAATCCACCTCTTGGCGGGTCTTGAAGTCGAAGCCGAAGTCAACGTTCGACGTCCAGGCCCCCAGGTACAAGCCACTGCTGTGCATCAGAGTGGCACCGGCCTGCAGTGCCGGGTCGCCGAGGGTTTGTGAGATGCCGCGGCTGCGGTAGTCGCTGACGGCGGCAAGGTCGACCTCCAGAGAGAAGTCATCGCTCACGGTCAGGGCCTGACTGGTCATGGGCGCCAGCAACAGGCTGGCGAAGGTATACATGGCGCGTGCGTTCATACACAACCCTTATTGTTATCGGTGTTCGGGCAGAAAAGTGCGGGCGAAACCGGGCCCCTCACGGTGCAAGGAGCCAGGCATCGTTTTGGTGTGAAGTCAGGAAGCCGGGGCGTAGACCTGTTTACCGGCGAAGAAGGTCTTCAAGACCTGGGTGTCGAACAGTTCTTCATTGCTGACCTTGAACACATCGCGATCCAACACGATCAGGTCAGCTTGCTTGCCAGGCGCCAGCGAACCGATGTGCTGGTCCAGGCGCAGGGTTTTCGCGGCATTGAGGGTATAGGCCCGGAACATCACCTGGCGGTCGACGCTTTCCTTGGCATTGAGCACGCCCAACGGCCCGGTGCGGGTGATGGCCTGAGCAATGGCATTCCACGGATTGGGGCTGGACACCGGCCAATCGCTGGCACCGGCAATGGTCGCACCCGCATGCTCCAGGGAATTGGCCGGGTACTGATGGCTGTAGGCGGAGGCGCTGATGTAGGGCTTGACCAGCTCCACCGTATAGTTCTCGGCGGTGGCCCACAACATTTGCATGGAGGCGATCACACCCAGTTGTTTGAAGCGCGGAAAGTCTGCGGGATCGACCACTTGCAGGTGGCTGATACTGTGCGCCCTGGGCGTGCTGGAAAGCTTGCGCGCATACGCCACACCGTTGAGCGACTCACGCACCGCGCGGTCTCCAACGGCATGCATGTGCACAATCCAGTCGCGCTGCTCTGCTGCGGCCACCAGCGCGCCGAAATGCTCAGGCTCGACCAGCAACTGTCCGTTCTTCTGGCTGTTTTTATAGGGCTCGAGCATGGCAGCCGTCTGCCCCGGGTATTCGAGCACACCATCAACAAAAATCTTGATGCCCGGGAAGCTCAGGTTGGGCACGCCCTCGAATGCCTTGGCCACCTTGGCCAACACTTCAAGGTCTGCCGGGCGGCTCTTGGAGTTGGCAAGCAGCAAGGCAGCGACATGGGCGTTGAGTTCGCCCTTCTCAGCCAATGCCCGGTACAGCGGCAGCACACCGTAGCTGTGCTCGGTGGGCTTGAAGTCGAACAACGAATCTTCACTGCCGGCGTTAGCCGCCGCGTCCATCCAGGCGGTGACACCGTATTGGTTATTGATGCGCACCGCTTCACGCGTCGCCTTGAGCATGAAGGCTTCGCTGGGCGCCGGTACCTGGCTGCGCACTGCGTCCCAACGGGATTCTGAGAAAAAGCCGTTCGGGGTGAAGTCCGCCTCGTGCCCGACATAACTGCGGTCTTGTTCGGACATGCCTTTGACCTGCGCTGCATCCAGTTTCAAGCGTTTGAGCATGGCGCTGTTGGCCCAACCGGTATGGCCGTCAATGCCACTGAGCACCAGCGGCTGCTCGGCCCAACGTCCTTGATTGAACACCTGGCCCAGCTCACGGCTTTTCTCCCAGTAAGCCGAGCTCACCCCGGAAATGAGGATGACATCTGCGGCGCGGCCACGATCTTCTTTGAGCTCGGCCAGAATCCATTGCTCCAGTTCCGGCAGTGGCTTGACTTCATCAGCAAGGTTGGCGCCCAGGCTGGCAACAGCTCCCAGCACCGGATGGCTGTGGGTGTCGATCATGCCGGGCATCAGCACCTTGCCGGCCAGGTCAATGCGTTGCGTGCTGGCGTCAGCCAGGGCATTGATTTGCGCGTCGCTGCCCACTTGCAGGATCTTGCCGTCCTTGACAGCCACCGCTTGCATCAAGGCCTGGCCGGGTTCGGCGGTGAACACCTTGCCGTTGTACAGGACGAGGTCTGCGCCAGCCATTGCCTGCAGGGAACCACAGGCCAGGGTCGCGGCCAACAGCGTGGGAATCAATCGTTGCATTGGAACACTCTCTTGTTGTTATCGGCTCTGGGCTCACCCTATCGCGCACAACACAAGAATGGACCTCTGCAAATGAGGAGGGTCAGGTGATTTTCTCGGCCTGCGGTGCCACCGAGCGCAAGGCCGAACCCAGCTCGACCTTGCTCTTGACCCCCAGCTGCACGTAGCAATTGCGCAGGTAGGTGCGCACGGTCGCCGGGCTCAACGACAGTATCCGGGCAATTTCCTTGTAGGAATGACCAGCCGCAAACAGCATGGCGGCAGTGCGCTCACGCGGCGCCAGCGCTACACCCGGTGCGTGGGTTTCGAGGGACAAAATCACGTGTTCGCCATTCGGGCTCAGGGTCAGCGCGCAGCGGCCCAGGCGCATCACGCAGGGCACCTTGTGCAACTGCGCAATGACCTCGACCGGCAGCGTAGAACCATCCCAGCCGGGCACTTCGCGCTCAATGGCTGCGCACAAACGTGCGCCGACGTACAACAAGCTGCCATCCAGGCGGGCCACCCCAAAGTCGCTGGCACCGTTGCCGGTGTCGAGGCGGATCATGTCCTGGACCTGAAATCGCCACAGTTGCAGCAAGTGTTCACAGTAGGCGCAGAACAGCCCCTCTTCGTCGGCATTGAAGGCGTTGTCCTCGACCCCGCGATACAAACAGACAAAGAAGTTCAAACCGCTCTCTGGCAGTTCGAAGGTGATACTCATCAAGTGATAGAGGTCGTACCGGCGGGCGAAGTCATTGACCGCTTCAACCGGGTCAGTGAATTCGCTGTCGCGGATCACCCGCCCCGGCCTGGCCAAGGTGTCGTGAGCAAAACTGTCCAGGTCGGCGACGTGGTGCCACTCGCTGGCGAAGGATGCCGGTAAGTCGATGCGCCCGGTCATCCAGCTCTGCAGTGGCACACTGGAGTCCCTGTCGGACATCTCTCCCCACCAGGCCGAGGTAAACGGCACCAGTTGCCGAAATGCGCGCAAGCCGTCGGCAATGAAGTGCGAGCCCCCCTCCTCGCGGGCGAGCCTGGCCAATGTCAGCACACACTGATTGAACGTCTTCAGGGTTGCCATGGACAACGGTGCGACCATCTTACTCTCGCTTATTATTTTGATCATGATCGCGGGGCAAGCCCGCCCCCACTGGTGGGAGCGGGCTTGCCCCGCGACAGGCACTAAAACACCGCCCCCACAGGATAAACAAACGCATTCACGTCATAAAACGGCGTGCGTTGATAAAACCATTGCAACCGCGCACTGGGGCTGGCGGCAAAGGCCTTGTCGTTTTTGAGTTTCTCCTCGAACTCGGCCTTGAGTTCCGGGCTTTGTGCGAGCATCTTGCGCGCCATGGGCTCCATCACGTATTCCTCTGGCTCCTCGGCAACCACCAGGGTCGAGTTGAAAAAGCCCCAGGCCCAGAACGAGTCAGGGCTTTGCGGGTACAGCAGATTAACTGCCAACACCCCCAGCGGCTGATCAAGATCGATCACCACCGAGCCTGCGGGGAAGGTCTGCGAGCGCTTGAACGGCTTGGCCACACCACTGACCGGCAGGCGCCCTTCGTAACCGGGAATCTGGTTGACCTGTGCACGGTCCGGTTCGAAGCCGCCGGCCACCTTGACCTCATCCATGCGGTACAGGGTAACGTCCATGGCCGTCGGTTTCTCCAGGGTCGTCATCTGGATGCCATGGGCCTTGAGCCGGGCAATGACCTCGCGCCACTGGCCAGGTACCACATACTGCTGAGGCCGTTTGGTGACCAGATCCGGCTCGGTATTACCCGTCACCGGTACGTTCAACTGCTTGGGTTTGTTGCTCCAGACGATGGTCTTGGCTCCGGTGATCGGCGACTGCTCGTAACGGTAGTCACCGACGGTGAACGGGATAGTCTCGGCCTTGCCCGGCTTCCAGGTGAGAATGACATCCTGCTGGTTCTCCAGACGCTCCCGGTCCTGGCGGATGGCCTCCCTGAGCGATGCCGACTGCTCGCCGATAACCTGAAACATGCTCTTGAGCATCACATAATTGCCCAACACCTGGGTTCGGTACGGGTGCAGGGCGTGCTGCTCGATGAGAATCGACGGAACGTTGCGAATATCGCCGTACTGGTTGGAGAAGCGCGCGTAGTCCGTACGGTATGGGTAGTAACCCTGGGTCGGGTCTTGGTTGTCGTTGAGGCTGATGCACTCATGCACCACATGGCCGTCGCCTTGCAGTGCCTGGTACACCGGTGCCTTCATCACGTTATCCATCCACGCACTGCTGGCGGGTGACCAGCCGTTACCGTTGTGGCAGTAGGAGCTGTCGTAGGGGTACATGGCCCCGTCGGTGGAGTGGGTGTCGGCGAAAAAGCTCAGGTCATAGGTGTTGAACACCCAGGCAACGTTGCGGATTTCAGCGCTGTCGAGTTTGGTGAAGTCACGGTTGAGGTTGTAGTTCAAGCCGTTGACCCGCCATCCGGTCTGCTGCGGGCCATTCTGGTTAATCCGCCCATAGGCGCTGCGGCGTAGGTCACCATCGATGTTGACGGTGGGAATGAACAGGATGTTGACCTTCTCCAGCAGTTTCGCCAGAGGCTTTTCACCAGTGGTCATGTCGCGCAGCAACATGAACATGGCGTCTTTGCCGTTGGCTTCGCCGGGATGGATCTGCGCCTCGACAAAAATCGTCGGCTTGCCTGACTCGTTCAATCCGGCCGGCGACTTGTCGACTTCCAGCGACGCGATGGCCATGACCATCGCATGGCCTTCGGCGCTTTTCTCCGGCAGGTCATGCAACACGATACTGCCACCAGAGGCGGCCACCAGCTTGTTCAGGTAGTCGCGTGTTTGCGTGTAGTCGCTGGTCTGGTTGAAGTCGCTGGCTTCAGCTAGCGTAATCAACGGATTGTCGGCATTGGCCAGGTAGCGGGTGCTGGTCAGTGTTTGCTCGAACATCGGCGGAAGAATGCGCTGTTTGGCCGCCTCCGGGTAAACGCTGTCATCGATGTACGACGGCGCACTGGGCAATGCTGCCAGTACCGGCAGGCCAGACCCCAGCAACAGAGCGACACACAGCGGCTGCACAAGCGAGTGTTTCATGATGACTCCCTATCATGAGTGGCAGACGCCACCTTAAACCACAATGGGGTAGCAGACGAGGGTCAGGCCACGATGCTCAACAACCTGTTCAGCCCACTGCCCAGCGATCAAGCGCAAGAACACTTCGACGAGCTGTTGACGCGCCCCGGTTTGTGTATAGAACGTATTGTCTCCCATGGCCAGGCGAGCCCGCCGGGTTTCTGGTACGACCAACCGCAATGCGAGTGGGTCCTGTTGCTCAAGGGTTCGGCCGGGTTGCGCCTGGAACACGAAGACTATTCTCGAGTGTTGAAACCTGGCGACTTTGTCGAGATTCCCGCCCATTGTCGACACCGGGTCGAGTGGACCGACGCCACCCGCGCTACCGTTTGGCTAGCCGTACATTTTGGTGCGATCTGAACGCTGTCGCCCACGCGACGGCTTACCTGTGAGGTGAGGTCACCCTTCACGCAAGGAGAAGCGCATGAGCAAATCAAAAGCCAGTACCGTCAAAAGCCCGGCTGCCAAACCCGCAGTCAATCGCACGCCAATTGCCGGTCGCCTGTTTGACGCGCGCCCCGACCGCCTGGACTTTCGCGACCTGCCCTACACCCCACCGCTGCGTTCCTTGCCACCCTGTGCCCCGGCACAAGCGGATTTGGCCACTTACCTGAAAAGCTACGTCGCCCAAGGGCTGGTACTGGATCAAGGCAGCGAAGGCGCGTGTACCGGATTCGGCCTGGCGTGTGTGGTCAACTACCTGTTGTGGCTACAACACCTGGCGCTTGGCAGCACGGGCAGCTTTGCCGCCGTGAGCCCGCGCATGCTCTACGAACTGGCCCGGCGCTACGATGAGTGGCCCGGTGACGACTATCAGGGCTCCAGTTGCCGTGGCGCGCTCAAAGGCTGGCACAAACATGGGGTGTGCAGCGAACAGCACTGGCCGTTTTCCAGAGAAGGATTTGTCCGCCCCTTGCCCCAGTGGAACACTGATGCGGCGACCCGGCCATTGGGTGTGTATTACCGCATCAACCGCAACGCCGTAGTCGACCTGCAGGCGGCGGTTCTGAACATTGGCGCCGTGTATGTGTCGGCCAGGGTGCACGATGGCTGGGAAAGCCTTATGCACAAGCGGGCTACGGCACTGCCCGACAGCCTTGACAGTCTGCCGGTCATTCCCACCGCAAAAGTACCCGGCTCACTTGGCGGCCACGCGTTTGCCATTGTCGGCTACGACCAGCGGGGATTCGTGGTGCAAAATTCCTGGGGCACCCGTTGGGGCCGTTCCGGTTTTGCCGTACTGCCCTATGAAGACTGGGTCATCCATGGCACCGATGCCTGGGCGTGCGCGCTCGGTGTGCCGCAGCAGCTATCGGACCCGCGCAGCCTCAAGCCCGGCCAAATCGATTTGCGTGACCAAATGTCTTCACCCTTCCGCGTCGGCTCCGGGCGCTCGCTGACCGCGCTCGATCGCTCAGCGCGGCAACCGGCTAACCCAGTAGACGACCCTTGGCCCTTCGATCACCCTTTCAACGAACCGAGATATCAGCCGATAAGCACCCCGCGCGCCTATGAACTAACCCTGGTCACCGGGAATGATGGTGAAATTGTGCCCACTGACTTCACCCGCAGCCCTTTGGATCGCGCAGGTTTAGTGAAAGAGACCGTGCATGAGCGTCCACTGGCCTGGTTGCAGACACAGGCGCAGAAAAAGACCTTACGCCTGGTGATCTACGCACACGGTGGACTCAACGGTGAAGACGAATCCATTAAACGCATCCGCGTGCTAGCGCCCTACTTCCTGGCCAACGGCATTTATCCGTTGTTCATGACCTGGAAAACCGGCCCGGGTGAAACCCTGGCGAACATGGCGCAAGACTGGTTCAAGAAGCTGTTTGGCGGTCAGGATGAGCTTGTCCAAGGTGTGGATGATTTCTTCAGTGATGCCAAGGATAAAACCGTTGAGGCGCTTGCCAAGGTGTTGGGCACCGGTATCTGGACTCAGATGCGCAACAATGCCCGCGACAGCAGCCGCCCCGGGCACGGGTTGGATCTGCTAAGCCGGGCCCTGCAATCTTTGGCCGTCGACTTGCAAGGCCAAGGGGCGAAGTTGGAGCTGCATCTGGTGGGCCATTCGGCTGGCTCGATTTTGTTGGGCCACCTGCTGGACCTGTTGGGCAAGCTCCCCGCGCTACCCGTCAAAGTAAAAAGTTGCGAATTGTTTGCCGCCGCCTGTTCCACTGAGTTCGCCTTGAAGCACTACCTCAATGCACATGTCACCGGGGTGCTGAGCCTTGAGCAGTTGTGGCTCGATGTCCTGCGCGATGACGATGAGAGGGCCGATGGCTTGCCGACGCCCGACGTTCCCGCCTATGGCAAGTCCTTGCTCTACCTGGTGTCGCGGGCCCTGGAAGATGTACCCAATCAGCCTCTGCTGGGCATGGAGCGCACCCTTGACCCGCAATTTGCCAATGATCCAAAACAGTGGAACGCCAGCACGTTGCCGAGCGTGCAAAAGTGGCTGGCGAACTGGCCGACGAAACCTGATCGCTTGCGGGTCTGGCATTCGTCCTCGGTGCTCACCACCCGTGAAGGCCGGCAGATTCAGGCGACACACGGCTCGTTCGATAACAACATTGAAGTTTTGACCTTTGTGCTCATGCGCATCCTGAACAAGAAACTGATCGCGCAAATTGAGTGGCTGGACTACTAGTAGGAATGGGCTTGTCCGGCGATTGCGGTGCATCAGGCACATAGCATCGCGGGGCAAGCCCGCTCCTACAGCAAGCCCGCTCCGACCGAGCAAGGGTGTTGCTAGCCTTGCACCGCTTTGAGCATGCCACGCTCGACAATGAAGTCGATCACCCGCTGCAACCCGTGCCCGGTCTTGAGGTTGGTAAAGGTCCAGGGCCGCTCGGGGCGCATGCGCTGGGTGTCTTTTTCCATCACCTCCAGCGAGGCACCCACATAAGGTGCCAAGTCAATCTTGTTGATCACCAGAAAGTCCGACTTGGTGATCCCCGGCCCGCCCTTGCGCGGGATTTTCTCGCCCTCGGCCACGTCGATGACATACACCGTCAGATCAGCCAACTCCGGGCTGAACGTGGCGCTGAGGTTATCGCCACCACTTTCGACGAAAATCACTTCAAGGTTGCCAAACTTGCGCGCCAGGTCTTCCACGGCAGCCAGGTTCATCGAGGCGTCCTCACGAATTGCCGTGTGCGGACAACCTCCGGTTTCCACCCCTACGATGCGCTCGGGCGCCAGGGCACCCGCTTCGGTGAGGATGCGCTGGTCTTCCTTGGTGTAAATGTCATTGGTGACCACGGCAATTTCATAGTGGTCGCGCATGGCTTTGCACAGGGCTTCGAGCAGGGCCGTCTTGCCGGAACCGACCGGGCCGCCGACGCCGACACGCAAGGGTTGTTGGTAGCTTTGCATAACGCTATTTCCTCAGGATCGGAACAATCGGGTGTATTGGGTTTCATGACGCGACGAGGCAATCGCCAGCAGCGGCAAGCCACCGCCCAGCTGGTCGTCGGGTAATTCCAGGGCCATCTGCAACACCTCGGGCAGTGCCTCGCACAGGTCACGCAGCAGGCTTTGCGCGGCTTGCTGACCAAACGGCACCAGTTTCACCCCCGCCATCACTGCACCTTCGAGCCAAGCGAATCCATAGCCCAAGGCCAGATCACGCAGCGGGATCTGCCACTGCGCACCGAGCCAGGCCATACCACCCAGTTGGCTCAGTGCCACGCTGGCTCGCCATGGCGGCGCCTGGCATAGCTGCCAGCCGTCGAGCAAGCGTGCCAACGCCATGCCTCGCTGGCGCTCTTCCAGGCGCAGTTCGGCGGTTTCACGGTTCGCCAGCAGGAACTGGCTCCAACGCGCGAACGCTTCGGCATCGTCGGCCTGACAGGCGCGATAGAGGCGCGCCAACAGCGGCCAGTCGAGGCAGCCCAGGGTGTCGTGCAGCTGCTGCAGTTGCCAGGCGCGAAATCCTTCGGCGCCTTGCACCCAACCCGCCTCCACCGCCCACTCCAGACCTTGGGAGTAAGTGAAACCACCAACCGGTAGGTTCGGGCTGGCCAATTGCAGCAGGCGCAGCAGCTTCAGCTCGTTGCTCATCAGCCGGCCAACACCAGCGCAGCACCGGCCAGCAGGCCACCGCCGCAGGCTTTTTGCAGGCCTTGATGCCGACGCAGCAAACAGCCCGCGCCAAAGCCGACCAGCAGCAACAGGCCGCTGACGGTGACAAAACCGGCACTGAACAGCCAGAACGCCCCCGGGCTGGCTTCAACGCCATGAGCCCAGCCATGGAACAAGGCGAACAGCGGCATGGCCAGGGCCAACAGCAGCTGACGGCTGGGCAGCAACAAAGCAGCGGCCGCCACCAGCAACGAGCCGATGATCATCGGCTCCATACCAATCACCCCGCCGAACAGGTGGCCGAGGAAAGCACCAGCAAACATTGCACACAGGGTCAGCAGCGGCAGCGCCAGGGTACGCCCGGTGAGTGCGGCCAGCACACCGGTACCCAGCAACATCAGCAGGTGATCGAGGCCAGTCAATGGGTGCAGCAGGCCGTCTTGCAGCGGGTTGCTGTCATGGCCTGGATGGGCAAAAGCAGGGACGGCAACCAACAGCAGCGCCAGGGCGAGGGCTTTTTTCATGGGTAATCTCCTTATTGAAAATCAGTGTTGCGCCACGCGCACAAAGCGGTGATCGCTATGTGAGTGACTGTGCGGTGCGCTTTGATAAGCACCTGCTTCCGGCTCGAATGGGGCTTGCTCGACAATGACCTGCAAACCCAGGCCTCGGACCATTTCGTCGAGTACATGGTCATGCTGGTAACGGACGAAATCGCGCTCGACCTGCAGCGGCACGTGACGATTGCCCAGGTGATAGCTGGCCCGTGTCAGCAGCAACGGGTCGTCACAGCGCACGGTAGAAACCTGTTCAGCCGCTGCCAGCACGCGAATGACTTCATTGCCCTGCTCATCAGCCAAAAGATCGCCGCCACGAATCAACTGGCCACGCGCCAGCATCAGACCGGCCTCACGGCCATCGTCGAGGGTGACGCGCACCCGGCTCTTGATCCGGGTATCCAGGGCCAGGGTGACCGTTGCGTTGGGCTGGGCGGCTTCGCTCAGGCGCCGGGTCAAAACAATCATGTTCGCTCCTTCAGAACAGAAAATAACGTTGTGCCATCGGTAGCACCGTGGCCGGCTCGCACACCAGCAACTCACCGTCGGCACGCACTTCATAGGTCTGTGAATCCACTTCAATCACCGGCAACAGGCCGTTGTGCAGCATGTCGCCCTTACGCACCGTGCGGCAGCCCGTGGCCACGCCGATCAGGCTGCGCAGGCTCAGTTGCTGGTGTACCCCGCGCTGATACGCCGACTGCGACAAAAACGTCATGCGCGTGGCGTTACGCGCTGCGCCCAAGGCGCCGAACATGGGTCGGTAGTGCACCGGCTGCGGCGTCGGAATAGAGCCATTGATATCGCCCATCGGCGCCATGGCGATCATCCCGCCCTTGATCACCAGCGCCGGCTTGACCCCGAAAAACGCCGGTGCCCACAGCACCAGATCAGCCAGTTTGCCGGCCTCGATCGAGCCCACTTCATGGGCAATACCGTGGGTCAGTGCCGGGTTGATGGTGTACTTGGCGATGTAGCGTTTGACCCGAAAGTTGTCGCTGTAGCGGCTGTCGGGTGGTAACGGGCCGCGACGGCGCTTCATCTGGTCGGCGACCTGCCAGGTGCGCAGCACCACTTCACCGACCCGGCCCATGGCCTGGGAATCGGACGAGGTCATGGAGAAGGCCCCGAGGTCATGCAGGATGTCTTCGGCGGCAATGGTCTCGCGGCGAATGCGCGATTCGGCAAACGCCACATCCTCGGCAATGCTCGGTTCCAGGTGATGGCAGACCATGAGCATGTCCAAGTGCTCATCCACCGTGTTGATTGTGTAGGGCAAGGTCGGGTTGGTCGACGATGGCAGCACGTTGGCAAAGGCGGCGGCGCGGATGATGTCTGGCGCATGACCGCCCCCGGCACCTTCGGTATGGAAGGTGTGAATGGTGCGATCACCGATGGCGGCCAGGGTGTCTTCGATGCAACCGGACTCGTTGAGGGTGTCGGTGTGAATCGCCACCTGTACGTCGAGTTCTTCAGCCACGCTCAAGCAGCAATCAATGGCCGCCGGAGTCGAGCCCCAGTCCTCATGCAGCTTGAGGCCAACGGCGCCGGCATGGATCTGCTCGCGCAGCGCTTCGGGCGCCGACGCGTTGCCCTTGCCCAACAGGCCGATATTGATCGGCAGTTCATCAGCCGCCTGCAGCATGCGCGACAGGTACCAGGGCCCGGAGGTGCAGGTGGTGGCATTGGTGCCGGTAGCCGGCCCGGTGCCGCCGCCGATAAAGGTGGTGATCCCCGAGGTCAGTGCCTCCTCCACCTGCTGCGGGCAAATGAAGTGAATGTGCGAGTCGATACCGCCTGCGGTGACAATCTTGCCCTCAGCGGCGATCACTTCGGTACCGGCGCCAATCGGTAACGTGACACCCGGCTGCACATCCGGGTTGCCGGCCTTGCCGACGCCGACGATGCGCCCGTTCTTGATGCCGATGTCGGCTTTGACGATACCCCAGTGGTCGATAATCAGGGCGTTGGTGAGCACCAGATCCATCGCTTGAGCGGCAAGCATCTGACCCTGGCCCATGCCGTCGCGAATGACCTTACCACCACCGAACTTGACCTCTTCACCGTAAATCGTGAAGTCCTGCTCTACTTCGACCCACAGCTCGGTGTCGGCCAGGCGCACGCGGTCGCCCACGGTAGGGCCGAACATGTCGGCATAGGCCCGACGGGAAATTCGGCTCATCCTTGGCGCTCCAGCTTGCCCATCACCCGCCCCTGAAAGCCGTACACTTCACGTTTGCCGGCATAGGGCACCAAAGTCACCGTGCGCGCCTGACCAGGTTCAAAGCGCACCGCCGTACCCGCAGCGATGTCCAGGCGAAAGCCACGGGTCGCTTCACGCTCGAACACCAGGGTGTTGTTGACCTCATAGAAGTGGTAATGCGAACCGACCTGCACCGGGCGATCACCGTGATTGGCGACGGTCACGCTAAGGGTCGCGCAGCCCTGGTTGAGTTCGATGTCGCCGTCGGCGACCTGTACTTCTCCGGGAATCATCCTGCACTCCTAAACGATGGGCTCATGCACGGTCACCAGCTTGGTGCCGTCGGGAAACGTCGCCTCTACCTGCACGTCGGGAATCATCTCGCTGACCCCTTCCATGACCTGCTCGCGGCTGAGCACTTCGCGGCCCAGGCTCATCAACTCGGCTACTGTGCGCCCGTCGCGCGCGCCTTCCATGACCGTGGCGCTGATCAACGCCACCGCTTCCGGGTAATTGAGCTTCAGGCCACGTGCCAGGCGGCGCTCGGCAAGCAGCGCAGCGGTGAACAGCAGCAATTTGTCTTTCTCTCTCGGGGTCAGCTCCATGGCGTTCTCTCAAGTGGCCCAAATACGCGGCGGACACGGCGCCAGGCCGACCACGGCCGGACGCAGCGCATGCCAGATGCGTTGCAAGTTGAACTGCAGGCGTTGGTTGTCGTGGTCCAGCAGGCGCACCACCAGCAGCTCATCCAGTAAGGTCGCGGCGGCCGGCACGCTGAGGTCGTCGATCAAGGCGCGGGTCTGCTCCAGCAGTGCCTCGGTCGCCGGATAGGCACAAAAGGTCGCCTGTAATGGGTAACCACCAAGCTTTTCCAGTTGCCCACCGCTGATGCGCAGACGCTCACACAGGCCAGGTGATGTCGGCACATCGATCTGTAAGCGGCTGTCGACGGCACCGTGGCTGAACACTTCGTTCATCACCGGTCGCCCCAGGCACAGGGTTTCCCAGGCCAGCAGGCGGGCCCCCGGCTCAAGGCTGAAGCGGTTTTCCAGACGCACACGGGCGCCGGGGAAACAGATGCTGCCCTGCGGCAACCACTCCAACACGCTGTCGGCTGCCAGGTGAAAGTGCTGGTGCAAGGTCGAGGTGGCACCGCCACTGCGGTAGAACTTGGTTGCCCCGGGCATGGTCAGCAGCGCATGGCTGCCGCTTTCCAGGTGCACGTCGAGCACCAATTTGTCGCCACCGACCACACCACCGGGCGGGTGCAGCACATAAACGTGGCACGGTGCCCCTTCCGGATAGAACGGGCGTTGCACCAAAAGAGGACCAAAATGCCGCCGCGCACCAATACAGGTCTTCGTGCCACGCGGAACAAAGCGCAGCATCAACTCCGCACTCCAGCCAGTATCGCGGGCGTCGAGGTCGAGTGGTTGGGCAAGCGTCATGCATCTGATCCCTGTAAATACGGAGTCCGACGTAGTTGATCGATTGTTCTTACCCAAGCTGTCGCATCAGCGACTTGCAGGTTTGACCAATCGATCAGCAATCGTTACAGGGGGCAAAGCACATAGCGGGCCAGAATGGATAACGCATGGGCCCGCCACACGACGTCATTCACTCAAGTGCTTTAGCTGTATCAATGGCGCTACCGCCACCCAGCGCGATTACTGTCTGGCAATCTGCCGCTTCGACCCAGAAGCGCCTGGACTTGGTCGAGCAAGCCCAGGGTCCGCGGTTCGGGGAAAGTCACCCGCGCAACTTGCTGTCCCTCGGTGAGGGCGCTGATGCGGCTGAGGCTGCCGCTGCCGAAGCACGTTGTTTTGGCTGGGGACATACTCATGGCCACGACAGATTCGCTCAAATCGATTGATTCAAGGCTTGCATTGGCCAAACCGATAACACTTCTCCAGTGGGAGCGGGCTTGCCCCGCGATAGCGGTTTGCCTGGTACACCGCTATCGCGGGACAAGCCCGCTCCTACCGCGATTGCTGCGTGCTGTGCGGGGCTGAGCGGCCCAGGGGCGCCTTGGCGCTGAAATGCATCGCGGGGCAAGCCCGCTCCTACCTGGTCGGTGGGAGCGGGCTTGCCCCGCGATTAAAACGCCTTAGTAGTAGGCGTTTTCTTTCTGACTGTGGTCGGTCACATCACGCACGCCCTTGAGCTCAGGAATGCGCTCGAGCAAGGTGCGCTCGATGCCTTCTTTCAAGGTGACGTCGGCCTGACCACAACCCTGGCAACCACCGCCGAACTGCAACACGGCGATGCCGTCTTCAACCACTTCGATCAGGCTCACCTGACCGCCGTGGCTGGCCAACCCCGGGTTGATCTCGGTTTGCAGGTAGTAGTTGATACGCTCGTTGATCGGGCTGTCTTCGTTGACCATCGGCACTTTGGCGTTTGGCGCCTTGATGGTCAGCTGGCCGCCCATACGGTCGGTCGCGTAGTCAACCACCGCATCCTCCAGGAACGGCACACTGACCGCATCCAGGTAGGCGGTGAAGCTGGCCAGACCCACGGCCGTGTCTTCCGGCTTTTCTTCGCCCGGCTTGCAGTAGGCAATGCAGGTTTCGGCGTAAGTGGTGCCCGGCTGGGTGATAAAGATACGAATGCCAATACCCGGGGTGTTCTGCTTGGACAGCAGATCGGCCAGGTAATCATGCGCGGCGTCGGTAATAGTTATGGCGCTCATGGAAGTTCCTCACAGACTTGCCGGCAGTTTACGCCAACCTGGCCGCCGAACAAAGTCCTAGTATTTCTGTCGGGAAAGACGGGCGACGCCGGGAGCGCGCAAACGACGCTCCCGGCGGCCGGTTTCAGAGGTTTTCGTAACGGTTCATGTCCAGTACACCCGCTTCCACCGCATCGGTTTCCTTGATGTAAGTGTTCAGGTCGTGGAAATACTGCCAAAACTGCGGATGGCTACGGCGCACACCCCAGCGCATGACCACACGCTCGAACTTGTCGGTATCGTCGCGGGCAGCTTCGAGGTCTTCGACGAACTCCGGCACGTCGGCGGCAGGTACGTTGAACATGAAGTTGGGGTAACTGCTCAACACTCCCGGCACCAGCGTCAGGGTGTCCAGACCTGGCTGGTAGCGATAAGCCTCACCGAGCATGAAGGCTACGTTGCTGTGTGCACGGTTGCGCAACAAGCTGTAGACCTGCCGTTGGCCACCCTGCCCTTCAATGCGCAGCATGGTCGCTTCAGGCAACTGGCCGATAACCTTCAAGCCTGCGGCTGGTCGCGAAACCAGGCGGCTCAGGGTTTGCTCGACACCGCGGAACTCGTCGTTCATTTGCGGCCGCGAGCAATAGGCGCCCTGGCAACGGTTGATCGGGTCAGGCGCAGCGTTGAGGCTACCGGTGCGCTGGATCAGCTTGAGGCCGAAATCGCGTTTAGGGTCATTTGCGTCAAGCTTGAGCGCGCTCGGGGAATCGGTGTCGATGTCCTCATAGTCGAGCCACATCTTCAGCTTGCCGCTGTTCTGGTACCAGTCACTCAGGATTGCACTGCGCGCATCGGCCGGCATCAGACGCAGGAAGTTGACCTCAGCGCCGTTGCGGATCAGATCGAAGTACAAGCGCGTCTGCGCCTGGTGCGAGACATTGCCATACACATCGAAGTTGACCGCCAGCTGATAGTAGGTGCGCTCCAGCAACGGGTAGTCGAACAACCACACCGTCTTGGGTACATCTCCAATCAGGCCCTTGGAAACCGAGGCGCTGTCGAAATGGCGGAAGATGGTCAGCAGTGCGTTGTCGTTACCGGCCCACAGCGTTGACCAGCTCGGTGCCGGCATGTCGGCATAGGCTTCGCGGCGCAGTACTTCATACTCGTTGCGCTTGTCGCGGTAGGCATGCCACAAGGTCAGGATGCTGCCAACATCGTCGATCTGTCCCGGCATGGCCAGCAACGGCGTGGCCTGGCCGCGGTACTCGGCGTCGGTCAGGTAGCGATCATGGGCCGGTTCCTGGAACAGCGCCCAGAAATGGTCACGGATCACATCGGTGGCGATCTGGCCACGGCACACCGGGCCGCGGATGAAGGTACGGACGAAGTACTCGGCGTTATCCAGCATGAACTGGTAACGGGCCACCGCCGGAATCGCTTCGAAGGTTTCGAACGGGTTGGCGCGGTGCCGCGGGCCATAGCCAGGCAGCGCCTTGGCATGCCAGTCACCGCTGTAGAACAGTTGCTTGACGCGCTTGAGCTTCTGCGGCCCCATCGGGTAGGTGATGTGGGTTTTATGCACGATCACGCCTTGCACCGGCATCAGCCGGTAATAGAAGTCGGTACCTGGCGGGTCGTTGGGGCGGCGAGTCGCAATGATATCGATGGGCTGGCCACTGGGCGTGCGCGAGCGCACCCACTGGAAGAAGTGCCCAGGCTCGCCGCCGACAAAGTAGATGTGCGCGAGGAACAAATGCTCGTATAGCCAGCGTCCGACCAACGCCTCAGTGGAGCCTGGGCGATTGAGCAGTGCTTCCCATTCGGCAATCTGTGCCGCCTCGTTGGCGCTTGGCTGCACAGGATCGTGCTCCACCGGTGCGCCTGCCGCCAACCAGCGTTGCAGCGTCTGGTACTGGGCATCGGTGAGGCCGGTCACCGCCAGCGGCATGCCCTCTTTCGGGTGTGCCCCGGCGTAGGCATCGAACTCACCGGGCAACGGGCACATGTTGTTGCGGTTCAGGCCCAGAACGATTTCTTCAGGCAGCTTGGCATTCGGCGTCAGCGGCGTCTTGTGCCCCAGTTCGAGCATCCGCGCCATCAGCGCGGCCTGGCTGCCCTGGTTGTCGAGCACCGAATTGAAACCTTTGCGCTGCCACGCTTGAGTGCTCTGAGCGTCGTAGAACAACCGGGTCGGGGCCACAGCCTGACTGCGGTCACCTTGATACACCGGCACTTTGGATGCCCCGCGCGAGGCGCCTTCGGCACTGCCCAGGTTCAGCTGGCAGGCGGCGTCGTTACAGGCATGGCAGGCGACGCATTTCTCCGTGAAAATCGGTTGGATGTCCCGGGTATACGAAATAGCCGGGCTGGTTTGAGGGGCTTGCCCCAACGCCACGCTGCTGATCAACAGAGCGAAAGCGCCGGCAAGTAAGCGATGCACCATGTGCCGAATGTCCTGGGTATGAAAGCTTCACGATTCTACCGGTGCTGGCGGCGCGTCAACATGAATGAAATTCATGTAAATGCTCGACACGTCTAAAAACCGCGCAGCTTTGTTATTATTCCGCAACTTTTGTTTTTGCCCGACCAGGTAGTCCTATGTCTGACCGCAGCGCTCGTTTCCAAGCACTTCAGCAAGCACTCAAAGAGCGCATTCTGATCCTCGATGGCGGCATGGGTACTATGATCCAAAGCTACCGCCTTGAGGAACACGACTATCGTGGCACGCGCTTCGCCGATTGGCCAAGCGATGTGAAAGGCAACAACGACCTGTTGCTGCTTTCGCGCCCGGATGTCATCGCCGCCATCGAGAAAGCGTACCTGGATGCGGGTGCCGATATTCTCGAGACCAACACCTTCAACGCCACGCAGATATCCCAGGCCGACTATGGCATGGAGTCGCTGGTGTACGAGCTCAACGTCGAAGGCGCGCGGATTGCCCGTCAGGTTGCCGATGCGAAAACCCTCGAAACTCCGGACAAACCTCGCTTTGTCGCTGGCGTTCTCGGCCCGACCAGCCGCACCTGTTCCATCTCGCCCGACGTCAACGACCCTGGCTACCGCAACGTCACCTTTGATCTGCTGGTAGAAAACTACATCGAGGCCACCCGCGGCCTGATCGAGGGCGGTGCCGACCTGATCCTGATCGAGACGATCTTCGATACCCTCAACGCCAAGGCGGCGATCTTTGCCGTGCAGCAGGTGTTCGAAGAAGACGGCCTGGAACTGCCGATCATGATCTCCGGGACTATCACCGATGCCTCGGGCCGTACCCTGTCGGGCCAGACCACCGAAGCGTTCTGGAACTCGGTGCGTCACGCCAACCCGATTTCCGTGGGGCTGAACTGCGCCCTCGGCGCCAAAGACCTGCGCCCGTACCTGGAAGAACTGTCGACCAAGGCCGGCACCCACGTCTCCGCCCACCCCAACGCCGGCCTGCCGAACGCCTTCGGCGAGTACGATGAAACCCCGGCGGAAATGGCTGTGGTGGTCGAAGAGTTTGCCGCCAGTGGCTTCCTCAACATCATCGGCGGTTGCTGCGGTACCACTCCAGGGCATATCCAGGCCATCGCCGAAGCTGTGGCCAAGTACAAACCGCGGGCGATTCCAGACATCCCTAAAGCCTGTCGGCTGTCGGGCCTTGAGCCGTTCACCATCGATCGCAACTCGCTGTTCGTCAACGTCGGTGAACGTACCAACATCACCGGTTCCGCCAAGTTCGCCCGGCTGATCCGTGAAGAGAACTACACCGAAGCGCTGGAAGTCGCCCTGCAGCAAGTCGAGGCCGGCGCCCAGGTGATCGACATCAACATGGACGAAGGGATGCTCGACTCCCAGGCGGCCATGGTCAAGTTCCTCAACCTGATCGCCGGCGAGCCCGATATTTCCCGCGTGCCGATCATGATCGACTCCTCCAAGTGGGAAGTGATCGAAGCGGGCCTCAAGTGCATTCAGGGCAAGGGCATCGTCAACTCGATCTCGATGAAAGAAGGCGTCGAAGCCTTCAAGCATCACGCCAAACTGTGCAAACGCTACGGTGCCGCCGTGGTGGTGATGGCCTTCGACGAAGTCGGCCAGGCCGACACCGCTGCGCGTAAAAAGGAAATCTGCCAGCGCAGCTACGACATTCTGGTCAATGAAGTCGGCTTCCCGGCGGAAGACATCATCTTCGACCCGAACATCTTCGCCGTAGCCACCGGCATTGAAGAGCACAACAACTACGCTGTCGATTTCATCGAAGCCTGCGCCTACATTCGCGACCACCTGCCCTACGCCCTGTCGAGCGGCGGTGTTTCCAACGTGTCGTTCTCGTTCCGCGGCAACAACCCGGTGCGCGAAGCGATTCACTCGGTGTTCCTCTACCACGCGATCCAGAACGGCCTGACCATGGGTATCGTCAACGCCGGCCAGTTGGAGATCTACGACGAGATCCCGCTCGCGCTGCGCGAGAAGGTCGAAGAAGTGGTGCTCAACCGCACTCCGGAAGGCACCGATGCCCTGCTGGCAATTGCCGACGACTACAAAGGCGGTGGTGCTAGCAAGGAAGTCGAGAACGAAGAGTGGCGTTCGCTGCCGGTCGACAAGCGCCTGGAACACGCGCTGGTCAAGGGCATCACCGCCTTCATCGTTGAAGACACCGAAGAGTGCCGCCAGCAATGCGCGCGCCCGATCGAGGTCATCGAAGGCCCGCTGATGAGTGGCATGAACGTGGTCGGCGACCTGTTCGGCGCCGGTAAGATGTTCCTGCCGCAGGTGGTGAAATCGGCGCGGGTGATGAAGCAGGCCGTTGCCCACCTGATCCCATTCATCGAAGCCGAAAAAGGCGACAAGCCGCAAGCCAAGGGCAAGATCCTCATGGCAACGGTCAAAGGTGACGTTCACGACATCGGCAAGAACATCGTCGGCGTGGTGCTCGGTTGCAACGGCTATGACATTGTCGACCTCGGCGTGATGGTCCCGGCCGAGAAGATCCTGCAGACCGCCCGCGAGCAGAACTGCGACATCATCGGTTTGTCCGGCCTGATCACTCCGTCGCTGGACGAGATGGTTCATGTCGCTCGCGAGATGCAGCGTCAGGACTTCCACCTGCCGCTGATGATCGGTGGCGCCACCACCTCCAAAGCGCACACGGCGGTGAAGATCGAACCCAAGTACAGCAACGACGCGGTGGTCTACGTCACCGACGCCTCGCGTGCTGTCGGCGTCGCCACTCAGCTGCTGTCCAATGAGCTCAAGCCGGGCTTCGTCGAGAAGACCCGCCAGGACTACATTGAAGTCCGTGAGCGTACTGCCAACCGCAGCGCCCGCACCGAGCGCCTGAGCTACGAACAGTCGATTGCTGCCAAGCCGCAGTACGACTGGGCCAACTACCAACCGGCGGTGCCCACCTTCACCGGTGTCAAGGTGCTGGAGAACATCGACCTCAAGGTGCTGGCCGAGTACATCGACTGGACACCGTTCTTCATTTCCTGGGACCTGGCCGGCAAGTTCCCGCGCATCTTGAATGACGAAGTCGTCGGCGAAGCTGCCACGGCGCTGTACAAGGATGCCCAGGACATGCTCGCCAAGCTGATCGATGAAAAGCTGATCAGTGCCCGTGCCGTGTTCGGCTTCTGGCCGGCCAACCAGGTCAACCACGACGACATCGAAGTCTACGGCGCCGATGGCCAGCCGTTGGCGCAACTGCACCACCTGCGCCAGCAAACCATCAAGCCGGACAGCAAGCCGAACTTCTCCCTTGCCGACTTCGTCGCGCCGAAGGAAACCGGCATCACCGATTACGTCGGCGGTTTCATCACCACCGCCGGTATCGGCGCCGAAGAAGTCGCCAAGGCTTATCAGGACAAGGGCGACGACTACAACTCGATCATGGTCAAAGCCCTGGCCGACCGCCTGGCCGAAGCCTGCGCGGAATGGCTGCATGAGCAGGTGCGTAAAGAGCATTGGGGTTACGCCAAGGACGAGCACCTGGACAACGAAGCGCTGATCAAGGAGCAATACTCGGGTATCCGCCCTGCCCCGGGCTACCCGGCGTGCCCGGACCACACCGAGAAAGAAACCCTGTTCCGCCTGCTCGATGGCACCGCCATTGGCGAAACCGGCCCGAGCGGCGTGTTCCTCACCGAACACTTCGCCATGTTCCCGGCGGCGGCGGTCAGCGGCTGGTACTTTGCGCACCCGCAGGCGCAGTACTTTGCGGTTGGCAAAGTGGACAAGGACCAGGTGCAAAGCTACACCGCCCGTAAAGGCCAAGAACTCAGCGTCACCGAGCGCTGGCTGGCGCCTAACCTTGGCTATGACAGCTAACTGAAGGGTACTGCTGTAGGAGCGGGCTTGTCCCGCGATTGCGATGTGTCTGATACACCGCAATCGCGGGACAAGCCCGCTCCTACAGCAAGCCTGTTCCCACCTGTCTACACTGAGGGGGATGCCTACACCAAGGAGCCCCTCATGGACGACCCCGCCCACGGCAAACCCCCAACCTTCTGGCAGATGCTGCAGAGCATTCTCGCCGCTGCGTTCGGCGTACAGACTGGCAAGAATCGCGCACGCGACTTCACCTACGGCAAGGCCAGCCACTTCATCGCACTGGGCACCGTATTTACCTTGGTGTTCATTCTGGTGTTGGTCGGGCTGGTACAACTGGCCATGCATTTAACCAGTCGCTGAAACGTAATCCGCCCGCAGATGTCCATTCTGCGGGCGGCACATGATTACCCATCGCGTGATATCACTGGTGGCTGACCCAATACACGGCGGTCACAACAACCAGAACGATCAGACAGAGTATCGCCCAAGCATCGACACTGCTGTCAGGCTTACCCGCTTTGGTCGAATTTCCCATTGCATTGCCTCTTGTGGTGTTTATGGGAATGCATGTCACCCGTAGCAGTTAAGTTCAGCAATGCCCTTTGCTCAAGCAGGGTTTTTAATATTTGACCGGTGCGCTCAGGAATGGATAGCGATAGTCACGGTGCTGGCCTTGAGCGCTGAAGCGGCTGAAATCCAGGCCATAGTCGGGCTGATCGAGAAACTTCAGCCAGCGTTGCGCGCGCATCGGGTCGATCAGTTGCAACACCGGTGCCTGATGGTTGCGCAGGCCGTCACGGTCGATTGGCAGATTCATCGCATCATCGTGCAGCAACACCATCGCCCAGCCACCGAGTGAAAAGTGCCCGCCCATCAGTACGCTAAGCTGCCCGTCGATACGCGCCTGCAGCGCTTGTGCCGAGCTGTTGACGGCACTGAACAGCACATCTTTACCCGGTGTGCGACCGGCTTCGACAAACGCCTGCATGGCGCCAAAGGCCATCTCGTCGTTGGCCGACCAAACCAGATCAATGTTCGGGTAGCGCTTCAACAACAGTTGCGCCTGCTCATAAGCCCGCTGCTGCCCCCAGCCGCCATACACCACCTGACGCAAGCGAACCTGCGGATGCTCGGCCAATGCCCGGCGCATGCCTTGCTCACGCAGTTGCGCGGCCGGCGTGGTTTTGACACCGGAGAACGCCAGCAACTCGATCGGCCGGTTGCCTGCCGTCTGCGTGCGCAACGCAATCAGCTCCTTGAGCATCTGATACCCAGCCTGCTCATCGTTGCCCACCAGGGTACCGAGCAGCGGCGGGTACTTGTCCGGGTGATCGGCGATCAACGCTGCCTGGTCGTGCGTCAGGCCGTTATTGACCAGAAACAGCTTGACCCCACTGCCCCGTGACAGGCGGATAATTTCCGGCGCGACATATTGCTCGTTCACCAGCACCAGGTAGTCGGGCCGCTCGTTGCCTTCAAGCACCTCACGGGCCTGGGTCAGTGCCAGCTCCGAGCGCCGCTCGCTGTATTTGATACGCAGCTGCATGCCCAGGTCCTTGGCGGCGGCCTGCATGAAGTTCGAATAGCTGACCCAAAAGGTCTCGTTGGAATAGCCCGGATTGAGAAACACCACCGACGCAGCTTGCGCGCTGGCAGCCAGCGGCAGACTCAGGCAAAGGCTTTGGCACAAGGCCTTGAGCATGCGGATTCGCTCCTCCTGTTCAAACCGTCAATTATAAACACCGCATGGGGGCAAACGGCTAAATGGCAGTCAGTCTCACTTAGTCCAAATGGTTCTTTTCATATGCAAAAACATCACTTTTGCGCATAACCGCAAACTGCTATCTTTCCCCCGCTCCGCTTTGGGAGTGCGCGGCCGTGCGCGCGATTAGCTGCAAGCAGCTTGAGAACAGGACCCCTATGTACGTATACGACGAGTACGATCAGCGGATCATCGAGGACCGCGTCAAGCAGTTCCGTGATCAGACCCGCCGCTACCTGGCCGGTGAGCTGAGCGAAGAAGAGTTCCGCCCCCTACGCCTGCAAAATGGCCTCTATATTCAACGTTTTGCCCCGATGTTGCGGGTCGCGGTGCCGTATGGCCAGCTGACGTCCCGTCAAACCCGGATGCTGGCGAAGATCGCGCGCGACTACGACAAGGGCTATGCCCACATCAGCACCCGGCAGAACGTGCAGTACAACTGGCCGGCCCTGGAAGACATTCCCGAGATCCTCGCGGAACTGGCTACCGTGCAAATGCACGCGATCCAGACCAGCGGCAACTGCCTGCGCAACGTCACCACCGACCAGTTCGCCGGTGTCGCGGCTGATGAAGTGATCGACCCGCGCCCATGGTGTGAAATCGTTCGCCAGTGGACCACCTTCCACCCGGAATTCGCCTACCTGCCGCGCAAGTTCAAAATTGCAATCAACGGTGCGAACAGCGACCGTGCCGCCATCGAAGTGCACGACATCGGCCTGGAGCCGGTGTACAACGCCGCTGGCGAGCTGGGCTTCCGCGTATTGGTCGGCGGCGGCCTGGGCCGTACCCCGGTGGTCGGCGCCTTCATCAACGAATTCCTGCCGTGGCAAGACCTGCTCAGCTACCTCGACGCGATCCTGCGGGTGTACAACCGCTATGGCCGTCGCGACAACAAGTACAAGGCGCGGATCAAGATCCTGGTCAAGGCGCTCACCCCTGAAGTGTTCGCTGAAAGGGTCGAGGCCGAAATGGTCCACCTGCGCGGTGGCAGCACCACGCTGACCGAAGCCGAAGTACAGCGCGTGGCCAAGCACTTCGTCGACCCGGACTACAAGCAGCTCGACAACCTCGACTTCAGCGAACTTGAGCAACAGCACCCAGGTTTTGCTCGCTGGCGCACCCGCAACGTCCTGGCGCACAAGAAGCCAGGCTATGTTGCCGTGACCCTGTCGCTCAAGCCAACCGGTGTGGCCCCAGGCGACCTGACCGACAAACAGCTCGATGCCGTTGCCGACCTGGCCGAACGCTACAGCTTCGGCCAGCTGCGCACCTCCCACGAGCAGAACATCATCCTCGCCGACGTCGAGCAGAGCCAACTGCACGCCCTGTGGCTGGAGCTGCGTGAAGGTGGCTTTGCCACACCGAACATCGGCCTGCTGACCGACATCATCTGCTGCCCTGGCGGCGACTTCTGCTCGTTGGCCAACGCCAAGTCGATCCCGATTGCCGAATCCATCCAGCGCCGTTTCGACGACCTGGACTACCTGTTCGACATCGGCGAACTGGACCTGAACATCTCCGGCTGCATGAACGCCTGTGGTCACCACCACGTTGGCCACATCGGCATTCTCGGGGTGGACAAGAAAGGTGAAGAGTTCTACCAGGTCTCCCTCGGTGGCAGCGCCAGCCGCGACGCCAGCCTGGGCAAGATCCTTGGCCCTTCCTTTGCCCAGGACGACATGCCGGATGTGATCGAGAAGCTGATCGACGTCTACGTTGAAAAACGTACCGAAGACGAGCGCTTCATCGACACCTACCAGCGTATTGGCATCGACCCTTTCAAGGAACGCGTCTATGCAGCGAATCATTAAGAACAACGAAATCGTCGACGAAACCTGGCACTTGCTGCCCAAGGACGTGTCCTTCGACGAGCTGACCAACTGCGACGACTACATCGTGCCGTTGCAGCTGTGGCGTGATCATGGCCACGCCCTCAAGGCCCGCGACGGCGGCCTGGGTGTGTGGCTCGATGCCGACGAAGAAGCCGAAGAAATCGGTGAAGATGTCGCCAGCTTCCAGGTCATCGCCCTGAACTTCCCGGCCTTCACCGACGGGCGCAACTATTCCAATGCGCGTCTGCTGCGTGATCGCTACAAGTTCACCGGCGAATTGCGTGCCATCGGCGACGTGCTGCGCGATCAGCTGTTCTACATGAAACGCTGTGGCTTCGATGCCTTCGCCCTGCGCGCCGACAAAGACCCGGTCGAAGCACTGGAAAGCCTCAAGGACTTTTCCGTGACCTACCAGGCCGCAACCGACGAACCACAACCGTTGTTCCGTCGTCGCTGAAGGCACAAAAAACCGATACCAGCTCGCTGGTATCGGTTTTTTTATAGCTGCAAGCTGCAAGCTGCAAGCTGCAAGCTGCAAGCTGCAAGCTGCAAGCTGCAAGCTGCAAGCTAGAGGCTCAGGCTTCAGTTTCTTGCGTCAACTTGGCCATCAAATCATCCTCAGCCTTGCTACGTGCGCTTGCCAACGCATTGGCTGCGGCCACGTAATCCTGACTTGAAGGTTCCAGTTTGCGCAGCGTACCGTCTGTGTCCAGCGGCTCTGCGTTCAACGCTGTACGCAGGATTTCCAGTACGTTGTCAGTAAGCGAGCCTGGCACTTCGTCCGACAGGCCGTTGCAATAGTCCAGGTACTCCACACCGTCTACAAAGGGTTGGGCGACTTCATCGAACTGCGCGGTATAGCGCTGCTTCAGGTAACGCTGCCAATTGCTCTCGCTCACCATCCATGCCTGACGGTTTTCCACGGTATCACTTGTTCTGACCGCTTGTTCAACACGCCCTATGGTCTGCTCAGACAGATTGGCAGTCGTGCGGTAAAGCATGCCGGCGGATGGCTCCGGATAGTCCAGCTTGGCCGACAGATCCTGACGCAGGGCCAGCCTGATTTCGATATCATCAACCCCCTCTCTGCGCAGCAAGTCGTCACTGATGTCATCCAACGGATCAAGTGCTGTCGGGGTCTGTTCTTCAGTCAGCGCCAGGCGCCGCAGCTTACGCGCCAACGACAGGGCATCAGCCCTACGCTCCACTTCATGGCGACGGAACAACTGCTTGTACAGCGCCAGGAGTTCAGCGCCACGGTCTTCTGTGGTCGCCAGCGCGCTGCGCTCGAACACCAGCACGGCGATTTCCATCGCGCTGAAGGCATCGGCACCGGCATCGCCACAGGTAATCGGGAAGGCATTGGCGATTTCCAGCAAGTCTTCTCTGAGTTGAGTGGACTCCGAGCCCAGCTTGAGCATCGACCAAACGCGTTTGCGCAGGTCTTGCCCATTGCGCTTGAACTCGGCTGAATTGGCCAATCGCTCAAGCACATCACGCAGTGCAGTATGGCGGTCATGCTGGAACCATTGCTGCCAAAGCTCGCGGTTGGCTTCGGTCGCACCACGTAACCAGGCTTGCTCTGGCTGTAGCTCCATGACCGTATCAGAAATGAAATCCGACCCGACGGCACTCAGGCGCGCAATGCTCGAGGCCTCCAGCGGGTTGTAGAACAGGTTCAGCCTGTGCGCTCGCTCGGCATCGTTGCGCAGGTTCTGGCCAAAAACCGTCTCGGCCAACGCCGGCAATTGGGTGATCTGGTTGCGACTCAAGTCGACTCTTCGCAGTGCATTAGGCTCAAGATTCATCAGCGTAAGCAAACCCGCCGGGAACTCATTAAGCTCACAACTGTTCAAGTCCAGCTCTTCAAGCTGTGCCAGGTTTTCCAGGTTGGGCGCGCGCCCCAATCGATTAGCCGTCAACCACAACCGCTGCAAGCGATCGAAACGGGAGAACACAGCAGCGCCCGCTTCGTCCAGTACCAGACCCGTCGAGCTCAAATCCAGCTCCTGTAGCGGCAACTGGGCCAGGGATTGCAGCGCCTCCGTGGTCAGGGCGACCTGGTTATAGCGCAAGTTCAATCGCCTCAAGGCGGGCAATGATCCAAGCGCCTCCAGCGCTGGACTCGGGATGCTTCGCAGGCCACTGCTTTGTAGCTCCAACGACTGTAAGTTCACCAACGGTTTCAGTGCGTCGAACATCGTGTCGCTACTATCAAGTCTGAGTTCGCGCAGGTTCAGCTCCTTCAGCTGGGTCAATGTTGCAACCTCCGGCGGTATGACATTGAAGTAGTTAGCCTCCAGCGACAACTGCTGAACATTGGGAAAGCAACGCAGGAAACCGTCGGGTAACGCCTGCAGATTCATTCGGGTCAAGTACAAGCGCTGGATATGGTCAAAGCGCGCCGTCAACCGAGGCAGTTCCCCGACGTCCGGACCAAACAACGTCAATTCCGTGTGCTGGCGCCCACCTTGCCGACGCCAGGCACTGATCAATGCCCTGCGGGTTTGCTCACGGTAGGTGCGTTGATAAACATTCGCGCTGTCCTGGGCCCACTGTTCAAGGGTTTCCTCAAGCTTACGCAGCTCGCTCTGCAACTTGAACACTGCGTCGCCCAGGTGCTGATTTTCCAACAACAAGCGCGCTTTGAGTGTCTCAAGCTCAGCATGCGAAAGCGTTGGAAACAGTGCGTTGAGCTTGGAGTCGATCCCCATGCTGCCCACCGCCCCACCCAGGGGATATCCCGCTCGCCCATCGGCCAGTCGCATGGGTGCGCGGAACCAGGGCTTGATGGGCTGTTGACCCAGCGCCCGGGCCGCTGCGGTACGATCCGCCACGGCGATGGCACACAGTTGCTCTTGTAGCGATTGCGCGGAATGGATCTGCAAGTTCAGCGCCTGCCGTTCACTATCGGGCAGCGCCTTGAGCAGAGAAGCATAGAGCGACTGGCCCTTCGACAACTCAAGCCCTTGGGCATCATAAGCGGTGTAACCCTCAGCAGTACGGACCACTACCTTAAGCTCCCCCCCGCCGCGCCAGCGCTGGCCAACAGGCGTCCGGCCTCAGTGTCTTCGCGCAGCTCGACACGCACCGTGTCGGTCCAGCCTGGCAGTTTTGCCAGCAAGCCCACCGCCAGACGATCGCTGTCGAGGCTTGCCAGGCGAGTTTCGTGCATCCCCTGAATGGCGCGACACAGTACCAACTGACGCTGGTAGACCCGCGCTTCCTCGGCCAGACGCATCGGCACGCGCCCTTCACTACCTTGCATTTGCCGGTACTCATCGGCATCTGCAGCCTGGATGATTTCTTGTGCGACCTCATCGGTCAGTGCAGGGAAGTCGCGCATCAACAGGGCTTGCTCGGCGCTGCGTGTCGCTCGGCCATGCTCATACATGATAGTGAAGATTTCGCTACGACGGTGCTCCGCGCGTTCGGCAATAAGCTTGCGCAATACCGACAGACGTTGCTCGGGTTCGACACTTGAACCGAACAAATCCATGGCCTCGCTTTCGCTCAGGTCTGCCAACACCCGATCAGCCAATTGGTTGGCATACAACTCCCTGAGCGAGATACGAATGACACGCCCGCTAGGCCAGCGCGCAGCACCGTAGCGAACAGGCTCACGGTTAAGGTTCGCCTCGTCGTAGACCTCGAACACCCGTTGAGGCCAGCGCGCCAGGTCCTGGCTCAAGGTGGGCCCCATCTCCAGCCCTTCTGTACCAGCGGCGCTACTGCCCAGGCTGTCGATCAGGCGGTTGACGCGTTGATCGACCTGATAGCGCGCCAAGGTTTCCTTGAGCAGCGCCGGCATCGGCGAGCGGTCAACGTGCATACGGCGCAGTACGTCATCGTCCACACCACTCACCTTTACGGCCAGCTCAACCCTCTCATCATCCAGGCCATGCGCAGCGTGACCAAGGCGTTTCAACAACTGTTCATGACTCCATTGCAGGGGTTGCTCACCCTCTGCCTGCCACAGTCCCTCACCATTGTGCTTCAGCGTCGGCTGATAGGCCTGCGGATCGTCCGGGTGGCAGATCGACCAGTTCTTCTTGGTATCCTGGGCGACCTCGAACACATGCTCGCCGATGCGCACAAAAGACGTTGAATCACGCGTGTACACGCCTTGCTCATCCGGGGTGATACCTGTCAGTTCGACATCGCGGGCATAAGGCTGAAGGTCGGGTTTCCACAAACGTTGCTGACCATTGGGCAGTGTGACGCGCAGCAACCCGTCAACGGTTTCACTCGTACTTACCGAACTGCCGACATGCCCGGCAGCCCCCAGGCCGACGGCCACCACAACATTCAATGCCACAGATTCAAAGTGTGCCAATGCCTCGTCAAGGTCACCCGCTTCCCAGGCATTGGCACCGTCAATAATTTCACCAACCATTTGCACTGCGGCCACCACCGCCATCACCGCACCCAGTGCGGGCACAAAGAACGCGGCAGCATTGAGTACGTTCAAGCCGATGTTTTCCCAGTACGCCAGGCGCAGTTTGCTGGCCGCTTCATCCACCTCAGCGCTGGGTACTAACAGGTGACGGGCATTGACCTTGATGCGCAGCAGGTGCTGATCTTGCCGGTAGTCGAACAGGTCACCGCCGATTGCCTCGTCACGCAGGTGCAGGTTTGACTCCGGGTTGAACTGACCAGAGCCATCGTTGCGATAGGCTGCCTCTTTGACTCGCTTGAAAAAGTGAGGATGTTCTTTCTGCGCAACATACCCACGAAACAGCTTCAGATAGGCAGGTTTGAGCAGGTTGATGCGCAAGTCGCTCTTGAACGCGGCAACCGAAGCGTACTCTTTGAGCGGGTACAGGGGCGCCCCGGGCAGGTAAACGACAATAGGCTCTACATGGTCGCTGGCAATGCGGTCGGCACTCAATACCACTACCCGGTCCAGCGCTGCACCGAACATTGTCAGGGTCTGGCAGATCACCGGCTTGTCGTGGAACAGTGGGGCGCGTTGGCCGTCAATCAGGCCATTGATCATCTGCCGCGCCGCCTCGGAGATCTCATCTTTCATGAACGCTATCTGCGCGGTTTGTCGTAAGTGATCCTTCTCTGCAGTGATCGACAGGCTGCGCACATGGCTTTGTGTTGCCGGGTCTTCATACACCTCACGAATGTGTGCCTGGTATTTCTCACCCAAGTCCAGCTCGTGGCACAGGGTGGCGAAACGCTCCGGGGCAATCTCCAGCTTTTCACTGTAACGGTATGCAAAGCGCGGGTAGGCACCCTCCTCTGCGTTCGGCTTGAGTTCCAGGGTAAAGGCGCCCTTTGGCGCCAGCGCACTGCCCTTCTCAAAGCGTTTGTCGGCGGCATAGTTCTGCATGGCTGCCTGCAACAGCGTTTGCTGGATCGGCTGGAGCCGCAGCATGGATCCCAGGAACACCGGCTCGTGGTGCAGCTCCACCAGTTGCACGGTGTTGACGTTGAGCTCCACATCCAGGCGGCTCTTCAGCTCAGCCTTGAGTAACGGTTCGGCAAAAGTCGTGGGTGCCTTGAGGCTTTTCAGTGCCTTGGCCAGCGCGTGGGTGGAGGCGCGGCTTTGTTTCTGCGCGTCGAGCAGCACCTGGCGCTCGTCCTCGCTGGCCTGCTGGAACCAGCCCGCAAGCCCGTTGGCAGTCAGTTGCGCAGGGCGCTGCACGTCGCGCCAACGCTTGAGGTCGGACGCGGTTGCATGCTTGAACACATGGGGAAGGCGTTTGGCCAGGTAGCGGCCATGCAAGCCAGGCGGGGTTTGCGTATCGGAGGTGGACATTGACGTTTCCCTGTGGGCGATTGAACCCACAGAAAAACGCAATGATGCGATGCCTTGGCGTTACTTATTGCTCAGCGCCACTGTCCCAGTTTGCTCCAGAGCCCGAGCAGCGTGTTCTCGATCGTGCCACTGGCGGCCAGCCCGACGCGTTCCTGCAAGCTTTTGCGCTCGGCAAAATGCAGGTGGTAGAGGTTCGACTCGCGCACACGCTCACCCAGGTATTCGTCGCTGGTCTTGAGCTCGTCAACCAATTGCTTGTTGAGCGCGGCAACACCCAGCCACACTTCACCGGTGGCGACATCGTCGATGTGCAGTTGTGGGCGATAGCGCGAGACGAAATCCTTGAACAACTGGTGGGTGACGTCCAGGTCTTCCTGGAACTTCTCCCGGCCCTTTTCAGTGTTCTCGCCAAACACGGTGACGGTGCGTTTGTACTCACCGGCGGTGAACACTTCGAAATCGACATCGTGCTTTTTCAGCAGGCGATTGACGTTCGGCAGCTGCGCCACCACCCCGATCGATCCGAGGATGGCGAACGGGGCGCTGACAATCTTGTCGCCGATGCAGGCCATCATATAGCCGCCGCTGGCAGCAACCTTGTCGATACACACCGTCAGCGGAATGCCCGCCTGGCGGATACGCGCCAGTTGCGAGGCGGCCAGGCCGTAGCTGTGAACCATGCCACCGCCGCTCTCAAGGCGCAGCACCACTTCGTCACGCGGGGTGGCGAGGGTCAGCAGTGCAGTGATTTCATGACGCAGGCTTTCGGTGGCCGAGGCCTTGATATCGCCATTGAAGTCGAGCACGAATACCCGCGGTTTGTCGTCCGGGGTCTTCTTTTCCTGTTTTTGCGCCTTCGCCTGCTGCTTGCGCAGGGCCTTGAGCTGCGCTTTGTCGAGCAAGTTGCTTTCCAGGCGCTCGCGCAGGTCTTTGTAGAACTCATTGAGTTTATTGACCTGCAACTGCCCGCCGGCCTTGCGCCGACCTTTACCACGTAACCCGGCAATAGCCGAGAGCACCACCAGAATTGCGATCACCAGGGTCGCGGTCTTGGCGAGAAAGCTTGCGTACTCTGCAAGAAACTCCACAGTAACTCCTTAACATGCCGGCGCCCGAACGGCGCGAACCGATAGTCAAGCATACCGAGGCAGCCTTGCCCCTGCCAGCGTAGGAAATGTTCGGCAACGCAGTTCAAACGCTCTTTTCAAACGCTTGTATGTTTTTTCGTTGACAGCCCGACAGCGGCGTCCTAACCTCGGCCTCATTCTCAGTGCAGGCGTACAACGTGGGCAGCATCTACCTGATTCGACATGGCCAGGCCTCATTCGGTGCAGACGACTACGATGTCCTCTCGCCAGTGGGCATCCGGCAAAGCGAAGTCCTCGGTGAACACCTGGCCCAGTTGGGCATACGGCTGGACCGCTGCCTGGCCGGCGATCTGCGCCGCCAGCAAGACACCGCGCGCCTGGCCCTGGCGGCCATGCAGCGCGCAGGCATCGAGGTACCGTCGGTTGAAACCGATGCCGCCTTCAACGAGTTCGACGCTGACGCCATGATCCGCAACCTGCTGCCCGGATTGTTGCCCGAAGAGCCTGAGGCCCGGCACATCCTGCGCAACGGTACCGAACATCGCAGTGAGTTCCAGCGCTTGTTTGCCCTGCTGGTCCAGCGCTGGCACAGCGGCGAATACGACAGCAACGGGTGCGAGTCCTGGCAGGGCTTCGTCCAGCGCGTTGAAAACGGTCTGCAGCGTGCGCTGCAACAGGCCAGCCACGGCGACAACATTGCAATCTTTACCTCGGGCGGTACGATCACCGCCCTGCTCCACCTGGTGACCTGTATCTCTGCCAGCCAGGCGTTTACGCTGAACTGGCAGATCATCAACACCTCGCTCAGCCAACTTAAGTTTCGTGGTCGCGAGGTGGCCCTGGCTTCCTTCAACAGCCAAGCCCATGTGCAGCTGCTGAAGGCGCCGGAGCTCATCACTTACCGTTGAGCCCCGGCTCCTGGCAGCTTTCATCGGCTGCCGTTATCACTTAATAAGGAACACACCATGAGCGATGTAGCAAAAGCCGTCGAAGCGATGAAAGCCAAGTTCAACCCAGCTGCTGCTGCCGGTCTTGACCTGGTGTTCGGTTTCAACATCACTGACGAAGACAAGCACTACGCCCTGATCGTCAAGGATGGCACCTGCGAAATCCAGGAAGGCGAAAACGCCGACGCCAACTGCACCCTGGTACTGGACAGCGAAACCCTCAAAGGCATCGTCAGCGGCGAAACCGACGGCATGCAAGCCTTCATGGGCGGCAAGCTGCGCGTTGAAGGCGACATGATGCTGTCGATGAAGCTGAGCGAGCTGTTCCCGGCCTGAGCCTTGCGCTGATGCCAATCAAAACCGAAGCCTTGAACCGCTTCGGTTTTTTTTTGGACGCTTGGTGGAGCTTACTGTAGGAGCGGGCTTGCGGTGGGAGCGGGCTTGCCCCGCGATGCTATATAGCTCACATACCGCAATCGCGGGGCAAGCCCGCTCC
>NZ_SMOK01000002.1 GCF_004353925.1 Pseudomonas sp. H9 | reverse complement strand
TGCTGTAGGAGCGGGCTTGCCCCGCGATGGCGATTTATCAATCAACATCGCATCGCGGGGCAAGCCCGCTCCTACAGCAAGCCCGCTCCTACAGGGGGTTGATCAAGGCCGGGCGTTGATCTGCTGTTGCAGGTTCTGCACCTGGCTTTGCAGGGTGTTGATGCTGCGGCTCATCTGACGGCGAAACGCATCAAACTCAGCCACCGAAGCGCCGGATGCGGCCGGTGCTGCCGGGCGATTGTCCTGCTCGCTGCGCAATACAAGCAGGTCTTGCTCCAGACGCTCGATGGCGGCGTTCGGATTGCCCTGTTTCTTCAACGCAGCAATGTCGCTACCCAGGCTTTTGATCTGTGTATCGAGCTTGCCACCGTCTACCTGAGCGGCTTTCAACACCGCCAGCTCGTCGTTTACTGCTTTGAGCTGTGCTTGCAGTTCCGCCTGCAACTTGGCAGTAGCCGCTTGTTGCTCGCTGGCCTGCGCCAATACTTGCTCCAGGCGCTTACCCAAGTCCCCGGCTTGCCCTGCCACACCCTGCTGCAGCTGTTTCTGCTCCACCAGGCTGGATTGCAGCTGTTTGATCTGCAGTTTCAACGCCTCACTACCGGTGGATGCACTGGACTCACTGGCATCGACTTTGCCACTGATGGCCTGCAGGCGCCCGGCAGCTTCCTCGCTGATGCGGGCAAAGCTTTCCTGAGTGGCCACCAGTTGCTGCTCCATCAGCGTGACTTGCTGAAAGCTCCACCAGCCAAGGCCTGCCAAGGCGATGAAGGAAGCCCCCAGCAGCGCCCACAATGGCCCCGTAGCCGGCGATCGAGGCGCCTTGCGCGCACTACCGGCACGAATGTGTGGTACCTCGTCAAAGTCATCGTCATCGCGCGTACTGACACGCAAGGTGGGGACATTGTCGAAATTGTCTTGAGCTTCGTTACGCATGAGATCCTTCAACCGCAGTAATAGCAAATGGGCACCAGTATAAACCGCTTACCTGGCGCACTAGTCGATCACAATCTCGCTTCTGGGTTCATTGTTGCGGGTCTTGCGCCTTCCACCAGGCGCAAAACTCATCAAGCGCGGCCCACAGGCTGACCGTGGGCCGGTAGTCCAGTTGCTGGCGGGCACGGTTGATATCCAGGGTGAAATCCTTGCTCATCACTTGCATACCCAACCGCGACAACGTCGGCTGTGGCCGCCCCGGCCAAAGCATGCAGGCGCCTTCGTTGAGCGCAGCGAGGCTGTAGGCCAGGCCAAAGGAGCGGTAACGCGTCACTTGCGGCAACTGCATCTGGCGCATCACATAATTGACCACATCCCACACTGGCAGCGGATGACCGTTGCTGATGTTGTAGGCCTGACCCAATGCCTGATCATCGGCAAACAGAGCACTCAGCAGCGCTTCGTTAAGGTTCTGCACACTGGTAAAGTCGACCTTGTTCAGGCCGTTACCAATGATGGCCAAGCGGCGCTTGCGCTGCATCTGCAACAAACGCGGAAAAATACTGACGTCGCCGGCACCAGTGACAAAGCGGGGGCGCAAGGCCAGCACTTCAAGGCCAAACTCCTGAGCACCGAAGACTTTTTGCTCTGCCAGGTGCTTGGTGGCGCCATAGTGGTCGTAAAAGCGTCGCGGTACCTGGTCTTCATGGATGTTCAGTTGCGAGCGGCCATTAAAGTAGATAGAGGGCGACGACAGGTGCACCAGGCGCCGTACATGCTCTTTCAGACACGCTTCGACCACGTTCTCGGTGACCACCACGTTGCCTTGGTAGAAATCCTGATAACGCCCCCAGTTACCCACGGCCCCCGCGCAATGCACCACGGCATCGACCCCCTGGCACAGACGGCGGGCCAACTCCGGGTCGCCCAGGTCGCCGGGGATGAACTGCGCCCCGCGCCGCACCAGGTGCTCGACGCCTTCGGCGCGTCGGCCATTGACCCGGACTTCAAGGCCCTGCTCCAGGGCAAAACGCGCAAAGCGCCCGCCAATGAAGCCGCTTGCGCCGGTAACCAGAATTCGCATGTACCACTCCGCCTTACCAAATTTCAGATGCTGCTGACGCTGCCCGACCTTACAACGGCACCAGCCATTGCCGGGCGGTCTGCCGCAGGTGCTCGGTCAATTGCCCGAGCAGTTGTCCGCCATTGCGCCAATGATGCCAGTACAAGGGCACATCGATGGGCTTATCCACCGAAATTTCTACAAGACAGCCGCTGGCCAGTTGCTCACGCACCTGCAGCTCCGGCACGAGCCCCCATCCCAGCCCTGCCTCCGTCATACGCAGAAAGCCTTCGGAAGAAGGACACAGGTGATGCATGAAACCGTCTTCGATACCCAGCGACGCCAGGTAGCGGTGCTGAAGAAAATCATCCGGGCCAAACACCAGTGCCGGCGTACGCGGCAAACGCTTGGCGTCGAAGCCCTGGGGAAAGTATCGAGCCATGAATGCCGGGCTGGCCAGGGCGCGGTAACGCATGGCCCCCAACAGCATACTGCGGGCACCGGCCACCGGCCGTTCACTACCACACAAACAAGCGGCCACTTCGCCGGCGCGCATGCGTTTAAGGCCGACTTCCTGGTCTTCTACCACCATATCCAGCAGCACCTGCTGCTCGGCGCAAAACGCACCGACCGCACCAGCCCACCAAGTCGCCAGGCTGTCGGCGTTCAGCGCAATGCGCAAACGCTCTGGCATGCCCTCCTCGTCCAGCGCCGGAACCTGGCTTTGCAAGTCGCGCTCCAGTAGCCGCACCTGTTGTACATGGTTGAGTAATCGGCGGCCAACATCCGTCGGGCTGGGTGGGTTGGCGCGAATCAGAACAGGCTGCCCGACGCGCGCCTCCAGCAATTTGATGCGCTGAGAAATCGCCGACTGCGATAGCCCCAGCACCTGCGCTGCACGCTCGAATCCGGCTTGCTCGATGACCGCGGCAAGGGCCGACAGCAGTTTGTAATCGAACATTATTTTTCCTAATGCCAGATCAGCTTTATTTGTTTTTCTTATACAGCTGTGCGCCCCAGAATAGCCAGCATCTTCTTTGGTTAAATGCACCAGCTCCCAGTTGGTGCCTGTGGAGCATCCCCTATGTGGCAAAGCTACCTGAACGGCCTGCTGGTCGCCTTCGGCCTGATCATGGCGATCGGCACCCAGAACGCATTTGTCTTGGCGCAAAGCCTGCGCCGTGAGCATCACCTGCCGGTGGCCGCACTTTGCGTGATCTGCGATGCCATTCTGGTTGCCGCCGGGGTGTTTGGCCTGGCAACCGTGCTGGCACAGAACCCGACCTTGCTGGCGGTAGCACGCTGGGGCGGTGCGGTGTTTCTGATCTGGTACGGCAGCAAAGCCTTGCTGCGCGCCTGCTCGCAGCAGAGCCTGCAACAGAACGAAGGCCAAGGCCTGCGCTCACGCCGTGCAGTACTGCTCAGCGCGCTGGCAGTGACCCTGCTCAACCCCCACGTGTATCTGGACACGGTGTTGCTGATCGGCTCGCTCGGTGCACAGCAAACCGTTCCTGGCGCCTATGTGGCCGGTGCCGCCAGCGCCTCACTGTTGTGGTTCTTCACCCTTGCCCTCGGTGCCGCCTGGCTGGCGCCTTGGCTGGCGCGCCCCGGCACCTGGCGCCTGCTGGACCTGATGGTGGCGGTAATGATGTTTGCAGTCGCCGCGCAGCTGATCTTCAGCTGATTGCCACTCGTCTGGCGCTGGCGAAGGCTCTGGAACCTCTTTCCCGTACACTTGTTGCGTGGTTAAGCACAGGGCCGGGTGCTATGATCCAGCCCTTGCGTCGCAAAGAGTACAAACTCCCCGACGCACACCGGCCGCCCGTGATCGGCCTTGCGCTCACCGCAACAGACCTGATTAGGAGAATCACCATGGCTTTTGAATTGCCGCCGCTGCCTTACGCACACGACGCCCTGCAGCCGCACATTTCCAAGGAAACCTTGGAGTACCACCACGACAAGCACCACAACACCTACGTCGTGAACCTGAACAACCTGGTGCCAGGCACCGAGTTTGAAGGCAAAACTCTGGAAGAGATCGTCAAGTCCTCTTCGGGCGGTATCTTCAACAACGCCGCTCAGGTCTGGAACCACACTTTCTACTGGAACTGCCTGGCACCAAACGCCGGTGGCCAGCCAACTGGCGCTCTGGCTGAAGCCATCAACGCTGCTTTCGGCTCGTTCGACAAGTTCAAGGAAGAGTTCACCAAGACTTCCGTTGGCACCTTCGGCTCCGGCTGGGGCTGGCTGGTGAAAAAGGCTGACGGTTCCCTGGCTCTGGCCAGCACCATCGGTGCCGGTTGCCCGCTGACCAGCGGCGACACCCCGCTGCTGACCTGCGACGTCTGGGAGCACGCTTACTACATCGACTACCGTAACCTGCGTCCTAAGTACGTTGAGGCGTTCTGGAACCTGGTTAACTGGAAGTTCGTTGCTGAGCAGTTCGAAGGCAAGACCTTCACCGCTTAATAAGCAGTGGTAATAAAAAAACCCGGCGCGTCCGGGTTTTTTTGTGGCTTCACCGACCGACGTCTGAACTAACGCACTCGTAAAAGGCTTATCCCGGTGGGAGCGGGCTTGCCCCGCGAAGCGATCTGGCAAGCAAACCCAAATCGCAAAAAACCACACCCTCAGTAATCCATGAACAACCTTTTTCATCTGCACGACAGCGTCCAGCTCTTGCCCCAAACTGATACCGCGCTAACATCAAATCTTGAGAAGTTTGCATGCCGCTCTAAAGTCGCGAGGCCGGGCAACCGATACAGAGACAGCAGGAATACCATCACCTGAAGGTGAGGTAAGTTCTGTCATCGGCCGATAGTGGATTGCCACGAATAGTGGCAAAATGATGCCATGCGCATGGATTAAGGAAACCCCATTGAAGCTGGAACTCAAGAACAGCTTATCGGTTAAGTTGCTCAGGGTCGTACTGCTCTCGGCACTGGTGGTTGGTGTCGTGCTCAGTTGTGCGCAGATTGTCTTTGACGCCTACAAGACCCGTCAGGCTGTGGCCAGTGACGCCCAGCGAATCCTCGACATGTTCCGCGACCCTTCCACCCAGGCGGTCTACAGCCTGGACAAGGAAATGGGCATGCAGGTCATGGAAGGGTTGTTCCAGGACGAATCGGTACGTATGGCCTCCATCGGCCATCCCAACGAAACCATGCTCGCCGAAAAGTCCCGGCCCTTGCAGGAATCGTCGACACGCTGGCTGACCGACCTGATTCTTGACCAGGAACGTACCTTTACCACCCAACTGGTTGGCCGCGGCCCCTACAGCGAGTACTACGGCGACCTGAGTATTACCCTGGACACGGCGTCTTACGGCGCAGGCTTTCTAGTTAACTCGGTCATCATTTTTGTCTCCGGTGTACTCCGTGCGCTGGCCATGGGCCTGGTGCTGTACCTGGTGTATCACTGGATGCTGACCAAGCCGCTGTCAAAGATTATCGAGCACCTCACCCAGATTAACCCCGACCGCCCCAGCCAGCATCAGTTGCCACTGATCAAAGGCCACGAACGCAACGAATTGGGGTTATGGGTCAATACTGCCAACCAGTTATTGGCCTCGATCGAACGTAATACCCACTTACGCCATGAAGCAGAGAACAGCCTGCAGCGCATGGCGCAGTACGATTTCCTGACTGGCCTGCCCAATCGCCAGCAACTGCAACAACAACTGGACAAAATTCTGATTGATGCAGGTCGCCTGCAGCGCCAGGTCGCGGTGCTGTGCGTTGGTCTTGATGACTTCAAAAGCATTAATGAACAGTTCAGCTACCAGGCCGGCGACCAACTGTTGCTGGCCCTGGCGGACCGCTTGCGCGCGCACAGCGGTCGGCTCGGCGCCCTGGCACGTCTGGGCGGCGACCAGTTTGCTCTGGTTCAAGCCGACATTGAGCAGCCTTACGAAGCAGCAGAACTGGCGCAAAGCATTCTTGATGATTTGGAGGCGCCCTTCGCCCTGGACCATCATGAAATCCGCCTGCGAGCCACCATTGGCATCACCCTGTTCCCGGAAGACGGCGACAGCACCGAAAAGCTGCTGCAAAAAGCCGAACAGACCATGACCCTGGCCAAGACGCGCTCGCGCAATCGCTACCAGTTCTATATCGCCAGCGTTGACAGCGAAATGCGTCGGCGCCGCGAACTGGAAAAAGATCTGCGCGACGCCCTGCCACGCAATCAACTGCACTTGGTCTATCAACCGCAAATCAGCTACCGCGACCACCGTGTGGTTGGCGTCGAGGCTCTGCTACGCTGGCGCCATCCGGAGTTGGGCATGGTTCCGCCAGACCAGTTCATCCCTCTGGCCGAACAGAACGGCAGCATCATTGCCATCGGCGAATGGGTACTCGACCAGGCCTGCCGCCAATTACGTGAATGGCACGACCAGGGCTTCAGCGAGCTGCGCATGGCGGTCAACCTGTCGACCGTGCAACTGCACCACAATGAACTGCCGCGCGTGGTCAACAACCTGCTGCAGATCTACCGCCTGCCACCGCGCAGCCTGGAGCTGGAAGTGACCGAAACCGGTCTGATGGAAGACATCAGCACTGCCGCACAGCACCTGCTGAGCCTGCGGCGCTCTGGCGCGATGATTGCCATTGACGACTTCGGTACCGGCTACTCCTCGCTCAGCTACCTGAAATCACTGCCGCTGGACAAGATCAAGATCGACAAGAGCTTCGTCCAGGACCTGCTCGATGACGACGACGATGCCACCATCGTTCGCGCCATCATCCAGCTGGGCAAGAGCCTCGGCATGCAGGTGATCGCCGAAGGCGTAGAGACCGCAGAACAAGAGGCTTACATCATTGCCCAGGGCTGCCATGAGGGCCAGGGCTATCACTACAGCAAACCCCTCCCCGCCCGGGAGCTGACAGTCTTTCTCAAACAGGCACAGCGCAATCAGGTTTCGATCCTCTAACCCTTGCGGGCCGTGGGCAATCGGGCAGAAACACGCATTTGAATATTTACGTGGCTACCTCTTTACACAAAATGCAAATCTTTCGCATTATGTTGCAGTTTTGCGTACCCCCGGTACGCCTGTCCAACCTCTCGACGCAGGAATTCACCATGATTCGTATGCCTCTGGCCACCGCCAGTCTGTTGGCCATTGCCATCTCTCTCGCCGGTTGCGGCGACGACAAGGACAAGGCCGCCGCTCCGCAAGCTCCGGCTGCCACTGCAGCAGCACCGGCAGCGCCAGCAGCAGGCGCCGTCGACGAGGCCGCCGCCAAGGCCGTGGTCAAGCACTACGCCGACATGGTCCATGCTGTGTACAGCGACTCGCTGAGCACCGCCAAAACCCTGCAAACCGCCATCGACGCCTTCCTCGCCACTCCCAACGACGAAACCCTGAACGCTGCCAAGGCCGCCTGGACTGCAGCGCGCGTGCCTTACCTGCAGAGCGAAGTGTTCCGTTTCGGCAACACCATCATCGACGACTGGGAAGGTCAGGTGAACGCCTGGCCGTTGGACGAAGGCCTGATCGACTACGTCGACGCCAGCTATGAGCACGCCCTGGGCAACCCTGGCGCTGCCGCCAACATCATCGCCAACACCGAAATTCAGGTAGGCGAAGACAAAGTCGATGTCAAAGACATCACCCCTGAGAAACTGGCCAGCCTCAACGAGCTGGGTGGTTCCGAAGCCAACGTTGCCACCGGCTACCACGCCATCGAGTTCCTGCTTTGGGGCCAAGACCTCAACGGCACCGGCCCAGGTGCTGGCGCTCGCCCAGCCTCTGATTACCTGGAAGGCAAAGGCGCTACTGGCGGCCACAACGAGCGTCGCCGTGCTTACCTGAAGGCTGTGACCCAGCTGCTGGTCAATGACCTGGAAGTAATGGTCGGTAATTGGAAGCCGAGCGTTGCCGACAACTACCGCGCGACCCTGGAAGCCGAGCCAGTCACCGACGGCCTGCGCAAAATGCTGTTCGGCATGGGCAGCCTGTCGCTGGGTGAACTGGCGGGCGAGCGTATGAAGGTTTCCCTGGAAGCCAACTCCCCAGAAGACGAACAGGATTGCTTCAGCGACAACACCCACAACTCGCACTTCTACGACGCCAAGGGCATCCGCAACGTCTACCTGGGCGAGTACACCCGCACCGACGGCACCAAAATGACCGGCCCAAGCCTGTCGTCGCTGGTCGCTAAAGTTGATCCGGCCACCGACACCACGCTCAAGGCCGACCTCGAAGCCACCGAAGCGAAAATCCAGGTGATGGTCGACCACGCGGCCAAAGGTGAGCACTACGACCAACTGATTGCTGCCGACAACGCCGCCGGCAACCAGATCGTACGTGACGCCATCGCCGCCCTGGTCAAACAGACTGGCGCCATCGAGCAAGCCGCAGGCAAGCTGGGCATCGCCAACCTCAACCCGGATACCGCTGATCACGAATTCTGATCCGCGCTCCGCGTCTGAGTTAAGCCAACACCCTGCCTGTAAATCCGATACCAGCTCGCTGGTATCGGATTTTTTATGCCTGTTTCCCAAGTGGGAACAACTGTCTTACAGGGCTTTGCCCGAAGTGACCACCGACTCCCGGTAGGAGCGGGCTTGCCCCGCGATTCGGTGTGACTGACAGATCGCTGTGCAGTTTGTTCATACAGCGCTAGTAAGTTGCCCGCCCCCCTGAAATGTCATATACCGCACCCGTCGAATAGCTCAGGCGGTCCGATACCAACCACGCCACAAGCTCAGCCACTTCCCGGGGCTGCCCTTTGCGTCCCATGGGGATTTTGCTCATGGATCGGGCCAAATTGGCATCGGACATGTCATCGATAATAGGTGTGTCAAAAATGGTCGGTGCAATGGAATTGACTAACACGCCGCTCGTTGCCAACTCCTTCCCCAGGGACTTGGTCAGCCCGATTACCGCTGCTTTGCTGGCAGAATACGCGCACTGATTAGGGTTGCCCTCCTTGCCCGCCATACTGGAGAAGTTGACGATTCGCCCCCACCCATTGGCAAGCATGCTCGGCACGAAGGCCTTGCACAGGTTGAAGGTGCCCGTAAGATTGACCTGCAGTGTGCGATTCCACTCGCCGTCATCAGTCTCCCACAGCGGTGTATTGGGGCCTGCGATACCGGCACTATTGATCAGAATATCGACCGGGCCGACGAGGCTTGCCAATCGAGCGACTGCCTGTGCGTCTGTTACGTCGAGCGTATGCTCGACCGACGCCTGGATGTCCACCGTGATAACCCGCAGCCCATCCTCTCGCAATCGATCTGCCGTAGCCTTGCCCAGCCCACTGGCCGCGCCCGTTACCAGTGCTATACGGGGTTTGCTCACAGGTCACCCGTTCCTTTGCCGATGCGCCAATAGACGCCACCACCTGACATCCCGCCATCGACCGGCAGGTCCGCTCCGGTAATGAATGACGCATCAGGCCCCAGGAGGAAAACCACCGCTGCCGCGATTTCATCCGGGTCGGCACCACGCGAGAGCAAGGTCGCATCGGCGTTGCCCTGGTGAAACAATTGGGCTTTTTCGGCGTTATGCACCACGTTGGCCTGCAGGATCATCGGCGTTTCAACCAACCCTGGGCAAACGGTGTTGACCCGTATGCCCTGATCCGCAAGCTCCAGCGCGGCGGCTCGTGTCAGGCCTCGCAATGCCCATTTGCTGGTGGTATAGGCCGCACTGAAATAGCCAATCAGACCGGCGACGGAGGAAATATTAACGATGGCTGCACCTGCCGGCATCAGTGGCGCCAGCGCCCGGATCGCTAAAAACGCTCCTTTGAGGTTGATGTCCAGCAGGTGATCCCACTCTTGCGCCGAGGTCTCAGTGACTTTTTTGCGCAGCGTAATGCCTGCATTGTTCACCAGACCGAACAGTGGCAACCCCGCCTCAAGAATGTCTCGGGCCAGACCCGTCCAGGTTGATTCCTGCGACACATCAGCGACCCGAATGATCAACGTGGCGCCGGATGTGTGAGCTGCAGTAACCAAGGCATCCCACAACGGGTCATCGTCTGGAATCACGTCAACTGCATACACCGTTGCTCCCGCTTTCAGCAGGCGCAGGACTTCTGCTGCGCCCTGACCACGTGCACCGCCGGTAACCACTACAGCCTTGCCCAACCAATAATTGCTATTCATAGACATTCCCGTACTAGGCATGAGTAATTCCGCCGTCGACAACCAACACATGACCCATTACGTAGGAAGAAGCCTGTGAAGAGAGAAACAGCACCGCCGAGGCGATTTCGTCCGGGCGGCCCAAGCGACGTGCCGGGGTGCGCTGCATATAGCTTTCATAAGCCTGAGGATCGCCGTGCATCCAGCTACTCATCGGTGTTTCGATATAACCCGGAGCGATCGCATTCACGCGGATTCCCAGCGGGCCCCACTCCAGCGCCAGGCATTGGGTCAAATGGGCAATGGCTGCTTTGGCTGAGGCATAGTCGGCACAGTTGGGACGTGCCTTGATGCCGGCGTAGCTGGAAAGGTTGACGATGGCTCCCGAACCGCGCTTGAGCATGCAAGCCGCAGCCGCTTGCGCGCCAAAGAATGCCCCTTTGAGATTCACATCCAGGGTGCGTTGCCAGTCGCCAGTGCTCAGCTCGAGTGCGCTGCTACGCGCTAACATGCCCGCGTTGTTGACCCAAATATCGATGCCTGCGTGACGGGCCTCGATCCGTTCAACCAACCCACGAATGGCCTCTACATCCGTCACGTTCAAGTGTTCACATTCGACATCCAGACCGGCAAATGCCAACGCGATTGCCTCAATGTCCAGGTCCGTAGCAATGACCTTGACCCCATTGGCACACAGCGCCCGTACGGTGGCCTGGCCAATTCCGCCGCCAGCCCCTGTCACCACAGCGATCTTGTCCTTCAGGTCGTTATATGTAGCTGTCTCGGTGTTCATGCAGTTTGTTCGCTCATTTTGGAAACAGTGTGATCCTGGCCCGGCAATGGGATGTCATTGAGATCCATCCTCGCGGTTTCCTTGATGATGTAGCCGGCAGCGAATGCCATCAGCCCAAGGGACATGACATACACGCTGTAGACCCAACCCAAGTCATGGCTTGAGAGCCAGGTGTTGAGATAGGGAGCAGTACCGCCGAAGATCGCCACAGAGAGCGATGACACCAGCCCTACGCCCATTGCCCTTACCTGGGTCGGTACTTGTTCTGCCAGAACTGCCGGGAAGATCGCGGCAAGCAACGCCCAAACCGAGAGCCCGATGCACTGGGCGACAAACAGTGTCCAGGGTTGCTCGGTGACGAGCATCGACACAGGGATAACCACCAGCGCTACACCGAGCCCAAACGCCATGACCATGGGTCGACGACCGTATCGGTCGGACAACATTCCGCACACCGGCAACCAGAGCATGCACAGCAATTGTGCAAACAAACTGGCCAGGTAAGCACCGGTAGCATCCATGCCTTGGGTTGCAATGGCTGTGGCCGGCGCAAAGGTGACCCAGGTGTAGTAAGTGGCATTGGAAGCGGCAGCGATCATCACGATGTTGCGTATGATGAGTGCCGCTTGCCGGCCACTGACCGGCGGTTTTTGTTCGCCGCAGTGCAGCGTGGGTGCTTGGTGCTTGAACACTTCGGTTTCGGTAGCACTGCGGCGCAGGAACAACGCGTACACGCCCAGTAGCGCCCCTATGCCGAACCCCACGCGCCAGCCCCACGCTTGCATTGCAGCATCACCCAAGAGTGCGCTGAGCAGGCCAGCCAACGCCGTGGCGCTGATGACACCAAACGTGACGCTGACGAAAACCGAACTGGACCAAAGCCCACGTCGGTTCGCTGGGGCTATTTCTGCAACGTAGGTGTACGCCACCCCCGACTCACCACCGTGCGCCAAGCCCTGAACCAAGCGGCAAACGAACAAGCACACCGATGCATACACACCAATGCTTTCGTAACTGGGGATCAGTGCAATCGCCAGACTTGTTAAAGCCAGCAGGCACATGGTCAGCAACAAGGTGAACTTGCGGCCATGCCGATCACCGATATGCCCGAATAACCAGCCTCCCAAAGGCCTGGCCAAGAAGCCGCCGGCGAAAACGCCCAGGGTCGCCAGCAACGCTGACGTAGGGTCGGTGGAATCGAACAAGTTCAGCGAGAGATAAACCGAGAAGGTTCCGTACAAGGTCCAGTCGAACCATTCCAGTGCGTTCCCGACAGCCACCGCGCGCAATGAGGCCAGCCGATGCTGGCGGTCATGAATGTCTAAGGTCATTGTTTTTATTTTTTAGTGAGGTGAATAAGAAATTGAATGGCTTAGCCCAGGTGTTCCATGAACCACCTTGCAGCGGCCTGGCTGGTGACGGAAAAGTGTTCGGTGTATACCGAGTAGTGCCCGCCCCGTAGCACAATCATTTGCTTGGGCTGATGGGCTTCATTGAATGCATCTTGCTGTAGGTCTGCCGGGGTCAACCCATCATCGGCGGCAACAATCATCAATAACGGGGTCGGTGCAATCCGCCGGATGAACGCACCGGGAAAGTAAGCCCGCGCCAGTTCCAGAGAGCGCAGCGTGACCGCATTGACCCAGGTAGGGCAGCGCCGACTTTCTCCACTCATGTACTCAAAAGAGTCGATGCCCGGATAGGCGACAGGCGCTCCAGGGTCTGCATCGATCAGCGCGATGCGCACGGGTTCGTCCCCCGCGAAGCGCGCTTCACGGTCAGCCTCGAAACGCGCCTGTTGGACCTGCCATTGATCGAATCGCACCCGCCGCTGAGCGGCCTTGTATCCATCGATGGTCGGCACCTGGCTGACCACGCACTTGACCCGTTTATCAATTGCTGCGACGACCAAAGCATGGCCACCGCTGTAACTGGTGCCCCAGATGCCGACGCGTTCCCGATCGACTTCCGGGCGCGAACGCACATAAGAAATCGCATTGCGAAAATCTTCGATCTGGCGCTGTGGATCAATTTCCTGTCGGGGCTCCCCCTGGCTCTTGCCCAAGTTTCGAAAATCAAAGGTCAGTGCAGCGAACCCCTGATTGACCAGAGTTGCCGCATAATCTTCAAGGTCGCCACCGGCGACCATCGACCAGCCGTGGGCGAGTACCACCACCGGCAGTTGCTCCGTACGACCCTGGGGCAGATAAAACGTGGCCCGCACCTTCTCCCCTTCAACGCCAAACTCCACAGCCTGGGCCGTACCATGGAGCTCCACTTTCATTTGATTGGCTTGGCTCATCTTGATCTCGTCTGGACAGTAAGCGATGCCAAAAAGTGTATGAACCGGTATTACCTCGAACAAGGATGATTACGCCTCCGATCGATCGCTAATTCCGATTGATTAGACAGCCACGCTGACGAACAATGTATCGGCGTTTCATGCCTGCTCAGCGGAGATCCTCGATGGAGTTGCGTCAACTGGAGTGTTTTTTATCAGTGGCCAAAGAGCTGCACTTTGGCCGCGCAGCTGAAAAGCTACACATGGGGCAGTCTTCGGTTTCGGAGTCGATCAAAGCACTGGAACGCTCAATTGGCGGACCTTTATTTGAACGCACCAGCCGCAGGGTATCGCTGACCCTATTGGGCGAAACGCTGCTAAGAGGCGCTGGGCCTGCGTTCGTTACCTTGAAGTCCACCTTCGAAGAATGCAAAAGTCAGGCTTCAGGCAGAACCCGCCGCTTGGTTATCGGCTTTCTCGGCGGTGGCTTTTATGAACTGTATCGCCCGCTGGTGGCCGAGTTCGCTGAACGGTATCCGCAAGTCGAGCTGCAGTTTGTCGAACTTACTTATGTCACCCAATTTGCAGCCATTGTCGATGGCACCGTCGATGCCGCTTTTTGCCGCCTGCCCTTGGGCAAAGAAGGACTCACTCGTGGCCCGGTCATCATGCAAGATCAACGTATGCTCTGCGTGCCTCAAGATCACGTTTTTGTTGGTAACGGGCCGATTGATCCTGAGCGCTTGGCTGACGAAAAAGTGGTAAGACTCGTCCCTGGCTCCGTCAGCCAGGAGTGGGAAGACTTCCACTTCCCAAGGTACACCCCTCAGGGAAAACCAATCGCTGATGGCCCGCAGGTCAGAACTATTCGAGAAGCGCTAGCAGCCGTCAGCGCCCGGCAAGGTTTAGTCATGGTGACGCAACGGGCTGCCAACTATTACGCAACGCCGAACGTCGCCTTTGTCGAAATTCAGTTACCCCCCATAGCTTCGGCGCTGGTACAGCGCGCGGACGATGCACGGCGGATCCTGCATGAGTTCAACGACATTCTTGTAAGCCTGGCCCAGCGTTTCGGCACGCTTCCAGTACATGGTCTGGTTTTCACCAGTGACAAAACTTAAAACAAAGGGCTCAACAGTAGCCCGCTGTCGAGGTAACTCACTGTGTCAAAGAGCCTTAGGGCCCGCTCCTATAGCCGGTATTTTCAGTGCACCACCCGAAGAAACCCTACCTGCTGAACGCCGCGCCCGCCATTGGTCATCCTGATACCTCCCCAAAGCGGAAGCAGGAAGACCAATGCAACAGATACTGGATGTATGGGGTGAAGGCCGAATCGTAGACGCTACAAACAATCCCGCAGTGACCACCGGGTTCACCCACGCCTACAACCTCAACAAGGTTGGCCAACACATTTCCAATGGACCTCACACAGGCCAACCGATTCCCCATTTACTACCTGTGACGGAATACGAGAACCCAGTGTTTCCCGTGGATGACCGGTCAGTGCCACACATCACCCTGATGGGGGCGCCTATCACTACCGGCACGGCCAAAGAGATGTGCCGGGTGCTGACACTCCCGGGGACGATTTACCTCTACGACCCCAATGAATTTGACCGAAGAACATTCGAAGCTGTTTCGAGCGAACAAGGTATTACCTTGCGTGGCCGCTTCAAACCCTCAGAACTGGAGCCGCCGTTCAATGAGATCTCGCTGCAGGCCGTGTATGTCTACATGAGCGACCCGGTGCCTCTGGTCAGACCTCATCTGAACACCTAACCCACCTTTCAAGGAAGAACACCATGGCTAGCGTTACCTATATCAAGTCGATTGCCAACAACACCCCCTACACCCTGACACTGATCAACGGCGAGAACTCCAGCTACATGTTCGCAATTGGCGCCCAAAGTGCCTGGAATGGTTCGATGGCGGTCCCCTGGATTGGCAAAGTTGAAGAAAACTACAAGGCCCTGCAACTGATTCTCGGCCCCCGCTCGGAAACCAAAATCTGGCTATTCCAAGACTATTGGCTGCCGGCTCATAAAGACGCCGTCAAATACATCACAGGTAGCGCCATGGACTACAAAGGCTCAACCGAAGAGCTACCCGGCAATAACCGTGATGGTGGCAACAAGAACCTGATCATCAATCTGGTCAAGCGAGAATTCGAAGTGACCATGGTCTAGTTCAAGCGGGGTTTAGCGACGATTTCATCTAGCGAACGCAAATCCCTCTTATTCCAGAATCCTGAGCCTGCTAAGCTTGCACGCCGGTTTTTTGCTCAAGCTCAGGATTCTTGATGTCTTCGTTGCTGCTCCGTCTCAGCCCGCTGTTGCTGGCCTTCACCCTGGCCGCCTGTGACGACGCCCCTCGGTTTACCCAGGCTGAGCCGGGTGAAGCCTTGGCCGGTGGGCAAACCACCGTAAACAAGCGTGATCAGAACGCCTACTCCATGCCTTCGGCCAACCTTGCGCCCAGCCGGCGCCTGGACTTCAGCGTTGGTAACAGCTTTTTTCGCAGCCCATGGGTAATCGCGCCATCGACCACCACCGCGCGTGACGGCCTGGGCCCGCTGTTCAACAGCAACGCCTGCCAGAACTGCCATATCAAAGATGGTCGTGGCCATCCGCCCGGCCCCAGCGCACAGAATGCGGTGTCGATGCTGGTGCGCCTGTCGATCCCCGATCAGCCACAGTACGCCAAGGTCATCGAGCAGCTGGGTGTGGTTCCCGAGCCGGTCTATGGTGGCCAGTTCCAGGACATGGCCATTCCCGGCGTGCCCCCTGAAGGCAAGGTACGCGTTGACTACACGCCGCTCACTGTCACCTTCAAAGACGGCAGTAGCGTCGAACTGCGCAAACCCCAACTGCAGATCAGCCAGTTGGGCTATGGCCCGATGCACCCGGACACCCGCTTTTCCGCCCGCGTGGCACCACCGATGATCGGTCTGGGGCTGCTTGAGGCTATCCCCGAGGAGGCGCTGCTGGCCAATGCCGACCCGCACGACAGCAACGGTGATGGCGTGCGCGGCCGCGCCAACCAGGTTTGGGACGATGCATTGGGTAAAACGGTCATCGGGCGCTTCGGCTGGAAAGCCGGGCAACCGAATATCCACCAGCAGAACGTACACGCGTTTTCCGGCGACATGGGCCTGACCTCCAGCCTGCGCCCGGTAGACGACTGCACCCCAGCACAGGTCGGTTGCCTGCAGGCCCCCAACGGCAACGGCGCCAACGGCGAGCAGGAAGTCAGCGACAACATTGCCCGTATCGTGTTGTTCTACACCCGTAACCTGGCGGTTCCGATCCGTCAGGATGTCGATTCACCGCAAGTGCTGGCCGGCAAGAACTTGTTTCACCAGGCTGGCTGCCAAAGCTGCCATACCCCAAGCTTCACCACTGCGGCCAATGCTGCCGAACCCGAACTGGCCAATCAGTTGATCCGTCCTTACAGCGACCTGCTGTTGCACGACATGGGCCCTGGCCTGGCAGATAACCGGACCGAGTTCAAAGCCAGCGGTCAGGACTGGCGCACCCCGCCGCTGTGGGGCATCGGCCTGACCCAGACGGTCAACGCCCAGGCCGGATTTCTTCACGATGGCCGCGCCCGCACCCTGCTTGAAGCCGTACTTTGGCACGGTGGCGAAGCAGAAGCGGCCAAGCAACACGTCTTGAGTTTCAATGCCGAGCAACGCGCCGCGTTGTTGGCATTCCTGAATTCACTTTAAAAGAGAGGAGCCGGGCATGTTCCGACCCAAACTGTTGTTCACCAGCCTTGCCGCCCTCGCCCTGGGCGCCTGTTCGCCACAAGATCCACAAGCGGTAACTTCCGCAGCCATCGCCAAGCAGGTGATCCTGCCGACCTACAGCCGCTGGGTTGAAGCCGACCGCCAACTGGCCGTCAGCGCACTGGCCTACTGTGAAGGCAAGGCTGACCTGGCCACTGCCCGGGCCGACTTCCTGCACGCGCAAAAGGCCTGGGCCGAGCTGCAACCGCTGTTGATCGGCCCGCTGGCTGAAGGCAACCGCGCCTGGCAAGTACAGTTCTGGCCAGACAAGAAGAACCTGGTAGGCCGTCAGGTTGAGCAATTGGTCAACGGCGACAAGCCAATCGATGCCGCCAGCCTGGGCAAATCCAGCGTCGTGGTGCGTGGCCTGTCTGCCTACGAGTACATTCTTTTCGACAGCAAGCCAGATGTTGCCAGCGCCGAACAAAAGGCCCGCTACTGCCCGCTGCTGGTGGCCATCGGCGAGCACCAGAAAGCCCTGGCCGAAGACATCCTCAAAGGCTGGAACAGCACCGACGGCATGCTGGCGCAACTGACCAAGTTCCCCAACCAGCGCTATGCCGACTCTCACGAAGCGATCGCCGATCTGCTGCGTGCCCAGGTGACCGCCCTCGATACCCTGAAAAAGAAGCTCGGCGCGCCGATGGGACGCCTGAGCAAAGGCATCCCGCAGCCGCTGCAGGCTGAAGCCTGGCGTAGTCAGTCCTCGCTCAAGAGCCTGGAGGCCAGCCTGACAGCCGCACAAGCCGTGTGGGGGGGTGTCGATAACCAAGGCCTGCGTGGCCTACTGGGCAACGATCAGAAAGCCCTGGCCGACAAGATCGACGCTGCCTACGCCAACGCAATCAAGCTGCTGAACGGTAATGACAAGCCGCTGAGCGAACTGCTGGACGACGAAGCAGGCCGCCAACGCCTGAACGACATCTACGACAGCCTCAACGTTGTTCACCGCCTGCACGAAGGCGAGCTGGCCAAGGCGCTAGGCATTCAGCTGGGCTTCAATGCCAACGATGGTGACTGATCATGTTGCGACGCCAGGCTCTCAAACTCGGTAGCGTTCTGCTCAGCGCCCTCACCTTGGGTGGCTGGACGCTGTTTCGTGGCAAAAACGCCAGCCCGCTGCTGCTGTCGGCGCGGGACGACAGCGACGGTAAACACTATGCCGTCGGCTATCGCCTGGACGGCACGCAAGTGTTCGCTACCGAAGTGGCCCAGCGTTGCCATGACATCATCAACCACCCAGAGCAGCCGATAGCCCTGTTCGTCGCTCGCCGACCTGGCACCGAAAGCTACCTGATCGACCTGCGCGACGGGCGCCTGATCCAGACCCTCGTCTCCCAGCCGAACCGGCATTTCTATGGGCATGCGGTGATCCATAAAAGTGGTGAGTGGCTGTACGCTACCGAGAACGACACCACCGATCCCGGTCGTGGCGTGCTGGGGGTATATCGCTTCGACGGTGAGCGCCTGACCCACAGCGGCGAAATTTCCACCCACGGCATTGGCCCGCATCAGGTGTCGTGGATGCCCGATGGCGAAACCCTGGTGGTAGCCAACGGCGGGATTCGTACCGAAGCTGAAAGCCGGGTAGAAATGAACCTCGACGCCATGCAACCGAGCCTGGTGTTGATGCAACGCGACGGCACGCTGATCAGCACGGAAGTGCTGGCGCAGCAAATGAACAGTGTGCGTCACCTGGCGATTGCCAGCGACGGCACTATCGTCGCTGGGCAACAGTTCATGGGGAGCGGTGATGAAACTGCCGAGCTGTTGGCGATCAAGCGGCCTGGACAAGCCTTCCAGGCATTCCCGGTACCCGAGCAGCAGTTGCAGTCGATGGCCAACTACACCGCAAGCGTGGCCATTCATAACGAATTGCGCCTGGTCGCACTGACTGCGCCACGCGCCAATCGTCTGTTTATCTGGGACCTGGACACTGCGCAAGTACGTGTGGACGCGCCAATGCCCGATTGCGCTGGAGTGGGTGCGGTGGCCGATGGTTTTGTCGTCACCTCCGGTCAGGGCCGGTGCCGGCTGTACGATTGCCGCAAGGCCGAGTTGATCGGCCAGCCACTGCAGTTGCCTTCCGGGCTTTGGGACAACCACCTGCACTTGACCTGAGAATTAAGCCAATCCATTCGGTGGGAGCGGGCTTGCTCCGCGATAGCGGTCTGTCAGTCACCTGGTATCGCGGGGCAAGCCCGCTCCTACATAGAAAATACCAAGGAACACAGGGTTCCCTGACCCTGTCAAACGAGTAATATTCGGCTACAGCGCACGTGGGCAGGATCGCCCGTGGTCGTGCCAGTCGAACAATAATTCGTATCCAAGGAACTGGACTATGCTGCGCCGCCGCATGCTGATCATGTTAGGTGTTGTTGTGCTGCTCGTGTTGATACTGGGGGGCTACAAAGCATTCTCCATTTATCAGCAAGTGCAGATGTTTTCGGCCCCCAAACCACCTATCAGCGTGGCGGCGACCGAATCCAGCGAGCGCGCCTGGCAAAATCGCCTGCCCGCCGTGGGCAGTCTCACGGCCTTCCAAGGTGTCGACCTGAGCCTGGAAACGTCTGGCACGGTCAAAGCCTTGCAATTCGAGTCCGGGCAGAAAGTCAGCAAAGGCCAACCGCTGCTGCAACTGGACAGCGATGTCGAGACCGCCCTTTTGGGCACCGCGATGGCTGACCTGGGCCTGGCTCAAGTGGACTTCAATCGCGGCAGCCAACTGGTCGGCAGCCAAGCTATTTCACGCGGCGAGTACGACCGCCTGAACGCTCAATACAAGCGCAGCAAGGCGGTGGTCGATCAGCTCAAGGCGGCCCTGGCCAAGAAAAGCATCAGTGCCCCCTTCAGCGGCACCATCGGCATTCGTCAGGTCGATATCGGCGACTATCTGGCCAGCGGCACGGTCATCGCGACCCTGCAGGATCTGAGCAGCCTGTATGTGGACTTCTTTGTCGCCGAACAAGCGATCCCCAAGCTGAGTATCGGTCAGCAAGTGCTGGTCAGCGTGGCGGCGTATCCGCAACAGACCTTCCCCGGCACCATCAGCGCCATCAACCCCAAAGTCGAAGACAGTACCCGCAACGTGCGCGTACGTGCCACCTTGGCCAACCCCGAAGGCAAGCTATTGCCGGGCATGTTCAGCAGTTTGCAGGTGTTACTGCCTGATCCCAAGCCACAGGTGGTGGTACCGGAGAGTGCCGTGACCTATACCCTCTACGGCAATTCGGTGTACGTGGTCGCAGCGAAAAAGACTGAAGACGGGCAGGTGCAGAAAAACGCCGAAGGCCAACCGCAACTGATCGCTGAACGCCGGTTTGTCGAGACAGGTGAGCGCCGTGATGGCTTGGTGGTGATCCACAAAGGTTTGCAAGCAGGTGAACAAGTGGTCACTGCCGGTCAGTTGAAACTGACCCAGGGCGCGTCAGTCACTATCACTCCGGATAAAACCCTGCCCCCATCGAACAACCAGCAGTCACGCGCCAACTGACCGAGGACGCATCATGGCTTTTACCGATCCGTTCATCCGCCGGCCGGTGCTGGCAAGCGTTGTCAGCCTGTTGATCGTGCTGCTGGGATTCCAGGCGTGGAGCAAACTGCCCATCCGCCAGTATCCGCAGATGGAAAACGCCCTGATCACGGTAACCACCGCCTACCCCGGGGCCAACGCCGAAACCATTCAGGGCTACATCACCCAGCCGATGCAGCAAAGCCTGGCCAGCGCCGAGGGCATCGACTACATGACCTCGGTGAGTCGTCAGAACTTCTCGGTGATTTCCATTTACGCCCGCATCGGTGCCGACAGCGACCGCTTGTTCACCGAGTTGCTAGCCAAGGCCAACGAGGTGAAAAACAAACTGCCGCAGGACGCCGAAGACCCGGTGCTGAGCAAGGAAGCCGCCGATGCGTCGGCGCTGATGTACATCAGTTTCTTCAGCAGTGAACTGAGCAACCCGCAGATTACCGACTACCTGTCCCGGGTCATCCAGCCCAAGCTGGCCACCCTGCCCGGTATGGCTGAAGCGGAAATTCTCGGCAATCAGCTGTTTGCCATGCGCATCTGGATCGACCCGGTGAAGCTCGCCGGTTACGGTCTGAGCGCCAATGAAGTGACCGATGCCGTTCGCCGCTACAACTTCCTCTCGGCAGCTGGTGAGGTCAAAGGCGAATACATCGTCACCAGCATCAACGCCACCACTGAGCTGAAATCCGCTGAGGCCTTCGCCAACATCCCGCTGAAAACCAGCGGTGACAGCCGTGTGCTGCTCGGTGATGTGGCCCGGGTGGAAATGGGCGCAGAAAACTACGACACCGTCAGCTCCTTCGACGGCACCCCCTCGGTGTACATCGGCATCAAGGCCACGCCCGGTGCCAACCCGCTGGAGGTCATCAAAGAGGTGCGCAAACTGATGCCTGAGCTGCAAGGCCAGCTACCGCCCAACCTCAAGGCCTCGATTGCCTACGACGCCACGCTGTTCATCCAGGCGTCGATCGACGAGGTGGTCAAGACCCTGGTCGAGGCGGTGTTGATCGTGATTGTCGTGGTGTTCTTGTTCCTCGGCGCCTTGCGTTCGGTGTTGATCCCGGTAATCACCATTCCGCTGTCGATGATCGGCGTGCTGTTCTTCATGCAACTGATGGGCTACTCGCTCAACTTGCTGACCTTGTTGGCCATGGTGTTGGCGATCGGCCTGGTGGTCGACGACGCCATCGTCGTGGTGGAAAACATCCATCGCCATATCGAAGAAGGTAAAACACCCTTTGAGGCAGCACTGGAAGGCGCCCGAGAGATCGCCATGCCGGTGGTGTCGATGACCATTACCCTGGCTGCGGTCTATGCCCCTATCGGCTTTCTGCAAGGGCTGACCGGTGCGCTGTTCAAGGAATTCGCCCTGACGCTGGCCGGTGCGGTGATCATTTCCGGGATTGTCGCCCTGACCCTATCGCCGATGATGTGCGCCCAGCTATTGCGCCACGACGCCAACCCCAGTGGCCTGGCGCACCGCTTGGACCAACTGTTCGAAGGCCTCAAGGTGCGCTACCAGAAGCTGCTGCACGCCACCCTCAACACCCGGCCGGTGGTATTGGTATTCGCCGTGATTGTGCTGTGCCTGATTCCGGTGTTTCTGATGTTCACCAAGAACGAACTGGCACCGGATGAAGATCAGGGCGTGATCTTCATGATGGCCACCGCACCACAGCCGACCAACCTCGATTATCTGAATACCTATACCGATGAGTTCCTGGGCATCTTCAAGGCGTTCCCCGAGTACTACTCCTCGTTTCAGATCAACGGTTTCAACGGTGTACAGTCGGGGATCGGTGGCTTTCTGCTCAAACCCTGGAACGAGCGCGAGCGTACGCAGATGGAACTGCTGCCACTGGTACAAAGCAAGCTCGAAGGCATCGCCGGCCTGCAGATTTTCGGCTTCAACCTGCCCTCATTGCCGGGTACCGGCGAAGGGTTGCCATTTCAGTTCGTAATCAATACCGCCAACGACTACGAATCTCTGCTGGAAGTGGCCGAACGGGTCAAGGAACGCGCACAGGCCACCGGCAAATTTGCCTTCCTGGACATCGACCTGGCCTTCGATAAACCCGAAGTGGTGGTCGATATCGACCGCGCCAAGGCGGCACAGATGGGCGTGTCTATGGATGCCCTGGGCAGCACGCTGGCAACGCTGCTCGGCGAAGCGGAGATCAACCGCTTCACTATCGACGGACGCAGCTACAAGGTCATTGCCCAGGTGGAACGGCCCTACCGCGACAACCCCGACTGGTTGAGCAACTACTACGTGAAAAACCAACAAGGGCAGATGCTGCCACTCTCGACGCTGATCAGCATCAGTGACCGCGCGCGGCCCCGCCAGTTGAACCAGTTCCAGCAGCTCAACGCTGCAATCATCCAGGGGTTTCCCATGGTCAGCATGGGCGAGGCGCTGGACACCGTAAGCAGCATTGCCCGTGAAGAAGCACCGCAAGGCTACGCCTTTGACTATGCCGGTGCTGCGCGCCAGTTCGTTCAGGAAGGCAGTGCCCTGTGGGTGACGTTCGGGCTGGCCCTGGCGATCATCTTCCTGGTGCTGGCCGCCCAGTTTGAAAGCTTTCGCGACCCGCTGGTGATCCTGGTGACAGTACCACTGTCAATCTGCGGAGCGCTGATACCGCTGTTCCTCGGTATCTCCAGCATGAACATCTACACCCAGGTGGGCCTGGTGACGTTGATCGGGCTGATCAGTAAGCACGGCATTCTGGTGGTCGAATTCGCCAACCAGTTGCGCTTGCAGAAGGGATTGAGCGCTCGGGAAGCGGTGGAAGAAGCTGCGGCGATACGCCTGCGCCCGGTGCTGATGACCACGGCGGCAATGGTCTTTGGCATGGTGCCCTTGATTCTGGCCAGTGGTGCCGGGGCGGTCAGCCGCTTTGATATCGGAACGGTGATTGCCACCGGGATGTCGGTGGGCACCCTGTTCACCCTGTTCGTGCTGCCGTGCGTCTACACCTTGCTGGCCCGTAAGGACTTGAGCCCAGCGACGAGCACGCCTCCTGTAGGAGCGGCGGTGCGGCGACCCGGCTTGCCCCACGATGGAATGTGACTGGCACACCGCAATTGCGGGGCAAGCCCGCTCCTACTGGCTGTATCAGTTTTGCCCGCGCAACCCCTGACTCATGCCAAACAGGAACAGTAACAAGTCGTGGTCGGGGGTGGCTGACGTCTGAGGCTTCAGCACTTTCGGCGCAGGGCACTGCACCGCATTGTCACAATGGCTGAACACCACAGGCCCGGGCTCTTCCCAAGCCGCCACAGCAGCAGTGGCTACCCCAAGGGCAGCCACGAGAAACAAACCTCGAGCTATTTCTAGTTTCATTACTCTAAACCTTTGACAACGCTGCCAAACGCCATCTGGTAAAAATAGAGCAGCTTTCGCCATTCTGCGTCATTGAATGACGAATGGCGGCGCAATTGCTTTAGGTCTTTGGCGGCTGCATGTTGGCAACTGATGCGCCGACGGCACTTCTCAAGGTCCAGCAATGCAACTTCGGCCCGTGCCTCGTCGCCTTCACCGATGACTTTGATAAAGATGTGTTTGCCGTACAGGCAACCATGCTGCCAGTGCCCCCGGTGCATCCGCGCCAGGTTCTGCGCCAGGTCTTGCAACATGCGCTCGTGCAGGACTTCGCTGTAGCGTTCGCGCGCACCGTTGGCGTACCAGTTGTCGGAATCTTCAAAACCATCCAGGGCTTCACTTACCAGCAAGGCGCGCCACTGGTGATCGGCATCACGTTCAACACCGCAGTAAACGATATGCGGAACCCGCACACCCAATTGTTCAAAGCTGTTGATTGCATCGTACTCACGTAACACCGTCGGACGGCCGAACGGGTGCATCAGGCTACGGTAGATATGGCCGATCTGACGCTTGGAGTACAGCACCTGACCCTTTTCATCGCTCAGCCGCTGTACACCACTTTCGCCACCTCGCCGCTGGTTGGGCGCCTCGACCCATTCACCCTGCTGCTGCCAAAAGTGCGCAAAACAGTTGTTTTCCGTCGTTGTTCCAGAGCGCTCTACCGCCATGCCCTACTACCCCTTACGCAATACGTATACTCGCCACATGGCATAGAACGGTAAAAAGTCCAATCGTTCCTGAATTCGGAAGCCAGCCGCTTGAAACTCTTCTTCAACCGTAGCAACCGGTAACACAAAACGATTCTGATAGCTGGGCTTACCCGTTTCTGCGTAGCGGCGTTGTTCGAGTTTCTGCCGACGCCAGGCTTTGAAATTGCCATCGACCCACAGCGACAAGATCACGCTGTCGCGTGTAACTCGTTGAAATTCAGAAAGAATTGTTTTCCGATGCTCCGCTTCACCGATGTGATGCATCAGTCGCATGCAGAAAATGCTATCGACCGAATTGTCTGGCAGGTCGATGGCAAATGCTGAGGTTTGCAAAGTCCGTACCCGCTCCACAATGTGTGCCGGCTGGGACTTGGTCGCGGTTTCCAGCATGGCTTCGGAGTTGTCCGCACCAATGATCACGCGGTTGGGCTTTTCTGCCAGCATCGGCCAGAAACGACCGGCCCCGCACGGCAGATCGAGCACCAGGCCAGGTTCGCCAGCCAGTGCCAATGCGCGGCGGGCCAGCTGTTCATCGCGCTGATGGGACAAACGCCGAGCCAGGCCGTCTTGATGCTTGAGGAAGTATTCCTGCGCGTGTTGCTGGTCGTACTTTTCGGAAAACTCGAGCTTGATAGGGCTACGCATGGTGCATCTCCTGACTCCAATTCGCCCACCTTAGGCGGGCAAGCGTTGTCGTCAGGTCATGCGCATGTGAAAAATTTGTGAGCAATCATGAGAAAAGTTACAAGACGTGACTATGCCTGAGGAGCGTTCCCGCCCCTCACTCCACATCGGGCAAACACTCCGGCGCACGGCTCAGGTCTACATGAAAACGGCAACCGTTGGGCACCATGGCTGACAGTGTCACGGTCCAGCCTTGGTCATCGCAAATGCGCTGCACCAACGACAAGCCCAGGCCCAGGCCTTCGCCACGGCGTTCATCGCCACGCACAAACGGCCGGAACATCGCCTCGCGTTGCTCCTCGGGAATCCCCACGCCACTGTCTTCAACGGTGAAGCCATTGGCATCCAGTGTCAGGCGGATAAACCCGTAATCCGTATAGTGGGCAGCGTTACGTAACAAATTGCCCATCACCGCCTGCAAGAACGTGGCGTTGAACAGCGTCGAGGGAGCGACCTTGCAGTCGTAGATCAGCGACAGACCTTTCTGCTCAACGGTGTCTCGCCAGACACCGATCAAATCATCGGCTACTTCCTTGAGGGTCGCGCGCGACGCAACCGCGCCAACATCACGCTGAGCCCGGGCGAGCATCAGGAAGGTTTTTACAAGTTCCTGCATCTCTTCGGTTGCCCTGGCGATCCGCTCGACCTGCGAGCGGGCACGGGGATCGATGTTGGGGTTGACCATCAACAGCTCGCAGGAGCTGGCCAACACCATCAGCGGTGTACGCAGCTCATGGCTCACATCGCTGGTGAACAGCCGCTCCCGCGTCAACGCATCGCGCAAACGCCCCAGGGTATCGTCAAAGGCAATGGCCAACTGGCCGACTTCGTCGGCGGCATAGTCCGGCGCCAGCGGTGGCGCCAAGCCCAGCAATTGATCACGATGACGCACCTGGTGCGCCAGGCGGATGACCGGCGCCATCACCCGGCGTGCCAAGACCCAGCCTAGGAACACCGCCAGCGCCAGGCTGAGCACAAAGCCCACCACGACCACGGCAAACAGCACCCGCTCACGCTCTTCGAAATCGCTCTGGTCTTGCAGCAGGACGTAATGACGCCCGTCCACCACCTCGACCATGGCGTGGTAAGACAATTGCTCACGAAACACTTCGTGAAAGCCCGGCCCCAGGTGGCGCAGGTCTTTAGGCAAGTCGAACTCACCACGACCACCGCTGTAATAGAACAATTGGTCGGGCCGCGGCCTGTGGCTCCAGTCACTGACGCTGTCCATGCGCAGCAAGCGTTGCAAATCACCACCCAGCACGGCCGAGATCAAGCGCTCCTCAACCAGATGCACCGTCGCAACAATGCCAAAAGCGAACGCGCCCGCTACCAGCGCGCTCATCAATGCAAAGGCAATGATGATCCGCTGGGCAAGGCTTTGCTTAAACTCCATCACGGCCCTCGGCAAGGCGGTAACCCACGCCGTGGACGGTATGCAGCAGCGCCTTTTCAAAAGGTTTGTCGATCACTTGGCGCAACTGGTGTACGTGGCTGCGCAGGCTGTCGCTGTCCGGGCAATCGTCGCCCCACAGCGCCTCTTCCAGCACTTCGCGGCGAAGCACATGGGGGCTTTTCTGCATCAGTACGGCCAGTAACTTCAGGCCTACCGGGTTGAGCTTGAGCAGCTTGCCTTCACGGGTGACTTCCAAGGTGTCGAGGTCATAAACCAGGTCACTGACCTGCAACGTGCGCCGACCACCGCCCTGGGCGCGACGCAACACCGCCTCAATGCGCGCGGCCAGCTCCGACAAAGCGAACGGCTTGAGTAGGTAGTCATCCGCACCGGAGCGGAAACCTTGCAGGCGGTCATCGAGTTGATCGCGCGCGGTGAGCATGATCACCGGCGTGTCACGTCGGGCGTCTTCGCGCAGACGCTTGCACAAGGTGTAGCCATCGATGCCCGGCAGCATGATGTCGAGCACGATCAAGTCGTAGTGTTCAGTGGCGGCCAGGTGTAAACCCGACAAGCCGTCCTGGGCGCAATCAACCGTGTAGCCTTTAAGGCCCAAGTAATCAGCAAGATTGGCGAGGATATCGCGGTTGTCTTCAACCAGTAGAATTCGCATGTAGGGTTCTCCCGTCCGGGGCTTTTGCCTGCTTGGCAGGCGCAGCTTACGGCCATCGGCCACGCTCGGCTAGGTCGGCGCAACATTATTGCTGGCTGACGTTTTTTTCACTTAGTCTTCACAGACAGGTTATAGCGACTCCCCGAGAATTGCCGGTCGGGACCCTCCCTAGACCTGTCTGGACCTGCCATGCCGCTACCTTCTCCCTCGCGCCCGCTCAACCTCTGGATTGCCCTCGGCATCCCCGTACTGACCGCAGTGCTGCTGATCCTGCTGGAACTCACCTCACTGGATATGGACTTGGCCAAACTGGCCTATGACCCAGCAGCCGGACAATTCATAGGCCGGCATAGCTACTTCCTTGAAGACATCTTGCATGACCGTGCCAAACAGGTTGTCATCGTCTTGGGCCTTGGGGCCATTGTCGCCTTTATCGGCAGCTTTTTCTGGCAACGTCTGAAAGGCTGGCGGCGAGAATTGGGTTACCTGGTGTTGGCAATGGCGTTGTCGACCAGCTTCGTGACTCCGGTCAAAGCCGTGACTGCCGTACAGTGCCCCTGGAGTCTGAAAGAGTTTGGAGGCAAGGAAACCTACAGCGAACTGCTCAGCCCTCGGCCAGCGACTGACAAGCCGGGGCGCTGCTGGCCGGGTGGCCATGCGGCCACCGGTTTTACTCTATTTGCCCTGTTCTTCGCCTTGCGCGACCGACGCCCGCGTCTGGCTCGCGCCGCGCTGCTGTTTGCCTTCGGCCTGGGCAGCGTGTTTTCGATTGGCCGAATGCTGCAAGGTGCGCATTTCTTTTCGCACAACGTGTGGACTGCGGTGTTTTGTTGGCTGATCAGTTTGGGCTGCTATTACTGGGTGCTGTACCGCAAACCTGTAGTTGACAGTGAGAAAGCTTCGCGGGGCAAGCCCGCTCCCACAAGCTCCGGTGGGAGCGGGCTTGCCCCGCGATGAGCCGGAAGAGCAGACACAAAAAAGCCCCGCATTAAGCGGGGCTTTTTCTGAAGCGGGTAAGGCTGGCTTACATCATGCCGCCCATGCCGCCCATACCACCCATGCCGCCCATGTCTGGCATGCCGCCGCCAGCAGAAGCTTCAACCGGAGCATCAGCAACCATGGCTTCGGTAGTGATCATCAGACCACCGATCGAAGCAGCCGCTTGCAGGGCCGAACGGGTTACTTTGGCTGGGTCCAGGATACCCATTTCGATCATGTCGCCGTACTGGCCGGTAGCAGCGTTGTAACCGAAGTTACCCGAACCTTGCTTGACCTTGTCGACAACTACGCTTGGCTCGTCGCCAGCGTTGGCAACGATCTGACGCAGAGGTGCTTCAACAGCACGACGCAGCAGTTGGATACCAACGTTCTGGTCTTCGTTGTCGCCTTTGAGCTCAGCAATGGCTTGCAGCGAGCGAACCAGCGCAACACCACCGCCAGGCACCACGCCTTCTTCAACGGCTGCACGGGTAGCGTGCAGGGCGTCTTCAACGCGGGCTTTCTTCTCTTTCATTTCAACTTCGGTGCCAGCACCGACCTTGATCACGGCAACACCGCCAGCCAGTTTGGCCAGACGCTCTTGGAGTTTTTCACGGTCGTAGTCCGACGAAGTTTCTTCGATCTGGGCACGGATCTGCTTAACGCGTGCTTCGATGTCAATTTCCTGGCCAGCACCATCGATGATGGTGGTGTTTTCTTTCGACAGGGTAACGCGCTTGGCGTTGCCCAGATGCTCCAGAGTCGCGGACTCCAGGCTCAGGCCGATCTCTTCGGAGATAACGGTACCGCCGGTCAGAACGGCGATGTCCTGCAGCATGGCTTTACGGCGGTCGCCGAAGCCAGGAGCCTTGACGGCAGCGACTTTAACGATGCCGCGCATGTTGTTGACGACCAGGGTAGCCAGGGCTTCGCCTTCAACGTCTTCAGCAACGATCAGCAGAGGACGGCCGGCTTTGGCAACGGCTTCCAGAACTGGCAGCAGTTCGCGGATGTTGGAGATCTTTTTGTCAACCAGCAGCAGCAGAGGGCCATCCAGCTCGGCGACCATGGTGTCTGGCTTGTTGACGAAGTAAGGGGACAGGTAGCCACGGTCGAACTGCATGCCTTCTACGACCGACAGTTCGTTTTCCAGGCCCGAGCCTTCTTCAACGGTGATCACGCCTTCTTTACCGACTTTTTCCATAGCTTCGGCGATGATGTCACCGATGGAGTTGTCGGAGTTGGCAGAGATGGTACCTACCTGAGCGATGGCCTTGGAGTCGGCGCATGGCTTGGACAGGGATTGCAGCTCTTTGACGATGGCAACGGTGGCCTTGTCGATGCCGCGCTTGAGGTCCATCGGGTTCATGCCGGCAGCAACGGCTTTCAGGCCTTCGCTAACGATTGCTTGAGCCAGAACGGTGGCGGTGGTGGTGCCGTCACCCGCTTCGTCGTTGGCCTTGGAGGCAACGTCTTTGAGCAGCTGGGCGCCCATGTTTTCGAAGGCGTCTTTGAGTTCGATTTCTTTGGCAACCGAAACACCGTCTTTGGTGATGGTCGGAGCGCCGAAGCTCTTGGCCAGAACAACGTTACGGCCTTTCGGGCCGAGGGTCGCTTTTACAGCGTCAGCCAGTACGTTGACACCAACGAGCATTTTCTTGCGGGCGGAATCGCCGAATTTTACGTCTTTAGCAGCCATGATCGTTTAATCCTTGAATACTTTGGAGTAACGGGAAACCAGCAGAATCAGCCTTCGATAACAGCGAGAATTTCGTTCTCAGCCATTACCAGCAGGTCTTCGCCGTCAACTTTCACAGTGTTGCTGCCCGAGTAAGGGCCGAAAACCACCTTGTCACCCACTTTCACGGCCAGCGCACGCACTTCACCGTTGTCCAGGATGCGACCGGTACCTACAGCGACGATTTCGCCACGGTTAGGTTTTTCAGCGGCCGAACCTGGCAGAACGATACCGCCAGCGGTTTTCGATTCTTCTTCGCTGCGACGGATAACGACGCGGTCATGCAGAGGACGAAGCTTCATTGTCGATCTCTCCTAATTGTGGTTTTCATCCGCCGGTATCGACACCGGCTGGTTGATGCTTGCGGCGTAGCCGCTCGTAGCTCGCAGTGCGAACTACGCATGTAATGTCCGGGGCATTCCCACGGAAACCTTGCGGTAACCCCTACATGAGGTCGCCAAGTTCAATTACAAGGCTTGCTGATGAAAATTTTTAGCGAACGTTGCGCACAAAGCATAACGGCCCCTTTCGGGGCCGTTATGGCAGGCATTAAAACGCTTACAGATCACGCGGATCCCGAGTCGTGGGGCGCGAGTCGCGATGCTCGTATTCACCCTCGATCACGTTGGGCTGGCGTGCCGAGCTACCCGGGTTGCCTGGGCGGGCCATGAACGGGTCATCGCTGAAGGCGCGTTGACGCATGGCCTGAGCTTCAGCACGCTCGCGCATCTTGCGCCCGAGCAGGCGGCGGGTGAATGGCAACAGGCAGATCAGGCCGATCACGTCGCTGATGAAACCCGGCAACAGCAGCAAGCCACCGCCGAGGGCCAGCATCAGGCCCTGAAACATGTCTTCAGCGGGCAGTTCACCCCGCTGCAAGCTCTCGCGGGCACGAAGGGCCGTGGCCAAGCCGGCCACCCGAACCACCAGCACACCCAGAGCGGAGCCGGCAATGATCAGCAGCAGCGCCGGAAAGAAGCCGATCGCGCTGCTGACCTTGAAGAACACATACAGCTCCAGCACCGGAAAAATCAGAAACAGCAATAGAAAAGCACGCATCAATGGATCCTCTACGCAAGTAGGCCTTGCAGTAGACCTTTAATGGTTGCGATCACTCGCTATTTCAACCCTGAGCGCTTTCACGCGCCGGCCACTGATCGGCACGTGCCAGAAAAACCAAGGCTTCGCGCACTTGTATCGGCGTATTGCAAGGCACCGCGAACGGCAGCCAGTGCAACCCCTGGCCAATGCGCAGGTGCATACCTTCGCTGTCGATACCGACCATTTGCGCCGTACCCTGCGGCAGGCCGCTGAGCTGGACGTAATGGGCAATGGCGTTAGCGTGGTCGCTGTTCATGTGTTCGATCATGCTCAGCTCGGCCTTGCCGGCAAAAGGATTGGCCAGGCTCAGGTGATCAACCCAATGGATCGCGCCAAAGCCACCGATGTAGCGATGCCGCACCGGTTTCAACACCCAGAAATCGAAATCATGGGCTTTGTGGTAGTTGCTCGACTCAGGGAAATAGCGGTAATAGCGCTCAGCGGCAGCTTCTACCAGTGCCGGTTCATCAAGCTTGTGCGCCTGAGCCAACACCGTCAGACGACCGACGGCCTGCACGTCTTCGGCATCACGCTCGCCCACCAGCAAAGAACACTTGGGGTCTTTCTGCAGGTTGTGGGTGTGCTGAGCGATGCGGCTGATCAGGATCAGTGGGTTGCCTTCGGCATCCAGGCAGTACGGCACTACCGAACCAAAGGGAAAGCCCGGCATCGACTTGGAATGGGTCGACAGGACTCCACGGTACTCCTTGAGCAGCAACTCCCGGGCCTGTTGTGCGACTTTAGCGCTCACGGTGTGACTCCCGACTCGACAATGGATTGAGGGCTGGCCGGAGGGAAAATCCGGCCCTGTGCATCACCGCCAAAATAATCATTATCGTCGGCGCTTGCCAGCAGACTTACCAGGTCACCCCGAAGCCTGCGGTGTAGCGGGTTTTATCCAGGTCGCTGTCGCGGGTACCACTGATCACGTCTTTTTCCGCCTTGAGGTTCAATGACGCCCACTCGGTGACCTTGTAGCGCAGGCCAACTTCGGCATCCAGTGCGTAGTTGGCCACGCCGTCGAGCGGCTTGCCGACTTCGCCACTGGTGAAGAACTCAACGCGCTTGCCGATCAGGTAGCGGTTGTAATCCCACTTCATCGCCAGGGAGTAGAAGTTGTCTTTGCCGCCGTCGGCATATTCATAGTCGGTACGGTTGATCAGCGAACCCAGGGAGAAAGCACCCAACTCGTCATCCCAGAACTGGTAACCCGGGCCGGTACCCACGGTGCGTTGACGGGCCAGGTCTTCAATATGATCACGCTTGTACTCAAGACGCCCTTGCCAGAACCACTTCTCGGTCAGGAAGCGGTCCAGCGCGTACTCGGCACTCCAGTTATTGGTGGTGGTGACGTCATCTTTGCTTTCGCGGTTGTACTCACCTTCCGCCTGATGCCGCCAGCGCCCGTGACGTGCCGTGGTTTTGAAGTCGACGTCGTAGTCATCGCTGTCGGACTCAGCGCGTTTGTAGTCCATGGCCACATCGACGTTGCCCTTCCACGACAAATCTTCGATCACCGGCTGGGGTTTCATGATTTGCTGGATGCTCGCCAGTTCCACAGTCTTGGGCGCGTCGCCGTTGGCAAGGGTAACCTTGCCGTCTTCAGCGGCGCTCAGTGATTTGGCTTTCTCACCGGTGTAGGCATCCTGCTTGACCAGCAGCTCCTGGTCGCTTTCCAGGGTCTTGACCTGCTTCCAGTCGAGGGCGATGGAGCCACCGTACTCAGTTTTGAGCAACAGCTTGCCGCCATCAAAAACGGTGATCTTGCCGCTTAGCCGATCACCGTTTTTCATCCACACTGTATCTGCGACAGCGATAGAGCAGGTAGAAACAAGGGCAAGGCACAGCAAGACTCTAGAAAACATAAGCAACGACGGACTCTGGTTTGCAAAAAAGTCGGGCATTATCCAGATACCCGCCCGTAGAGCAAGGACTGACCCGCCTCATGCCAATGAGTTCAATTCCTGATTGTTACCCGATCGCACCAACTTCAGCGCAAATACCTGCGAGGCCGCAATGACAGCGCCACCCGGCGATCCGACGGAACACGCCCAAGCCCGACGAATGGCACTGTATCTGGTACTCGGCCAGGTGCCGTCAGGCAAGGTCGTCAGCTACGGCCAACTTGCTGAACTGGCGGGGCTGGGCCGCGCAGCGCGCTGGGTCGGGCGCACCCTGAGCCAGTTGCCCGGCGACACGCAGTTACCCTGGCATCGGGTGCTGGGAGCAGGGGGACGTTTGAGCCTGGCCCTGGGCACGCCTTCAGGCGACGAGCAGCGTGCCCGCTTACGGGCAGAAGGCGTCACCGTGCACAATAATCGTGTGGATATGTTGCGTCATGGCTGGCGCCCGATGGAGCACAGCGGTTAGAGTGCGCGCTTTGTTTTCGTAAACTTGAGGCAGATGTTGGCCCATGCCCCGTAAAACCTGGCGCGCTGCGCTCGCTGCCTATGCCAGCCCGTCTACCTTGGTGCTGTTACTGCTCGGCTTTGCGGCCGGCTTGCCCTACATGCTGGTGTTTTCAACGCTGTCGGTGTGGTTGCGCGAGGCCGGGGTGGCCCGTGAAACCATCGGTTATGCCAGCCTGATCGGTTTGGCGTATGCCTTCAAATGGGTCTGGTCGCCACTTCTCGACCAATGGCGCCTGCCCTTGCTCGGTAAACTCGGGCGCCGCCGCTCCTGGTTGGTGCTCTCTCAGGTTCTGGTGGTAATCGGTTTGGTCGGCATGGGCTTTTGTGACCCGCAAAAGCACCTGTCGTGGCTGATCGCCCTGGCCGTACTGGTTGCCTTTGCTTCTGCCACTCAAGATATCGCCGTAGACGCCTATCGCCTGGAAATCGCCGACGACCAACGCCAGGCCGCACTGGCCGCCAGCTACATGGCTGGTTATCGGGTTGCCGCGCTGTTGGCGACCGCCGGTGCGCTGTTTTTTGCCGAAGGCTTCGGCTCTACTGGTTTCAGTTACCTGCACAAAGCCTGGACCGGCACCTATGTGCTGTTCGGCGTGCTGATGCTGCCTGCCGTGATCACTACCCTGCTGATGCGCGAACCACCGGTGCCGTTGCGCACCCAATTGTCTGCAGCCCGTTATGGCCTGGTCCATCAATTGGTTTCGGTGTTCGTGTTGATCATCCTGCTGGTCTCGGTACCGGCGACCTTCACCCAGCTCTACAACACCGATTTCGCCAGCGTGCTGTTCGACGGTGTCAGCCTGCTCGACCTGCTGCTGGAAGACCGCGCCTTCCTGCGGGCCATCCTCTACATCACCCTGACCGCCCTGTGCCTGTCGTCCATGGGCCGTCGAGGCCTCGCGCCGGTGCTGACACCGGTCAACGACTTCATTCTGCGCTACCGCTGGCAAGCCCTGCTGTTGCTCGGCCTGATTGCCACCTACCGTATGTCCGATACGGTGATGGGCGTAATGGCCAACGTGTTTTACATCGACCAGGGCTTCACCAAAGATCAGATTGCCAGCGTCAGCAAGATTTTCGGCCTGATCATGACTCTGGTCGGTGCCGGCATGGGTGGCTTGCTGATCGTGCGCTTCGGTATTTTGCCGATCCTGTTCATCGGCGGCGCGGCCTCGGCAGCCACCAACATTCTGTTCCTGATGTTGGCCGATATGGGGCCGAACCTGCAGATGCTGGTGGTGACCATTTCCCTCGATAACTTCAGCTCGGGCCTGGCCACCTCTGCCTTCGTGGCCTACCTGTCGAGCCTGACCAACCTGAAGTTCTCCGCCACCCAATATGCGTTGCTCAGCTCGATCATGCTGCTATTGCCACGCCTGATTGGTGGCTACTCAGGCGTGATGGTGGAGAAGTTCGGTTATCACGACTTCTTCCTGATCACCGCTTTGCTCGGCGTGCCGACCCTGATCCTGATTGCCCTGCAGTGGCGTCAGGAGGTCGACAAGGGCAAGCAAGTGCCTGAAGACGACAATCCGGTGGCCGAACAGCGCCCATAAGCCTGCCTGAGGCGCCTGCCGGGGTTATCCCGGCATTGCCTCGGTTTGCTCACCGCAGGCCCTGAGAACGACCTGCAGAGGCCATAGCGCCAATATACCGGCTGAACCCGCCGCCAACGCAAAACTCAACAAGCTCGCCCCCGCACCCAGCATGGCCAGCAACGCGCCGCCCACGCCCAGCAAGGCGATGGTGATCATCCCCAGCATGGCCGAGACCAGCCCCTTGCTCTGCTCGCTGGAGAACAGGGTCATGCGGTACAGCACGGCGTTGGCAATACCCAGGCCAAGGGCATACACCGACATTCCCGCCACCAGGCTAGGCACACCAGGCAGCAACCATGTGGCGAGCATCATGCCCGAAAGCCCCGCCAGGTAAGGCCACAGTGCACGCTGTACCAAGCGCTTGAGTGGGTAACGGTCGGCGATGCGGTTAATGATCAAGTTCCCCAGAATCAGCCCGCCGAACACCGGCAACTGCCACAGGGCGTAGTCCAGGGTGCTCAGACCTTCATCGTGAATCAGGAGCACCGGCGACAAGCCGATCCAGCCGATCAGTGGCAAGCCGACCAGACCCAGCGCTGCGCTGCCCGCGACAAAGCGACGGTTGCTGAGCAACTGGGTATACCCCAGTAACAATGCCTTCAGGTGGATCGGCTGAAACGCCAGGCGCGAACCGTCACGGCGCACGACGCCCAGGGTCTCGGGCATAAATCGGTACAGCGCCAGCCACGACAGCACCGCGCAAGCGCCGAAGACCACGAACAACCAACGCCACGACACCCACTCCAGCAGCAAGGTGCCCACCAACGGGCCAAGCAATGGGGACAGCAGTGCGATGTTTGCCAATAACGCCATCATGCGTACGGCATCGGCTTCGCTGAACGCCTCGTTCAATGCGGGGTAACTGACCGTCACCACAAAACCCAGGCCAATGCCCTGCAGCAGGCGCAGCAGGTTGAACAGTTCGATGCCCTGCACCCAAAAGGTTGCCAGGCAAGTCACGCAGAAAATCGCGCACCCCGCCAACAACAGCGGCCTGCGGCCATAGCGGTCAGCCAACGGGCCGATCAGCCATTGCAGCAGCACGCCGCCGAGCAGATAGAGGTTGAGCGCATGGGGAATGTAGACGGGGCTGGCATTGAGATCCGTGACCACCACCGGCATCGCCGGCATGACCACGTCACTGGCGAGGTAGGTCAGCAGCTCGAACAGCGCCAAAGTCATGGCGAAGCACAAGGCTCGCAAGGGCGTGATATTGATCAAAGGGGTAAGCATGACAAGACCGGGCAAACAGAAATAAGCCAGCCTATATGCCAGAAACACCGGGGCGCAGGTAGCGCAAAGACGTGAACAAGTGTAATCCCCCGGTAGGAGATACCGCCTTCGGTGGGAGCGGGCTTGCCCCGCGATTGCGGCCTGACAGCCACATCGCTATCGCGGGGCAAGCCCGCTCCCACAGAGTACGATTAGACAGCGGCTTCCTGTACTACGCGAATGACCCGCTGTGGAAACGGAATGTCGATACCCTCTTCCTTCAGACGGTCACGGGCATGCTCGTTGAGCATGAACATCACATCCCAATAGTCTGCAGTGTTGACCCAAACCCGCAACGACAGGGTGATCGAACTGTCACCCAGCAGCGAAACCACCGCCTGAGGCGCTGGGTCTTGATGAACGCGTGGATCCTTGGCCAGGTCCAGCAACACCTGACGGGCCTTTTGCAGGTCAGCCTCGTAATCGACACCCACGTCGAACACCACCTTACGGGTGGGCTGACGGTTGGTGTTGGTGATGATGCCGTTGGACAGGCTGCCGTTGGGCAGGATCACGGTTTTGTTGTCACCGGTACGCAACACGGTGTGGAAGATCTGGATGCTGTCCACGGTACCGGCAACGCCCTGGGCTTCGATCCAGTCACCCAGACGGAAGGGACGGAACAGCAAGATCAGCACGCCACCCGCGAAGTTCGACAGGCTGCCCTGCAACGCCAGGCCGATGGCCAGACCGGCAGCACCGATGGCAGCAACGAACGAAGTGGTTTCGATACCGATCATCGAAGCAACGCTGATGACCAGCAGAATCTTCAGAATGATATTGGCCAGGCTGGTAATGAACCCCTGCAAGGCACGGTCGGCGTTACGCAACGCCACCAATTTACCCAGGTGAGAGGACACTTTGTTGGTCACCCACCAGCCAATGGCCAGGGTCAGCAGTGCCAGCAAAAAGCGGCTGCCGTACTCCATGATCAACGGTAGCCAGGTTTGCGACGTTTTAACCAGCTGATCGACTTCAGCACTCAAATCCATAATGTTCTCCTGATGCCGAACGGCAAAAGCTATAAAAATCTTGCCGCAATCGTTTCAGCGGCACCAGAGACCTCGGACGCCGAAACGGCGCCAAGGTTCCGAAGTGCTTTGATCAGTCGCGGAAGTTGTTGAACTGCAGCGGCATGCCAAATTCCTTGGCGCGCAGTGCAGCAATGGCTTCCTGCAGGTCATCGCGTTTTTTACCGGTGACGCGTACCTGCTCACCCTGGATAGAGGCCTGGACCTTGAGTTTGGCTTCTTTGATGTGAGCGACGATTTTCTTCGCCAGCTCTTTGTCGATGCCTTCTTTGAGGGTGGCTTCCTGCTTCATCACTTTGCCCGACGCGTAGGCGTCCTTCACTTCCAGGCACTGAACGTCGATCTTGCGCTTGATCAGGGCCATTTTGAGAATTTCGATCATCGCTTCGAGCTGGAACTCGGCTTCGGCGGTCAGACCGACGGTCAGTTCCTTATCTTTGAAGTCGAAGCTACCTTTGCCCTTGAGGTCATAACGACGTTCCAGGTCTTTGATCGCGTTGTCGACAGCGTTGGTGACTTCGTGCTTGTCCAGTTCCGATACCACGTCGAACGACGGCATACCTTCTCTCCAAAAAATAAACGCACGCTCATGGCTCTAACGAAAGAGCGCGATGGAGCACGCAGGGTTTGACGGTTAAAATACCGGCTCATTATAACGGTTGCGGTACGCTGATGAGCAGCACCTGGCATATTCTCGGCGCAGGCAGTCTGGGCAGCCTCTGGGCCTGTCGACTGGCTCGCGCCGGCAAAGCGGTACGGTTGATCCTGCGCGACAGCGCGCGGCTTGAGGCCTATGAGGCAAGTGGCGGGCTGACCCTGATCGAAAAGGGCCAGGCACAACTGCACGCTATCCCGGCACACACCGCACACGACACCACGCCCATTCATCGCCTGTTAGTGGCCTGTAAAGCCTACGATGCCGAGCGCGCAGTAGCGCAGATAGCGCCACGTCTGGCCCATGGCGCCGAGCTGATTCTGTTGCAGAACGGCCTGGGCAGCCAGGATGCGGTCGCCAATCAAGTGCCCCATGCCCGTTGCATTTTTGCCTCCAGCACCGAAGGCGCCTTTCGCGAGGCCGACTGGCAGGTGAACTTCGCCGGTCATGGTTTCAACTGGCTGGGTGATCAGGCAAACCCGTCGGTGCCGGAGTGGCTCGACGACCTGTCTGACGCCGGAATCCCCCATCAGTGGACACCCGACATCCTCACCCGCCTGTGGCGAAAGCTGGCACTCAACTGTGCGATCAACCCACTGACCGTGTTGCACGACTGCCGAAACGGCGGCCTTGAGCAACACCACTGTGAAGTCGCCACCCTGTGCGCCGAGCTCACGGAGCTGCTGCAATGCTGCGGCCAACCGGAAGCGGCTACGGGTTTGAGCGACGAAGTGGAAAGAGTGATAAAGGCCACCGCCGCCAACTACTCTTCCATGTACCAGGATGTCCGCCAAGGCCGGCGCACCGAGATCCACTATCTGCTGGGCCACGCCTGCCGCGTCGCCAGCCGTCATGGACTTGAACTGCCGCACCTGGAACGCCTCTATCGGCGCCTGCTGGAGCACCTGAGCGCGCGCGGTTTGCCCTGCGACTGACCGCAGCGTTACCCTGCCCTTTCCACCTACCGACCAGGATCCCGCTTTCACATGACGCTGCGCGAACGCCTGGAAAACCTGCCGGTCGGCCAGAAACTGCTGGCCGCCCTGCTGGTGCTGTTGATCACCATATTGCTGGTGGCCAACCTGACCTTCATCAGCGCTGCCTACTGGATTTCCCAGGAGAGCATGGCACCGCAGGCCCTGCAGACCATTGGGCGGCTGGTAGCCAATCCGCAGCTTTCCACTCAGGCCGCCGACTCTCCCGAAGCGGCGGATGCCCTGCTCAAAGAACTCGACAGTTATACCCCCTTGCGCGCGGCGGCCATCTACGGCAGCGACGGCAAACTGCTCGCGCAATTGCAGCACGGAGAACAACTGCCGCTACCCACCCGCTACCGCCACATTGAAAACTGGCGGGTAACGGAGTTTCGCAGCACTCAACTGACCAAACTGCCTCGCCCAGGCAGCCCACCCGGCTACCTGCTGATGGTCGCCAGCAGTGAACTGCCGATGGCTTTCTATACCGGCATACTGACCGCCAGCCTCGGCATTCTGGTGTTCAGTGTCCTGCTGTGGATGATCATCGCCCGGCAGATCAAACGGCTGATTACGCAGCCGATCAACCAGCTCGAACTGCTTTCACGCCAGGTTACCCGCGAAGAGAACTATGCCCTGCGCGCCCAGCGCGGCAATGACGACGAAATCGGCAGCCTGGCTGAAGCGTTCAACACCATGCTTTCACGCATCGAAGCCCGTGAGCAGCAGCTCAAGCGCGCCCGTGATGAGTTCCAGGAAGCCTACGACCAGGCCCAAGGCCTGGCTGAAGAAACCCGCCACACCAACCGTAAGCTGGAACTGGAAGTTCAGGTGCGCAGCAAGATCGAGAAGAAACTCACCGGCTTTCAGAACTACCTCAACAGCATCATCGACTCCATGCCCTCGGCACTGATTGCCCTCGACGAGCAACTCTACGTAACCCAATGGAACCAGGAAGCCACTGCCCTCTCCGGCACACCGCTGGACGAAGCGTTGAACCAACCGATCTTCCTTGCCTTCGAGCCGCTCAAGCCGTTCTTGCCGCAGCTCAAGGAAAGCGTCGAAAAACATCGGGTGGCCAAGATCGAGCGGGTTACCTGGACCAGAGGTGACGATGCCCGCTACTACGCTCTGACCTTCTATCCGTTGATGGGGGGTGGAGGCCGCGGTGTGGTGATCCGTATCGACGACATTACCCAGCGCCTGTCGCTGGAAGAAATGATGGTGCAGTCGGAGAAAATGCTATCGGTAGGTGGCCTGGCTGCGGGCATGGCGCACGAAATCAACAACCCGTTGGGGGCGATCCTGCACAACGTGCAGAACATTCGCCGACGCCTGTCACCAGACCTGGCAAAGAACCAGGAACAGGCCGAAGAGCTTGGCATCGACCTGTCGGTGGTCAACCGCTATCTGGCAAGCCGTGAGGTGCCGCAGCTGCTCGACGGCATCCAGCAAGCTGGAGCCCGCGCGGCGAAGATCGTCACCCACATGCTCAGTTTCAGCCGCCGTAGCAACCGCCAGCTGGCACCTTGCGATTTGCCGGCACTGATCGACCAGGCGGTGGAAATTGCCGGTAATGACTTTGACCTGACCATCGGTTTCGATTTCAAGGGCCAAGCGATCGTCCGCCAGTTCGACCCCAACCTGGGGCCGGTGCCTTGCACAGCGAACGAACTGGAACAAGTGCTGCTCAACCTGCTGAAAAACGCAGCCCAGGCCATTCACCTGCGCGAAGACGACAGCGAACCGGGGCGGATTATCCTGCGTACCCGGCTCAACCCGCCGTGGGCGGAGATTCAAGTGGAAGACAACGGTGTCGGCATGCCCGAAGCGGTGCGTAAGCGTACTTTCGAGCCATTTTTCACTACCAAGGAAATCGGCCAGGGCACCGGCCTGGGCCTGTCGGTGTCGTACTTCATCATCACCAACAACCACAAAGGCCAGATGGAGGTGCAGTCAGCACCGGGGCAAGGCACTTGCTTCACCTTGCGTCTGCCGCTGGCCAGCAGCTCGCCCACCGGGGCTGAGCCACAGAAAATGGAGTCATAAACATGGGTTTTCGGTTGTCGAAGATCTACACCCGCACCGGCGATAAAGGCGAAACCGGCCTGGGCGATGGCCGCCGCGTGCCCAAGGATCATCCACGTATCGAGGCGATTGGCGAGGTTGACAGCCTGAACAGCCAACTCGGCCTGCTCTTGGCCGGGTTGGCCGAACAGGGCCTGGAGGAAGTCATCGAGGTATTAGCGCCCTGCCAGCACCGCTTGTTCGACTTGGGTGGCGAGTTGGCGATGCCCAGCTATCAGGCGCTGAACAACGCTGAAGTGGAGCGCCTGGAAGCGGCAATCGATCGTTGGAACGAAGAGCTGGGACCGCTTGAAAACTTCATTCTGCCCAGTGGCTCAGCGTTGATTGCCCAGGCCCATGTGTGCCGCAGCCTGGCACGCAGCGCCGAGCGGCGTTGCCAGCAGTTGAACAGCGTCGAGCCGTTGGCCGGGGTTGGCCTGGCGTACATCAACCGATTGTCGGACTTGCTGTTTGTGGCAGCACGTTTGATTGGGCGGCGCCAGGGGGTGGCGGAGGTACTTTGGCAGGCTGCCGCGAAGCCTTGAGGATCTTATCGCGGGGCAAGCCCGCTCCCACAGTTAATGCCCCTGTGGGAGCGGGCTTGCCCCGCGATCTGCTCAATTGTCGGGCCAGAATGCCCGTATCCCGGCAACGCCCTGAGCACCATGCAACCAAGCCTTCTCGCGCTCGGCTGCACCAACACCACCAAGCAGATACACCGGTTTGCTAAAACCGTCGATCAACTGGCGGGCCTGCTCCCAACCAAGCGGCTGAGCATCCGGATGAGTCTGGGTCGCCTGCACCGGCGACAAGGTGACGAAATCCACCCCCATCTGCTCGGCCAACGCCAGTTCCTCGGCGCTATGGCACGAGGCTGCCAACCACCGTTCTTTAGGGAACGGCCGGCCGTTGGGAGCGTACTTGCGCAGTTGTTCCGAAGTCAGGTGCCAGCCTGCTGAAGGGAAGTCACCCAACCACTCCAATGGCCCCTTGAGCATCAACTGCGCCTTGCCAGCACACAAGCCAACAGCGTCCACTGCCACATCACGGTACTTGGGGTCGTACATGTTCGGTGCACGCAGCTGGACCAGTTTGATCCCGCCGGCAATGGCTTTTTGAATACCGCGCAGCATCTGCGGCACTTCCAGCCCTTCCGGGGTGATCAGGTACTCGCCCGGCAGACGGGCTGCGGCCACGATCGGCCGATTGGCCTCGGGGAACTCATATTGCGGCAACTCACGGGCGGTGACCCAGGCCAGCGGTTGACCTTCGGCGCCATGAGGTTCGCCAGTAAAACCATCAACTTCCCAGACATCCAGCAACACCTGTTTGTCCGTGTAGTCGTGGTGGATCTTGATCAATGGTCGCGCGCGCGTGACGACAATGCCCAGCTCTTCATTCAACTCGCGGGCCAGGGCAACTTCTACCGCTTCACCGTCTTCGACCTTACCGCCCGGGAACTCCCACAAGCCACCTTGGTGCTGGGTATCGGCACGACGGGCAATCAGGATACGGCCATCTGTACCGCGAATGACGGCTGCGGCTACATGTATACGTTTCACCCTTCACGCTCCGCCAGGCCAGCCTTCTGCCAAGCCTGGAAGGCCGGCCACTGGTAAATGGTTTCGATATAGGCAGCCGCTGCAGGCGGTACGTCTACCCGGTAGGTACGCAGGCGCACAGCGACGGGGGCGAAGAATGCGTCAGCCAGGCTCGGCGCACCAAACAGGAACGGGCCGGTTTCCTTGGCCGCCAATCGGCACTCCGACCAAAGCGCAACGATTCGGTCGATATCAACCTGCACGTCCAACGGCATGTTCTCCAATGCTTGGTCGCGTGACAGGTCGAACGGCATGTTACCGCGCAGGGCAAAGAAGCCACTGTGCATCTGCGCGCATGCGGAGCGCGCTTGGGCTCGGGCGGCTACATCAGTGGGCCACAGATTGGCTTGTGGATGACGCTCGGCCAGGTACTCGGCAATCGCCAGGGAGTCGGCAATGATGCCGTGCTCGCACTTGAGCAACGGTACTTTAGCGGTCGGGGAGTACTCCAGCAGCCGCGCACGGGTGTCGGGCTGGTTGAGCTTGATCAGGGTTTCATCGTAGGTAGCGCCAGCCAGCTCAAGGGCCAGGGCAGCGCGTAGCGACCAGGAGGAGTAAAGCTTGTCGCCGATGATCAGGTGGTAGCTCATGGTTCGGCTCCATCAGGGGGGACAATCGCGGGGCAAGCCCGCTCCCACACTGGTTATCTGTGGGAGCGGGCTTGTCCCGCGATCAAATCAAGTACGGTATTCAGCGTTGATCTTCACGTACTCATGAGACAGGTCGGTGGTCCAGATCGTTTCGCTGCACTGGCCACGCCCCAGCTCGATACGGATGGTGATTTCCTCTTTGGCCATCACCTCTGCACCCTGAGCTTCAGTGTAGGTAGCACTGCGCCCGCCTTTGCTGGCAATGCACACATCGCCCAGATAAACGTCGATCAGGCTGACGTCCAACTCAGGCACACCGGCACGGCCGACAGCAGCCAGGATACGGCCCCAGTTCGGGTCGGAGGCAAACAAAGCGGTTTTGATCAGTGGCGAGTGAGCCACTGCATAACCGACGTCCAGGCACTCCTGATGGTTGCCACCACCGTTGACTTCGACAGTCACGAACTTGGTTGCACCTTCGCCGTCACGGACGATGGCCTGGGCCACTTCCATGCACACTTCGAACACTGCTTTTTTCAGTGCTTCGAACAGTGGGCCACGAGCCTCGGTCACTTCGGCGACATCAGCCTTGCCGGTGGCGATCAGCATGCAGCAATCGTTGGTCGAGGTATCGCCATCGATGGTGATGCGGTTGAACGACTTGTTGGCGCCATCGAGGATCAGGTCCTTGAGCACCTGCGGGGCAACTTTGGCGTCGGTGGCGATGTAGCCGAGCATGGTAGCCATGTTCGGGCGGATCATCCCCGCGCCTTTGCTGATGCCGGTAACAGTGATGGTTACGCCGTCATGTTGGAACTGGCGGCTGGCACCCTTGGGCAGGGTGTCGGTGGTCATGATGCCGGTAGCGGCAGCAGCCCAGTTGTTCTCCGACAGGTCATCCAGGGCAGCCTGCAGGGCACCTTCGATTTTCTCGACTGGCAGCGGCTCACCGATGACACCCGTGGAGAATGGCAGTACGGCGCTGGCATCGACGCCAGTCAGTTCAGCCAGCTTGGCACAGGTGCGCTCAGCCGCAGCCAGGCCCGGCGCACCGGTGCCGGCGTTGGCATTACCGGTGTTGGTCAGCAGGTAGCGCACAGTACCTTGCACGCGCTGCTTGGCGAGAATCACCGGCGCTGCGCAAAAGGCATTGAGGGTGAATACGCCAGCCACACTGGAACCTTCGGCGCAGCGCATGACCACAACATCCTTGCGCCCCGGGCGCTTGATACCCGCAGAGGCGATGCCGAGTTCAAAACCTGGAACCGGGTGCAACGTTGGCAAAGGACCAAGACCAACAGCCATGAAAGCGCTCCTAGAAAAAATGCACCGGTTCGAATAAGCCGGTACTTGAGATGGAACAACGCCGCGACGGTACAGGACCGGTCGCGGCGTGATGTTCGTGTATCAGTGAACGGCCGGGAAGACGACGTTAGTTGATCTGGCCGTGGCAGTGCTTGAACTTCTTGCCCGAACCACACCAGCACAGTTCGTTACGGCCCAACTTCAGGTCATTGCGTACCGGAGCGGCGGCGACGGCGACTTCAGCGCCCTCCTCTTGCTCCTGGTTCTGCTCCAGGCCTGGTGCTGCAGCGTGCTGGAACTGCATGCGGGCAGCCAGCTCCTCGGCTTCGCGACGCAGGCGGGCTTCTTCTTCGGCTGGATCTTCGCGACGCACCTGAACGTGCGAGAGCACTCGGATAGTGTCGCGTTTGATCGAGTCGAGCAGTTCCTGGAACAGGGCGAACGACTCGCGCTTGTACTCCTGCTTCGGGTTCTTCTGGGCGTAGCCACGCAGGTGGATACCGTGACGCAGGTGGTCCATGGTCGACAGGTGGTCTTTCCACAAGTCGTCCAGAACGCGCAGCAGAATCTGCTTCTCGAAGGTACGCAGCGCTTCGGCACTGGCCTGCTCTTCTTTCTCGTTGTAGGCCGCCAGCAACTCGGCCATGAGTTTTTCGCGCAGGGTTTCTTCGTACAGGTGATCGTCTTCGTCGAGCCATTGCTGGATCGGCAGCTTGACCCCGAAGTCGCTGGCCAGAGCTGCTTCCAGGCCTACCACGTCCCACTGCTCTGGCAGCGATTGCGGTGGGATGTGCTGGGCGACGGTGGCGTCGAGCACTTCCTGACGGAACTCAGCGATAGTGTCACCGATGTTGTCAGCGGCCAGCAGGCTGTTACGCATGTGGTAGATGACTTTACGTTGCTCGTTGGCCACGTCGTCGAATTCGAGCAGCTGCTTACGGATGTCGAAGTTACGACCTTCGACCTTGCGCTGCGCTTTTTCGATGGCGTTGGTGACCATACGGTGCTCGATGGCTTCACCGGACTGCATGCCCAGGGCCTTCATGAAGTTCTTCACCCGGTCAGAGGCGAAGATACGCATCAGGCTATCTTCCAGCGACAGGTAGAAACGGCTGGAGCCCGGGTCACCCTGACGGCCGGCACGACCACGCAGCTGGTTGTCGATACGGCGGGATTCGTGGCGCTCGGATGCAATCACATGCAGACCACCCGACTCGATCACCTGCTGGTGACGCTTCTGCCAGTCGGCCTTGATTTGCGCGATCTGCTCAGGGGTCGGGTTGTCCATGGCCGCGACTTCCACTTCCCAGTTACCGCCCAGGAGGATGTCGGTACCACGACCGGCCATGTTGGTCGCGATGGTCAGCGCCCCCGGACGACCGGCCTGGGCAATGATCTCGGCTTCTTTCTCGTGGTACTTGGCGTTCAGTACCTTGTGATCGATGCCTTCCTTCTTGAGCAGGTTGGACATGTGCTCGGAAGTTTCGATGGTGGCCGTACCGACCAGCACCGGGCGGCCCTGAGCCATGCTTTCCTTGATGTCGGCAATGATCGCTGCGTACTTCTCGTCAGCGGTCAGGTAGACCAGGTCGTTGAAGTCCTTACGTGCCAGTGGCTTGTTCGGTGGAATGACCATAACGTTGAGGTTATAGATCTGGGCGAACTCGAAGGCTTCGGTGTCTGCGGTACCGGTCATGCCGGACAGCTTGTTGTACAGACGGAAGTAGTTCTGGAAGGTGGTCGACGCCAGGGTCTGGCTTTCGGCCTGGATATTCAGGTTTTCCTTCGCTTCGATTGCCTGGTGCAGGCCTTCGGACAGGCGGCGACCCGGCATGGTACGGCCGGTGTGCTCGTCGATCAGCAGAATCTGACCGTCCTGAACGATGTACTCGACATTGCGATGGAACAGCTTGTGCGCGCGCAGGCCGGCATACACGTGGGTCAGCAGGCCCAGGTTATGTGCAGAGTAGAGACTCTCGCCTTCAGCCAGCAGGCCAACCTGGGTGAGCATCTCTTCGATGTACTGGTGGCCGGCTTCGTTGAGTTCGACCTGACGGCTTTTCTCATCGATGCTGTAGTGGCCTTCCTGGGTCACCTGGCCTTCGACTTCTTCGATGTGCTGCTTCAGGCGCGGGATCAGTTTGTTGATCTCGATGTACAGCTTGGAGCTGTCTTCGGCCTGACCGGAAATGATCAGAGGGGTCCGCGCTTCGTCAATCAGGATGGAGTCGACTTCGTCGATCACGGCGAAATTCAGCTCACGCTGGAATTTCTCTTCCATGCTGAACGCCATGTTGTCGCGCAGGTAGTCGAAACCGAATTCGTTGTTGGTGCCGTAGGTGATGTCGGCGGCATAGGCTGCGCGCTTTTCTTCCGGCGGCTGGAACGGCGTAACGACGCCGACGGTCAGACCGAGGAATTCATACAGCGGGCGCATCCAGTTGGCGTCGCGGCGGGCCAGGTAGTCGTTGACCGTGACCACGTGCACGCCCTTGCCGGACAGTGCGTTGAGGTACACGCCCAGGGTTGCTACCAAGGTCTTGCCTTCACCGGTGCGCATTTCTGCGATAGTGCCTTCGTGCAAGGCCATGCCGCCGATCAACTGAACATCGAAGTGGCGCATGCCCATGACCCGCTTGCCGGCCTCGCGCGCGACGGCGAAGGCCTCCGGCAGCAACTGGTCGAGGGTCTCGCCTTTGGCCAGGCGCTCTTTGAACTCTGCGGTTTTACCACGCAGCTGTTCGTCCGAGAGGGCCACCATCTTCTCTTCGAAGGCATTGACGGACTGCACCGCCTTGAGCAGGCGTTTCACCTCACGCTCGTTCTTGCTTCCAAAAAGTTTTTTTAACAAAGGCGCAAACATATCGGCAGGATCTTCCACACATAGGGATGGAGGGCGGCCCCGTGAGTCGCCCGTGCAGCCCTTATGGCCGCATGCGAACGAGCATTCTACCCGGAAACGACGGTGAGGAAAGTGGCGGATTTCCACGATGCTGGCACAGCGCTTTGACGGGGCTTTTAAACAATAAGGGCTTTTTTCACAACTTCAACCCATTCGCAACATGAAGTTTTTCACCAGGCACCCGAACAAGGCGTCTGTCGGGGTATCTGATAAGATGCCGGGACTGTAACTTCAGGTGTCCTTTCATGGCTACTCGCCCCTTGCCGGCCCGAGCGCCCGCAGTCCTGCTGCGTGAAGCCCGCCCACTCAAAGCCCTGTTCAATCAGGCTCAACGCCTGGCGCACCTGCAAAAGCTGCTGGACAGCCAACTGCAACCTGCGGCTCGTGAGCATTGCCATATTGCCTCCTGGCGCGAAGGCGTGCTGCTGCTGGTCGTCACCGATGGCCACTGGGCGACTCGTCTGCGCTACCAGCAAAAACGTCTGCAGCGCCAGCTAGAGAGCCTTGATGCATTTGCCGGCCTGACGCGCATTCTCTTCAAAGTGCAACCACCCGTCACCCAAAGCCGCGCCGCCGGGCACACGGTTGACCTGTCCAGCCAGGCCGTCGAGAGCATTCAGGCGACAGCCGAAGGTATCAGCGACCCAAACCTGCGCGCAGCCCTGGAGCGCCTGGCCAGCAATACCCGCAACAAAAAGTAACCGGTAGGAGCGGGCTTGCCCCGCGATTGCATTCCGCCTGGCACACCGCAGTCGCGGGGCAAGCCCGCTCCTACAAGCGCTATAAAAAAGGCCACCCGAAGGTGGCCTTAATCACTAGAGAGAGTGTTCGAACTTACACTGCCGCAACAGGGCGCATGTAAGAGATCGGTGCCGTACTGGCATCTTCGAAAGTCACCACTTCCCAGGCATCTGTTTCCTCGATCAGCTTGCGCAGCAGCTGGTTGTTCAGCGCGTGTCCGGACTTGAAGCCCTTGAACTCGCCGATCAGGCTGTTGCCCAGCAGGTAGAGGTCGCCGATGGCGTCGAGGATCTTGTGCTTGACGAATTCGTCTTCGTAACGAAGGCCGTCTTCATTGAGCACACCGTCCGTGTCGACCACGATGGCGTTTTCCACGCTGCCGCCGAGCGCGAGGTTGTGCTTGCGCAGGTACTCGATATCGCTCATGAACCCGAAGGTCCGGGCGCGGCTGACTTCCTTCACGAACGAGGTGCTGGAAAAGTCCACGCTGGCACTTTGAGTCCGGTTGCGGAACACCGGGTGATCGAAATCGATCTCGAAACTCACCTTGAATCCGTCGAACGGCAGGAAAGTGGCGCGCTTGTCGCCGTCTTCCACTGTCACTTCGCGCAGGATGCGGATGAATTTCTTGGCTGCGTCCTGTTCTTCCAGGCCGGCAGATTGAATCAGGAATACGAAAGGTCCTGCGCTACCGTCCATGATCGGCACTTCGGACGCGGAGAGCTCGACGTAGGCGTTATCGATGCCCAGGCCAGCCATGGCCGAGAGCAAGTGCTCAACCGTGTCTACCTTGGTATCGCCATTGACCAGTGTCGTGGACATGGTGGTCTCGCCGACATTTGCCGCGCGGGCAGGAATTTCCACCACGGGGTCGAGGTCGGCACGGCGAAATACGATGCCGGTATCCACAGGTGCAGGTTTGAGGGTCAGGTAAACCTTTTCCCCGGAGTGCAGGCCGACACCTGTGGCACGGATAATATTCTTCAGGGTGCGTTGTTTAATCATGGCTTGGCCGCTTCAGCGCAAATTGCGAACTGGTATCAACAAAGGCTGAGGATAATACCAGACCCGGCCTTTGCTGAACACCAATCACCCTTATACCCCTGATAAATTTCATCAATCGGCCTGACGACGCAGGAAAGCTGGGATGTCCAGATAGTCCAGATCGTCTTGCGGATTGAGCTTGGCAGCAGCGGCTGCACCGGCGTGCGCCTGATTGCGCATGACGGTCGGACGCTCCAGATCACGGTAGTTCACCGACGATTGCTCCTGACGAACAGGTGCCGGGGCGGCAGTCTGCATCGCAGCGGTTTGCATGGTGTTGTCGATGACTTTTACCGGTTTCTCGATTTTTGCGCCCAGACCAGTGGCAACCACGGTCACGTGCAGCTCGTCACGCATGTCCGGATCGATAACGGTACCGACCTTGACCATGGCGTGATCGGAAGCGAAGGCTTCGATGATGCTACCCACGTCCGAGTACTCACCCAGCGACAGGTCAGGACCGGCGGTGATGTTGACCAGAATACCGCGCGCGCCCTGCAGGTTGACGTCTTCGAGCAGCGGGTTGCGGATTGCCGCTTCAGTGGCTTCACGTGCACGGTTCGGACCGCTGGCGCAGCCAGTGCCCATCATCGCCATGCCCATCTCGCTCATCACGGTACGTACGTCGGCGAAGTCGACGTTGATCATGCCCGGACGCTTGATGATGTCGGAAATACCGCGAACGGCACCAGCCAGTACATCGTCAGCCTTGGCGAAAGCAGACAGCAGGCTTGCGTCTTTGCCGAGGATAGTCAGCAGCTTCTCGTTCGGGATGGTGATCAGCGAGTCGACGCTGTCTGCCAGTGCACGGATGCCTTCATCGGCGATCTGCATGCGCTTGCGGCCTTCGAACGGGAACGGACGGGTGACCACCGCAACGGTGAGAATACCCAGTTCCTTGGCCACTTCGGCGATGATCGGCGCAGCACCGGTACCGGTACCACCGCCCATGCCCGTAGTAATGAACACCATGTTGGTGCCCTGCAGCACTTCGGCAATGCGCTCACGGTCTTCCAGAGCGGCCTGACGGCCCACTTCCGGATTGGCGCCAGCACCCAGTCCCTTGGTCACGCCGGTGCCCAGTTGCAAAATGGTACGTGCGCCGATGTTTTTCAGCGCCTGAGCATCGGTGTTGGCGCAGATGAACTCAACGCCTTCGATGTTGCTCTTGACCATGTGATTGACGGCGTTGCCACCGCCGCCACCGACGCCGATCACTTTAATGACCGGACTTTGCGGGACGTTGTCTACGAGCTCGAACATTTTCCCTCTCCTTACAGTTCTCTAGTTTTCGCGCCTACTACTACTGCTTTGAAACTTTAAAAGTTGCCTTTGACCCAGCGTGTGAAACGCTCGAACGCCGGTGCCTTGGGTTCATCGCCATAGTTGTTGCTGCTGGTACCGGTCAGGGACACGCCGTCGGACTGCTTCTGCAAGCCGTAGGTCAGCAGGCCCACACCGGTGGAATAAATCGGGTTGCGCACGACGTCACTCAGACCCCGAACGCTATGCGGCACGCCCAGGCGTACCGGCATGTGGAAAATCTCTTCGGCCAGTTCTACCGCGCCTTCCATCTTCGCGGTGCCACCGGTCAAGACGATGCCCGCAGGCACCAGGTCTTCGTAGCCGCTGCGGCGCAGTTCGGCCTGAATCAGGGTGAACAGCTCGTCGTAGCGCGGCTCAACCACTTCTGCCAGGGCCTGACGCGACAGTTCGCGTGGCGGACGATCACCGACACTTGGCACCTTGATGGTTTCACCGGCACCGGCCAGCTTGGCCAGGGCGCAGGCGTAACGGATCTTGATTTCTTCGGCGTACTGGGTCGGGGTGCGCAGGGCCATGGCGATGTCGTTGGTCACCTGATCGCCGGCAATCGGGATCACAGCGGTGTGACGGATCGCGCCTTCGGTGAAGATGGCGATGTCAGTGGTGCCGCCACCGATGTCCACCAGGCACACGCCCAGTTCTTTCTCGTCATCGGTGAGCACCGAATAGGCCGAAGCCAGTTGCTCAAGGATGATGTCGTCGATTTCCAGGCCACAACGGCGTACACATTTCTCAATGTTCTGGGCGGCATTGACGGCGCAGGTGACCACGTGAACCTTGGCTTCCAGACGCACACCGGACATGCCCAGCGGCTCGCGCACGCCTTCCTGGTTGTCGATCACATAGTCCTGCGGCAGGGTGTGCAGAACGCGCTGGTCGGCCGGAATGGCAACCGCCTGGGCGGCGTCGAGGACGCGCTCAAGGTCTGCCGAACTGACTTCACGGTCGCGAATTGCAACAATTCCGTGAGAGTTCAGGCTGCGAATGTGATTGCCGGCCACACCCACGAACGCCGAGTGAATCCGGCAACCGGCCATCAGCTGGGCTTCTTCTACCGCCCGCTGGATCGACTGCACGGTCGATTCGATATTGACCACGACACCCTTCTTCAACCCGCGCGAAGGGTGGGTGCCGATACCGACGATTTCCAGGGTACCGTCGGCCGCGACTTCGCCTACCAGCGCCACTACCTTGGAGGTGCCGATATCGAGCCCGACGATCATTTTGCCGCTATGCGCATTTGCCATGGTCCTGCCTCTCTCTAATTCTTCGCAACGGCGGGTTGGGCCGTCGTCGGTGCAATCGGTTCCCGCCAGCCAACGGCCAGGCCATTGGCATAACGCAGATCGATGCGGGCGATGTTCGTGATCTGTTCTTTAAGTGTCTTGTCGTAAATGGCAATGAAACGGCGCATTTTTTCCACCAGATGGTCGCGCCCCAACAGCAGCTCGATGCCCGGCCCGGCGCTACCGGCGCCAGTGGTCAGGAACCAGCTGCCGCGTTCACGCACTTCCAGGCGGGCAATCGAAAAGCCCATCGGCCGCAACATCTGGCTCAGTACCTGATATTGCTGCATCACTTGTTGCTGCGCCCGCTGCGGCCCGAACAGCTGCGGCAGGTGCTCATAGTTGGCCAGCTCGCGCGGGGTGAAAGCCTGGCCCTGGTTATTGAGCAAGGCTTCTTCGCCCCAGCGCGCCACTGGCAACTGTTCTTCCAGGCGGATCACTACTTCATCCGGCCACACCCGCCGAACTTCGGCGTGCGCGATCCAGGGCATCTGTTCCAGCTCAGCGCGCATGCTGGCCAGGTCGACGGTGAAGAAGCTGGCCGCCACATAGGGGGCAATACGCTGCTGCACCGCTTGCTGGCTGATGTAGCTGAGATCGCCCTGCACCGCGATCTTGGTTATCGGCCGGTCGGCATACGGCATCAGGCGTTGCGCACCTTCGTAGGCACCAAAACCTGCCGCGACCAACAGCACCGGCCAGAGCAGACGCTTGAAAACGCTGAAATTGGCCTTGGGCAGGCGCGCCGACAATGGCTCCTTGGCCACCATTCGGCTGGCACCACGCGGCACCGGCTTGTTACGGCCGGTGGCGGGTTGCTGATGACGTAACATCGCGCCTTGCATGGGCTTAACCTCGCGCCTCGACGCTGGCCGCCAGGATTGCCAGCACCAACTGCTGGAAGTCCAGACCGGCTGCACGCGCCGCCATAGGGACCAGGCTGTGATCCGTCATGCCTGGTGCGGTATTGACTTCGAGCAGCCAGAAACGCCCCTGCTCATCCTGCATGACGTCCAGACGCCCCCAACCGGCAATGCCAACGGCATCGCACGCACGGGCGGTCAGGTCGATCAGTTCCTGTTCTTTCTCCGCGCTCAAGCCGCACGGGATCCGGTACTGGGTATCGGAAGCCAGGTACTTGGCGTCGTAGTCGTAGAACGTGTGCGGCGTGCCCAGCGCAATCGGTGGCAATACCTGACCACGCAGGGTCGCGACGGTGAACTCCGGACCATGAATCCATTGTTCGACCAACACTTGCGAATCGTAGGTGGCGGCGTCTTTCCAGGCGGCGATCAATTCATCGACGCTGGTCACTTTCGCCATACCGATACTGGAACCTTCATGGGCCGGTTTGACGATCAAAGGGAAGCCCAGTTCCGCACCCGCAGAAATACAGTCAGCTTCGCTGGCCAGCACGGCGTGACGCGGGGTCGGAATACCCAGGCTCTGCCAAACCTGCTTGGTGCGCAGTTTATCCATGGCCAGGGCCGAGGCCAGAATGCCGCTGCCGGTATACGGAATGCCCAGGCATTCGAGCAGGCCCTGCATGCTGCCGTCTTCACCGCCACGGCCATGAAGAATGATGAAGGCGCGGTCGATCTTTTCGCTTTGCAGGCGGTCAAGCAGGTCGTCGCCGACATCAATCGCCACCACGTCGACACCGGCACTGGTCAGCGCTTCGATGACCGCCGCGCCGGATTTCAGCGACACTTCACGTTCGGCACTTTTACCGCCGTAGAGCACGGCAACACGGCCGAAGTCTTTCACGGCAATGGTCGAATGCAGCTTGGTGTATTGGTTATCAGTCATTTCGACTTCCCCTGACTGGCAACGGCACCAGCGAACAACGGACTCTTGAGTAGTTGCGGGGCCAGGCCACCGATATCACCAGCGCCCTGACACAGCAGAATGTCGCCAGCGCGCAGCAGCGGCTTGACCAACGGCGCCAGCTCAATGCCGCGCTCGATGTAGATCGGGTCGAGCTGACCACGCTGACGAATGCTGTGGCACAGCTGACGGCTATCGGCACCTGGGATCGGTTCTTCACCGGCCGGGTAGACTTCCATCAACAACAGCACGTTGGCGTCGGCCAGCACCTGGACGAAGTCGTCGTACAGGTCACGGGTACGGCTGTAACGGTGTGGCTGGTAAACCATCACCAGGCGGCGCTCCGGCCAGCCACCGCGCACGGCCTTGATCACTGCAGCCACTTCGGTCGGATGGTGGCCATAGTCGTCGACCAGCATTACGCTGCCGCCGTCTACCGGCAGCTCGCCGTAAACCTGGAAGCGTCGCCCTACTCCCTGGAACCCCGAGAGACCTTTAACGATGGCTTCGTCGCTGATGCCTTCGTCGGTGGCAATGGCGATGGTCGCCAGCGCGTTGAGGACGTTGTGGTTGCCCGGCATGTTGACCGAGACATCCAGCGGCTCGCGGTCGCGACGCAGCACAGTGAAGTGGGTCTGCATGCCCGACTGACGCACATTGATGGCACGCACGTCGGATTCTTCGCTGAAACCGTAAGTCACTGCCGGGCGCTTGACCTGCGGCAGAATCTCACGCACCACCGGGTCGTCCAGGCACATGACCGCCAGGCCATAGAACGGCAGGTTGTGCAGGAACTCGACAAAGGTTTTCTTCAACTTGTTGAAGTCACCTTCGTAGGTGGCCATGTGATCGGCATCGATGTTGGTGACCACGGCCACCAGCGGCTGCAGGTGCAGGAAACTGGCGTCACTTTCGTCGGCTTCGGCGATCAGGTAGCGGCTGGTGCCCAGCTGTGCATTGGTGCCAGCTGCATTCAGGCGGCCACCAATCACGAAGGTCGGATCCAGGCCGCCTGCGGCAAATACCGAGGCCAACAGGCTGGTGGTGGTGGTTTTGCCGTGGGTACCGGCGACGGCGATGCCGTGGCGGTAGCGCATCAGCTCAGCCAGCATTTCTGCGCGCGGAACCACCGGAATACGGCGTTCTAGGGCGGTAGCCACTTCCGGGTTGGCCGGATTGATGGCGCTGGACACCACCAGCACATCAGCGCTGGCGGCGTTCTCGGCACGGTGGCCGATGAAAATTTGTGCGCCAAAGGACTCCAGACGTTCAGTGACCGACGAAGTCTTGAGGTCAGAGCCCGAGACCTGATAACCCAGGTTCAACAGGACTTCGGCAATCCCGCACATACCCACGCCGCCGATACCGACGAAGTGAATACGGCGGATACGGCGCATTTCCGGCTGAGGCATGGCTTTCTGGCGTTCAACCATGAGCCACCTCCAGGCAGATATCGACCACGGTGCGGGTTGCTGCAGGTTTAGCCAGGCGACGGGCAGTGGCCGCCATGGTGGAGAGTTTTTCCGGTTGCATCAGCACCTCGTTCAGGCGTTCAGCGAGTTGCGCTGCGCCAGTTGTCGCTTGTGGCATCAGGAAGGCAGCGCCTTCGCGGGCCAGATAATGGGCGTTGTGGGTCTGGTGATCGTCAATGGCGTGGGGCAAAGGCACCAGCATCGAAGGCAAGCCGGCCGCAGCCAGTTCACTCACGGTCAGCGCACCTGCGCGACAGACCACCAGATCGGCCCAGGCGTAGGCCTTGGCCATGTCTTTAATGAACGGCTCTACCTGAGCCTCGACTCCTGCTTCGCGATAACGCTCGGCGGTAATCTGGTCGTGCTGCTTGCCAGCCTGGTGGAAAACCTCAGGACGGATGTCCACAGGTACCTGGGCCAAAGCCTGGGGCAGCAGTTTGTTCAGCGGTTCGGCGCCCAGGCTTCCGCCCAGCACCAACAAACGTGGCCGACGCGCGCCCAAGGGTTCGCGTGGCATGTCCATAAACAGCTCACTGCGCACCGGGTTTCCGGTAGTGCGCAATTTGTCCGACGCAGCAAATGTGCCGGGGAAAGCTTCGCAGACTCGGCCAGCCAACGGCACCAGCAGCCGATTGGCGGTACCGGCACGGGCATTCTGTTCGTGCACCACCACTGGCACACCACACAACCGGGCAGCCACACCGCCAGGGCCAGTCACGTAACCACCAAAACCGATCACACAGACCGGTTTGAGTTGGCGAATGATGCGTCGCGCCTGCAGCACCGCTTTAACCAGGGTGAACGGCGCCTTGAGCAACGACAGTTTGCCCTTGCCGCGCAGGCCGGTGACCTGAATCAAATGCAGTTGCAGGCCCGCCTGCGGCACCAGTTCGTTCTCGATGCCACGCGGGGTGCCCAGCCAGTGCACGGTGTAACCACGTGCCTGGAACTCACGGGCGCAGGCGAGTGCCGGGAACACGTGGCCCCCGGTTCCGCCTGCCATGATCAATACATTCTTGCCGTCAGCGGCCATGATGCGGCTCCTCGGCAAAATCGCTCTCTTTGAACTCGTGCTCTTCGCTGCCCAGGTGAGTGCGACTCTCCCACTCGATCCGCAATAACAGCCCGACACAGGCGCAGCAGATCACCAGCGAACTACCGCCGTAACTGAGGAACGGCAGGGTCAAGCCTTTGGTCGGCAGCAAGCCGACGTTCACGCCGATGTTGATCAGGAACTGACCGATCCACAGGAAGGCCAGGCCAAAGGCCGTATAGGCAGCAAAGTACTGTTTGGCTTTTTCAGCCCACAAACCGATGTACAAGGCACGCACGGTGACGAATACGAACAGCGCCACGGTCACCAGCGAGCCGACCACACCCAGCTCTTCGGCCAGTACCGAGAACACAAAGTCAGTGTGCGCTTCAGGCAGGTAGAACTGCTTCTGCACGCTATTGCCAAGGCCGACGCCGAACCATTCGCCACGACCGAATGCAATCAATGCCTGAGTCAGCTGGTAACCCGAACCAAACTGGTCGGACCATGGGTCGGTGAAGGTGATCAAACGTGCCATCCGGTACGGCTGGGCCTGCACCAGAACGAACACCGCAGCCACCGCCAGCACTACCATCAAACTGAAGCGGAACAAACCCACCCCGCCGAGGAACAGCATCGCGGCCGCAGCGCCCATCATGACGACGGTGGCACCGAAGTCCGGCTCCATCAGCAGCAGACCGGCCATCGGCAACAACACGATGAACGGCTTGAAGAAGCCCATCCAGCTTTCCCGCACTTCGGTCTGGCGACGCACCAGGTAACCGGCGAGGTAAATCACCACGAACACCTTGGCGATTTCCGAAGGCTGGACGTTGAAGAAGCTAAAGCCGATCCAGCGCATCGAACCGTTTACTTCGCGACCGATGCCGGGTACCAGTACCAGCACCAGCAGGCCAAAGGCGCACACCAGCATGGCAAAGCCCATCTTCTGCCAGGTGGCGATCGGTACCATCATGGTGACGACACAGGCGACCACACCAATGGCCACATACACCAGGTGGCGGAACATGTGGTACAGCGGGTTACCCGATTGTGCGGCGGCCACTTCCGAGGACGCCGAAGTGATCATCACCAGGCCAAGACCAAGCAGCGCCAGGCAGCCGGCGAGCATGGCGAAATCGAGGTCGATACCGCGACCGCTGATCAGCGGCGAAGGATAAGGCTTGATGATGCCGAAGATCATGCCAGCCCTCCTACGGCCTGGGCGAACAAGCGCCCACGCTCTTCGAAGTTCTTGAACATGTCGAGGCTGGCGCAGGCCGGCGACAGCAGCACAGCATCACCAGGCTGGGCCAAGGCAGCGGAACGCTCTACCGCTTCATCCAGGGTTTTGACCCGAATCAGTGGCACGTCATCGCCCAAGGCCTGAGCCAGCAGCTCGGCATCACGACCCAGCAACACGACGGCACGGCAGTACGCCGCAACCGGCGCACGCAGCGCGCTGAAATCAGCACCTTTACCGTCACCGCCGGCAACCAGTACCAACTTGCCGTCGATATCGGTCCCCAGACCTTCGATTGCCGCCAGCGCAGCACCAACGTTGGTAGCTTTGGAGTCGTCGTACCAGTTCACGCCGTCGCGCTCACGCAGCCACTGGCAGCGATGGGCAAGGCCGGAAAAGTTGCGCAAACTGGCCAGCATGGCGTCAAACGGCAAACCTACAGCGTGCCCCAAGGCCAGTGCTGCCAGGGCATTGGACTGGTTGTGCGCGCCGCGGATCTTCAACTCGCGCACCGGCATCAGATTCTGGAATTCGAACGCCAGGTACTTCTCGCCGTTTTCTTCGCGCAAGCCGAAGGCTTTGAAATCAGGGGTGTTCAAACCAAAGGTCCAGCACGGCTGACCTTCTGCCAGCAGCGGGCGAGTCAGGGCATCCTGACGGTTGACCACCACTTGCCGCGCGCCACGGAAGATCCGGTGCTTGGCCAGGTGATAAGCCGGCAGACCGCTGTAGCGGTCCATGTGGTCTTCACTGACGTTGAGCACAGTGGCGACTTCGGCGTTGAGTTGATCGGTGGTTTCCAGCTGGAAACTCGACAACTCCAACACGTACAACTCGACGTCATCGCTGAGCAAGTCCAACGCCGGCGTACCGAGGTTGCCGCCCACGGCGACACGCTTACCCGCCGCTGCAGCCATTTCACCGACCAGCGTGGTCACGGTGCTCTTGGCGTTAGAGCCGCTGATGGCGATGACCGGCGCCTTGGCATTGCGCGCGAACAGTTCGATATCGCCGGACAATTTCACGCCACGGGCCGCCGCTTGCTGCAAGGCAGGGGTGGCCAGGGCCAGGCCGGGGCTGACGTACAACTCGTCGGCGCGGCACAGAAACTCGACGTCCAGTTCTCCACAGCGCACTTCTACCTGCGGGTAATCGCGACGCAGGGTTTCCAGCTCCGGCGGTTGTTCACGGGTGTCGACGACCGCAAAGGCAATGCCCCGGTTCGCCAGGAAGCGAACCAGGGACATGCCGCTCTTGCCGAGGCCGACAACGATGCGGAAGTGGTCAGAAGCGATCAGTGACACGCGTTTCTACCTCAGTTTCAGGGTGGCAAGGCCGATCAGCACCAGAATCACGGTGATAATCCAGAAGCGGACGATCACCCGAGGCTCGGGCCAACCCTTGAGTTCAAAATGGTGGTGGATCGGGGCCATACGGAACACCCGCTTGCCGGTCAGCTTGAACGAAGCGACCTGGATCACCACCGACAAGGTCTCCATGACGAACACGCCGCCCATGATGAACAGGACGATTTCCTGACGAACGATGACCGCGATAGTGCCCAGCGCTGCGCCCAGTGCCAGCGCACCGACATCGCCCATGAACACCTGGGCCGGATAGGTGTTGAACCACAGAAAGCCCAAACCGGCACCAATCAACGCGCCGCAGAAGACAATCAGCTCACCGGCACCCGGCACGTAAGGAATCAGCAAGTATTCGGCGAACTTCACGTTACCCGAGAGGTAGCAGAAGATACCCAGGGCACCGCCGACCATAACCGTTGGCATGATCGCCAGGCCGTCCAGACCGTCAGTCAGGTTGACCGCGTTGCTTGAGCCGACAATCACGAAATAGGTCAGCACTACAAAGCCAATGCCCAGCGGGATGGTGACATCCTTGAGCATCGGAACGATCAGCGTGGTTTCAACGCTGCTCGGTGCTGTCATGTAAAGGAAAATCGCCGCGCCCAGGCCGAACACCGATTGCCAGAAATACTTCCAGCGGCTTGGCAGGCCACGCGAGTTTTTCTCGATGACTTTGCGGTAGTCATCAACCCAGCCGATCGCGCCGAACAGTAAAGTAACGATCAGCACCACCCAAACGTAACGGTTGGTCAGGTCGGCCCACAGCAAGGTGCTGATACCGATAGCCGAAAGAATCAGGGCACCACCCATGGTCGGAGTGCCGGATTTGGACAAGTGCGATTGCGGGCCGTCATTACGAACCGCTTGGCCGATCTGGCGAATCTGCAAGGTACGGATCATCCAGGGGCCCAACCACAGGGCCAGCGACAACGCGGTCAGCACACCAAGAATCCCGCGCAGGGACAGGTACTGGAAGACCGCGAAGCCCTTGTAAAACTGTTGCAGATACTCAGCCAACAGCAGCAGCATTAATGTTTCTCCCCGCTGGGACCACACAAAGCCGCTACGACGTTCTCCATCGCAGCGCTGCGCGAACCTTTGATCAAAATAGTGGTGTTGGTGGCCTGTTCGGCGCGAACGGCGTCGATCAGGTCAGCTTGATTAGCGAAATGTCGGGCATTGGCACCGAACGCCGCTACCGCGTGAGCCATGTTCTGCCCCACTGCGTAGAGTGCCGATACCTTGTCTTTGGCGTACTCGCCTACCTGCCGATGCCCTTCCTCAGCCCACTGGCCCAGTTCGCCGATATCCCCGAGCACCAGAACGGTGCGCCCGGAAAAGCCGGCGAGTATATCAACGGCAGCGCACATGGAGGTGGGGTTTGCGTTGTATGTGTCGTCGATCACCCGCACACCGTTGGCAGCCATCTGCACCACAGTGCGGCCCTTGACCGGTTGCACGTTATTCAAGCCCTCGACGATACCGTCCAGCGTCAGACCAAAGGCATGCGCTGCAGCAGCTGCGGCCAGGGCGTTGGCAACGTTATGGGTGCCAAGCAGGTTCAGTTGCACCCGCGCTACACCCATTGGGCTGTGCAGATCGAACGCCGGGCAACCGCGCTGATCCTGAGCAATATTGCTGGCGTGCAAATCAGCGCTCGGGTTGTTCAGCGCAAAGGTCAGCACACGGCGATTGCCGGCGCGTTGTTTCCAGATGCCAAAGGCTTTGTCATCCAGGTTCAATACGGCAACGCCATCCTGATTCAGGCCTTCGATGATTTCGCCTTTGGCTTCGACAATTTTTTCTGGCCCGCCGAACTCGCCGACGTGCGCGGTCCCTGCGTTGTTAAGCAACGCTACCTGCGGCTTGGTCAGGCCAACGGTGTAGGCAATTTCACCGATGCGCGAAGCGCCCAGCTCGATGACTGCCGCCGTATGTTCGGCAGCGATTTCAAGCAATGTCAGGGGGGCACCGAGGTCGTTGTTCAGGTTGCCGCGGGTCGCCAGAACCGGGCCACGGGTGTGCAGAATGCTGGCGAGCATTTCCTTCACCGTGGTCTTGCCGCTGGAACCGGTGATGGCAGCGACGGGTTTGTCGAACGCAGCGCGGTTGAGCGCACCCAACTGGCCCAGGGCCAGCCGGCAATCGGCAACCAGCAGTTGCGGCAGGCTACTGCCTGGCACTTCGCGCTCCACCAGCGCGGCAACGGCGCCTTTGGCCTGAACATCATTCAGGTAATCGTGACCGTCAAAACGCGGGCCGGCCAGCGCAACAAACAGTTGCCCGGCAACAATGGCACGGCTGTCGATGCTAACGCCGTTGAATTGTGCATCGCCACCCAGCAGGCGGCCCTGCAACGGCGCGGTCAACTGGCTGAGCGTCAAGGGCTTAAGCATGGGGAGCCTCCCAGACAGCAAGGGCTTTTTCGGCTTCGACAAGGTCGGAGAAATCGTGGCGCTGGCCGTTGATTTCCTGATAATCCTCATGGCCTTTACCGGCCAGAACGATCACATCATCAACGCCTGCGCTGGCAATCAGCTGAGCAATCGCCGCGCCACGCCCGGCGACGAACTGCACCGCATCAGCACTGGCAAAGCCAGGGCGAATGTCGGCAAAAATCTGTTGCGGGTCTTCAGTACGCGGGTTGTCATCGGTGACCAGCACCCGGTCAGCCAGGCGTTCGGCCACTTCGGCCATCAACGGACGCTTGCCGCGATCGCGATCACCACCGCAACCGAACAGGCACAGCAACTGACCCTTGGCGTGCGGGCGCAGCGCTTGCAGCACTTGCTCCAGGGCATCCGGGGTATGGGCATAATCGACAACCACCAGCGGCTTGCTACCACCACCGAGGCGCTGCATACGACCAACCGGCCCCTCAAGCAACGGCGTTACCTTGAGAATTTCATCCAGCGCATAGTCCAGCGCCAGCAGAGTACCGACAGCCGCCAGCATGTTGCTCAGGTTGAAACGACCAAGCAGGCGGCTGCGCAAAGTACGCTCACCTTGGGCGGTGACAATCACGGCACGCACGCCATCGTCATCAAAATGCGCTTCGCGGCAGTACAGCGAGGCACTGCTGTCGTTAAGGCTGTAGCTGATCAGGCGCGATTCGGCGTGCTCGCTGGCCAGGCGACGACCAAAGTCGTCATCCAGGTTAACCACGCGGCACCGCAGGTTCGGCCAGGCGAACAATCGCGCCTTGGCATCTTCGTAGGCCTGCATGCTGCCGTGGTAGTCGAGGTGATCGCGCGACAGGTTAGTCATCACCGCGATATCGAATTCCAGTGCGGCCACCCGCCCCTGATCCAGGGCGTGGGAAGAGACCTCCATAGCAACCGCTTTGGCACCCGCCTTCTTCAAATCATTCAGCGTCGCCTGCACCGCAATCGGGTCTGGTGTGGTCAGACGGCCACTTTGCAGCTCGCCGTAAAAACCGGTACCCAGGGTGCCGATCAGGCCGCAGCGCTGGCCGAGTTTGTCCAGGGCCTGGGCCACCAATTGGGTGACGCTGGTTTTGCCGTTGGTGCCAGTCACACCGACCAGATCAAGCTGACGGCTCGGCTCGCCATAAAAGCGCCCGGCAATGTCCGACAGCTGGGCGATCAGGCCCTTGACCGGAATCAACGGTGCTTCGGTGATCGGCAGCACAGTGGCACCTTGTGCCTCATAGGCGACCGCAGCCGCACCGCGCTTGAGCGCATCGGCAATGTGGTCGCGACCGTCTACCAGCGCACCCGGCACCGCCAGGAACAAATCACCCGGGCGGACTTTGCGGCTGTCCAGCGTCAACTCGCGGATCAGCGGATCACGGCTGGCCTGGGCGAAAAGTTTACTCAATGGCATCGTCATCAACCGCGCCCTCCTTTGGCGGGCGCAGCATCGGCTTGCTGCTGTGGAGTCGCCGGCGGCAGGTTATCCGGCGGAATGTTCATCAGGCGCAACGTGCCAGACATGACCTTGCTAAATACAGGTGCCGAAACCAGGCCACCGAAGTAGCCCCCTTTGCTCGGCTCATCAATCACCACCACCACGGCATAACGCGGGTCGCTCATCGGCCCGAAACCGGCGAACAGCGAACGGTAGGAATTCTCGGTGTAGCCTTTGGAGCCGACGGTCGCCTTACGCGCCGTACCACTCTTGCCACCGACGTGATAGAACGGCACCTGGGCACGGAATACACCCCGCGGCGCTTCGATCACTTGCTGCACCATACCCTGAATGGTCTTGGCCACTTCTACCGGCACAACCTGAGTGGACTCTGGTGTTTTATCGACCTTGAGAATGCTCAGCGGCACCATCTTGCCGTCGTTGGCCAGCGCAGCATAGGCGTGCACCAGCTGCAACGCAGTCACAGATACGCCATAACCGTACGACAGCGTCGCGGTTTCAGCCTTACGCCACTCGCGATGGTTCGGCAGGTTACCCACCCGCTCACCCGGGAAGCCCAGGCCGGTGTACTGGCCAAGCCCCAACTGGGACATCACGCGATAAATCGACTCACCGCCGATATCGAAGGCGATCTTGCTCATACCCACGTTACTGGAGTTGATCAGAATGCCGGTCAGGTCGAGGATCGGGCCCTCGCTCTTGGACACGTCACGAATGGTGTAACGCCCCAGTTGCAGGGTGCCGGGGTAAACCTCGACTTTGTCGGTCGGTTTCCAGCGTCCGCTTTGCAGGGCGGCACTCATGGACAACGGTTTGACCGTGGAACCAGGCTCGAACACGTCGATGATCGCGCGGTTACGCATGGCCGCCGGGAACATGCTACGACGGTTGTTGGGGTTGTAGGTCGGCTGGTTGACCATCGCCAGCACTTCACCGGTTTTCACATCGAGGATCACCAGGCTGCCAGCCTTGGCTTCCTGCTCGGCAATGGCATTGCGCAGCTCGCGGGTTGCCAGGTATTGCAGGCGCAGATCGATGGACAACGCCAAGGTCTTTCCGGCCTTGGCGTTTTTGGTTACCTGAATGTCTTTGATCAGCCGGCCACGCCGGTCCTTGATCACTTGCCGCTTGCCGGGCACGCCGGCCAGCCACTCGTCGTAGGCCAGCTCCACCCCTTCACGGCCGTGGTCATCTAGGTCGGTGAAGCCGACCATGTGCGCGGCAACATCGCCGGCCGGGTAGAAACGACGAAATTCCTCGATGCCATAGACACCAGGAACCTTGAGATCGAGTACCACCTGCCCCTGCTCCGGGGTCAGACCACGGACCAGATAGATAAATTCTTTATTGGCCTGCTGCTCCAGGCGCTGGGACAATTGCTGCGGGTCTTGTTTGAGCGCAGCGGCCAACGCTGGCCAGCGCTCTTTGGACGCCTGCATCTCTTTGGGGTTGGCCCACAAAGTGGTCACCGGGGTACTGACCGCCAGCGGTTCACCGTTACGGTCAGTGATTAGCCCACGGTGCGCCGGAATCGGAATATGACGCAGGCTACGAGCATCGCCCTGGCCTTTGAGGAAGTCACGGTCAACCACCTGCAGGTCAATGATTCGCCAGGCAATCGCACCGACCATCAGTGCCAGCAAGGCGATGACCACGCGGAACCGCCACGGATAGAGTGCACCCTCGAGCTTCATCATGGCGCCACCATCCGCACTTCGTCAGCGGCCGGGATGCGCATTTTCAGTTGGTCGCTGGCCAGGTTCTCGATACGGCTGTGTGCGGTCCAGGTGCTTTGTTCAAGGATCAGCCGACCCCATTCAGCCTGTGCCTTGTCACGCTCGCTGAGTTCGCCGTACAGGGTATTGAGCAACTGACGGTTCCAATGCGCGCTGTACGACACCGCCACCGATGAAACAAGCACGGCAATGAACAGCAGAAGCATCAGGAAGCTTCCGCCTGGCAAAGGCTTGGCGAACAGGCGGCTCACCGCAGCTTCTCGGCAACGCGCATGACAGCACTGCGCGAACGTGGGTTGGCCTTGAGTTCCGCTTCGGAGGCGAACTGCGCTTTGCCATGCACTTTGATTCGTGGCTCAAACGGCTTGTGCTGGACCGGCAGGTTACGCGGCAGGTTGTCGGCCTCGCCCTTGACCAGCTTGCGCATGAACAGTTTGACGATACGGTCTTCCAGGGAATGGAAGCTGATAACCACCAGGCGGCCACCGACTTCCAGCGCATCGAGTGCTGCTTCAAGCCCGGCTTCGAGGTCGCCCAGTTCGTTATTGACGTGAATGCGCAGCCCCTGAAACGCGCGGGTCGCAGGGTTCTTGCCCTTTTCCCAGGCAGGGTTGGCGACCTTGAGCACTTCAGCCAGGTCAGCGGTGCGGGTGAACGGGGTTTGTTCACGACGCAATACCACAGCACGAGCCATGCGCTTGGCAAAACGCTCTTCGCCGTACTCTTTGAATACCCGGGCGATTTCTTCTTCCGGTGCTGTAGCGATGAACTCGGCGGCACTCACTCCGCGGCTTGGGTCCATGCGCATGTCCAGCGGGCCGTCATTGAGGAAACTGAAGCCGCGCTCGGGGTCATCCAGCTGTGGCGACGACACGCCCAGGTCAAGCAGGATGCCGCTGACCTTACCGTGGAGACCACGCTCGAGCACTTCCGAACCCAGCTCGGCAAAACTACGTTGCACAATGACAAAGCGGCCGTCTTCGGCCGCCAGCGCTTGCCCGGTGGCAATCGCTTGAGGATCTTTGTCGAAACCCAACAGCCGCCCTTGCGGCCCGAGCTTGCTGAGAATCAACCGGCTGTGCCCGCCGCGCCCGAAGGTGCCATCCAGATAGCAGCCATCGGCGCGTACGGCGAGAGCCTCGACGGCTTCGTCAAGCAGTACGGTGATGTGGTTAAAGCCGCTATCTATAGTCACAGGATCAAATCACGCAGTTCGTCAGGCATCGCGCCCGGTTGTTGAATAGCTGCAAGGTCGGCTGCCGAAACTGCGTTCCAGGCATCTTCGTCCCACAGCTGAAATTTGTTCAGTTGCCCCACCAACATCGCCTTCTTGTCGAGCTTGGCGTATTCGCGCAAACGCGGAGGCACCAGGAAACGCCCGCTGCCATCAAGCTCCAGATCCACCGCATTGCCGATCAGCAGACGCTGCAGGCGACGGTTCTCTTCACGCAATGACGGCAACGCGCGTAACTTGGCTTCAATCAGTTCCCACTCATCGAGCGGGTATACACACAAGCAGGGGTCAACCGCGTCGATGGTCACAATCAACTGCCCGGAACTACGCGAATCGAGCTCGTCACGGTACCGGCTCGGCATTGCGAGACGGCCCTTTGCGTCGAGGTTGATGGCGTTGGCTCCGCGGAACACGGCTGCGATTCCCCACTTGTTAGCTTTTTTGTGATCAGAAAACCCACTTCATGCCACTTTCTGCCACTTGCGCACACTATAGGAATCCGCCTACCACACCGTCAAGGCACGCCTATAAGGAAATCCCTTACAGATCGGAGATTTAGCTCAATGTAGGAAGATGGAAGGACGATCTTGGGAGATTTCTTACAAAAAAAATCAAACTCATTCAGACAAATAGAGCCCGAAGTTAAAGTGATTTATTAAGAGTAAGATTTTTTCGGTATTACGAAGGCACACCTGCCATCGAATCAGGCAGAGGAAGGAAAAGCGGAGAGTCGATCTGTAAGCCGGGTTCTGTCGAGGACAGTCATTCCTCTACGACGGCCATCACTGGACGTCTTTAGCAACCTACCCGGTTCCAACGCGGGCCGCGCCATATGGAACCCTATTTGGTCTTGCTCCGAGTGGGGTTTACCTAGCCACGAACTGTTACCAGTCGTGCGGTGCGCTCTTACCGCACCTTTTCACCCTTACCGGCACCGAAGTGCTTAGGCGGTTGTTTTCTGTGGCACTTTCCGTAGGCTCACGCCCCCCAGGTGTTACCTGGCACTCTGCCCTATGGAGCCCGGACTTTCCTCCCCCCTCTTTTGCGGAACAAAAGAAGGCAGCGACTGTCCGATCGACTCTCCGCCGCAAAGGTTAACGGCACAGGCGCCTAAGAACAAGCGATAAAACCAATAGTAGTATAAAGCCACTATTTGTCTTTCTGTTTTTCCAGGGCTACCTGATACAACACATTCTTGCGCACGCCAGTGATTTCCGCCGCCAAGGCCGCAGCCCGCTTGAGCGGCATCTCTGCCAACAGCAGGTCTAGCACACGCATTGCTTCGCTGCTGACCGCCTGCTCATCTTCAGGCGCAGTCCAACCGGCCACCAGCACCACGCACTCACCACGCTGCTGATTGCTGTCAGCTTCCACGAACGCGCGCAGCTCACCCAGTGGCAGCCCTTTAAGGGTTTCGAAGGTTTTGGTCAGCTCGCGCGCCAGCAACGCCGGGCGCTCGGCACCAAACACCGCCTCCATGTCTTGCAGGCACTCGAGAATCCGGTGCGGCGCCTCATAGAAAATCAGCGTACGAGGCTCTTCCTTGACCTGATCCAGGCGCGCTCGGCGCCCAACGGCCTTGGCCGGCAAGAACCCTTCGAAGATGAAACGGTCCGATGGCAACCCTGCCGCCGACAAGGCCGCAATCAGGGCACAAGCTCCCGGCACCGGAACCACGGCAACCCCTGCAGCACGCGCCTGGCGTACCAGGTGATAGCCCGGATCAGAGATCAACGGTGTGCCGGCATCGGAAATCAACGCTACGTTATCGCCCGCCAGCAGGCGCGTCAGAAAGCGGCTGCCCTCGTCGCGCTCGTTGTGTTCATGGCAAGCAGCCAAGGGGGTATTGATGCCGAAGTGTTGCAATAAACGAATGGAATGACGGGTGTCTTCAGCGGCAATCAAGGCCACATCGCTGAGCACTTTGAGCGCCCGCGCACTCATGTCGTCCAGGTTGCCGATAGGCGTGGCCACCACGTAAAGCGTGCCAACAGTGGAATGGGAAGCCCCCGGAACATCAGTCACAGCACGTACCTGTCGTTTGAACAAAGCGCCATTGTAGCCCGACTGACGGCAACAATGCGTAACCTGCACAGCCTGCAGGCCGCGCTCCAGCACCTATATTGAAGGATTAACACCAGCAACATCGCACCCCGGCCAGCGCTTGGGTACAATTGCCCGTTAATTTGATCGAGTAACAGGACCTTTACATGATCGCTTGCCTGCGGCTGTTCACAGCCCTTTGCCTCGCCGCCCTGTTGGCAGCCTGCGCCAGCTCGCCCTCGTCGAGCCTCGGCGAACTGCCGCGCACCCCGGACGCCAGCATCGAGCAACTGCTTGAACAGGCCAACACCAGCAAGACCCCGGAAGACGCCGCCCTGTTGCGCCTGAGCGCAGCCGACCTGGCTCACCAGCAAAAAGACAACGTGCGCGCCGCGCGCATCCTTGAGCAAGTACCGGTTGATCAACTCAAGCCAGCACAACAGATCTTCGCCAGCACGCTGAGCGCCGAACTGGCCATGAGCCGCAACCAGCCCAAGGCCGCCCTGACCGCCCTGAGCCATCCAAGCCTGGCACGCCTGGGTGAGCTGCCAGACGCCCAGCAACGTCGCACTCGCAGCATCCAGGCCATCGTCCTGGAAGCCAACGGCCAGACGCTGGCCGCAGCTCAAGCTCGCGTAGACCTGGCGCCACTGCTCACTGGCAACGCCGCCAGCGACAACCAAAATGCCACCTGGAACCTGGTTGCCGCTTTGCCAAACGATCAGCTGCAAAGCGCAAGCACCGGCTCCGAACCTCTGGCCGGCTGGGCCAGCCTGGCCCTGGCCGTAAAAAGCGCCGGCACCCTGGAGCAACAACAAGCTGCTATCGAGACCTGGCGCAGCCAGCACCCTGAGCACCCAGCGGCACTGCAACTGCCCCTGCCACTGGTCAAGCTCAAGGAAATGGCCAGCCAGCCTCTGACCAAGATCGCCCTGCTGCTGCCTCAGGAAGGTCAACTGGCCGGTGTGGCTCGCGCCCTGCGTGACGGCTTCATGGCCGCGCACTTCCAGGCCCAGCAAGCCGGGCAAAAGCCTCCCGCCATTGAAGTGTTCGACAGCTCGCGCCTGACCTCCCTGGACGACTTCTATCGCCAGGCCCAGGCCGCAGGTGCTCAGTTGGTCGTTGGCCCGCTGGAAAAACCCCTGGTCAAGCAGCTGGCCGCACGCCCACAACTGCCTATTACCACCCTGGCCCTGAACTACAGCGATGCTGGCCAGAAAGGTCCGGCACAACTGTTCCAGTTCGGCCTGGCCGCCGAAGACGAAGCCCGCGAAGTATCGCGTCGCGCCCATGCCGACGGCATGGTACGCGCTGTGGCCCTGGTGCCACGTGGCGAATGGGGTGATCGCGTCCTCAAGGCTTTCCGCCAGGACTGGGAGGCCCGTGGCGGCACCCTGCTCGCCGCCGAGCACATTGACCAGCCGGTAGCTCTAGCTCAGCAGATCGCCGACCTGTTCCAGCTGCGTCAAAGCGAAGGCCGCGCCAAGAGCCTGCAGGACACCGTGGGTGGCAACGTATCGGCACAGCCGTCGCGCCGCCAGGACATCGACTTCATCTTCCTGGCCGCCACGCCTCAGCAAGGCCAGCAGATCAAGCCGACCCTCAATTTCCAATACGCCGGTGACGTTCCGGTTTACGCCACTTCTCACCTGTACAGCGCCAGTGGTGACGTGAACCAGTACAACGACATGAATGGTATCCGCTTCTGCGAAACGCCATGGCTGCTCGACACCAACAACAACCTGCGCCAGCAGGTCGTGAGCCAGTGGCCACAAGCCGCCGGTAGCCTCGGCCGCCTGTATGCCATGGGTATCGACGCCTACAGCCTGGCGCCGCGCCTGGGTCAGCTCAAGGCGCTGCCGGACAACCGCATCGAAGGCTTCTCCGGCAGCCTGAGCATGAACCCTAACCAACGCATCGAACGCCAGCTGCCGTGGGCAGAGTTCTCTGGTGGCCAGATCGTCCGCCTGCCAGACACCCCGCGCTGATGCCTGACAGTTCACGCCAACACACAGGCCAGGCCGCCGAACGGCACGCCCTTGAATACCTTCAAGGGCAAGGCTTGAGCCTGCTGGCGCAGAACTGGCGGTGCAAAGGTGGCGAGCTTGATCTGGTCATGCTCGACAGCGATACAGTAGTATTCGTCGAAGTTCGCTATCGGTTGCATGCGAACTTTGGCGGTGCGCTCGGCAGTATCGACGGGCGCAAGCAGGACAGACTGGTGCTCGCCGCCGAATCTTTTCTGCACAAGGAAACACGCTGGGCCAACTACCCCTGCCGTTTCGATGTAATCGCCGTGCAAGGCAGAGGCCACTCGGGCCAAGCGCTCCAATGGCTGAAAAACGCCTTTGATTGCTGAGCCCGCCCAGACCCTGCACGTTTACCCTAAACCTTTTTTGCTCTTTGCTTCGCGGGCTGCACAGTCATGTGCCGGGACCTTTTCTGTACACTCCCGACACGCCCGACCAGCCGCCCTACTTAAGGTCTCACTGATGGACATGCAATCCCGAATTCGCCAGCTTTTTCAAGCCAGCATCAACACCAAGCAACAGGCGATGGAAGTCCTTGCACCACACATCGAGCAAGCCAGTCAGGTCATGGTCAACGCGCTGCTCAACGAGGGCAAAATGCTTGCTTGCGGCAACGGCGGCTCGGCCGGCGATGCCCAGCACTTCTCCTCCGAACTGCTCAACCGCTTTGAACGCGAGCGCCCAAGCTTGCCGGCCATCGCGCTGACCACCGACAGTTCGACCATCACCTCGATTGCCAACGACTACAGCTACAACGAAATCTTTTCCAAGCAGATTCGCGCCCTGGGCCAACCGGGTGACGTATTGCTGGCCATTTCGACCAGCGGTAACTCAGCGAACATCATTCAAGCGATCCAGGCCGCACATGATCGCGAAATGATTGTCGTAGCTTTGACCGGACGCGACGGCGGCGGCATGGCTTCGCTGCTACTGCCAGAAGACGTCGAGATTCGCGTTCCGGCCAACGTCACCGCACGTATCCAGGAAGTCCACCTGCTGGCGATCCACTGCCTTTGCGATTTGATCGACAGCCAATTGTTCGGGAGTGAAGAATGACCCCTAAGCACATCGGCCTGATGGCCCTGACCCTGTGCCTGAGCCTAACCGGCTGCAGCTCGGTTCTCACCGCCACCCGCGACACGCCGATTGAAGATGATCGGGGCACCCGCACCTTCGGTAGCAAGATCGACGACTCACTGATCGAAACCAAGGTGTCGGTCAACGTTGCCAAAGCCAGCCCTGACCTGGACAAAAACTCGCACATTGTCGTCAGCAGCTTCAACGGCATCGTCCTGCTCGCCGGGCAAACCCCGCGCGCTGACCTCAAGAGCCTGGCCGAACAAGCCGCGACTCAGGTTCAGCGGGTGAAAAAGGTGCATAACGAACTGCAGGTACTGCCGCCCTCCTCGATCCTGGCGCGCAACAACGACGCCTGGCTGACCACCAAGATCAAGACCCAGATGCTGACCGACGCTAACATTCCCGCCTCGCGCATCAAGGTGATCACCGAGAACGGCATCGTTTACATGCTGGGCCTGCTGACACAACAGGAAGCGGCTCGCGCCACCAGCCTGGTGCAGGGCGTGTCGGGCGTGCAGAAGATCGTCAAGCTGTTCGAATACATTGACTAATCCACCCTCGCGGGGCAAGCCCGCTCCCACAGGCATCATCAATCCTGTGGGAGCGGGCTTGCCCCGCGATCATTTACCTCCAAGGAAGTACCAATGAAAAATGGCCTCCTGTCGACCCTTCTGATCGGCGCTTTCGCCGCTCTGGCCGGCTGCTCCACCCCGAGCCTGATTACGCTCAACGACGGCCGCGAGTTCCAGGCAGTCGACGCACCACGCTACGAGCGCAGTTCCGGTTTCTACGAGTTCGAACAACTCGATGGCAAAGTAACCCGTGTCAACAAAGACCAGGTTCGCACCATCACCGACCTGTAATCAGGGCGAATAAAAAAGGCGATCCCTGGGGATCGCCTTTTTTTTTACTTCACAACCTTCAGGCTCGGGCGCCCGCTTGGGCGCGGCGGCTGCCCACCGGCTGGCGGACCATCATCATCCGGCTCAACACTCTCGTCCTCTTCATACTCGTCCTCTTCCAGCACCGGAGGCTCAAGCTCGAAGACCATGCCCTGGCCATTCTCACGGGCATAAATACCGAGAATTGCACCCGCCGGCACGAACAAGGTATGAGCGACGCCACCAAAGCGCCCCTCGAAGCTCACCGCCTCGTTATCCATGTGCAGATGACGCACAGCACTGGGCGAAATATTCAGGACAATCTGGCCATCGCTGGCAAAGCCCTGAGGCACCTGGACCGCCGGGTACTCGGCATTGACCAACATGTGGGGGGTGCAGTCGTTATCGACGATCCACTCATAGAGTGCACGTACCAAATAAGGGCGACTGGAGTTCATCGACAGCTCCTTAAAACCTAGCGCATTTCACGTTCAGCAGCGGACAGGCTTGCCTGGAAAGCCTCGCGGGCAAACTGTCGCTCCATATAATCGAGCAACGGTTTGGCCGGCCGCGGCAGTTCAATTCCCAACACCGGCAAACGCCAGAGTATGGGCAGTAGACAACAATCGACCAGACTTTGCTCCTCACTGAGGAAACAAGGCTTGTCAGCGAACAACGGCGACACCCCAGTCAGGCTTTCGCGCAACTCTTTGCGCGCCTGAGCGCGTGCGGTGTCTTTCGTCCGCGGGTCGAGAATCAAATCAACCAGCGCACACCAATCGCGCTGGATGCGATGCATCAGCAGACGACTGTTCGCCCGGGCCACCGGATACACCGGCAGCAGTGGCGGATGCGGGTAACGCTCGTCGAGGTACTCCATCACTACAGTCGACTCATACAAAGCCAGATCGCGGTCAACCAGGGTCGGCACGCCACCATAGGGGTTCACTTCGACCAGCTTGGGCGGCAAGCGACCGGGATCGACATTGATGATCTCGCAGCTGACACCCTTCTCGGCGAGAACGATGCGCACCCGATGAGAATAATGGTCAGCGGGGTCGGAGTAGCAGGCTAACCGGTTGGTCACGCCCATAGTGGTCCTCTCCTCGCAGATGAAATTATAAAGCTACAAATGCAAACGCGCCCTGCAGGCACCTCCGTTATCCAGAGGTGCCCCAGGGCGCGTTCAACTACCAGAAACTACTGCGTGATCAGTGCACGTCCTTCCAGTATTCGCGCTTGAGCAAGTAGGCGAATACGAAGAAGAAGGCCAGGTACAGCAGCACGTAGGTGCCGATACGCTGACTTTCCAGTTTGACCGGGTTGGCCGAGTAAGCCAGGAAGGTCACCAGATTCTTGACCTTCTCGTCGAACTGCTCTTCGGTCAGAGTACCGGATTTCGGCTCTACGGTCAGCTGGTCGCACGCTTCATGTGTCAAAGGCGAACCGGTCAGTGGGTCAAATTGCTTCTTGCCATCGACCACCGTCTGCACCTGTTTGCAACCGATGACCTGGTTACCTTGCAGGCCAACCAGCACGTTAGGCATACCGACGTTCGGGAACACCTTGTTGTTCACCCCGTACGGACGCGACTTGTCTTCATAGAAGCTGCGCAGGTAGGTGTACAGCCAATCGGTGCCACGCACACGCGCAACCAGGGTCAGGTCTGGCGGCGCCGCACCGAACCAGGTCTTGGCGTCTTCAGGCTTCATGCCGATCTTCATGTGGTCACCGATTTTGGCACCGGTGAACACCAGCTTCTCAAGCATCAGCTCATGAGGAATGCCCAGGTCATCAGCAACCCGCTCGTAACGCTGGAACTTGGCGCTATGGCAGCCCATGCAATAGTTGGCAAAGGTGCGCGCACCGTCTTGCATGGCGGCCTTGTCGGTGAGGTCGATATCGACCTTGTCCAGAACCGGGCCGTGCTCGGAGGCGGCAAAGGTCAGTGTTGGCATCAATGCCAGGATCATTACTGCAAATAGCTTTTTCATCAGCCAGTCACCCTTTCCGGAACCGGTTTGGTCTTCTCAAGCCTGGTGTAGAACGGCATCAGAATGAAGTAGGCGAAATACAGGAAGGTGCATACCTGCGACAGCAACGTACGGCCCGGGGTTGGTGCCAGTACGCCCAGCACACCGAGGATCACGAACGAGATGCAGAACACCAGCAGCCAGATTTTGCTCATCCAACCTTTGTAGCGCATGGATTTGACCGGGCTGCGGTCGAGCCACGGCAGGACGAACAGCACGGCAATCGCAGCGCCCATGGCGATAACACCCAGGAGCTTGTCCGGAACGGCCCGCAGGATCGCGTAGAACGGCGTGAAGTACCAGACCGGCGCGATGTGCTCAGGGGTCTTGAAGGCGTTAGCCTGCTCGAAGTTCGGTTTTTCCAGGAAGTAACCGCCCATTTCCGGGAAGAAGAACACCACGGCACAGAACACGAAGAGGAACACGACTACGCCGACGATGTCTTTCACGGTGTAGTAAGGGTGGAAGGCGATACCATCGAGCGGTACACCATTCTCGTCCTTGAGCTTCTTGATATCGACGCCGTCAGGGTTGTTCGAGCCTACTTCGTGCAGCGCCAGAATGTGCAGCACCACCAGACCGAGGATCACGATCGGCAGAGCGACGACGTGCAGGGCGAAGAAGCGGTTCAGGGTAATACCGGAGATCAGGTAGTCACCGCGGATCCACTGAGTCAGGTCGTCGCCGATCACCGGAATCGCGCCGAACAGCGAGATAATTACCTGGGCACCCCAGTACGACATCTGGCCCCATGGCAGCAGGTAGCCCATGAACGCTTCGGCCATCAGCGCCAGGTAGATCAGCATGCCGAACACCCAGACCAGTTCACGAGGCTTCTGGTACGAGCCGTACAGCAGACCACGGAACATGTGCAGGTACACGACGATGAAGAACGCCGACGCACCGGTGGAGTGCAGATAGCGCAGGATCCAGCCGTACTCGACGTCACGCATGATGTATTCGACCGAGGCAAATGCCTCTTCGGCCGACGGCGTGAAGCTCATGGTCAGCCAGACACCGGTAACGATCTGGTTAACCAGCACCAGCAGTGCCAGGGAGCCGAAAAAGTAGAAGAAGTTGAAGTTCTTCGGTGCGTAATACTTGCTGAGATGGTCTTCCCACATCTTGGTCGCGGGGAAGCGGGCGTCAACCCAATCCATGAACTTACTCATCACGCGTTCTCCTGATCGACGCCGACGACAATGATGTCGTCCGACTCATAAGAGTGCGGCGGCACTGGCAGATTGAGCGGCGCCGGTTGGGCCTTGTAGACGCGACCCGCCAGATCGTAGTGGGAACCGTGGCATGGGCAGAAGTAACCGCCGACCCACTTGGGACCCAAATCGACTGGAGCAACTTCAGGACGGAAAGTTGGCGAACAACCCAAGTGGGTGCACAGACCAACCAGTACCAGGATTTCCGGCTTGATCGCACGGTTTTCCGGGTTGACGTAAGTCGGTTGAACCGATGCCTTGGATTCAGGGTCGGAGAGGTCACCGGTGATTTTCTTGAGGTTGCCAAGAATCTCTTCGGTGCGACGGACGATGAAGACCGGCTGGCCACGCCATTCAGCAATCATCTGCTGACCTGGCTCCACCTTGGCAATATTGACCTTCACCGGTGCACCTGCGGCTTTCGCCTTGGCACTGGGGAACCATGACCCCACGAACGGGACCGCAGCCCCCACCGCTCCTGCAGCACCCACCACGGATGTGGCTGCTACGAGGAAGCGACGCCGGCCTGCATTGACGCCGTCATTGCTCATTCAGTCCTCTCCCATCAGCTTTATGGCCTGTTACAACAGGCATCTACTAAGTAATTTCTGAACTGCTAAAAATTTGCCGCATGGTAATGAAAAGACCCTTCTCTGACAAGGTGATTAGCCTGCGCCCAAGCCGCAATCCCTTGTAGCTCTTGACTTGCGTCTATGCGGCAAGTTGTCACAGTAAAGACCAACTTACTTATTCAAGACATAAAAAAAGCCCGGTTCCACCAGGAACCGGGCTTTTTTTGAACGCCGAAGCGAAATTAACGCTTGGAGTACTGAGGACGCTTACGCGCTTTACGCAGACCCACTTTCTTACGCTCAACTTCACGAGCGTCACGGGTAACGTAACCAGCACGACGCAGAGCGCCACGCAGAGTTTCGTCGTAGTCCATCAGTGCACGGGTGATACCGTGACGGATTGCACCAGCCTGGCCGCTGACACCACCACCGATAACGGTGACGTAGATGTCGAACTTCTCGGTGGTCTCGGTCAGTTCCAGCGGCTGGCGAACTACCATGCGCGCGGTTTCACGACCGAAGAACACGTCCAGAGAACGGTTGTTGATGGAGATGTTACCGGTACCTGGACGCAGGAAAACGCGAGCGGTTGCGGTCTTGCGACGGCCAGTGCCGTAATTTTGAGTCGCCGACATAATGAACTATTCCGTTAAATCTTCAGTTCTTGGGGCTGCTGAGCAGTATGAGGGTGAGTAGCGCCCGCATAGACTTTCAGCTTACGGTACATGTCGCGACCCAGTGGGTTTTTAGGCAGCATGCCTTTAACCGCGGTCTCGATCACGCGCTCTGGGGCCTTGGCGATCAACTTCTCGAAGTTGATTTCCTTGATACCGCCCGGGAAGCCGGAGTGGGAGTAGTACATCTTGTCCGAAGTCTTGGCACCAGTGACACGGATCTGCTCAGCGTTGATTACGACGATGTAGTCGCCGGTGTCAACGTGAGGGGTGTACTCTGGCTTGTGCTTGCCACGCAGACGGCTAGCGATTTCGGTAGCCAGACGACCCAGGGTCTGACCAGCGGCGTCAACTACGAACCAGTCGCGCTTTACTGTTTCCGGTTTAGCAGTAAAAGTTTTCATTCTTTATAGCCTCAGGGGCCGCCCAGCGAAAATAAGACGGCAGATCTTACTGGATAGTGCGTACCTTGACAATACAAGGACACAGCCGCACACGGACGCTATCGGGGGCTCGGGTCAGCGCGTCCAATATTCGGCAGGGTTCTTCTATGTGCGGGGCATCACTTCCACACACGGAGAGGGGCCGAATTATCCAGATTGCGAAAAAAATTTCAACCTGCTTTTATGCTTCTTTTGCCAGGGAGAAGCCGATGGACTACCGCCAGCTGGGCCGCACCGACCTCAATGTCAGCGCACTGTGCCTGGGTACCATGACCTGGGGCGAACAGAATGAAGAGGCCGAGGCCTTCAGCCAGATCGAACGGGCCAAAGCCGCAGGCATCAACTTTATCGACACCGCCGAGATGTACCCGGTGCCACCTCGCCCGGAAACCTACGCCGCTACCGAGCGCATCATCGGCAACTGGTTCAAACGCTATGGCGATCGTGCCGACTGGATTCTGGCCAGCAAAGTAGCCGGCCCGGGCAATGGCATCAGCCATATCCGTGATGGCCAGCTCAAGCACAACCGCCAGCACATCGTTGCCGCCCTGGACGACAGCCTCAAGCGCCTGCAGACCGACTGGATCGACCTCTACCAACTGCACTGGCCCGAACGCAGCACCAACTTCTTCGGCAAGCTGGGTTACCAGCACCTGCCCCAAGACCACTTCACTCCGCTGGAAGAAACCCTGGAAGTGCTCGATGAGCAGGTCAAGGCGGGCAAAATTCGCCATATCGGCCTGTCCAACGAAACCCCGTGGGGCACCATGAAATTCCTGCAACTGGCCGAGAGCCGTGGCTGGAGCCGCGCAGTTTCGATCCAGAACCCCTACAACCTGCTTAACCGCAGTTTCGAAGTCGGTCTGGCGGAAATCGCGATTCGCGAACAATGCGGGCTGCTGGCGTACTCGCCTCTGGCATTCGGCATGCTCTCGGGCAAATACGAGAACGGCGCTCGCCCCGCCAACGGCCGCCTGACCCTGTTCAGCCGTTTCTCACGCTACTCCAACCCGCAAACCGTGGCGGCCTGCAGCCGCTATGTGCAACTGGCTCGCGAGCACGGCCTGGACCCTGCGCAAATGGCCCTTGCCTTTGTCACCCGCCAACCCTTCGTGACCAGCAACATCATCGGCGCTACCACCCTCGAGCAACTGGACAGCAACCTGGCCAGCTTCAGCCTCAAGCTCTCTGACGAGCTGCTCACAGGCATCGAAGCCATCCATCAGGACCAGCCCAACCCCGCGCCTTAAAACAGCCAAACCGGTAGGAGCGGGCTTGCCCCGCGACCTGGGTGTGTCAGTCACATCACCTCGCGGGGCAAGCCCGCTCCTACCGGATGGAGGCAAAGCCTAGACACAACGGCCAAAAAATAAGACGATCCAGCCGGTGATTGACCACTCTCCCCTATAAGAACAACGAAAATGATGTTTACCCAACCCTCCGCGTCCTTGCGGCGCGTCAGCATCCTGGCCATCGATAACGTCTTTGCTTCAACGGTGACGCAGGCCAAAGACTTCTTCCACCTCGCCAGCCTGCGTTATGGCAAGCAGTTGGGCCTGGGTTTAAAGCCGATGTTCGAAACTCGCCTGGTCAGCCCGGACGGCCAACCTGTGCGCAGTTTCAGTGATGTCGTGCTGCCGGTGGACAGCGGCCTGGAAGAGGCCGATGTAATCATCCTGCCGGCCTTCTGGGACGATTTCGACGCCCTCTGCCAACGCTACCCTCAAGTGCTGCCTTGGCTACGCGAGCAGCACGCACGCGGTGCCGTGCTTTGTGGTGAGGCCAGCGGTGTGTTCTGGCTGGCTGAATCCGGCCTGCTCGACGGCAAGGAGGCCACCACTTACTGGCGCTTCTTCAACCAGTTCAGCGAGCGCTTCCCCAAGGTCAACCTGAACCAGGACAAGCACCTGACCGACGCCAACAACCTCTACTGCGCGGGTGGCACCACCTCGGCCTGCGACCTGTACATTTACCTGATCGAGCGTTTCTGCGGTGCCAATGTTGCCCAAGCGGTGGCCCGTGACATCCTCTATGAAGTGCAGCGTAATTACACGCCGGGGCGTATGGGCTTTGGTGGCCAGAAACTGCACCAGGACCTGACCATCCTGCAGATCCAGCAGTGGCTCGAAGAACACTTTGCCGACAAATTCCGCTTCGAAGACGTTGCCCGCGAGCACGGCATGAGCATTCGTAACTTCATGCGCCGCTTCCAGACCGCGACCGGCGACAAGCCCCTGCACTACCTGCAACGGCTACGGATCGAAACAGCCAAGGGGTTGTTGTCCGGCACGCGCAAGAGCATCAAAACCATCAGTTACGAGGTCGGTTACGACGATGCCAGCTTCTTTGCGCGCCTGTTCAGGCAGCACACGGAACTGTCGCCGAATCAGTATCGGCAGCAGTTCATGCAGGAGGCCTGAAGGCCTTTTCGCGGGGCAAGCCCGCTCCCACAGAGCATCTCGGTGGGAGCGGGCTTGCCCCGCGATGAATCAGGGCTTGTGCGCCCGCGCGAGGAATTCGTGCGACTGCATTTCCAGCAAACGGCTGAGCGTACGCTGGAATTCGAAGGTCAGGCGACCGCCGGTGTACAGGTCTTTGAGTTCAACTTCAGCCGAGATGATCAACTTGACGTTGCGATCATAGAACTCGTCGACCATGTTGATGAAACGGCGGGCGATGTCATCGGTGGCCACACCCATTTGCTCAACGTCGCTGAGCAGCACGGCATGGAAGATCTTGCCCAGCTCAATGTAGTCGTTCTGGCTACGCGGGCCGTCACACAGCTCGCGGAAGTCGAACCAGGCGACGTCATCACAAGTGCGCAGCGCACGAATCTCACGGTTTTCAACGATCAGCACGTCGTTTTCCACCGCCTGGGTGCACTCTGGGGTCAGCGCGCGGAAGCTCTTGCGCAAGCTTTCGTGCGCGGCTTCGTCCAGCGGGAAGTGGAACAACTCAGCCTGTTCAAGGTGACGCAGGCGATAGTCGACGCCGCTGTCGACGTTGACGATATCGGTGTTCTGCTTGATCAGGGCAATAGCCGGCAGGAAGCGTGCGCGCTGCAATCCGTCTTTGTACAGGCCGTCTGGCACGATGTTGGAGGTCGCCACCAGGGTTACGCCGTTCTTGAACAGCTCTTCCATCAGGGTGCCGAGGATCATCGCGTCGGTAATATCGGAGACGAAGAACTCGTCGAAGCAGATTACCCGCGCTTCTTCGGAAAAACGCTTGGCGATGACCGTCAGCGGGTTTTTCTCGCCTTTGAGCGTCTTCATTTCGTCATGCACACGCTTCATGAAGCGGTGGAAGTGAGTGCGCATCTTCTGCTTGAACGGCAGCGCTTCGAAGAAGGTATCGACCAGGTAGGTTTTACCGCGGCCTACCCCACCCCAGAAATACAAGCCCTTGACCGGAGCCTGGTCCTTCTTGCCGAACAACTTGCCGAACACGCCTGGCTTGTTGTTCTGCGCCGCGATCAGATCGTCGTACAGGCGCTGCAGATGACGCACCGCTGTTTCCTGCGCCGCGTCATGGAAGAATTCGGGACGTTTCAGATCTGCTTGATATCGTTCTAGGGGCGTCATAATTCGTTAGCAAGGTAACAAAAGCGGGCCGTCACTGTAGCGACGGCCCCGGATAATGGCAATCAGACTTGCGTCTGGCCGTTCAGTCCTGTTGTGGCTGCAAGGCAGCACGCAGGCTTTCGATCGCCGCATCGCGTGCAGCCTCGTCGGCCAGTTGCGGGCCTTCGGCAACGCATTCACCTTCCAGCCACAGGCTGAAGCCCAGACCTTCGGTACGCACATCCAGCTCACCGCCCTGCTGCAATTGCTTGCTCACCGCACCCGCGGTTTTACCGTCGGCGAAATTGCGCGACAACAGCAACTGCTCGCCATCAGCCGCCAGCAGGCGGAAACGGAAGCTACCGTCGTCTTCACGGAAGCTGACGAAGCGTGCAGCCTTGGCCGCTTTCTTCTTGACCTGGGCAGTGCCCTGCTCAATGTTGCGGAACGAACGCAGGCCTACGGCCTCACGCAGCTCCTGAAGGAATGGCGTAGCCACCTTGCGGGCTTTTTCGGCGCCAGCCAGCAAGATGTCTTCCAGGTCGCCCGGGCGGCTGATCAATTGGTGATAGCGCTCGCGCGGCTCACTCAGCTGACCGTCGAGCAGTTGGAACAAGCGCTGCTTGGCTTCACCCCAACCCAGCCCCTGCAACAGTTCGCTGCGGAATTCGTCAGCCTGTGCCGGCGTGGCAAATGCCTGGAACAAGGTAAACAGGTGCGCGTTGTCCGGATCTTTGGCTTCACCCGGGGCGCGCGAGTCGGTGACGATCCGCGAGATGGCGTCTTTCATGTCCTTGGCGCTGCTGAACAACGGAATGGTGTTGTCGTAGCTTTTGGACATTTTGCGGCCATCCAGGCCCGGCAGGGTTGCCACACTTTCTTCGATCAGCGCCTCTGGCATGGCAAAGAATTCCTTGCCCTGGCCAAACAGGTGGTTGAAGCGCTGACCGATGTCACGCGCCATTTCAACGTGCTGGATCTGGTCGCGACCTACCGGCACCTTGTTGGCGTTGAACATCAGGATGTCGGCAGCCATCAGTACCGGATAGCTGTACAGGCCCATGCTGATACCAGCATCCGGGTCTTCACCGTTCTCCAGGTTCTTGTCTACCGAGGCCTTGTAGGCGTGAGCACGGTTGAGCAGGCCCTTGGCGGCGACGCAGGTCAACAGCCATGTCAGCTCAGGGATTTCCGGAATGTCGGACTGGCGATAGAAGGTCACGCGTTCCGGGTCCAGGCCACCGGCCAGCCAGGTCGCAGCAATTTCCAGACGCGAACGCTGAATGCGCTGCGGGTCATCGCATTTGATCAAGGCGTGGTAGTCGGCCAGGAAGTAGAACGAGTCGACACCCGGCTCACGGCTGGCGAGGATCGCCGGGCGGATGGCACCGGCGTAGTTGCCCAGGTGAGGCGTGCCCGTGGTGGTGATACCGGTAAGGATGCGCGTAGTCATGGGTAATCGCTTATCAGGCTTTTATCAGTTCGAAAGGCGCGGCAGCACCAGTTCCTTCAGGTCGGTGAGCTTGCCGTGGAAAAAGTGTCCGCATTCTGCCACTTTCAGCAGCTCATGGGGGCGCGTGAGTGCGTCAGACCAGTCGTAGACGAGCTGTGGATCGATCACTTCGTCGGTTTCTGGCTGAATAACGCTCAGGGCACAGTTCAGTGGCAGCGCATCATGATCCTTCAAACGCATCACCGCAGGGGCAACCATGAACAGTTGTTTAAGCGACGTTTTGCCAGCCGCTTCCAGGCGCCCGCCCAGGCTTGCCGCGACAAAACCACCGAAGGAAAAGCCCATCAGGGTCAGTGGCAGGTCCGGATGCTTTTCCAGCAACCAGGCGGCAACGGCCTCGGCATCGTCCACTTCACCGCTGCCCATGTCATGGCTGCCAGCACTGGCGCCGACGCCACGGTAATTGAATCGCAAGGTAATGTAACCAGCATCGCGGGCCGTGCGCTGAAGCATCGACACCACTTTGTTGGTCATGGTGCCGCCCTGCACCGGGTTGGGGTGACACAGCAACACCACACCGCGCGGTTCGGCGGCATCAAGGTACAAGGCTTCCAGTTGGCCGACCGGGCCATCGATGAATACAGGGGTTTCGCGGATAAGCAAAGGTAAACTCCGTGACCTCGGAAAGGGTCGACTCGTCTAGCTGAATGATTCTGTCTGAGATATTTGCGATCGTTCGCGGTATACAGCGCAGGTCCGAGCCGTTAACGTAAAGCAAAGCCGTTTATAGAGGAAGGACTCGTGGAACTCTCGCTCTTAGTTTGGTTGTTGCCGACCCTGGCCCTCGTCGTGGGCGTCGTCGTTGGTTTCCTGGTCGCCCGCTTGCTGCCCAATGCCGCGCCGAGCAGCACTCAGCGGCAGTTGGATGATATTCAGGAACGTTTCGACAGCTACCAGAATGAGGTGGTTACTCACTTCAACAGTACGGCTGCGCTGGTCAAGAAGCTGACCCAAAGTTACCAGGAAGTTCAGGACCACCTGGCCGACGGTGCCAACCGCCTGGCCCTGGACGAACTGACCCGCCAGCGTCTGCTGGCCTCGCTGCACTCGGAAGCCACCCAGGCCCCGCGTGATCGCCTGACCCCACCCCGGGACGCTGAAGTACCGCGTGACTACGCGCCGAAAGCACCGAACGCGCCGGGTATGCTGGATGAGCACTACGGGCTCAAGCGTAACTGACAAAAAAGCCCCGCCAATCGGCGGGGCTTTTTATTACAAAGCTGTTAGATCCTTGTGGGAGCGGGCTTGCCCCGCGATGCAATGTGCCTGAATAATCGCGATCGCGGGGCAAGCCCGCTCCTACCGGTACCAAGGCGCAGATTCTGCGCTGTGACCATAGCGTGCCAGTGCCTGATCCAGCACCTGTCGCTCCACCTCTCCCTGCGTCACCAAGCTGTGCAGACTGGCTAGCACGATACTGAAGCGGTCGACCTCAAAAAACCTACGCAATTGCTGGCGCGTATCACTGCGGCCAAACCCATCAGTGCCCAGGGTGACATACGGCGCCTGCACGTATTCGGCAATCAACTGCGGCCAGGCCCGTACATAGTCACTGGCCGCGATCACAGGATCACAACCGCCCAGGCAACGCTGGACATGACTGACTACCCCGGTGTCAGGCCCCAGACGGTCAGCCCGCTGGATATCTCGTGCCTCTCGCGCCAGTTCACTGAAACTGGTGACACTGAACACCTCACTGTCGATCTGCCATTCGTCTTTGAGCAGTTCGCTGGCAGCAATCACTTCGCGCAAAATCGCGCCGGAGCCCAGCAAGCGTACGCGCCCCTTGGCGGCCTCGACGCGTTGTTCAACATAACGGTACATGCCGCACAAAACCTCTTCGTGCACCTGCGCTGGCAGGGAAGGTTGTGGATAGTTTTCATTCATCACGGCCACATAATGAAACTCGTCGCATTGCTCGGTCAGCATGCGCCGCGCCGCGTGCTCGAGAATCACCGCCAGCTCGCCAGCAAAGCACGGCTCCCAGGCCCGGCAATTGGGCACCATCGCTGCCATCACCAGGCTTGAACCGTCCTGATGCTGCAAGCCTTCGCCACCCAAGGTCGTGCGACCGGCAGTAGCGCCCAGCAACAAGCCTCGGGCGCGCTGGTCTGCCGCCGCCCAGATCAGGTCGCCGACGCGCTGGAATCCGAACATCGAGTAATAGATGTACACCGGCAACATCGGCTCGCCATGCACGGCATAGGACGTTGCCGCCGCCACCCAGGAAGAAATGGCCCCGGCTTCGGTGATCCCCTCCTCCAGCAACTGACCGTCGCGGGCCTCCTTGTAGGACAGCAGCGAACCGGCATCCTCAGGTTCGTAACACTGCCCTTGAGGCGAGTAGATACCGATCTGGCGAAACAGGCTGGCCATACCAAAGGTCCTCGCCTCGTCGGCAACGATCGGCACCACGCGCGGCCCCAGTTCCGGCGCCTTGAGCCAGGCACTGAGCATCCGCACTGCAGCCATTGTGGTCGACATTTCCTTGCCTTCTGCCTGCAAGGCAAAGCCCCCCATGGTTTCCAGTGCAGGCACTGGCACCGGATGCACCTCGCTGCGCCGAGCCGGCAACGGGCCACCGAGCGCAGCGCGTCGTTCACGTAAATAGCGCAGCTCGGCACTGTCTTGGGCCGGGCGATAGAACTGCAGTTGCTCCACCTGACTGTCGCTGAGCGGCAAATGAAAGCGGTCACGAAAAGCCAGCAAGGCCTCGACATCCAGCTTCTTGGCCTGGTGCGCAGTCATCCTCGATTCACCAGCCGCGCTCATGCCGTAACCTTTCTTGGTCTTGGCCAGGATCACGCTCGGGCGCCCCTTGCAGGCCTTGGCTGCGGCAAAAGCGGCGTACAGTTTGCGAAAGTCGTGACCACCACGCTTAAGCGCGTTGATCTCGGCAGAACTCATGTGCTCAACCAGCTTTTGCAGGGCCGGCTGCTGATTGAAAAAGTGCTCAAGGTTGTAGGCACCATCCTTGGCGCCGAGATTCTGGAACTGGCCATCCGGTGTCGCTGCCAATTGGCGTAACAGCACATGCTCTCGATCACGGGCAAACAGCGCGTCCCACTCCGAGCCCCAAAGCACCTTGATCACATTCCACCCCGCGCCGCTGAAAAGGGCTTCGAGCTCCTGAATGATCTGGCCGTTGCCCCGTACAGGGCCGTCAAGGCGCTGCAGGTTGCAGTTGACCACGAAGGTGAGGTTATCCAGTTGCTCACGTGCCGCCAGGGTCAGGCCGGCGATGGACTCAGGCTCATCCATTTCACCATCGCCAAATACACCCCAGACATGCCGTGCGCCGGTGTCCAGCAACTGGCGGTGGTGCAGGTAGCGCATGAACCGCGCCTGATAAATCGCATTGAGCGGGCCAATGCCCATGGAGCCGGTAGGGAACTGCCAGAAGTCGGGCATCAGCCAAGGGTGTGGATAAGAGCACAGACCTGCGCCAGCGACTTCCTGACGGTAACTGGCCAACTGTGCTTCGCTCAGGCGCCCTTCAAGAAACGCCCGGGCGTAAATGCCAGGTGCCGAGTGCGGTTGAAAAAACACCAGATCCGCAGTGCGTGGCCCGGTACCGGACTCACCACGGAAAAAGTGCTGAAAACCGACTTCGAAGATTTCCGCCGCCGAGGCATAACTGGCGATATGCCCACCCAAGTCGCCATAAGCATGATTAGCCCGCACCACCATCGCCAGGGCATTCCAGCGCAACAGGCTGGTGATCCTCTCCTCCAGTTCCAGATCCCCCGGATAAGCCCCCTGCTGCTCCACCGTTAAGGTATTACGGTACGCCGAATAGGCCTGGGTTCCACGCTCCAGCCCCAACTCGCGGGCGTGCGCTTCCAACTGCTCCAGCAGAAAGCGCGCACGTTCCGGACCGCAGTGCTGCAGGGTTGAATCCAGCGCGTCCAGCCACTCCGCCGTTTCATTAGGATCGCTGTCGGCCTGAGGGGCGTCGCCCAGACTGCGCGGCGTACCATCACCTGACACAAGGCTCATCATTGCCACCATTGCATTGGACCTCATCCGTGACGGTCTCAGGCACAGGCCTTCAGGGCCTGTTCGATATCGGCTAGCAGGTCTTCTATATCCTCAAGGCCTACTGACAAGCGCACCAGTCCTTCGGAAATGCCGTACTGGGCACGTTCCTCCGGGGTATAGCTGGAGTGGGTCATGCTGGCCGGGTGCTGGGCCAGGGACTCAGCGTCCCCGAGACTGACGGCGCGACTGAACAGTTGCAGCGCATTCATGAAGCGTCGGCCGGCGCTGATCCCACCTTTGAGCTCAAAGGCGATCATGCCGCCGGGCAAGCGCATCTGTTGCTGGGCCAATGGGTACTGCGGAAAACCGGGTAGACCGGGGTAGTTGATCAGTTCTACTGCCGGGTGTTGCTGTAGGTACTCTGCGATGGTCTGGGCGTTGCTGCAATGGCGGTCCATGCGCAAGTTCAGGGTCTTCATGCCACGCATGAGCAAAGCGGCATCCTGTGGAGACATCACCGCGCCGGTCATATCCTTCAGGCCTTCAAGGCGGATGCGATCCACCAGCGCCTTGCGTCCGACCACCAGGCCTGCGGTGATATCGCCATGACCGCTGAGGTACTTGGTCGCCGAATGCACCACCAGATCCGCCCCCAGCTCCAGCGGCCGTTGCAGGTACGGTGTGCAGTAGGTGTTGTCGACTACCACGGTGATACCACGGCTACGCGCAAGGGCTGCCACTGCTGCGATGTCCGCCATGTGCATGTTCGGGTTGGCTGGCGTTTCGAAGTAGATCACCTTGGTTTGTGCACTGATCGCCGATTCCAGCGCCTGCAGGTCGGACATGTCCACATGCCGGACCTTGACCCCGAACTCTCCGATACCATGGTGCAGGAACGCAAAAGTGCAGCCATACAACGTGCGCCCCACCAACACCTCATCCCCCGGCCGCAGCAGCGTCCACAAGGTAGAGGTTATTGCGCCCATTCCCGACGCCAGTGCCAATCCGGCCTCACCGCCTTCCAGCGAGGCGATGCGTGTCTCCAGCAGGGCCAGAGTGGGGTTGGAAATTCTCGTATAGAAGTGCCCGCCCTGCTCACCGGCAAAGCAGGCTGCGCCGTATTCAACCGTGGGAAATGCGAAGGTAGCGGTCTGGTAGACCGGAGGCACCAGCGAGCCTTGGTGGGCCAGTGGGTCGTAGCCGTGGTGGATGGCACGGGTCGCAAAACCTGAATCCTTGGTGGAGCCGCTCATGACAACAGCCTCTTGTGGTTTGTTATAAGCTTATGCCACTGAGGTGCTGATTTTTTTCCAAATATGACCACTGCTCAGCGTGGTTATTAACAAAAAACCCATGAATTCAGGCCACGGAGGGCAAAACATGCCTACCACCCTCGACCGCACCGACCGCGCTCTGCTCGCCGCCCTGCAAGACAACGCCCGACTGACCATTTCCGAGCTGGCCGACGATGTCGCCCTGACCACTTCACCCTGCTGGCGACGGGTCAAACTGCTGGAAGAAAGCGGCTATATCACCGGCTATCAGGCCATCCTCTCGCCCAAGGCCCTGGGCTTTGGCGTGACGGCGTTTGTCAGCATCATGATGGACTCGCATTCCAAAGACATGGCGCTCGCCTTCGAACAGCGGCTGATGGAGATCCCCGAGATCGTTGCCTGTCACAATATTTCTGGGCGCTATGATTTTTTGCTGGAGATACTTGCTCGGGATCTTGAATCGTTTGGCGAATTTGCCCGCGAAGTGCTGCAGACCTTGCCTGGGGTGAAGGAGATTTACTCGAGTTTCTCGTTCAAAGCAGTGAAGGAGAAGCGGGTGATACCGGTGTCGGAGAAGCATATCTGAATAGAGACAAGGCTATTTGTACATTGCATCCGCAAGCATCCTACTCACAAGGGCTACGAAATTTTACTCCAGAACAGCTTTTCCCTACACAACAATGGGAAACATTGAAATACCCTCACCACTCGTGCCGGGAGATCATTTTACCCTCCCGACATGAGATAGTGCCCCATGAAATATCTAATAATCCTCAGCACGATGACTTTATTTGCCTGCAGCAACGGCAGGCTCACGCTAACGGAACCACTTTACGAAAAACAATTCAAGTGTGATATGGACCCGAACATGCAAATGTGCAACAGAAGCATCAATCAAACTCCCACGTATATAAAGGAAAACTAAATAGCTCCTTGTAGGGCTTTGGTTTTGGAATCCGCCCTGGGGTAAAACCTGTCCTAGCCCAACGGACAGCGCCTGATCGTTGATCGTAAATAACTAAATTCCCATCATCACGAAGCACCAGGCAGTTGTTGTACCAATAGGATTTATCAGTCGTATGTGTACTTTCAGCTATCCACAACCTACCTCTGGAAGGGTCATATAAAAACCCAGAATTACTCACCAAAAAATGTGTTTTTTCACGCATCTTTTTTCTATTAATAGTCTTGCTGAATGGCTGTTTAGAATCAGCCACCCAAACCACCTTCCCATCCTGCTCAACCACTAAATTCCCATCTGATTTCAAACGAAAATAATACCTTCCGTTTTCAGACTTCAAAAACTGACCAGGCGAGAGCATTTGATTTGGAGGCAAGAGCATCGAACCAGATCGCTGAAATTGCGTGTAATTAATTGACATCACAAACCTCATTATTCAACCAATGAGATTCAAAAATACGCTTAGCCTGCAAAATTATGCGGTAAACATATACTTCACTATCATTAAAGTTAGTTTTTCAGGACAACAAAAAACCCCACCGAAGTGAGGTTTCTTGTTCAAGTGCGACGCTTAGATCGCGCCACGCTGACGCAGCAATTCCAGCACCTGCTTAACGCCCTCTTCCACGCTGACGTTCTGGGTGTCGACCACCAGGTCGGCATCCAGCGGCACGTCGTACGGGAAGCTTTCGCCTGGGATGTTGTCACCACCAGCAGCGTACAGGCCTTGCGGATCACGCTCGCGGCAGGCCATTGGCGAAGCCTGGACATAAACAGTCAGCAGGCGTTCTTTGCCAATCAGCGCCTTGGCTTGTTCGCGGCCTTCAGCGTCCGGGGCAACGAAGGCGGCCAGGGTCAGCAGGCCTGCTTCGTTGAACTGACGCGCGACATGCGCGGCACGACGCCAGTTTTCAGTACGCCCGGCGCGGTCTTGTGGCAGACCTTTGTTCAGGTCATGACGCAGGTTCTGACCGTCAAGCACATAGACCGCACGGCCCATGTCGAACAGCTTGCGCTCCACGGCGTATGCCAGGGTGCTCTTGCCAGCGCCCGACAGGCCGCTGAACAGCACGGTGGCAGGTTGCTGGCCAAATCGCAGGGCACGTTCTTCAGTGGCCACGTGTGCCAGCTTGCCGTGCTGACCGATGGTGCCGTGCGGCACAACCGGAGGTGCGATGATCATGCCCGCACCGACGGTGCCGTTGGTCAGGCGGTCGATGACAATGAAGGCACCGGTGGTGCGGTTGCTGTCGTAACCGTCCAGGGCGATCGGCGCGTCGAGACTGACCTTGACCTTGCCGATTTCATTGAGCTGCAAGGCACTGGCCGCACCCTGCTCCAGGGTGTTCACATCAACCTTGTGGGTGATGCTGGCAATCGAGCCCGGTACATAGCTGGTAGCGCGCTTGATGTCGTATTTCTTGCCCGGCAGCATCGGCTCTTCAGCCATCCACACCAGCATGGCATCGAACTGGTCGGTCACCGGCGGTACGTTGTCGGCGTGTACCAACAGGTCGCCACGGGAGATGTCGATCTCGTCTTCCATGGTCAGGGTCACGGCCTGGCCTGGGCCGGCGTTCTCCAGCTCACCTTCGAAAGTGACGATGGACTTGACCCGGCTGCTCTTGCCCGACGGCAGCACGACGATTTCATCGCCCTTGTGTACTACGCCACTGGCCAGGGTACCGGCGAAGCCACGGAAGTTCAGGTTCGGACGGTTGACGTACTGTACCGGGAAACGCAAATCGGTGAAGTTGCGGTCGGCCGCCACTTCCACGGTTTCGAGGATTTCCATCAACGCAGGGCCTGTGTACCACGGCGAACGCTCGCTGCGGTTGACCACGTTGTCGCCCTTGAGCGCCGACATCGGCACGAAGTGCAGGCTGCTCGGGGTCATGTTGATGGCCTCGGCAAACTGCAGGTAGTCAGCCTTGATGCTCTCAAAGACGCCTTCGTCGAAGCCTTTGAGGTCCATCTTGTTCACGGCCACGACGATGTGCTTGATGCCCAGCAGCGAGGCAATGTAGCTGTGACGGCGGGTTTGCGTCTGCACACCATAACGGGCATCGACGAGGATGATCGCCAGGTCACAGGTGGACGCACCGGTGGCCATGTTGCGGGTGTACTGCTCGTGGCCCGGGGTGTCGGCAATGATGAACTTGCGCTTGGCGGTGGAGAAATAGCGGTAGGCGACATCGATGGTGATGCCCTGCTCACGCTCGGCCTGCAGGCCGTCGACCAGCAACGCCAGGTCGATATCGTCGCCGGTGGTGCCAACTTTCTTCGAATCGCGGGTGATCGCTTCCAGATGGTCTTCGTAGATCATCTTGGAGTCGTGCAGCAAGCGCCCGATCAGGGTGCTCTTGCCGTCGTCCACGTTACCGCAAGTCAAAAAGCGCAGCAGTTCTTTACGTTCGTGCTGGGCCAGGTAGGCGAGGATATCCTCGCTGATCAATTCGGATTGGTGGCTCATTGCATTCAAGCTCCAAGTTGTAAGCTTCAAGCGGCAAGCTTGTCGGCGTACAACTAGTCAGAAATTTTGTTGATCAACCCGCTCAGCATTCTAGAAAGCTCACGAGTCTCAGTAATCCACTCATTCGTCAACGGCTGTGGCAGGTAGCCGACCTCTCCTCCAATGATGATCTGCGTGCGCAACTCACCACAGGAAGCCTTGGCAATGCATAGGAACCGAACCTTCTCTTTAGCGGTTCGGCGCTCCATGCCTTCAGCGATATTTGACGGCACCGAGAGTGCTGCCCGGGTGATCTGGTCTTTGAATCCAAGATCCCGAAACCTCTCTAACTGTCTGTAAATCGCTACCGCCAGATCCTTACTTCGCTGCCAAACAACCAGCCTCTCAAAGTCCATCACGAGCACCTATACGTGCCCACAATGGCGCGGCAGCTGACAAAACCCAGAAGCTACGCCTCCCGCTTCTAACTTGCAGCTTGCCGCTTGTAACTTGAAGCTTAGAAATAGCCTTGACGTTTTTTGTCTTCCATAGAACCGGCGCCATCGTGGTCGATGACTCGGCCCTGGCGCTCGGAAGTGCGCGTCAAGAGCATTTCTTGAATGATGTCGGTCAGCGTTTCTGCTTCCGATTCGACAGCGCCCGTCAGCGGGTAGCAACCAAGGGTACGGAAGCGCACTTTCTTTTTGACGATGCGGGCTTTTTCTTCATCCGAGAGGTGCTCGAGGATGCGCTCGTCATCGATCATGATCAGGGTGCCGTTCTTCTCGATCACTTCGCGCTCAGCAGCGAAGTACAGCGGTACGATCGGAATACCTTCCAGATAGATGTACTGCCAGATGTCCAGCTCGGTCCAGTTCGACAGCGGGAACACGCGAATCGATTCGCCTTTGTTGACCTTGCCGTTGTAGACGTTCCACAGCTCCGGACGCTGGTTCTTCGGGTCCCAGCGGTGTTTGCTGTCGCGGAACGAATACACACGCTCTTTGGCGCGCGACTTTTCTTCGTCACGACGCGCACCACCGAAGGCGGCATCGAAGCCGTGCTTGTCGAGCGCCTGCTTGAGGCCCTCGGTCTTCATGATGTCGGTGTGCTTGGCGCTGCCGTGGGTGAACGGGTTGATGCCCTGAGCGACGCCGTCCGGGTTCACGTGAGTGATCAGTTCCAGGCCCATTTCCTCGACCATCTTGTCGCGGAAGCGGTACATCTCCTGGAATTTCCACTGGGTGTCGACATGCATCACCGGGAACGGCAGTTTGCCCGGGAAGAAGGCTTTGCGGGCCAGGTGCAGCATCACGGCCGAATCCTTGCCGATCGAGTACAGCATCACCGGGTTATCGAACTCGGCGGCCACCTCACGAATGATGTGGATGCTCTCCGCCTCCAACTGTTTCAAATGCGTCAGTTTGTCGACCATGGCTACTCACGGAAATACGATCTTATGGACGGCCAGCGGGCCGTGTTCGAGCGGGCCACTGTATCACAGCACTCGATTCTATTTAGGCGCCCAACTAGAACGAAACAGTATAAGAATATGCCCTGCCGTTTTAGCCTCAGATCGGGTTCGGGCAGTCGATGAACAGGTGCTCCAAGGCAAAGCGTCGCGCCAGGTAATCACCCAGGGCCTGCACGCCGTAACGCTCAGTCGCATGGTGGCCGGCGGCGATGAAACTGATGCCGTTTTCTCGTGCGCTGTGGAAAGTTTGCTCTGAGGCTTCACCACTCAGGAACAGGTCGACGCCAGCAGCAATCGCCTGGTCGATGTAGCCTTGCCCACCGCCGGTGCACCAACCGACCCGACGAATGATCTGCTCACCTTCGATCACCAAAGGCTCACGTCCCATGACCTCTTGCACCTTGCGGGCAAAATCGCGGGCCGACATCGGTTCGGCGAGCGAACCGACCAGGCCGACCACTCGCGGGTTTTCCGGATCCAGTGGTCCTTCTACGGTGATGTCGAGCTGACGTGCCAGTTGCACGTTGTTCCCGACTTCCGGATGCACATCCAGCGGCAAGTGGTAGGCCAGCAGGCTCACGTCGTGCTTGAGCAGGGTTTTCAGTCGGCGCTGTTTCATCCCGGTAATGCACGGGTTCTCGCCTTTCCAGAAATAACCGTGGTGCACCAGTACCAGGTCAGCGTCGGCTTCGACGGCCGCATCCAGCAGCGCCTGACTGGCGGTCACGCCACTGACGATGCGGGTGACCTGTGGCCGCCCCTCGACCTGCAGGCCATTGGGGCAGTAGTCCTGGATTTTTGCGCTGCCAAGGTAGCGTTCCGCTTCCTCAACCAGGGTACTCAGGGCAACAGCCATGAAAAGACTCCTCAAATCAGCAGTTCAGCGCGGCGCAAGGCCCCGTATAATGAGCGTCATTATGGGCCGTCGCCGGGTTTGGGGAAACCGATGGCGGCTGTCTGGGGGCTGCACGCACAATTCACCGCTCGCGTTACGATTTAGCAGTTTCTGCACTGCCTTGGTCGCAGTATGATCGCGCGCGCTCGCTCCCACGCAGCAAGACGGCCCTCTGCCCACACCCAGGATTTCTTCAATGTTCAAGGCTTTGCGTTACTTTGGCTGGCCGTTGTTGGTCGGCGTACTGATCGCCCTGCTGATCATCCAGCGTTTTCCGCAATGGGTCGGCCTGCCCAGCCAGGACGTTAACCTGCAGCAGGCACCGCAAACCAAGCGCATCATGCAGGGCCCGGTGTCCTATGCCGACGCGGTGAGCAAAGCCGCACCGGCAGTAGCCAACCTGTACACCACCAAAGTGGTCAACAAAACCACCCACCCGCTGTTCGAAGACCCACAGTTCCGCCGCTTCTTCGGTGACAACCTGCCCAAGCAGCGCCGTTGGGAGTCGAGCCTGGGTTCGGCGGTGATCATGAGCCCGGAAGGCTATCTGCTGACCAACAACCACGTGACCGCCGGTGCCGACCAGATTGTCGTGGCGCTCAAAGACGGCCGTGAAACCCTGGCACGGGTCATCGGTAGCGACCCTGAAACCGACCTGGCAGTGCTCAAGATCGACCTGAAAAACCTGCCATCGATCACCATTGGCCGCTCCGACAACATCCACATCGGTGACGTCGCCCTGGCCATCGGCAACCCCTTCGGCGTCGGCCAGACCGTCACCATGGGCATCATCAGCGCCACCGGCCGCAACCAGCTCGGCCTGAACAACTATGAAGACTTCATCCAGACCGATGCGGCGATCAACCCCGGTAACTCGGGCGGCGCCCTGGTCGATGCCAGCGGCAACCTCACCGGCATCAACACGGCGATCTTCTCCAAGTCCGGTGGTTCGCAAGGGATCGGCTTTGCCATTCCGACCAAGCTGGCACTGGAGGTCATGAAGTCGATCATCGAGCATGGTCAGGTCATTCGTGGCTGGCTGGGTATCGAAGTGCAACCGCTGAGCCAGGAACTGGCAGACTCCTTCGGCATGCAGGGGCGCCCAGGCATCGTGGTAGCGGGTATTTTCCGTGATGGTCCGGCGCAGAAGGCCGGCTTGCAGTTGGGTGATGTGATCCTCAGCATCAACGGCGAACCCGCCGGTGATGGTCGTCGCTCGATGAACCAGGTTGCCCGGATCAAGCCCAACGACAAAGTGGTTATCGAAGTGAACCGCAACGGCAAGGAATTGAAGCTGACGGCCGAAATCGGCCTGCGTCCACCGCCTGCGCCGGCGCCAGTGGCTAAAGAAGAGTAATAGCATCGCGGGGCAAGCCCGCTCCCACCACACGGGTGGGAGCGGGCTTGCCCCGCGATAACATCAATGCAGAATCTGGCTCAAGAACAGCTTGGTCCGCTCATTCTGCGGCCGGTCGAAGAAGTCGTCCGGCGCTGCCTGTTCAACAATCTCGCCCTTGTCCATGAAAATCACCCGGTTTGCCACGGTCCGGGCGAAGCCCATTTCGTGGGTCACGCAGAGCATGGTCATACCGTCTTCCGCCAGGCTGACCATGGTATCGAGCACTTCTTTGACCATTTCCGGATCAAGCGCCGAGGTCGGTTCGTCGAACAGCATGATCTTCGGCTTCATGCACAGCGCACGGGCAATCGCCACGCGCTGCTGCTGACCACCCGATAGCTGCCCCGGGTACTTGTTGGCCTGCTCAGGAATACGCACTCGCTCAAGGTAATGCATGGCAATTTCTTCAGCCTTGCGCTTGGGCAGCTTGCGCACCCACATCGGTGCCAGAGTGCAGTTCTGCAGGATGGTCAGGTGCGGGAACAGGTTGAAGTGCTGGAACACCATGCCCACTTCGCGACGGATCGCTTCAATCTGCTTGAGGTCGTTGGTCAGCTCCACGCCATCGACCACAATGCGGCCTTGCTGGTGCTCTTCCAATCGATTTAGGCAGCGGATGGTGGTGGATTTACCCGAGCCCGACGGCCCACACAGCACGATGCGCTCGCCCTGGCGTACGTTGAGGTTGATGTCTTTGAGCACGTGGAACTGGCCGTACCACTTGTTCACGCCCTGCATCTGAATAATGCCTTCAGGGCTCACAGGCTGTTTGATCGCTTCACTCATGGGAACACTCCTAACGCTTGTGGCCTGTGTCCAGCTTGCGCTCCAGATGCATGGAGTAGCGGGACATACCAAAACAGAAAATCCAGAAAACCAGGGCGGCAAACACATAGCCCTCAGTGGCCATGCCCAGCCAAGTGGGGTCGGCAGCCGCCTGTTTGACGCTGTTGAGCAGGTCGAACAAGCCAATGATGATGACCAGGCTGGTGTCTTTGAACAGGGCAATGAAGGTGTTGACGATGCCGGGAATCACGAGCTTCAGGGCTTGCGGCAAAATCACCAGGCCCATTGCGCGCCAGTAGCCCAGGCCCATGGCTGCCGCAGCTTCGTACTGCCCTTTGGGAATGGCTTGCAGGCCACCGCGCACCACTTCAGCGATGTATGCCGACTGGAACAGAATGACCCCGATCATCGCCCGCAACAGCTTGTCGAAGCTCATGCCCTCGGGCAGGAACAGCGGCAGCATGACCGACGACATGAACAGCACGGTGATCAGCGGCACGCCGCGCCAGAATTCAATGAAGGTGACACACACCACCTTCACCGCCGGCATGTTCGAACGCCGCCCCAGCGCCAGCAAAATACCCAGCGGCAATGCCCCAACGATACCAACGGTAGCAATCACCAGGGTCAGCATCAGCCCGCCCCACTGGTTGGTCGGTACTGTGCTCAGGCCCAGGTAACCACCGTGCAGCAGGGTAAAGGCAATGATCGGGTACAGCACCAGAAAGCACAGCCCGTAGATCGCCTTGCGCGGGAAGCGCGAGATGAACAATGGCGCGGCGCCAATCACCGCCAGCCATACCGTCAAGTCGACGCGCCAACGCAGCTCGGTCGGGTAGTAGCCGTACATGAATTGGCCGAAGCGCTGTTGGATAAACACCCAGCAAGCGCCCTCCTTGGTGCAGTCGGCACGGGTGGTGCCCACCCAGTTAGCATCGAAGATCGACCACTGCAGCAGTGGCGGTACGATCAGCCATACCAGGTAAAAGGCAAACAAGGTCAGCAGGGTGTTGAGCCAACTGGAGAACAGGTTGGCGCGCATCCAGGCCAGCACGCCGACGGTTTTCACCGGTGGCGGCATATCAGGTTTGAAAACATGGGTACTCATGCGCGTGTCCTCACCGCTCGATCAGCGCAATGCGCTTGTTGTACCAGTTCATCAACAAGGAAATGCTGATGCTGATGGCCAGGTAAACGCTCATGGTGATGGCGATAACCTCAATGGCCTGACCGGTCTGGTTGAGCACAGTCCCGGCGAACAGCGAGACCATTTCCGGGTAACCGATACCGGCCGCCAGCGAAGAGTTCTTCGCCAGGTTCAGGTATTGGCTGGTCAACGGCGGGATGATCACCCGCAACGCCTGGGGAATGATCACCTTGCGCAGCGTCGGGCCTTCACGCAGCCCCAGGGAACGGGCCGCTTCGGTCTGGCCATGGCTGACCGAGCGAATGCCCGAGCGCACGATCTCGGCGATGAACGCTGCGGTGTAGATGGTCAGGGCCAGGGTCAAGGCCAGTAGCTCCGGGATCAACACCCAACCGCCGACGAAGTTGAAACCCTTGAGCTGAGGCAGTTCCCAGTGCACCGGGCTGCCTGCCAGCAACACGCTGAGCGCAGGAATACCCAAGAACAGGAACAGGCCGACCCAAAACTTGTGGAAGGGCTCGCCTGTGGCCTCGAAACGCCGGTTGGCCAGGCGCACCATCACCACAATGGCGATAACGGCCAGCACCAAGCTGACAACGAATGGCCAGAATCCTTCGGCCATGGAAGCACCGGGCATGTTCAGGCCGCGGTTGCTGATAAAGAAGGCATCGTTGATGTTGATGCTACCCCGCGGTCCCGGCAGGGTCAGGAACACCGCGAAGTACCAGAACAGAATCTGAAGTAGCGGTGGAATGTTACGGAACGTCTCGACATACACCGTGGCCAGCTTGTTGATCATCCAGTTCGGTGACAACCGCGCTACGCCGATGATGAACCCCAACAACGTAGCCAGAACGATACCGATAAAGGTCACCAGCAGCGTGTTGAGCAAGCCGATGACAAATACCCGGGCATAGCTGTCTTGCTCGGTGTAGGGGATCAGGTGTTGGGCGATGCCGAAACCGGCACTGCGTTCAAGAAAGTCGAAACCTGAGGTAATGCCGCGGTGCTGCAGGTTGGTCTGTGTGTTGTGGAACAGGTACCAGCCCAGAGCCACCACCGTGATCACGGTAAGGATCTGGAACAGCCAGGCACGCACACGTGGATCGCTGAAGGAGAGCCCCTTGGGTGCGCCAATTTGATTTTGCATGTAATGCCCCGAAAGAAAGGGAACCAAACAGCCAGCGACGGCCAAGGCCGCCGCTGGCCGCAGCCATCAGCGCACCGGGGGCGCGTACTGAATGCCGCCGTTGTTCCACAGGGCGTTCAGGCCGCGGTCGATTTGCAGTGGGGTTTCCTTGCCCAGGTTCTTCTCGAATACTTCGCCGTAGTTACCAACCTGCTTGACGATCTGCACCACCCAGTCTTTCGGCAGTTTCAGGTCTTTGCCATATTCACCGTCAGCGCCGAGCATGCGCGCGACGTCAGGGTTTTTGGTGGCTTTGGCTTCGGCTTCAACGTTTTTCGAGGTGATCCCCATTTCCTCGGCGTTGAGCATGGCGAACAGGGTCCATTTAACGATGCTGAACCACTCTTCATCGCCTTTACGTACCACTGGGCCCAGCGGCTCTTTGGAGATGGTTTCCGGCAGCACTACATAGTCAGCCGGAGCAGCCAGCTTGGAGCGCTGTGCGTAGAGCTGCGACTTGTCGGAGGTCAGCACGTCGCAACGGCCGGATTCCAGCGACTTGGCGCTTTCGTCGGAGGTGTCGAAGGTGATCGGGGTGTACTTCAGGCCATTGGCGCGGAAGTAATCGGAGACGTTGAGCTCAGTGGTGGTACCAGCCTGGATGCAGATGGTTGCACCGTCCAGCTCCTTGGCGCTGGAAACACCGAGCTTTTTATTGACCAGAAAACCGATGCCGTCGTAGTAGGTAACACCGGCGAACACCAGACCCATGCCAGCATCGCGGGAGCTGGTCCAGGTAGTGTTACGCGAAAGCACATCGACTTCACCCGACTGCAACGCAGTGAAACGCTCTTTGGCGTTGAGCTGGCTGAACTTGACCTTGGTGGCATCGCCAAATACCGCAGCCGCGACTGCGCGGCAGACATCGGCGTCGATACCGACGATGGTGCCTTTGGCATCAGGAACCGAGAAACCCGGCAAGCCGTCACTCACACCACACTGAACGAAGCCCTTCTTCTGCACCGCATCCAGGGTTGCACCTGCCTGTGCCATACCACTGATACCCAGCACGGTTGCAGCGGTAACCACTGCCAAGGTGGATTTCAACATCTTCATTCAAACCTCCAGTTTTGCTCTTATTGTGTTGAGCCGGGATTGCACCGCACCCTTATGAGGCGCATCCGACCCGTGTTGGCTTGTTTTTGGGTCAATTGGCGCAATGCGCTGTTCTGTGACAGCCTTGGGGACCGCCAACGGGTGTTACCGTCCAAAACGTGTAACCTCGCGTCAGAGGTTTCATAGCAAAGCGCGTACCACTCTTAGCGGCTAAAGCGTTTCAGTTAACGTCAAGAGGAAAACTTGCACCGTTGCGACAGGTTCTTCCCGGATTTACTCAACGCGCCTTCATTTCATGCACGCAAACAAGAGCGCGCGCACACTTTCGGAGCAGTCATGACTAACCCGCTAATTCTCGAACCAGAAAAAACCGCAGACGCTTGTGTGATCTGGTTGCACGGCCTGGGCGCCGATCGTTACGACTTCCTGCCCGTGGCCGAGGCCTTGCAGGAAGCGCTGCTAAGTACCCGTTTCGTCATGCCTCAGGCTCCTACCCGGCCAGTGACCGTCAACGGCGGCTATGAGATGCCCAGCTGGTACGACATCAAGGCCATGACCCCGGCCCGGGCCATCGACGAAGAACAATTGAAAGCCTCAGCCGACCTGGTAATCGAGCTGATCAAGGCCGAACAGGCCAAAGGCATCGACCTGGCACGCATCATCCTGGCCGGTTTTTCCCAAGGCGGCGCGGTGGTGCTGCACACGGCCTATATAAAGTGGCAAGAAGCGCTGGGTGGCGTGATCGCACTGTCGACCTACGCGCCGACCTTTGCTCAGGAGCGTGAACTGAGTGCTTGCCAGCAACGTACTCCGGCCCTGTGCCTGCATGGCGTACACGACCCGGTGGTACCGTCAGCCATGGGCCGCAGTGCCTTCGAGCACCTCAAGCATTGGGGCGTCAATACGGAGTGGAAGGAATACCCGATGGAGCACGAAGTACTGCCTGAGGAAGTTCAGGATATTGCTGACTGGCTGAGCAAACGCCTGCGCTAAAAGCACACTTCCCGGTAGTTGTGAGTGCAATCCACTACGCCGCGCCCGATTCTTGCATTACACTGGCCGGCGTACATTCCTTAACCAATTGACGAGATGACCGTGCTCAAAGCACTCAAAAAAATGTTCGGCAAGAGCGAGGTTGAGCAACTCGCTCCCCAAGTTGCTGCCCCTGTAGAGCAGCCCCCCGCAGCACCCAAGGCCCCTGCCCCGGCTGCCCCGCTCAACCCTGAGGCCAAGACGGCCAGCGCACCGGCACGCAGCGAGAAACCTGCCGAGCCCAAGCCACGCCGCGCCCGTAAACCAAAACCTGCAGCCTCCACCTGGAAGCTGGAGGATTTCGTGGTCGAGCCGCAAGAAGGCAAGACCCGTTTCCATGATTTCAAGCTCTCGCCCGAGCTGATGCATGCAATCCACGACCTGGGCTTCCCGTATTGCACGCCGATTCAGGCACAAGTGCTGGGTTACACCCTGCGCGGTCAGGACGCCATTGGCCGTGCCCAGACCGGTACCGGCAAAACCGCAGCCTTCCTGATTTCGATCATCACCCAGCTGCAGCAGACCCCACCGCCGAAAGAGCGCTACATGGGCGAGCCACGGGCATTGATCATTGCTCCGACTCGCGAGCTGGTGGTGCAAATTGCCAAAGACGCCGCCGCACTGACCAAGTACACCGGCCTGAACGTCATGACCTTCGTTGGCGGCATGGACTTCGACAAGCAACTCAAGGCCCTTGAAGCACGGCACTGCGACATTCTGGTGGCGACGCCAGGCCGTCTGCTCGACTTCAACCAGCGCGGTGAAGCGCACCTGGACATGGTCGAAGTACTGGTACTGGACGAAGCCGACCGCATGCTCGACATGGGCTTCATCCCGCAGGTCCGCCAGATCATCCGCCAGACCCCACCGAAGAGCGAACGGCAAACACTGCTGTTCTCTGCCACCTTCACCGAAGACGTGATGAACCTGGCCAAGCAATGGACCACCAACCCGGCCATCGTCGAAATCGAGCCGGAAAACGTTGCCAGCGAAACCGTCGAGCAGCACGTTTACGCCGTGGCCGGCAGCGACAAGTACAAGCTGTTGTACAACCTGGTGACCGAGAACAAGTGGGAACGGGTGATGGTCTTCGCCAACCGCAAAGACGAAGTGCGGCGCATCGAAGAACGCCTGGTGCGTGATGGCGTCAATGCTGCCCAGCTGTCGGGTGACGTGCCGCAACACAAGCGCATCAAGACTCTGGAAAACTTCCGCGAAGGCCGTATTACCGTGCTGGTGGCCACCGATGTGGCCGGGCGTGGCATTCACATTGACGGCATCAGCCATGTGATCAACTTCACCCTGCCGGAAGATCCGGACGACTACGTGCATCGCATCGGCCGTACCGGTCGTGCTGGCACCAGTGGCGTGTCGATCAGCTTTGCCGGTGAGGATGACTCCTACCAATTGCCAGCGATCGAAGAACTGCTGGGTCGCAAGATCAGCTGTGAGATGCCGCCAACCGAGCTGCTCAAGCCGGTACCGCGTAAGCATCACTGATCGATTCAAATCTATCGCGGGGCAAGCTCGCTCCTACCAGACCGGTGGGAGCGGGCTTGCCCCGCGATGCTTTTATACGGCCGGTTATTGCTCAAATACACAAAGAGTCCATAATGGACAAAATAGTTTATTTGGAGTCTCGTATGTCCGCGCCTCTCGTCATCGATCAACAGCGTGCTCGTCATCTGCTTACACAGGTGGATGTCCCACAGATCCTGCGCAACCTGTTCCGTGACCTGGCGGCCGGGCAAGCCGTACAGCCCCCACAGCAACTGGTGGAGTTTCCGGCGGGGCAAGGAGACTTCATCAACTACGGTGGCGTGCTGGCTAACGAGCGAGTGTACGGGGTCAAAACCTCGCCCTACATCGTCCGCGAACAAGGCCCGCTGGTAACCGCCTGGACGCTGTTGATGTCCATGGACAGCGGCCAGCCACTGCTGCTGTGCGACGCCGGTGAACTGACCACCGCGCGCACCGCCGCCACCACCGCCGTGGCCGTCGATGCTCTGGCGGCAAGCGGCGCCCGCCGCCTGACCCTGATTGGCAGCGGCCCGATTGCCCGTGCGCACCTGCGCTATGTACGCGGCCTGCGCGAATGGCAGGACATCCGTCTGTTCTCCCGCAGCCTGGCCGAGCAAAGTGCCGAACAACGCCAGGCACTGATCGACCTCGATCAACGTCTGGTCCTGTGCGACAGCCTCGAACAGGCAGTAGCCGATGCTGACGTGATCATGCTGTGCACTTCCTCGGCCACTCCGGTCATCGACCCGGCTACCTTGAGCAAACCAGCACTGATCACCTCGATCAGCACCAACGCCGTGCGTGCCCACGAAGTGCCACCCGCCAGCCTCAGTGCCATGGATGTGTATTGCGACTATCGGGTAACCACGCCAGGCAGCGCCGGTGAGATGCGCATCGCCGCCGAGCAACACGGTTGGCACCCCGAGGCGATTGTCGGTGATCTGCCGCAGGTTTTGAGCAATCAGGCGCCTGCCCCGAGCTATCAGCGCCACGCCTTCTTCCGCTCCATCGGTCTGGGCCTGGAAGACATCGCCCTGGCCAATGCCCTGTACCGTTTGCCGCGCGCCGACTGAGGACACCTTCATGCAACAGGCTGACTTCATCATTATTGGCGGCGGTATCGCCGGTGCATCCACCGGTTACTGGCTGGCCAGCCACGGCCGGGTGGTGGTACTCGAACGCGAGTCGCAACCGGGCTACCACTCCACCGGCCGCTCAGCAGCGCTGTACACCGCCGCTTACGGTACGCCCCAGGTGCGCGCATTGACTCTGGCCAGCCGCGCCTTTTTTGATCAACCACCGGCAGGGTTCGCCGAGCACCCGTTGCTCAGCCCGCGCGGGGAAATGACCGTCGACCTTTCCGGCGATCCGCAAGAGCTGCAGCGTCAGTACCAAAGTGCCAAGGCATGCGTACCCGAAGTCGAACTGCTCAGCGCCGACCAGGCCTGCGCGCGCCTGCCGGTACTGCGCCGTGACAAGGTCCACGGCGCTCTCTACGACCCCAGCGCCAGCGACATCGACACCGACGCGCTGCACCAAGGCTACCTGCGTGGCATTCGTCGCCAACAGGGCGAAGTGCACAGCGATTGTGAAGTCCAGCAATTGAGCCGTAGCAGCGATGGCCTCTGGCAAGTGCACACCAGCCGCGGCCTGTTCAGCGCCCCGGTCGTGATCAACGCCGCTGGCGCCTGGGCCGATCACATCGGGGTAATGGCCGGCGCACAGCCCCTCGGCCTGCAACCAAAGCGCCGTGCGGCGTTCATCTTCGCCGCGCCCGAAGGCATCGACAGCCATGCTTGGCCCATGCTGGTCAGCCTCGACGAATCGTTCTACATGAAGCCTGATGCCGGCATGTTGCTGGGTTCGCCCGCCAACGCCGACCCGGTCGAAGCGCATGACGTGCAGGCTGAAGAGCTGGACATTGCCATGGGTATCTACCAGATCGAAGAAGCCACCACCCTGAGCATTCGCCGCCCGACCCGCACCTGGGCCGGCCTGCGCAGCTTCGTGGCCGATGGAGACTTGGTGGCAGGCTTCGATCCACAGGTGCCTGGCCTGTTCTGGGTGGCAGCACAAGGTGGCTACGGCATCCAGACCTCCCCCGCCATGGGTCAGGCCAGTGCGGCACTGGTGCGTGGCGAAGACCTGCCCGAAGCCCTCAAAGGCTTTGGCCTCAACGCTCAGATGCTGTCACCGCACCGCCTGCAAAGGTGACGCGCCGCTACGATTGCGGCACACTCGCAGCGCCCTTGTGCCGAGGGCGCTGACACCGTTTGGAGCCTGCCCCAATGTCGACACCCCGCCCTGACCCGGTCCTGGATAACTACCGGGCCATCGCCGATGCCATCGCCACGCTGTTCTTCCCTCACGCTGAGGTGGTGCTGCACGATTTGCGCAGCCAGAAGATCGATTACATCGCCAACAACCTGTCCAAGCGCCAGATCGGTGATGACGCCGCGCTGGAAGACATGCTGGAGAAAGGCACCGATGAAACCAACATCGGCCCCTATGAAAAGCTCAACTGGGACGGGCAGAAAATTCGTTCACTGAGCACCGTACTGCGCAATGCGGCCGGCACGCCGCAGGCAGTCCTGTGCATCAACCTGAACATCACCTTGTTTGAAAATGCCAAGGCTGCGCTGGATCTGTTCCTCTCGCCGAGCAAACTGATTCCGCAGCCCGACGCGCTGTTTCGCGACGACTGGCAGGAGCGCATCAATACCTTCCTCAACGCTTGGCTGCGTCAGCGCCAGTTGAGCCTGAACCTGCTGACCCGCGATCACAAGCGCGAGCTGGTACTGGCCCTGCACGCCGAAGGCGCCTTCAAGGGCAAGAGTTCGGCCAACTATGTGGCCAATGTGCTGGGGATGGGGCGCGCGACGGTGTACAAGCACCTGAAGGAACTCAAGGCCTGAAGCGCTTCAGGCCTTGAGGTGATCGATCAATCGCCGTAGATATCCGACTTGAAGTACTTCGCCTGAATCTTCTGGTACTCGCCATTGGCGCGCAGGTCGTCGATGGCTTTGTTGAGCTTGCTCACCAACACCTCGTTACCCTTGCGCACCGCGATCCCGGCACCTTCACCGACATATTTCGGGTCTTTCAGCTCTGGGCCGACAAAGGCGTAATCCGCGCCGCGCGGCATTGACAGGAAATCATCCAGCGGAATGGTGTCGGCGAAAATCGCATCGACGCGCCCGGACGCCAGGTCCATGTAGATTTCTTCGTTGTTGCTGTAGCGCTTGATGGTGATGCCCTTGGGCTCCAGCACTTCGGTGGCGTAGCGATCGGTCGTGGTGGCGCGCTGCACCCCAACGGTCTTGCCTTTGAGGCTGGCGTACTGGTCATCGACCACCGCACCTTTCTTCATCACCAGGCGCGAGGAGGTGAAGTAGTACTTGTGGGTGAAATCGACCGACTTCTTACGTTCGTCAGTGATGGTCATCGACGACAGCGCAGCGTCGATTTTCTTCACCTTCAGCGAAGGAATCAGGCCGTCGAACTCCACCTCGTTCCACACGCACTTGACCTGCATCTGTGCGCACAAAGCGTTACCGATGTCGTAATCAAAGCCGACGATCTCGCCTTTGTCGTTTTTCGAAGCGAAGGGTGGGTAGGCCGCTTCGATGCCGATGCGCAAAGTGTCCTCGGCAGCGAACAGGCTGCTGGTCAACAGGCTCAGGGCCAGACCACTGATCAGGGTGAACTTCTTCATGCTGGGTCTCTCTCGCTCGTTATTGGAGGTGTGTTGCAAGACAGAGAAAAGGAAGCAGGCACGCAACGGCCTGGAACTATTTTGTACTTATAATTCCATACTGGACTTTATTGTATAAAAACTCAAGCACTGTGGGAGCGGGCTTGCCCCGCGATTGCGGTGTGTCTGTCAAATTGCGATCGCGGGGCAAGCCCGCTCCTACAGTTACCAGCGGCTTGCTGCGTCTTCGTCGCTCTGCTTGCCCTCGACCCAACGTGGGCCGTCGCCGGTCTGTTCTTTCTTCCAGAAGGGTGCACGGGTCTTGAGGTAGTCCATGATGAAATTGCAGGCATCGAAGGCAGCCTGTCGGTGTGCACTGGCCACGCCGACGAAAACAATGGGCTCACCCGGTTCAAGCGCGCCAATACGGTGCAACACCTCGACCTTGAGCAGCGGCCAGCGCTGCTCGGCTTCCATCACAATCTTGGCCAGCGCCTTTTCGGTCATGCCCGGGTAGTGCTCCAGAAACATACCTGCAACTTCCCGGCCATCATTGAAGTCGCGTACATAGCCAACAAAACTGACCACTGCGCCAACACCGACATTGGCCGCGTGCATGGCGTTGACTTCAACACCCGGGTCAAACGCTGTGGTCTGTACTCGAACACTCATCTCAGCCTCCGGTCACGGGCGGAAAGAACGCCACCACATCGCCGTCAGCGACAGCTTCATCGAGCTTGCACAAATCTTCATTGCGCGCGCACATCAAGTTCTGCTCTTGCAGCACCGCATAGCCTGCGCCTTTCTCAAGCAATGCCCGGCGCACGTCGTCCAACGTCGCAAAGGCGCCTTCAAGCGTCTCGCCGTCGCGCTCCAGTGCTTCCCGGTAACGCGCGAAATACATCACCTGAACCTTCATTGCGCAGCGTCCGCCTGGTAATGGCCGCTCTTGCCGCCGAGTTTTTCCAGCACCCGCACACCGTCGATGATCATGCCGCGGTCAACCGCCTTGCACATGTCATAAATCGTCAGCGCCGCCACGCTGGCAGCGGTCAGGGCTTCCATTTCTACACCCGTCTGCCCGGCCAGTTTGCAGCGCGCGACGATATGAACGGTGTCGTTGCCTTCAGCGTTGAGCTCGACTTTAACGCTGGTCAGCATCAGCGGATGGCACAACGGAATCAGATCACTGGTTTTCTTCGCCGCCTGAATACCGGCAATGCGCGCCACAGCGAACACATCCCCCTTGGGATGCTCACCTTCGACGATCATTTGCAGGGTTTGCGGGAGCATGCGCACCCGCGCTTCGGCCACAGCCTCACGCGAGGTCACGGCTTTATCGGTGACGTCGACCATATTGGCCCGACCTTGGGAATCGAGATGAGTCAGCACAACCTTCCTCCTGTTCAGGAATGCTGAGTGTAAACCCAGGAGTCAGGAATTCGCAGCGAAAAAAAGCCGGGCGGCATGGCCGCCCGGGGGAAGGTTACAGATGCGATTCGGCGTATTCGGCCAGAATCGAACGCGGTACACCTTGCAGGGTAATGTGAACGCCGTTGGGGAAGTCCTTGAAACGCTCGGTCAGGTAGGTCAGGCCCGAGCTGGTCGCAGACAGGTACGGGGTGTCGATCTGTGCCAGGTTACCCAGGCAGATCACCTTCGAACCAGCACCGGCACGGGTGATGATGGTTTTCATCTGGTGCGGAGTGAGGTTCTGGCATTCGTCGATCAGAATCAGGCTTTGCTGGAAGCTGCGACCGCGAATGTAGTTCAGCGATTTGAATTGCAGCGGAACACGCTCAAGGATGTAGTCGACACTGCCGTGGGTGCTTTCATCATCCATGTGCAGTGCTTCAAGGTTGTCAGTGATGGCGCCCAGCCAAGGCTCCATTTTCTCGGCTTCGGTGCCCGGCAGGAAGCCGATCTCCTGATCCAGCCCCTGCACACTGCGGGTGGCGATAATGCGCCGGTAGCGCTTGCTGACCATGGTCTGCTCAATGGCCGCAGCCAGGGCCAGAATGGTTTTACCAGAACCCGCCGCCCCGGTCAGGTTGACCAAATGAATATCCGGGTCGAGCAACGCGAACAGCGCCAGGCTTTGATGGATATCGCGCGGTTTCAAGCCCCAGGCTTCCTGGTGCAGCAGCGGCTCCTGGTGCAGGTCGAGCAGCAGCAGCTCATCGTCGCGAATCCCCTTGATCCAGCCGACGAAGCCCTGCTCATCGATAATGAACTCGTTGATGTGCACCGCCGGCAGGTTGTCGATCATCTGCACCCGGTGCCAGGTGCGACCGCGCTCCTGACGAGTCTCGACCTTGCTGACGCGGTCCCAGAATGACCCGGTGACACTGTGATAGCCCTTGGGCAGCAGCGACACGTCGTCAACCAGTTGGTCAGTGCTGTAATCCTCGGCCGCGATCCCACAGGCGCGGGCCTTGAGGCGCATGTTGATGTCTTTGGTCACCAGCACCACATCCAGGTCTTTACGCCGACTGCGCAGCTCCAGCAACTGGTTGATGATGATGTTGTCGTTGAGTGTTTCCGGCAGCAGGTGGTTCGGTTCGTTGCGCGGGCTCATCAGAATCGACAGAAAGCCCTTGGGTCCACTCTTGCCACGCTGGATCGGCACGCCCTGCTCGACATCAGCGGGAGAGGCATCGCCCAGGGTCTGGTCAATCAGGCGGATGGCTTGGCGGCATTCGGCGGCGATGGTGTGTTTGCCGGTCTTGAGTTTGTCGAGCTCCTCCAGCACCGTCATCGGTATGGCGACGTGGTGCTCCTCGAAATTGAGCAATGCGTTGGGATCGTGGATCAGTACATTGGTATCGAGCACATAAAGGATTGGCTTGTTGGAGGAATTGGTGCGTCCTTGATCATCCATACTCGGTCACCTTTGTGGGAGCCATACAACGCAATACCTGAACGGTGTTGCGCCGTGAAGTGGCCGCCGTTTCTTCCCTTGTCCGCGTCGTTACGGGTGGGAAGTGCCCTCACAGAATCGGTGCCCAATGACGCCACCTGTGCTGCAGGGTTCGGCGGTCTGTCTTCTTGATACCGCAAAACCCATGACCGAAAAAAGCATTTTTACGTATTTTTGAAGTTTATTTTTTCAAAGGGCATCTTGCCCTTGGCGCGCGGTCTAACCACCGCTAAGCTTTTTGTTTCAAGCTAATAGCTTCAAGCTTGCCGCTTTCAGTAATGCTTACAGTCTTCCCAGCCAATCCCACTTTGTGCCGTCTGTTTCAGCAGCCACGCCAGTGCCTCTTGTGCCTTGGGCTGGCCGTCCTGAAACTGGATCACCCCGCGCCGCCACAGCAGCATCAGGGTCAGCACCCGTTGCGCTGACTGCTCGGCACTGAGCGTGCTCTGGTCCTGGGCATCGATATTCCACAGCACCACTGCAAGCCCCTGTCTGGCAAAGAAGCCCTGGCTGTCCGCCCGGCGCTGGCCATAGGGCGGCCTGAACAAAGGCACATATTGATCGGGCAGGTCAGCCTCAAGTTGTGCCTGAGTGCGGGTGACCGAACTTTGCCAGTCCTGCCATTGGCCATGAGAGCGGTACTGCCAACCTTGAAGGCCGACACATTGACCTTTGTAGAGCGCACGCACCTGCGCCAACGAAGTCTTGTCGCGGCGTGTTTGCAGGCTGTTACCCAGTACAAAGAAGGTCGCCGCGAGTTTCTGCCGGCGCAAATAGTCGGTCAGCGCATCGGTCGCCGTACCCACCGTGCTGGGGCCAGCATCGAAAGTGAGCAGAAAAACCCGGTCATTAAGCTCATCACCGTTGCGTTCAATGTCGGAAAAACGCTCGACTTCGCTGGTGGTTTGCGGAAACAACGCCGCTTTTCGCAACAACTCGTTCAGGTAGCTCTGGTGGAACTCACGGCTGGGCTCGGCCCAGCCGGCGTAGAACGAGTCGCTGGCCACTTCAAACCGGGCGGCCTGCTGGCGCAGCTCGTGCTGTGAGTCGATGGCATAGCAGAACGACGCATCCTGTTCGCAACTCTGCTGCGCCAGCGCATAGTTGCGCCATAGCTGCTGCCAGAGGCGCGCGCGCACCTGATTGATCGAGGCCAGGTTGATCTGCTTGAGCCCCAGGCGCGCTGCCAGCGCGGGCTCATCGAGCGCTTCGCTGGCCTCCAGCGCCTGGGCAAAACCGAGAATCTCGGCGCGCGAGGCAACATCGAACAACGTCGGGTTTTCAAGCTGCTCGGGCCAGTAGGCACGATCGAAGGTGGTCGGCGGCACAGGCGCGGCCTGCACCGCGACACTCAACAGGCCTGTCAGTAGTAGAAAAGCAATACGCACAGTCGAGCTCTCCGGTTTTCTCGCCGCGCACTATAACGTCAAGCGTCGGGATGGTCTGTGGCTATCAACGTCATAGCTGGAGATCAGCGCCCTCGCCCCGTAGAATCGGCGCCACGATTTAAGGAGCCCGACCGATGCTGACGGTGATTTCCCCCGCCAAGACCCTCGACTACGAAACCCCGCCGGTAACCCAGCGCTACACCCAGCCGCAGTACCTGGATGATTCCCAGGAGCTGATCGAGCAATTGCGTGAGCTGTCGCCGGCACAAATCAGTGAGCTGATGCACCTCTCCGACAAACTCGCCGGCCTCAATGCCGCGCGTTTCGGCAGCTGGACCCCAGCCTTCACGCCCGACAACGCCAAACAGGCCCTGCTCGCTTTCAAGGGTGACGTATACACCGGGCTGGATGCCGAAAGCCTGAGCGAAGACGACTTCAGCTATGCCCAGGACCACCTGCGCATGCTCTCGGGGCTGTACGGCCTGCTGCGCCCGCTCGACCTGATGCAACCTTACCGCCTGGAAATGGGCACCAAGCTGGCCAACGCCCGCGGTAAAGACTTGTACGCTTTCTGGGGCACACGCATTAGTGAATGGCTGAACCAGGCCCTGGCCGAACAAGGCGACGATGTTTTACTCAACCTGGCCAGCAACGAATACTTCAGCGCGGTCAAGCGCAATGCCCTCAACGCGCGGGTCATCAACACCGAGTTCCGCGACTTCAAAAATGGCCAGTACAAGATCATCAGCTTCTACGCCAAGAAAGCCCGCGGCATGATGAGCCGTTTCGTGATCCAGGAGCGTATCAACGATCCTGAGCAGCTCAAGCAGTTCGATGTGCAGGGTTACTACTACAGCCCCGAGCAGTCGAAGCCGGACAACCTGGTGTTCCTGCGCGATCATCCGGACGCCTGAACCTCGCTAGAGACTCGGTCTTCGAGCATCGACGAGATCTGACGCCCCGAGACGGGGCGTCGCTGTGTTACGCGGTTTACACGTTCGGGTCAGTCAACAACGCGTGCAGCATTGTCGCCAGCATTTTGGGCGTATCTTCGTCAGTGAGATAACCGGGGCGCTCCAGCAGCATGGCCCGTGGCAGCACCGTCCATGTCTGATAAACCAGGTACTCTGCCTTTTCCCGGTCTTTGATCCGGATTTCACTGGCAAAACGCTGCATCAAGGCGGAACTGGCAGTGGCAGTCCACAGCTGCTTGGCCTTGACCACATCCAGGCGCACCAACTCGTCGTAATGGGTGGAACGCACGCTGAACGCTGGATCGTAGGCGGTCTTCTTGCGATGGGAGGCCAGTACCGCCTGCAAGGCGAGCATAATTCCATCCATCAACGAACTGCCAGGCGGCAGCGCCATGATGTCGGTGTACAGCCCTTTGCGTGCCTCGGTTCGATAGTCATCGAATACCGCCGCGATCAACGCTTCCATCGTTGGGAAGTACTCATAGATCGAACTGATCGCTACCCCTGAGTCTTCCGCCAGGCGCATGGCATTCAAGGCGTCGCGCCCCTCGCTTTCAAGGATCTGCCGACCCGTCTGTTTCACAGCCTCGACCAAGGCAATCGAGCGTGCCTGACGCGGCTCTTTGCGCGGCTGTGCAGGGATTTCTACCTGCACGCCGGGCTTATCAGGGTTAGCTTTGATCATCGTGTCATCTCCAGAATGCGCCGCCACGCAGCACCCGGAGTATGACCTAGCCAACGCCCTTAGTCAGCGAGCTTTGCCAGCGCTGCGCGCACGTGCTCCGGCATCGACACCGAAGTGTTGCTAACGCGATCGACGTACACATAGACGATGTGGGCGGCAGCGGCAGCGACCTGCTCATCGTTGCGAAACAGCGCCAGCTCGTAGCGCGCACTGCTGTTGCCCAAATGGGCTATTTTCATGGCCACGGTGACTCGGTCGGGAAAGCCGATGGATGAAAAGTAGTCGCAGCCCGAATTGACGATCAAGCCGATCACCGGGCTGGAGGCAATCTCCAAAGTGCCCTGCTCAATCAGGTACGCAGTGATTGCCGCCTCACAGTAGGAGTAATAGACAACGTTGTTCACATGCCCGTAGGCGTCGTTGTCACCCCAGCGTGTCGACATCGTAGTGAAATGCCTGAACTGTTCGCGGTGCGGTGCGGTGCGCTTGTTGCTCATAGCACCTCCTGGTAAATCGCGCGCACATCGTCCAGGTACAGTTCACGTGGGTTATTACCGAGCAGGCGTTGCTGCTTCATTGCATCGAGCGCCAGTGCCTCGATGTCGGACTCGGTGATGCCAAGGTCACGCAAGCAGGTCGCCAGCCCCAGTTGAGCCGTCAGGGAGCCGAGGTAATTGGCCAGCGCCGTGGCCTTTTCCCAATCGCTGCCCAGCGTGCCAGGCAAGACGATATCCGCCAGCTGCGCATACAGCGGCGCCACAGCCTCAAGGTTGAAGCGCATCACCGGGCCGAGCACCAAGGCATTGGACAGCCCGTGTGGCACATGAAAACGCGCCCCGAGCGGGTACGCCAGCGCATGCACCGCCGCCACCGGAGCGTTAGCGAAGGCCATGCCCGCCAGGCAAGCGCCTAGCAACATATTCTCCCGAGCCTTCAGGTTGCTGCCATCCTGACAGGCCTGGAACAGGCTGCCAGACAACAGGCGCAATGCCTCTTTGGCCAGGCAATCGGAAATCGGGTTCTTCAGGTTTTTCGTGGTATAGGCCTCGATGGCATGCACCATGGCATCAATGCCGGTTGCTGCGGTGACGTGGGGCGGCAAGCCCAGTGTCAGTTGGGCGTCCAGCACGGCTACGTCGGGTAGCAGCAGTGGCGAGTACACCACATTCTTTTCACCGGCGCCGGTGGTCACCACCGACACTGATGTCACTTCAGAACCGGTGCCTGCTGTGGTAGGTACCAGTATCAAGGGCAGACGCGGGCCCTTGGCCTTGTTGATGCCATAGACTTCACTCAGCGATTCACCGCTGCGCGCCAACAACGCGGCCAGCTTGGCAGCGTCCAGCGAACTGCCGCCGCCCAGGCCCACCACGCAATCAGCACCACAGGCTTTGGCAGCACCGACGGCGGCCTCGATCACCGACTCTGGCGGGTCGGCCTGCACCTGGGAAAACACAGTGACGGCAACTGCCTGCTCTTTGAGCCCGGCAAGCACTGCATCCAACAACCGAGCGGCAACAACCCCTGCGTCGGTCACCAACAAGACCGAGCTGCCGCCCAGGGTGCGAACGTGGTCAGCGAGCCGTGTCGAAGCCCCCTGTTCGATGATCAGTGATGGAGTGGTTTGGAACACCATTTTCAACATAGGAGCCTCACGAGTAGGTCGATTGCACTGAGTTTTTCTGGTGATTTTCACCGAGTGTACGTCAGCAAATCAGCGGCTCCCGCCTGAATTACGCACCTTCCCAGCGAATCCGGAATAGCCTTCGAACACTGCTCGAAAATTCAGTAAATATCGTTATTTATCAGATAGTTATAAAGAACATCCAATCTCCGGAATCCGGAACAAAAGCCCGCCTTGACACCCCCATACTTGAGCCGAACCTGCCCCCGGCCTCGCCGGTTCCCACAAGTCGAGTAGCGAGCCAGAAAATGCCCACTGCCCCCCTGTCGATAGAACAAAAAACCCAGCAGTTGCTGAACAACCCGGCAGCGTTGGTCAACTATTCCCAGCACGCCTGGAACACCTTGCCCCGCGAAGAAATCGACGCACTTCAGCTCAATGGCCTGAAGCTGCGCTTTGCACAACTTCGCGATCGCATCCCGGTACTCAAGAAGCTCGCCGACGCCCAAGGCGTGGAGCAAATCGAGCAGCTTGATGACGTGGTACCGCTGCTGTTCGAACACACCGTTTACAAGTCCTACCCGCCGTCGTTGCTGGAAAAACGCAGCTTCGCCCAGATCAACAAGTGGCTCGGCAAGCTGGTAACGCCGGAAGTCGCCGAGGCCATCGCTCAGGTCAACGTCAGCGATTGCCAGGGCCTGGATGACTGGTTCGAAACCATGGATGAAGGCGTTCCAGCGCTGCGTATCAGCCACACCTCGGGCACCTCGGGCACCTTGTCGTTTCTGCCGCAAGGCGTGCATGAGTGGGAGAAGTTCGCCCAACTGCGCAAAATGATGGTGTGGAACATGGAAGGGCCAGACACCCCGGACCCTGACTTGCACACGATCTACCCCTACTACCGTCGCGGCTACCTGAGCCATGTGCGCGTCCACGCGGCCATGATTCCAGCGCTGTTGCCAAACGAATCACACTTCCACGCCGCCTACCCGACCACCCTCAGCACCGACGTGCTGCACCTGGGCGCCAAGCTGCGTGCGGCACAGTCCAAAGGCACGCTTGATCGCCTGGTGATCAGCCCGGAACTGTTGGAAAAGAAAAAAGCCTTCGACCAGCTGCAACTGGAAATGCCCCAGCACCTGGCGGCGTTCTTCGACCACATGTCTACCAAGCTCAAGGGCCAGCGTGTGTACATCGGTGCGACCTGGAACCTGCTGCACAGCATGGCCAAGGCCGGGCTTGAGCGTGGTCTGGAAGGTGTCTTCCACCCAGACTCGTTCGTGCACACCGCCGGTGGCGGCAAGGGTGTCGTGCAACCGGAGGGCTGGCGCGAAGACGTGCTGCGCTTCACTGGTGCCAAGACCCTCAATGAATCCTATGCCATGTCTGAAGTGGTCGGCGGCGCCCATGCGCGTTGCGAAGCGGGTCATTTCCACTTCGCCCCCACCGTTATCCCCTTCTTACTCGACCCCGAGACCAGCAAGCCGCTGCCGCGTCACGGTCGCGTGACCGGCCGTGCAGCCTTCTACGACCTCGGTGCCGAGATCCGCTGGGGCGGTTTTATCACCGGCGACGAGATCACCGTTGAATGGGACAAGCCATGCGCTTGCGGCAATCCGAGTCACTACGTGGTCGGGCCGATCCAGCGCTACAGCGAGCTCAACGGCGGCGACGACAAGATCACCTGTGCCGCAACCGAAGACTCCCATCGCCAGGCGATGGATTTCCTGAATACCTTGGAGGGCTGACACCATGAGTAAACCGATAGCGCCAATGATCATCCGCGGCAACGTCATCACCGATAACCTGATCGACGTCGGCGGTCGGGGTGGCGACCTGGTGTTCCAGACCCCGGATGCGCACAAGTACATTGAACAACTACCGCTGGGCAACCCGGCGAAGCTGGCCGACCTGTACACCCTGAGCTTCAACGACATTCTCGACTACGCCGAAGCCCTCGGCGAGCGCCTAGAGTTCAACAAGAACCCGTTCCTGCAGGAAGCCTGCGAGCTGTCGTACCTGACCGCACCGGTTACACCGAGCATGGTCAGGGGCAGCTACATGGGGCTGCGCCACATGCTCACCCGCGAGTCGGTCACCGAACAGGTGGAGAACTCGATAGGCGTCAAGTACCTGGAAGGCTGGGTCAAGCAACGCCTGCTCGACGGCACCGAACTGGATGTCCGCTGCTTCGGCGCGCGCACCCTGCACATCGTCGCCGGCAACGCGACCGGGCTGTCGCTGTTGACCATCCTGCGCAACATGGTGCTGCGCAGCGATGCGATCATCAAGGCACCGTCCAACGACCCGTTCACCGCCCTGGCCATCGCCCGCACCATGGTTGACATGGCACCGGACCACCCGCTGACCAAACACCTCAGCGTCGCCTACTGGAAAGGTGGCGACCAGGCCTTTGAAGAGCGTCTGTACCAGCCGCAGAACCTGGAGAAGATCGTGGCCTGGGGTGGCTTCAACTCGATGAAGCATGTCACCCGTTACATCCAGCCGGGCCTTGAGCTGATTTCACTCGACCCGAAACGCAGCGCGAGCATCATCGGCAAGGGCGCCTTCGACAGCGAAGAAACCATGCGCGAGGCCGCTCTGCGCCTGGCCAGTGACATCGGTGCGTTGAACCAGAAAGCTTGCGTGTGCGCACGCGTGGTGTATGTGCAGAGCGGCACCGACGAGGCTGGCCTGGCCAACCTCAATACCTTCGGCCGGTATGTCTACGACGCCATGCAGACCTTGCCCAACACCCTCAGTACCGCCCCTAAGCGTTACGACCAAGGCCTGAAGGCTGAAGTCGATGCACTGCGCCTGGACGACCTGTGGTACCACGTGATCGGTGGCCAGGATGGCGAAGGCGCGGTCATTTGCTCGCAGCTTCCGGAAGCGGTGTCGTTTGCCACTCGCCTCGACGACCGCACCGCCAACCTGGTACCGGTCGATGACTTGACCGAGATGATGGATGCCGTGGATGCCTACACCCAAACCGTTGGCGTTTACCCGGAAAGCATCAAGGACGAACTCATCAACATCCTGCCCCTCTACGGTGCGCAGCGCATCGTCTCGCTGGGCTACGCGGCCGGGCTGAAATGGGCGGGCCCGCAAGACTCCATTGAACCGCTGCGACGCATGGGCAAGTGGATCGTCAACCAGATCGCTTCGCCAGAAATGACCCCAGCGCCCTGGCTGCGCCCCTCCATCTGACCCCCTCCCGTACCCCTGGCCATTGCCGGGGGTACGCCTTCATTGAGACAGGATTGAACCATGACGACTTGCCTGGGATTTGCCGCCTTTGATTCTCGCAGCGCCCTTAAACCGTTTCGCTTCGAGCGCCGCAACTTGCGCGCCGATGATGTCGCCATCCAGATCAACTACTGCGGCGTGTGCCACTCCGACGCCCATCAGGTGCACAACGACTGGAACAACACGGTGTACCCAATCGTGCCGGGGCACGAAATCATCGGCCAGGTCACGGCTGTTGGCAGCAATGTCAGCCGCTTCAAGGTCGGTGATCGGGTTGCTGTTGGCTGCCAGGTCGATAGCTGCCTGCAGTGCGCACCTTGTGCCGAGCATCAAGAACAGCTCTGCGCCCACGGCCCTACTCCCACTTACAACGGCAAAGACCGTCATACCGGTGAAAACACCTATGGCGGCTACGCTGAGTCCATTGTTGTTCGCGAACAGTTCGTGCTGCGCATGCCCGAAAGCCTCGATCCACGATTCGCCGCACCGTTACTCTGCGCCGGAATCACGGTCTGGAACCCGATGCGCCGCTACGCCGTCGGCCAGGGATCGAAAGTGGCGGTGGTCGGCCTCGGCGGGCTTGGACACATGGCCGTCAAACTGGCCGTGGCACTGGGGGCTGATGTAACGGTGATTTCCACCTCGCCGGGCAAGGCCGATGATGCTCGTGCCCTGGGTGCCAATCATGTGTTGCTGTCCAACGATGAAGCGGCCATGGCAGCAGCGGCCAATGCCTTCGAATTCATCATCGACACCATCCCCAGCCGCCACAACGTCAACCCCTACCTGATGCTGTTGGGCCGCAATGGCGTACTGGTGCTGGTCGGTGCCATTGAACCGCTGGAACCGATTCACGGCGGCTTGCTGATCCGCAACAACCGCAGCATTGCCGGCTCGCTGATCGGAGGTATTCAGGCGATCCAGGAACTGCTGGATTTCTGTGCCGAACATCAGGTGCTGCCAAGCTGCGAAATGATCGCTATCCAAGACATCAACACCGCGTTCGAACGCCTGCAGAACAACGATGTGAAGTACCGCTTCGTCATCGACATGAACAGCCTGCGCGACGTAACGCTTTAACCTACGGTGGGAGCAACTGCTTTGCAGGGCTTTGCCCGAAGTGACCATCGACGATGAAGCCAGCTCCCGGTGGGAGCTGGCTTGCCCCGCGATTGCGATCTGTCTGTCACATCGCATCGCGGGGCAAGCCCGCTCCCACCGGCGTTAGTCTCAGGCCGTTGGCGATGGCTGAATTGACACGGTGAGACGGCTCGACTCAGGCTCGCGCAACAGGAAGTACGACAGCGCCGGAATCAGAATCAACGCCCCCAGCATGTTCCACAGGAACATGAAGGTCAGCAGGATGCCCATATCAGCCTGGAACTTGATCGGCGACCAGATCCAGCACACCACACCAGCCGCCAGGGTAATGCCCACCAACCCCACAACCCGACCGGTAAACAGCACTGCTTTACGGTAGGCCTCGGCCAGCGACAGGCCCTGACGCTGGTGGTGCAGTTGAACGCTGAGCAAGTACAAGGCGTAATCCACACCAATACCGACGCCCAGCGCGATCACTGGCAAGGTCGCGACCTTCACCCCAATCCCCATCGCCACCATCAGCGCCTCGCACAAAATCGAGGTCAGCACCAGCGGCAACAAGGCCACCAGCGTGGCACGCCAGCTACGGAAGGTAATCAGGCAGAACAGCGTCACCGCGGCGTAGACGTAAAACAGCATGGTACGGTTGGCCTCGCGAACCACGATGTTGGTTGCCGCTTCGATTCCGGCGCTACCAGCGGCCAGCAGGAACTGACGCTCCGGGGTGCTGTTTTCGCGGGCGAACTGCTCGGCAATGGCCACCACCGCGTCCAGCGTTTGCGCCTTGTGGTCCTTGAGATAGGCAATCACCGGCATCAACGAACAGTCGTTATTGAACAACTCCGGCGAGTTGACCGAAGCCTGCTGGGCCGCGTAGTTCAACACATCCTGATTGCGCTGGATGCTGTTGAGCTTGGGGTTACCCTCGTAGGTACCTGCGGTGATCTGGCGCACGGCGTTGACCAATGAGGTAGTAGCCTGAACCCCTGGGTATTGCTGCAGCTCCCAGGCCAGTCGATCGGCAAGTACCAGCGTCTGGTAGTTCAAGCAGCCTTCAGGCGCGGTTTTGATCATCACCGCGAACAGATCACTCGACAGCGCATAGTGGCTGGTGATGTAGGCGTTATCGCGGTTGTAGCGCGAGTCGGCACGCAACTCCGGAGCACCGCTGTCGAGGTCGCCGATTTTCAATTGCAGGCTGACCATAAAACCGCCGATGCCCATCAGCGTCGCCAGCAACACCGCTGCCGCTGCCCATCTGCGTGTGGTGAAGCGGTCTAACCAGTCCCATAGTTTGCCGAAGCCGCTGTGCCCTGCCCCACGAGTGTCGATCTTCAGGGCTCGCTCGGCAGCCTTGCGCCCGACACCGATGTAAGACAGCGCCACCGGCATCAGCAGCAACGACGTGAAAATCAACACGGCGACACCGATGCTGGCGGTAATTGCCAGGTCCTGGATCACCGGGATATCGATCAGCATCAACACGGCGAAGCCCACCGCATCGGCCAACAGCGCCGTGATACCGGCAATGAACAGGCGCCGGAAGGTGTAACGCGCAGCGATCAGCTTGTGCGTACCTCGCGCGATGTCTTGCATGATGCCGTTCATCTTCTGCGCGGCATGGGACACCCCAATGGCGAAGATCAGGAACGGCACCAACACCGAGTACGGATCAATTGCATACCCCAGCCAGGCGACAATACCCAGCTGCCAGACCACCGCAATCAGCGAGCAACCGACCACCAGTAACGTGCTGCGCACGCAGCGGGTGTAGGCGTAAATGATCAACAGCGAAGTGATCACCGCCAAACCAAAGAACATCATTACCTGAATCAAGCCATCGATCAGGTCGCCCATCAGTTTGGCAAAGCCGATCACCCGCACCTTGTACGGGCCCTTGCCTTCGCCCCCAGCCTTGCGCGCAGCGCTGTCGCCGGCAAACTCGACCTTGTCGCGCAACTGCTCTTCGAGCAACCGCGAGAACTGGTGATAGTCGATGCTCTTGCCCGTTGCCGTGGCCTTGTCCAGCAGCGGCACGATCAGCATGCTCGATTTGTAATCACTGGCCACCAGACTGCCGACAATCCCCGCACGGGCAATGTTCTGGCGTAACTGCTCGATCTGTTCGGGCGTGCCCTGATAGTTGTCGGGCATTACCGGGCCACCACGAAAGCCTTCTTCAGTAACTTCCGTCCAGCGTACGCCCGGGCTCCATAACGACTTCATCCACGAGCGGTCGACGCCTTCAGCGAGGAACAACTGATCGTTGACTTGCTTGAGCACATCCAGGTATTCAGGGTCGAAGATATCGCCCTGGGTGTTCTCGACCACCACCCGCACCGAATTGCCCAGACCACGCAGCGACTGACGGTTTTCCAGGAAATTCTGGATGTACGGCTGGCTCTGCGGAATCATCTTCTCAAAGCTGGGATGCAGTTCCAGGCGGGTCAGCGCGCCATAGCCCAGCACCAGCGTGGTCAGCGCCATCAGCAGCATGAACAGCGGACGGAAATTGAACACCAGACGTTCCAGGCGATTACCCGAAGACTGGTCGAAGTCACGCAACGCGCGGATCACCGGCATGGTGTCTTGTTTGATAGTGCCCATGGCGAAGTTCTCGTTCTAATTGTTGTCTAGGGCTTACTTGGCCGACAGTGCCTGCGCACCGTGGCTACCGACCACCACCAGCGAGCCATCGGCAGCCTGGACGGCATCAGCCACTGGAGGCAGCCCCTCGCGCTGTGACCAGTGCAAGGGCTGAGCCCCCATCTGGCTGATCAGCCCTTGGCCGGCCTGGGTGAACAGCGCGTACTGACCCTGGGCATCGAGCAGCGCAGCCGTGATGCTGACAGGCAGACCGCTGGGCACCGGGCTCCAGTGCTGGCCGCCATCGCTGCTGCGCACCACGTTGCCAGCCAGGCCGTAGGCAAGCACTTCGCCAGGTTTGCCGACGACGCCAAAGTAGCTGCCCTGGTAAGGCGTCTGCAGTGCCTTGAAACGCTGCCTGGCGTCATCCCACTTGAGCAGCAGCCCTTGCTCACCGGCGATGTACAACGCATCGCCAGTGGAGGCGATGGCATTGAGGTGAAAGGCCTGCGGGTTGTCGGTGCGGTCCTGCATGGGCGTCCAGCTCTGCCCCCCGTCTTCAGTGCGCAGAATCAGGTTGAACACCCCCACCACAAAGCCCAGCCGGTCGTTGGCGAACCACACATCGAGGAAGGGTTTGTCGGCGCTCTGCGCCACCAGGCGCTGACCTTCAGCCACCCACTGCGCCCAATGCTCGTTGCCCGGCTGGGCGCTGGCCAGCGCTTCATAGTGAGCCACCAGCAAAGCGCCGATCTGCCGACCGTCGAGCTGCTTGCGCCAACTGACGCCAGCATCGCTACTGTGCAGTACCACACCATCATTGCCGACGGCCCAGCCCTGCCGAGGCGAAGGGAAAAACACCGCCGTCAGGTCACTGCTGACCGGGACGCTCGCCTGCTGCCAGTGCTTGCCGGCATCGTCGGAGTAAACAATATGGCCACGTTGGCCAACCGCGACCAGGCGATCACCGGCACGCGCAATAGCGGTCAACGGGCTGTGCGCAGCCAAGGCACTGTGCCTGGCTGGCAGGTCCAACACATCAACGTAAGCGGCCGCCTGAGCGACGCTGTGAATCAACGCCAGCAGCGCACACAGCAGTGCCAGCACGCAATTTCTCAAGAATTCCATACCGCACCTTTCAGAAAAGCGGCACCGGACAGCCTGAGACAGGCTGCCCGGTGACCAAGTCGGTAACCCAGAACGGGCGCTCAGCGGATACCGGACGCGGCCAGTGCATCAGGCGCCCACTGCGCCTTCGATAGCGACTCGATGTACTTGATACCGCCGTAAGTGCCAGCAACACCGTTGATGTTGTAAGAGCCGCCCACCAGGTCGTAGATCATGAACGGCGTGACATCCGGGATGTTCTTGTCGTAGCTCTGGCTCAGGAAGGCGAACGAGCCACGGTAGAGCGTGCCGTTGGAGTCATATTGATCAGAGGCCAGAGCGATCCAGCTGTCTTCGTCCAGGTACATGCGGCGTTTCTGATAGATGTGCCGTGCACCAGACTTGAGCGTGCCTTCCACCACCCAGACCCGGTGCTTCTCCCATCGCACGAAGTCCGGCGAAATATGGTTGGGCGTCACCACCTTTTTCGGGTCCACGGCGTAGGTCAGCTTGTAGGTGTTGTAGGGAATGATCATTTCCTGCTTGCCCACCAGCTTCCAGTCAAAGCGGTCCAGAGCACCGTTGAAAACGAACACGTCATCATAAGTGCCGGCCCCGCCAGTGCCTGGGTTCGGAGTGTCGTAAGCCAGATCAGGGGCCAGCTTCACGCGGCGCTGGCCAGGCAAGTACTGCCAACTGCGGCGCGCCTGTACCAAGGGGTTGGCGGTGTCTTTGAGCATGATCGCCTCACCCGCACGGCGTGCGGGGCCGGTGTAGTACAGCTTCATCTGAAAGAACACGTCGGTGCTGTTGAACGGCTTCGACATGTCGTCGTAAACCGGGTAGTTGGAGAACGACAGCGCCGTGGTCGAGAGTGTCGGCACACCCGCCGAGTCGACGTTCCAGGAGTCGTACTTGACGTTACGGTTACCGCCGACGCGCAGCAGGTGGTTCCACATGGCCTCGGCACCTGAGGTCGGTATCGGGAACGGTACGCCCGGCAACAGGTTTTCAATGGCCAGACCGCCATTGACGGACTTGGTACCGGTGGCATTTTTCACGCTGTTATCCAGCACCGCCTGCGGCAAGGCAACGGTGCGATGGGTCGGGTACACATTGAGGTGATAGGTTGGGTAGCGCTTGGCAAGCTCCACCGTAGTGGCGGTCAGTTGGCCCTTGTACTGATCAACGTTCTTGCCATCGATCACCAGCAGCGGCTTCTCGTCGGCAAACGGGTCGGGACGCATGCCGTCGCCTGCCTTGAACCCGGCTGGCGCGGTAGTCAGCCCACCTTGGTAGGCTGGAATCGAACCGTCGGCATTAGCGGCCATGTCAGCGCCTACCGGGGTCAGGCTGGCCCCCAGTTTGGCGGCTTCCTGGGCCGATACCGCAGCCTGAGCCTGACCTACAGCAACAGCCACCAGAGAAGCGGCCAGCACGCAATTGAGCAATCTCATGTGAATTCTCTCCACTTTGTTTTTGTAATCTGAGCGTCAATCAGAAGGTGGTTTTGAATGAGGCGGTGAGCATCCCGCGATCTTTCAACAGCGGCGCCAGGCCGGCTTGCGAAGTGATCTGGCCGGGAATACAGCGGTACTGCCCGCTACTGCCGGGGGTGTTGTTGTCGAACCCGGTTTCACAGGTATTGAACGGACCAAAAGAGTCCACGTACTTGAGGTCGAATCTGTACTTTTGGTAAACGTCCATGGCGACGCCTACGGAGTAACTGCCGGCGTCTTCGGCACCGCCCAACTGCACCGCCGAGTTGCCCTTGAGACCGACGTTGTAGGACATCGGCATCGACATATCGATGCTCGGGAAAACCTGGAACCAGGTCGGGGTGAAGTTCACCGCGATGGAATAGGCATTGGTGTCGACTTTATCGACGCCGTTGTAACTGGAATTGCCTTTGAACGACTGCTTGCCCTTGTCGACACTGACCAGATGGGTCATCGCCCCTTCCACCGCCAGCGACGAGGAGTCCCAGAGCGGCGTATTGCCAAAGCTCACCAGGCCGTTGAGCACCACATGCAAGGTTTTGCCACGGGCGGTTCCGGTATCACCTCGGCCAGGCATGGCACCGATCAGGTTGTTGCCGTTGACCAGGCCTTGGTCAGCCTGCGCGTCCAGTGTCGAGTTGATGGTGGTGAAGTTGCTCAGCAGTGGCATGTTCTCGCGGTAGTTCACATCCATCCCGACGCTGACCGGCCCGACACTCTTGGACAAGCTCAAGCCATAGATATCGATGTCATCGGCATACGCGGCCAGGTATTGTGCGCCGGTCAGCCCTGGCAGGCCGGGCTGTTGCAGGTTCGGTGCATTGATCAGCACCACCGGCATCGGGTCGGAGGTTTTGCGGTAGTAGAAGCCCAGCGTGCCGTCCAGCCAGGCCGGGCTCCACTTGGCCATGAGGCCGAAATCGCCAGTATTGTGCGGCTTGAGATCGTGCCCACGCGAAGTCGCGTAATACGCCCCGGCGCCACCCAACGCAGTCGGTACCGGCAGCCAGAACACATCCCCGCCTTCACCGAACATGTCGTAGCCGCCCATGTAGGTACCACCCTCGGGCAGGCGGGTGTTGCGAAACTCCAGGAAGACCTGCGCACCGAGGGTCAGTTCCGGATTGACGGTGTACGACAGCGACAACTGACTGCGCGGCAGAAACAGTTCCTTGGTTTCGGTGCCCGGCACGTTGTACAGCTTGGCCAGGTCCAGGGCCGACTGACCGTAGTTGATGCCATTGGCCGCGTTGAACAACGTCTCGCCCCAGAACATGTTGTGGCGGCCGAGCTTGGCGCTGAACATCGATTCTTCGCCGACCTCGGTGCTGTAGAACACGAACGCATCGAGAATTTCTCCCGAGGGGCCGTTGTAATAACGGTCGGTGTAATTGCTCAGCCCATGCGTGCTCGCAACACGACCATTGAGTGAGTCGCCCGGCTGAATCGATCCGGAGGGCCGCGCGGCTACCAGGTTACCGGCGTTGCCCTCTTGCCCTGGAAACGGGTTGGAGTTGGAACCGACATTGTCATAGGCATGGTCGTACCAACTGGCGGCACTGACGCGAAACCCCATCTTGCGCTGGTACACCACATCAAGCTCAGTCAGCAGGTCGAGCCGTTGAGTCACGGCACTGCCGACGCTGAAGTTGTTGTCGCCATCGTTGTAGTTGGCAGCGTTGGCGATCTTGGCATTCTGACTTTCCACCCGCTGACCGTAACTGGCCTTGAGAGTGTTATCGAAACGCACGCTCCAGTCGCTGCTGCCATCGGTCAGTTCAAAGGCGTGGGCTGGTAGGCAGGCGAGTGCCAGGGTGGTCGCCAGCAGGTTGCGACGTGGAGGGATTTTCTCTGTGGTGCTGAACATTGCGCTGTCTCCGTGTTTTGTTTTTTTTGTTTTTGGTTCAAACAACGGCGTGCATCAGGTTCTTGAGGTGATGCGGGTTTCCTGCGGTCTGGGCTGGTCTGCTGTTGTGCCTAGCGATCCAGCGTACGGATCAAGGTTTCAGCCTGTGGCCATTCGCCGTAGCCAGCGGCAGGGTTGAGATGGCCGACAGCACCGAGGTTGATCAGGGCACTGCCCCAGCCACGGGCCATGTGGGTCACCGCGTCCAGGCTGGCAAGGTGGTCGTTGCTACTGGCCGCGACGATTGACGGGAACGGCAGCGGGCCTTCGGGCAGCGGATCCCAGCCGTTGGCACGCAGGCTTTCCGGGGTCGGATAATTGGCCGGCCAAGGGGTTTCAAGGTCTGGCGGCGTAACCAGCAAGGCGCCTTTGATCGGGTAGTCATGGCGAGCGGCCCAGTGCACCACCATCAACACACCAGCGCTGTGGGCCACCAGAATCACCGGGCCGGCGATTTGCTCCAGCTCGCGCTGGATAGCATCGGTGCGGGCTACCAGGCTGAGTTTGTTGTGCTCCAACGGAGGCACCGAGCGAGCCTTCGGCAACTTGTCTTGCAGCAGCGTTTGCCAGTGTTCCGGCACGTGATCACGCAAGCCTGGAACGATTAAAACCGTGGTGTCGCTCATCGTCCTTTTTTCCTGTGCGTCATGGATCGAGTGGTCCTTGAATGATTCGGACCCTGTCAGCAGCACAGTAAAATTCGCCTTGTCTGAACGGGTTACATTTAACGTCAGCCGCTTCCCTTTTGATGACAATGGCCGTGGCACCACCTGGTAGGAGCGGGCTTGCCCCGCGATTGTGGTTTGTCTGTCACATCGCATCGCGGGGCAAGCCCGCTCCTACCGGACAAAGTTGATACTTTCCATTTAGCGATCAAGCCTCTATAACTGACAGGCGATTGCGGTAGCGATATCTCATTTGTCACTAAATAGAAGGTATGCACGACATGCCCGTTCAAGCACGAACCGCTGTACTGACCAACTACATGGATGTGGCCCATCATCTGCGGTTGAATGCGGTCACCCTGTTAGCCGAAGTAGGTTTGAGCCCTGCGCTGCTGAGCGATCCGGCGCAACGCATCCCGGCCACTGCCAGCATCATCCTGCTGGAAAAATCGGCACGTTTGAGTGGCTGTGAATCCATCGGCCTGCGCATGGCAGAGCTGCGTCAATTGGCGGATTTTGGTGAGGTAAGCCTGCTGCTCAGCCACCAGAACACGCTTCGCGACGCACTGGATGTGATCGTGCGATATCGACAAGTGATCAACGAGTCACTGGCGATCTACATTGAAGAAGCTGGCAACACGGTGATCATTCGCGAAGAGCTGGTGACCGACATGGGCACCAATAATCGCCAGTCCATCGAGTTGGCCATTGCCGTGATGCACCGCTTCTGCGCTGCGATGCTCGGCGGCCACTGGCAACCGACCAAAGTCTGCTTCTCTCACGATGCCCCGACAGACCTCTCGGTTCACCGGCGCATCTTCGGCTGCAAGGTGGAGTTCAACTGCGAGTTCAACGGCATCGTCTGCCCTGCTGCCAACCTCGACAGCGTCAACCCGCTGGCCAATGCGGCCATGGCACGCCACGCACAGCGCTACATGGATTCGATGCTCGGCAGAAATGACCGCTCGGTGGCAACCGACGTGCGCAAATCGATTTATCTGCTGCTGCCCATGGGGCGCGCGACCATTGCGCAGATCGCCCAGAGCCAGGGCATGAACGTGCGTACCCTGCAGCGCCGTCTGGACGAAGAAGGGGTCAGCTTCAGTGAGTTGATCAACAGCGTGCGTCGCGATCTGGTGATTCGCTACCTGGAAAACCCCGGCAACTCACTGGGGCGGGTCGCCGACATGCTCGGCTACTCCATGCCCAACTCGTTCACTCGGTGGTTTGTATCTCAATTCAACATGCCGCCAGCGGCCTGGCGCAGCGCGCACAACATCGTGCCACGCAAAGACAACTAACCCCCGGTAGGAGCGGGCTTGCCCCGCGATGCGATGTGACAGACAAACCGCAACCGCGGGGCAAGCCCGCTCCTACCAGGCGTGCATCAGGAGCAGCACCAGAGCGACCAGAAATACTGTCTCCCCCACCATCAACAGGATTGGTTTAATCCCTACAGAGGCCAGTTCCTTGAGCTGGGTCTTCATGCCCAGGGCGCTGATGGCAATCACCAGGCACCAACGCGACAGGTCATTGGTGAGCCCCTGCACAACCGGGGCAACCCAGCCGGTGCTGTTAAGACACGCCAGCAGCAGAAACGCCACCGCGAACCACGGCAACAACGGCGGGCGTTTTCCAGTAGGGTCGGCGCCCTGGCTGCGGGCAATCATCGCCGCACAGACAATCACCGGCACCAGCATGGCCACACGCATCAACTTGACCACCGTGGCGGTATCGCCGGTTTCCGTCGACAGGCTGTAGCCCGCTCCCACCACCTGAGCCACGTCGTGGATGGTGGCCCCGAGGAACACCCCTGCCATTGTCGGGTCCAGCTCCAGCCAGTTGGCCAGCATCGGGTAGGTAATCATGGCCAGGGTCGAGAGCGCCGACACTCCAATCACGGTAAACAGCGTGGCGCGCTCCTTCTGCGGATGCTGGGGAAAAGACGCCGCCAGTGCTAACGCCGCAGAAGCACCGCAAATCGCCGTAGCACCACCGGTCAGCATGCCGAACAAGCGCTGAAAGCCCATGGCCTTGGCCGCCACCATCGACACGCAGATGGTGACCACCACCGAGATCACCACCAGTGCCGCCGGTTTCCAGCCCAAAGCGGCGATCTGTTCAAGGGTGATGCGCATCCCCAACAAGGCCACACCGAGGCGTAACACGGTCCGTGCGGTGAACTCGATCCCGACCTTGCATTTACCATCGGCCGCGAGAAAGTTCAGTGCCATGCCCAGCAGCAGCGCGAACAACATGACCGGCGCACCGTAGTGCTCAGACAGAAAGCTTGCCGCAGCCCCCACAATCAGACACACGACCACACCCGGCAGCCGTTCCTGCACGCGGCTATGCACGCAGGCCAGCGCAATGGCACTCATACCACGGGCTCCTCGGCAGCAGTGACGATGAACACCTGACCGTCGAGGACTTCAACCGGGTAACTGGCGACCTTCACACTGTTTGAATTAAGCAAGTAACCGCTGGCCAGGTCGAAGCGCAGGCCGTGGGCGCAGCACTGGATCACACGCCCTTCCAGTTTACCGCCGCACAGCGAGGCGCCCTGATGCGGGCAACTGTCGTCGATGGCGTAGAGCTGGCCAGCGACATTGAACAGCGCCAGGCTCTTATCTTCACATTCGAACAGCGCGCGCCTGCCCTCCGACGGCACTTTCTCGGGGGGGACGGCAAGGCGCCGCGGCATGCCGTGAACACGCGAAGCCTCGGTCACGACGATACCTCCATCGCAGCTTTGGTCGGTGCCTGCACGACCACTTGCCCTTGCACACGGGCAATGTCATCGAGGTAGTGGCTACGGATGTAGAAGAACACCGCTGCCGCTGCGATGCTCATCAGCGGTACCAGCTGAAAGGCGCTGTGCAGGCCGAGCAGGTCCGATACTTTGCCGGTGACGAAAGGCCCCGGCGCCAGGCCGAGCAGGTTGTTGACCAGTGTCAGCGCCGCGAACGCAGTCGCATGCACTTTGTAGTGGGTCAGGTTGGCAATCGTGGCAATGGTCGGGCCGTTGACCCCCGTCACCATGAGCATCGCCAGGCCGATCAGGGTCAATTGCAACGGGCCCACCGACTGGATCAAGGCCAGCGACATCAACAGGCAACTGCCCAGGCAGAACACCATGCACATCTCGATTTTACGCAGCGGCGATTGTCGGCTCATGCGATCACTGAGCATGCCGCACAGTACCGCCCCACCACCGCAGCACAGTACCATGACACCAGCCAGCACACCGGCCTGGCCCTCGCCCATGCCGTAGTAGCGGTTGAAGTAACTGGGCATCCACACAATCATGCTGCCAGCAACAAAGGTCTGCAGGCCGCTGGCGACGTAAGCGGCGATCACTGAGCGGGTGCCGTACAGAGTACGCAGCGGGCGCCCGGCCACGGCTTCTGCTTTGCTCCCGAGCGCGGCAAGGCGCTGCGGGGCAATTTTCGCTTCCTTGACGATCAGCGGGAACAGCGCCGCCAGCACCAGGCCAAACAACGCCATGCTGGCGAACGACCAGCGCCAGCCGAGCTTCACGGCAATCGCACCACCGATGGAAATGCCCAGAACCGAGCCCAACATGGCACCGGCCATAAACGCACTGGCGAGCGTTGCACGCATGCTTTTGGGAAACACCGACACCACCACGGCAATGCCGACACTGCCATAGGCAGCCTCACCAACCCCGACCATGAAGCGGGCAACCAACATCTCCTGGTAATTTTCGGCCAGGGCGCAGCCCAGGGTGGCCAGGCTCCAGAGCAACGCCATCAGAGTCAGGCTTTTTACCCGCCCAAAGCGGTCGGCAAGCATCGACAGAGGAATGGTCAGCAGGCCCACCATCAGGGCCACAATACCGCTGAGCAAGCCGAGCTGACCGTCGCCCAGCGTCCACTCACTCTTGAGAATCGGGAACACGGCATTAAGTACCTGCCGTGACATGTAATCGGAAATCAGCAAGCCGAAGGTCAGCACAAACACAATCCAGGCGTAGCGCCGTGGAATGCCAATCGAAGTATCAATTTCATCGGCCACGGAGCTGGGATGAAACGCCATGCTGCCTCCTCGGTGTCGGGCACCTGTTTTGTTATTGTTCTGGTCTTGCACACGCCTGCATGGAGCGGGGGCAGAGCACTTTCGATGCCCTGCCCCTTGAATCAACCGCGTTGTGGTACGCCCTTCTGACCTTGTTTGCGGTTCGGCGCCATGCCGTTGGCCAACAGGGTTTGTTCGATGGTGTCGTACTGCACACCGATACGGTAAATGTCGCGCGCCTCTTTACCGGTGGCGATTTCACGCCCCAGCTCATGGGCAATGCGTACCGTTTGCTTGACTTGCTCTACCGACGAGAAGCGCTTGCCGTGCTGATCGATAATGGTGTCTTCATTACCGAGCCGCGGATGCAGGCCCATGGCCATGGCAATGGTGTTGAGCGGCAACACGTTCTTGAGCAGCGATTCGGCCGTCAGGGTGCAACGATCCGGTACACGGTTGATGAAGTTCATCAGGTTCATCGGGTTTGGTCCATCGAAACCGCCACCAATACCGATCCAGGTGAGGTTCAACGGCCCCTTATAGACGCCCTTGCGCACCAGACGCTCAAGGGTTTCGTAGGCTTGGATACCGACCAGCTGGAAGTGCGGCTGGATATTGCTCGCCTGCAAGCGTTTGAGGTGCTCGGCCACCCAGCCCGGGCCTGCCGGGACGGTCATTTCGCTGTAGGCGGCATGGGTGGCCGGCTCCAGCAGCGAGGTGCCTTCAATACCTTCGGGGTACAGCAACTCGGTGATGTTCATCTGAATGGTGTTGATGGCAATCGTGACCTGATCCGGTTTCGGGGTCAGATCCGCCAACATGTGCCGGGTGTCATCGGACAACCACAGGGCTTCAGCGCCCTCGCCCTCCGGGGCAAAGGAAATCGAACCGCCAACCTGGATGATCATGTCCGGTACTGCTTCACGTACACCGGCGATCAATTCATTGAACTTGGACAGGCGCTTGGAGCCTTTGCCATCCAGTTCACGCACATGCAGGTGCAACACCGTGGCACCGGCTTCGTAGCAGTCGACTGCGGCCTGGACGTGCTCATCCATGGTCAGCGGAATATCTTCCGGAAAGTCACCGGGCATCCACTGTGGCGCGTAAGGGGCGACGGTAATCACCACTTTTTCCATGTTTTCCGGGTGCAGGGAATCGTCGAGAAACTGCATGTTCATCTCCTTTTGTTGTTATTGCCTGGAATCAGGTGAGGTGGCTCAGTAGGTCTTCTCGCCAATGATCCCGGCGCGCTCCATCTTGCGATGGCAAGGCGGGTAATCCATGACGGCGTAGTGCTGGGTGCTGCGGTTGTCCCAGATCGCAATGCTGTTGGGCTTCCAGCGCCAGCGCACCTGGTACTCCGGGATGTGCGCCTGACTGACCAGATAGCGCAGCAACTCGGAGGCACCCTGGGTGTAGTCCTGGCCAAAGCGCACTCGCTCGGCGGTATGGAAGTTGGTGAAGTGAGTGGTAAAGGAATTGACGAACAGCACCTGCTCGCCGGTTTCCGGATGGGTACGCACCACCGGGTGCTCGGCATCCGGGTAGCGCGCCTTGATCGCCAGGCGCTTTTCGATCGGCATCGCCGCACCGAAAGTCGCTTCGATGCTATGGCGGGCGCGCAGCCCTTCGATTTTGGCTTTCACTTCATTCGGCAGATGCTTGTAGGCCTCGACCATATTCGCCCACATGGTGTCGCCACCCACCGGCGGGCACTCCAGGCAACGCAGCACGCAACCCATGGGCGGTGCCTCGCGCCAAGTGGCGTCGGTGTGCCAGGAGTTCTCATAACGGTCGACCGGGCTCTGCGGGTCTTTGTACACCTGCACCAGGCCTGGATAGTCCGGGTGACTGCCGACCACCGGGTGATCTTCCAGTTCGCCGAAGCGCTGGGCGAAGGCCACATGCTCGGCGCGGGTGATGTCCTGATCGCGGAGAAAAAGCACTCGATGCTTAAGCAATTGTGCGCGAATTTCGGCAAACAAGCCGTCATCATGCACAGCATCGGCCAGGTTTACCCCGGTCAGCTCAGCACCAATGCTGCAGGTCAGTTGTTCCACTTGCATAGCAGCAGACCTCACTAGATGACGAAGATCGAAGAGCCTGTGGTTTTACGCGCCTCCAGATCGCGGTGCGCCTGCACTGCGTCTTCCAGGCAGTAGTGCTGGTTGATCTCGATCTTGATCTTGCCGCTGCCGACCAGGCCGAATATTTCGCCCGCCAGGTCGGCCTTTTCTGCCGGGTCGGCGATGTAGTCCGCCAGGGCCGGACGCGTCACGAACAGCGAGCCTTTTACCGCCAGCTGTGCTGGGTTGAATGGTGCAATCGGCCCCGATGCAGTGCCGACGCAGACCATCAGGCCGCGCCGCTTGAGGGAATTGAGCGAGCCTTCGAAGGTGGTCTTGCCGACGCTATCGAACACCACATTGACGCCGACACCGTCGGTCAATTCACGCACACGTCCGGCGACGTCTTCGTGGCTGTAATTGATCACATGATCACAACCATGCGCGCGGGCAAGTTCGGCCTTGGCCTCACTGGACACCGTGCCGATGACCTTCAGGCCTTGAAGCTTGGCCCACTGCGAAACAATCAATCCGACGCCACCGGCAGCGGCGTGCAGAAGGATGCTGTCACCAGCCTTGAAGTCGTAGATCCGGCGCATCAGGTATGCCGAGGTCAGCCCGCGCATGGTCATGGCTGCGGCGGTCTCGAAGGAAATGTCTTCCGGCAGCTTGATCAAGGGTTCGGCCGGGATCAGGCGCTCGGTGCTGTAGGCGCCGAGGGTATTGGTAAAACCGGTGTAGGTAACCCGATCCCCAATCTGCACATTGCTGACACCTTCACCTACGGCCTCCACCACACCGGCCGCTTCAACGCCGATGCCATTGGGCATCGGGATCGGGTAGGTGCCATTGCGAAAGTAGGTGTCGGCGTAGTTCAGGCCGACCGCGACGTGGCGCAGGCGCACTTCGCCTGGGCCGGGATCGCCGACTTCGACTTGTTCAAAGCGCAGAACCTCAGGACCACCGGTTTCGTAAAATCGTACAACGCGGGCCATGCTTTTTTTCTCCAATCAGCGTTTTGGGTGCACTACGGCGATAACGTTGACTGGACTGTAAGCTGCAGGATTCGGGGGTGCGTCTCATCGGACGACACCGTCGGAACATTTCGTGACAGGTAGGAGCGGGCTTGCCCCGCGAGGCGATGTGACAGACAAACTGCAATCGCGGGGCAAGCCCGCTCCTACCGATGGCATGTCACGATAATGACGCCAATTTATCGGCGCCGAAATTCAATTATTTTGAAAAAAAACGAAAAATAATTTCAGTACTGGCAAAAAAACATCCCGCCCCGCGTTCGTCCTTTATATACAGGGACGAAACCAACAAGTGCTATCAAAGTGGAAGTAATGGCACTTGAAGAAATAGTTAGAAAACTTTCATTTTCAGCGAACCCCCTCTGGAACTTATCCCCTCGCGCATCGCTCATACCACCCGTAACGATTCTCGCACTGGGTGTGAGAGATGACTTACAAAACAGTTGTCGATGCACTATCGGTGAGCATCACAACAATTAAAACGCGAAAGCCGATATCTGCGCTTTCGATCAAGACCAGGAGATCCGCGCCCTACAAATCGTCCTAGTGGTTGATTTCAAAGGATTTAATTCACTTGAAAGAACAAGCACTGCAGTCTCGGAGCGCCGAACTGCAATAAAGACGGCTGCATTTCAGGGCACGTCCATTACTTTGGCCATTGGTTGCCAACTTTGAGTGCGAACTACCTTTGCACTCCCTATTTATATGCCTGCGAACGATGAAGTGACATCTTTTTGCCACAACTTCGCTCGCCCGTAAATTGCTGGTTAATCAACCCGGTCTGGCTCTGTTAGTTGAGCCGGCATGATAAACACATGAGGTGATAGCGATGCGTATCAGCATCTTTGGTTTGGGTTATGTAGGTGCAGTCTGTGCTGGCTGCCTGTCCGCACGGGGTCATGAAGTGATTGGCGTGGATGTTTCCAAGACCAAGATCGACCTGATCAACCAGGGCAAATCGCCAATTGTCGAACCCGGGCTTGAAGCACTGTTGCAGCAAGGCATCAACACCGGCCGCCTGCGTGGCACCACTGATTTTGCCGCGGCCATCCGTGACAGCGAGCTGTCGATGATCTGCGTGGGTACGCCGAGCAAAAAGAACGGTGACCTGGGCCTGGAATACATCGAATCGGTGTGCCGTGAAATCGGTTATGTGTTGCGTGAAAAATCCAGCCGCCACACCATCGTGGTGCGCAGCACCGTGCTGCCAGGCACCGTGAAAAACGTGGTGATCCCGATTCTGGAAGACTGCTCGGGGAAAAAGGCCGGTGTCGATTTCGGCGTTGCGGTCAACCCGGAATTCCTGCGTGAAAGCACCGCGATCAATGACTACGACCAGCCACCGATGACCGTCATCGGTGAACTGGACAAAGCCAGCGGCGACGTTCTGCAGGCCCTGTACGAAGAACTCGATGCACCGATCATCCGCAAAGCCATCGAAGTGGCCGAGATGATCAAGTACACCTGTAACGTCTGGCACGCTGCGAAAGTGACCTTCGCCAACGAGATCGGCAACATCGCCAAAGCCGTTGGTGTCGATGGCCGCGAAGTGATGGACGTAGTCTGCCAGGACAAAACCCTCAACCTGTCGCAGTACTACATGCGCCCAGGCTTTGCCTTCGGCGGCTCGTGCCTGCCCAAAGACGTACGCGCCCTGACCTATCGGGCCAGCAGCCTGGATGTACGGGCGCCGCTGCTCAACTCGCTGATGACCAGCAACGAATCGCAGGTGCAAAACGCCTTCGACATCATCGAAAGCCACGACAAGCGCAAAGTCGCCCTGCTCGGCCTGAGCTTCAAGGCCGGCACCGACGACTTGCGTGAAAGCCCGCTGGTAGAACTGGCCGAGCGCCTGATCGGCAAAGGCTACGAGCTGAACATCTACGACAGCAACGTTGAGTACGCCCGTGTGCATGGGGCGAACAAAGACTACATCGAGTCGAAGATCCCTCACGTGTCGTCGCTGCTCAACGCCGACTTCGATCAGGTCATCCACCACGCCGACGTGATCGTACTGGGCAACCGCGACGAGAAGTTCCGCGCCCTGGCTCAGCAGGCACCTGAAGGCAAGCAGGTCATCGACCTGGTCGGTTTCATGAGCAAAACCAGCTCCCCGACCACCCGCACCGAAGGGATCTGCTGGTAACCCGGCAGATTGCGCAGGGCCTTCGGGCCCTGCACACCCCTGACTCTATTCCCTGGATACGGATGCACAACATGCAAAGGCTCAAGCACGGCCTGCTGCAGGTCGCCGGTTGGCTGTTCTACGTGAGCCTGCTCATGCTGATCGCCCTGGCCTTGCCCAACTCCATTTTCGACCCCGAATCGAAGGATTTCATTTTCCTCGTCGGCGCGGTCGGTATTTGGCGTTACTCCATGGGTGCCACCCACTTCGTGCGCGGCATGCTGTTCCTCTACGTGGTCTACCCGATGCTGCGCCGCAAAGTGCGCAAGCTGGGCAGCGCCGCCGATCCGTCCCATGTTTATCTGATGGTCACCAGTTTTCGTATCGACGCACTGACCACCGCTCAGGTTTACAGCTCGGTAATCCGTGAGGCCATCGACTGCGGTTACCCAACCACCGTGGTCTGCTCGTTGGTGGAAATGTCCGACGAGTTGCTGGTGAAAAGCCTTTGGGAAAAATTCAATCCGCCAGACCGCGTCACCCTGGACTTCGTGCGTATCGCCGGTACCGGCAAGCGTGACGGCCTGGCTTATGGTTTCCGCGCCATCTCCCGCCACTTGCCGGATGAGAACGCCGTAGTCGCGGTGATCGACGGTGACACCGTGCTCGGTGAAGGCGTGGTACGCAAGACCGTGCCTTGGTTCAAGCTGTTCGCCAACGTCGGCGGCCTGACCACCAACGAATTCTGCGAAGTACGTGGCGGCTACATCATGAGCGAATGGCACAAGCTGCGCTTCGCCCAACGCCACATCAACATGTGCTCGATGGCACTGTCCAAGCGCGTGCTGACCATGACCGGGCGCATGTCGGTGTTCCGCGCCGCCGTGGTCACCAACCCCGAGTTCATTGCCGACGTCGAGAACGACTCGCTGCAGCACTGGCGCCTGGGGCGTTTCAAGTTCCTCACCGGCGACGACAAGTCGAGCTGGTTCAGCCTGATGCGCCTGGGCTACGACACCTTCTACGTGCCCGATGCGGCGATCAATACGGTCGAGCACCCGCCGGAAAAAAGCTTCATCAAAGCCAGCCGCAAGCTGATGTACCGCTGGTACGGCAACAACCTGCGGCAGAACTCGCGGGCCTTGGGCCTGGGTATTCGTCGCTTGGGGCTGTTCACCAGCGTGGTGTTGTTCGACCAGCGCGTGTCGATGTGGACCAGCCTGCTGGGCCTGACCGTGGCGGTGATCGCGAGCCTGAAATTCGGCCTCGGCTTCCTGCTGGTGTACCTGCTGTGGATCGGCATCACCCGCCTGATCCTGACCTTCATGCTGCTGTGCTCGGGGCACAACATTGGCCCGGCCTACCCGCTAATTCTTTATTACAACCAGATCGTCGGCGCGATCATGAAGATCTACGTGTTCTTCCGCCTCGACAAGCAGTCCTGGACCCGCCAGCCCACTGCACTCAAACGCGACCTCGCCAGCTTTCAACAATGGTTCAACACCTGGTCCTCCCGGACCATGACCTTCTCGGCGGCCAGCATCTTCATTGCTGTGCTGTTCATGGTCGTGTGAGCCGGAACCCGATTGGATTAAACAGGAACAAATCGCCATGAATACCGCCGTGAACGTCAATGTCGTGCATGAGTCAGAAGCCCAGCGCCAGCACGCCCGGGTGCGTATCCCAGCCAAACTGCGCTACCTGGGAAGCAACCGCGAAACCCTGGAAGTAAAGGTCGACGACCTGTCTGCCGGCGGCCTGAGTTTTCATGCCAAGCACCCGCTGAGAGTCGGCGAGGTGCTACGCGGCCGCTTGCAGTTCACCGTCGACAAACTCGGCCTGGCCATGGACATCGAGTTCCAGGTCCGCTCCTTCGATACCAGCAACGGGCGTACCGGTGTGCAGTTCCAGAACCTGGAGCCGCGCGACATCGCCACCCTGCGCCACATCATCACCTCGCACTTGTCGGGTGAACTGATCACCATCGGCGACGTACTGAGTACCCTGCAACGCGACAACTTCACCAAGGCACGCAAGCAGAAAGACGCCGGTGCGGGCATGAGTGCCCTCGGCCGTCTGCGCGCGGTGACCTTCAGCCTCGGCGTATTCGTGGTCGGCGTAGCGGCGTTCGGCTTTATCGCCAAATCGGTGTACGGCGTGTACTTCGTCAGCCATGCCCAGGCCGGCGTGGTCAGCGTGCCGACCACCAACGTCACCATGCCCCGCGACGGCACCGTGCAAAGCCTGGTCGAAGACGCAGGTCACGTGGTCAAAGGCGCGCCGCTGGCTTCGTTCAGCACCAGCATGCTCGACATGCTCAAAGGTCACCTGGACGATCAACAGCTTGAACCGAGCAAAGTCGAAGAACTGTTCGGCAAGCAAATGAGCGGTACCCTGACCAGCCCGTGCGATTGTGTGGTTGCCCGCCAACTGGTGGATGACGGCCAGTACGCCAGCAAAGGCCAGGTGATCTTCCAACTGATCCCGCGCACCGCCAACCCAACCATCGAAGCACGCTTCAGCTACCGCCAGTTCGACGACGTCAAGCCGGGTACTCAGGTCAACTTCCAGATTGCCGGCGACGATGAATGGCGCACTGGCGAGATCGTCAGCAGCACCAGCTTGAACAGCGAAGACCTGTCGTCGGACATTCGTGTGCAGATCAAACCGCAAGGTGCGTTGCCCGCTGAACTGGTTGGCCGCCCGGTCGCAGTAGACAGCGATAGCGGCCCGTCGCTGGACTGGCTGATCGACAAAGCCGTGGCCCGTGGGCTCTAAGAGGACAAGCCCATGACCATCACCTTCCCCCCTGTAGGAGCGGGCTTGCCCCGCGATAACTCCAGCAGCCTTGGAATACAGATCGCGGGGCAAGCCCGCTCCTACCTGTGCCTCGCACTGGCCATCAGCCTGGCCGGTTGCGCCGGGCTGCCCGACCAGCGTCTGGCTAACGAAGCACTCAAGCGCGGCGACACCGCGCTGGCCGAACAGAACTACCGGCAACTGGCCGACCTCGGTTACAGCGAAGCCCAAGTAGGCCTGGCCGATATCCAGGTGCAAACCCAGGACCCGGCCAAGCTCAAGGAAGCCGAAGCTACCTACCGCGCCGCCGCCGATATCTCGCCGCGGGCCCAGGCACGCCTTGGCCGCCTGCTCGCCGCCAAGCCGGACGCCACACAGGCCGAACGCCAGGAAGCCGAAACCCTGCTGAAAAAAGCCTTCGCCAATGGCGAGGGCAATACCCTGATTCCACTGGCCATGCTCTACCTGCAATACCCACAAAGTTTCCCGAGCACCAATGCGCAGCAGCAGATCGATCAGTGGCGCGCCGCCGGTTACCCGGAAGCGGGCCTGGCGCAGATCCTGCTGTACCGCACGCAGAACACCTACGACCAGCACCTGGCCGAGGTCGAGCGAATCTGCAAGGCGGCCCTGAACAGCACCGATATCTGCTACGTCGAGCTGGCCAGCGTGTACCAGAAGCGCGGCCAGACAGAGCAACAGGCCGCACTGCTGGCGCAGATGAACAGTGCCTACCAACGCGGCGCGATCCCGGCCACGCGGGTCGACAGTGTGGCCCGCGTGCTGGCTGACCGCACGCTGGGCCAGACCGACGAAAAAACCGCCCAAGCCCTGCTCGAACAAATTGCACCTGCCAATCCCGGCTCCTGGGTCAGCCTCGCGCAACTGCTTTATGACTTCCCCGAATTGGGCGACACCGACAAGTTGATGGACTACATCGACAAGGGCCGCAGCGCGCAACAGCCACGCGCCGAGCTGCTGCTGGGTCGTCTGTACTACGAAGGCAAAACCGTGCCAGCCGATGCGCAAAAGGCCGAAACCCACCTTCTCAGTGCTGCCGACGCTGGCGAAATCAGCGCCCATTACTACCTGGGGCAGCTTTATCGCCGTGGCTACCTGGGCACAGTCGAGCCACAGAAGGCCGTCGATCACCTGTTGACCGCTGCCCGTGGCGGTCAACTCAGCGCCGACTACGCCCTGGCGCAATTGTTCAGCGAAGGCCACGGCATTCGCCAAGACCTGGTCAACGCCTGGGTGTTCAGCCAACTGGCACAAGCCAACTCCAGCGATCAATCGCGTGAACTGGCCGCCCAGCTCGACCAGCAACTTTCCCCAGCGCAAAAGGCCCAAGGCCAGCGCCTGCTGCAACAGGAGCGCCAGGCCCGTGGCGCCCTCGGCCAAGGCGCAGACGCCCTGGCCTTGCAGGCTGTGCAAGCACCCGATCAAGGCGAGGACTCCCTATGACACTCAATCCGTGGATGAAAGCCGGCCTGGGCCTTGGCTTCGCCCTGCTCTGGTCGTGCCCGACCCTGGCGGCTATGACTGCTGAAAAGAACTTCGGCCTCGATGTGAAGATCACCGGCCAATCCGAAGACGACCGCGACCTGGGCACTCGCTCTGGCGGTGACGTCAACGGCCTGGGCCTGGACCTGCGCCCCTGGGTCTACGGTGAACGCGGCAACTGGAGCGCCTTTGCCATGGGCCAGGCGGTGACCGCCACCGACATCATCGAAACCGATACCCTGCGCCAATCCGGCGACGAAGCCGAAACCGACAACGGCAGTGCCGATGGCCGTGAAGCAGACAAAAGCTACCTGGCTATGCGTGAGTTCTGGGTCGGTTACAGCGGCCTGACCGCCTACCCCGGCGAGCAACTGCGCTTCGGCCGCCAGCGCCTGCGCAATGACGACGGCATGTGGCGCGACACCAACATCGAAGCCTTGAACTGGACCTTCGACACCACCTTGCTGCGTGCCAACCTTGGCGTCGCCGAGCGCTTCAGTGAATACCGTACCGACCTCACCGAGCTGGCCCCGGAAGACAAGGATCGCCTGCACGTGTACGGCGACATCGCCACGCAATGGACGCCCGGCCACTGGGTTGGCCTGCGCGCGCACCACACCCACGACGACGGCAAGCTGAAAAACCCTGGCGAAACCGTCGATGAGCTGGACAAGACCCGCACCGGCGACCTGACCTGGCTCGGCCTTGAAGCCAACAGCGACGCCTACAACTGGCGCAACCAGAACCGCGTCAACTACTGGGGCAGCGTGACCTGGCTGAGCGGTGATCGCGACAGCCTCAACACCACCACCGTCAACGGCGAACAAGTGGCCACAGGCAAACAAAGTGGCGACGTCAACGCCTGGGCCACCGACCTCGGCATCCGCCTGCGCCTGGACCCGAACTGGCAAGTCGGTGCGGCCTACGCCCGCGGTAGCGGCGGCGGTGGCAGCGATGGCTCCAGTAACTACGAGCAAACCGGGTTGGAGAGCAACCGTTCGAACTTCACCGGCACCCGCTCGCGTGTGCACCGTTTCGGCGAAGCGTTCCGCGGCGAGCTGGGCAACCTCCAGGCCGCCACCTTGTTCACCTCCTGGCAACTACGCGACGACTACGACGCCAGCCTGATCTACCACAAGTTCTGGCGTGTCGATGGCGACCAGAACATCGGCAGCAGCGGTATCAACGCCGTGGTCGAGGACAACGGCATCAACCGTCCGCTGATTCAGGGCGAGAAAGACCTCGGCCAGGAAATGGACGTGGTGGTCACCAAGTACTTCAAACAAGGCCTGTTGCCGGCGTCGTTGAGCCAGTCGGTCGATGAACCGTCGGCCCTGGTGCGTCTGCGTGCCGGTGTATTCAAGCCGGGTGACGCCTATGGCAAAGACACCGACTCGTACATGCATCGCGCCTTCGTCGACGTGGTCTGGCGATTCTGATGCCGGGAGTGCACTGATATGAGCCTTCAATCCAACACCTTGCAGCGCGTGCTGGCCGGCACCTTACTCCTGGCCAGCAGCATCGCCCTGGCTAACGCCCAGGCGGCTGCCCCGGTCGCCAAAGGGCTGCAGCAGGCCAAGACCTACACCGTCAGCAGTGCGCCGATCGAACCGCTGCAGATTCCCGCGCCGACCCTGCCCGACCTGTCTGGCTACACCGCCGAGGCGGTGCAGAAGAAGATCCAGCGGGCCCACAAGGGCAAGGTCTCGGTGCGGCGGATGCTCCAGGAAAACGCGCTCAAGGAATTCATCGGCGGCGACAACAAGATGGCCGAGTGGGTGGCACGTCAGCACGGTATTCCGCAGGCGATCTTCATCGATGACGGCCATGTCGATTTCACCGAGCTGAGCAAACGGGTACCCAAACAGTACCTGAGCGAAACAGCACCCGGTGTGTACCTGGCGCGCCTGCCGATCGTGGTCGGTGCCAAAGGGGTGCTGGAGATCGACGCCAAGGTCAAAGAGCTGCGCCTATCGCAGGAAGGCGGCTCGTTCATGGTCAACGACGGCAAGCTGTTTGTCACCGACACCAAGGTGACGGGCTGGCGCGAAAAGGACAACGGCCCGGCCAGCTTCCGTTCGCCCAACGAGTTCCGCCCGTTCCTGCTGTCGTGGGGCGGTACCGAGACTTACATCGTCAACAGCCAGATGGCCAGCTTCGGCTACGCCAAGAGTAAATCCTATGGTGTGAGTATTTCCCAGTACACACCGAACATGGCCAAACAGATGGGCCGCCCGGAGCCGACCGGCTGGATCATCGGTTCCGAGTTCAGTGACATGTGGTACGGCTTCTACTGCTACGAAACCAGTGACTTCGTGGTGAAAGACAGCACCTACCGCGACAACATCGTCTACGGCATCGACCCGCACGACCGTTCGCACCGGCTGATTATTGCTGGCAATACCGTCTATGGGACGAAAAAGAAGCACGGGATCATTATTTCCCGTGAGGTCAACGACAGCTGGATCATCAACAACAAGAGCTATGACAACAAGCTCTCGGGCGTGGTGATCGACCGTAACAGCGTCAACAACCTGATCGCCTACAACGAGATCTACCGCAACCACACCGACGGCATCACCCTGTACGAAAGCGGCGACAACCTGATCTGGGGTAACAAGGTCATCAACAACCGTCGCCACGGCATTCGCGTGCGCAACAGCGTGAACATCCGCCTGTACGAAAACGTCGCCATGGCCAACGGCCTGGTGGGTGTGTACGGGCACATTAAAGACCTCTCCGACACTGACCGCGACATCGCCCTCGACCCGTTCGACACCAAGGTTTCGCTGATCGTTGTCGGTGGCGAGCTGGCGGCCAACCGCAGTGGCCCGCTGTCGATTGACTCACCGTTGAGCGTGGAACTGTACCGGGTCTCGATGCTGGCCCCGAGCAAGGCCAGCGGTATCAGTTTTTCCGGTGTACTGGGCGAGCGTCAGGACGAAATCCTCGACCTGATGGTGCGCCAGCAGAAAGCCGTATTGATCGACCCGGTCGAACGCCAGACCGAAATGGCGGATTGAGGAAGCCACGACATGACCCCACACCTGATGAAACTGCTGGGCCTGAGTGCGGCCTTACTGGCAATCAGCAACGGCGCGAAAGCTGAAGCTGTGCAGGCACCAACCTTCAGCGCCGCGCCGTGCTGCCAGTTGTGCCCCGAAGCGCATGACGCCAGCCGCTACACCACCCGCTATCAGCAGAACTTCACCACCCTGGTTCAGGCACAAGGCGACTGGCTGTTCCGTACCCGCGAAGACCTGCGTACCGAATTCCAGACCACCCCAGCCGGCTACAAACGCCTGCAGCAGTTGCACGATGCGTTCCAGGCGCGCGGCATCGAACTGGTGGTGGTGTACCAGCCCACCCGTGGCCTGGTGAACCGCAACATGCTCAACCCCGCCGAGAAAGCGGCGTTCAACTACGAGAAAGCCCTGGGCAACTATCAGGCGATGCTCGCTCGCTTCAGCAAGATGGGCTACAACGTCCCTGACCTGTCGCCGCTGACCAACGAGCAACTGGCGGCGGCCGACCAGGGCAAAGATTTCTACTTCCGCGGCGACCAGCACTGGACGCCATATGGTGCCGAGCGCGCCGCGAAAATCGTCGCCGACACCGTGCATGACATGCCAGCGTTCAGCGACATTCCCCGGCGCGAATTCGAAAGCCACAAGTCTGGGCGCATGGGCAAGACCGGCACCCTGCACAACGTTGCCGGGCAACTGTGCGGCACCAGTTATGCGGTGCAGTACATGGACCAGTTCGTCACCGAGCCCAAAGGCGAAAGTGGCAGCGACGACCTGTTCGGCGATTCCGGCAACCCGCAGATCACCCTGGTCGGCACCAGCCACAGCGGCAAGAACTACAACTTCTCGGGCTTCCTCGAACAGTACATTGGCGCCGACGTGCTCAACGTCGCCTTCCCCGGCGGCGGCCTTGAGGGCTCGATGATCCAGTACCTGGGCAGCGAGGAATTCAAGAACAACCCGCCGAAGATTCTGATCTGGGAGTTCTCGCCCCTTTATCGCCTTGACCAGGAAACCATCTGGCGCCAAATGCTCGCCCTGCTCGACAACGGTTGCGAAGGCAAACCGGCGCTAATGCACGCCAAAACCGCGCTCAAACCAGGCAAGAACGAGCTGATGGTCAACGGCAAGGGTGGCGTGATCAAAGACCTGACCAACAACCGTCACCAACTGGACATCAAGTTTGAAGACACCTCGGTCAAGGTCCTGCAGGCCACGCTGTGGTACCTGAACGGCCGCCACGAAGACGTGAAGATCGAAAAACCTGAGACCTCCGACACCGATGGTCGCTTCGCCTTCCAGTTGCGCGAAGACGAAGACTGGGCCAGCCAGACCCTGCTCGCCGTAGAAGTCCAGGGCCCGGAAAGCGGCACCCAGAACGTCGAAGCCACACTGTGCAAACGAAAGTGAGCCAATTTATGAACAACCCCATCAAATCCCCTGTGGGAGCGGGCTTGCCCCGCGATGCTATTTCACCGACACACCGCCATCGCGGGGCAAGCCCGCTCCCACAGCAAGCCCGCTCCTACCGGGCGTTGGTGCTTGCTCTGGCCCTGTTCGGCCCGGCAGCACACGCCGCTGGCCTGGTCCCCCCGCAGGGCTACTACGCTGGCATCGAAAAACTCAAAACCGGCCCGAGCAACTACACCTGTGAAGCCACGCCCAAGCCTTACACCGGCAAGCTGCAATTTCGCAGCAAGTACGAAGGCTCGGACAGTGCCCGCGCCACGCTGAACAAGGCGTCGGAGCAAGCCTTCCGCGACTCCACCGCCAGCATCACCGCACTGGAACGCGGGGTCAGCAAGCAGGTGATGCAGTACATGCGCGACGGTCGCCCGCAGCAACTCGATTGCACCCTGAAATGGCTGAGTACCTGGGCCCGCGCCGATGCGTTGATGTCGACGGACTACAACCACACCGGCAAGTCCATGCGCAAATGGGCGCTGGGTAGCCTCAGCGGCTCGTGGCTGCACCTGAAGTTCTCCAACTCCCAACCTTTGGCTGCGCACCAGCAAGAAGCCGAGCTGATCGAGAAATGGTTCGCGCGCCTGGCCGATCAGGTGGTCAAGGACTGGAGCGACCTGCCTCTGGAAAAAATCAACAACCACTCCTACTGGGCCGCCTGGTCGGTGATGGCTACCGCCGTCGCCACCGACCGCCGCGACCTGTTCGACTGGTCGGTGAAGGAGTACCGGGTAGCGGCCAATCAGGTCGATGCCCAAGGCTTTTTGCCCAACGAGCTCAAGCGTAAGCAACGCGCCCTTGCCTACCACAACTATGCCCTGCCGCCGCTGGCGATGATCGCCAGCTTCGCCCAGGCCAATGGCGTCGATGTACGCCCCGAAAACAATGGCGCACTGAAACGCCTGGGCGAGCGAGTGCTGTCGGGTGCCAAAGATCCAAGCGCTTTCAAAGCCAAGAACGGCGAAAAGCAGAACATGAGCGACCTGAAAGTCGAGAGCAAATACGCCTGGCTCGAACCCTGGTGCAGCCTCTACCGCTGCAGCGCCGATGCACTAGAGAAAAAGCACGACATGCAGCCGTTCAGAAACTTCCGCCTGGGCGGCGACCTGACCCGGGTTTACGAACCGAAAAAATGAAGACTCGCTGTCGGTAGGAGCGGGCTTGCCCCGCGATTGCGGTGTGTCAGCGAAATCGCATCGCGGGGCAAGCCCGCTCCCACCGACAGCAATAGATGCAATGGTTTCCCCCGGTGATGGTTCACGGGGGGTTTGGGGGGCTGCTGCCCCGATATGGATAACGACAAGGAGAGATCGGGATGGTGTTTTCGTCCAATGTGTTCCTGTTCCTGTTCCTGCCGATCTTTCTCGGCTTGTACTACTTGAGCGGGCAACGCTATCGCAACGCGCTGTTGCTGCTGGCCAGCTACCTGTTCTACGCCTGGTGGCGGGTGGACTTCCTGGCACTGTTCGCCGGGGTCACCCTGTGGAACTACTGGATCGGCCTGAAAGTCGGCGCGGCGGGTGTGCGCACTAAATCGGCGCAGCGCTGGCTGTTGCTCGGCGTAGCTGTCGATCTGTGCATCCTCGGCTACTTCAAGTACGCCAACTTCGGGGTCGACAGCCTCAACGCGATCATGACCTCGTTCGGTCTTGAGCCGTTCATCCTGACGCATGTACTGCTGCCGATCGGTATCTCGTTCTACATCTTCGAGTCGATCAGCTACATCATCGACGTGTACCGCGGCGACACCCCGGCCACGCGCAACCTGATCGACTTTGCCGCGTTCGTGGCGATTTTCCCGCACCTGATCGCCGGGCCCGTGCTGCGCTTTCGTGACCTGGCCGACCAGTTCAACCACCGCACCCACACCCTCGATAAGTTTTCCGAGGGCTGCACGCGGTTCATGCAGGGCTTCATCAAAAAGGTCTTCATCGCCGACACCCTGGCGGTGGTCGCCGACCATTGCTTCGCCTTGCAGAACCCGACCACCGGCGACGCCTGGTTGGGCGCTCTGGCCTATACCGCGCAGCTGTATTTCGACTTCTCCGGCTACAGCGACATGGCCATCGGTCTGGGCCTGATGATGGGCTTCCGCTTCATGGAAAACTTCAAGCAGCCCTACATCAGCCAGTCGATCACCGAGTTCTGGCGGCGCTGGCACATCAGCCTGTCGACCTGGCTGCGCGATTACCTGTACATCACCCTGGGCGGCAACCGCAAAGGCACCTTCAATACCTACCGCAATCTGTTCCTGACCATGTTGCTGGGCGGCCTGTGGCACGGCGCCAACTTCACTTACATCATCTGGGGCGCCTGGCATGGCATGTGGCTGGCCATCGAGCGCGCACTGGGCCTGGACACCAACCCACAGCGGTTCAACCCAATCAAATGGGCCTTCACCTTCCTGCTGGTGGTGATCGGCTGGGTGATCTTCCGCGCCGAGAACCTCGATGTGGCCGCACGCATGTACGGCGCGATGTTCAGCTTCAGTGACTGGCAGTTGTCGGAACTCAACCGCGCCAACCTCACCGGCCTGCAAGTCGCCACCCTGCTGGTGGCCTACGCGACCCTGGCGTTCTTCGGCCTGCGCGACTTCTACCGCAACGCCAAGCCTGCGCCCAAGGCGCAGCCGGTGGCAGTGCATGCCGACGGCAGCCTGAGCCTGGACTGGGGGCTGTACGCCACCCGCGCCCTGGTGCTGCTGTTGTTCGTCGCCTCGATCCTCAAGCTTTCGGCACAAAGCTACTCGCCGTTTCTCTACTTCCAGTTCTGAGTGAGCCGACCATGACCCGATCATTACGCAAACTCTATTCGGTGCTCTTCCTCATCTTGCTGCTGGCCCTTGGTGTGTGGTCGCTGGGAGGCTTGAGCAGCTTCCAGCGCACCGCGCAGATGACTGTGCTCGACGGCAAGCTGGCGAAAGCGGCCGAAACCCACTACGACGACCAGTTCCCGCTCAAACGCATCGGCACCAACCTCTGGGCGGCGCTGGACTTCAAGCTGTTCAACGAAGGCCGCCCCGGCGTGGTACTGGGCCGCGAAAACTGGTTATTCAGTGACGAGGAGTTCAAACCGGTCGCCAACAGCGATCAGTTCGAACAGGAAAACCTCGCCCTGATCCGTGGTGTGCGCGACACCCTGCAGCAGCGCGGTGTACAGCTGGTGCTGGCGATCATCCCTGCCAAGGCGCGCTTGTACAGCGAGTACCTGGGCGAACAGACCCCGGCCAGCCTGCACGACGACCTGTACAACGAGTTCCATGCCCAGGCCCGTCAGGCCGGCGTGTTTGCCCCTGACCTGCTGGCGCCGCTGACGACCGCCAAAGTCCGCGGCCAGGTGTTCCTGCGCACCGACACCCACTGGACGCCCATGGGCGCCGAAGTCGCTGCACAACACCTGGCCGAAGCCGTCAGCCGCCAGAACCTGCTCAGCGGTGAGCCACAGCCGTTCATTACCGAACAGCGCCAAAGCACACAGTACAAAGGCGACCTGACCAACTTCCTGCCGCTCGATCCGCTGTTCAGCAACCTGTTGCCGCCACCGGACACCCTGCAGGCACGCACGACCCGCCCGGCGCAGGCTGCAAGCGAGAACGCTGACGCACTGTTTGCCGACAACGAAATCCCGGTGGCGCTGGTGGGTACCAGCTACAGCGCCAACCCCAACTGGAACTTCCTCGGCGCCTTGCAGCAGGCACTGCGCAGTGACGTGGTCAATTACGCCGAAGACGGCCATGGCCCGCTGCTGCCGATGCTCAAGTACCTGCAAAGCGCCGCTTTCAAAGACAGCGCGCCACAAGTGCTGATCTGGGAGTTCCCGGAACGCTATCTGCCAATGAAGAACGACCTCAGCGACTTCGATCCGCAGTGGATCGCCCAGCTGAAGAAAACCCGTAATGCCAATCACGATCTGGCCCTGTCGTCCAACCGGACGGAACACTGAGAGGTAACGCACATGACCACCAAGCACCGTATTGCCAAAGCCTTTGCCCTGACTGCCGGTATGAGCCTGCTCTCGCTGCAGGCCTGGGCCGGCGCCGATGCCGCCCTGTACGGCCCGAGCGCGCCGAAAGGTTCAACTTTCGTACGCATCTACAACGCCAGCAACCAAGCGGTCAGCGCCAGCGTCGGCACCACCCAAATCAACAACGTCGCGGCCCAGGCCAGCAGCGATTTCAGCTTCATGCCGCAAGGCGACTACAGCGCCAAGCTCGGTAGCCAGAGCCTGCCGGTCAAGCTCGCCTCCGACCACTACTACACCCTGGTCAACAACGCCTCGGGAGCGCCGCAACTGGTCGAGGAACCACCGTTCAAGAACAAGCAGAAATCCCTGGTTCGCGTACAGAACCTCAGCAACCAGGCCCTGACCCTGAAAACCGCCGACGGCAAAACCGAAGTGGTTAAAGCGGTGGCCGCCAAGGCCCGTGGCGAACGTGAGATCAACCCGGTCAAGGTCAGCCTGGCCCTGTATGAAGGCGACAAAAAAGTCAGCGACCTGAAGCCGGTGGCGCTGGAGCGCGGCGAAGCAGCGGTGCTCTACATCACAGGTTCCGGCGACGCGCTGTCGCCGGTCTGGGTCAAGCGCCCGGTATCGACCCGTTAATCAACTGCCTATTTCAAACTTCGGAGAACACTCATGATTCCAGTCATCCTGTCCGGTGGTAGCGGTTCGCGTCTGTGGCCCCTGTCGCGCAAACAATTTCCCAAGCAGTTCCTGGCCCTGACCGGTGAACACACCTTGTTCCAGCAAACCCTGTCGCGCCTGGTGTTCGAAGGCATGGACACACCGATCGTGGTCTGCAACAAAGACCACAAGTTCATCGTCACTGAGCAACTGCAAAACCTGAAGCTGGAAACCCAGGGCATTCTGCTTGAGCCGTTTGGCCGCAATACCGCACCGGCAGTCGCGCTGGCGGCGATGAAGCTGGTCAATGAAGGGCGTGACGAGTTGATGCTGGTGCTGCCAGCCGATCACGTCATCGACGACCAGAAAGCCCTGCAACGCGCCCTGGCCCTGGCAACCGTGGCCGCCGAACGCGGCGAGATGGTGCTGTTCGGTGTACCGGCGACCAAACCGGAAACCGGCTACGGCTACATTAAATCCAGCCAGGACGCGCTGCTGCCCGAAGGCATCAGCCGGGTCGCACAGTTCGTGGAAAAACCCGACGAGAAACGCGCCAACGAATTCGTTCAGGCTGGCGGCTACTTCTGGAACAGCGGCATGTTCTTGTTCCGGGCCAGCCGCTTCCTGGAAGAGCTGAAAAAGCACGACCCGGACATCTACGACACCTGCCTGCTGACCCTGGAACGCAGTGCCGAAGACGGCGACAACTTGAGCATTGATGACGCCACCTTCGCCTGCTGCCCGGACAACTCCATCGACTACGCAGTTATGGAAAAAACCCAACGTGCCTGCGTGGTACCGCTGAGTGCCGGCTGGAGCGACGTGGGCTGCTGGTCGTCCCTGTGGGACGTGCACGAGAAAGACACCAACGGCAACGTCACCAAAGGCGACGTGGTGGTCCAGGACAGCCGCAACTGCATGATTCACGGCAACGGCAAACTGGTTTCGGTGATCGGCCTTGAGAACATTGTGGTAGTCGAGACCAAAGACGCCATGATGATTGCCCACAAAGACAAGGTGCAAGGCGTCAAACAACTGGTCAACACCCTCAACGAACAGGGCCGCAGCGAAACGCAAAATCATTGCGAAGTGTATCGGCCGTGGGGGTCCTACGATTCGGTGGACATGGGCGGCCGTTTCCAGGTCAAACACATCACGGTCAAACCGGGCGCCAGCCTGTCGCTGCAGATGCACCACCACCGCGCAGAACACTGGATCGTGGTATCGGGCACCGCTGAAGTGACCTGCGACGAAAATGTGTTCTTGCTCACCGAGAACCAGTCCACCTACATCCCGATTGCCTCGGTGCACCGTTTGCGCAACCCCGGCAAGATCCCGCTGGAGATCATCGAGGTACAGTCGGGCAGCTACCTGGGGGAAGACGATATCGAGCGTTTCGAGGATATCTACGGGCGCTCGACGCCGATTGAGCGAGGGATTTCGGTCAAAACCATCGCGCAGTAACCCCTATCGCGGGGCAAGCCCGCTCCCACCAGACCGGTGGGAGCGGGCTTGCCCCGCGATACTTTTTGGTTAGGATAAAAGCACCTCCGTAACCAAGGCCTCGCCCATGATCATCGGCGCCCTGCTCATCCTCACCTGGCTGGTGTTGCTGCTGCGCTACCCTGCCAAAGCCCTGCCGATTTCCCTGGCAGCCATTTTCGGCCTGGGCCTGGTGGCTCTGTGGGTAGTCTGGCAGGACAACCGCGAAACCCGCCAACTGGCCCGTCTGGACCTGCGCCTGACCTACGCCCCCGAACAGTGCCCTGCCGACCGACCGCTACGCGTGCACATGAAAAACGGTAACGATGTGCCCCTGCAAACCTTGCGCTGGCGCGTTGCCGCCTACGCCCCTGGCGACAGCGTCAACCTCAGCGAAAACACCTACAGCGCGCCGCGCTACCGTGGCCCCGGTGAGTTGCAGCCTGGTGCCGAGTGGAGCGACTGCCTGCCGTTGCCGCCGCTGCGTTCAGGATATCGTCCGCAATCTTTAGAGTTTCATGCTGAACAACTACGCGGCAGCTTCAGTAACTAATAATGTAGGAGCGGGCTTGCCCCGCGATTGCTATGTGACTGACACACCGCAATCGCGGGGCAAGCCCGCTCCTACCGGATACGCTCAACAACAGCATCCGGGTAATAGGCAATTTTCAGGGTACGACGCTGCCCCATCAGTTGCCCCTCGCCATACCACGTGATGTTGTCTTGGCGCAGTGTCATACCATCGTTCCCGTACACATACTCGCCACCATTGGACGTACCAAAGGCGAAGCGTTCATTGTCCAGACGTTTGAGTTGATACTGAGTACCAGGCAGCGGCATCTGCTCTTTGGCGCGTTTCAGGTAGGCCGGTGCCAGTTCGGAAAACAGCTCACGAGCTTTGGCTTGATACTGTGCGCTAGTCAGACCCGGCGTTTGCTGCAGCTTCTCAGCAATCAGCGAGAAGTACTCGGCGTCAGTGCGGGCCAACGCAATCCGGAACGCCATGACCTCTTTCAGACGACGCGAATCGACCTGAAGCTTGCCGTCTGCACCCTTTTGCGCCGCGATGAAATCATTACCATCGACCTGAATAAGCGGAGCCGTCGCCAGAAACGCGGCACAGGCGATCTCCTGACCCTGGTGATTACCGCTGACCAACAGCGCGGTCACCCCGCCCTTATTGATCAACGATTCACGGGTCTCGCCGCTGGCACTGACAAACCGGTCGACATCGCTCTGTTTCAATTCATCGCGAGCCAGGCCGCAAATTTGCTGCATAACCGCCGGGTTGCGTTTGCCATCCACCAACGGCGACATGCTGAAAAGCGCGTTACGGATCACCGGCAGCGCCGGATACTCCAAGATCCCAAGCGATTCAACATTGGCCTTGCCGGTGCTGACGGCATTCTGCGCGGTATTGTTGCAGCCGGCCAGCAGGCAGAGCGCAAGCAACAGGGTGGTCAGCCACTTGCTGGAAGTATTCATGATTCACTCCTTACGCTTAAGGGGATGGAAAAACTCACCACTGGTAACCGACCCCGGCGGCAACACCGGACTCGCCTTGGCTGGTTGCACTGCCTTGCAGTTTGATGACCCATTTGCCGTTGTCAGTAATCTTCGACACGCCCACTGCCAGCGCCCCTTGGCCACGAAAGTTGCCAAGCCCGACAGAAGTCATGCTGGCGCCTGGCGTATGAGGCTGTGGAAGCGTGGCCATGGCCATTGCACCGGCGATGCCTGAGCTGAGGATGTCGTCCTGTTTCTTCAGATCGTGGCGCAGCGCGTTGTAGCGAGAATCGGTGTAGTCGTAGAACTGGTTGGAAATGTCTCCGATGCTCTTCTGCAACTGGCCGAGGTTTACGGCATCAGTCTTCACGGTACCGGCAGCCACGTTGGTGATCTGCCGTTCGCTGCCAGCACTGCCCACCGAGACACTGTTGTCGCGCTCGGCTACCGAGTTGGCACCGACGGCGACCGAGTTACGGGCGCTGGCCTTGGCGTTGGAACCGATGGCAGTGCTGTTGTCACCTGCCGCTACCGCTCCGGCACCACCGGCCACCGAGTCTTTACCGACAGGCTTCGGTTTGGCCAGTTGACGGGTGTTATTGACCTGGAACATGCCATCGGTGCCGTTCTGCACCTTGGTGACATTGCCCTCGACATGGGTTACCCGGTTGTCGAGGTTGGTGACGTTTTTGGTGACGTTGGTCACCTCGGTGTTGACCTTGCTGATCGAGTTGTCGGTGTAGTGCTTGGACTCCGTCACGGCACCGTCGAGCTGACGCAGGTTGACGGCATCGGTGGCCTCTTTGCCGTCAGCGACGTTACTGAGGGTGCGGGTTTCACCTTTGGCGGCGTTGCCTACCGAAACAGTCCCGACGCTGGCGTTGGCCGCGCCAGAGTACTTGCCGGTATAGTTTTCGGCACCACGACCGTTATCACTAGCGCCTTGCCCAAGGGCCACGCTGCCGTCTGCGGCAGCACTGGCGCCATCACCCATCGCGACAGAACCCTTGCCGCTGGCCTGAGCGCTCGGCCCGACGGCGACGGAATCAGTGCCACTGGCGACCGAGTCAGCCTTGCTGGAGTTGGCGTGGAAATACTTGATGCCAGCGCCATTGTTGATGTTGGTGATGCTGCCTTCGACGGTGGTCACGCGACCATCGATGTTGGTGACCTGGGCGTTGGTCTCGTTGAGCTGAGACATGTTCACCGCATCGCTGTCACTGACACCCCGGGCAACGTTGGTAATCCTGGTACCACCGACCTTGGTGACGCTGTTGTAAGTGGTGCCACCCAGGGTCACGTTGTTGTAGTTGACGGTGCCATCGCCATTGAGGTCGTACTTGACCGAACCCTCGGTGGAGGCAGCCGTGACTTTCTTGAGCTGCGCGACGTTCACCGCGTCGGTATCGTCTGCACCGGCCGACAGGCCAGTTACGCGACGGTTACCGATGTTGACTTCGCCCGTGGCGGTGCCGCCCACCAGATAGGCCTGGTGCCCGAGGGTGCTGCCGTTGGCGACAGAACCGGCACCCAGGGCGACGCTGCCGTCATGACTGGAAACCGCGCCCATGCCGATGGCCACCGAATCCACACCCGTGGCAGAAGAATCGCTACCGGTCGAGTTGGCATGGAAATACTTGGTGCCGGTGTTGTAGATGTTATCGATGTGGTTGCCGAGGTTGGTCACATTACCCTGCAAGGTGGTGACGTCGCCTGTCACAGTCGTCACACGGCCATCAAGGTTGGTGATATTGGTGGTGTTGACGTCCACTTGCTGATTGGTCGCATACAACTGCGAGCCGTTGATCGCGTCGATAGAGTTTGCGTTAACCGCACCCGCCGCCACGTTGGTCAGCATCTGCGCATTGCCCGGCGCACTGGCATCACCACCGGCGGCAATCAGCGACAGCAAATCGGTGCCGGTGCGCTGCACCGGGCCGAGCGTGCCGTTGCTGATGTTGGTGGTCATGTTGTTGATGTTGGTGGTGTTCTGGCTAACCTGTTGGTTGGTTGCACTCAACTGCGAACCATTGATTGCATCGGTTGAGCTGTCACTGATATCGCCTGCTGCGACGCTGGTGATCTTCTGGTTGCCCGCGTCGATACCGTAGGTGGTCACGCTTGGGCCGCCGAGAATGGTCAAGCCATCATTGTTGATCGTGGTATTGCCGGTGATCACCGACTCGAATACCGGATTGTCAGCCATCTGCAGCTGCAGGTTGCCGTTGCCATCCACTTCGGTTCTCAGGTTGGAACCCGAGTAACTACCGGCGGTAGACTCCGCACCTTGGATGATGAAGGTCTCACCCAATCTCTTCTCAACCGCGCCGGCATTGCCAAGGAACGTAATCGGGGTGTTGGCCAGGTTGGTAACATCGCCCTGCAAGGTAGTGACATTACCTTCCACAGTGGTCACACGACCATCAATGTTACTGATATTGGTGGTATTGGCCTCCACTTGCTGATTGGTTTCATGCAACTGCGAGCCGTTGATAGCGTCGATGGAATTTGCGTTGAGTGCACCCTGCGCCACGTTAGTCAGCACTTGCGCGTTACCCGGCGCAGAGGCATCACCGCCCGCTGCAATCAGTGACAGCTGATCCGTGCCGGTGCGCTGAACCGTGCCGACCGTACCGTTGCTGATGCTGGTGTTCATGTTGTTGATGTTGGTGGTGTTCTGGCTAACCTGTTGGTTGGTTGCACTCAACTGCGAACCATTGATTGCATCGGTTGAGTTGTCACTGATATCGCCTGCTGCGACGCTGGTGATTTTCTGGTAGCCCGCGTCGATACCGTAGGTGCTCACGCTTGGGCCACCGAGAATGGTCAAGCCATCATTGTTGATCATGGTGTTGCCGGTGATCACCGACTCGAACACCGGATTGTCAGCCATCTGCAGTTGCAGGTTGCCGTTGCCATCCACCTCGGTTCTCAGGTTCAAGCCCGAGTAGTTACCGGCGGTCATGGCTGTCCCTTCAATGAAGAAGAAATCGCCCAGTTGCTTCTCCACCGAGCCGGTATTGCCGACGAAGGTAATCGGCGTATCGGCGATGGCGTCGCCGAGGAAGGCAGCACTGAGAGCGCCAAGGGCGAACAGCGCGCTGGCGCGGCGCAGGAAACACGGCTTCGAGCGGGTGATCATGATGGCAACTCCGGCAGTGGATCGAGTTGCACACATGCTAGGGAGAGGGGGCGCTGAGCGAACTCAGAGTCCTTCAGGCAGCGCTATCAGAGTTCTTCGCTAGTCAGCGGGCGGTGGCCATGAGCAATTCGAGCTCGAAGGTAACGACAGCTTCGTTTTCAAGGCGTTGATAGTTGAAATGCCCGCCCAGTTGCTCTGCCAGATGCTCGGCGTGGCTGCGGTCTATGATGCTGTCCAGCGCCATCTGACCGTTGATCTGCAGATGCGCCAGCAGTCGTCCGTTTTCTCGCTGCGTCATACTCAGGCGCAGCAGGGTCGGCGCATCGTAATCGCTGTGAAACAGTGCCAGCGCGCTGTTCATCCATTCCGAAAACAGCTGCACGTCCACCCAGACCCAATTGGCGCTCGGAGCGGACAGGGTCAACAGACTTACCGCCTGCCCGATCAGGGTGCGCTCGATCAAGGCGCACAACTCACAGGAGACTGGCAAAGGCGCTACCTGGGCATCCTCGAGATCGCAAATACGCCGTAGCCGCGCCAAACGGTCAGCCAGCGCCGCAAGGCCCGGCGTTGCCGGGTGCAGTTCCATGTTTTGCAGGCGTACGGCAAGTTCAGTGAGCGACGATTTGTACAGGTCGGCCCGCTGGCGTAACTGCGCCTCAGCGGCCAATGCGCGATCGCGAAGCTCGATCAAATGCCCCTCGCTGGTGGTGATGTCCTGCAAGCCTCCCAACATACCGGCGAAATGACCGTTGGCATCGCGATACGGCACCATCCAGAAATGCAGCACACGCGGCTCGCCAAAAACCTCGACGCGGTTGCTCACGGAAACCGGAACGCCCTCCTTGACCAATCGCTCAAACATCTCCGGCAGCCGCTGCCGTAACGAGGCTGAGAACCAGCGCGCGTCGGCAAATCCGGAGTTCAGCGCCTCTTCTGCGGTGATGTGGTAGTAGTCGAGGAAGCGCTGGTTGCAGAACAGCAGCGTGCCGGTGGTGGTGCGCACAAACATCGGATTGGGCGAAGCGTTCACCAGCTCACGCAGCATGCCCAACTCCAGCGGCAACACGTCTGCCACCATGGCGCCAGCACTGTTCTCCTGCCCGCCCACCAGGCCATTGCGCCGTGCGATTTCGGCCAGTTCCACATTGGAGCCAACGTGCAGTTTTTCGAGCAGATGGCCCTTGTAGGTGCTGACGGTCTTGAAGTTGATCCGTAATTGCTCGGCGATACTCAGGTTGGAGTGACCTTCGGCAATCAGTTTCAGTACCGCCAGCTCGCGTGGTGTCAGGCTGTCCAGCTCACCGCCACTGCCCGGCAACATATGATTGCGAGCAAAATGCGCGCGTCCGGCCAACACATCGCCAATGGCCTTGCGCAGCTCTGAAAGGTCCTCGTCTTTGCTAACGAAGCCACTGGCCCCTGACTGGAAGCACAGCGGTGCAAAATGTTCCGGATTCTGCCGGCTGTAAACCAGCAACTTCGGCGCTGGGTCACGCGCCTTGAGGCGGCGCAGCAGGTCGAGGCCACCTGCGCCGGGTAGCGCCATTTCAAGGATGACCAGCTCGGGGCGCGTCTCTCGCGCCAGGGTGAGTGCCGAAGGTACATCAACAGCCTCGGCGCCAATGGCATGCCCCATACTTTCCAGCAGGCCCCGCAGCGCGCTGCGTACGATTGGGGTCGGGTCCACGAGCAGCACAGTGGCCACATTCCATCCTCCCTTGTGGAAACTTCTCTGCGCAACAAGCATAGGTGACTGGGAAGCTGCAAGCTGCAAGCTTGAAGCTTGAAGCTTGAAGCTTTCCAGTCTTCGGGCGAGCTGCGTATGATCGGGCTTCCTCACCCTGCGTCGCGAAGGATCGTCCATGCCCATCGTACTGATCACCGGTTGCTCCAGCGGCATCGGCCGCGCTCTGGCCGATTGTTTCAAACAGGCCGGCTATGAAGTCTGGGCGACCGCCCGCAAAGCTCACGATGTGGAGCGTCTGCAGGCTGCGGGGTTCACCGGCCGCCAGCTGGACGTCAACGATGCCCAGGCCCTGCAAACCCTGAGCGCGGAGATCGAAGCGGCCCATGGCGGTCTCGATATTCTCATCAACAACGCCGGTTACGGCGCCATGGGCCCGCTGCTCGATGGTGGCGTCGAGGCTATGCAGCGCCAGTTCGAGACCAACGTGTTCGCTCTGGTCGGGGTCACCCGCGCACTGTTCCCGGCCTTGCGCCGCAACAAAGGGCTGGTGGTTAACATCGGCAGCGTCTCCGGCGTGTTGGTCACGCCTTTTGCCGGTGCCTACTGTGCCTCGAAAGCCGCCGTGCATGCTTTGAGCGATGCACTGCGCCTGGAACTGGCACCGATGGGAATTCGCGTCTTGGAGGTACAGCCGGGGGCCATCGCCACGCAGTTTGCCGACAACGCCCAGACTCAGGCGGAGCAAGTGTTGGCCGCCGATTCGCCATGGTGGCCGTTGCGTGAATACATCCATGCGCGTGCCCGCGCCTCTCAGGACCATCCGACCACGGCCACTGACTTCGCCCAAGGCCTGCTGGCAGCCGTGGCGAAAAAACCTACGCCGACCTTGGTGCGCCTGGGCAACGGCAGCCGGGCACTGCCACTGATGGCCCGCTGGCTGCCGCGTGCATTGCTGGACGCGGTGCTGAAAAAGCGCTTCGGCCTTAGCCGGCCGTTGTAAGCGCAGTGCTCATCGCGCGCTGACCTCGTTACCGGTAGCCAGCGGCGCACGGGTATCGATAGTTGCCACTACCGACATGCCGACGCGTAAGCGTTGCAACAAAGGTTGGTCGGCGTCGAAAACAATCTTCACCGGAATACGCTGCACCACCTTGGTGAAGTTGCCCGTAGCGTTGTCCGGTTTCACCGCAGCAAACGTCACACCGGTGGCCGGTGCGATGCTCTCGACCCGACCGTGCAGGTCTTGGCCGGCAAAGGTATCAACACGAATGTGCACCGGTTGCCCCGGCTGTACATGGGTCAGTTGGGTTTCCTGAAAGTTGCCGACGATGTAGGCCTGTTCCAGCGGCACCACCGACAGCAGCCGCGCACCGGCATTGACGTAGGCGCCAACACGTAGCGCCCGCTCACCGACCATGCCATCGATGGGCGCAACGATGCGCGTATAAGACAGATCCAATTGCGCCCGCTCCAGGCCGGCCTGCGCATGCTTAAGGCCGCCATCGGCACTGTCCAACTGAGCCTGGAGAATATCGACCTGCTTGCGCGCCGCTGTCAGTGCCGCTTGCGAGTTGGTCAGCTGCGCGGTGGCTTGATCGACACGGCTGCGCGCTTGCTGGGCGTTTTGCAGGGTATCGGCACCGATCTTGGCCAACCGGCTGTAACGGGTCAGTTCCTGATTGGCAAAGGTGATTTCGGCCTGGTCGACACGCACCGCTGCCTGCGCCTGGGCGATCAACGACGCCTGTTGCTCAAGGGTCGCCCGGGCATTGTGCTGCTGCGCGGTCGACACCAACAGTTGCGCCTGTGCCGCCGCCAGAGCGGCCTGATAATCGCGGTCATCGATCAGCGCCAGCACCTGCCCGGCCTTGACCTGCTGGTTGTCCTCTACCAGCACCTGAGTAATGAAACCCGCCACTTTCGGGGCGACTACGGTGTAGTCGGCTGACACGTAGGCATCGTTGGTGCTCTGCTCGGAATCCCCCCCCAGCAGCAGCGGCAGGCCTACGCCCAGCAGGCCCGCCACCACAAGTGCGGTAGCGATCAAGGCGGTTTTTCGGTGGGTCGTTATTGTCGTCATGTTGTTCTCTCAGAACAGGAATCTAAGCCACTGCACGGGGTGGATAGATCCGTGTAGGCACAAAAGGAATCAGCAAAATCAGCGCCGCAGCCAACAACGCCATGCACAGGTAAAGGTCGGCTGACGTCAGCACCAGCGCCTGCTCATGGATACGCTTGGCCAGGCCCGGTGCCTGGCTGTCGACCAGGGGTGAGTTACCCAGGCTGTCGACCAGGTGGTTGGAGTGAAAATGGCGACGCAGGGTGGTCAGGGCCTCCAGCACCGCTGTGGCGACCACCGAGGCTAGGCCTTTGACGGTGTTGAACCAGGCCGACGCGAAGGGGCCGTCCTGTGGGGTCATGCCGCCGGTGGCAAGCATCAGCAGTGGCAACACCGCCATCGGCTGGCCAAAGATGTGCAGCATCTGCAGCCAGTAGAAGTTGTCGCGAATCCACTCGCTGGTGAGCTGGCTACCCAGCAGGCTCGACAACGCCAGCATGCCCAGGCCGCAGGCCAGCACCCAGCGACAGTCCACCGCTCGCACGTTGCACAACGCGGCGGTCAACGGCAGCGCTAGCAGCTGTGGCAGGGCCACCACCAGCATGACCGGTGCAGTCTGCGCCGGGCGGTAGCCCTGGATCTGCGCCAGATAGCTGGACGGAATGAGGATCGCCGCAGTGAGCACAATCAACACGCCGAACAAGGTCACCAGAGCGTGGGTCAGGTTGCGGGTTTTGAGCATTTGCAGCTTGAAGAACGGCAATGGCTCAGACCATTCGTTGTATAGAAACAGCACCAGCAGCACTAAACCACCACCCAAAAGCCAGCAGATCAGCGGGGAGCTGAACCAGCCCATGCGGTCGCCCAGGGTCAGGCCAATCACCAGCGAGCAAATCGCCGGCAAGCCCAACAGCACGCCGCGCCAGTCAAACTGCTTGAAGCGCTCCAGGCGCAGTGGGTCCTGCGGCAGGCCCCAGGCGACGCAGGCCATGGCCAGCAGCGACGGCAGAATGATCTGCCAGAACGCCCACTGCCAGCCAACGTACTCGGTCCACAAGCCGGCCAGTGGCGTGCCCAGGTTCGGGCCGAAGGTGGCCGTCAGGGCATAGCCGGCAAGGCCGTAGACCTTGATCCCCGGCGGCAGGAAACGCAGCGCAACGCTCATCAGCATCGGCGGCAAGGCACCTGATGCCAGCCCCTGCAAAATGCGCAGTAGCATCAGGCTCGAGAGGTTCGGCGCAAACGGCTGCAGCAACCCCAACAGGGCGAAAGCGCTGATTGCACAGAGGGTGAAACGGCGCAGGGAAAAGGTCGCGGCCATCCACGGCGAAAAGGCCATGGCCGACACCGACGCCGCTGCATACACCGCAATCAGCCAGGCGCCTTCGTCAGCGCCGATAAACAGGCCACCACGGATATCCGCCAACGATGCCTTGGTGACCATCTCGTTGAGGCCCGCGCACAACACCGCCAGCAACACACCCAGCAGTCCGACGACGATGCGCAGGCCAAACGCACTGGGCGCTGCAGGGCTGGCCGCAGGCGTCGGGGCGCCAGCGCTAGACAGTGCAGTCAACGAACTCATGTAAGACATCTCCGGGGGGAACAACTACCCGCAGAAGTCTATTGAAGGGTCAATGTTGTCGAAAACTGACATATCGGCAGTTTACTAGTGCACTAAACGCAATCCGTGCTTCACGGGCTCTCGCTGCAGCAGGCTTTGAGGGTTTGGCGCAGCCAGCGGTGGGCCGGGTCGTTATCAAAGCGCGGATGCCAGGCTTGCATCACCGTGACCCGCTCCATCGGCAGCGGAATGCGGAATGAACGCAGCGGCAGCCCCAGCTTGGTCACGCTAGAGAGGATGTTGGCCGGCATCGGCAGCAACAAGTCGGACTCGGGCAGGGAAAACATCGCCGAATGAAAACTCGGGGTGATCAGCGCAACCCGGCGTTGCACCTTGTAGTTGGCAAGCTCCAGGTCAATCGGCCCGTTGGCACGGCCACGGCGCGACACGCTGATTTGCGGGTAAGCGGCAAAGCGCTCGGGGGTGATCTCGGCGTCGAAGATCGGGTGATCCTCACGGGCGAGGCCAACATAGATGGTGTTGAACAGGCTCTGCACCTTGATCTCGGGCCCCAGGTCGATGGTCGAGCTGACCAGCAGATCGGTGCGCCCGTCGCGCAGTACCGAATCATCATCGCCGGTGCCCTCCGGCACAAAACGCAGCACCGTCTGCGGCGCCTGCTCATGCATAGTGCGCAGCAACTGCGCGCCATACAGGGCAATGAACAAATCATTGGTGCGGATGTTGAAAGCCCGATCCAGAGTGGCCAGATCGACCTCCTCACGGCTGCGGAACACCAGACCGGCCTGCTCGACCAGCGCCCGCACCTGATCGTGCAGGGCCAGCGCTCGCGGAGTGGGCACCAGTCCACGGCCGGCGCGGACCAGAATCGGGTCGCCGATGGCCTCGCGGATACGCCCCAAGGTTCGGCTCATTGCTGCCGGGCTCAGGTTCATGCGCCGTGCGGCGCCCACCACACTGCCCTCATCGAGCAACGCGTCGAGGGCAACCAACAGGTTCATATCCGGAATCTGCATGTGCAATTATCCTTGGGCCAATAAACAGTGATGTTAACAGCTCGGCTATGGCCGCCGAGTTGCACCGCACGCAACTACACAATGCATGCAACGCCATTTATCTGAGCCAATGCCTGACCAACAATGCTCGGCTTGATAGTGGCCCAGTGGAGCCGTGCATGCTCAGTCCCGTCTTGATCGCCATCGATGGCTCCAACGCTTCCCATGCCTTGCTGCAGCTTGCACAACAGTACTGCCAGCCCGAACGCCATCGCCTGCATGTGGTGCTGGCCATCGACACGGCCTTTACCGTAGGCAGCATCGGCCTGTACGAACAGCAGGAGTACCCGGCGGCCAGCGACGAGCAGCGCCATGCCAACCTGGCGGTGCAATCGGCAGCGCAACGGCTGCAGGACATGGGATTCGCCAGTGACGGTGCGCTGGTTCAGGGTGATCCGGTCAGCGTAATTGTCAGTGAAGCACAGCGGCTCGGCTGTGCCTTGATTGTCATGGGACATCGCCACCTGAGCCGCCTGGGGCGCTTGCTTGATCCGTCGATCAGCAGCAAGGTGATTGATCAGGTGGATTGCCCAGTGTTGGTGGATTCGCGAAGCACCTGACTGTGGGAGCTGGCTTGGCCCGCGATTGCAGTCTTTCAGGCGCACCGCATCGCGGGGCAAGCCCGCTCCCACAGGATTGGATGTCAGCCCTCTGTGGGAGCTGGCTTGCCCTGCGATTGCAGTTTTTCTGGCACACCGCATCGCGGGGCAAGCCCGCTCCCACAGGATTGGATGTCAGCCCTCTGTGGGAACTGGCTTGCCCTGCGATTGCAGTCTTTCAGGCGCACCGTATCGCGGGGCAAGCCCGCTCCCACAGGATTGGATGTCAGCCCTCTGTGGGAGCTGGCTTGCCCTGCGATTGCAGTTTTTCTGGCGCACCGCATCGCGGGGCAAGCCCGCTCCCACAGGATTGGATGTCAGCCCTCTGTGGGAGCTGGCTTGCCCTGCGACGGCTTCACTACCACTGTGCAGGTGGTACCCGCAGCCAGCAAAAAGCCTTCCGGCACTTCATCGATATGAATGCGCACTGGCACCCGCTGGGCCAGGCGCACCCAGTTGAAGGTCGGGTTAACGTCGGCAATCAGCTCACGGCTCTCCGGGTTGTCGCGGTCGTAGATGCCCCGGGAAATGCTCTCGACATGGCCCTGCAGCACTTCGCCGCTCATCATTTGCAGTTCAGCCTGATCTCCGACTTTCACCCGTGGCAGCTTGGTTTCTTCAAAGAAGCCATAAACCCAGAACGAGTCTTTATCGACCACCGCCATTTTCGGCTCGCCAGTGCGCGCATAGTCGCCTCGGTGCACGTTGAGGTTGGTCACGTAGCCATCGACGGTGGCCAGAATTCTGGTGCGTTTGAGGTCCAGTTCAGCGGCTGCCAGTTGCGCCTGGGCATGCTGGTAATCGGCCAGGGCCGAATTGGCGATGTTGCTGGCGTCGTCACGGTTCTCGCGAGAGATCACCAGGTTGTCGAGGTCGGCACGCCGGTTGGCATTGACCTTACGCATCTCCCAGGTGGCCTTGCGTGAGGCCACCAACGCCTGCGCCTGTTTAACCGCCACTTCGTAGTGCTCAGGGTCGATCTGCATCAGCAGGTCGCCCTTCTTCACCAACTGGTTGTCACGCACCGGCACATCGACTACATACCCCGGTACGTCCGCAGCTACGTTGATGATGTCGGCGCGCACCCGCCCGTCGCGGGTCCAGGGGGTATTCATGTAGTGCACCCAGAGCTGGCGGCCGATCACCACGGCAGCAGCCAATACAAGCAAGGTGGCGATCAGGCTGAAAAACTTTTTCATCAACAGGGGTCTCAACGGTAGAGAGTCAGGGCCATGGATCCGAACAAACAAATGAACAGGCACAGGCGCAGCAACGCCGGATGCCAGAAGAAGCGGTAGCCGTCATAACTGGCGATGAACCGGTCCAGGCCCCAGGCAAGCCCGGCGGCGAACAGGAACATCAGGGTCATGGTCGGCATGTAGACGCCATGGAAGGCGATTTCACGGGGCATGGGGCAGTCCTTGGGCCGGGGCCAATGCGGCCAGCGGCGACTGAGGGTCGAGCAACGAGGTACGGATGAAATGCAGGTAGCTCTGCACCCGGCGCAGTGCCGAGGTGTCGAAGTGGCGGGCAAACGGCTCATCGGTGGCCTGCACCCGGCTGATGGCGTGATCTACCGCCACCAGGGCACGTTCGTGGTTACTTACACTCGGTTGCAGGAACAAACGCGCCAGCGCCCGGCCCATGACCCGGATTGCCTGACGCCAGGGTTGTGATTCGGCATAGCACGGGTGCACCGGCAGGATCGCCTGCTCTTTGCGCAGCTCGATGATCGCGTGGCCCACCTCCAACACCAGGAACATCCAACGCAAGAGGCTGCTCTGCACCTGAGGTTTACCGGCAGCCAGGCCATAGGCCTGGTGTAGCAGATCGCGGGTGCGGCTCTCGAAGGCCGAGCCCAGGCCACGCAGGCGCCCGGTGATGGCGAACAGCACCTGACTGCGCAGGTCATGCTCCAGGCGGCTCCACAACCAACGGCTGTTCGGCGGCAGGATGATCGCGCCGGCTGCTGCGCATACCAGCATGCCGATGACCATGGCGATGTAGTCGTTGATGAAATTGTACGGATTGTACACCGTGAGGTTGTCTGGCACCGAGCCGGTGGCAAAGAAGATCAGCAGGCCCAGACCGACCCCGGCATACGCCGGGCGCGACGCCAGGAAGGCCCCGAGCACGAACACCGGCGCAAGCACCAGGCAGAGCAAGGGGAAGCCGTCGATCCACGGGAACACGAAGAAGGTCTCGAAAAAGCCGATGAAGGCACCAATCAAGGTGCCGCAGGCCATCTGAAACGACATCCGCTTGGGGTTCGGCGAAGCCGCCGACAGGCCTACGGTGGCCGCTGCGATCAGGGTCATCATTGCCCCGCTTGGCCAAGCGGTGAGGATCCAGAAACTGCCCAACACCAGCAAAATGAATGAGGCGCGTAAACCGGCGGCCAGCGACACCATCCAGTTGGTCTGTGCCACATAAGGCTCGTCCCATTGCTCACGGGCATGGTTGTGCTCGGCCAGCGAGGCATGGGTCAGGGCATAGCTGTGCACATCATCGACAAAGCGATAGAGCAGCTCGTAAGCCGTATGGAAGTCGAGCAGGTCGGCATCGCTCGGCCCGGTTTCGACGTAGGCAGCACGCAGGCTGCGCACGCGCTCCGGCAAGCCATCCTTGTAGGCAGCCAGTTGCTCGGCCAGCCGCGCCGCATCAGCGCTGGTCAAGGCCCGCCCGGCATAAGCCTCAAGCAATTCGGCCAAGGCCGCCAGGCCTGGTTCAATTGCCGTGACGATCTGCAACGGCCCACGCAGGCGCAGGCGTTCAAGCAACTGGTGCAAGGCGTTGAAACGCGTGGTGATGGCCATGAACTCGCTGTTCATACGACCCAGGCGGCCATTGCGCCGGCGCATGTGCGGGTCTTCGAACGCGGTAACGTTGCGCAGGCTTTCCAAGCCGACCGCCTCGGCGATAAAGCGCACGTTGCTACTTTCGAAGCGATCACGCTGGCTTTCGCCGCGCAGGCCTTCAACGACAAAACCGGCGAACACGCCAAAACGCTGGTACAGGGCATTGCGCATCGCCACACCGGCCGACTGCGGCAAGATCGCGGCGCTGACCAGGGTCGACACCAGAATGCCCAGAGAGATCTCCAGCACCCGCCAGACCGCGGCCATGAACGCGCCGTCAGGGTGTTGCAAGACCGGCAAACCAACCATTGCAGCGGTGTAGCCGGCAAGCACGAAGCCATAAGCCTGAAAGGTGCGGTAGCGCATGGCCCCGGCGGAACACAGGCCAACCCAGATGGCGAGGCTCGGCAGGAACAACTCGGTGTTCTGCGGAAACAACGCAATCAACAGCACCATCATCGATGAGCCGGCCAAGGTGCCGAGCAAACGCCAGAAACTCTTGGCGAACACATGCCCGCTCTGCGGCTGCATGACGATGAACACGGTGATCATCGCCGTGCGCGGCTGCGGCAATTCCAGGCGCATGGCCAGCCACAGAGTCAGAAACGCTGCGCTGAGCACCTTGAAGATGTACACCCAGGTCACGCCATCGGTGCGTGCCCACTCGAAAAAACCACGGCGCCACTCAAGGGATGCCAACCAGCGAAATGGCAGTGTCAGTGCGCTCATTCGGCGTGATCCGGCTTGTCGAAGATCGCCAGGGTCGCCGGCGTTTTTGGCGCCTGCTGTTTATCTTCACTCGGTACGTCATTACCGGCGCCCAAACCGCCACCCAGCGCAGTAACCAGCTCGGCATGGGCACTCAGGCGTGCAGCCTGGACCTGCTGCTGGATCTGCTGCTGGCGGAACAGCAAAGTCTGGGCGTTGAGCACATTGAGGTAATCGGTCAGGCCTCGCTGGAAGGCGATCATGGCAATGTCGTAGGTCTTCTGCGCCGAGGCCACCGACTCCGCTGCAAAATGCTGCTGCTCGTTCATCGACTCACGGCGAATCAACTGGTCGGCAATGCCCTTGAGTGCGTTGACCACCGTCTGGTTGTAATGCGCGACGGCGATGTCATACCCCGCCGACGCCACACCCAACTGCGAACGCAGACGGCCGCCATCAAACACCGGCAGGCTGATCGCCGGGCCGACGTTGTAGTTGAACTTGCGCCCGGTCAGAAACTCCAGCGCACCGCCGCCGGTGGCCATGAAACCGAGGCCACCGACCAAATCGACGTTGGGGAAGAACCCGGCGTGAGCGACATCAATGCCTCGGGCTTGCGCCGCAACCTGCCAGCGACTGGCGACCACATCGGGGCGCTGGCCCACCAGTTCGGCAGGCAGCGTCGATGGCAGTTTCAAGGCTGCGCCGAGCGACAGTTGCGGCCGCTGCACCTGCGCGCCCTCGCCCGGGCCTTTACCGGCCAATGCCGCCAGTTGGTTACGCGCCAGGGCAATTTCTTCGTTCAAGGCATCAAGCTGACGGTGGGTTTCCGGCAGCGGCGTCTGCGCCTGACTGACTTCGAAGTGGGTACCAATGCCACCGGCCAGGCGGCGTTCGGCCAGGGCCAGAATCTGCTCTTGTTGCTCAAGCTCGGCTTTGACGATATCGCGCTGGGCAAAGTGCAGTGACAGCTGGATGTACACCTTGACGATGTTGTTCTGCAATTCCAGCTGAGCCTGACGCAACTGCGCCGCACTCATATGAGCCATGTCCACGGCCTGCTCGCTGGCATTGCGTTCACGTCCCCAGAGATCCAGGGCGTAGCTGAAGCCCAACGCGGCGTTGTTGTCCCAGGTATTGGCCCCCGACAAGGCGCCAGGGCCGTAGAACTGGTCTTCCGGCCAGTTATGGCGCTTGAGCGTCGACTCGCCGTTGACCTGCAGTTTCTCGGCAGACTCGACCACACCGGCCATGGCCTTGGCCTCGCGCACTCGCGCAGCGGCCATGGCCATTGTCGGGCTGTTACTGACGGCCAGGGCAATCCAGCGATCCAGTTGTGGATCGCCATAGGCGCGCCACCACTGCTGGTCAGGCCAGTGGGCATCCTGGGCGGCCTCGCGGATCGCCTCAGAGGTGGTCAGGGTATTGGCTTGCAGCGTCTTGCTTTGCGGGGCAATGCCCCAGGTTCCGATACAGCCGCTCAAGGTCAAGCTAAAGGCACAGACACTGAGCGCATTCAGCGCTCTGATGATGCGACGCGGCACAGCTGCGAATTCCCGACGTAGAAGGTGGATGACGCTTGGAGACGCAATTCTAGGGGGCAGCTGCACTGGCGATAAGCGTGTATTACTGCGAATCTTTGTTACGAAAACGGCGATAATCCGGCTTTAGTCTGAAGACCGCCCCGGTTACTTCATGTCACAATTTGTCGTCTACTTTGAGAGCGACCCATGGACACCCTGCAAAACATGCGTGCTTTTAGTTGCGTAGCGCAAGTCGGCAGCTTTACTGCCGCGGCCGTGCAACTGGATACGACCACCGCCAACGTCTCGCGGGCGGTCTCCAATCTTGAAGCCCATCTGCAAACACGCCTGCTCAACCGCACCACCCGACGCATCGCCCTGACTGAAGCTGGCAAGCGTTACCTGATGCGTTGTGAACAGATTCTGACCTATGTCGAAGAAGCCGAAGCCGAGGCCAGCGACGCCCACGCGCGCCCGGCCGGGCAGTTGAAGGTGCATTCGATGACAGGCGTCGGCCAGCATTTCGTCATCGATGCCATCGCCCGCTACCGCGAAACCCACCCGGACGTAACCTTCGACCTGACCATGGCCAACCGCGTGCCGGACTTGCTCGACGAGGGCTATGACGTGTCCATCGTGCTGGCCAGCGAGCTGCCGGACTCGGGCTTTGTGTCTCAGCGCCTGGGCATCACCTACAGCATCGTCTGCGCCTCGCCCGACTATGTGAAACAGCACGGTGTGGCCCATAAGCCCAGCGACTTGCTCAACCACGCCTGCCTGCGCATGGTCAGCCCAGTGATTCCGCTGGAAAAATGGTTGTTCGACGGCCCGGAAGGCCAGGAGATGGTCAACATCACCCAGGCGCCGTTCCAGGTGAACTCGGCTGATGCAATGAAAACCGCGATCCGCAGTGGCATGGGCGTTGGCGTACTGCCGATCTACTCGGCCATCGACGGGCTGCGTGACGGCTCACTGGTGCGGGTGATGCCGGACTACCGCTTGCAGGAACTGAACCTGTACGCGATCTACCCATCGCGCCAGTACCTGGATGCCAAGATCAAAACCTGGGTGGAGTACCTGCGTAACTCGTTGCCGGAAATCCTCGCCGCCCATGAAGCCGACCTCAAGACCCACGAGCTGCTGATCGCCAACTGAAATCTGACTGGTAGGAGCGGGCTTGCTGTGGGAGCGGGCTTGCCCCGCGATAGCGATCTGTCAGTCACACCGAATCGCGGGGCAAGCCCGCTCCTACAGCAAGTCCGCCAGTACAGAAATCTTGCTGCACAGAGGCGGTAGAGAATGATAGCGTGCTACCCATTCTTCACCGCCAGCAGAGATTTCGCAGATGAAAAAGACTGTCCTCGCCTTCAGCCGTATCACTCCGGCGATGGCCGAACGCCTGCAGCAAGACTTCAACGTAATCGTCCCCAACCCCAAGCTCGGCGACATCAGCGCGCAATTCAACGAAGCTTTGCCCGAGGCCCACGGCCTGATCGGTGTGGGGCGCAAGCTCGGTGAAGCACAACTGGCCAATGCCGCCAAGTTGGAGGTGGTATCCAGCGTCTCGGTGGGCTACGACAACTACGACCTGAACTACCTCAACGCGCGCGGCATTGCCCTGACCAACACCCCCGACGTGCTCACCGAAAGCACCGCTGACCTCGGCTTCGCGCTGTTGATGGGCAGCGCCCGGCGTGTTGCTGAACTCGATGCCTGGACCAAGGCCGGGCAATGGCAGGCCACCGTCGGCCCGGCCCAGTTCGGCAGCGATGTACACGGTAAAACCCTGGGTATCGTTGGCCTGGGCAACATCGGCGCAGCCATCGCCCGCCGTGGCCGCTTTGGCTTCAACATGCCGATCATCTACAGCGGCAACTCACGCAAGACCGCACTGGAACAGGAACTCGGCGCCCAGTTCCGCAGCCTGGACGAACTGTTGGCCGAAGCCGATTTCGTCTGCCTGGTGGTACCGCTGGGTGCCCAGACCAAGCACCTGATCAGCAGCCGTGAACTGCAGTTGATGAAATCCAGCGCCTTCCTGATCAACGTGTCCCGTGGGCCGGTGGTTGACGAAGCGGCGCTGGTTGAGGCCCTGCGTACCGGCACCATCCGTGGTGCCGGCCTGGACGTGTATGAGAAAGAGCCGCTGACTGAATCGCCGCTGTTCCAGTTGCCTAATGCCCTGACCCTGCCGCACGTAGGCTCGGCAACTGCCGAAACCCGCGAAGCCATGGCCAACCGCGCTATCGACAACCTGCGTAGCGCCCTGCTCGGCGAGCGTCCGCGGGATCTGGTTAATCCGCAGGTTTGGAAGTAACTGCTTTCGCGGGGCAAGCCCGCTCCTACAGAGCTTTCACCGATCCCTGTGGGAGCGGGCTTGCCCCGCGATCTGGCTTAGCCTTCCGAAACACCAACACATTCCCCAACATCACCAACACCAAACCAAACAGCGCCGGGGCCGTCCACTGATAGCCCTCATAGAACGCCGACACATTCAACGCCACCAGCGGGAACAACACGGTGCAATACGCCGCACGCTCCGGCCCCATGCGCCCAACCAAGGTCAGGTAGGCCGTAAAGCCGATCACCGAGCCCGGAATCACCAAGTAGAGCAACGAGCCGATGTAGCGCGTATTCCATTCCATATCGAACGGAATGCCACTGACCAGGCAATAAATTGCAAGCATCCCGGCCCCATACAACATGCCCCAGGCGTTGGTAGTCATTGGCCGCAAGCCAGCCTTCTGCTGCAAACTCGACAGCATGTTGCCCGCCGAAAAACACAAAGTGCCAAGCAACGCCAGGCCCAGACCGATCAGGGTTTCACGGCTGGCGGTATGGCCTGACAGTTCCGGCCAGAACAAAAAGCCAAGGCCGATCAATCCCAACGCACCACCACCGAGCACATTGGCGGCGATTTTTTGGCCGAAGAACACTCGGGCGTTCAGCGCATTCCATAAGGTAGCGGTGGAAAACACCACAGCGATCAGCCCGGTGGGAACCCACTGGCTGGCGGTCAGAAAGCACATGAAGTTGACGCAGAACAGGCAAAAACCCTGCGCAAGGCAGACACCGTGGCCGCGCCGGTTCATCGGCTGCAGGCGGCGGCTGAACAACAAGATGACAAACAGGATCAATCCCGCCAGGGCGAAGCGATAGACAATCGACACCGGAATGGCGACCACACCCAACTGCAGTTTCAGGGCGATCCAGGTGGTGCCCCAGATCAATACGGTCAGTAAATACAACGTCAGGTTCATGGCCTTACTCCTCGACTTCAGGCCTTAAGTCTCCTGCCGCAAGCAGCCTGCGCGCTTGCAGATTCTTGCGCTTTTGCACGGCTCACTGCTGTCAGGCCTTGTCTGGCAGCGTAGGATGAAGGCCTGAGGAGTCGCTGATGAACGCACTGGATCAACTGCAAGTTTTCAAAGCCATGCACGACTCGCCCCATGCCCGCCTGGAGCACAGCGCGCAGTTGGGCGACGGCCTGGCTGCAGCCCTGTGGAACAACCGTCACGATGCCCGCGACTACGAAGCGCCCAGCCACCACACGTTGTCGTGCTATATCGCCGACGGCACCGGCACCTTCCGCCGTGAACAACCCGGCCTCAAAGGTGCGCCCGACAAACTGTGCATCATGCCCGCAGGTTCGGCATCGCACTGGGTGGTCAATGGCTCGATCCGCCTTGCTCATCTGTATATCAGCCAGGAACAATTCGCCCTGGGCTGCATCCGCCTGCTCGACCGCGAACCACGTGAGCTGCAATTGCAGGAAGCGACCTTCCTTGACGACCCTGTGCAAGCACAGCGCTTTCACCAATTGATTGATTTGGATTGGGACGAGCCCGGCGAGCGCCTGCTGACCAGCACCCTGGCCCACGACATTCTCGACCACGCCGTGCTCAGCCAGGTTGGCCTGCGCCAGGGCCTGCGCTTGAAAGGTGGCCTGGCGGCGCACCAACGCCGACAGTTGTGCGATTACATTGAAGCGCACCTGGACCAACCCTTGACCCTCGGTGAGCTGGCCGCCCTGTGCAACTTGTCCGAATACCATTTCGCACGAATGTTCCGCGCGAGCTTCGGCCTACCGCCCCACCAATACCTGTTGGCCCGGCGCCTGGCCACGGCGCGGCAGTTGCTGCGCTTTGGCGAGTTGGCCTTGGGCGAAATCGCCCTGCGCTGCGGTTTTGCCAGTGCCAGCCATTTCAGCAACCGTTTTCGCCAGGCACTTGGGGCGACGCCGGGTGAGTATAGGGCCGCCTTCAGGCCCTAACTTACTGAGGCAGTATCAGCATTACCGGCCCCAGCACCAGGCTGAGGCCAAGCAACCCGAGCAACAACCGTGGTTGATACGGCAGTAGGAACACCCACAGGGTGCCCCCTGCCATCAACACTGCAAACCATTCAACCAGGCCCATGGCCCAACCGCTGTGACGCACAGCCAAAGCCAGCGCCAGCAACTGCAACAACCAGCCTCCGATACGCAAGATGCGTAAGCGCGCACTGCTGGGTGTGGCGCCAAGCAATTCCTTGTAATGCTTCTCCATGGCCAGGCACAGGCAGGCAAAGCCAGCAAAACCGAACAGGGTAACGGCGAGCATCAGCTGACCTCACTTTCGATCAGGGTGGCCTTAGCGGCCTTGGCAGCGTTAGCAGCCTTGGGGGCGCGCTTGGCTGCCACCACCGGTGGCCGCTGCATCTTGCGTGCGCCCCAGGCGAAGAACAGGCCACAACCCAATGCAGTCAGGTCGAAGCCGGCCATGGCCCAGTCGCCTGCAGGAATCGCCTGCATCAACCCCTGCTCCGTGGTCAATTGATTGAGTAGCGGCAAACCGGCCCACAACAGCGCAGCCAACCATAGCTGTTCCGCCCAGGCGCGACGCCCCGGTCGCAGCATGGCGTGTACCAGCGCCAGCCCCCACAGCAGGAAGAAACTGTTGACCTCCCAACCCGCACGACCTTCCAGGCCCACCGGCAGCAATCGGTTAGCCCAGAAGAACGCCGCCACGCCCAGCAACAGGCCACTCATGCTGGCGATGTTCAATACTTCTACCAGACGCAATTCGAAAGGCTGCGTACCGCTCTTGGCATGCTTGAGCTGACGCTTGCCCAGCCACATCACCAGGCCAGTGCCAATCACCGCTGTGCCGAGCACGCCAAAGAAGAAGTAAAGCCAGCGCAGCCACGGCTCGGCGAACTTGCCCATGTGCAAACCATACATGCCACCGACGATCAGCACCGGGACAGACTCGGCCTTATTGCCACCGAGCAAGTCGCCGTTGACGCCATCGAAAGTCCAGCCACCGCCCCGCTTGTAGGCAATCCGATCACCACCATGATGCGAGAAACGCACGCGGGCGTTCTGGTCGCCGGGGTTTTGTACCTCGATCCAGCCCACGCGAGTGCCGGGCACTTGCTCCTGGACTTGCTGATACAGCGTCGGCAATGGCAACAGCGGCGCGGCAGTACCGGCCGCCTTGAGCTGTTCGGGCGCGCCGAACAAGTCATTGAAAAAGCCGCGGGTGTTGTCGCCATAGCTGGCAATGATGCTCGCCGGCATCACCAGCGACATGAAGATCACCAGGCTGCTGTAGCTGATCATCAAGTGAAACGGCAGCGCCAGAACGCCAATCGCGTTGTGCCCATCCAGCCAGGAGCGCTGGCCTTTGCCTGGGCGGAAGGTGAAGAACTCCTTGAAGATCTTCTTGTGGATAATGATGCCGGTCACCAGCCCGATGAACATGATCAGCGCGGCAAACGTCGACAACCAGCGGCCCCAGGGGTGAGGCATTTCCAGCTGAAAATGGAAGCGGTAGAAGAATTCACCGCCGCGGGTTTCACGGGCCTGCACCTCAGCGCCAGTGGCAGGGTCGAGGGTTTTATCGACAAAACCGCGTGGCCCTGCACCCTCTGCGCTCCAGCCGACACTCAAGCCGGGTTCACGCGCTTCTGGCAGGCGGATGAACCAACTGCGCGCGTTGGGTGCATGCTGCTCCAGATAGTCCTGCGCCAAGGCCAGGCTGCTCATGGGCTCCAGCGCGCGCGCTTTCACCTCAGGCTTGGCCCAGTGATTGATCTCTTCCTTGAAGTACGACATCGTCCCGGTGAGGAAGATCGCAAACAGCAACCACCCGAATATCAGCCCGGTCCAGGTGTGCAGCCAGGCCATGGCCTGGCGAAAGCCCTCTTTCATCAGTTCTTCATCCAGTAAGCCAGACCGTTGATCACCCCGAGCACCAGGCTCGGCAGCAACACACCCTGCCAGGCCTGCCAGGCACTGCGGCTGGCAAAGCACCAGAGAAAGGCTACCAAGTAGAACAAGAAGGACAGCATCATGCCGGTGAGCACGGCTTCTGCTTTGGGCATCGGTGCCAACAGGGTGACACAGACGCTGGCCATGGCCGCCAGCAAATACCCCCCGAACACAGCGGCCAGGCAGCGTGAGGTCACAGCCAGGCGATAATTCAGGGGCAAGCCGGCGGCTTTGCTTTTCATGGCGTCCATTCCTAGTGAAGAGGAAGCCAATAATAATGAGTTATATTCTCATATGCAAAGCCGCAGGCCTGATTGTCAGAACGACAGATCGATACCGACGGTGTAACGACGACCATCCAGCACGGTCTGGTAATTCTCGTAATCGACTTCCTTGTTGAACACGTTGTAGACGCCCGCCAGCAGCTTCACGTTCTTGGTCACCCGGTAGGTGCCGCCGAGGTCGACAAAGGTGTAAGACGGTGTGCCATCGGACATGGTGGTGCGGCCCAGGTAGTCAGACGTCTTGCCGCGGTAGTTCAGGCGCGCCCAGGTACCCAGTTGGTCGGTGGTCTGCCAGTCCAGGGTGGCGTTGACCATATGCCGTGGCATCTGGTTCAGGGCTTTGCCCTTCTGTGGGCCGCTCTTCTGCTCGGAGTCGGTGAAGGTGTAGTTGGTGGCGAGCTTCAGCGCCTGGGTGATGTCCCAATCCAGCGTCGCTTCAATACCGCGCATCTGTGCTTCATCGACGTTCACCCGGTCACTGATGAACTTGTACGAGGTCCCGCCGATCTGGCACTGCCCCGAGGCACCGCCAGTGCTGTCGGTGCAACGGCGGGTTTCGGTGATCTTGTCTTTGAAGTCGGTGTTGAACACGGTCAAACCCGTGGAGAACCCTTCCAGGTTGTCCCAGATCACGCCGATTTCCTGGCTCAGGCTCTTTTCCGGCTTGAGGTTGGAGTTACCCACAATGATTGCCGGGTCGCCACCACCGCCAGTGATCTGCCCCCAGTCATCCACGGCCGCGCGGATGTCCGGCGAACGATAGCCGCTGGACACACCACCTTTGACGGTCCAGTGCTCGGTTGGGTGATACACGCCGTACAAGCGTGGCGACCAATGTGTACCGTAGTTTTCGTCTTTATCCATACGAATGCCACCGGTCAACGCGAACGCCTCGGTCAGACGCCATTCGTCTTCAGCAAACAGCGCCCACGACCAACGCGTCAGCTGGTTGACGTCGGAGGCTGCGGCCAGTTGGTTACCTTCGTCGGTCAGGTCTTCGTACTTGTACGAGCCACCGATGGTGGTGATGTGCGAATCGCTGAAGAACGACACCTGCGAGTTGAGCACGGTGTTCTCCAGCTCCATGCGCCGGCCCGGGTTCTCGATCTTCTCGCGCTGCAGGTAGCTGTCAGTGGTGATGCTTTCCCAGCGACCAGAGTGACTGATGGCGAAGTTGGTGCGCTCGTAGTCACTGAAGCTGTCGGAGGAACGCGCCGACTTGCCTTTGTGCGCATTACGCTCCTGCTCAGACTTACCCGCCTCGAAGGTGATGTCGTTGTGTTCGTCAGGGGTGAACGACAGCTTGGCCGTGCCGCTGTCGGTGCTCTGCTCGTTAAAACCGTTGGTAAAGTCGTCTTCGTCACGGTTCGAGGTTTGACCATAGAGCTGCAAACCGACCAGATTCTCGATCAGCGGCCCGGAGACGAAGGCGCTGGTGCTGTTGTAGTCACCCGAGTCGGAACGGTCCTGGAAGGTGGCTTCGCTACGCACACCGCCGTACCAGTTCGGCGTGACTTTACGGGTGATGATGTTGATCACCCCGCCCATCGCGTCGGAGCCATACAACGACGACATCGGCCCGCGCACCACTTCAATACGCTCAATCGCTTCCAGCGGCGGCATCCAGCCTTGCTCGATCCCCGCGCCATCACTGTTCGGACGGGTAGCCCGTGAGTCCTGACGTTTGCCATCAACCAGCATCAGCGTGTACTTGGAGGCCATGCCGCGAATACTGATGTCGCTGGAACTGGCGCCACCGGTAACCACTACGCCCGGAACGTCTTTCAGAGCATCGGTCACATCACGGTAGGACTTGTTCTCGATCTGCTCGCGGGTAATCACCGAGATCGACGCCGGCGCATCTTTGATTTGCTGAGAGAAACCGGAAGCAGTGACCACTACGTTGTCCAGTTCCATCGGCTTCTGCTCGTTGGCACTGGCGTGGTTGGTGTACAGCGAGCAGAGGGTGAGCGCGAGACAGGAGCGGGTGAAAAGCGGGGACACGTAGAACTCTCCCTGAGAAAAGTAAAGATTGGGTAAAGATACTCAGGGAGCGAATGCTATTTATTCTCAAATGAGAGTACAGCTTATTTACGTTATTTACATTTTCCACCCTCCGTTTTTGCCGTCAGTCTGCGTCTGATTGCCGAACCGCCACGGGAAGCACTACAATGCGAACAATTCTTATTCTGTTGCGCATCACGGCGCCGGAGTGTTCACGGTGCCCAGTGCCTCCCCTTCCTCGCTCGAAGGCCTTTACCACGCCCATCACAACTGGTTGACCGGCTGGCTGCGTCAACGCCTGGGCTGCCCGGACAACGCCGCAGACCTGGCCCACGACACCTTCATGCGCCTGTTGCAGGCCCGAGAAACACCCGTGCTCAACGAGCCGCGGGCATTCCTGACCACCGTGGCCAAACGCGTGCTGTTCAACCACTACCGACGTCAAGACATCGAGCGCGCTTACTACCAGGCGTTGGCACAACTGCCAGAAGAGTTGGTGCCGTCGGAGGAACACCGGGCGATCATCTTTGAGACCCTGCTGGAACTCGACCGCCTGCTCGATGGCTTGGCCCCGGTGGTCAAACGCGCGTTCCTGCTGGCCCAGGTCGATGGTTTGAGCTACGGCGAAATCGCCGCCCAGCTCAATATCTCCCTGGCCACGGTCAAGCGTTACCTGAACAAGGCAGCCCTGCGCTGTTACTTTGCCCTGTGAACAGCGCCCAACAGACGTTCTCGCCGCAGGTGGCCGAGCAGGCTGTGCACTGGCTCATCGAACTGCAGGGCGGAGCACTCGATCCGCGCCAACAGCAAGCACTGCAGCAATGGCTGCAAGCCCATGAAGAACACCGCCGGGCGTGGGAGCACATCCAACGCGTCAACCAGCGCCTACGTGGTTTGTCTTCGCCGCTGGCCCATGCGGCGTTGCAAGCGCCGCAGTCAGCCAGCCGTCGCCGGGCACTCAAGGCCTTGCTGATTCTGGGGGTAGGAGGCAGCGTTGGCTTGACCCTGCACCAACACAATCCATTGCCCACCTTGCTGGCCGATTACCGCAGCCCAGTGGGCGAGCGACGTCGCCAACCATTGGACGACGGCAGCCTGCTACACCTGAACACCCGCAGCGCCGCCGATGTGCAGTTCGATGCTCAGCTACGCCTGGTGCGCCTGCTTGAAGGTGAAATACAGCTCACCGTCGCTGACGATACCCGCCCGCTGCACCTGCTCACCGACTTCGGCCTGCTGCAACTCGAAAGCGGTCGATACAACCTGCGCCAGTACCCCCATTACAGCCAGCTCAGCGTTCACCAAGGCAGCGCCAGCCTTGCCGGCCAACCCCTGGCCGCCGGGCGCCAGGCTCGCTTCAACGGCCCGCAGTGGCAGGCCACGCAGTTAATCGACAGCAATGCCGGGGCGTGGGTCGACGGCATGCTGGTGGCTGCGCACATGCGCTTGGGCGACTTCCTCGACGAGTTGGGCCGTTACCGCCGTGGCCAGCTCAACTGTGCCCCTGAAGTGGCCGACCTGCTGATTTCCGGCAGTTATCCGCTGGCCGACAGCGAACGTATTCTCGACCTGCTGGAAGTTGCCCTGCCGGTACGTGTGCGGCGCTTTACCCGCTACTGGGTGACGGTCGAAGCACGGGCCTGAAAAAAACTTCAAACCACCTGAGCTGTTTTTCCATCTCGCGTGACAGAGAAGGCAGAACCCTTTGCTTTGACCTTCTCAAGGACACCTTGCATGCCCCTTCGACCCAGCCCACTGGCCCAGGCCCTTCGTCCACTGCTGTTCGGCATCGGCCTGAGCGTTGTCACTGTTCCTGCCCTGGCCGAACAAGCCACTGCACGCACTTACCATATCGCCCCGATGTCGCTGGAAAGTGCCCTGAACCAGTTCGGCCGGGAAAGCGGTGTACTGATCTCGTTCGGCTCGCAAGTGACCAGTGGTGTGCAAAGCCCCGGCCTGCAAGGTCAATACAGCCCACAGCAGGGCCTGGACGCTTTGCTGCAAGGCAGTGGCCTGCAAGCGCGTGCCGAAGGCGAAAACGCCTTCAGCCTGCAACCGGCAACATCTGCCAGTGCCCCGGTAGAACTGGGCACTTCGACCGTGGTCGGTGACTGGTTGGGGGTCGCTCAGCAAGACAACGTCTTCGAGCATCCCGGCGCGCGCGACGTGATCCGCCGTGAAGAATTCGAACGCCAAGGCGCCACCACCGCCCGCGAAGTGCTTAACCGTATTCCCGGTGTCAACGCACCAGACAATAACGGCACCGGCAGCCACGACATGGCCCTGAACTTCGGTATTCGTGGCCTCAACCCGCGCCTGGCATCACGTTCTACCGTGCTGATGGACGGCATCCCTGTTCCCTTCGCGCCGTATGGCCAGCCACAGTTGTCGTTCGCGCCGATCAGCATGGGCAACATGGATGCCGTGGACGTCGTTCGTGGGGGTGGCGCGGTGCGCTACGGCCCGCAGAACGTCGGCGGCATCGTCAACTTCGTGACCCGGGCGATTCCAGACGAACCGACCGTCAAGGCAGGCTTCCAGACCCAGACCAGCCCGTCTTCCAGCCATGACGGCTTCAAGACCAGCGCCAACCTGCTCGCCGGCGGCACCAACGACAACGGCCTGGGCGGCGCCCTGCTGTACTCCGGCACCCGTGGCGGCGACTGGCGCGAACACAGCGACACGCAGATCGACGACCTGATCCTCAAAGGTAAACTGCAGCTCGACGAGGCCAACAGCCTGCACGCCATGGCCCAGTATTACGAAGGTGAAGCACAGATGCCCGGCGGTCTGAGCGTTGCCGATTACGACGCCGACCCGTACCAGTCGACGCGACTTGACGACAAGTTCTGGGGTCGCCGGACCATGTTCAACCTCGGCTACGACTACCAGGAAGACGCTCGCCAATTCAGCGTCAACAGCTTCTTCACCAAGACCTTGCGCAGCGGTTATCTCGACCAGGGCAGCTTCATTTCGCTGTCGCCCCGCGAGTACTGGGTACGCGGCATCGAAACGCGCTTCTCGCAAGGTTTCGCCCTCGGTGAAAGCTGGCATGAAGTGGGTATCGGCTACCGCTACGTCAACGAAGCCAGCCACGAACTGCGCTACCGTGAGCCGATCAGCGCCGATCAGTTGCCTACCACCGCCAGCCGCAAAGACCGTGACACCCGTGGTAGCACCGATGCTCACGCGATCTTCCTCGATGACCGTATCGACATTGGCCAGTGGACCATCACCCCGGGCATCCGCTACGAAATGATCGACTCCGAGCAGGCCAACAAAATCAGCGGCGTGCGTTACCAGGGCGACTACAACACCGCACTGCCAGCACTGAACGTGATGTATCACCTGACCGACAGCTGGAATCTGTACGCCAACACCGAAGGCTCGTTTGGCAGTGTGCAGTACAGCCAGATGCCCAACCGGGTCAGCAGCGGTGAAGTGAAACCGGAAAAGGCCCGCACCTGGGAACTGGGTACGCGCTATGACGACGGTGTGTTGCAGGCGGAAATCGGCGCGTTCCTGATCAACTTCGACAACCAGTACGAAAGCAACCAGACCAACGACTCGGTGATTGCCCGCGGCGAAACCCGCCATCAAGGAATCGAGACCAGCGTCAAGTACGCACTGGAAGGCCTGAACCCGGCACTGGCTGGTTTTGACGTGTATGCGACCTACGCCTTTGTCGATGCGAAAATCCGCGAAGACGGGCCGAACAAGGGCAATCGTGTGCCCTTCTCCTCGCGCCACAAAGGCACCCTGGGCATCGGTTACACCGAAGGCCCGTGGCAGCTGAACCTGGACAGCACCTACCAGAGCGACCAGTTCGCCGACAACGCCAACACCTCGACCGAAAGTGCCGATGGCAGCACCGGGCGCATCCCGGGCTACATGCTGTTCAGCAGCCGCGCGGGCTACGATTTTGGCCCGCAACTGGCGAACCTGAACGTGGCCGTTGGGGTGAAGAACATCCTCAATCACCAGTACTACACACGCTCCTTTGATGACAACAACAAAGGCAAGTACGTGGGTGAGCCTCGTACGGTATACCTACAGACTTCTGTCGCGTTTTGACCCAGCGCATGCAAAAGCCCGGCCGACGCCGGGCTTTTTGCAACAAGAAATTTATCTTTCAAAAGGGCTTGAAATGTTCGGCCAAGTGCCTGACCTTGTAGTCAAGAGGCGATGGTTTCCAGGCCGACAAGGCCCCATCGATTCTCTTGCGAGCTAGCTGAATAAGGGATTGAACTATGCAAATCCAAGTCAATAGCGACAACCATATTCAAGGCAACATTCGACTGGAAGAGTGGGTCCGTAGCACAGTAGAAAGCACGCTCGAACGATATGAAGAAGACCTCACCCGCGTAGAGGTCCACCTGCGAGACGAGAATGGCGCCAAGCCAGGTCCGCACGACAAACGCTGCCAGATGGAGGCACGCCCAAAAGGCCATCAACCGATTTCCGTGAGCCACACATCCGCATCCCTCGACCAGGCGGTCGATGGCGCCGCGATCAAGCTCAACCATGCACTGGAGCACTTCTACGGCAAACTGCGCAGCAAACGTGCGGTGGCCCAGCAAAGCATTGACGGTGCTCAGAACGACGGCTTGCTACAGGAAGAATTCCTCGAGAACGAGCAAGCGCGCAGCATCAGCTGAATAACACAACGCAGACGGTAAAAAGGCGAGCCCAATGGGCTCGCCTTTTTTATTGCAGGTGACACAAGCCCGCTCCCACCGTCTGGTTACTTGCTTTCTTCGATTTCTTTACCGCTGGCATCGATGGCTTTGGTCGACGGGTAGCGGTACGAGGCGTAACGCACCACCAGAATCGCGAAGGCCAACAGCAGGATACCGCCGCACACATACAGCAAGCCGACATCCGGCGCTTTGTGGTGCGAAACGTCGCCGATGAGCAAGCGGGTCAAGGCGGTGGGAGCGGGCTTGCCCCGCGATGCAATGTGCCTGACAAACTGCAATCGCGGGGCAAGCCCGCTCCCACCGTTTGGTTACTTGCTTTCTTCGATTTCTTTACCGCTGGCATCGATGGCTTTGGTCGACGGGTAGCGGTACGAAGCGTAACGCACCACCAGAATCGCGAAGGCCAACAGCAGGATGCCGCCGCACACATACAGCAAGCCGACATCCGGCGCTTTGTGGTGCGAAACGTCGCC
>NZ_SMOK01000019.1 GCF_004353925.1 Pseudomonas sp. H9 | reverse complement strand
ACTGCCTGTAGGAGCGGGCTTGCCCCGCGATAGCGGTGCGCCTGACACACCGCTATCGCGGGGCAAGCCCGCTCCTACAGAGACATCTCGAACGTTCAGGTATTGCTGCGCAGCGCCTTGCGATAGTCGCCCGGAGACTGCCCGGTCCATTTGCGAAACGCCTTGCGGAAATTCGCCGCTTCGGAGAAACCGACCTGAGCAGCCAGGTCGTCCATGGGCATGTCGCTTTGCTGCAAGAATTCAATCGCCAGCGCACAGCGTACTTCATCCAGCACACTCTGGTAGGTGCGTTGATACTCGGACAGCCTCCGGTGAAGGGTGCGAGCCGACATACCCAAGGTCCGCGCCACCGTCTCCACTCCCGGAAAGCGGCCACTGCGGCTCAAGCAGGCCATGCGCACCGCCTCGATCAGGTCGGAGTCGTCCGGCAAGCTTGCCACCAACTGCTGGCAAAAACTCATGCTCATCGCCGAGGTGAGCGGGTTGGCGTTCGGACAAGGCCGTTGCAAAACGCTCGCGTCGAAGCGCCACTCCATCACTTCACTGTCGAACTCCACCGGACAACCGAAGAATTCCTCATAGCATTGCCAATGTTCGGGTGCCGGATACGGCAGCAACAACCGCCGGGACGGAAAGGGCTTTTCCAGCACACACTGGACCAGTGAGTGGATTGAAGCGAACCAGAACTCGGTGGCCACTGGCATCAGCTCACCCAAAGCAAAGAAGCCTTGGCCAATGAACACGCCCTCGTCGCCTTCCAGGCGAAACGACTTCTGAAAGATTGGCCCCAGCAGGCGGACATGCCTGACTCCAAACTCAACCGCATGACCGAAGGTCTCGCTGCTAACCAAGGCGTAGCCAAAGATCCCGAAGTCGCTGAGGCGTTGCCGCGCACCAGCCCGCAGCCCGCTGTCGGGGTGGCGCATCAAGCGTTGCATGTTGGCGAAGATCGCCAGCTTTTGCCGATGGGAGATTCGGGTCGCCGGGTCGAGCATCTGTGCCGCTGACAACTCGGTGCCTTCCAACAATCCGACGGCTTCCACGCCCTGGGCCTGCAGTTCAGCCACCAAAGCCGGCAAGCCAAGCATGTTGTGCTGCGGAACGTCCATGGCCGCGCCATAGGTGGCGACGATCAGCTGAGTCATCTAAAGGCCTCCCTTTCAGCATTGGCAGAAATTAACCCCCAGGCTGGCGCATTACAACCTCCCGTAACGCGCCACAACACTGCATCTTCAGCCCCATGGATTCACCCAAGAAAAATAATAAGACCTGAGGCTGTCATGAGAAGACTGTTTGCCCCTGCCCTTGCCGCGTGCCTGCCGCTGATTCCATTGTCGGCATTGGCCAGCGAGGCGCCCCTGAACATCGTGCGTATCGGCTATGCCGATATCCAGTTCAACACGGACTCGGGCGATATGACCGGCATGCCTGGTACGACCCCCGATTACGTCCAGGCCACCGTGCGCGACACCAGCACCCTGGCGCTGATCTACGAGCGCCGCCTTGGCGGGCCTTGGTCGCTGGTTCTGCAAAGCGGTGCGCCGCCCGTCATTGACTTCGATGGCGCAGGCACCGCTGAACCGCTGGGCAAGGTGGGCAGTGCCCGCGCCTGGTTTCCGGCCGTGTTGATCGCCTACAACTTCGATCTGTTTGGCGTGCAGCCCTATGTCGCCCTGGGGGTCAATTACACCTGGTTCAGCGAAGAAAAGATGACCGCGGCTTACAACACTGCGTTCGGTGGCACCTCCAGCACATCCAAGCTCGACGACTCGTTTGGCGCCGTGGCCAAGGTCGGCGTAGAGATCCCTTTCGCCGACAACTGGAGCGCCGGTTTTTCCTACTCACGCTATTGGATCGACACCACCGCCACCATCAAGACCCAGACCCCGGGCCTGGGCGAGGTCAAACGCAAGATCGATGTCGAAGCAGACCCGGACGTCTACTCGTTCACCGTTGGCTACCACTTCTGACCTTGCCCTCAACACTCACGGAGCCCAGACATGAGCACTGAAAAGATGAACGACACGTTCGACTACATCGTGATCGGCGGCGGTTCGGCAGGGTGTGTCGTCGCCAGCCGCTTGAGCGAAAACCCCGCTATCCGCGTCTGCCTGATCGAGGCCGGTGGCACCGATAACAGCGTGCTGATCCAGGCGCCCGTGGGGGTGGTCGCCATGCTGCCCACGCGGATCAATAATTGGGCCTTCGAGACCGAACCGCAGCCCGGCCTGAATGGCCGTCGTGGCTACCAGCCGCGGGGCAAAGCCCTTGGCGGTTCCAGCTCGATCAACGCCATGCTCTACGTACGCGGACATCGCCAGGACTACGATCAGTGGGCGGCAATGGGTAACACCGGGTGGTCCTATGACGAAGTGCTGCCGTACTTCATCAAGTCTGAGCAGAACCAACGCCTGAACGACGCCTACCACGGCCAGACCGGCCCGCTCAGCGTTGCCGAGGTAAGCTGCCCGAGCGCCCTGAATGCCGCGTTTATCCAGGCTGCCGAGATCAACGGCATTCAGCGCACCCAGGATTACAACGGCGCCAGCCAGGAAGGCGCGTTCATGTACCAGGTCACCCAGCGCAATGGCGAACGCTGCAGCGCGGCCAAAGCCTTCCTGACCCCTCACCTGCACCGGCCCAACCTCAAGGTGCTGACCGGTGCCACGGTCGAGCGGGTGCTGGTGGAGGCGTCAAGAACCACTGGCGTGCAATTGCGCCTGGGAGGCAAGCGTGTTGTGCTCAATGTGCTGCATGAGGTGGTGCTCTGCGCTGGCGCCTTCGGCTCACCTCAAGTGTTGATGCTCTCGGGCATCGGCCCACGAGAAGAGCTGCACAAGCACGGTATCGCTATCACCCATGAGCTGCCGGGTGTAGGCGAGAACCTGCAGGACCATATCGACTACGTGTTCACCTACCGCAGCCCCGACAAATCCAACACCTTCGGCTGCTCGCCCACTTTCAGTTGGAAGATGCTCAAGGCCATGGCCCAGTGGAAACGCGAGCGCAAGGGCCTGGTGACCTCGCCCTTCGCCGAGTCAGGGGCTTTCTTCAAAAGCCACCCGGATTTGGAGGTTCCCGACCTGCAGTTGATCTTCGTTCCGGCCATCGTCGATAACCATGCACGCAACTTGCGCCTGGGGCACGGCTTCAGCTGCCATTTGACCCTGCTACGCCCGAAAAGCCGTGGCACCGTTCGACTGGCCAGTACCGATCCAACGGCAGCCCCGCTGATCGACCCGCGCTTCTTCAGCGAGCCGCAGGACCTGGAAGTGCTGATGCGCGGATCCGACATCCAGCGCGCCATCCTCGATGCCGCGCCGCTGACTCCCTACCGAGGCAAGCCGCTATATCCGCTGAGCCAACGCGACCGTAACGCCGTAGAACAAGACATCCGCAATCGTGCCGACACCCAGTATCACCCCGTTGGCACCTGCAAGATGGGCCACGACCCGATGGCGGTGGTGGACGACCAGTTGCGCGTACATGGCATCGCCGGCCTGCGTGTGGCCGACGCCTCGATCATGCCGACGCTGATCGGCGGCAATACCAACGCACCCAGCATCATGATTGGTGAAAAAGCCGCCGACATGCTGCTGCGTAGCCACCGGGAGGGATGAACCATGAACGATCTGTCATACCTCAGCGACACGGCTGAAACCGAACGCATGCAACGGGTGCTGGAGCGCCAACGTGAAGCGTTCAACGCTCAGCCCTACGTCCCGCTGAAAGTTCGCCTGGACAACCTCAAGCGCTTGATCGACGCGTTGCGCCGCTACCAACAACCTATCGTTGCGGCCCTGGAAGCTGATTTCGGTGGTCGCGCCGCCTTCGAGACCTTGCAAATCGAGGTGCTCGGCCCGGTGTTGCATGCCCGTCACGCCGTCGCCCATCTGCGTCGTTGGATGAAGCCACAGCGACGCAAGACCGAATTGTTGTTCCTGGGCAACCGCGCCTGGGTGGAGTACCAGCCAAAAGGCGTGGTAGGCATCGTCGGCACCTGGAACTTCCCTTTGTACCTGACCCTCGGACCGTTGATCACTGCTTTGGCGGCTGGCAACCGGGCAATGATCAAGGTCTCGGAATTCGCACCGCAAAGCCGCAAGGTGCTGCAAGCGATGCTGGCCGAAGTGTTCAGCGAGGAGGAAGTCGCGGTGTTTGGCGGCGAACTGACTGCCGCTCAGGTATTCACCGCGCTGCCGTTGGATCATCTGGTATTCACCGGTGCGCCGCAGGTCGGCCATCATGTGATGCGCGCCGCTTCCGAACACCTGGTTCCAGTAACCCTGGAACTGGGCGGCAAGTCGCCGGCGCTGCTCGGCGAGCATGCCAACCTGGAGGACGCCGCCCTGCGTATCGCTCACGGCAAGGGTTTCAATGCCGGTCAAGTGTGCGTTGCGCCGGACTACGTGCTGGTGCCCGAGGGCAAGGCGCAGGTGTTCGCCGAAGCAGTCAAGCGAGCCTTTGAACAGCTGTATCCTGACCCGGCCACAAGTGCCGATTACACCAGTATCATCAGCGAGCGCCATGCCCAGCGCCTGCAGGCACTGTTGGCCGATGCCCGGGCCAAAGGCGCGACGATACTGGCTTGCCGCAGTTCGTCCGACGCGCCAAGGCGCCTGCCACTGCAAGTGATCACCGGGGTGAGCGAAGACATGCGGGTGGCCCAGGAAGAACTGTTTGGCCCCCTGCTGCCAGTGCTCGAATACCGCGATCTGGACCAAGCCATCGACTATATCCAGGCCCGCCCGCGGCCACTGGCGCTCTACCCTTTCGGGCTGGACAAGCAGCAAACCGAGCACCTGTTAAAGCACACCCACAGCGGTGGCGTGACCCTGGATGACTGGGCCTGGCATGTGTTCCAGCACGACCTGCCATTCGGCGGTGTGGGTAATTCCGGCATGGGTTCTTATCATGGCGAGGAAGGCTTCCGTGCGCTTTCCCATGGCAAATCAGTACTCAAACGCCAACGCTGGTTTCCGACGCAGCTGTTCTACCCACCTTATGGGCGCTGGGTGCAGCGCCTGGTGGTGAAGTTTTACCTCGGCTAGCAAGGTGACTGGCGTGCTGCCCGCCCAGAGCGCGCGCCAGTCAACCGCCCAGGGCGATAATCGCGGCCATCAACGCCGTACCGACCACTGCCAGCACCACCCCACTCTTCCAGCGATTACCACCGCAATAACTCGCCAATAGCCATCCCGATGCAAACAACATTGCCAGGGCGACAAGATTAGAGCCGCGAATGGCCAGTGCCGTGTTGTCGGTCAACAGAAACGGAATCACCAGCGGGAAGGTCGCCAGCACCACCAGCAAAAATGTCCCAAAGGCCCCTTTGAAATCATCCACGCCCAGGCGCGGCGCCGCCGGTAACGGGGCGTGGGCCAGCAAGCGTAAACGTAGCGCTTCCATTTCGTGAGCGTCTGCGGCCGCAGCAATGCGTTCAGGCAACAAAGCCGCAAGCAGCGCCCGCCCCTCTTCGGCGCTGCAACCGCTGCGCAAGCGTTTGAGCAAATTCTGGTTGCGGGTACGCTCCGTCCAGGTCTGCAGCAGGTAAACCACCGCGTCGGCCAGGCCCCAGGCCAGGTTGCAGCCCAATGCCGCGGTCAGCATGGTCTGGGCTTCATCGCGTCCGGAGGTGGCCACACTCAAGGTGCCAACGAAGGTCATGGCCATCAACAAGCCGAAAATTACTTCGGTGACGCGCTCGATCGGATCGAGTATCGGCCGTCGTCGATCTTGTGTCATACGCACTTCTATCAATGCCCGTCCCCTACGGATGCGCTACATTCCTGCTGTTTGCTTGCAGCTTGCTGCTGAGCTTATCGCACACAAGGACAGCCCCAACAGGAGTTCCATGAAAGACACCGGCCCCCCATCACCTGCAAGCAACCAAGCGCCGAGCAGACCGGAACTGGGCTGGAGACGCTGGCTGCCAGGGCTACAGATGTTGCGCGGTTACCAACCAGCTTGGCTGCGCCGGGACTTGATGGCCGGGCTTGTGCTGACCACCATGTTGATACCGGTGGGCATTGCCTATGCCGAAGCCTCGGGCGTACCGGCCATTTACGGCCTGTATGCGACCATCGTGCCCTTGCTGGCGTATGCACTGTTCGGCCCTAGCCGGATCCTGGTGTTGGGCCCAGATTCGGCACTTGCCGCGATCATCCTCGCGGTAGTGCTGCCGCTGTCAGGAGGCGACCCCGGTCGTGCCATCGCCCTGGCCAGCGCAATGGCACTGGTCTCGGGCGTGGTGTGTATCGCGGCGGGCCTGCTGCGCCTGGGGTTCATCACAGAGTTATTGTCCAAACCGATCCGCCACGGCTACATGAACGGTATTGCCTTCACTGTGCTGGTCAGCCAAACACCCAAGCTGTTCGACATTTCGGTAGACAGCACCGGCCCTCTGCAAGACATCCTCGGCCTGTTCAAAGCCCTGGCCGCAGGCGAGGCCAACTGGATCGCCTTTGCTGTCGGCGCCGCTACCTTGGTGCTGATTCTGCTACTGCAGCGCTTCAAGCGCACTCCGGTCATCCTGATTGCGGTCGTGGCAGCAACCCTTGTCGTCGGCGTGCTGGACCTGGATGCCAGCCACGCGGTGAAGGTATTGGGCACAGTTCCCGAGGGGCTGCCTGGGTTGGCCTTCCCTTGGTTGCATGCCGACGATCTGGGGCCTGTGTTGATGGGTGGGCTAGCGGTGGCGCTGGTTTCCTTTGCCGATACCAGCGTGCTGTCACGGGCGTATGCCGCCAAGGTTCGCGCTCCGGTGAACCCGAACCAGGAAATGGTCGGGCTTGGCGCTGCCAACCTCGCCGCCGGGCTGTTCCAAGGCTTCCCGATCAGCAGCAGTTCATCCCGTACCCCCGTGGCTGAAGCCGCCGGGGCCAAGACGCAACTCACTGGGGTATTCGGCGCGTTGGGCGTCGCGCTGCTGTTGCTGCTGGCCCCCAACCTGCTCCAGGACCTTCCCAACAGTGCCCTGGCCGCGGTGGTAATTGCTGCGGCCATCGGCCTGTTTGAATTCAAAGACCTCAAGCGCATCTACCGCATTCAGCAGTGGGAGTTCTGGCTGTCGATCACCTGCTTCGTAGGGGTGGCGACGCTCGGCGCGGTGCCGGGCATAGGCCTGGCCGTGGTGATAGCAGTGATCGAATTCCTGTGGGACGGCTGGCGCCCACACTACGCGGTGTTGGGAAGAGTTGATGGCATCCGTGGCTACCACGATATCAGTCGCTACCCCCACGCCCGCCGGGTTCCAGGCCTGGTGCTGTTTCGCTGGGATGCCCCGCTGTTCTTCGCCAACGCCGAACTGTTCCAGGCCTGTGTACTGGAAGCCATTGCCGCATCGCCCACCACTGTTCGCCGCGTGGTGATTACCGCCGAGCCGGTCACCAGTGTGGATGTCACCTCCGCTGACATGCTCATCGAGCTAGGTGAAACACTGCGCAAGCAAAACGTCGAACTGCGATTCGCCGAAGTGAAAGACCCGGTGCGCGACAAACTCAAACGCCTGGAAGTGCTCGAACACATTGGCCATGACGTGTTCCAGCCAACCGTCGGCGCGGCAGTAGATGCCTACCTAGAAGAACATCAGATTGACTGGACGCCTTGATCAGCGTCGAAGCCTGAGGGCTGACTTCAGTCAGACGCCCCGAAAAATGGCAGGACTATACTCGAACAGCCTGCCACCCCAGGCGTCCCTTCAAGCTGACGAGGCATTGCGACATGGCCAAAAAGAAAGATAAAGAGAAAGACAAAGACAAGAGTTCTGGACCTATCGGGCGCAAAGACTACGAGCAGGAACTCAAAGCCCTGCACGTCGAGTTGGTCAAACTGCAGCAATGGGTGACGGCCAAGGGGTTGAAAGTCTGCGTTGTGTTCGAAGGGCGCGATGGTGCCGGCAAGGGGGGCACCATCAAGGCCATCACTGAACGGGTCAGCCCGCGGGTGTTCCGCGTGGTGGCACTACCGGCACCGACTGAACGAGAAAAGAGCCAGATTTATTCCCAGCGCTACGTGAAGCACATGCCTTCTGCAGGCGAAGTGGTGATCTTTGACCGCAGCTGGTACAACCGCGCTGGTGTAGAACGGGTGATGGGTTTCTGCTCCGACGAACAAGCGAAAAAATTCCTCGCGGTCACGCCGCTGTTTGAAAAGATGCTGGTCGAGTCCGGCATCATCCTCGTCAAATACTGGCTGGAAGTCAGTCCTGAAGAACAACAACGGCGCCTGGAAGATCGCATCACCGATGGCCGCAAGATCTGGAAGCTGTCGCCGATGGACTTGAAGTCGTTCACCCGCTGGGACGACTACACCCGCGCCCGCGATGAGATGTTTGCCGCCACCGATTCCTCATGGGCTCCTTGGTATATGGCGCCGTCGGAAGACAAGCGGCGGGTGCGCTTGAACATCATCAGCCATCTGCTCAAACAAATCCCTTACAAAGACATCACCCAGAAAGAGCAGATCAAGCTGCCTAAACGCGGAAAAATCGGGCAGTACAAGAGTGCCAACTACCCGTTCCGCATGATTCCCGAGCGTTTTTAAACAACGCGGCGGTAGGAGCGGGCTTGCCCCGCGATTGCGGTGTGACAGATAAACCGCAATCGCGGGGCAAGTCCGCTCCTACCCTGTGTCATTGCGCTGTTTTGAGCCGATAGGCTTTGCGGTTGGCGCTGCGGGCGAAGCACACGAACAGCGCCGCCATGATCGCCAGGGCCATTGGCAGCCCGTGTGGCGCAACGTTCATGGCCGCACCACTGACCAACGGCCCGACCAGACTGCCCACACCCCACAACAGCCCGACACTGGCGTTGGCTGTCACCAGATCCTGCCCCTTGAACTGCTGCCCGATCAGCACCAGCGCCAAGGTGTACACACCACCGGCCACCGCGCCGAGCACCACCAGTGCCGGCCACAGCAGCCATTGAACCTGGAGCAACCAAGGCAAAGCCAGGCCGATCAGCATCGCCACCACACCACACACCAGGTGCACCCTGGTGCGCTCGGTACGGTCTGCCAGCCAGCCCAACGGCAACTGGAACAGCATGTCGCCGGTGAGGATGACCGTCACCATCAACGCAGCCACGCCCACGGCAAAGCCGTGACTTGAGGCATACACCGGCATCAGCGACAGAATCACCGCATCAAAGAACGAGAAGAACAGCACGCCCATGCACAGCGCCGGGGCGACACGGAAAAAGCCCGCCAGCGAGAAGCTCTTTTCCCCCTCCTCACCATGCTCGACATGATCGTTGGGCACTGTCAGCACAATGCACAGCAACGCCAGGCCATAGCAGGCGGTGACCACAACAGTTACCCAAATGCTCTGCGCGCCAACCAATGCCAGCATCGCCGGGCCGAGCATCTGAAAGCCGGTAAAAGCGGTGGCATACAGCGCCATGACCTTGCCACGGTTGTGCTCTTCACTCAGCTCATTGACCCACGACTCGCCCAGAATGATCGCAATGCCCATGCCGATGCCCAGGCCCAATCGCAGCAGCGCCAACAGGTAGATCGAGGAGAACGCCCATTCAAGCAGGCCAATGCTCACCGTGCACAAACCAAAGCACAGCAAGTAGATATTGCGTCGGGTCAGGTGGCGGCAGCAGGCATCGACCATGAATGCCGAGAGCATCATCCCCGCCGCCGGGATGGCCGAAAGAATGCCGATCTGCAAGGTACTGGCGCCCGCCTCCAGCATGCGCAGCGAAACCAACGGCAAACTCGCCCCGAGACTGAAACCCACCACGGAAACAGCAAACAACAAACCCAACAACAAACGCGTATTCATTACCACTCCACACTCATCTGCGCAGGTGCGACATCGCGCCTGCGCAGGCGCACACATGACCAAAAACAGTTCAGGTACGGACGAACACAGCCACAGCAAAATGCCGGGCGTGCAGCCGCCAAGTCAGGCGGTGTGGCGGTGAGGTGAGAAGGTAAAGGCGAACAGCACGCTGCGCCGACGCTTGAGCACGGTATCGCTCGGCCAATCGCAGCAACGGGTCAGGATGACCGGCTGGGGTTGCGCGAATGTAAGGCTGAAGCGGCTCATACGTCAGTTACACAGGAAAGAATGGGCGGCACTCTAGGAGAAGCCATGCCACCCGTCAATAGCCCGTTCTTGAGCCTTCAGCGCTTTCCGGTAGACGGCAGCAGAATCGCCAGCAGGCCGAACAGTGGCAGGTACGAGCAAAGACTGTAGACATACTCGATGCCTTTGAGGTCTGCCAGGTAGCCGAGCAATGCCGCGCCGATACCGCCAAAACCGAACATCAGGCCGAAGAAAATCCCGGCGATCATGCCGACGTTGCCCGGCACCAGCTCCTGGGCATACACCACGATGGCCGAGAATGCCGACGCGAGGATAAAGCCAATAACTACACTCAGCACACTGGTCCAGAACAGGTCGGCGTATGGCAGCAGCAGGGTGAACGGCGCCACGCCGAGGATCGAAAACCAGATCACCGCCTTACGACCGATACGGTCACCAATCGGCCCACCGAAGAACGTTCCGGCCGCCACCGCGCCGAGGAACAGGAACAGGTACAACTGCGAACTGGCAACCGAAAGGTCGAACTTCTCGATCAGGTAAAAGGTGAAGTAGCTGGTGAGGCTGGACATATAGAAGTACTTGGAGAACACCAGCAGCCCCAGGACCACCAGCGCACCGATCACCCGCCCGCGCGACAAACCATGGGTGGCCGCCTGCCCGGCTTTGGCCTTGAACAAGTTCAGGTGCTCGCGATACCAGCGGCTCAAGCCATAGGTCACCAGCACCGCAAACACCGCGAACAAGCCGAACCAGGCGACATTGCCCTGGCCAAACGGAATGATGATCGCCGCAGCCAGCAATGGGCCAAACGCCGAGCCGGCATTGCCACCCACCTGAAAGGTCGACTGCGCCAGCCCAAAACGCCCGCCCGAGGCCAGCCGAGCGATGCGCGAGGTTTCCGGATGGAAGGTGGAAGAGCCGATGCCCACCAAGGCGGCGGCCAGCAAAATCATTGGGAAGCTAGCGACGTACGCCAGCATGACAATCCCCACCAGCGTGCACAGAGTGCCCAGCGGCAGCAGATTCGGCATCGGCTTGCGGTCGGTATAAAAGCCAACCCAGGGTTGCAGCAGCGAGGCAGTGATCTGGAAGGTCAGTGTGATCATCCCCACCTGGGCAAAACTCAGCCCGTAGTTAGCCTTGAGCAGCGGGTAGATCGACGGTAGCACTGCCTGGATCAGGTCGTTGATCAGGTGCGCCAGCGCGCACGCGGCGATGATCCGCATGACCAGCGGGCTGCTTTGGGCAGTCGCGGAGCTTGCGGGCGAAAGGGACGAGGCACTGCTTACAGCCATGACTAAGTCTTCCATCCGTTGGTTGGGATCCAATTATCCAGAATTCGTTAGCAAGCGCACGATTCTTTTCGACGAGCGTCACTTCTACATTCTTGCTAATGATTCTCACTAGCTATAGCATCTTTCAGGTTTTCAGCCCTTGGTCCCTGCTCAGAGCATTGCGCGCGTCATGAATTCATCACCCACTTCAATACCCTCAACCGGCCCTGGCACACGGATACACCAGGCCAAACGACGTGAAGCGCCACGCGCCTGGCTGGGCTGGGCTATCGCCGCTGGTGTGTTGTTGGCCGGCGGATTGTTCATGTGGAGCCAACTGGCCTACCTGCAACGGCTGATCAGCGACGTGGCCACCGACCCAGGCGAACGTCGGCAGATTCAGCTGGCCGATGGCTCGCGGCTGACGCTGGACGGCGCCAGCGCAGTCGATGTCGATTTACGCGGGCCGGTACGCAAGGTGCGCCTTGTTCAGGGCCAGGTGTTCATCAATGTGATGCTTGATGGTCGTCCGTTTGAGGTCGATATCGGCGAAACCCGGGTTCAGGTGTTTGGTACTCATCTTTCGGCCAGCCGAGGTCTCGACCATGACGAAGTGGTCCTGTTCAAGGGCAAGGTGGAGGTCAGTAGCCAATACGGTGAAAAACGCTTACTCACCCAAGGCCAACGCCTGATCATTCGCGGCGCAAGCCTGGGCCAGGCGGAGAAAGTGGATGCTGAACGCTTGCTGGCATGGCGTGACGGGCAGGCTTCAAAGCCCCCTGTCCGCTAAGCAATTGATCACACGATTATTTTTTTAAAAAAGAGTGTTGACAGGTGTCCGTTTAAAGCGAATAATGCGCGCCACTTGGCTACATAGCTCAGTTGGTTAGAGCATAGCATTCATAATGCTGGGGTCCGGGGTTCAAGTCCCTGTGTAGCCACCAAGTACCGAAAAATGGCTTACCGCAAGGTAAGCCATTTTTTTTTGCGCCTGCAATCGGCTGCGGGCTTGCCCCGCGATCGCGGTGTGTCAGTGAAATTGCTTCGCGGGGCAAGCCCGCTCCTACAAGCAGCACTGGCTTAATGAGAAAGATTGTCATTATACTCCAGCCCTCTCCCGGTTCCGCCCGAGCAAAGGAAAGTGCTGCTGTGCTGGAAAAATTGTTCACCCAACATTCATCTGCTCTGCACCGTTACCTTCTGAGCAAGAAATGCACGCCAAGCCTGGCCGCGGATTTGGTGCAGGAAACCTTTCTACGCCTTGCCCAACTGGAGAACCTGGAGAGCGTGCTTCGCGGGCCCTCTTACTTGTTCCGGGTGGCCCACAATCTGATGATCGATCACTATCGCCGCTACGGTGAGAAGCGCTTCGATGCCGATGCCACGGCGTTTTTTGAAACCCTGGTCGATGAAACCAGCCGCCCCGAAGAACAAGCCATCGATGCCCTGGAACTGGAGCATCTGGAAAACATGCTTGAGCGAATGCCAGCACGCACCCGCGATGTGTTCCTGTTGCTGCGTGTGGAGGGCATGACCCACAAAGAAGCCGCCCGCTATTTACGGATTTCCACAAGCTCTGTACAAAAACACATGGCAATGGCCCTGGCTAAAATTGGCAGGGAACTGGAACCCGACCCTGAGGGTTAGGCCTGGGTACGATAAAAAGCAACAAGGTAACCAGATAACACCGTGAATGCTTCTCCACAGAATATCGACCCAATAGAGCACGAAGCTGCCGACTGGGTGGTGCGCCAGCGGCAAGGACGGCTGTCGGCGCGCGAACAGAAGGCGTTCCAGCGCTGGCTGGCGGCCGACCCTTTGCATGCCGCCGCCGCTGAGCGAGCGGATCGTGCCTGGCAGGCCACCGCACAGCTCAAGCGCCTGCCCGGTTATACCAAGCCGCAGCGCCCGCCTCGCCCCCGCTGGTTTCAAATGCCGCTCGCCACCGGCAGCCTCGTGACGGGCCTCGCCCTGGGTTGCTGGATGCAGCTCGCCCCGCCGTTCTGGCTACAGGCGCTGAGCAGTGACTACCACACTGGCTTTGGCGAAACCCAGCAGATCACCTTGGCCGATGGCAGCCAGGTGCAATTGGGCAGCCACAGCATCCTCAATGTTGCCTACGACGATCAGACCCGGCTTGTGCGCCTGAGCCAGGGCGAGGCGGTGTTCACCCCGTCACCGGTTACTGATCAGGAGCGACGACCGTTCACCGTGCGCACCGCTGGCGCCGATATCACCGCACGCGGCACGCAATACCTGGTGGGTGTTGCCGACAACCGCGAAGGCTGGGTGGGTGTGCTGGAACATCAGGTCGAAGTGGATCTGGCCCATCGCGAGCTGGAAGACGCTGCCGGCTCTGCCCTGCTCGATCAAGGCAAGAGCCTGCGCTTTGGCCCGACCTCCGGCATTGTGCCGCTGAATGTCAGCCCCGACGAACTCGCCAGTTGGCAGGAAGGACGCCTGGTGTTTCAGCGCGAACTGCTGGCCGATGCCGTAGCGCGCATCAATCGCTTCCGCTCCGGCCTGGTCATGGTCAAAGGAGAAGCACTGCGCAATGTTCAGATCAGCGCCGTGATGCGCCTGGACAACCTTGACGATGCCCTCAAGCGTCTGGCGATGCAGGCCCATGCACGCATCATCGACTTGCCAGGGCTGACGGTGATTTACTGAAAGCTGCAAACTGCAAGCTTGAAGCTTGAAGCTTGAAGCTTGAAGCTTGAAGCTTGAAGCTTGAAGCTTGAAGCTTATAAAAAATACAATTTATAGATCGAAATGATCTATTGCGTTTTCGCAACTGTGCCGTCCTCACTACACGTAAATAGATCTTATTTGCTTTTAGTGAGGCCGGTTTTGCAAACGCAAGGGAATAACAACAAGCGCAAGCTTTCCAAGCGCACCCGCCTGAGCCTGGGCGTGCAGTTAGCCGTATTAGCATTGATCGCCGACGCCACCCTGCTTGGCACCGTTCACGCCAACCCAGCCGCGAGCGTAACCCACGCAGCGGCGGAAGGTGCCATCCACAGCTTCAACGTACCGTCGCTGGCGCTGGATGAAGCGCTGGTAATGCTGGCCCGCCAGGCCGGAGCCGAACTGTACATCGGCAGCAGCAACTTTGCCGGCGCCTACGGCAACCCGGTCCAAGGCCGTCTTTCCCTTGAAGCTGCGCTGCAGCAATTGCTGGCAAATAAAGCCGTCACCTTCAGCGTCGTCGGCCAACCCGACCGCCCGGTTATTCAGGTGCAGTCCGCTGCGGATACCTCGGGCTTGGTAGAAGGCGACCTTCACCCCACTTACGTGAACGGCGCCGAGTACCAAGAGTCGCGCGACGTAAAGGGCTACAACGACATCTACGATCAGGACATCTCCTCGGTGTACGCCGGCAAGGAGCAGATCGAACGCTACAAAGGCGCCGCCCCCGCCGACCTGTTCAAGGGCATGCTCAACGTCTACAGCGGCGATGCCCGTAACAGTGGCGCGCTGGACCCAAACATCCGCGGCATCCAGGGCCCGGGCCGCGTGCCGCTGACTATCGATGGCACCGAGCAGGCGCTAACCGTGTACCGCGGCTACAACGGCGCCAACAACCGCAACTACATCGACCCCAACCTGATCGGCAGTATCAAGGTCATCAAGGGGCCGAACATGGAGCGTAACGTCTACAGCGGCGTCGGTGGCGCAGTGGTGGCCAGCACCCTGAACGTCGATGACGTGCTTAAGGAAGGCCAAGAGTACGGCGGCGAATTCAAGATCGAGGGCAGCAACAACTCGGTTTCGCCAAGACTGCCGACCCTGCTGACCGGACAGATGCCCGGCCCAGAACATAATTTCGGCCCTATCTTCACCTACTACGACCCTTCGCTGTACAAACAGCCGCGCACCAGTAGCAGCAACGACCTGCTGTCCAGTGACGACTATGCCTATCGCATGGCCCTGGCCACCCGCCAGGAGAAGTTCGAACTATTGGCTGCTTATGCCTACCGGGAAAAAGGCAACCACTACGCGGGCAAGAACAAAAGCGACTTCTATTCAACCGGCAAGCAGGTAAATGGCCATTGGGACTACATTCCCAACCTGGCGACCATCTACAAACCGGGCGCGGAAGTGCCCAACACCTCCAGCAAGATGGAGTCGTGGCTGGGCAAAGCCAAACTCAAGATCGATGAAGGCCAGTCCCTTGAGTTCGGCTACCGCGACACTGATTCGCTGTACGGCGAGATTCTGCCATCGCGGATTTCATTTTTCACACCCGGCTCCCAGTTCGACGCCGCGACCCATGGCGTGCCGCAGTGGCCGCTGAGCCATGTGGAAAGCAAAGCCTACAACCTGGAGTACAAACTCAAGCCTGAGGGTAACCCGTGGGTGGACTTCTACTCCAACCTCTGGGCAACCAACACCCGCAGCGATACCTACAGCAGTGGCGGCATACCGAACCACACCACCTGGCTCGATCCGGTGTTCAGAAACACCGCGCTAGCCAACGCCAAGCACGACCGTGTCGGCCTGACCGTCAGCAACAAATTCAAACTGCTCGACAGCCTCGACTTGACCCTGGGTGGTAGTTACCAGCATGAAAAACTGGGCTCCAGCGACGACTACTACGACACAGCCATCAGCACCACTTTGCGTATGTATCCGCGCAAAGGACGTAGGGAAGAACAGGAATACAACTTCAATTTCGATTGGCGGCCGGTGACCTTTGCCCGATTCAATGCGGGGATGCGTTATTCCTCTTACTGGGCCTTTGATGATTTTTTGAAGGAACGCCAGGAGAGGGACGGTATTACAACCGCAACTGTGGAAACCGGGCGGGAGGTTGCTTACACCACCAGAAAGCTACTTACAGACACTGAGCGGCAAGCAAAAATAAATCAGCAAATTGAAGACTCCAAATCCTCATGGGATGCATTTGGCTTCACCGAAGCAGAGCGCCAAGAGGCAATAGCGCAAATTAAATCTCAGACCTCGCACATTGAAGAAACCCGGCACTGGGCAGCGTGGGCACACAACGGTAAAGGTAAATACTCTCGTAGCAACAACCCTTGCATGAACTTCCAAGACCCACGCAGAACAATTATTTCATGCGACAGCTCTTTGCCCCGCAGCGTAGATGAAAATGGAAACCCTAACTATCATGAAAAAGATGTAAGCGCAAAGCACCAGAAAGACCACGGCTGGACGCCTTCACTTTCTACCACGTTCTACACCTCCGAAAACGGCCGGCTGTACCTTCGCTACAGCGAAGCTCTTCGTTATCCGAGTATGTTTGAAAGCACCGTCGGTTTCTCTGCTTCAACCAATCCGTGGGGGCTCAAGCCGGAACATGCGCGCAACTATGAAGCCGCCTACATACACAATTTGTCCGGATTGGCTGGCAGTGAAATCGCCGACATCAAGCTGACGTACTACCACAACACCACCAAGGATGTGATCGAACGCGATCCGAACATGCGTTTCGACAACCTGGAGAAGCAGACCACCGCCGGCCTGGAACTCCAGGGTCGTTACGACAACGGGCGCGTGTTCACTGACTTGAGTATCGGTCATGTGCTGAAGAATGAGGTCTGTGATGAAAACTCTGCCGTCATGCTCGACTCGACCGGCTCTACACCCAATTGCGTGGATGACGGCTTTGTCGGTGGCTACCTTGTGAGCATGGCAATGCCTGAATGGTCAGCCAACCTGGGATTGGGGGCACGATTCTTCGAGCGCAAACTTGAAGTTGGCGGGCGGGCTATTTATTACAAACAGCACGAAAACAAGTTCTACAACAACTACGGCAGCAACGCCATGGTCAGTTACTACCTGAACACACCGATGTCGTGGGACAAAATTATAACTTACGACGCCTACATAAATTACAAGTTGAGCGACGATGCTTCTATTGAATTAACCGGCACCAACTTGAGCAACCTCTATTACATCGACCCGCTGACGCGCTCAGCCATGCCCGCACCAGGTCGAACTTTGAAAATCAGCTTTACCACTACTTTTTAAATTTCGAGAAGGGGGCACTACATGGGCGGCTGAAAACCTGCTTGGCAAATGCTTGACGTGTTGAATTAACTTTAATCACTCAATGGATGAACAAATGAAATCTTTCAACTACACCGTACTGGCAGTTGCACTTTTTGGTCTGGCTGGCGTTGCTCAGGCAGCGACTTCTTCAGGGCAAAGTTACGACACTGCAATTGTCGTTGACGGTACCCAAGGCGCAGGCACCCCCAATCACCCAAGCGCGAACGGCATTCCAGCGGTGGGCGTCAGAGCGTTCCACAATGGTGCAAAAGTTGCTTTCAGCGGCCTGAAAGGCATGGTCCCCACCGACACTAACGGGGTCACCACCATCACTGCAGCCATGATGCCGCCCTCCCACTCGGCATTGGGCAACTTCGACTTCAAACAGGTTGCCAGCCAGCAGGTGTACTACGGTGAGTGGTCGCAAAGTGGTGCCAACAACGATCCAACTCGCGCCGTTTACTACTCCGGCGACACCACCGGCCGCGTACTGCCAACCGCCAGCGTGACCTACGCGGTGCAAGGCATCAACAACTACTCCGGCGGTAACCTGATGTCCGGTGAACTGACCGCATCGTTCGGCACTGCCGCGCCAAAACTGACCGGCTCGTTGAACAACAGCACCCTGAAAGTTGCGCTCGACGCCAACATCAATACAGCGACTGCCAGCTTCAGCGGCGATGCAATTGCACGCAACACAGCCACCAACGCTGTGCTGTCGGCCGGCACCACCCAAGGCAGCTTCTTCGGCGCAGGCGCCACCGCCTCGGTGGCCGGTATCGCCAAGTTCGCCAACCGCAACTACGACACCGCTTTCGGTGGCGCTCGCAAGTAAGTAGCGGGTTGATCCTGAAGTAGCACCATTGAGCAAGTGTCTGCTGGTCAGGCACTTGCTTTTGGCGCTTTGAAGCGACTCTGAGAGCCTGGTAATGCCCCAGTTCTATTGCAAGCGATCACTCACGCTGCACCTTCTACCCTTTTCCCTGCTGATGTTCACGACACAGGCCGCACTCGCCGCCGACCAGGACACCAGCCTGCGCCTGAACCAGTCCATCGAATACCGCGCCAACCAGCAAGAGCGCGAATTTCTCAAAGACGAACTGCCCAACGACTCCGCCGCGCCGCTGATAACCATCGATGGCCAGACCTACAGCGTTGGCAATAACCTCGATGACCTGGGCCGCGCGGTGTACCTGTCGATCGGGCGCCAGCAATGGCTGCACGCCAAGGACTACCTCAAGCGCTACACCGCCCTGCCCGGCCATGACCCGATGCTCACCGCCTACGCCAACGGTGCCCTGGCGCGCGCTGCCGGTGATCTTGACCAGGCCGAGGACTACTACCGGCAACTGCTGGCCATGCAATCGGACTTCCTCCCCGGTCGCCTCGAATTGGCCCGTGTGCTGTTCGAAAACCGCAAGGACCGAGAATCGACTACAGCCTTCAAACAGATCAGCAGCAGCCTCAGCCCTTCGAATGCGCAGGCCATGGGCCTGGGCAAAACCGTGGACAGTTTTCTCCAAGCCCTGGACCACCGTGAAGATTGGCAAGGCTCCCTGGCCGTAGGTCCGATCTGGGCCGACAACCTTAACCAGTCTTCCGAAAGCACCGTGACCTACCGCATGGAGACCGATCAAGGCACCTACCTGATCAACCGCTCCCTGCCCAAGGCCGTGTCGGCCCACGGCGTGGATTACGAAGGCACACTGAACAAGCGCATAGCCATCAGCGGTCACCACGGCGTGTTCATGCGTTCGCTGTGGTACGGCCAGGCTTATGACAAAGAGAGCAAATACAACGAAGGCACGCTGATCAACAATGTCGGCTACAGCTACAACGATGCGCGTAACCAGTACTCGCTGGGCCCCTCATACGAGTTCAACACCATCGGCGACGATGCCATGTACAGCGCCTGGGGACTGCGCGGCGAATGGATGCACACGCTGTCGGCCACACGCATGTTCAAGCTTGAAGGCGACTACAAAGACATGGCCCACAAGCACGATATCAACAGCAACCTGGATGGCGATACCAGCTCGGTGTACGCCACGCTGTGGCAAGCCCTGCCCCATCAATGGACCTTGTTCGGCGGCGTCGATTTCAGCGACCGCAACGCTCAAGACCGCACCGCCGCCTACTTTCAGAAAGGCCTGCGCCTTGGCGTCGCCAAGGACTTTGACGTGGGCTTGAGTGCCGTGCTGTTCGCCTCGTATCGCACCCGCCAATACGACGCCTACAGCGCCATCGTTGATGGCCGGCGCAATGAAGACGAGCAAAACTATACCTTCATCCTGCGCGCCCCGCGCCTGGCGGTGTACGACCTGGTTCCCAGCCTGACGGTCAAATACAGCAAGGTCGAAAGCAACATCGACTGGCTGTATTCCTACGACAAGAACAGCATCAGCCTGAAGCTGGAGAAGCAATTTTGAGTATCGCAGCCTCTGTGGGAGCGGGCTTGCCCCGCGATAGCGTTGTGTCAGTCACCTTGCAATCGCGGGGCAAGCCCGCTCCTAACGAAGGCCCTGCGCAACGGAAATGTGGGTCACCCAGGGCGTGTACTGCTCAACCTTGATCGGCAAGCTACGCGCCAACAAGCGTAAGGCTCGCTGGCTGTCATCGGCGGGCAGTACAGCGGTCACTCGTATCAGTTGCAACGCCTTGGCATCAAATAACAGATAACCCTGGTGATTGCGTGCAAGCCGCTCCAATACTTCATCCAGAGATTGATCACGCACCAGCAACTGATGCTGCTCCCAGGCCTGATCAATCACCGTCGCATCAACGCGCTGCAGCGCCCCAGGCCCGGTGCGATCAAAGCGCAACGCCTGTCCAGCCTGAACAGCCACACGCTTGTCGGCACTGTCGACCTCGGCAGCCGACTCGATCATCGCCACCCGACTGTAGCCGGGCAGTTGCTCAACGACAAAGCGGGTACCCAGCGCACGCACGCTGCCGTGCTCGGTCAGCACCTGAAAAGGCCGCGTATCATCCTTGGCCACCTCCACCCGGATCTCTCCGCGCACCAAGCGTATCGTACGCCGCTGGGCATCGAACTGCAGGTCCACCGCCGAACCGCCATCAAGGCTGATACGACTACCGTCGGGCAGTTGCTGTGTGCTCCATTGGCCAGTGTTGGTGCGAATGTCCGCCAATAGGTACGGCGGCGGAAACTGCTGCAAGAAGACGCCAACCAGCAGCAACACCAGGGCTGCCAACGCCAGCGCCTTGAGCGGCTGGCGCCTCGCTCGCCGCCGGGCAATGCCCTCCAGCGCCACTCGCGCAGGTTCGCGCGCAGCGTCGCTCAGTGTGGCCAGGCTGCCCTGCAAGCGCTCGATGGCTTCCAGGTGCTCAGGGTCGGCATCGAGCCAGTCGCGAAAAGCATTGCGCTCGGCCGCATCGACGTTACCGTCCAGGCGCACCAGCCATTCGGCAGCTTCTTGGAGCACGCGGGCAGAAGGAGATTTGTTCATATCACCGCACGTTGGCCAATACCACCGCCAGCCCCAAACCCATTAAAGCGACGCCAACCACTCGATCGACCAATAGCTGTCTGTCCAGCATGATCCGCCGCAAAGATGACGAAGAAAAGAACAATGCGACCAGACTGAACCAGAGCCAATGCGCCATTGATATGAACACACCATAACCAAGGCTGGTCGCCAGCGAACTCCCCGGCTGCACTACCTGAGTGTAGGCACTGACCACGAACAGCATGGTCTTGGGGTTGAGTGCATTGGTCAGAAAGCCCGAACGAAACGCCGCCAGAACGTCTGGCCGACTGCGCTGCACGTCATCCTCCAGAGAAACCCGCGAGGTGTTGGTGAACGACTTGTACCCCAGGTAAATCAGGTACCCCGCCCCCAGCACCTTCATCACCAGAAACAACGGCGGGCTCTGACTGATGATCACTGCAATACCGAGTACGGTGTACAGCACATGCACCTGCACACCCAACGCGATGCCTAACGCCGCCGACAACCCGGCACGACGCCCGAAGGCATAACTGCTGCGAGTAACCATGGCAAAGTCAGCGCCGGGGCTGATTACCGCCAGCACAGTAAATAGCGCAACAGCAAAAATCTCGTTCACGAAAGCTCCTCGATCTGCGAAAAAATCACACAGATACCCAATTGAATAACGCCCGGTAGGAGCGGGCTTGCCCCGCGACCAAACACCCAACGCTGTCAATTATCAAAAGCTTCGCCCACCAAAAAAAACGATTTATAGTGCGTCAAATCCGCTAGTTTTCCTCACAGATATGAAACTTCCCGCGCTGTCCGCCTTTCGCTATTTCGACGTCGCCGCCCAGACCCAAAGCTTCGTGCGCGCCGCCGAACTGCTCAACGTCACCCACGGCGCGGTGAGCCGTCAGGTGCGACTGCTGGAAGAATCCCTGGGCGTAGAACTGTTCGAGCGGCGTAACCGGGCCATCTTCCTCACCCCGGCCGGCCGCGCACTGCACGGCACCACCCTGTCGGTGTTCGAACAACTGCAAGGCGCGGTATACCGCCTGCAGCAACAGGCCCGCGAAAACGTGTTGGTGCTGTCGTGCGAGCCCACCATTGCGATGAAATGGCTAATCCCACGCCTACCTGACTTTCACGCCACGCATCCCGATATCCACCTGCATCTGGTTGCCGCCGGTGGCCCCATCGACTTTTCCCGCAGTGGCGTCGACCTGGCCCTGCGCCGCGATGACTTTCGCTGGGACGCTGAGCTTCATGCGGCGAAAATCTGTGACGAGTGGGTCGGACCGGTGAGCAGCCCGCAACTGGCGATACCCGATCAGGGCCTGGAGGGCCTGCGCTTGCTGCATAGCGCCTCACGCCCCGACGCCTGGAACACCTGGCTGCGCCAGAGCGGCGAATCGGCCGGTGGCAGCACTCGCGCCGACTACGAACATTTCTATCTGTGTATCCAGGCCGCCGTCGCCGGGCTGGGCGTGGCCTTGGCTTCATTCCTGATGGTTCAGGACGAAATCGACAGCGGCCAATTGCAGGCGCCGCGCAGCTTCGTACAGGATCAATCGGCGTATTACTTGCTCTGCCCACCGGCAATGGCTGGCGATGACAACTGCCAGCGTTTCATCCAGTGGGTCAGCGACCAAGCCCAAGCCTGCCTGGCTCATTTACTTTGAGGTTGGTTTGCATCAGGTAACGCACAGAACGAGGAACCGGCACTGAAGTCCCCACCCCAGGTACGAAAACCCGCCGTATCGATATGAATCCGCCCGGAAGGGTATCGCCCCAAGCCCATGTTCCAGGCTTTGCCCTGAGTCTGCCAGAACGCGCACAGCGGGTTGGGATCGGCCCACGGCGGCAGCAGCAGATCCACCGCAAAAGACTGCGTGTGCGCACTGGCCACCGCACCGCCCGCGCAGCGATTAAGGCGCGGATCGCGGTAGGTGGACACCACTTCATAACGCGGCAAAATACCCTTATCCCCTAAGGTCTTGAGCAGTTGCAGGGTCGAGCGCACCGCCGGCCACTGTGCTGCCGGCGCTACGGCAAAGGGCTGCGCAGAGCACAAACGCCAGTCACTGGCTGAGCGCAACAACTGATCGATTGGCACCACGCCATACAGGCGCGCCTTCACCAACATGTCCCGGAAGCCCCGGGTTTCATGGTCTCCTGCCCAGTGAGCGAACATATACAGATCTCGCTCATCGGCCTGCACCTGGGCACTGCCGAGCACTGTCAGAAGCAATCCTGCGTAAATACCTGCCCTGTGCCACGCGCCCATTTGCTTCTTCTCCGTCCCTGTTGGTGTAAAACGTCTTAAGTTTGGCGGCCCTCCCGCTGTGAGGAGGTCATGACAAGGAGTTAAGCATGTACAAAACCGTTCGAATGACGCTCGGGCTGGCAGCCTTGGTCGGCGCCACCGCAGCCTTGGCCGACGCCCAGCTGAACCTGGGGAATGAGGAGCGCGTGGCTCGCCTGTTTGCCTACCCCAACAACTGCAACGTCATCTGCTTTCGCAACTGGACGCTGGAGCAGACTGTCGAGCATTACCTGAGCCAGAGTGTGCAACGCGACGGCTACCCCGCCGCCAAGGTCCGAGTCAGCCGCGACAATGACCAGCTTTACGCCAAGATTCAGGGCGTACCCAGCCGCTACAGCAGGCCACTGGCGACCTTGCTCGACACCGGAGAACTGGCCTACCAAGGCGCCCGTCGCCTGAACAGCGACGGGAAATGGGCTTACAACTGGAGTTTGTTTCTGCCACTGGGCATGGCCCTGGAGAACCGCCGCAGTATCGAGTTGCTGCACTTTCCGCCGGATTATTCATTGACCCAGGCACAAGACTACCTGCGCTCCAACACCACCGACCGCTGGGCAACGCTGCTGACTTTCAACGGTATCCCTACCGAACAGACACCGGCCTACCAGACCATCGTCGACATCGCCCCGATCGCCGCCCCCGCCAGTGCCGGCAAAGAGCTGGAAGGGGTATACGGCTACTTCAAGGACTACCAGGTACGCATGGTCCGCGAACTCACTCGCACCACCAGTGGCACTTCCCTGCCAATGGTCGCCTTTGGCGCACCGGTACGCAGTTGGATCGAACAGCAGTACGGGCCAAAACTCGATGTGCTGGGGTTGGTCAGCATCAACCCGCAAGCCGGGCAGCGCGTGGCGGTACTGGGCGCCAACCACCCCAGCGCGATCTGGTACGCCGCAGACGAAAAGAATCACGACGGTGATCAAGACCAAGCTGACCAAGCAGGCCTGAAAATGATGGGGCAAGATTTGAGTGCGGCTTGCTGGCAAGCTGGCATGGGCCGTAATCCGGCAGCGAGTGCCCAGGCGACCCTGGGGGCCTGTACGCAGAAATGGCAGGTGACGGCGAAGAAGCAGACCTGCGAGCTGTTTTACCGCACCATTCGCGACATGACCTCAGAACAGGCTGGTGCCAAGTGCAATACCGGTGCAGTGACGCGCATGCTGCGCGACCTGAAGAGCACCTAACCCTCCTGTAGGAGCGGGCTTGCCCCGCGATAGCGGTGTGTCAGTCACCTCGCATCGCGGGGCAAGCCCGCTCCTACAGGCAGGTAAGCCTTTCTCTAGTCCAGGGGGCGCAGGCGATATTGCGGAGGTAATTGCTCCGGCCCGCTGATGGTGGTGTTCAGGCTCTTCCAGCGGCCATCCTTGATGCCGTAGATGCAGCCATGGATCGACAGGCTCTGCCCACGGTGCCAGGCGTTCTGCACAATGCTGGTGTGACCAACGTTCGCCACCTGCTGGATGACATTGAGTTCGCACAAGCGATCAACCTTGGCCTCGCCTTCCAGCGCTGCCAGCTCGTTACGCTTCTCGTAATACAGGTCGCGAATCGAGCGTAGCCAGCCGTCGATCAGGCCCAGTTGCCGATCTTGCATGGCCGCGCGCACGCCACCACAGCCGTAGTGGCCGGTGACCAGGATGTGTTTGACCTTGAGCACGTCCACGGCGTACTGAATCACCGACAGGCAGTTCAGGTCGGTATGCAGCACCACATTGGCGACATTACGGTGCACGAACAGATCGCCCGGCAACATGCCGACAATCTCGTTGGCCGGAACCCGGGCGTCCGAGCAGCCAATCCAGAGAAACTCAGGAGTTTGCTGACGGGCAAGCTTGGCGAAAAAGTCCGGATCTTTCTGCTTGATCGCATCGGCCCAGCGCGCGTTGTTATCAATTAGTTCTTGTAGATCGTGCATGCTCGCCTCCCATCACTCGATCAGGGTACAGGCCATCACCAGGGCGTCTTCACGTCCTCCGGCAACCGGGTAGTAATCGCGACGGCGACCGATTTCGTTGAAACCGTAGCGCTCATACAGGCGGTAGGCCGACTGGTTGCTGGCACGGACCTCAAGGAAGCACTCGCGGCCATTCAGTTCGTAGGCGCGCTTCATCAACTCTTCAAGCAGGCGCAAGCCCAGGCCACGGCCCTGACTCTCCGGCTTGACGGTAATGTTGAGCAGGTGAGCTTCATCGATGATCACGTTGATCACGCCGTGGCCGACCTGTTGCTCACCTTCGAACATCAACCAGATCTCATAGGATTTTAGCCCGTCGAGGAAAATGCCCCGGGTCCATGGGTGGCTGAAGGCGGCGTATTCGATTTTCAGTACGGCATCCAGATCCGCCTCGGTCATCCGGCGGAAGCTGATTGTGTCACTCATCACTTGGTTTCCAGCGCGCCATCAGCCGGCGCATGGCTTGCCAGACGTCCGCTTTGCGCTGCGGCTCGTCCATCAACAACTCAAGGCCCGGCAAGGCCCAGGCATTGCCCAGGCCTTCAACCGGCAACTCGCGATAATAGGCCTCGGCATCTGCCTCACCGGCAAAACGCACGGCAGGCAGGCCGATCAGCCAGATGCAAACGCAGGGAGATTCTTCAAGCCGCGCCTGAATGAAGCCCTGGACAAAATCGGTGGCCGCTTGCGGGCCCTGGTCAAGGTTGCCACGCACCAGCAACGGCCAGCGCACCGGCTCGCCGATAATCTGCGGGCTATCGGGCAAACCGGCAGCACGCAGCATGTCTTTGAGCAGCAGGTATGACGGGTCACGGCTCTGGAACGGCTGGCCGGTCGCCAGCTCCACCAACAGCAGGCAGCTACCGGCGCGCAGTAGTTGCAGGGCAAAGCGCGGTGGTGGCACCGGCTTGGGCTTGATTACTTCTGGCTCAGGTTCAACCTGCTCTACCGCCTTGCTGGTGGCTTTCGGTGCGTTACCAGGGCGCGGAATCTCGATTTTCGGCCGTTCACCGCTGCGCGCTACCGGTGCATTCACCGGCACCTGCGCAGGCGTCGCCGGCGGCGCGTCGAACTCAGGCAGCACCTCAGGCGCCAGCGGCAGCAACAGCTCCGGGCGCGACGGTGCGGCGAACGGCAGTTCGGTACGCGGCAGCCAGTGCACCACTTGCATGGCGTTGAGGTAAGCGCGGCGGCGGGACTCGATTAACAAGAAGGATCGGCCATCTGTGGATAAGTCAGGGCCGATATTCTAACGTTGTTCGCCGTTCGGCGCCGCTGTTGATCGGCAGAAAACCGCTCAACTGCAGCTTCACTGCGATCAGGGGTGAATCGTCAGGCGCCTGATGAAGTACAATCGGCGCTTTTATTTGGCAACGAGTCGAACCGCCAATGATCGAACCCAAGCGCGTTCTGCGCGCCCTAGCCGAACACTGGGCCTTGCTTGAGCCGCTGTGCGAGCGCTTCGACGGGGGCACCCTGAGCCTCGGCGAACTGCGCCAGCAATTGGCCAACCAGCAGTTGGAGAGCACGCCCCAGGACATCACCAGCCTGCTCGACGTCTGGATCCGCCTGGATATTCTGGTACCGGTGGCAAAAAGCCCTAACCGCTTCGAGCTGAACGCCCAGATCCATGACTTCCTCGCCTACCTGCGCCGCGAGCACCGCCTGGGCCTGTGCCTGGAGATCGAAGCCTACCTGCGCCACCTTGAGCGCCTGGCCGGGCACATTCAGGATGCCTTCGAGATTCGTGACGGCAACGACCTGGCGCGCCAGTTGCGCCTGCTCGACATGCGCGTGCGCGACGTTCTGAAAAAACTCGACAACGACGAGCAAGCCCTGGTTGCCGTGGCCGAACGGGCCAAGACCAGCGACCGTCAGATCCCGCTGCGCCAGCGTTATGCCGAGGTACTGGCGACCTGGGACGAATACGTCGAGCCGATGATCCAGTTGGTGAACGCCGACGGCGCCTTCGAGCAAGGCGTGCGCAAAGTCGAAACCGTGCTGTTACGTTTGCTTGGTGAGCAAGCACGCCTGGGCCATCTGGTCGATGACGACATGCTGCTGCGCACCCACGCGCGCATCCTCGAAATGCAGACCAGCGCCCAGCTCACCCTGCGCCACGCCCGCGAACTGCTGCTGCCGTTGCGTGAAGAATCCCGTCGCCACAACGCCGTGACCCGTGGCGCGGCCCTGGCCCTCTCGGTAATCCGCCGTAAAGGCCTGGACGCCGTGCCCCAGGCGGCCATGCCAATGTTCACCCGGCCACAAAGCACCTTCCTCGGCAGCGCCAGCCAGGTCGAGGCCTATGTGTATGCCCTGGCCCGCTTCGAGCCCAAGCCGGCGCGCTTCCCCAAGGCGCACAAGAGCCACAAGGGCGAGGCACCGCGTGCGCCACGCACGGTCAAGGAAATGCTCGAGCGCTGCGAAGACGCCCTGCCACTACCCGACCTGATGGTCTGGCTGCTGGAGCAGGAGCCCGAAGGCGCCACCGACGAATTGTTGTACTGGTTCTCGCGCCTGTCGCGGGAAAAACGCTTTAAGCGCGAACGCCTCGAGCGTTGTGAATACACCACCCGCGAACACCTGGTCAGCTTGCGCTCCTTCGCCCTGACATCGAGCCGCGAACCATCGCCTGAGCCTACTGTGAGCCCTGCCCATGCATCTTGATCTTTCCGAACTGTCCCAGCTCGCACCGATCTTCCGCGAGCTGTTCAAGGGCTTTCATATCAGCCGCCGTGACCCTGAACTGTACGGCCAGCTGTCGAACTTCCAGGACCAGTACCGCGGCCTGTTCAAGGCCCTGGGCTTTGAACTGGTCTGTGACACCCGCGGTTTCTACTACTTCGTTCCAGACCAAGCCGCCGCGCAAGTCAACAAGACTGCCCAGCGCCTGTCGCTGTTCACCTTCATTCTGGTTGAACACCTGGCTGACCAGGGTCGCGACCCTATGTCGGTGCTCGATGGCGGCAGCCTCGGCCGCGATGAACTGCCATCAATGCTGGAAAAGTACCGCGACCTGTTCATTCAGGCCGAAGTGCAAACCCCGGACGAGCTGGAAGAGAAGATCATGCGGCGCATGACCCAGCTCGGCTTTGCCCATGAAGAAAACGGTATCTACCGCTTCCTGCCACCGATGCACCGCTTCCTCGACGTCTGCCTCTCGGTTCAGCAAGACCGCGACCTGGCGGCCAGCCTGCACAGCAACTTGCCGCTGCCAACGCCGGTGTTGGTCGAAGAAGAAAGCCCGGAAGAGCTGAACCGTACCGACGACCCGCTCGACCTCAGCCCGTTCGAAGAAAGCGAAGAAGAAGCCTTGGCCCGTGCCATCGCCGAAGAGCAACAGGAGATTGACGCATGAGCCAGGAACGCTACGGCATCCGCCGCTTCGCACTGCTCAACACTGCTGGCTACAGCCTGGGCCTGTTCCCACTGGAACACCCGCTGTCGGTCTACGGTGCCAACAACCTGGGCAAGAGCGCCTCGATCAACGCCTTGCAGTTCCCGATCCTGGCGCGCATGTCCGACATGAGCTTCGGCAAGTACAGCCTGGAGCAGTCTCGCCGGTTCTACTTCGCCAGCGATACCAGCTACATCCTTTGCGAAGTCAACCTGCCCCACGGCCCGCATGTGATCGGCGTGGTCGGCCGCGGCCCGGGCGGTGGTTTCGGTCACCAGTTCTTCGCCTACGCCGGTGAGCTGGACCTGGCGCACTATCAGAAAGACGACACCTGCCTGCGTCAGAAAGAACTGTTCAGCAACCTTGAACGCAACGGTCTGAAGGCCTATGAACTCAAGCCTGACGAACTGCGTCGTTTGCTGGTCGGTGGCCATACCTCGGTACCGCTGGACCTCACCCTGATTCCGCTGCGCTCCACCAGCGAGCAGAGCCTGAAGACCTTCCGCGCCCTGTTCATCAACCTGCTGCATATGCGCGAAATCACTGCGGCCAAGCTCAAGCAACTGTTCCTCGACGCCTTCGAGCACAGCCTGCGCTCGGGCAGCGTCGACTATATTGCCGCCTGCGAAGAAGCCTTCCGCGACGTGCGACGCATGGAGCAAGACTACAACTCGCTGGTAGCCGCAGGCCCACTGGTCGAGGCCCTGGCCAACGGCGTGGTCCAGCGCGACATCCTGCGCGGCAAACTGCATCGCCTGTCACCCCTGCTCGACTCGTTGCTCGGCACCTGGCAAGACTACGCCAGCGCCCGCAAAGAAGAGCTGGTGATCCAGGCCGAGCACTACAAGAACGAACAGGACAGCCTGCAGAACGATCAGCGTGGCGGTACTCAAGAACTGATGCGCCTGGAGCGTGAGATCACCGGCGTACAGCGCTGGCTCGGCGAGCTGTCTGTGCTCAAGCACCGCTTTGCCCTGGTCGATGACGTCAAAGTGCTGGAGCAGCAACTGCTGGCCGCCAAAGACGCCCACGACGAACTGGCCGGTGCCCTGGCGCAATCCCGTCAGTTCAGTGCCGAAGACCTCGAAGAGCGTCTGCGCGATCTGGAAAAACGCCTGAAGTCGGTCAAGCAGCAACTCGACCACGCCGACAACAACAGCTATGCACGCCTGCGCGAAGAGTTCTCGCAGCAGGACGTCGAACGCCTGATGCGCTTGTTCAACGGCGCCCTGTTCAGCCTGCCGCTGGGTGACCGCGGTATCGAGCTGGATGACAGCGACGTGTGGGTCAAATCCCTCGAAGCAGTCCTCGATGGCTTCAAGGGCGAGCGCTTTGAAGCCCCTGGCCTGTCCATCGACCTGTCACACATCGAGCCACCGGCCTTGCAGGCCCTGGCCGACCGCGCCGCCCTGCGCGACCAGAAAGAGCGTCTGGAGAAAGAGCTCAAGCAGCTCAAGACCCAGCAAGCGGTAGCCGCCGACCGCGCCGCGAGCAAAACCCAGACCGAAGCCCTGTACCAGCAGGTACTGGATGCACAAAAAGCCCTGGAAGACTTCCGCCGCAGCCAGACCCTGGCCGCAGAAGAAGACGACAAGCTTGAGCAACTGGCGCAGATGGAAGCCGCTCAGGACGAACTGAAGCGCTCCAGCGATGCCTTTACCGAGCGCGTCCAGCAGTTGTCGGCCAAGCTGCAACTGGTCGGCCGCCAGATCGCCGACATGGAAGCCAAGCAACGCACCCTCGACGACGCCCTGCGTCGCCGTCAGTTGCTGCCTGCCGACCTGCCATTCGGCACCCCGTTCATGGAGCCGGTCGACGACACCATGGACAACCTGCTGCCACTGCTCAACGACTACCAGGACAGCTGGCAAGGCCTGCTGCGGGTCGATGGCCAGATCGAAGCACTGTACGCTCAGGTACGCCTCAAAGGCGTGGCCAAGTTCGACAGCGAAGACGATATGGAACGCCGCCTGCAACTGTTGATCAACGCCTACTCGCACCGCACCGAAGAAGCCCTGACACTGGGCAAGGCGCGCCGTGCAGCCGTCACTGACATTGCCCGGACCCTGCGTAACATCCGCAGCGACTACGACAGCCTTGAGCACCAACTGGCGTTGTTCAACCGCGAGATCAACAAACGCCAGGTCTCCAACCTGGAGAGCTTCCGTATTGTGCTGGCGCCGAACAAAGAAGCGCTCAAGCACATTGACCAGATCATCCACAGTGCCGGTCAGTACGAAGAAGGCGAGACCCTGTCGGTGTTCGACCTGAACGCCAGCGCCGAACAAGACAACAAGAACGAAGAGGCCAAGGAGTACCTGGCGCGGCTGGTGGCGGCCAACCACAACCAGCTGGGCTTGAAAGACCTGTTCGAACTGGCTTTCGAGATCACCAAGGTCGGTGGTCAGCCGGTGATCCACACCGACATCGACGGTGCGGCGTCCAACGGCACCACCATGACCATCAAGGCGCTGACCAACATGTACTTGTTGCTGCACCTGATGGACCGCGACCTCGCTGGCCGTGTACGCCTGCCGTACTACCTCGACGAGGCAGCCGACATCGACGAACGCAACCAGGCTGCGCTGCTGGAAACCAGCTTGCAGCTGGGCTTCGTACCGATTCTGGCGAGTGTGAAGCCGCAAGTGTCGGCGCATGTCGCTATCGACCTGGAAGGCGGTAGCGGGCCGAACGGCATCTACATCGACGAGGCCGATTGGAAGTACATCAGCCGCCGTGATGTGGAAAAGGCAGTGGTGCGTAAGGAAGAGGAAGAAGCTTCGGTTTGAAGCTGATCGCGGAGCAAGCCCGCTCCTACCAGACCGGTGGGAGCGGGCTTGCCCCGCGATGTATTACTGCTGGGCCCAAGGCAAAATCGGAATCGCCGTCACCGCATTCTGCGGGCTGCCTTCGATCAGCCGGTCCGAGTACACCAGGTAAACCAGCGTGTTGCGCTTCTTGTCGAGGAAGCGCACCACCTGCATGGTCTTGAACACCAGCGAAGTGCGCTCTTTGAACACTTCCTCGCCATCCTTGAGCTGCCCCTTGAAGTGGATCGGCCCTACCTGACGGCAGGCAATCGACGCTTCGGCACGGTCTTCAGCCAGCCCCAGGCCGCCCTTCACACCGCCTGTCTTGGCCCGTGACAGGTAACAGGTCACCCCGTCCACCTTCGGGTCGTCAAAGGCTTCGACGACGATGCGGTCGTTCGGCCCGACAAACTTGAACACGGTCGACACCTGGCCGATTTCCTCGGCCGCTGCCAACACCGGCACTGCCAGCAGCGCGGCTGCCACTATCCCTTTGAGCACGGTTTTTTCCTCAGACCAGAATCAGGTTATCGCGATGCACCAGCTCGGGCTCGGCGATATAGCCCAGCAAGCTCTCAATGGCTTCAGACGATTGACCGATGATTTTCTGCGCTTCCAGCGCACTGTAGTTGGCCAGGCCGCGCGCGACCTCAAGGCCATCAGGCCCGACACACACGACCATTTCGCCACGGCGGAAACTGCCTTGCACGGTCTTGACCCCGACGGGCAGCAGGCTCTTGTTGTCGTTACGCAGCGCTTTCACCGCGCCATCGTCGAGCACCAGGGTGCCGCGAGTCTGCAGGTGGCCGGCCAGCCATTGCTTACGGGCCGCCAGCATGCCGCGCTCAGGTGACAGCAAGGTACCCAGGCGCTCTCCGGCCTTGAGACGGTCGAGCACACGCTCCAGCCGCCCGCCGACGATGATGGTGTGGGCACCGGAACGCGCCGCCAGACGCGCTGCACGCAGCTTGGTCTGCATGCCGCCACGACCCAGTGCGCCACCGGTACCACCGGCCACGGCATCCAGGCTCGGGTCGTCTGCGCGGGCTTCATAGATCAGTTGCGCGTCTGGGTTGTTGCGCGGGTCAGCATCGAACATACCGTCACGGTCGGTGAGGATCACCAACAGGTCGGCTTCGACCAGGTTGGCCACCAGTGCCGCCAGCGTGTCGTTGTCACCAAAACGGATTTCGTCGGTGACCACCGTGTCGTTTTCGTTGATTACCGGCACCACACCCAGATCAACCAGAGTGCGTAAGGTGCTGCGGGCGTTAAGGTAACGCTTGCGGTCGGAGAGGTCGTCGTGGGTCAGGAGAATCTGTGCGGTGTGCCGGCCATGCTCGGCAAAGCTCGACTCCCAAGCCTGCACCAACACCATCTGACCGATCGAGGCCGCTGCCTGCAACTCGTTCATCGCTGCCGGTCGCTTGGCCCAGCCCAAGCGGCTCATCCCAGCGGCAACCGCTCCGGACGACACCAGTACCAGTTCAACACCTGCCTCATGCAACGCCACCATCTGTTCGACCCAGACACCCATGGCCGCGCGATCCAGGCCCTTGCCATCTGCTGTCAGCAGGGCACTGCCGATTTTCACGACCCAGCGCTGCGCACCCGTCACCTTGCTCCGCATCTTCTTCCAACCTATATAGATCTTTAGATACTAAAACGCCGCTCCAGAGAGCGGCGTTTAGTGTACTGCAACGCGTCAGTCGCGCACGTAAATGATTTCCGGACCGTCTTCGTCGTCGTCATCCCAATCATCGTCATCGTCGTCGCCGATGTCGTGCACGCTTTTCACGCCACTGCGGCGCAGCGCACGGGCATCGTCCAGCGCTTGCAGCTGAGCACGGGCTTCGTCTTCGATGCGCTGATCGAGGTCAGCCAGCTCTTCGGCGTAGGCCGGGTCGTTGGCCAGGCGGTCGGCGCGGTCTTCGAGGTAGCGCATGATGTCACGGCTGAGCTGCTCGGTGCCTTGCTTGGAGATAGCCGAGATCACATAGACCGGGCCTTCCCACTGCAGACGCTCGACCACTTCCTTGACGCGCTCGTCACGCTCGTCGTCCATCAGCATGTCGGTTTTGTTCAGTACCAGCCAGCGGTCACGCTCGGCCAGCGACGGGCTGAAGCGGGTCAGCTCGTTGATGATCACTTCGGCAGCATCGGCGCTGTTGCTTTCATCCAGCGGCGCCAGGTCGACGAGGTGCAGCAGCAGGCGCGTACGCGCCAGGTGCTTGAGGAAACGGATACCCAGGCCAGCACCGTCGGAGGCGCCTTCGATCAAGCCAGGGATGTCGGCAATGACGAAGCTCTTCCAGCGGTCGACGCTGACCACACCCAGGTTTGGAACCAGGGTGGTGAACGGGTAATCGGCGACTTTTGGCTTGGCGGCCGACACCGAACGGATAAAAGTACTCTTGCCAGCGTTCGGCAAACCCAGCAGACCGACGTCGGCCAGCACTTTCATTTCCAGTTTCAGGTCACGCTGGTCACCCGGCTTGCCCGGCGTGGTTTGGCGTGGTGCACGGTTGGTACTGGATTTGAAGCGGGTGTTACCCAGGCCGTGCCAGCCGCCCTGAGCCACCATCAGCTTCTCGCCTGGTTTGACCAGGTCACCGATGACTTCCTGTGTGGCAGAGTCAATCACGGTGGTGCCGACCGGCACGCGCAGAATCAGGTCGTCGCCCTTCTTGCCAGTGCAGTCAGTGCTGCCGCCATTGGAGCCACGCTGGGCTTCGAAATGACGCGTGTAACGGTAGTCAACCAGGGTGTTGAGGTTTTCGTCGGCAACCATGAACACCGAACCACCGTCGCCACCGTCACCACCGTTGGGACCACCGTTCTCAATGAATTTTTCGCGGCGGAAGCTCATGCAACCGTTACCGCCATCACCGGCTTTTACCCGGATCGATACTTCATCAACAAACTTCATAAAAACCGCCTCTCGTCAGCTGGACGAGCTGAGTGACACAAAGACATAAGGCTCTTGCAAAAATGAGCGCGGCGGCCCCCGTCAACGACCGAAACACCAGCGCCGGCAGCCCATACAAACAGCTTTGCAAGAGACTCACCCCACAAACGAAAAAGCCCCGTCGCGAGACAGGGCTTTTCCAGCGTTCGCGCGATTACTCGGCGACAACGCTCACGTAACGGCGGTTGAACTCGCCTTTTACTTCAAACTTGATCTTACCCGCGATCTTGGCGAACAGGGTGTGATCTTTACCCATGCCAACGCCGTAGCCAGCGTGGAATTGGGTGCCGCGCTGACGCACGATGATGTTGCCAGGAACGATAGCCTGGCCGCCATACATCTTCACGCCAAGGCGTTTGGCTTCTGAGTCGCGACCGTTACGGGTACTACCACCAGCTTTTTTGTGTGCCATGGTTCAATTCTCCAGAAATGGGATTTTGGCGATTAAGCCGAAATACCGGTGATCTTGATTTCGGTGAACCACTGGCGGTGGCCCATACGCTTCATGTGGTGCTTACGGCGGCGGAACTTGATGATGCGCACTTTGTCGTGACGACCTTGCGAGATCACTTCAGCAACAACCTTGGCACCAGCAACGACTGGAGCGCCGATGTTCACGTCGTCGCCATTGGCAACCAACAGAACGCGGTCGAAAGTTACGGATTCGCCAGTGGCGACTTCCAGTTTTTCGATTTTCAGGTATTCACCTTCGGCGACTTTGTACTGCTTGCCACCGGTAACAATTACTGCGTACATGGGTATTTCTCCGATAATCCTGCTCACCCAGCTCTTTATAGGAAGAGTATTGGCTGGCATGGCTGCATAGGGCTGGAACGGCCCAGTGCAATTGCGTAAGGCAGGTGCTGCCCAGGAAGTTCAGGGTGCGCGATTGTACGCAAGGCGCCGATTCCTTGCAAGTCCCGCCCCCGGCCCACAAGGACCGCGCCTTGACACACCGGGACCCGCGACCTAGCATGCCGCGCAACCTTTATGGAGCACCTGTGGCCGATGCAACCCCAAGCTTTCTACCGCGCGGTAGCGGACGATTTCAGCGCCGTTGACGAGATTATCAAGAAACAGCTGACTTCGCGTGTACCGCTGGTATCGAAAATCGGCGACTACATCACTTCAGCTGGCGGCAAACGCCTGCGCCCGCTGCTGGTGCTGCTGTGTGGCAAGGCACTGGGTCGCGAAGGCGACGACGTGCGCCTGCTGGCCGCCACCATCGAATTCCTGCACACCGCCACCCTGCTGCATGACGACGTGGTCGACATGTCCGGCATGCGCCGTGGCCGTTCCACCGCCAACGCTCTGTGGGGCAACGCCCCGAGCGTGCTGGTAGGCGACTTCCTTTATTCGCGCTCGTTCGAAATGATGGTCGAACTGGGCTCGATGCCGGTCATGCAGATCCTGTCCAAGGCCACTCGGGTCATCGCCGAAGGCGAAGTCCTGCAGCTGTCCAAGGTTCGCGACGCCAGCACCACCGAAGAAGTCTACATGGACGTCATCCGTGGCAAGACGGCCATGCTGTTCGAGGCCTCGACCCACAGCGCCGCTGCCCTGGCCGACGCCACCCCTGAGCAACGCGAAGCCCTGCGCACCTTCGGTGACCACCTGGGTGTTGCCTTCCAACTGGTCGACGACCTGCTCGACTACAAAGGCGATGCGCAAACCCTGGGCAAGAACGTTGGAGACGACCTGGCCGAAGGCAAGCCAACCCTGCCGCTGATCTACACCATGCGCGAAGGCACGGCCGAACAGGCTGCCCTGGTACGCCAGGCCATCCAGAAAGGTGGCATCGAAGATCTCGAAAGCATTCGTGCGGCGGTCGAAGCCTCCGGTTCGCTGGATTACACCGCGCAATTGGCCCGTGACTACGTGGCCCGTGCAATTGCCTGCCTCGATGTGCTGCCCGCCAGCGAGTACCGTGATGCGCTGGTTGAACTGAGCGAGTTTGCGGTCGCACGTACGCACTGATTCATCAGCGCATTTATCGCGGGGCAAGCCCGCTCCCACAGTGTTTGGTGGGAGCGGGCTTGCCCCGCGATTGCATTCACCCTCTGAAAGACAAAACCCTATACAATGTAGGCCTTGTATCTGTACGCCTTAGAGGAACCCTAGTGAGCACTTTGCCACCCTGCCCTAAATGCAACTCCGAATACACCTACGAAGACGGCGTTCAGCTGATCTGCCCTGAGTGCGCACATGAGTGGTCGGCCACCGGTGAAGCCGAGGCAGCGAGCGATGAGGCGGTCAAGAAGGACTCGGTGGGCAACGTCCTGCAGGACGGCGACACCATCACCGTAATCAAGGACCTTAAAGTCAAAGGTACCTCGCTGGTGGTTAAAGTCGGCACCAAGGTCAAGAACATCCGCCTGTGCGATGGCGACCACGACATCGACTGCAAAATCGACGGCATCGGCCCGATGAAGCTGAAATCGGAATTCGTCCGCAAGGTCTGAAGCCCTATGGCATTGGGGCTGGTTTCCAGCCTCGAAGCCATTCGCCGTACCATTGGGTAAATTTTTACCAATAGTCTCTTGCTATTTTGATAATAAGAATTATTCTCATTGGACGCTTCCAAGGAGAATAGCCATGACTTATCTGATAGACGCCTGGCTTGACCGCCCCCATCCCTATCTGCGCATTTTGCATCGAGAAACCGGTGAGGTATGCGCCGTCATCGAACAAGAAGCACTGGACGAACTGCGCGACCAGGGCGATCTGGACCTTCACGGTTTGAATTCAAGCGAGCCGATTGTGCTCAAGGAACTGGTGAGGAACCTGTTCCTGTTCTGTTATGCGCGGGCGTTGCGCCCGAATGCTGAACTGTATTGAAAGCATCGCGGGGCAAGCCCGCTCCTACCGACCTGGTGGGAGCGGGCTTGCCCCGCGATAGGTATTACAGAACGTCGAGCAGTTCGACGTCGAATACCAGAACGCTGTGCGGCGGGATGCTGCCTACGCCCTGAGCGCCGTATGCCAGCTCGCTCGGAACGTACAGGCGCCATTTGCTACCGGCGTTCATCAGTTGCAGAGCTTCGGTCCAGCCAGCGATCACGCCGCCGACCGGGAATTCTGCTGGCTGGCCGCGCTCGTAGGAGCTGTCGAACACAGTGCCGTCGATCAGGGTGCCGTGGTAGTGGGTGCGCACGCTGTCTTCGCGGGTTGGCTTGGCGCCTTCACCGGCGGTCAGCACTTCGAACTGCAGGCCCGACGCCAGGGTGGTGATGCCGTCACGCTTGGCGTTTTCAGCCAGGAAAGCCTTGCCTTCGCCAGCGGCTGCTTCAGCCTTGGCTGCAGCTTCAGCCTGCATGATGTCACGGATGACTTTGAAGCTGGCCGACAGGTCTTCTTCGCTGACGCGGCTGGCCTGGCCATTGAAGGCGTCGGTCAGACCAGCCAGGATGGCTTCCAGGCTCACGCCCGGTGGCGGGTTGTCACGCAGTTGACCACCCAGCTGACGGCCAATGCCGTAGCTGACGCGAGTTTCGTCGGTAGACAGATTGATTTCGGACATTTGCTTGCTCCGCAGCAGGGCGCACGACAACTACGCCCTATATGAAAAGGGCGAGCAGCCTAGCACACTGCGGCAAAGCAGATCAGCTACCAGGCAGAACGTCGTGGCATCGGTATTTTCAAGTCGCCGTCACCGGTACTGCTGCCGCCGACCATTTCGTCGTCCATCGACCAGTGCACCAGGTGCAGCGGTACGGCAGGCAAACCGTCGAGCAAACGCTGCGCATCGACCACCGAGTGCACTTTCAGGCGCTGCCCCCGGGTATCGGACAGTGGATGAGCATGGCCCTTCACACGGGCCTCCAGGATGTAGTCGCCGCCTTCCAGGGCTATCAGGTTAAGCTCTTCGACATGACCGGCCTTGGCCTCTGAGTTCAGTTGTTGAAGGTTCATTGCGATACCTCGCTACTGGAACGTTGAGCAGGCTTTTCAGGTGACAGTTCATTTTTTGTACAGCATTCGACAAAGCACAAGGTAAAAACGCAACCGCCCGTCCGTTTTACAACGGACGGGCGGCTGTGAAATGCGCTAAACAGGTGGATCAGTGCTTGGTCAGCTTGTCCAGGTAACCCATGGCAAAGGCCGATACCACGAAGGTCATGTGGATGATCACGTACCACATCAGGTATTCGGTCTCGATGTTGCGCGCATCCATGAACACCCGCAGCAGGTGGATCGAGGAGATCGCCACGATGGATGCCGCCACCTTCATCTTCAGCGACGAGGAGTCCATCTTGCCCAACCAGTTCAGCTTTTCCTTGCTCTCGTCGATGTCCAGTTGCGAGACGAAGTTCTCGTAACCGGAAATCATCACCATCACCAGCAAACCACCGACCAGGGCCATGTCGATCAGCGAAAGGATCACCAGGATCAGGTCAGCCTCGGCCAGCGAGAAGATGTTGGGCAGCACATGGAAGATCTCCTGGAAGAACTTCAGTGCCAGCGCCAGCAGGCCCAACGACAGACCAAAATAGATCGGGGCGAGCAGCCAGCGCGAGGCATACATCGCATTTTCGATAATACGTTCCATTGAAAACTCGTCAGGTGGCGAAAATAGCGAGCGCGAGTATAAACAGCCAGCCATGACAGAAAAAGCCCGTGTCACGCTGCCACAAGGGCAGCGCAGGGCTGAAAGAAGTAAAAACGCTTGGCGGCGTCAGGTTTCCGGATTGAACTGGATGTCACCGACGTGATGAACACGCTCGCCATTGACCCGGCGCAGTTGGGCTTGCAGGTGCACACTCCAGATCTGCGGGTCGTCGGCCACCTGATAACCGTGAAGGGTCAGGCTGTCGACGATGGCATCGAGCACTGACTCGGCCACGAACGGGCCATGAAACGGTCCTTGTGCTTTGATGGCAGAAGGTTGTTCGCCCGCCATACCGGCGGCAAATAACAGGGTCCACATGCCATTGTCGCCGGCCAGTGGGCGAATACTGCATTCAATGCGGGTCACCAGGCCCAGGCATTGGCGGGTGAGGCTGAGGCTGCGCGGCATGGCGACGATCCTCGGTAAACCCTTGTTCAACCCTGCGGGCAGGGCTGTTTCAATCCTGTAATGACTACATTCCCTGACTTGAAGAATAGAAGAAATCTGCCCAACCGTGGAAAAACCGGCGCCCAGCGGTTTTGACCGCTGCGGCGCCGATTATTTGACTCAGGACGTTTTGATCTGCGCTGCAGCCTGTTGCGCCAGGACTTGCTCAGCCTGCTCCTTCTCGGCCTCTTTCAGATCTTCTTCGCTGATCATTTCGGCGATCACCCGCAAACGCTCCACTACACGAGCGTTGACGCTACCTTCGGGGAATTCACCCTCGGCATTGGGTTCACCGGCCGGTTCGCCAACCAGCAGGCTCAGTGCTTCGTCTGCCTGGCTAACGGCGTAGACATGGAACATGCCCTGACGCACCGCCTGCAACACACGCTCATCGAGCATCAGGGTAGCGACGTTGGCACGCGGGATAATTGCACCCTGCTCGCCGGTCAATCCGCGCGCTTCACACAAGCGGAAGAAACCTTCGATTTTCTCGTTGACCCCGCCCACAGCCTGTACTTCACCGAACTGGTTGATCGAGCCGGTGATGGCGAAACACTGCTTGAGCGGGGTCTTCGACAGCGCCGAAATCAACGTACAAGCCTCACCCAGCGATGCACTGTCGCCGTCCACATAACCGTAGGACTGCTCCAGGGCAATGCTCGCGGAAATGGCCAGAGGGAATTCCTGGGCATAACGACTACCCAGATAACCGGTGAGAATCATCACACCCTTGGAGTGAATCGGCTGGCCGAGGTTGACCTCCCGCTCGATGTCGACGATGCCGCTGCCCCCCGGATACACCGTGGCCGAAATACGCGCCGGCACACCGAAGGCCGAGTCCCCGACTTCCAGCACGGTGAGGCCGTTGCATTTGCCGACGGCTGCGCCTTGGGTGTCGATGAGGATGATGCCAGCCAGCATGTCGTCGAGAATCCGTGCCGACACGCGACCGGTCCGGGTCGCCTTGGCCTTGAGTGCCCGCTCGATATGACCGGCATCGGTCATCTCGTCGTTGGCCAGGTGACGGATGAAGTCCGCCTCGCTCACCAATTGGAACAGGTCGCCAATGCGTGCCGACAAGCGCCCCTGGTGTTCGGCCAGCCGCGCGCTGTACGTGGCCAGACGCGCCACGGCATCCGCACTCAAGGGCGCCATGCCCTCTTCGCTGGTGCGCGTTTTAAGCAACTGGGCGAACTGCTCCAGGCTCTCGTCGACCATGGGGATGTCTTCATCGAAATCCACCAGTACCCGGAACATCTCCTGGAAGTCCGGATCGTGGTCTTGCAGGGCGTAATACAGCTGACGGGAACCGATGATCACCACCTTGATATTCAGCGGGATCATTTGCGGATTGAGCGTGACGGTGGCCAGGCGGCCATACTCGCCCAGCGGCGACTCCATTTTCAGCTTGCGCGACTGCAGGGCACGCTTGAGCGCATCCCAGACAAACGGCTCACCCAGCATTTTCTCCGCTTCCAGGATCAGGAAGCCTCCATTGGCGCGGTGCAAAGCGCCGGGACGCAACTGGCGGTAGGTGGTGTACAACGCCCCCTGGTCAGTGCTGTATTCGATGCGGCCAAACAAGTTGTCGTAGGTCGGGTGCGGCTCGAACACCACCGGCGCACCGCCGCTGGCATGATGGCCAACCACCAGGCTCGGCGCGTATTGCTCTTCCAGCAGCTTGCGGGCCTGGGCATCGGTCTTGCTGTCATCGACCAGTTGTTCAACCACTGTACGCAGCAGATTGACCTGCATACCCTGCAAGTACGCGCATACAGCCGCATTCTCTGCGTATTTTTCAGACAGCGGCGACAGCAAAGGCTGGAGCGCCAGGGTGATGGTTTCTTCGTTCAGCTGACGTAGCTGATTGTTCGACTCACGCTTCCATTGCGGCAGGCTGGCCAATTCCTCATTGAGGCGTTCCTCCAGCTCCGCGATGTCGTCATGGAAGCGCTCACGCTCGGCCTCAGGCAACTGGGCGAACTCCGCTTCGTCCAGCGCTTTGCCGTCGGCCATCGGGGTAAAGGCGACGTTGCTGCTGTCGCGGTACAGGGCCACGTCTTTTTCCAGTGAGGCGCGCTCGATCACATCCAGTGCACGGTCGTAACGCTGGTTGAAGGCGCGGTCGATGGCGCTCTTCTTCTGCTGATAGGACGGGTGCTCGAACACCGCCGGGAAGGTTGCCAGCAGGTTGTCGATCAAGCCGCTGATATCGCTGATGAATGCCCCTGCGCTACCGGGCGGCAGCTCCAGCGCACGCGGCTCGCGAGGCTCGTCGAAATTATTGACGTATACCCAGTCCGATGGCGTCTGCAGGCGCTTGCCTTCAGCCTTGAGGTAACGTTTTACAAACGAAAAACGCCCGGTGCCGGGCTCACCCATGACAAACACGTTGTACCCAGGGCGGGGCATGGCGACGCCGAATTGCAAGGCTTCGACAGCACGTTCCTGGCCAAGCACACCGCGAAAAGGCTCCAGATCATTGGTGGTGGAAAAGTCGAACTGTTCGGCGGAAAAAGGCCGGGTCAAGGCTTCTGGCGCAAGACGCAGGCTCGCAGCGACAGGATCGGGCATCGGGCTTCCTTACTTCGGCGGGGCAGATAAAGGCATTCTGGCGCTGCCTGCCCGCGCCTTGCAAGGCTCATTGGCACAATATGTCGCAGGGTCGAAAACCTGCACTACGTCAACATTCCCCAGCAATTTTTCGCAATAAATCACGGAACCCTTAGATCGTGCCTAAACTCCATTACTGCGCGGCTGGGTAAACAACCGACCCGCCCCTGGCAACTCTGCAGATAGATATGCCAGACAACCCTGACCTTTGGTATCTACGACTAGAAAGAGAACAAAGCTATGAAACGGATTCTTCTGGGTACTCTGTTCACCGCGGTCTCCCTCAATGCCATGGCCCAAGCGCCGGGCGGGCCAGACTGCGGTTGGGGCAACATGCTGTTCGAGGGCCAGCGCGGTACTCCGGCCCACTTCCTCGCTTCCACCACCAACGGCACGTCCGGCAACGCCACTTTCGGCATGACTTCGGGCACCAACGGCTGCTCGACCAATGCGGCACTGACCTATGGCGGTAAATCCTGGTTTGCCATGAACGGCATGATGAACGAACTGTCCGAAGACATGGCAAAGGGCCAGGGCGAAGCACTGACCACTTACGCCGTGGTGCTTGGGGTAGCACCAGAAGACCGCGCACACTTTGCAGCTGTCACCCACCAGCACTTCCAGGAAATCTTCAAAACCGCGGATGTCACCGCCGAAGATGTCCACACCAACACCCTGGCGGTGCTCAAGAGCGATCCTCGCCTGGCCAAATACGCAACCCAGGCTTAAGCTCGGCCCACCCGCCCCGGCTCGGGGCGGGTTGTTTCTTGCCTCTATCGGCATCATTCAGACGTAGTTGCCCGACATGCTCAAACGCCTTGCCTACCTGGCGCTCTGTGCCTGCGCCCCGTTGCATGCTGCTCCTTCCTTCGATGACGCGCGCCTTGCCCAACTGGCCGCTGACCGCTACTGGATTTCCCTGGGCCATTATGAAACCGCCAAGCTAGGCGGGTGGCGCAGTTACGTCGATGACCGGCGCTTCTTCCTTGCCCCTGACGGTGCCCACCATCCCGATCAGGAACTGCGTGCCACGCTGCAAGCCCTCTATGCACCAGCCAACCTCGGCGACCAGCATGCGCAGTGCGTGTTCCCAGCGCGCACCCGCTGGCTACGCGAGCAGTTGCAGCTTGACGACCTGCCAGCGCCGGACTGCAAGGAATACACGCAATGGTTCAAGGACGTCTCGCCGCACAGCGCGGTGATGATCTTCCCGGCGGCGTACCTCAACAGCCCGTCCTCGATGTTCGGCCACACCTTGCTGCGCATCGACCAGGCAGATGTGCAAAGCAATGAAACCGCCCTGCTCAGCTATGCCGTCAATTTTGGCGCCTACATCGAAGGCAACGACAACAGCATCCTCTACGCCTGGAAAGGCCTGATGGGGGGCTATCCTGGCCTGTTCGCCCTGGTGCCTTACCAGGAAAAGCTCTCCGAATACCGCAGCCTCGAAAACCGCGACCTGTGGGAGTACCGGCTGAACCTGACACCGGAAGAAACCGGGCGCATGGTCGAACACATCTGGGAGCTGAAGCAGATTCAGTTCGACTACTTCTTCTTCGACGAAAACTGCTCGTACCGCCTGCTTGAATTGCTTCAGGTAGCCCGTCCGAGCCTGGACCTGACCTCGCAGTTTCCGCTGACTGCAATCCCCACCGACACGGTGAAGGCCGTCAAGCAGTCGGGCTTGGTAGAGCGCATCGACTATCGCCCGTCGCGCGAACGCGAACTGCTGGAACGCGCCAAGCCGCTGGATGCCGCAGAGCAACAGCAGGTGCTGGCCGTCAGTGCCGACACCGCGCTGCTGCAAGGCCCGGAATTTAACGCCCTGCCCCGCGACCGCCAGGCGCTGGTTCAAGATGCGGCGTACCGTCTGGAGCGCTACCGGGCCAACGGCCAGGAGCGTGACCCGGCACGCACTCAACGTAGCTTTGAGCTGTTGCGGGCGATCAACCGCAACCCGGCACCTGCGCTGGATATCGAACGCCCAGGCTTGCCCGAAGAAGGCCATCAGTCGCGCACCTGGCAACTTGGTGTGGGAACTCGCGAAGACCGTGCTTTTGCCGAATACGGCCTGCGCATGGCCTACCACGACCTTAACGACAACGCCTATGGCTTTCCGCTAGGCGCACAGATCGAGATCCTTCAGCTCAAACTGCGGCAGTACGAGAACAACGACTGGCAGGTACAGCGCTTTGACCTGGCGACCATACGCTCGCTGACGCCACGCAACGCCCTGCTGCAACCCTGGTCATGGCAAGTCACCGGTGGTCTTGAGCGGGTGCTGGGCAAACATGAGGACGATGTGCTGGTCAGCCACGTCAACGGCGGTGCAGGTGGCACCTGGCAATTGGCTGACGACATGCTGGGGTTTGCGTTGGGTACGGTACGGGTCGAACACAACAACGACTTCGCCGAATTCATTGCCCCGGCTGCAGGGTTCAACACCGGGCTGCTGTGGCGAAATCCACTGGGCACGCTGAGCGTGGAGGCCAAGGGTGATTACTTCACCAATGGCGAAGTGCGCCGTAGCCTGAGCCTGAATCAGCAGTGGGAGCTGTCTCGCGATCTAGGCCTGCGACTGAGCGCCAAACGCGAGTTCAGCCAGCTGGCAGCGGCACAGAACGAAGTGATGCTGGAATTAAAGTGGTACTACTACTAACCACCAGTAGGAGCGGGCTTGCCCCGCGATTGCGATATGACTGTCAGCTCGCGATCGCGGGGCAAGCCCGCTCCCACAGGTCGCAGCGTAATATCGCAATGCGGTAGGCGTTTTCTGTCAGACCGTTCTGAATCATACTGCTGGGGCCTAGGCTGCTGCCGTCGCTGGAAAATCCAGTGATCGGATTTAGCAAGTTCAACATCCGCGCCGGCATTCCCGCCGAAGAAGCGCTGCTACATGCCTGCCAACTGCTGCGATGTGCCGAAGCCACAGTCAGCGATGCGCTTGATCACCTCATCCTCAATGACCGCTCCTTGGTTTCGGGCGCCGGTCAGCACATCGAGACGGCGCTGCGCTGATCGATGCCGTGCTTGATGGGGTTGGGGGCAGCGGATTCTCTCTGTACCTCAAAGCATGTCGCGGCAACAGTGGGAGCGGGCTTGCCCCGCGATTGCGATGTGACTGTCAGCTCGCGATCGCGGGGCAAGCCCCCCCGGTTTAACAGCTTCTCCACCTATAGGAGCGGGTTCACCCGCAAAGCAGCCCTTATGGGCAATGACAGCTTGAGGCCTTCCCATGGACCATAGAATCTCCCACAGGATTGAGCAAAAGACGGTATCCCCAACACAGGCGCTTCACGACGTTTTGACACGGCACCAACAATTCCCCACCTAGACTTATCCACAATGTGGAGAGTTCGAAGATGCAGCGGTTTAGTTGGGTGCTGGGCGTAATGGTGGTACTCACAGGTTGCCAAACAACCCATGAGCAGCTGATCGATCAAGGCTATCCCCCCGCCTATGCCGACGGCTTTCAGGACGGCTGCAGCAGCGGCCGCCAGGCCGCCGGGGTGATGGCCGGGGACTTTCGCAAAGACGTGCCACGCTACTTGCACAACCGCCAGTATGAAACGGGCTGGGATGACGGCTTTCGCCAGTGTCACGCTATGCAGGAAAGTCAGGACCAGCAGGATTACCGCGCACGCCACTGGGACGAACGTGACGAACAGTGGCAGGAAGAAAAAGACCGCGATGCGGCACGCGCCTATAGGCGGTAGGGGCAAGCTCCAAGCTTCAAGCGATAAGAAAAAGCGGTGCGGGTGGTGTTGGCGGGCTACGCTTCAGTCGCCGAGCCATCAGCCTGCACAGGGAGCTTGTCGTGAGCCGCGCATTCGTTAATGAAGATCAGGCCGCTGGCCAAGCCGATCAACCGGTCGAACGCCAAATCAGTGAGCAACCCAATTACGTCACTGCCCAGGGACTAACCCAATTGCAGCAGCGAGTCAGCGAATTGCACGCTCGGCACAATGAACTGCAAGCCCAGGGCGAACAAGCCGACAAACAGCAGTTGGCTGACATAGAGCGCGACCTGCGCTACTTCAACGCGCGCGTACAGAGTGCCCTGGTGGTGCCTAAGGCCAGCGCTGTTGATCGTGTGCAGATTGGTAGTGGTGTGACCTTTGTTGATGAGCACAACCAGACGCATCAGGTGCAACTGGTCGGTGAAGATCAGGCCGATGCGGGCAAAGGCCTGATCAACTGGGGCTCACCGCTTGGCCGAGCATTGCTGGGGGCGACGCTCGGCGATGAGGTGGTGTGGCGACGACCTGCGGGGGATCTGCTGATCGAGATCGTCGCCATCACGCCAGAGGCTTAAACCACGCCTTGGGCCAGCATGGCGTCGGCGACTTTGACGAAGCCGGCGATGTTGGCGCCTTTTACGTAGTTGATCCGACCGTTTTCTTCGCCGTAGTGCACGCATGCGTGGTGGATCGACTGCATGATGTTGTGCAGTTTGCTGTCCACTTCACCAGCAGTCCACAGCAGACGCATGGCGTTCTGCGACATTTCCAAGCCGCTCACGGCGACGCCACCGGCGTTGGATGCCTTGCCCGGGGCGAACAGAATGCCAGCCTCGATAAAGATATCCACAGCATCAAGGGTGGTCGGCATGTTCGCGCCTTCAGCCACGCAGATACAGCCGTTGCGCAGCAGCGTACGGGCGTCTTCGCCGTTCAGCTCGTTCTGGGTGGCGCATGGCAGCGCGATGTCGCATGGCAGGCTCCATGGGGTCTGGCCCTTGCGGAACTCCAGACCAAAACGCTCGGCCAGCTCGCTGATGCGGCCGCGCTTGACGTTTTTCAGCTCCATCAGTGCATCCCACTGCTCGTCGGTCAGGCCGGCTTCGCAGAACAGGGTGCCTTCGGAGTCGGACAGCGAGATCACCTTGCCGCCCAGGTCCATGACTTTGCGTGCAGCGTACTGAGCCACGTTGCCGGAGCCCGAAATGGCGACGCGACGACCGTCGATGCGCAGGTCCTGACGCTTGAGCATTTCTTCGGCGAAATACACGCAACCGTAACCGGTCGCTTCCGGACGGATCAGGCTGCCGCCGTAGGTCATGCCCTTGCCGGTCAGGACCGAAGTGAACTGGTTGGCCAGGCGCTTGTACTGGCCGAACATGAAGCCGATCTCACGGGCGCCAACACCGATGTCACCGGCAGGCACGTCCAGATCAGCGCCAATGTGGCGGTACAGCTCGCTCATGAAGGCCTGGCAGAAGCGCATGACTTCAGCATCGCTCTTGCCTTTCGGATCGAAGTCCGAGCCGCCTTTACCGCCGCCCATAGGCAGCGAGGTCAGGGAGTTCTTGAACACCTGCTCGAACGCGAGGAATTTCAATACGCCAATATTGACCGAAGGATGGAAACGCAGGCCGCCTTTGTAAGGGCCGATAGCGCTGCTCATCTGGATGCGGTAGCCGCGGTTGACCTGGACCTTGCCAGCGTCATCGACCCACGAAACGCGGAACAGGATGGCCCGCTCAGGCTCGACCATACGCTCGAGAATACCGGCTTGCAGATAGTGAGGGTTGGCCTCAAGGAAAGGCCAGAGGCTGCGAAGCACCTCTTCGACGGCCTGGTGGAATTCAGGCTGGGCAGGGTCGCGCTGTTTCAGGCGCGCAAGGAAGTCTTCGACGGATTCGATCATTTAGACATTCACCAGATAGAGTTGGACTTATGTTTTTTTCCCAACTTTACCAAGAACCACTCGCACTGGAACAGGGCACCATGTCGTTTTTCTGAAATTTATTGGTGCATTTGTATAAGTGTATACATTCCCTGTAGGAGCGGGCTTGCCCCGCGAGCAATTTCACTGACACCCCACAATCGCGGGGCAAGCCCGCTCCCACTGAACCAGAGAGGTAAAAAAAAACGGGACCCGAAGGCCCCGTTTCAGTGCAAACCCCGAAGAGTTATGCCAGTTTTTTGTGCCGTACCCGGTGCGGCTGGGCAGCAGCTTCACCCAGACGCTTCTTACGATCGGCTTCGTACTCGGTGTAGTTACCTTCGAAGAACACCGCTTGCGAATCGTCTTCGTACGCCAGGATGTGCGTGGCCACACGGTCCAGGAACCAGCGATCGTGAGAGATCACAATGGCAGCGCCAGGGAAGTCCAGCAGCGCTTCTTCCAGCGAACGCAGGGTTTCGACGTCAAGGTCGTTGGACGGTTCGTCGAGCAGCAGGACGTTGGCGCCTTCCTTGAGAGTCAGGGCCAGGTGCAGACGGCCACGTTCACCACCGGAGAGGTCCTTGACGAACTTCTGCTGGTCGCCACCTTTGAAGTTGAAGCGACCGACGTAGGTACGCGACGGAATCTCATAGGTGCCGATACGCAGTTGGTCGGAACCGTCGGAGATCTGCTGGAACACAGTCTTGTTGCCGTCGAGGTCTTCACGGCTCTGGTCCACGCAGGCCAGTTGCACGGTTTCACCGATCTCGATGGTGCCCGAGTCCGGTTGTTCCTTGCCCATGAGCATGCGGAACAGGGTCGACTTACCGGCACCGTTACCACCGATCACACCGACGATGGCGCCTTTTGGCATGCTGAACGACAGGTTGTCGATCAGGACGCGATCGCCATAGCCTTTGGTGACGTTCTTGAACTCGATGACCTTGTCACCCAGACGCGGGCCCGCCGGGATGTAGATCTCGTTGGTTTCACTGCGCTTCTGGAATTCCTGCGATTGCATTTCTTCGAAGCGTTGCAGACGTGCCTTGGATTTGGACTGACGAGCCTTGGCGCCTTTACGCACCCACTCCAGTTCCTCTTTCATGGCTTTTTCGTGAGCCGATTGCTGCTTGGATTCCTGAGCCAGACGATCGGACTTGGCTTCAAGCCAGCCCGAATAGTTGCCTTCGTACGGAATACCGGCGCCGCGGTCGAGCTCGAGGATCCAGCCAGCGACGTTGTCGAGGAAGTAACGGTCGTGGGTGATCGCTACCACGGTGCCCGGGAAGTCGTGGAGGAAGTGCTCCAGCCAGGCGACGGAATCGGCATCCAGGTGGTTGGTTGGTTCGTCGAGCAGCAGCATGTCGGGAGCCGACAGCAGCAGGCGGCACAGGGCCACACGACGTTTCTCACCGCCGGACAGGTGTTCTACCTTGGCGTCCCAGGCTGGCAGACGCAAGGCATCGGCCGCGACTTCGAGCTGGCGCTCCAGGTTGTGGCCATCGCTGGCCTGCAGGATGGCTTCAAGCTTGGCCTGCTCGGCAGCCAATTTGTCGAAGTCAGCGTCCGGCTCAGCATAAGCGGCATAGACCTCGTCCAGGCGCGCCTGGGCGTCCTTGATCACGCTGACCGCTTCCTCGACCACTTCACGCACGGTCTTGGTCGGATCCAGCTGCGGCTCCTGTGGCAGGTAACCGATGTTCAGGTCTGGCATCGGGCGAGCTTCACCGTCGAACTCAGTGTCGACGCCAGCCATGATCTTGAGCAGGGTGGATTTACCCGAGCCGTTCAGGCCGAGCACGCCGATTTTGGCGCCAGGGAAAAACGACAGGGAGATGTTCTTCAAGATTTCCCGCTTCGGAGGGACAACTTTGCCCAGCCGATGCATGGTATAGACGTATTGAGCCATGGAAAAACCTAGCGTCAGAGACGAAAAAATGAACGCGAAACAGATGAAGGGAGCCGTGGCCCCCAGGAAAGGGCCAAAGCTACCGCAATGCGCCTTGTTGGGCAAACCGCCGACGAACAGAGCTGGCACTTTGCCACGTTTGCAGGCATGCTAGCCGCCCTTCGGGCGTCGGGCTTATAGTGCGCATCCGGAGTAGCCGCCAGGGACCGTGGCGCTTGCAAGCCAGCAGCTCTAAACCTGCCATCCAGCCATCCCGCAGGATCATCGCTTGACCAATCTCACTCAGCCGACACCCCTGCGCAAGCCGTCCAGTGCGCCCGGCTCTCCATTACGTGGATCCCTCAAAGGCGCGCTGGCCCTGTTGGTGTTGCTGCTGCTTGGGTTGCTGCTTTGGCAACTGGTCGATCAATACCGTCACACCCAGGCCGATCAGTATCAGCGCAGTCTGAATGCCAGCGCCGAACTGGCTGACCATCTGGCGCTGAACATGTCGCTCAAGGCCCAGGTGGCCCAGAATGTGGTGCAGCCGTACCGTTCGTCGCCAAGCCCTGCGCAGCTGCCAGACGTCGTCGCGCAGTTGAAGGTACAACTACCCCGTTTACAAAGCCTGGCGTGGGTCGACGCAAACGGTACCGTGCTTGCAGACAGCCTGGGCGACACCCCGGACCGAAATGCGCTGGATGAACTTCTGCGCCTTGATCAGGGCCGTGGTTATTACTTCAGCAACTCTGCAGACAACCAGCTGATTTACCTGTTGCTCCGCCAACCAGGCGACTCACCCGGCTACTGGGTACTGCGCCTGGGCGCAGGGTATTACAGTGAACTGACTTCACACCTGGACCGCCCCAACCACCCGTTGTGGCTGCTGGAAAACAGCCGGACCGGTGATGTCATCAACCGCCACCAGCCTGCACCGGGCAGTGACGAGCCACTGCAAAGCGTGATGCTCGCCTTCCTCGACAACAGTACCTGGCAACTGCGGGGCCTGTTCGATGCCGGGCTCGCGCGTCAGCAACTGCTGCCCGCACTGATCGGCAAATGCCTGCTCGGCCTGCTCTGCGCGCTGATCCCCTTGCTGGCCCTGATCAACATGCGCCGCCGCCATCGCCTGCTGCAGGAAAGCCGCCGCCGCTATCACGACATTTTCGAAGGCACCGGGGTTGCCCTGTGCGTGCTCGACCTCTCCGGCTTGCCCCTGCAGTTGGAACGCCATCGCCTGCGCAGTCGGCAGGCCCTGCAACAGCGCCTGGCGTTTGATCGCGCGCTGCGCCGGGCATTGCTGCAAGAACTGAAAGTCACCGAGGTCAACCAGGTGGCCCTGCAACTGCTGGGCGTGAACTGCTGCGATGCTGCCTGGCGCTACTTGGTTGAAGGTACCGAAGGCATTGAAGGCATTGGCCTGCAACTGATTGAGGCGGTGCTGGACAAACAGCAACAGTTGGAGCTGGAAGTACGTTTACCCGTCGAAAATGGCCAGGACCTGCACCTGTGGCTGATGGTGAAGTTTCCCGAGCAGCGTCGTGATTACCAGGCAGTGATCCTGAGTATCAGCGACATCACCAGCCGCAAGCAGGTGGAGCTGTCGCTGCTTGAGCGTGAAAGCTTCTGGTCGGACGTGGTCCGCACCGTGCCCGATCAGCTATATGTGCAAGACGTAAGCAGCAAGCAAATGATCTTCAGCAATCGCAACCTGGGCTACACCTTGGGTTACGACCGCACACAGCTGGCACAAATGGGTGAACGATTCTGGGAAATCCTCCTGCACCCGGAAGATGCTCAGGTGTATCGGCAGATTCGTCAGCGCATGCTCGAATCCGGTGGTGTCGAGCAATTGCATTGCCAACTGCGGTTTCGTCACTGCGATCAACGCTGGCGGCGTTTCGACATCCGCGAACAAGCCCTGACCCGCGATAGCCGTGGCGTTGTCACCCGCATTATTGGCGTCGGTAAGGACGTCACCGATCAGATTGAAGCCAGCGAGTCGTTGCGTGACAGCGAGCAGCGCTACCGTATGCTCGCCGAAAGCATCAGCGACGTGATCTTCTCCACCGACAGCCAGCTCACGCTCAACTATGTCAGCCCGTCGGTACAGGCCGTGCTGGGCTACGAAGTGGACTGGATCTTTACTAACGGCTGGCACTCAACCATCGCCAACCCGGCGCAACTGACCGGTCTGTACCATCTGGTCGAGCGGGTCAACCGGGCCTTGGGTGATCCTGAACAGCTGGAGCAATTGCGCACTCAGTTGCCCAATCAGTTGTTCCTGTTTGACTGCCTGCGCGCCGATGGCCGCAAGATTCCGATCGAGCTGCGCCTGGTGCTGGTCTGGGACGATCAAGCACGCTTCGAAGGTATCCTCGGGGTCGGCCGCGACATCAGCCAGCAGCGCCGCGCCGAGAAAGACCTGCGCATGGCGGCCACGGTATTCGAGCACTCGACTTCGGCCATCCTCATCACCGACCCGGCCGGCTACATTGTTCAGGCCAACGAAGCGTTCAGCCGCGTCAGTGGCCATGCCGTGGCCGATGTGCTCGATCAGTTGCCAGGCATGCTGACCGTCGACGAGCATCAGGAAGCCCACCTGCGCTATGTGCTCAAACAGCTCAACCAGCGCGGTACCTGGGAAGGTGAAGTCTGGCTCAAGCGCCGCAGCGGCGAACACTACCCGGCTTGGGTCGGCATTACCGCCGTGCTTGACGATGAAGGCGACCTGGCCAGCTATGTGTGCTTCTTCACCGACATCAGCGAGCGTAAGGCCAGTGAACAGCGGATTCACCGGCTGGCCTACTACGACGCCCTGACCCACCTGCCCAACCGTACGCTGTTCCAGGACCGTCTGCATACCGCCCTGCAACAAGCCGAGCGGCAGAAGGCCTGGGTAGTGCTGATGTTCCTCGACCTGGACCGTTTCAAACCGATCAACGACTCCCTCGGGCATGCTGCGGGTGATCGCATGCTCAAAGACATGGCTGAGCGCCTGCTCGACTGCGTTGATGACGATGACACCGTGGCGCGTATGGGCGGTGACGAATTCACCCTGTTGCTGCAACCGCGAGCCACACGGGAGATGGCGTTGAACCGCGCCATCCACGTCGCTGAACAGATACTCGGCAGTCTGGTGCGACCATTCGTACTGGAAAACCGCGAGTTCTTTGTCACCGCCAGTATCGGCATTGCCCTGAGCCCTCAGGATGGCAGTGAACTCAGCCAGTTGATGAAGAACGCCGACACCGCGATGTACCACGCCAAGGAACGCGGCAAGAACAACTTCCAGTTCTACCAGGCCGACATGAACGCCAGTGCCCTGGAGCGCCTGGAGCTGGAAAGCGACTTGCGCCATGCCCTGGAGCAGAACGAGTTCATTCTCTACTACCAGCCGCAGTTCAGTGGTGACGGTAAACGCCTGACCGGCGCCGAAGCATTGTTGCGCTGGCGTCACCCGCGTCGTGGCCTGGTACCACCGGGTGATTTCATTCCCGTGATCGAAGAACTGGGCCTGGTGGTGGATGTCGGCGACTGGGTACTCAAGGAAGCCTGCCGCCAGCTCAAAACCTGGCATCAGGCCAAGGTACGGGTGCCCAAGGTCTCGGTGAACATCTCGGCGCGGCAGTTCTCCGACGGCCAGCTTGGTACGCGGATCGCCACCATCCTCAAGGACACCGGCCTGCCGCCGGCTTGCCTGGAGCTGGAGCTGACCGAAAGTATCCTGATGCGTGAAGTCAACGAAGCCATGGTGATCCTCGACAGCCTGAAGAACCTCGGCTTGAGCATCGCCGTCGATGACTTCGGCACGGGTTATTCGTCGCTCAACTACCTCAAGCAGTTCCCCATCGATGTGCTGAAGATCGACCGCACCTTCGTCGATGGCTTGCCCGAAGGCGAACAGGATGCGCAGATTGCCCGGGCGATCATTGCCATGGCCCACAGCCTGAACCTGGCGGTAATCGCCGAGGGGGTGGAAACCCACGAGCAGCTTGAGTTTCTGCGCGAGCACGGTTGCGATGAAGTACAGGGCTACTTGTTCGGACGACCGATGCCGGCCAACCAGTTCGAGGCCCAGTTCAGCAACGAAACCCTGTTTATGTTTGAGTAGGCTGGAAGCTTCAAGCGGCAAGCTTCAAGCGGCAAGCTTCAAGCGGCAAGTGCAGCTGCGATCCTGAAGCATTTGGTATCTGTGCCTTTACTTGCCGCTTGAAGCATGCAGCTTGTCGCTCATGAACCCCATTTGTCTGCGACATGATGCCCTTTCATATGCCAGACAAAAGCTGATGAGGTAGAATGCGCGCCTATTTCAGCACGATCCTTGAGGACCGCCATGTTCAGCCGTGATTTGACCATTGCCAAGTACGACGCCGATCTCTTTGCCGCTATGGAGCAAGAAGCTCAGCGTCAGGAAGAGCACATCGAGCTGATTGCCTCGGAAAACTACACCAGCCCGGCTGTCATGGAAGCCCAAGGCTCGGTTCTGACCAACAAGTACGCCGAAGGCTACCCAGGCAAGCGCTACTACGGCGGTTGCGAATACGTCGACGTGGTTGAGCAACTGGCCATCGACCGTGCCAAGGAACTGTTCGGCGCCGACTACGCCAACGTCCAGCCACACGCAGGTTCGCAAGCCAACAGCGCCGTATATCTGGCTCTGCTGTCGGCCGGTGACACCATCCTGGGCATGAGCCTGGCTCACGGTGGTCACCTGACCCACGGTGCCAACGTCAGCTCCTCGGGCAAACTGTACAACGCTGTTCAGTACGGTATCGACGCCAACGGCCTGATCGACTACGACGAAGTCGAGCGTCTGGCTGTCGAGCACAAGCCAAAAATGATCGTTGCCGGTTTCTCGGCGTACTCGCAGGTGCTGGACTTCCCACGCTTCCGCGAAATCGCTGACAAGGTCGGTGCCTACCTGTTCGTCGACATGGCCCACGTTGCCGGCCTGGTCGCTGCAGGCGTATACCCGAACCCGGTACCATTCGCCGACGTGGTCACCACCACTACCCACAAGACCCTGCGCGGTCCACGTGGCGGCCTGATCCTGGCTCGTGCCAACGCCGACATCGAGAAGAAGCTGAACTCGGCCGTATTCCCAGGCGCCCAGGGCGGCCCGCTGGAGCACGTCATTGCCGCCAAGGCAATCTGCTTCAAAGAAGCGCTGCAGCCTGAGTTCAAAACCTACCAGCAGCAAGTCGTGAAGAACGCCCAGGCCATGGCTGGCGTGTTCATCGAGCGCGGTTTCGACGTGGTTTCCGGTGGTACTCAGAACCACCTGTTCCTGCTGTCGCTGATCAAGCAGGAAATCTCTGGTAAAGACGCCGACGCCGCTCTGGGTCGCGCCTTCATCACCGTCAACAAGAACTCCGTACCGAACGACCCACGCTCCCCGTTCGTGACCTCCGGCCTGCGCTTCGGCACCCCGGCTGTCACCACTCGTGGCTTCAAAGAAGCAGAGTGTAAAGAACTGGCTGGCTGGATCTGCGACATCCTGGCTGACCTGAACAACGAAGCGGTAATCGACGCTGTTCGTGAGAAGGTCAAGGCCATCTGCGCCAAGCTGCCGGTATACGGTAAGTAAGCAGTTCGCTTCAATTAGCCCGGCTAAATGCCGGGCTTTTTTTTTGGGGGGGGAAGCGTCCACCGGGACCTCTTCCTTCTGCGCCCTCCAGATCAGCTCCTTTACTTTGCCTCCAGCCTTTGCTGTCAACAGCGAAGGCGTCGATGAGTGCCGAGGTCGGCATTCGCCGTTTCCAACCAGGCGCTATCCAGCGCTTGCGGGCCTAACATTTGATCTGGAGATAACCAGCATGCCAAGCGATAAGTCCCTCTCATTCACTGCAACCCTTCTGGCGAATGGTCATCCAGTGATAATTCTCAATGAAGCCACCGACCGCCCGGTTAACGTGGCGCACCATAGACCCGATCCCTCGCGACCATCAGTTCTGGATGCCTCACACGCCCTGGGCATTTTGATCGGCCCGAACGAGGCCTGGGAAGAAGATCGAAATCTCGGTCTGATAGACTTCAACTTGATAGCTGACATCCCACCGACAGAGCTCTACTTCCGACATCACGAGGGGCACTATCGACTTTATGTGCGCAGCGGCAAATACCTGAAGTACGGTGTGTTTACTACCAATCAAGGCGTGACTGAAGCGTGCCCGATCAAACAAGCGGACCCCATACTATGGGCGTTGCGCTGCGCGCAAACCGGCCAGGCCATTGACCTCTCCAACCTGGCGAGCGAATCGGCCGCCGTCAACTTGGTGCACAAGGAAACCGCCGGTAGCCTCGGCATGCACGGTATCGGCATTGGCGTTGGCGGCTTCCTGGCCGTGGATGTCCCAGGGGTTGCGTGTGATTTGCGATTGAATATCCTTGAACGCGAGGTTGACTGGCTCAGTGCCAGCTGACGTTCAGCTTAACGGCATGTTCATACATCGCGGGGCATGACGATCTGTCCTGCGATGTGCCCCTCAAGACTGAGTCAACGCCTCAAAGCCCTCGCGAATCTTTGCTTCGGGCAATTCGTCGGCAATGAATACCATCACGCTCTCGCGCGCCTCGCCTTCGGCCCATTCGGTGTCCCAGTCAAAGCCATACAGTTTCAATACACCCTGAAACACCAGGCGCCGATCCTCGCCAGCTATGTTCAGCACGCCCTTGTAGCGCAGCAGTTGTTTGCCATGGTCTTCAAGCAACTGGTTCATGAAGTCGCTGAGCCGGTCGATATCCAGCGGCGTTTCAGTACGCAGCACCAGGCTGGAGATACGATCTGGTGTGACGGCCTGGCTGACAGGACGCAGACTAAGGCCACCGCCAAGGTCGGCATTGAGGTTGAAACCACGCACATCCAACAGCTCGGCCAGGTCAATGCGACCGTGCTCGACCACCCGGATCGGCGCGCGGCGGTTGATCCGCCCCAGGCGCTCGCTCAAGGCGTCGAAAGTGGCCGCATCTACCAGGTCGGTCTTGCTCACCAGCAAGCGGTCGGCAAAGCCGATCTGGGCCTGGGCAATGGCCTGCGTCAAATGCTGCTCGGCATGCGCGGCATCGACCAGGGTGATGATGCCGTCGAGCAGGTAGCGCTCGCGTAGCTCTTCATCGATGAAAAAGGTTTGTGCTACTGGCGACGGATCGGCGAGACCGGTGCATTCGATCGCCAGACGATCGAAGGCAATCTCACCGGCATCCAGGCGCTCCAACAGCAGGAACAGGGCTTTGGTCAGATCGGTGTGAATGCTGCAGCACACACAGCCGTTGGCCAGGGTCATGACCTGTACCGGTTCATCGCCCAGCAATTGACTGTCGATACCGGCGTCACTGAATTCGTTCTCGATCACAGCGATCTTCAGGCCGTGTTCGGCCTTGAGGATGTGCTTGAGCAAGGTGGTCTTGCCAGCACCGAGAAAGCCGCTCAGCACTGTTACGGGAATAGGTGAGTGCAAACGAAGTTTCCTCGGCAGGGTTTGAAATGGGGGGCTTGCGGGGGATCGCGGGGCTAGCCCGCTCCTACAGGAGCCCGGCTAGCCGGGCTCCCTCAGGATCAACAGCACTTCGGCCCAGACTTGCCGCCGTATCGCGCTTCTTGGCGTTCACGGAAGAACGCCTCGTAGCTCATTACCGGTTTGTCCGGATGCTTGGTCTGCATATGCTCGACGTAGTTGTCGTAGTCGGGCATGCCGACCATCAGGCGGGCTGCCTGCCCCAGGTACTTACCCAGTCGACCGAGATCGTTGAACATCACTGCATTCCTCTTGGGTTACGCATCAGGCAGTGCCTGGAACGGGGACTCTTTGTCAGTCCGCTCTTTTTTACCCAGGGCGCCAAAACCGACCTTGAGGGCGAAGAACAGAATGCTGAAGACCACGACCAGGAACAGGATCGTCAGACCCGCGTTGGTGTAGGCGTTGAAGATCACGTGCTGCATCTGGCCGATGTCCTTGGCCGGTGCCAGTACCTGACCGGCGTCGAGCGCCACGCTGTACTTGTTAGCCAGGGCCAGGAAGCCGACCGCCGGGTTCGGATCGAACAGTTTGATGAAGCCAGCGGTAGTGGTGCAGATCAGCAGCCACACGGCAGGCAGCAAGGTCACCCACATGTAGCGCTGGCGCTTCATCTTGATCAGAACCACGGTGCCGAGCATCAGCGCGATACCGGCAAGCATCTGGTTGGAGATGCCGAACAGCGGCCACAAGGTGTTGATACCACCCAGTGGGTCGATTACACCTTGGTACAGCAGGTAACCCCAAAGCGCCACACAACCGCCAGTGGCAAGCAGGTTGGCACCCCAGTTTTCAGTACGTTTAAGCGCTGGGATGAAGCTACCGAGCAAGTCCTGAAGCATGAAACGTCCAGCACGGGTACCGGCGTCTACTGCTGTCAGAATGAACAGCGCCTCGAACAGAATCGCAAAGTGGTACCAGAAGGCCATGGTGTTTTCACCCGGCAGCACCTGGTGCAGGATCTGCGCGATACCTACTGCCAGGGTCGGCGCACCACCGGCACGGGCCAGAATGGTGTGCTCGCCGATGTCTCTGGCGACCGCTTCGAGTGCATCCGGGGTGATGGTAAAGCCCCAGCTGCTGACTGTTTGCGCGACCGACACAACGTCAGCGCCGACCACTGCCGCCGGGCTGTTCATGGCGAAGTAGACACCCGGCTCGATCACCGAAGCGGCAACCATTGCCATGATCGCTACGAACGACTCCATCAGCATGCCGCCGTAGCCGATGTAGCGGGCGTTGGTTTCGTTATCCAGCAGCTTAGGCGTGGTGCCCGAAGAGATCAGCGCGTGGAAGCCCGACACTGCGCCACAGGCGATGGTGATGAACAGGAATGGGAACAGGGTGCCTTTCCAGACCGGGCCAGTACCGTCGGTGAACTGGGTCAGGGCCGGCATTTTCAGCTCGGGAGCGATGATCAGGATACCGATGGCCAGACCAACGATGGTACCGATCTTGAGGAAGGTCGACAGGTAGTCTCGCGGTGCCAGCACCAGCCACACCGGCAGAACCGCAGCGACAAAACCGTAACCCACCAGCATCCAGGTGATCTGCACACCGGTGAAGGTGAATGCCGGGCCCCAGACCGGGTCGGCAGCAACCACACCACCCAGCCAGATCGACAGCAGCAACAGCACCACACCGATGATCGAAATTTCACCAATGCGGCCCGGACGGATGTAGCGCATGTACACGCCCATGAACATCGCGATCGGGATGGTCGCCATGACCGTGAACATGCCCCATGGGGACTCGGCCAGGGCCTTGACCACGATCAGCGCCAGCACCGCAAGGATGATGATCATGATCAGGAAGCAGCCGAACAAGGCAATGGTGCCCGGGATTCGCCCCATTTCCTCGCGCACCATGTCACCCAGCGAGCGACCGTTGCGGCGGGTGGACATGAACAGGACCATGAAGTCCTGTACAGCACCGGCCAGCACCACACCGGCGATCAGCCAGAGCGTACCGGGCAGGTAGCCCATCTGCGCGGCCAGAACCGGACCCACCAACGGGCCTGCACCGGCAATTGCCGCGAAGTGGTGACCGAAAAGGATGTGTTTGTTGGTTGGCACGTAGTCCAGACCATCGTTGTTAAGCACCGCCGGGGTAGCCCGGCGTGGGTCCAGCTGCATCACCTTGGTGGCGATAAACAGGCTGTAGTAGCGGTAGGCGACCAGGTAGATGGCCACCGAAGCGACGACGATCCACAAGGCGTTGATGGCCTCGCCACGACGCAGGGCGACCACACCCAGCGCACAGGCTCCTATGACTGCCAGCGCCAGCCACGGAATGTGGCGTAGCAGGCTATTATTGTTGTTCATGGTTTGCTTCCAGCTAGTGGATAAAAGACAGCCTTCCGAGTCTAGCGATACTGACAGGAAAGACCACCCCCCACGTTGGTCTAGAGCCTTCAACGCGGGTTGAACAACGTTCGTTATGCGCCCTTGTGAGAGCCTTGGCAAGTGCTGAGCTATAGTCAGGTAGAACCCCGGAGTGCCCGATCATGAGCGACCATCCTGAACGTCGACGCTTCAAACGTGTTCCCTTCGATGCCCCCACCGAACTGGTGCAGGGCGAACAGCGCTGGCCAGTCAACCTGCTGGACATCTCCCTGAAAGGCATATTGATCGAATCCCCCGAACCCTGGGATGCCGATCCTGAGCAGTTGTTCGATGCGGTGATTCACCTGAACACGGATGCCGAAGTGCAAATGCAGGTGCAATTGCGGCATGTGGATGAGCAGCAGCTTGGGTTTATCTGCCAGCACATTGATCTGCACTCGCTTGAACATTTGTGCCGCCTTATAGAGCTGAACCTGGCGGATCGCACCGAACTGGAGCGTGAGTTCCACGAACTGATCGAAGTTTAGGAACTCTTAGCTTCCTAACTACTCGGCCCTCGCTTTCTTTCCTGTCCAGTCAGACAGCTTTCCCCCACAAGACCACAGTGCCTGCAAGAGGCCCTGTGGTACTTGCGTTCGCCTGATGGAACAGAAACTGCATCCAACCCTTGCCCCAAGACCTTAGTAGGACTGTTCCTACGACGATCAAAAAATTGTATACAATTGTTCTGGCGTTCAGATGTAGGACTTGTCTACAGTAGCGCCACAACAATAAAACAGAGACCCCGCCCCATGAATACGTCCTCCTCTAGCACGTCTTCAGCGTCACGTCCTGAAGACGAGAACCTGGGCCTAGGTGCAAACCTGGCGTACGGCCTGCAACATGTTCTGACCATGTACGGCGGTATCGTCGCCGTGCCGCTGATTCTCGGCCAGGCAGCCGGCCTGACGTCGGCGGACATTGGCCTGTTGATTGCTGCTTCGTTGTTTGCCGGTGGTTTGGCAACCCTGCTTCAAACTCTCGGCCTGCCGTGGTTTGGCTGCCAGCTGCCGCTGGTGCAAGGGGTCTCGTTTGCCGGTGTCGCGACCATGGGCGCGATCCTCAGCAGTGAAGGCGGTGGTGGTTTGCCCGGCGTATTGGGCGCGGTCATGGCCGCATCGCTGATCGGCTTTCTGATCACACCGGTGTTCTCGCGGATCACCAAGTTCTTCCCGCCGCTGGTCACGGGCATCGTCATCACCACCATCGGCCTGACCCTGATGCCAGTTGCGGCACGCTGGGTGATGGGCGGTAACAGCAAAGCGCCTGACTTCGGCAGCATGGCCAACATTGGTCTGGCCGCACTGACCTTCGCGATCGTGCTGCTGCTGAGCAAACTGGGCAGCGCTGCCATCTCACGTCTGTCGATTCTGCTGGCCATGGTCATCGGCACCCTGATCGCCTGGTCGCTGGGCATGGCTGACTTCAGCAAAGTCCTCGACGGCCCGCTGATTGCTATGCCGACCCCTTTCCACTTCGGCATGCCGACCTTCCACATCGCTGCCATCTTGTCGATGTGCATCGTGATCATGGTGACCCTGGTAGAAACCTCGGCAGACATCCTCGCCGTGGGTGAGATCATCGACACCAAAGTCGACTCCAAGCGTCTGGGCAACGGCCTGCGCGCCGACATGGCGTCCAGCATCCTGGCGCCGATCTTCGGTTCCTTCACCCAGAGCGCCTTTGCCCAGAACGTCGGCCTGGTAGCCGTGACCGGGGTCAAGAGCCGTTACGTGGTGGCAACCGGTGGTGTGATTCTGGTGGTACTCGGCCTGCTGCCGATCATGGGTCGCGTCATTGCCGCCGTTCCAACTTCGGTACTCGGTGGCGCTGGTATTGTGCTGTTCGGCACCGTGGCCGCCAGCGGTATCCGTACCCTGTCCAAGGTCAGCTACAAGAACAACGTCAACCTGATCATCGTCGCTGCTTCGCTGGGCTTTGGCATGATCCCGATCGCCGCACCTAACTTCTACGCGCAGTTCCCTAACTGGTTCGAGACCATCTTCCACTCCGGCATCAGCTCGGCAGCGATTATGGCGATTGTCCTGAACCTGGTGTTCAACCATTTCACCGCTGGCAACTCGGATCAGCAATCGGTCTTCGCTGCCGCCTACGAACGCACCATTCACTACTCGGATATCTCCGCCCTGCGTGACGGCGATTACTTCGAAGATGGCAAGCTGTTCAACGCCGAAGGCAAGGAAGTTCCGGTGATGGGCGAAGGTGAACACGGAGAACCGCCGACACGACGCGCCGCTGTCTCGGAGCATTGAGCGGTAGTCACAAGCTACAAGCTAAAAGCTACAAGCGATAAGAACGGGCCGGCGTGTATGCACCGGCCCTTTTTATTTCAGGGCAAGAATTATTCGAACAGTGCATCCAGGGCTTGTTCCAGGCGCGTTACGGCAATTATCTGAAGCCCTGCCGGTGCTTCCTTGGGGGCATTGCCTTTGGGCACGATGGCGCGTTTGAAACCATGCTTGGCCGCCTCTTTCAGGCGCTCCTGACCACTGGGTACCGGGCGCACCTCGCCCGACAGCCCAACCTCACCGAACACCAACAGGCCGTTGTCCAGCGGGCGGTTGCGCAAGCTGGACATGATCGCTGCCATCAGCGCCAGATCAGACGCGGTCTCCAGCACCTTGACCCCGCCCACAACGTTGAGGAACACGTCCTGATCGTGAGTCGGAATGCCGCCGTGGCGATGCAGCACAGCCAGGAGCATGGCCAGGCGGTTCTGATCCAGGCCCAGGGTCACCCGGCGTGGATTGGACAAGTGGCTGTCGTCAACCAACGCCTGCACCTCGACCAGCATGGGGCGGGTGCCTTCCCAGGTGGCCATCACCACACTGCCGGGTACCTCTTCCTGCGCACGCGTCAGGAAGATCGCCGAAGGGTTGGAAACTTCTTTCAGACCCCGGTCGGTCATGCCGAAGACACCTAACTCGTTGACCGCACCGAAACGGTTTTTCACCGCGCGCAGCAGTCGCAAGCGGCCATCTGACTCGCCTTCGAAATACAAAACAGTATCGACCATGTGCTCCAGTACCCGCGGGCCTGCCAGCGCGCCTTCTTTGGTCACGTGGCCAACGAGGAAGATTGCCGTGCCGCTCTGCTTGGCATAACGCACCAGCAATGCAGCACTTTCACGCACCTGGGATACGCCGCCGGGTGCCGACTGCAATTGCTCGGTGAAGATGGTCTGGATCGAATCGATCACCATGACCTTGGGTTTCTCCACTCGCGCAGTGGCGATGATTGCCTCGATGCAGGTTTCGGTCATCACCCGCAATTGATCCTGGGGCAAACCCAAGCGGCGTGCGCGCATCGCTACCTGCTGCTGGGACTCTTCGCCGGTGACATACAGTGCGGGCATGCGCGTGGCGATAGCGCACAAGGTCTGCAACAGAATGGTCGATTTGCCGATGCCAGGGTCACCGCCAATCAGCACCACCGAGCCGTCGACCAGGCCGCCACCCAACACCCTGTCCAGTTCGGCGCTGGCAGTGGTGAAGCGTGGAATTTCTTCGACACTGACTTCGGCCAGGGTCTTGATCTGAGCCTGCTGGCCGGCCCAGCCGGTGCGTCCACTGGGCGGCGCAGCGCCTCCGCTCTCCAGCACGGTTTCGACCAAGGTGTTCCAGGCCCCGCATTCGCCGCACTGCCCGGCCCATTTCGGAAAGGTCGCGCCGCACTCAGTGCAGCCGTACATGCGCTTGGCCTTGGCCATAGGGACGGTCCTCGGAAAAAGTGAGCATGATAGCCGACCTCGATGGCAACGGCCGCCACTGAAAACCACAAAACTATTCGATATAACTGCAGGCTAAAGCAGCAGCGCAGAGCATGAAGCGCGTAGCTGAATTACACTGGTTTGACCAAACTCATCTGTTACAAGGAATAAACCATGGGCGTGCTCAGTGAATTCAAGGCCTTCGCGGTCAAAGGGAATGTGGTCGACATGGCCGTCGGTATCATCATCGGCGCCGCCTTTGGCAAAATCGTTTCATCCTTTGTAGGCGACGTGATCATGCCGCCTATCGGCCTGCTGATCGGTGGTGTGGACTTCAGTGACTTGGCGATCACCCTCAAGGCGGCTGAAGGTGAAATACCGGCGGTGGTCCTGGCCTACGGCAAGTTCATCCAGACCGTACTGGACTTCGTGATTGTCGCCTTCGCGATTTTCATGGGCGTCAAGGTCATCAACCGCCTCAAGCGCGAAGAGGCAGCGGCGCCTGAAGCGCCACCTGCGCCAACCAAAGAAGAAGTCCTGCTCACCGAGATTCGCGATTTGCTCAAGGCGCAAAATCGGCAGCCCTGAATCCATAGCAAAAACGGCGCTAGAAGGCGCCGTTTTTTTACTGCACTACCGACTTACCAGTAATTTTCCACTGCCACCTGCCCTGGGCGGCGAGTCAAGCTCAGGTTCAGCCCGCGTTGCTTGAGCACTTGGCGCGTGTCGTCAATCATCTGCGGGTTACCACAGAGCATCACCCGCGAGTGCTCCGGTGTCAGCGCCAAACCTGCGGCGCGCTCAAGCTCACCGTTTTCGATCAGGGTGGTAATGCGCTCATTGAGCGCCCCCGGATAATGCTCACGCGTCACCACGGGGATGAACTGAAGCTTGCCGGCGAATTCAGCCAGGTACTCACGTTGCTCAAGACCAGCAATCAAGTCCAGGTAGGCCAGTTCTCTGGCTTCCCGTACCGAATACACCAGCTTGATCGACTCGAAACGCTGCCAGGCTTCAAAATCCTGCAAAATCGAGACGAACGGCGCGATGCCGGTGCCCGTGGCCAACAACCACAGGTCCCGCCCGTCGGCAAAGCGATCCAGGGTCAGAAAACCGAAGGCCTGACGATCAATCAACAAGCTGTCGCCTTCCTTCAGTCGGCTCAGCTCACTGGTGAACTCCCCGCCTGGCACCACAATCGAGAAAAAATCCAGGTGTTCGTCATGCGGCGCCGACACCATTGAGTAAGCGCGCCAGACCACACTGCCATCGGCCTTGGTGACACCCAGGCGCGCAAACTGGCCGGAGCGGAAACGAAAGCCCGGGTCACGCGTGACACGCAAGCTGAACAGGCTGGGGGTCAGCGGCTGGACGTCGAGTAACGTCTGGCGGGTGAACTTTTCAGCGCTGGCAGTCATGGCTTACTCCAAAGAACAGATGCGCCCAGTGTCGCCTAAACGCGTCAGGATAAACACCGCCGGATTGTAGTGGCATCACCACAAGTTCAAGCGCACCAACCTGTCAAAGAGCAATTTGGGATCAGAGGCCGCGGCTTGTTACCAAAAAACTCAGCAAAGTGCTCGGGTATTTTCTACACTGCCTTGCAGCATGTTGGAGCCCGGATACACGTCACAGGGAGGTGAAACGCCATGCGCGATTGGAATCAGGAGCAGCTGCAACAATTAAGCTGCGAAACGGATGAACAACGGATGTTCGAGATAGTGGCCTCCCTGGCTACACAATTGGGCATGGAATATTTTTCCTACACCTTACGCACTCCCGCAACGGCGCAGAATGGCCAGCTCAAGACGTACAACAACTACCCCGCTGCCTGGAATGAGCATTATCAGCGCTGTAATTACCTGAGCATCGACCCGACCGTCGCCCATTGCCGGGAATCAATGCTGCCCCTTCTCTGGCAGGATGAGGTTTTCCGAGAGACGCCCGAGTTCTGGGAGCATGCTCAACGCAACGGGCTTCGTTATGGCTGGAGTCAATCAGCTCACGACCTGCGTCACAACGAAAGCATCCTGAGCGTGGCGCGCAGTCACAACGCCATCGAAACCCGTGAGTTTCACAAAGCCGCTGGACAAGTCATGTGGCTGTGTAATCTGTTACACACGCTGATACTCAACCGACAGCCGCCCCCTCCTTCCAAGCGACTCTCTGCCCGTGAAACCGAAGTGCTGAAATGGTCCGCCGCCGGCAAGACCGCAGCCGACATTTCCTGCATTCTCACCTTGTCGCAAAGCACAGTGAACTTTCACATTCGCAGCGTCATAACCAAACTCGACTGCAGCAACAAAGCCGGTGCCATTGCAATTGCCGCCAAGTACGGCCTTCTAGATTAACCCCCTGCCACTCAAAGCCCTGTAGAATCCACCCTTTGTAATGCGTGGCTAATGGTGCCGCGTGCCCCTGCCCCAGAGCCTTAAGCCATGCCCTTGTTGACCAGCCCTTTTGCCGAACTCGACCTGCGCCGCCAGCCCGAGCAAGCCAACGACCCCCTGCAAGCGTTCGATGCTGCCGACGAGTACCTGCTTGAACACTTGGCTGAACAGTCGCCAGCTTCCGCCGCCCGTGTCCTGGTGCTCAACGACAGCTTTGGAGCCCTGGCCATCAGCTTGAGCGGCCATGTACAGGTCAGCAGCAGCGGCGACTCGCACCTGGCCCGCCTGGCACTGGAAAAAAACCTGGTGCGTAATGGTCAGGCCTTTGATGCGCTACCGTTCATTCCTGCCAGCAGCCACTGGCAAGGTCCGTTTGACCGTGTGCTGGTGCGCGTGCCCAAGACCCTGGCCTTGCTCGAAGAACAACTGATTCGCCTGCAAGGCCATCTCGCCCCCGGCGCCCAAGTGATAGCCGGAGCAATGATCAAGCACCTGCCGCGCGCCGCCGGTGATCTGCTGGAAAAATACATTGGCCCGGTCCAGGCATCGCTTGCACGGAAAAAAGCCCGTCTGCTGATTGCCACCGCACAAAACAAGAACACATTCACCTCCCCCTACCCCAGCCGCTACCAACTGGACACACCACGCCTGGAGTTGCTCAACCATGCCAACGTGTTCTGCCGCGAAGGCCTGGACATTGGTACCCGCGCCTTCCTGCCGCACTTGCCCGCTAACCTGGGCAGCGCTCGGGTTGCCGACCTTGGTTGCGGTAACGGTGTGTTGGCCATAGTCAGCGCACTGAAGAATCCGCAAGCGCACTACACCCTGGTCGATGAGTCGTACATGGCGACCCAATCGGCGCTGGAGAATTGGCGGGCGGCGCTGGGCGACCGTGAAGTCTGCGTGCGGGCCGACGATGGTCTGGCAGGGCAGCCGGCACAGTCGCTTGACGTGGTGCTGTGCAATCCCCCCTTCCATCAACAACAAGTGGTTGGCGACTTTCTCGCCTGGCGCATGTTCCAACAGGCCCGCGAGGCGCTGGTGGTTGGTGGAGCGCTATATATCGTCGGTAACCGTCATCTGGGTTATCACAGCAAGCTGGCGCGGCTGTTCCGGGGGGTTGAGCAGGTGGCTGCAACGCCGAAGTTTGTGGTGCTCAAAGCGCGTAAGTGAGCGGTAGCCCAAGGAAAAAAAGGTTCAGCGGGGGAAGCGTTGGCTTTGGTTTTGAGAGCGGAGGGCTAATCCGTTCGGTGCGGCCCGCAGGCTCCTGCATCGGGCTCTACCAGTAGGAGCGGGCTTGCCCCGCGACTGGGCTTTGCATGCTAGATCGCTTCGCGGGGCAAGCCCGCTCCTACCGAGATTAGCCCACGGCACCCATCGCCCTCGACACTCCGTGAAGAACCAAAAAAAACCCTTCGCAACTGTCGTTGCGAAGGGTCAATCCGCTGTAAGGCGGGAGGTGGGAATGATGTATCAGGGGGTACTCAAGCCGGCTGCCGCCATGAACATGCGCATCAGCCAGGCCGCAACCCCCAGTGCCGCGACGCTGCAAACCCAGATCAGGGCCAGCCAGCCGAGTCGCTGCCACAGTGGCTTTTTCTCTTCATCGAAGGTGTGTTTGCCGGTCATCGCCAGGCCCTCCTAGTGATAGCCATCCTCGTGGGTCACCTTGCCGCGGAACACGTAGTAGCTCCAGAAGGTGTAACCCAGGATGAATGGAATGATGAACAATGCCCCAACCAGCATGAAGCCCATGCTTTGCGGCGGCGCGGCAGCGTCCCAGATCGAGATCGATGGTGGGATGATGTTCGGCCACAAGCTGATGCCAAGGCCACTGTAGCCCAGGAAAATCAGCGCCAGGGTCAGCAGGAACGGGGTGTAGTGCGCATTGCGTGCCACCGCCCGCAACAAACCGTACAGGGTCACCAGCACCAGGATCGGCACCGGCAGGAACCAGAACAGGTTCGGCAGGGTGAACCAGCGCGTGGCGATTTCCGGATGCGCCAGCGGCGTCCAGATGCTGACGATACCGGTCACTGCCAGTAGCACCAGGGCCAGTGGACGGGCCAGGTCATGCATCTGCAGTTGCAGCTTGCCTTCGGTCTTCATGATCAGCCAGGTGCAGCCGAGCAAGGCGTAGGCCACGATCAGCCCGAGCCCACAGAACAGGCTGAACGGGGTCAGCCAGTCGAAGGCGCCACCAGCGTAGCTACGGTCGACCACTTTGAAGCCTTCGATGAAGGCCCCCAGTGCTACACCCTGGAAGAAGGTGGCCGCCAGCGACCCGCCAATGAACGCCTTGTCCCAGAGGTGGCGCTTTTCAGCCGTGGCCTTGAAGCGGAACTCGAACGCTACACCACGGAAGATCAAACCGACCAGCATCAACATCAATGGCAGGTACAGTGCCGAAAGCACCACGGCATAGGCCAGCGGGAAGGCACCAAACAGCGCCGCGCCGCCCAGCACCAACCAGGTTTCGTTACCGTCCCAGACCGGCGCGACGGTGTTCATCATCACGTCGCGGTCTTGCTCGCCTTTGACGAAGGGGAAAAGAATGCCGATCCCCAGGTCGAAACCATCCATGACCACGTACATCATGATGCCGAAGATAATGATCACGGCCCAGATCAGTGGAAGATCAATACCCATGACTCAGTTCCCCTTGCTCAGGCTGGTGTGTTCGCCATCGTCATGATCGTCGTCAGCAGCAGACAGCGGTCGCGCTGGCGTACGGTGCTGGCCAGGCCCACCCTTGATGGTTTCTTTACCCTCGCCGGTTTTCGGCCCTTTGCGCACCAAGCGCATCATGTAGCCCAGGCCCGCACCGAACAGAGCGAAATAAACCACTACGAACATCACCAGCGTCACGCCCAATTGGGTGTAGCTGTGATTGGAAACACCATCGGCAGTACGCATCACGCCATACACCACCCAGGGCTGACGCCCGACTTCGGTGGTGAACCAGCCAGCGAGGATTGCGATCAAGCCAGACGGCCCCATCCACAAGGTCAGGTAAAGGAAAGGACGGGAGCTGTAGAGCTTGTCGCGCATACGCAGCCATACGCTCCACAAGCCGACCAGGATCATCAGCATGCCCAGGCCGACCATGATCCGGAACGACCAGAACACTACGGTGGAGTTAGGCCGGTCTTCCTTCGGGAACTCCTTCATCGCCGGAACTTGCTTGTCCAAGCTGTGCGTCAGGATCAAGCTGCCCAGGGCCGGAATTTCCAGTTTGTAACGGGTGGTCTCGGCTTCCATGTCGGGAATGCCGAACAGGATCAGAGGGGTCGGCTCGTCACCGACATTCTCCCAGTGGCCTTCAATCGCCGCGATTTTCACCGGTTGGTGCTTGAGGGTGTTCAAGCCGTGGAAGTCACCGATCACCGCCTGGATTGGCGCCACGATCAGGGCCATCCACATGGCCATCGAGAGCATTTTACGAATCGCCGGGTTGTCACGCCCACGCAGCAAATGCCAGGCCGCCGATGCGCCAACGAAGAACGCTGTGGCAACGAATGCGGCAGTGGCCATGTGCAGCAGACGGTACGGGAACGACGGGTTGAAAATCACCGCGAACCAGTCCACCGGAACCACCACGCCATTGACGATCTCGTAGCCTTGCGGAGTCTGCATCCAGCTGTTGGAAGCGAGAATCCAGAAGGTCGAAATGATCGTACCGATGGCCACCATGACGGTCGCGAAGAAGTGCAGGCCACGGCCTACGCGGTTCCAGCCAAACAGCATGACGCCGAGGAAACCGGCTTCAAGGAAGAAGGCCGTCAGTACTTCATAAGTGAGCAGCGGTCCGGTGATGGAACCGGCAAAATCGGAGAACTTGCTCCAGTTGGTACCGAACTGATACGCCATGACCAAACCGGAGACCACACCCATGCCGAAGTTGACGGCAAAGATTTTCGACCAGAAATGGTAAAGGTCACGGTAGACGCTGTTGTTGGTTTTGAGCCACAACCCCTCAAGCACAGCCAGGTAACTTGCCAGGCCAATGGTGATGGCTGGAAACAGGATGTGAAAGGACACGGTAAATGCAAACTGGATTCGGGCGAGATCTAGAGCCTCTAATCCGAACATAGTGCTTCCTCTGTCAGGTAATCCGGCGTCAGGCGATGCACCTTGGCGCCAACTGCCCCCACGGTAGTTCAGTGCGGCTAGTTGGAGTTGTTCTAAAACTTCACAACGCAGGGAATTCGGCCCTGAGGCCCAACCGTTGCAAATGAAACTATTGATCCAGATCAACGGCTGCCAGAAAAGGATAGTCCTGAAAGGCCTGCGAGGTTGTGTGGTTGATTGCCGCAGATCAGTTACGCTGTTTTTTTGCGCCCCAGAATGGTGCATGCGTACGCGTCACCCGGACACTCCGCAACCTGTTGTTACAAACAAGTGGTAATCTGCACCGCTGTTTCCTCGCCAAGGCTCTGCACTGCTGATGTCAGACCATCCGCCCCTGCTTTTGCGCCACCACCGTCCTTTTCTCGCTTTCTGGCTGGCGCGCGTCTGTACCGCCAGCGGATTCCAGATGCTCACCGTTGCCATCGGCTGGCACCTGTATCAACTGACCGGCAATGTCCTCGATCTGGGCCTGGTCGGCCTGGTGGAGTTCGCCCCACGGGTGTTGTTCATGCTGCATACCGGGCATGTTGCCGACCGCTACGACCGGCGTCGTGTCGCCGCGCTCTGCCAGAGTGCCCAGGCACTGATCGCCCTGGCGCTGGTGATCGCCAGCAGCACCGGCAATGTCAGCCGCGAGATGATCTTCATCCTCGCTTTTCTGCTCGGCAGCACCCGTTCCTTCGAAATGCCCGCCACCCAGGCGCTACTGCCTAACGTTGTACCATCGGCGTTGTTCCCGCGTGCCGTGGCGGCCTCGGCGTCGGCCATGCAAGCCGCCACCATCGTTGCACCGGCAGTGGGTGGCTTTCTTTATGCGTTCGGCAGTGTGTGGGTGTACGGCCCGACCGTTGCGCTGTACGTGACTGCCTGCCTGTTGACCTTGAGCCTCACTGTAAAGCCACAAGCGCCGCGAAACGGTCGCGCCAGCCTGGAATCGCTGCTGGCCGGCATACGTTTTATCCGCAGCCGCCCGGACATCCTCGGGGCGATCTCGCTCGACCTGTTCGCGGTGCTGTTGGGTGGGGCCACCGCGCTGCTGCCGGTATTTGCCAAAGACATCCTGCTCACCGGCCCTTGGGGACTGGGGCTGCTGCGTTCGGCACCGGCGGTAGGTGCGCTGTTGATGTCGCTGTGGCTGGCGCGCTTTCCCGTTGAGCGCAATGTGGGCCGGGTGATGTTCACCGCTGTCGGTATTTTCGGCGTGGCCACCATCGCCTTCGGCCTTTCCACCTCGTTCTGGTTTTCCCTGGCAGTGCTGGCTGTGCTCGGCGCTGCCGACATGATCAGCATGGTGATTCGTGGTGCCTTCGTGCAGCTGGAAACGCCGGATGAAATGCGTGGCCGGGTCAGTGCAGTGAATGGCTTGTTCATCGGCGCCTCGAACCAACTGGGCGAGTTCGAGTCGGGGCTGACCGCGCATTGGTTCGGCACTGTGCCGGCGGTGGTGCTCGGTGGCGTCGGTACGCTGGTGGTGACCGGAGTGTGGATCAAGCTGTTTCCGAGCTTGGCAAACCGCGACCACCTGCACAGCCGCTGAAGCGGCTGTCTGTAGGAGCGGGCTTGCCCCGCGATGCGTTGTGACTGCCATTACTCAATCGCGGGGCAAGCCCGCTCCTACCGTGATCGTGCAACCGCAAGCTTGCTGGTATGATGCGCGGCTTTTTTCCGACTCGATCACATTCCACACGCTGTCCGGTACGGTCTGTGCTTTGCTGATGGGGTCGATACATTCACGGCGCCGGGGCGCGCCACTGGGAGCAGGCATGCTGGAAAGGCTGTTTCAACTAAAAGCGCACAACACCAATGTCCGCACCGAAATTCTCGCGGGCGTGACCACCTTCCTGGCCATGGCCTACATTCTGTTCGTCAACCCGAGCATTCTCGGCGAGACCGGCATGGACAAAGGCGCGCTGTTCGTTGCCACCTGTCTGGCAGCTGCTATCGGCTCGACCACCATGGGCCTGATCGCCAACTACCCGATCGCCCTGGCACCAGGCATGGGCCTGAACGCATTCTTCACCTACACCGTAGTCCTGCACATGGGCCACACCTGGCAAGTAGCGTTGGGAGCGGTATTCATCTCGGCGGTGTGCTTCTTCCTGCTGTCGATCTTTCGTATCCGTGAGTGGATCGTCAACAGCATCCCGCTGCCACTGCGCTCGGCCATCGCCGCCGGTATCGGTCTGTTTCTGGCGCTGATCGCCCTGCATAACGCCGGCATCGTCGTCGATAACTCTGCAACCCTGGTGGGCCTGGGTGACCTCAAGCAACCAGCACCGATCCTCGCCACCCTGGGCTTCTTCCTGATTGTCGCCCTGGAAGCGTTGAAAGTGCGTGGTGCCGTATTGATCGGCATTCTGGCGGTGACCGTTGCCTCGATTGGGTTGGGCTTCACCCCATTCAACGGCGTTGTCTCGATGCCACCTTCGCTGGCGCCGACCTTCCTGCAACTGGACATCCGCGGGGCACTGGATGTCGGCTTGGTCAGCGTAATCTTTGCCTTCCTGTTCGTTGACCTGTTCGACAACTCCGGCACCCTGATCGGTGTGGCCAAACGTGCCGGCCTGATGCGCAAAGACGGCCATATGCCAAAAATGGGCCGCGCCCTGATTGCCGACAGTACCGCTGCCATGGCCGGCTCCCTGCTGGGCACGTCGACCACCACCAGCTACATCGAATCGGCTGCCGGGGTGAGTGCGGGCGGGCGCACCGGCCTGACCGCCATCGTGGTCGCCATTCTGTTCCTGCTGGCACTGTTCTTCGCACCGCTGGCCGGTAGCGTGCCAGCCTTCGCCACCGCACCGGCGCTGTTGTTCGTCGCCGTGTTGATGGCCTCGGGCCTGGCTGAAATAAACTGGGACGACATCACCGAAGCGGCGCCTGTGGTGGTGACTGCCCTGGCCATGCCATTGACCTATTCGATCGCCAACGGCATCGCCTTCGGCTTCATTACCTGGACCGCGATCAAGCTGATCTCCGGCCGTGGCCGCGACCTGAACGCCGCGCTGGTGATCCTCTCGGTGCTGTTCGTTATCAAGCTGGGCTGGTTCAACGCATGAGTGCTGTTTTCGACCCTTCGACCTACACCCAGCAGCTCGACGCCAAGGTCGAGCGCCTGCGCGAGCTGCTGGCGCCTTTCGATGCCCCGGAGCCTGCGGTGTTCGATTCACCGCGCGAGCACTATCGCCTGCGCGCCGAGTTCCGCCTGTGGCGTGAGAACGAGCAGCGCTTCTATGCGATGTTCGCTCCCGGTGAGAAGCACACCCCGATTCTGATCGAAGACTTCCCAATTGCCAGCCTGCGCATCAACGAACTGATGCCGCAGCTCAAAGCTGCCTGGCAAGCCAGCTCGGCGCTGAGTTTCAAGCTGTTCCAGGTGGAGTTCCTCACCACCCTGGCAGGTGATGCGATGATCACCCTGTGCTACCACCGTCCACTCGACGAGCATTGGGAAGCGGCAGCGCAGCAACTGGCTCAGGACCTGGGCGTGAGCATCATTGGCCGCTCCAAAGGCAAACGTGTGGTGATCGGCCGCGATTATGCGGTTGAGGAACTGCAGATCGCCGGACGCACCTTCCGCTACCGCCAACCGGAAGGCGCCTTCACCCAACCTAACGGCGCGGTGAACCAGAAGATGCTCAATTGGGCCTATGAAGCCCTTGGCGAGCGCCAGGACGATCTGCTGGAGCTGTACTGCGGTAACGGTAACTTCACCCTGCCCCTGGCTACCCGAGTACGTAAGGTACTGGCCACGGAGATCAGCAAGACCTCGGTCAACGCCGCCCTGCACAACCTGGACGACAACGCTGTGGACAACGTGCGACTGGTACGTTTGTCGGCCGAAGAGCTGACGGAAGCGCTGAATGAAGTACGTCCGTTCCGTCGCCTGGAAGGTATTGACCTGAAGAGCTATGAGTTCGGTAGCGTGTTTGTCGATCCGCCACGTGCCGGCATGGACCCGGACACCTGCGAGTTGACCCGGCGCTTCGACAACATCCTGTACATCTCCTGCAACCCGGAAACACTGGCGGCAAACATTGCCCAGTTGCACGACACGCACCGCATCGAGCGTTGCGCGTTGTTTGACCAGTTTCCGTATACCCATCACATGGAAAGTGGAGTGCTGTTGGTTCGGCGCTGAGTGGGTGTTACCTCTTTCGCGGGGCAAGCCCGCTCCCACAGCAGGAACATTCTCCCTGTGGGAGGGGGCTACACCCGCGATCCTCTGCACATCAGCAGCGGCACCAACTGATCGGCATCGGTCAATGCGCCATGGTGCCCACGCCACTGGCTGGCATGCTTCTCCACCTGGCTGCGAATAATTCCCCCCTCCCCGGTCGGTACCACAATCAGGTCACCGATCCGCGCTTCGGCCTGACTCAGCATCACATCACCAAACAGCCCCTTGGCAATCGCCTGGGCTTTGGACAGCACCCGGTATTCATCACCTAAACGGTTTTGCCAGCGCTCGTGCACGCGGTCTTGCTGTGCAGGCACATACAGATGGCGCGCACGAATATCACCGGCAATGGCCCGTACGCCCTCCTGCAAAACCGGGTCGAGGTCAAAGTCATGGACCTGAGCGCTGTCCAGCGCCAGCATGCCATGGTCGGCGATCACCATCAGTTGCACAGACTCTGGCAGTTTGTCGGCAATCGCCCGAGCCAACTGATCCGCGATTTCCAGCTGTTTGATCCAGCCTTCAGAGCCAGGGCCGAACAAGTGCCCGGCAAAATCCAGATCGCCGAAATAGGCAAAGCAGAAAGCAGGCCCGCCACCCGCCAAGGCTGCGTTGACCAGCGCCGGGTAGGCGTCATACGCCGGCGCTGGAAGTATCTGCCCTGCTTTGTAGATCGCCTGACTGAACGCTGAATTGGCATAACGCCCAAGCATGACCGTGCTGACGGCAATCCCCTGTGCGCTGGCCAGGCTCCAGGCATCAGGTGGCACGATAAACGCGCCAGGTTCGGGGGCAGCACCTGCCTGCACTTCGGCGTGCAGCGCTTCAGTGGTCCAGGACAGTGGCGACAGCTCGGTCTGTTCATCCAGGGCAAAACTGCAACCGACAATGCCATGAGCACCGCTACCCAGCCCCGATGTCACCGAAGCCAGACTGCAGGCGGTGGTCGCCGGAAAGCCCACGCGAAAACACGCGTCAGGCTGCATCAATGAAGCGAGAAACGGCGCATGCCGGGCATGGGCCTGCAATAGATTCCATCCCAGGCCATCAATCAGCAGCAAGCAGGTCGCCTGCGAGCGATCGAGGTGGAAACTGTTGCGAAAGCCCCGGCCCCCCAAGCTGGCGAAGATCGATTGGGTCAGGTTGGCCAGGCCCGGCCAGGTTTCCCCCATCAACTGCTGATTGTTAAACGGCATTGCCATGTCTCCCTCCGTGGTCAGGTGCAAGCAACAGGTTTAGCACAGGCTGTGCGATCAACGCACACAAAAGCATTGATCGCGGGGGCCACCGATTGACCTAATTAACCATTCGGTACATTTTCAATGCACGTGTCTTCCCAAGAACAATAGTGGAGTTTCCCCATGAATCCGGCTCACCCTACAGGCATCCTCGCCGGCCTGATCGGTGCAGGTATCCAGGCCTCGCGAACCCCAGCGCTGCATGAGCACGAAGGCCATGCCCAGGGCCTGACGTACTTGTATCGGCTGATCGATCTGGATCAGTTGAAACTCGACAGCAGCGCCCTTGAGCAGTTGCTTACGGCTGCCGAGTCGATGGGTTTCACGGGGTTGAACATTACCTTCCCGTGCAAGCAAGTGATCTTGCCGCTGCTCGATGAACTGTCCGCCGAAGCGCGAGGCATTGGTGCCGTCAACACGGTGGTGCTCAAGGATGGCAAGCGCATCGGCCACAACACCGACTGCCTGGGTTTTGCCGAAGGCTTTCGCCGGGGGCTGAGCGATGTGCCACGCCGTCAGGTAGTACAGATGGGGGCCGGTGGCGCCGGTGCGGCAGTCGCCCATGCACTGCTGGCAGAAGGGGTTGAGAACTTGAGCATCTTCGATGTCGAGACGGCCCGCGCCCAAGCGCTTGTGGATAACCTCAATGCTCACTTCGACGGCGGTCGGGCTCGTGTCGGCCATGACCTGGAAAGCGCCATGGCCAAAGCCGACGGTCTGGTCAACAGCACACCGATGGGCATGGCCAAACTGCCGGGGATGCCGGTGCCCAAGGCGCTACTGCGAGCCGGTTTGTGGGTGGCGGAGATCGTCTATTTTCCACTGGAAACCGAGTTGCTGCGCGAAGCCCGCGCGCTGGGTTGCCGTACCCTGGATGGCTCGAACATGGCGGTGTTTCAGGCGGTGAAAGCGTTTGAGCTGTTCAGCGGGCGGGAGGCGGATGCTTCACGGATGCTTGAGCATTTCCATCAAATGGGGAGTTGAGTAGCATCGCGGGGCAAGCCCGCTCCTACCGTGGGAGCGGGCTTGCCCCGCGATTCAGGCTTGCAGGAAGCGCAGCACCGACTCGCAGATCATCTCGCGATGGCGCGCCTTCAGTTCTGCATCTTCGAAATTGACCTGAAAGATCTCACCAAAGGTGTTGCGGTTCGATACTCGATAGAAGCAGAACGAACTGATCAACAGGTGCACATCCAAGGCCTCCAGGCCTTGGCGGAAAACTCCCTCGGCGGCACCGCGGCGCAAAATTTCGTCCAGCGCGATGAGCACGGTTTTGTTCATCGAGCGAATCGCCGCAGAGCGCTTCACATACTCACCGTGGTGCATGTTTTCGTTGCAGACGATACGCACGAAATCGACGTTGCGGTCATGGTGATCGAAGGTGAACTCGATCAGTCGGCGAATCCCCTGGCGTGGTTCCAGCTCGGCTAGGTGCAAGCTGCTTTCGGTGTTGCGGATGTCGCCGTAAAGCTTTTCCAGCACCTCGACATACAACTGCTCCTTGCTGTTGAAGTAGTAGTAGATCATGCGCTTGGAAGTCTGGGTGCGCTCGGCAATAGCATCGACCCGGGCACCCGCCAGCCCTTGCTGGACGAATTCGCTGATTGCCGCCTGGAGAATGTTCTCGCGGGTCTTTTCCGGATTGTTTTTGCGCCCCTTGCGCGCCCCCGCTTCAGGGGTCGGGCAGAGTGCTGGAATAGTGGTCATACGGGACTCGTGGCCAACAGTTAACCCGGTGATTATGAGCCCCGGCGGATAAGGAAGAAAGCCTGCTGCCCCCTCCCCTATAAACGGGCTTGCACCGGTGAGCCTGCCCGCGCCTTGGCCATTGCCGCCAGGCGTACAGCGACGTTGGCGGCACCATAACCGCTGTAGCCGTTGCGCCGTTGCAAGACTTCGAAGAAAAACCGCTCCTCGAACGGTTCGGTGTACACGTGAAACAACTCACCGCCCTGTGCATCACGGTCATAGAGCACGTTGTAGTACGCCAGTTCGCTGAGGAACTCGTCATCGAAATCAAAACGTGCAGCCAGGTCATCGTAATAGTTGAGCGGGATGTCGAGTAACGCCACGCCCGCTTCCTTGGCCTGCTTCACAGCGCTGAAGATGTCGTCGCAGTCGAAGGCAATGTGGTGCACACCCGAGCCACGGTAGTGCGACAGCGCATGCGCAATTGCGGTGTTTCGGTTTTCCGAAATATTCAGCGGCAAACGGATCGAGCTGCAACGACTGCGCAACGCCCGGCTCTTCACCAGGCCATAGGGGTCGGGCAGCACCACCTCATCATCGGCGGTGAAGTCCAGCACGCTCTTGTAAAACAGTGCCCAGCTGTCGAGTCCATCGGCTGGCAAGGCCAGGGCCATGTGGTCAATGCGCTTGAGCCCCAGGCTGTTACCTGCGCTTTGCACCAGGCTGAAGTCGGTGTCGTAGATCGTCCGCCCCTCAGCGTCCTGATCCACCAGATAAATCAGGCTGCCATCCGGCGCCCGCACAGCCGCCAGCTCACGCTCGTTCGGCCCGACCAGGCCACGATAAGGCTGGCCCTGATAAGCCACCGCCCGTGCCAGCGCTTGGGCGCTGTCCTTGACCCGAATGGCTGTGGCGCACAGAGACGGGCCATGGCTCTCAAAAAAGTTGTGGGCAAACGAATAAGGCTCTGCATTGAGAATCAGGTTGATATCGCCTTGGCGCAGCAAACTGACACTCTTTGAGCGATGAGTGCCGACCCGGCTGAAGCCCAAACGCTCCAGCCAGTTGCCCAGCTTGGCGCCGAGCGCATCATCCACGGCAAACTCGAGAAACTCGATGCCATCGTAAACACTGGCTGCCGGTGGCGTAAACAACAGATCGCCAGGCAACTCAACTTGCTGTTCAAGACGTTGACGAGTCTTCTCTTCAAGGTACAGCAACGAGCGCAGACCATCGGCAGCGTTGGCCCGCGGTGGCGCGGCGCGGAATCCATCGTTGAAGATTTCCAGCGACAACGGCCCGCGATAACCACTGGCCAGAATCGGTGCGAGGAAGCCCGCCAGATCGAATTCGCCCTGCCCCGGGAAGCAGCGAAAATGTCGGCTCCACTCCAGCACATCCATAGCCAGCAGCGGTGCGTCGGCCATTTGCACAAAGAAGATCTTATCGCCCGGCACCTGAGCAATGGCGCTGGGGTCGCCCTTGAGCGAAAGGGTATGGAAACTGTCGAGAATCATCCCCAGGCTGGGATGATTCGCTGCCTGAACGATGTCCCAGACTTGCTGCCAGGTGTTCACGTGTCGACCCCAGGCCAACGCCTCATAACCGATGCGCAAATCGCGGGCTCCGGCCCGTTCGGCCAGCAGGCGCAAGTCGTCGACCAGTACCTGGTGCTCGCCCAGCGAATCAGCCGCCACATTGCTGCACACCAGCACCAGATCGGTGCCCAACTCCTGCATCAGGTCGAACTTGCGCTCGGCGCGGTCCAGGTTGCGTGCCAACCGGTCACGGCGACAGCCTTCGAAGTCACGAAACGGCTGAAACAAGGTAATTGCCAGGCCTAGGTCAGCGCAGCGCTGGCGAATTTCCCGCGGGCTGCCGGCGTAGTAGAGCAAGTCATTCTCGAAGATCTCGACGCCGTCGAAGCCTGCGGCAGCAATGGCTTCGAGTTTTTCAGGCAAGGTACCGCTCAAGGACACGGTGGCAATCGAACGCTGCATTTTTATGGCTCCGATGGGTAGGCAAAACCCGGATGCTGCGATTATTGGCGGTGTACACTTTTTGCTCAATCAAAAAGGTACTAACTGGTTAGTTTTGTGTTCGGTTATCGCCCAAAATAGCATTCTGTGAATTGACCCTTTTTTGACCACAGGCGCACCATTTCGACACCGGGCAGAAACCTTCGACACGCCAAAAGCGCTTCGACACCTGCCATTCAAACGACAGCCGAACACCCCGGCGTCCTTTGCGTTGCATTACCCATGCTTGACCCATAAACATAAAAATACGGGTACCCCTCCCATGATCCATTCGCACAGCACCCGCATAGCCCAACCGCTTGCCAGCACCCCGCATGCCGGTATCGGCGATAAAATCCGTGGCGCCATGGCGGTCGGCAAGACCCGTTGGGTCATGTTGGCCCTGGTGTTTTTCGCCACCACCCTGAACTACATCGACCGTGCCGCCCTGGGCGTCATGCAGCCGATTCTGGCCAAGGAAATGAGCTGGACGGCGATGGATTACGCCAACATCAACTTCTGGTTCCAGGTCGGCTATGCCATTGGCTTCGTCCTTCAGGGCCGGTTGATCGACCGCATCGGCGTCAAGCGGGTGTTCTTCTGCGCCGTGCTGCTCTGGAGCCTGGCGACCGGCGCCCATGGCCTGGCCACCTCGGCGGTGGGCTTTATGGTCTGTCGCTTCATTCTTGGCCTGACCGAAGCGGCCAACTACCCCGCGTGCGTCAAGACCACCCGCCTGTGGTTCCCGGCCGGCGAACGTGCCGTGGCCACCGGCATCTTCAACGCCGGCACCAACGTCGGAGCGATGTTTACGCCAATGCTGCTGCCATTGATCCTCACCGTCTGGGGCTGGCAGGCCGCGTTCATGGGCATGGCCGCACTGGGCCTGGTGTGGGTGCTGTTCTGGGGCTTGAAGTATTTCAACCCGGAAGATCATCCAACCGTCAGCAAGGAAGAATTGGCCTACGTGCAAAGCGAAGTGGAGCCTGAGCAGACCCGCGTACCGTTCTCACGCATCTTGCGCATGCGCGGCACCTGGGCCTTCGCCCTCGCGTACTCCATCACCGCGCCGGTGTTCTGGTTCTACCTGTACTGGCTGCCGCCGTTCCTCAACCAGCAATACAGCCTCGGCATCAGCGTCACCCAGATGGGTATTCCACTGATCGTTATCTATATCAGCGCCGACTTCGGTAGCGTCGGTGGTGGCATCCTGTCTTCGTTTCTGATTGGCCGCGGCATGGCACCGGTCAAGGCACGCCTGCTGTCGATGCTGATGTTTGCAATCACTATCATCGGTGTGATCTTTGCCGCAGGCGCCAGCAGCCTGTGGGTGGCGGTGCTGGCCATCTCTCTGGCAATCGCTGCACACCAAGCCTGGACTGCCAACATCTGGAGCCTGGTGATGGACTACACGCCCAAGCACATGATGAGTACGGTGTTCGGCTTTGGCGGCATGTGCGCTGCCATCGGTGGGATGTTCATGACTCAGTTGGTGGGCTACATCCTGACCACCACCAATAACAACTACACCCTGCTGTTCACCCTGATCCCGGCGACCTACTTCATCGCCCTGACCTGGATGTACCTGATGGCGCCACGCAAGGTGCCGAAAGTCGAGGGTTAAGGCTTCCGCTGTAACCAGGCAGCACCCAACCCGCTCAGACAGATCAATGCAATCCCCACCAGCCCGGCCAAGTCCGGGCTGTGTCCGAACAGCACCAGGCCAAGCAACCCGGCAAACACGATCTGACAGTAGCTGAACGGTGCCAGCATGGCCGGCGGCGCGTGGCGGAAGGCCTGGGTCAGAAACAGGTGTGCGGTCATTCCACAGGTGCCAAGCGCCACCGCCATCAATCCATGGATGAAACTCGGCGTCTGCCAGAACATCGGCACAATCGCGCTCATCACCAAGGTATTGAGTACTCCGGTAAAGAAATTGCTGGTGGTCGGACTATCGACACCACTGAGCTTGCGTGTCAGCAGTTGGTAGAAGCAGAAACACAATGCCGAACCAAACGGCAGCAGCACTGCAGGCGTGAACAGCGCGCCGCCTGGGTGAATGATCACAGTCACCCCGACGAAACTCACCAGCACCGCCACCCATTGCCCACGCGTGACTTTCTCCCCCAGCAGCGGCAGCGACAACGCCGTCACCAACAAGGGCGCGAGGAAGTTGACGGCGGTGGCTTCAGCAAGTGGGATGTACTGCAAGGCCGTGGTGAACAACAGGCTGGTACCCAACAGGCACAGGGCGCGCAAAGCCTGCAACCCTGGGCGACGCGTGCGCAGCACCCGCAACCCGGACTGTGGCAGAAAGATCGCCATCATCAGCAGGGTGTGTACCAAGTAACGGGCCCAGACCACCCAGAGTATCGGATAGAACCCGGCCAAGTACTTGGACAAAGCGTCGTGGCTGGCAAACAGGAACGTCGCCAGCACCACCAACAGAATGCCCCGCAATGGCTGGCTGGCATCGTTGAGCGCAGTAGAACGGGGCATGTAGTCGGCTCGCGGTCAGTGCTGCACAAGCAGCTGGTGGGTCTTTTCCAGGGCCATTTGTGCCCGTTGCAGGGCACTGATTCCTTGCTCATACAACTGCCGGGTAGGAATCTCCAGGCTCAGGGGTATTGAAGGCGGCAGGCTGCTCAGCAGCCCTGGCAAGTCACAATCACCGTCCCCCGGAAAACGCCGTTCATTGCGCGCCTGACGCAAGATCTCGGCCATGTCATCGGGCCGTGGCCCTGCCACGTCGCACAATTGAGCATAACGCAGGCGCGACGGTGCAACCTTGCGCAAGTCTTCCAGCGACGATGCCGAGCGGTCGAAATGGAAGGCATCGACCAACACACAGCCATTGTCACGCCCGGCCTGCTCGACAATACGCAAGGCTTGGCCGAGGTTCTTCGCATCGGTCCAGGGCATGAACTCAAGGTGCGGGTGCAAACCGTATTGCCCGGCCAGATCACACAGCGCGGCAAAGCGCTCGCTCAGGCGTTGCTCGTCTGGGTCATTGCCGGCCACCAGCAGCTCACTGGCACCGAACTCAGCGCCCACCGCCAGCAAGGCTTCAAAGTCAGCGACACAGGTGTCTGGTTTCAGCCGCAGGATTTCCACATCGAGCACTTTGATGCCGGTATCACGCAGGCGTGCAGCCGTTTGCCGGCGCAACCCGGCATCGGTCACCAACGGGAAATGATGTTCCTCTGGCGTGGCCGGCTCAAGGCGCAGGCCGACATGGCTGTAACCCGCACGAGCAGCGACTTCGACCATTTCCACGGGCGACAGCTCGAGCACTGTCAGGGCAGCGAGGGACATCACGCGTTGACTCATTGTTCGGATCTCTGAGAGTGGTGTCCGGTTATTTAGAACTAGGTTCCACTTTCAGCGCAAGCAAAAAAGAAAGCATCGCGGGGCAAGCCCGCTCCTACTGTGTTAGGTGAATAGTTCGGATGCGGGGCTTGCCGCCGACAACTCTGCAGCGGCGGCCAACAGGATCGGTGCAAGTTCATGCAGACGCGCCTCGCTCATGCGTGCGCTGGGCCCGGCAATACTCAGCACGCCTACCGCATGGCCATCCACCGGGTTACGCACCACAGCGGCCAGTGCCGAGGTGCCGACCGCCGAGCTTTCGATGACCCAGGCATACCCATGCTCACGCGCCAGGCGCAGGCGCTCGAGCAGTTCGGCATTGGAACGCGGCGCATTGGGGCCGAACGCCTCAGGCTCGGCGATACCCTGGCGCTCGACCAGCAGCAAGGCTTGGGCATCGCTCAGGCTCGACAGCCAGGCATGCCCGGAAGCGGTGTAGAACAACGGCGCATCGCGTCCCATGTCCGGGTCGTAACGCAGGCCTGAGCGAGCGCCCTGAGCCTTGGCAATCCAGGTCTGGCGGTCGCCATCGATCACCCCCAGGCGCACCAGTTCGCCGCTTTGCTGCGCCAAGCGATCAAGGATCGGCTGGACGATATCTGCACCACTGCTGCCCAGGTAACGGAACCCCATGGCCACCAGGCGCGTACTCAGGTGGTAGCGCTGGCTCTCAGGGTTTTGCCGTACATAGCCCAGCCGCATCAGCTCGGCGAGCATGCGGTGGGTAGCGCTCTTGGGGATGTCCAACTCTTCAGCCAGGGTCTGCATCGGCAGGCCACGGGGTTCGCTGGTGAGGCGTTCGAGAAGGCTGAACGCACGTTCGATCTGACTGCCGGCCATGGTCACGGTCCTTGAAAAGTGTGCCGATTCTAAAGAGCCACGAGCAAAGCGCAAAACACTGTCCGATCTTCGCCCACTTTATTGCTTGAGTGCTTGGATGATCAGCGCTTCGATCTTTAGAATTCGGAATCTAGTTCCAGAATATAACAAAACCATTGTTCGAGGAGAGGCTGCCCATGGCTATCGATTCCCCCACGTCGTCACGCGTGGATTGCGATGTACTGGTCATCGGTTCCGGTGCGGCCGGTTTGTCGGCGGCGGTGACTGCGGCATGGCATGGGCAGAAAGTCATCGTCGTGGAAAAGGATGCAGTGTTCGGTGGCGCCACGGCCTGGTCTGGTGGCTGGATGTGGGTGCCATGCAATCCCTTGGCACAGCGGGCCGGCATCATCGAGGATCGTTCACAGCCGCGCACTTACCTGCAACACGAATTGGGCGAACGCTTTGACGCCCCCCTGATCGATGCCTTCCTTGAGGCAGCGCCACGCATGGTGTCGTTCTTCGAGCGCCATACCGCCTTGCAGTTTTCCGATGGCAACGGCATCGCCGATATCCATGGGCGAACTCCGGGCGCCGGGACCGGTGGACGCTCGGTGATTGCCGCGCCCTATGACGCACGCAAAGACGCAAAGCTGCTCAAGCGCCTGCGCAAGACCATGCGCGAGACCTCGTTCATGGGAATGCCGATCATGGCTGGTAAAGACCTGACCGCGTTCCTCACCCTGACGCGCTCATGGCGCTCCTTGCTGCATGTGAGCAGACGGTTCTGCCGCCACCTGCTTGACCTGGCTCTGCACGGTCGGGCAATGCAGTTGGTGAACGGCGTGGCGTTGGTGGCGCGCCTGGCCAAATCAGCGCAAGACCTTGGCGTATTGCTGTGGGAGTCGGCACCGGCCAAGCGGTTGCTGCAGGAACAAGGCCGGGTCACCGGCGCTGTGGTCGAGAGTGCGCGTGGAACTGTCAGTATTTATGCACGCAAAGCCGTGGTTCTGGCTGCCGGTGGCTTTGCCAACGACATTGAGCGGCGCAAAGCGCTGTTCCCACGAACGCCTACCGGCCACGAACACTTGGCCCTACCGCCGCTGGGCGCCAATGGTGATGGCCTGCGTCTTGGAGAAAGTGCTGGCGGCCAGGTTGCGGACGATCTGCACAGCCCGGTGGCCTGGGCACCCGTCTCGCGGATTTCCCATCAAGACGGCAGCACCGGGCACTTCCCGCACATTATCGAGCGCGGTAAGCCCGGCATCATCGGGGTATTGGCCAACGGTAAACGCTTCGTCAACGAAGCCGATGGCTACTACGACTATGTCAGCGCCATGGTCGCCCAGGCGCCCGGCGAAAAGGTTGAATCCTGGTTGATCTGCAGCCACGCCTTTCAACGTCGCTATGGCCTTGGCATGTCCCGGCCGTTTCCGTTGCCCGTCCAGCCGTTCATACGCTCGGGCTACTTGAAGACCGGTCACACCATTGAAGCGTTGGCTACTGCATGTGGTATTGACCCGCAAGGATTGTCGGCCACGCTTGCCGAGTACAACCGACATGCTCGCAACGGTGAAGACCCACTGTTCGGACGCGGCTCCACCCTTTACAACCGTAAACAGGGTGATGCCCTGCATGGCCCGAACCCTTGCGTTGCGCCGATTGAGCAAGGGCCTTTCTATGCGGTGAAAGTCGAGCCCGGCTGTTTTGGTACCTTCGCCGGGCTCAAAACCAACGAACATGCTCAGGTTCTGGACAGCCAGCGCCAGCCCATCGGCGGCTTGTACGCGGTGGGTACTGACATGGCTAGCATCATGGGCGGGTTCTACCCGGCGGGCGGGATCAACCTGGGGCCAGCGGCGACTTTTGGCTACATCGCTGGGCGGCACATTGCCGGAGTAACCGAATACGAATGATCGCGGGGCAAGCCCGCTCCCACTGTGGGAGCGGGCTTGCCCCGCGACAAACTCAACCCCAATCAGAAGTCGAAGAACACCGTCTCACCTTCACCCTGAATACGGATATCAAAGCGATAGGCCAACTTACCGTCCACTTCACAGCGGGTCGCCACCAGGGTCTCGCGCCGCTGCGGCTGCTCGATCAGGTTGAGCACCGGGCACTGGGCATTGGCCTGAGCCTCGTCAGCGAAGTACAACCGTGTGTGCAGGTGAATGTTGATACCACGGGCAAACAGGCTGATGTTGATGTGCGGCGCCATTGGCACGCCCGCGGCATTACGCACGACGCCCGGCTTGATGGTGTGCAATGACCACTCACCAGCATCAAAAGTGGTGGCGGTACGGCCAAAGCTGTTGAAGGGCTGTTCCAGGTCGAAGTTACCGTGGTACTGGCCATTGTGGTCGGCTTGCCAGAACTCCAGGAACGAGTCCCGGACCAGGTGGCCGTTGCCGTCATAGACATTGCCGAACACCAGAATGTGCTCACCCGGTGCGTCCGCGCGGGCCATGCAATTCCAGATTTCCTGGTCGCGGGTCGGGTTGCCGGCAGCCTCCAGGGCCAGGCCGATGTGTACGTAGGGGCCTGCGGTCTGCGAAGGCGTTTCCGGCAGCAATTGAATAGGCATGGGCACCTCCTCAGCAGTTTTCGAAGTGAGTCTTGCGCTGACCGCGCAATACGATGTCGAAGCGGTACGCCAGGCAATCCATCGGGTTGGCGTTGCTCATGTCCAGACGTGCGATCAGGCTTTGCACCGCATCCGGGTTGGCAATCGATTTGACGATCGGGCACATAGGGATCAGTGGATCACCTTCGAAATACAGCTGAGTAATCAGTCGGGTCGCAATCGACGGGCCGCTGATCGACACATGCACATGCGCAGGGCGCCAGTCATTCGGACCATTGCGCCACGGGTACGGGCCCGGTTTGATGGTGCGGAAGCTGTAGTAACCTTCACTGTCGGTCAGGGCGCGGCCAACGCCACCGAAGTTCGGGTCCAGCGGCGCCAGGTAGCGGTCATTCTTGTGGCGGTAACGGCCACCGGCGTTGGCTTGCCAGATTTCCACCAGGGTATGCGGGATCGGCTTGCCGTACTGGTCGCACACACGACCGGCAATAATGATCCGCTCACCGATCGGCAACCCGCCGTGGTTGAAGTTGAGCAACAGGTCATGATCATGCTGGCCAAACTTCAGATGTGAGAAGTCCGGCCCTGTGCTTTCGCTGATCGACTGAGGAATGCTCACCAGCGCCTGACGCGGCGAACGGGCAATGGAAGTTTTGTAATCCGGCGTGAAGGCCTTCGGGTGCCAGTTACGATCACGGATAGCGAAGCGACTATTGTCTTGCACAGACATGCCGTTCTCCTGTCTTGGAATTATTGGAACACCTGAACGTGGCAGGCGAGCTTGCAGTTTCCGATATGTTGGCGCAGGAGAACATTGAAAATAGCCCCCGCACAGATAACCAAATGGTTATGAAAGCTGCAGTAGTCTGACGTAGTGACGCCCGGTGAACTAATCTTTGAGCTCATGTTTCCAAGCTCTGGAGAGCACTCATGCAATGGCGAAAAGGCAGGCGTAGCGACAATGTGGTCGATGCCCGTGGCGAGGGTGGTGGCGGCATGCGCTTCGGCGGTGGCAAAGGCCTGAGCATCGGGGCAATCCTGCTGATCGTCGGCATTGGCTGGATAACCGGACAAGACCCGTTGCAGATCCTCGGCCAATTGACCGGGCAGATGGGCCAGACCAGCGCGCCGGTCAGCACAGGCACCAGCAAAGCCCCCCCGGCCAACGATGAACAGTCCCAATTCGTTGCCTCAATCCTTGGCGATACCGAAGACACTTGGCGGGCGATCTTCGCTCAGGCTGGCCGTCAATACAAAGACCCGACCTTGATCCTGTTCAGCGGTCAGATCAACTCAGCCTGCGGCTTCGCCTCGTCGGCAGTGGGCCCCTTCTATTGCCCGGCCGACCAGAAGGTGTACCTGGACATGAGCTTCTTCCGCGAAATGGAGCAGCGTTTTGCCGCAGCGGGCGATTTCGCTCAGGCCTATGTGATTGCCCACGAAGTCGGTCACCATGTGCAGACCTTGCTAGGCGTATCAGCCAAGGTTCAGGCGGCGCGCCAGCGTGGCGAACGTATGGAGGGCGACAACGGCCTGCTGGTTCGCCAAGAGCTGCAAGCCGACTGTCTGGCGGGTGTCTGGGCCTACCAAGCGCAACAGCGCCTGAACTGGCTTGAGCCGGGCGATATCGAAGAAGCCCTGAACGCCGCCAATGCTATTGGCGATGACCGTCTGCAACAGCAAGGCCAGGGTCGTGTCGTCCCCGACTCGTTCACCCATGGCACCTCGCAACAGCGCGTTCGTTGGTTCAAAACCGGGTTCGCCAAAGGCGACATCAACCAGTGCGACACCTTCACTAGCCGCGCGTTGTAAACCCTCGCTTTTGATCCGTGGCAGCGCTCGCCGCTGCCGCGGAAATACCCGGAAACCTCCCTCGTAAATTTTTGCTGAAAAAGCGTTTCAGCTCCGCCGTAACTGGCCGATACACCTTGCTCAAAGCATCGGCTGGCCATCAAAAACAACAACCTTCCAGCGATATGGATCAAGAAGCACAACGTTCCTGGAGGGATTACATGAATAGATGGTTTGCCAATATCAGCCTTAACCTCAAACTCGGCTTAGGCTTCGGCCTGGTGCTGCTGCTCACCAGCCTGCTGGCCTTGACCAGCTGGAACAGCTTGGGTGGGCTGATTGATCGCAGTAACTGGATGAGCGACATCACCCAACTCAACAGCGACCTGGCCGAACTGCGTGTTACCCGCCTTCAGTACATGCTGACCAACGGCGATGATGCCGCTGCCGGTAATGTCCAGGTCAAACTGAATGCCTTCAGTGAACAGCAGCAAAAGCTGCTTAAAAGCTTCAAGAGCCCAGAGAACGTCAAGTTGCTCCAGGAACTGGGCCAGACCATCAGTGAGTACCAGATTTCGATCAACAAGATGCGCGCGGGCTACAAAAGCAGCCTTGCCGCGCGCGACTCGATGAACCTGGCCGCTGCACGCGCCATCGAACTGGTCGAGGCCATCAACCGCGACATCCTCGCCTTGCCCGAGTCCGATGCCAGCCGCCTGGATCAGTTCCGCACCATCACTCAGGCCAAGGAACAACTGTTCCAAGTGCGTTTGGCCGTACGCAGCTACATCGCGGATATCAGTAGCGAAACCGAACAAATGGCACTGCGTCAGCTCGATGCCGCCCTGGCCGAAATTGTCAGCCTGAACCGGCAGATGCCGGGCGAAGCGGCACGCATTCAACAGTTTGAAAGTGCCGTACTGGCCTACCGTGACGCGGTACGCCAGTTCCGCGATGCCACGGCCGAAGTTGCCGTAGCTCGCCAGGAAATGACTGTGCAAGGCGCGACTATCGTCAAGATCAGCAAGGCGCTGTACAGCCTCCAGATTGAACGCCGCGACAACGAAAGCGCCCAGGCCCGTACCCTGCAAATCACCGCTACCCTCCTGGCCTTGCTGGTCGGCGTGCTGGCAGCAGTAATCATCACCCGCCAGATTACTCGCCCGTTGCGCGAAACCCTCGCCGTGGTTGAGCGCATCGCCAGCGGTGACCTCACCCACAACATGCATATCACTCGTCGCGACGAACTGGGTGTGCTGCAGCAAGGTATTCAACGCATGGGCGCGACCCTGCGCGACCTGATCAGCGGTATCCGCGATGGCGTCACGCAGATCGCCAGCGCCGCCGAAGAGCTGTCTGCCGTCACCGAAGAAACCAGCGCCGGGGTCAACAGCCAGAAAGTCGAGACCGATCAAGTTGCCACCGCCATGCACGAAATGGCCGCGACCGTGCAAGAAGTTGCGCGCAATGCCGAGCATGCCTCCTCCGCCGCCACAGACGCGGATGCACAAGCGCGGGCCGGTGATCAGGTGGTTGCCGAGGCGATTGGCCAGATCGAACGTTTGGCCGGTGAAGTGCACCGTTCCACCGAAGCCATGGCCCTGCTGCAACAGGAAAGCCAGAAGATCGGAAGCGTCATGGACGTGATCAAATCGGTGGCCGAACAGACCAACCTGCTGGCCTTGAACGCCGCCATCGAGGCAGCCCGTGCCGGTGAAGCCGGGCGTGGCTTTGCGGTGGTGGCCGACGAAGTGCGCGGCCTGGCCCAACGCACGCAAAAATCGACCGAAGAGATTGAAGAGCTGGTCGCTGGCCTGCAAAGCGGGACCCAGCAGGTTGCCCATGTGATGCTCGGCAGCCGCAACCTGACCGACAGCAGTGTCGAGCTGACACGCAAAGCCGGGGCTTCGCTGGAAAGCATCACCCGCACAGTGTCGAACATCCAGTCGATGAACCAACAGATCGCTGCCGCTGCTGAACAGCAGAGCGCTGTGGCGGAGCAGATCAGCCGCAGCATCGTTAATGTTCGTGATGTTTCGGAGCAGACGGCGGCGGCCAGCGATGAAACGGCGGCCTCCAGCGTTGAGTTGGCGCGGTTGGGTAATCAGTTGCAGACGCTGGTCAGCCACTTCCGCGTTTAAAAGCATCGCGGGGCAAGCCCGCTCCTACAGACTTCGGTAGGAGCGGGCTTGCCCCGCGACAGATTCACCGCTTACTTAACGACTTGCCCAACTCCACGTCCGCGTGGGTCAGAAGCCGTCTCCAGCGCCGTACCGTTCACGCGAATGGCCTGGATATCGCCCATTTCCCAGCCCTGATCCTCAAGGGTGTAGCCCATCTTCTTCAGCTCATCAGCGACCTTGCCGGTCAGCGGCGCATAAGCGTCGAAGTAAATGGTGTCTTTAGGCAGCAACTGATGATGCACGCGCTGCGCCGCCACGGCTTTTTCCAGTGGCAGGTTGTAGTCGTACAGGCCGTTCAGCACCTGGAAAATCGAGGTGAAGATCCGCGAACCACCTGGAGTACCCAACACCAGAGTGACCTGACCATCGCGGGTCACCAGGGTCGGGGCCATGGACGACAGCATGCGCTTGCCTGGCTCGATGGCGTTGGCATCGCCCCCGACCACACCAAAGGCGTTAGCCACACCTGGCTTGGAACTGAAGTCGTCCATCTCGTCGTTGAGCAGGAAGCCCGCACCTTTAACCACTACACCGCTGCCGTAGTCCCAGTTCAAGGTATAGGTGTTGCTGACCGCGTTACCTTGCTTGTCAACGATAGAGAAGTGCGTGGTCTGGTGTGGTTCCAGGCCCGGGCGCACTTTTTCGGTTTCGGAGATCGCGTTCGGGTTGACCTCTTGCGCACGCTTGGCGATGTAGTCCTTGGCGATCAACTTATCCACCGGCACCTTGGAGAACGCCGGGTCACCCAGGTAGTCGGCACGGTCAGCGAACACACGTTTCTCGATTTCCGCCAGCAGGTGAATGTAGCGCGCCGAGTTCAGCTCAACACCCTTGAAGTCGGCCGCTCGGTTTTCCTTGATGCCCAGCAGCTGTGCCAGGGCAACTCCGCCCGAGCTTGGCAACGGTGCGGTATAGACCATGTTGCCGCGCCACTCGATGCCCATCGGCTCACGCCATACCGCTTTGTAATCCTTGAGGTCGTCTTTGCTGATCAGGCCTTTGTCAGCCTGCATCTGCGCAACCAGCAGGTCGGCGGTTTTACCTTGGTAGAACTCACTGACGCCCTTGTCGGCAATGCGCTCCAGAGTTTGCGCCAGCTCTGGCTGCTTGAAGGTCTCACCCACTTTCATGGTGCCGAAGTAGTCGTTGAAGTTGGTGCTGTCCTTGAACAGGCCCAAGGCATCTTCACGGTATTGGTACTGCTTGGCGGCAATCTTGAAGCCGTTTTTCGCGTAACCCACTGCCGGGGTGATCAGCTCAGCCCACGGCAACTTGCCGAACTTTTGATGCGCCTCCCACAAGCCCATCACCGTACCTGGGACACCCGCGGCGCGTGCACCGACCAAGCTCAGGTTTTCGATAATTTCGCCCTTTTCATCCAGGTACATATTGCGGCTGGCAGCTTTAGGCGCCACTTCACGGTAATCGAGGAAGTAAGGCTTGCCGTCCATGTACAAGGTCATGAACCCACCGCCACCAATGTTGCCGGCTTCAGGGTAGGTCACGGCCAAGGTGAAGGCAGTGGCGACTGCGGCGTCTACCGCGTTACCACCTTTCTTGAGGATTTCAGCGGCTACCTGTGCACCATATTGATCGGGTGCAGCCACCGCGCCACCGTCCAATGTCACGGCGTAAGCCGATGAGCTGGCGATAATCGCGGCACTCAGGGCCAGGGATCGGAACATCACAACGCGCATGAGAGCTTCCTTGGTGTTGTTTTCGTTGAACAGCCATTAAGGCTTATGTGTGAAAACTAATCAAACACCTCAGAAAAGTTCGCCGTTTGCAGAAAGGTTTTGTCGCAAGCCGAACGCTCAGCAGGCGTACACCGCCAACTTGCGCTGGATGAAATCAAGGAAACACTGAATGCGCAGGGCAAGCTGCGAGTTGCGGTAATACACCGCGTTGATCGGCTGGCGATAACCGCTGTTGTGCTCGGGCAACACCACCTGCAGGCGCCCGCTACGGATATCTTCATGGGTCATGAAATGCGACAGGCAGGCGATGCCTTCACCGGCCAGCACCAGTTCGCGCAGTGTCTCGCCGCTGGAGGCCGAGACGCTGGGGCGGATCAGCAAGCGATCACCTTCGGCATGGCGTAACGGCCAGTGATTGAGGGTTTCGGTCTGGGTAAAACCCAACAGCGAATGCGCTTGCAAGTCTTCGACGCGCTCGGGCGTGCCATGCCGCGCCAGATACTCTGGGCTGGCCAACAGGTTCAAGGGGCTGCAACCCAGAGAGCGGGCATGCAGGCTGGAGTCCGCCAACTCGCCAATTCGAATGGCAACATCGGTGCTTTGTTCGATCAAGTCGATGATCAAGTCACTGGTATTGAGCTCTAGCTGGATCTGCGGGTACAACGTGCGAAACTCGCCGACCCACGGCACGATGGCATGCAACATGAACGGCAAGGCCGCATTGATCCGCAGGCGGCCTGAAGGGGTTTGATGATGCGCCGAGAGGTGCTCTTCAAGGTCATCCATTTGCTGCAGAATCGACTTGGCCCGCTCGAAGAAAAATCGCCCTTCTTCGGTCAGGTCCATACGCCGCGTGGTTCGGTTGATCAACGTGGTACCGAGCTTGGCCTCCAGCCGCGACAGCGTGCGACTGATCGCCGACGGCGTTTGCTCACTCAGCTCGGCGGCGGCGGAAATCGAGCCGCACTCGATCACCGAAACGAACACCTGCAATTCATCAGACCTGGCTTTCACGACTGCACCCCGGGTTGAGCAACAGCCGTGATAGATAGCCGCTTACCAAGGCCAGCGCAAGGCCCCATCAGGCCGGGATCTGGAAAACCCGGGCCAGGTGTTGCTCGTAGGCAGCCACGGCGGCTTCGACATTCGGGCGTTTCATCACATCGACGGCCAGGTAGGTAGGCAGTGCGCTCATGCCGAGGAACTCGTTGGCCTTGTGGAACGGGAAATACACCGCATCCACACCTTTACCTTCGAAGAAATCGCTGGGGTCATCGAACGCCTGCTGCGGTGCGTTCCAGGTGAGCGAGAGCATGTACTGTTTACCGTGGATCAAACCGCCGCTGCCGTACTTTTGCGAAGCATCGGAACGGGTACGGCCGTCGTTAGCGTACAGGCTACCGTGACCGGCGGTGAACACTTCGTCCAGGTACTGTTTGACGGTCCAGGGAGCGCCCATCCACCAACCTGGCATCTGATAGATGATCACGTCGGCCCAGAGAATTTTCTGCACTTCTTCGGCGTTGTCGTAACCGCCATCGATGTAGGTGGTCTTGATATCGAAACCGGCGCGATCAAGAAACGCCAGAGCGGCCTCGTGCAGCGTCTCGTTCAAACGGCCATCGGAGTGGGCGAACTTTTTACCGCCATTGAGCAGCAGAACTTTTTTCATCACGTGCCTCATCTGTCGTTCGATCCGCGGCGCTGTCTGGAACGGCCCGGCTCGGTGAATTGGAATGGCGGCAGATTAGGCAAAGCAAAGCGCTGGAAAAACCGTCGGCGGCGCAAAATACTTTTGACTGAAAAGCACGAATCACAAGTACATTGTTGAAATAAAATCAGCTCATCTTCCACCAGAGGTCAACCTCATGAGCGAACCCTACGGCTTCATTCTCAAAGCCAAGACCCGCCCGGAAAAAGCCGAAGCGTTCGAAACCTTGTTTCGTGCCTACGTAGAACCGAGCCGTGCCGAGCCCGGTTGCATCGAGTACCACATGCTGCGTGACAAGGAAGACCCAAGCCTGTTTGTGTTCTACGAGATCTGGGCCAGCAAGGCCGCGCTGGACGAACACTCCGCGCTACCGCACATGCAGGCATTCTTCGAACAACGTATGGACTACCTGGAACGCGACTTTGATATCCAGCTGATCGACATGCTCAGCCCCTCTTCGGCTAGCCGTTAAGCAGCAGGTGCGCGCCGAGCAGTGCCAGGCCGACGAAGAAGCAACGCTTGAACAGTACGGCACTGATGCGCTGGCGCAACCACTGGCCAGCGAGCATGCCCAGCAGGGCCGGCGCCAGCACCAACAGTGATGCACCCAGCGCCTCGGTACTCAGCGCATCTTGCCCAGCCAGGCCCAGCGCCAGCGCAAGGGTCGACACGGTGAAGGACAGGCCCAAGGCTTGTACCAGCTCGTCACGGCTCAACCCCAGACTCTGTAGATACGGCACAGCCGGAATTACGAACACCCCGGTGACCGCAGTGACCACGCCGGTGCAAAACCCGCACAACGGCCCCAGTACGTGCTCCCAGGTCGAGGGCATGCACATGCCTCGCCCGCACAAGCCATACAACGAGTAGGCCAGCAAGGCAGCCCCCAGTGCATGTACCGCCCACGCGCCGCTGTTGATGCCCAGCCCAGCACTGCCTACCAGCGTGCCGACGAAGATCATCGCCAGCATCGGCCACAGACGCCGCAGCAAAGGTGGCAAATGACCGCCCGCCGTTAATTGCCAGAGGTTGGTCAGTGTCGAAGGTACGATCAATAACGCCGCAGCCTGTGCCGGTGGCATAGCCAGCCCCAGCAAGCCCATGGCAATGGTTGGCAGGCCCAGGCCAATAACCCCCTTTACCATCCCAGCCAGCAGAAACGTGAATACCACCAACACTGACAGTGCTGGGCCGAGTGTCTGATAAAAGCCGAATAAGGTCGTCATGGCCCCATCCTGCCTGCGATAGGAGCCGCTGAAAATCTGCCATATACTGAGCCAGACTATTGCTCAGGCAGAGGCACATGCATTTCGATCTGATTGATCTGCAACTGTTCCAGCACACGCTGGAGTGCGGCAACATCACCGCTGGCGCTCAACGCAGCCACTTGTCGCTACCAGCCGCCAGTGCACGCATTCGGGCCATGGAAGCGTCTCTTGGTACGCCCTTACTGGAACGTAATCGCCGTGGCGTGCAAGCCACTTCTGCGGGCCAGGCGTTGCTGCAACATGCGCGCTTGATCGGCCAGCAAGTCGAGCGCTTGCAGTTCGATCTGGCGCAGTACGCGCAAGGTTTGCAAGGTCAGATACGACTGCTGTGTAACACCGCAGCGCTGAGCGAATACTTGCCGGAACGGCTCGCCAGCTTTCTTGCTGCCTACCCTGCCATCACCCTCGACGTTCAGGAACTGCCGAGCCTGCGCATCGTCCAGGCCATTACCCAAGGCGCGGCAGATCTTGGCATCATCTCCACCGCTGCCAGCCACGAGCACCTGCAAACGCTGCCTTTTCGCGACGACCCTCTGGTGCTGATCATGCCGCCGACTCATCCCATGGCGGCGCGCACTGAACTGCGTTTTGCCGACACCCTGGAGCATGGCTTCGTCGGCCTGTCGACTGACAGCGCACTAGCACTGCACCTGGAGCAACAGGCCTTGCACCTCGGGAGGCGTATGCAAGTGAGGGTCAGGGCGGAGAGTTTTGACGGAGCCATCCGCATGGTGGCCCACGGTGCCGGGCTGGGTGTCGTTCCACTGGCAGCAGTGCGTCGCTGGCAGGGTGTGCTGGCGTTGCATAGCGTGGCACTGGAGGACAGTTGGGCCAAACGTCAGTTGCTACTGTGCGCCCGTGATTTTTCTAGCTTGCCCGGTCATGGCCAGGCATTGGTACAACATTTGAGCGCCACGCCTGAAGATAGGAACGGGCTTACCCCGCGAAACGATGTGACTAGCGGATAGCTATCACAGGGAAAGCCTGTTCCCACAAAAGTATGGGTACGGCTTTTGAGCGCTCGACGTCGGGCCCAGACAAGTCCTCCCGCCAGATCGGCCCTATGGTGACAGGCCTCTCACCCAATCCTTTGGAGCTGACATGTCCGACTTCATCACCGTACTACGTGATACCTGCCCTACCCCAGTACTCAACGCGACCAAATGGAAACGCATTGGCGGCGACCCACATACCGTGAACCTCAACGCCTACCTGTCTGAAGACGGCAGCAAAATCATGGGTACCTGGATCTGCACACCGGGCAAATTCGAAGTGAATTACGAAAAGTGGGAATACTGTCATTTCCTCGACGGCTACTGCGTAATCACCCCGGAAGGCGAGCAGCCGATCCATCTGAAAGCAGGCGACGTGTTCGTGATTGAACCGGGCATGAAAGGTACCTGGGAAGTCGTAGAGACCGTACGCAAATACTTCGTCTTCGCCTGACGTTCTGTGGGAGCGGGCTTGCCCCGCGATTGCGGTGTGTCAGACACATCGCTTCGCGGGGCAAGCACGCTCCCACCGAGTCCGCCTCTTACTCTGGTTTACGGTAACCCTCGACAATCGCCGAGAAGTCCTTGCCGCCATCACCACGCAGGCTCATGGCCTGATACAGCTGTTGTGCCACGGCACCGAGAATCACGGGTTGATGCGCCTGACGCGCCGCTTCAGTGGCCAAGCCCAAGTCCTTGAGCATCAGCTCGGCACCAAATCCACCGGTATAGCCGCGCGACGCCGGTGCCGTTTCGATGATGCCCGGCCAAGGGTTGTAGGTGTCCGAGCTCCAGCAACGCCCGGTAGAACTGTTGATGATGCCCGCCAGCACTTTGGTGTCGATGCCCAGGGCGTTACCCAGGGCCATGGCCTCGGACACGCCGATCATCGAGATGCCCAGCAGCAGGTTGTTGCAGATCTTGGCGATCTGCCCGGTGCCCACCGCGCCGCAATGCACAATGTTGCGGCCCATCTGCGCCAGCACCGGTTGCAGTGTGGCAAACAACTCATCGCTGGCACCAACCATGAAGGTCAGGGTACCCGCCGCTGCGCCACCGGTACCGCCGGATACCGGTGCATCAGCCAGGTCTACGCCCTGTTTGGCCGCTGCGGCCGAAACTTCACGGGCGGTCTGCGGGTCGATGGTGCTGCAATCGACCACCGGCGTGCCGGCACGCACACCGGCCAATACACCGTCTTCGCCCAGGTAAACACCGCGCACATGGGCAGCGGCCGGCAGCATGGTGATCACCAGCTCGCTCTGCTGCGCGGCATCACGCGGCGAGCTGCTGATCTGCCCGCCCAACTCGGCCAATTCCGCCAGCACCGCTTTGTTCAGGTCGAACAGGTTCAGTTGATGCCCGGCCTTGATCAGGTTACGCGCCATTGGCGCACCCATATTACCCAGGCCGATAAATGCGATACGCATGTTGAACTCCTTAGCGCAGGCTGATGGTGGTGTTCACACCGTCGTTGACGCTGTCGTCGTCAAACCAGCGGCTGGTGACGGTCTTGGTCTGAGTGTAGAACTGCACCACTTGCTTGCCGTACGGGCCGAGGTCACCCAGTTTCGAGCCACGCGAACCTGTGAAGCTGAAGAACGGCACCGGTACCGGAATCGGGATGTTGATACCGACCTGGCCAACATCGATTTCGTTCTGGAATTTGCGCGCCGCCGCACCGCTTTGGGTAAACAGGCCAGTGCCGTTACCGAAGGGATTACGGTTGACTAGGGCAATCGCCTCATCGAGGGTATCGACTTCCAGCACCACCAGCACCGGGCCGAAAATTTCCTGGGTGTAAATCTGCATATCGGTGGTCACCCCGGAGAACAGGGTCGGGCCCACGAAGTTGCCTTGCTCGTAGCCTGGCACGCTCACGTCGCGGCCATCGAGTTCAAGCTTGGCGCCTTCCTTGATGCCGCTTTCGATCAGGCCCAGTACGCGCTCCTTGGCACGCTTGGAAATCAGCGGGCCGACATCCGTGCCCGGTTCGCTACCGGCGTTGACCTTGAGGTTGGCTGCCAGCTCTTTCAGTTCAGGCAGCCACTCACGTGCCTTGCCCACCAGCACCGCCACCGAGGTGGCCATGCAACGCTGACCCGCAGCCCCGAAACCGGCGCCGACCAAGGCGTTAAGGGTTTGCGTACGGTTGGCGTCCGGCAGCACCACAGCGTGGTTCTTCGCACCCATCATCGACTGCACACGCTTACCGTGCTGGCCGGCAAGGTTGTAAACGTGGGTGCCCACTTCGGTCGAACCGACGAAGGAAATAGCTTTGATATCAGTGTGCGTGCACAGGGCATCAACCACCTGCTTGCCACCATGGACCACGTTCAGCACGCCAGCGGGTACACCGGCTTCCATTGCCAGTTCCACCAACATCATGGTCGACAGCGGGTCCTGCTCGGATGGCTTGAGCACGAAGGTGTTACCGCACACGATGGCCATCGGGAACATCCACAGCGGGATCATCGCCGGGAAGTTGAACGGGGTGATACCGGCGCATACACCGATCGGTTGACGCAGGGTGTAGGTATCGACACCACCGGCGACGTTCTCGGCAAATTCGCCCATCTGCAGGCTGCCAATGCTGCAGGCATGCTCAACCACTTCCAGGCCGCGGAAAATATCACCTTCGGCGTCAGCAATGGTTTTGCCCTGCTCGGCGCTGAGCACCACGGCAATGCGCTTGGAGTGCTCACGGATCAGCGCTTGCAGCTTGAGCATAATGCGCATGCGCGCGCCAATCGGAGTATCGCGCCAGGTTTTGAAGGCACGTTGACCGGCGGCGATGGCGGCATCGACTTCTTCGGCAGTGGCGAACGGCACACGCGCCAGCACTTGCTGGGTGGCCGGATTGACCACATCACGCCATTCGCTGGTTTTCGACTCGACCCACTGGCCGTCGATCAGCAGCTTGACCTGCTCGACCTTGGTCTGATCGGGAGTAAGGGATGCGTTCATGTGCGTTCTCCTGAAATTGTTGTTAGGGAGAGATCGACGCCGCCGAATCAGTCGCGACGGACGCTTGGGTATAGGGGCTGATTTGGAGTATAGATGTGCAAAGATCCTATAAGAACGCACATAAAATCCGGACCAACATGCAAAAAAACATCACCTCCCTGGGCTCCTTGAACTGGGATGACCTGAAGTTCTTTCTCGAAGTGGCCCGTACCCGCAAGGCCAGCAGTGCGGCCAAACGTCTGGGCGTGGACTACACCACAGTGTCGCGGCGCATCAGCTCGCTGGAGGCTGCGCTGGGCACCCTGCTGTTCGAAAAGTCGCGGACCAACGGCTTTGTTCTGACCGCCGAGGGGCAGCGCCTGCTGAGCTACGCCGAATCGATCGAAAGCACCCTGCACATGGCCTGCGAGCAGGTTTCCGGTTCTGGTGTGGCCCTTTCCGGGCATGTGCGCATGGGCTGCACCGAAGGCTTTGGCAGTTTCTTCGTCACACCACAACTGAGCCATTTCGTCGACACCTACCCGGCAATTTCGGTAGACATCCTGCCGCTGCCACACTTCATCAGCCTGTCCAAGCGCGAAGCTGACATCGTCATTGCCCTTGAGCGTCCGGAACATGGCCCCTATGTGTGCTGCAAACTGTGCGACTACCGCCTGCGCTTGTACGCCACCCAGGAATACCTCGACAGCCACGAACCCATCACGCGCAGCAGCGACCTGGCCAACCATCAGTTCATCAGTTACGTCGACGACCTGGCCTTCAGCTCAGAGCTGCTGTACTTGGCCAACCTGATCCCAGCCGCCAGTGCCAACCTGCGCAGTACCAGCGTGATCGCCCAGTATGTAGCCGCGCAGCAGGGGCGTGGGCTGGCGATACTGCCGTGTTTTCTGGCCGCACAAGACCCTCGCCTGGTGGCGATCCTGCCGGAAGAAGTGGAGATTACCCGGCAGTTCTGGATGTACTGCCGGGAAGACTTGAGGAAACTCAAGCGGATCACCCTGTTGTGGGATTACATCCGCAATGTCACCGAGCGCAACGCACCGCTGTTGATGGGTGAGTCGCGCACAATGGCGTTTGCGTAGCTTAGATCGACAAGGAGTAAGGGTGCCTCATCGTACCTAACCCAAGAGGGCGTGAGCAACGACTTGTGACAGGGGTTGTGACAGTGCGGCAATCAATCCCAAAAGCAGCTTGAGTTTGCTATCTTCGAGGTGATGCCCTTTTGCCACTTTTCCGATTTCTACACAGCATTTCTCCTTAGAAGCCAGCGTGCATGCAGTTTGTGCTGCCTAGATGACGATGAGACAGATCGCGCATGGCAAGCGAGCGCTTTGGAATAGGTTGAAAATTTTCTGGTTTGTGCGAGTGTCCGGCGAGAGACTACATTTTTGATGACCCGAACAAAATCGAGGCGTGAATGCCATACACAGTTGCTGCTTCATTTGACCAGTTCTACGAAAAAATAAATTTAGCAGGTGACCACCGCGACACTGCAAATCGCCGCCGGGACGATATTATTAACAAACTGAGCAAGTCATTTGAAATAATCGAAAGCTTCAGCAGTGGCTCAATACCCAAATACACCGCACTAAGAGGCCATGCAGATTTAGACGTAATGGTTGTTTTGCACTATGGAAAACATGTCAAAGGAAAAACTCCGACCCAAGTATTACAGTCAATTCGCAGCTCCTTAGCTGAATGGAAAACTGGTGCACGACGCAACGGGCAAGCTGTAACACTGCACTATAAAACATGGCCGAACGTTGACATTGTCCCTGTAAGCAGAACTACTAATTCAGATGGCACCATATCGCATTACAACGTGCCAGACTCCAATACAGACACATGGATTGAGTCAAGGCCAAAATTCTTCGCCTCACAAATAGAGGCTAAATCCACCGAGTGCGGAAAAAATTTTAGACGCATCATAAAAATGGTCAAGCACTGGAATCGTTTTCATGGTGACTTTCTTCGCAGCTACCATATTGAAGTTCTAGCTTTAAAAGTTTTCACTGGGAATCTAGACGACACATCATGGCACGTACACAAATTTTTCGATGATGCACGTACGCTGCTTCAGCAGCCGCTCTGGTACGACAAAGGATATGCAGATGACTATCTATCTTGGGCTGACCGCCAAGAAGTACTCAAGCGATTCGATAAAGTAATCGAAAAAAGCCGAACCGCTTGGTATAATACATATGGAACAAACAGCGATCACAAAGGCGCTATCGAAGTGTGGCAACAAATTTTTGGAAACTCTTTCCCAAGCTATGGATGATAGGAATGTCTCGCTTTGATCCAATCCGAAAAAATTACTACGACTCAGTCGAGTCAGCCGACAAAGCCTCAGATCGGTTATTTTATGTCAGCGCGATTCTCTCCTTTGCCGCACTGCTATTAGACCGAGAGAAATATCCTGACTCCTATACTATTATTTCAATTTCCCTCGGCGTATCTGTTCTTGCACTCTGCATTATTGGACTAGTGTTGCGACTATACCTGATACCGCGAGCAGAGGACAAACGACGCCAGGATTTCTTCAGTAGCTCCTGCGGTATAAATTTAACCCATCAGAAAACCGACGGGTACTACAATAACAACCTTGTTGACCCAATGAAAAGAATTGCGGCACAAGTACTGGAAAATAGTCATTTCACTAAATCCATCACACTGGAAATGGCAAGAGCAGAGCGTTTGAGAATATCTGTTTATGCTATTTTATGGGTAGTTTGTTTAATGTTTAAGAGAAACGATCTAGGGATCGTACTTGTTGCATCGCAAGCAGTGTTCAGCGAGCAGGTTTTAGCGAAATGGTTTCGGCTTGAATGGTTACGCATGCGCTCTGAAAAGGTGTTTGATGATGTCTATACACTATTCCAGTCCCGGCCAGCAGACGCGGAATTTAATGCGATGACCTTAGCATCACTTTCAATGTATGAAACGGCCAAGGCTAACGCAGCAGTAACTTTATCCTCCAAGATTTTTGATAAACTTAATTCACCGCTTTCCAAGGAGTGGGACAAAATTCAGAAAGCATTAAAAATTTAATCGGCAAGTCAACAGCGACTACTCATTCCCGTAACCGCTCAATCGCTGAGCCGATGGCCTCGGCGCTGGTGTCCAACGCCTGCAATGCCGTCATCACGTTGTCGTGAACGTTGGTTGATCCTCGCTGACTTATCCATAGACTGATTTCCTCCAAGGCTGCACGGATTGCAGTCTGGTTAAGCAGCAGTAGTTCGAGCGTGTCGGCGGTGGCACTGGCTTTGTCCATGTGTAAGGCTCAGTGAGATGTTTTGCATAAGCGTAGCCCATGAGCCTCACCCCTTTCCCCTCAGTCTCGAAATTGGAATTGGACTCAAACCGCGAAAGTTTCGTAGTTAAAATCCTCCCTCCTGACTCGGAAGTTAAGCGAAGGAATTATTCCTTTTCCTTCAAAACCTTCTCCGTCTGCTTGAGTAAAAACGCTGAGCAAGCTCCCGCCAGATGATTGATGAGCTGTGCGACATCCGGGCCAGGTGGAGTGTAACCGTCGTTTTTGCCATGGGCGGTGCTGCTGGAATTTCTGAGAGTTCCGACTCCGTGGAAGATTGGGCCGATTCCATTCAGGGATTTCAGGGCACCTTCATCGAGAGTTCCAGCTTCACGCAACTTCTTCACAACCTGAGAAGTGAGCGTATGCACGGGCAAGGTTTCATATCCTGTGTCTCCGAGTTGCTTGAGACAGGTTTTCATGGCTGTTTCCGCATGTGAGCAACTGCGGGCGATGGAGTCCTCTGGATCGACCTCAACAGCCTTTTGAGCCTTCTGCCAAGACTCAAGCAGGGTCGGCTGATGCTGGAACTGCTCTTGAATGTCTGAGTCAATCGCTGCCTTCTCTGCTGAAACAAACTCTGTCAACCGTTCATTCGCGGTGCTGAAGGTGATGCGCTCTTCTTCCAAGCCCCGCAACATGCTCGCTACAAGAGATTCCAATTTCTCTGGAGTGCTCAACATCAACAGCCACTCGAGATTGGCCTCGTCAATCTCATAGTCTCGGCAGATGGGGTCGTCCCAGCCGCTCATGTGGTCTTCCGTTCTGACGGTCAGCTTTGTTCCATCGAAGAACAACCAGCCAATGAGGACTGAATTATCGTCTCTTTGCTCATAAGTCCACTGCTCCAGAGTTACGTACTGGCTAGAGCCACACCACCCGAGGCCATCGGAAGACACCACTAGCTTTTTCTCGAAAGCTCTCAGCCCGTCGAGCAGCCGTTGGCGCTCGCCCTTTACCTTCGCGGACAGGGCCGCCAACTCCGCCAACCCATCATTGCGCGCCATGGATTCCCCCGACCCAAATCGAAAGCGATGTTGTACAGGAGCCAATCAGAAAATTCGACGACCTTGTTGACTGAGGACGTGGCTGTGAGCGAGCTGCTTCTATGCTATGAAAGTCAAAAGATCGTGTTACAAGTCACGTCCTCTCAAGGCTTCAGCTAGACCGACTTACCACACTTTCATCAGGGCATTTCATCACGCTAGCTCACCACCATAATCCGCCCAGATTCAGCAGCAGGCTTTCAAGCCAAACCGGGAAGTGTGGCTGGTGACAATCCCAAGCGATACAGCGACTCTGCTTGACCGCCTTGCCAACTCAGGCTATCAGGATCACCTAAGATAAATGAAATCCCTACCTGATGAAGATGAGCGGGAGACACAATCACCCCCACAGAAGCCCTGTTAAGAGTCGCTGTGAGGCTAGATTGAAATAGCCTGTGACTTTAACTGCGCTACCGAAAGCTCTAATCGAAGCTGTTATGCGGCCTTCACACGTTGCACTGTAGACACTGCACAGCCCACAATTTCGGCAGTCTTGCGGATACTCTTGCCCGCATCGAGACATTCTTTGATTCGATTATGAAGTGCCTGATCGGCCTGTCGGCCCCTGTACACCTCTCTGGTCTTCGCTTTCTCAATGCCTTCTGCCTGACGACGGCGACGATCCTCATAGTCCTTACGTGCGACCACAGCCAACATATCAAGCAGCATGCTGTTAACGGCAGCAATCATCCCCTTAGTGAAGTCATCCATGTCCTGCTGAGGCTTCAGTACCGAATGACTGGTGGAAAGGTCGAGGGACACGACCGTTACCCTCTTAGCACCGATGCTTACCTTCAACATATCCCAATCTGAGGCTGTCAGCCGAGACAGACGGTCCACACCTTCAATTAACAGAACATCACCTTCGTGGCTGTCATCCAGTAGACGGAACAGTTCGGGGCGGTTCAATTTACTACCTGATTCATTCTCGATGTAAAAGGCAGCGATCTTGTGACCATGCTCAGCAGCGAAGGTAACCAGCGATTGCTTGGCACGGCTGGCATCCTGTGAACTTGTCGAAGCGCGAAGGTAAGCGCGGATAAACATGGTGAGACCTCTCCGTACCGTTTTAGGTGTACCGATTTTAGGCGTACTCGTTAAGGTGGTCAATTGACTTATACAGGTACAAAAAAGCCACCCGTAGGTGGCTTGTGCTCGTACTCGCTGACGTATACCCAAATCGGTAGAAGCACCAAGCGGTGACTCCACACCAACATGAACACGCAGGACAGGTGCGATCATCGTCATCATGGAATTGGAATGTTGACACCACCTCCGATCACAATTGAGATTGGTAGAAAACCGTATCCGGATGTAGCAGCATTGATGTGTTACTTTGGTCTATCGTGTGATGCTGGTTGCTTGGCGACACAAACCGAAATCATTAAGGAGAGTCTCATGGAGTGGCTAGCGGCACGCGAAGTTCATATCAGTGGGGGTATCAGGGTTCTAAGTTATGACAAGTCGTGTAACTTTCTCTATCCAGGCGACATGACTGGCGAAAAGAAAGCCATTGAAATTAACAACTACACCTCTCTATTTTCAGACATTAGAAACCTCGGATTAGAGGTCGTAGGATGCGATTTCTTCACCGGACCACACGCACACGCACGGCCTGAATGGCGCGTCAAACCGTCTTTAGGCTCCGGCTGGCTCACATGGGATCAAGGTAGAGATTGGTCCTTTATTGCAAATGGTGCTTTTAAAAAAAATGATAGCCAACTTTATGACATAGCCACACGTATCTCTCATCAGTTCAGGAGCTGTGAGTGGCGAGTCCGACAGCTATCAGAAGCGTATATGGATCAGTTGAACTCCAAATTACAGTCGGGAGACTTCAAGGATGGTCAACGGTTCCTTGACGGCTATACAGAGCTCTGCTACCTAGCAGCCCAAACTTTTCTGATTGATGCTTGCACTCTCCGAGATTATCTCATCGAATTTTACTGGTATGTTAAGCCTACAGGTTCAGCAAACATTACAAGCATTGGCGCTCTATGTAGCCACTGGAGAAAAAATCCTCCAACTGACCCACATGGGGTGGAAATTCAAGAAGTGTCCTCTCCGGGAAACTGGCTGGACACCCTTGGTAGTTACCGGAATTTAATAATTCATGCAGCGCCATTAGCAACAGCGGGAGCAACGCTCTATGCCATTACAGGAATCGTCAAACTACCTAACGCGGAGTCATTGCCTTTCGTAAAGTTACCGTTGCCTTCTGACCCAGGCAAATTAAAAGCTGACCGTACTTCAGGCAAGCACTTTGACGACCCTTCACTCCGACGGGCGCGCTTTCATAACATTATCGAAAAAGCCGAAGCGGTTACGGCCCTAGACTCGCTGAGTTATGCTCATTCTTGTATGGAAAAATTAAGCATTTGGGCGGCTTCGCTTGCCGAATTGTCTCCAGTGGAGGCCGAGATTCCAGTTATTGTCCCTATCCCAGGATCGTTCAAAACTAACAGTTAAAACCGCTTACCACAGATTCCCAGGATTGAAAGTAGGTATCGCACCTTTCGAGCTGAATGGTGGTGCCGAGACGATAGTCAGGCAGTACATTCTGCATTCAGTTCGGAGTTCCTATGGTATTCCCATCCAAGCGTAGTGTCACTTGATCGACGTTGAGCCTGCACTTTGGCGTGTTGACTCATTCAAGAGCCTGCTTTTATTGCTATCTCTAGCTCCTGTACCAGTTCCATCAGACTGATTCCAAGCACCGCACATAGGTCACGAAGCTGCACGATGTCCAGACGCCGTGTTCCGTTCTCCACATCGCTCATGAACGATTGAGGGCGGTTCAGCGCCTTTGAGCACTGCACCTGTGTCAATCCAGCCTCTGCCCGGTACCTCTTCAGGAGGTTCAATAGGGCTTGGTGCTCCGGTCGATAGATCGTTTTGGGCATGGTCGAATGGCTACAAGGGGTAGCTCGCCAAGCTATATCCCCTTTTCGGATATCTGAAAAAGGGATAATCTTACTTTCTCCGTTTCTATGACCAGATGCGGCAGCCACCAATGGACACCTCACGGCCAGAGGTCTCTTTAAAAAGGAGTTTTTATGAAAGCAAAAAACGCGCTCTTACTGGCTATTCTCTGTATAACCAATGCCCCGGTGTATGCCACTCAAAATAGCGGTTCTCAATCTGAAACTGAAGCGGTGGCAGCACTGTGTGACGCAATGCGCTACCAAGCATATAGTACGATGGAGCTTCGCCAACTCTCCACGCCAAAATATAAGTTGAAGGAGATGGTAGACAATCATATGGCAGATATTAATAGTCGTATGACTCAGTACAGGTTGATCGACGAAGCTTTCACGGTAGAACTTTCAAGTCCTGAGCGTGCTGGTCTTGTCGCTCATGACTTCGCAGAAAGTCAGCGCGCAAAGTGTATGAGGGAGAAAAACATTTAATCGGTTTTTACGACTTCCTATGTGTGATAATCAAATAGTATTTGTATATTTATGATCAAAAGGAAAGGATTCATGCGACCATTGATTACCGCTGTCATTATTGCAACGCTGAGCGGCTGTGCAGCCCCGCCAACGGTTGGTGAAGCTTTACCTGCACCGGGCAACCGATTGCTGGCACTTCAAACCGAAGAACATGGTAAGGACGCGACTGTCACTGTTGTGCGTGAAAGCGCTGCCCAAGCCGGTCACTGTTTTTTCGGGATATTCGTTGACGGGCAACTCGTTGCACGACTGGACAATAACGAAAAGGCAAGCTTCCACATAAAGCCGGGTAGAAGACTTATCGGTGTAGGAGCGGACCCACAAGGAGCGGGGCCATGCTCACAGAATACCCAATTCAAAAGGGAAGTTGCGACGTGGTTGCAGATTGGTGAAAACCAAACGTTCCGAATTGCCTTCCAACCGATGTTGGACATACGTCCATCGTCTTACTGAAGAATAGTAGATTTCTTGCATGCGCAAGGAAGGTGGCAGTCATCACCCTGTGCGGTAGAGGTGATTCATTGACCGTAAACGGTCACATGGCTGCCACTATAGACCTAGTGTCCGCAGTGAGCCGACAGGCGAATGCTCTAGGAAGACAGATCAGCGAAGCCTGTCCTGCTCTTGATCTTCTTCTGTGCTATAGCACAGAAACTTCAACCATCCTGTGTGTACACACAGAGTATTCATGCTTTTAGGTTCTGATGGGTTTCTTACCCATCTCTCTTTTTATGACCCGTCACACATCTACACAGGGTGGCCACCCTGAAGAAAACCTACCGTCCGTTCAACGGACAAGAAACCAAATCCGCTTCGCTCACACCTTCTCGCCCACTCTAAGGTATGGGGGGCGCGACTGGGTGAATGGGCGATCATGCCGCCACTCTCAACCACCCTTGTTCCTGAACGAAGTCAAGGAAGTAGTCACGTGTGTTGGGTTCAGGAATGAATTTATCGACAGACTTCCGCCGAACGGCTTGCTGCAAAGCTGGGCTGTCAAAGCTACTATCAAGAGTATCAGTGACATTTTTTGTTCGTTCGAGCAGTGCGGGGATAGGTTCTTGGCCAAGCCCGCTCATAAGCTTGAGGACATGACGCCGAGCTGCGAATCGTTGCTTGCTCACAGCTTCGCTGCTGTCATTGTCGCTAAACTCAAACATGAATTCATTCATCAGTTCATCAAGGCGGGAAGAAAGCACGTTCGCAGCTTGCTCAAGAGCTACGCGGCTTGCAGTTGGAGCTGAATAATCAATCCAGTCGGGAATGAACTTGGCATTTTGGCCATTGGTGACCGCCTGATCCCGAACCTTCCCTTTGACTCGCTTGATGTTGTCTTTGTCAAACCGGCTTTCGTAGCGCCCTTCAGAAGAGTTCCACGTACAACCATATTCAGAATGCAAAACACCACGGAGTTCGTAATCTTTCACCCCTTGCTCTCGGGTGGAAAGTTCGTAGGCTCGCTTTACTGACTTGTCGAACGCCGTTGTCGGTAGCTTGTCAGTTACAGGAACCCCTTCAACTACCTTGCGGATGAAATGTTCAGTTTCACCTGTGGCGGCAGAAATTTTCCGACGAGACATACCTTTCAAGTGCAATGCCAAGACTTTCTCGGTGCGTGCTTCATCGTTTGCAGCGCGCTCGCTGTCAAAGGATTTTGAAGCAGCGGTATTTTGAATCTCCATTGTAGCTCCTCTATTGTCGGTTTCAGTTCATAGGCATTCCTCTCGGTGGTGCCGTTTGGTGTGGGTGTAATTGCTCAAATCGCAGGCACGGCAAAACCCCTACGATGCGCAGTTCGTTTAACGAAAGCGGTCGCGTGGAGAATGGTGTGCCGGAATGAGGGTGCGCATTATACAGAATCAAAGCCATGGATGCAAGCAATTATCAATTAGATTCAGGTTCTTTCCTTTGATGCAAAGCTAAGCCCATTTAGCGACGCTAACCTTTCCCCGCTACCCTAGGGTGTCAAATCAAAGAAAAGCTCTCCTAGCCTCATCAGCGAGCGTTACAGAGCCATCATCCATAACAATCCCTAAAGAACTGAGATTAAACGTCTTATCCGTTGAGGAATAACAAAGTTTTCAGTGCGAACATCATGTGTGGTTAACACCATCACCATCTTCTCCAATGGTTATCGGGGTGAAACGAATGTTCTTGAGAAACAAATAAGCTTCCTACAAGCGTTAACCAGTAGGAAGCCTCCTGTTTTGTCCATTGTTATTGACCCTAGCTCTCGTTGATCGTCATTTAGGGATGACCAATGGTTTGTAGCAAGCCAGAACCTCTTTTTCGATCTCGGCTAGCTTCTTTGCCTCTACTAGTTCGGCGGCCTTAGCTTCCTTCTCTTGCCTCGTTTGAATCAATTGCTGTCTGAGCAAGTCCTGATATCGTGCATGTTCAGCTTCTAGGTGAGCAACGTATTTTTGCTTTTGCTCTACCCTAATATTGGCAATATCCTCTTCTTGCATTGACTGAGGTTTCACCATGAAAGTAGAGTGGTAAAGCTCTCCGTGGTTTAGACGTTTGGTGTGAGTGATTGTGTAACCTTGGTTTGCTTTGTCGATCACCGCTTGTAGAAATTCATGACCGAGACTCCCGCTCACAAGTTCCATTGACTTCTCAGTACCTCGATAAACCCTAACCCACTCCTCCACCCGACGCTCATACTCAGCTTGATCCCATGCAGGGGGTGTTCCTTTGATAATGATTTTTTCTTCTTTCATTTATTCATTTCCTTCTTGTTGATTGTTCATGATGTGTGCAATAGCTTTGCTAATTATTTCAATACGGTATAGCTCCAGATCAAACGTGGGCGCGACAGCCAACACTGATGCATGCTCACTTGACACTGGCTCAACGCTGGCTGGCTTGCTCACAGTGTTTGTGTGTTGCTTGGACTGCCTTTTTTCACGATTAGCGTTTGCACGCAGAACTCCTTTGATTAATGAATCAACGTTCATACCTTGCTCCTGCTATAATCTGCGTAGACAACAGTTCGAGAACATCATTGCATCGTTGATGCTCACTTCTATTGCCTGTACTGGCTGCTGCTGACCGAAGGCTTTTGTAGTACTTCATTCGCTGGTAAATTTCTTTGTTAGTCATTGTAGGTTCCTTTAAATGTTGCTGGTCAGGTGATTGCTCACCAATGAAGTCAAGTAGGCGTCTATGCCTTGGTTAGCTGCATAGGCCGCCAGGAACAAACCAACGTGTAAAGAAGTAGACAAACGAAAGGGGATCAACACTGATTGTTCCTTCAATGCCCTCCACTTCTGACTCCTGCATTTGCCACTGCAAGTAACAGCGTCAGACCGTTTGTTGATTAGTGGTGCCCTGCATTTCAGGCACAGTCGAGCGTGTTCCATAATTGAAACCTCCATATAATTAAGTGCAATAGCATCTATCCTAACGAATATTCCGAAAGACAATAGAAAACCTCTCGCCACAATAAAGTGAACGAGAGAAAAAAGGAGAAATGTGTACCACCATGGTGAGAACCATGGCAGAAACAACCGTAGGCCAGAAAGGAAAGGCCATTAACTACAGTTGTTCAGCAACACCGGTGAGCGGTGCAAGAGAATATTGAAAGGAAGGCTGGGCAACCCTGTAAAGAACTTAGGTTTAATCTATCAATATATGCATATTTTATCAAGAAACATTCCAATTTGTCAATACGTTACATGCGTTCTTTAAACTTTTAGTCAACTATTTTTCCCGACATTTACTCAAGATTAGCTTGGGTAAACACAGCTTTCAACATCTTCTCGATCACGTCCACAGGAACCCCAGCCCCATAAGTATCAAAGGTGATTGTCCCTGAAGCGTGCCCAAGTAGTGCTTGAGCATGGAGTACTGGCACTCCCTTTACTTGCATGAGGGCTGCCAATGAATGTCGCATGGAGTGATATGTCAGACCAACCTTGTGATCACTACCAAGAGCCTTAGGGATTGCTTGTTGGTTTGCCCATTCACCACCACCTCTATACCCAATCTGTGCAAGTACACCTGGGTTGTTGACTTTACATGATTCAACATAACGTAAGAACGTGGCAAGGTTGAATCCATATGCACCATCAATCAAAGGCACCATTCGCTCGCTTTGCTTGTTTTTTATCGACTTACCTTCCCCGTTCTCGTTGATGTGGATAGCAACGATCCCTGATTCAAGTGTCAGGATGTCAGAAGTGGTTAGTTGTGAAATCTCGTTCAACCTTGCCCCTGTGATTGCCCCTAGGGTGAGCAGCCAGCGTTTCCAAGATAGCTCAGGCAGCTTGTTGGCATATCCCATTAGCCTAGTCATTTGAGCCTGCGAGAAGGCTTTACGTGTGGATTCCAGTCCTTTGGTCAGCTTCAGCTTTTTGTCATAGGTCCTAGTCAGGTGGCCATTCTCTACCGCCCACGCAAATACCGCCGAAAGCTTCACAATCAGTTTGTTCACAGTCGAAGGCATCCGACCTTTCGACAAACGCTCCCGGAATTCCACAAGGTCTGCTCTGGAGTGGCTTCTCAAATCCAACCCGTCCAGATGCTCTGAGATGACTTTGTGGCACAGGGTCGTCTCCTTCAAGGTCGTGGGCTTCTGCTCCCCACCACGATCAGCCATGTAAAGCTGCGAAAGCACATCGAAGGTCATCGGGGCAATCACCGGTTCTGTTGCTGCATTCAACGCCTCACCATGAGTTGCGAACACGGGCGAAGGGGTAAACCGAACGTTCCGGTACAAGCCCCCCCAATGGCGTAGTGGGTGGCCGTCATCAGCAGTCACAACGGTGCTACTCACCAACGCCAGCAAATGCTCCCGTAGGTCGTACCATGAGGCATCAGGTCGGTCCATGTGGAATGCCTGGATCGACGACGTGAGATGACCAGATGTCTGCATTGCCCATCTGCGATCAGTGGTCTTCAGAGAGACGGAAACTGACCTGTTCACACTGCCAGTCACACGAAGGCGTAGGTAGTAGATGCCATGGCGTCGGTAATGGTAAGGACTCGCTAACCGGCAATTTGGCCTCAAGGGCAGCGTGTGGGTTGTGACAGCACTTGTGACAGGGTGCATTTGTGGAAGGACGTTCATAGCGGTTAGCCCCCGTAATCATTGGGTTAACCCTTTCCCTCCTTGTCGTTCTGGATGTACTGCCGGGAAGACTTGAGGAAACTCAAGCGGATTACCCTGTTGTGGGATTACATCCGCAAGGTCACTGAGCGCAACATGCCGCTATTGATGGGCGAGTCACGCCAAATGACATTCGCCGATTAGTTGGAGGCCACCACAATAGCGACGCGGCGGTTTTCCATGCGCCCGGCGCGGGTGTCGTTGCTGGCCACCGGCACGCGGCTGCCCAGCCCACGGATTTCGATGTTTTCCGGGCGCATGCCGACAGCGCTCAACGCATTGGCTACGCTCTTGGCCCGGCGTAGCGACAGTTCCTCGTTGTACGCGGCACGCCCCGAAGAGTCGGTGTGCCCATCAACCCGCACGCGCTGGATATCCACCGACAGCAGCGACTTGCCCAGACGCTCGACAATGGCCTGGCTCTCGCGGTTCAGTGCATCCAGGTCGCTGCCGAACAACACCTTGCTCGACAGGCCAAACTCCCACCCCTCGTCAGTCAAACGAAAGCCTTCATGCTTGAGCAAAGCGATCTGTTCAGGCGTCAGGCCTTTGGGCGGCACGCTTTGGCAGCCAGTCAACGCCAGCAGCATCAAAACCAGCCAGGCGAAGTGAAAGCGTAAAGATCGACTCAGGTAAATCACGGTTCAGCTCCTATTTTCTACTTGATTGGCAGCGTTCTCCGACGCTGCCGTTTGCCACTGTCCACGGGTGTTGCGTTTGGCCTGATACATCGCTGCATCGGCGGCGTTGAGCAAGTCTGCCGGCGTCGTGCCGTCATCCGGGAAAAACGCAATGCCGACGCTCAGCGACGTGGTGATGCTATGGCCTTCGGACAGGCGAATCGGCATTTGCATGCTGCCTATAATTTTCTCGGCAATGCGCTGGGCATCTTCGCGGCTATGCAGGGGCGTCAGCAGCACGGCAAATTCATCACCGCCCAGACGGGCGACCAGATCACCCTCGCGCAATTGCGAACGCACTCGGGTGGCGACGCTCACCAGGACTTCATCTCCCGCCGCATGGCCATGGCTGTCGTTGATGGCCTTGAAGTTGTCGCTGTCGAGAAACAGCAACGCCATGTGCTCCTCGTACTTGCTGGCGTTGCGCATCGTACGGCTGAGCCGACCTTCGAAAAACGACCGGTTAGGCAACCCGGTCAGGCTGTCATGGCTGGCCTGGTGAGCCAGGTTTTCGTTCTCGCTCTGCAAGCGGCTGTGCCAGCTTTCCAACTCATCGAGCAGCGCGTTGAAGTCGTTGCCCAACTCATTGAGTTCGGCGATCTGCGCCTCAGGGACGCGGCGGTCAAAGCGGCGTTCACGGCGTGCGGCATGCGCGACCGTAGCCAGGCTGCGCAAGGGGCCGACAATATCGCCAAACATACGCCGCGACAGGTACAACGCGCCGACCGCACTGAGCACCGTCGAGAAGATGATGCCGGCCAGGCCGCTGAGCAGAAAGCGCACCAGGCTGCCCCCCTGACCTTCCAGCTCGATTCGCCCGACCTGCTGGCCCTGATGCAGCACCGGCATGATGATGGGCTCTTCCAGCAGGCTGCGGGCCACCTGTTGCTCCACTTGAGCGAGCAGGCTGTCGTTGTTGCGTTGCCAGCGGGCGAGTAGCTGGTCGGTATCGTCGAAGACTTTGACGTCTGCCACTTCTTCAGTGGAGGCGATCATGGCCAGGGCTTCATTGGCAGCACTGCTGTCGTTGAACACCACCGCAGCTTCGACGGTGTAGTTGATCGAGCGGGCAATCAGGTGCAGATTGTGGTTGGCATACACACGCAAGGCCAGTACGCCGAGCACGGTCAACGCCACCCCTGCCAACCCAACCGCCAGCAACGCCACACTCAAGTGACGACGCCCAAGGACTGCACGCAAGGTTGGGCGCTGACGTCCCCAGCCGAACCCGATCATGGCTGCGCCGCCCGTCGTCGTGATAGTTGCAAGACTGAAGGGTGAATGCGCACACCACTGCGCGCCACCGAATCAAGGTTGACCTCGAATGCCACCTGACGGTCTGTGACTCGCAAGCAGAATACGCTGCCCACCGTACAGGGGTCATCGGCTTCACTGATGCTCAACACCGGATGGCCACTGATAGCGGTAAACAACTGGCTGCGTTCGTTCTGGCTCAGTTCACCGAGATAGATCGCGTCGCATTCACTGGTGATGCGCGAATCGCCGGCCAACAGGCGCCGAACCAGGACCGGACGCCCCGTAGGTTGTGTTGTGCCTTTGACCAGGTCATCGGCGTATTCCGTCGGGCCGACCAGGCACAGGCGTAACTGCTCAGGCTCCACTGGCCAGCGGGCATAACTGAGGATTCCGAGTACTACCTGAGTGACGGCAGCAGCACGTTGTTCGGCCAGCGTAGCAGTGGCGGGCGCCTCACCGTGGGCGAACGGCCCCAGCAGCAACAGTAACGCCGCGATCAGCGAGCGCCCCCGGCGCGTCACACGTCCCGGTGCCGGGGCCGCCACTTTCATGAAGGAAATCTCTTAAATCCCAGCGGGATGATGCCGTAACGATAGCACAATGGCCGATTTTCCAGCGAGCACACAGGTCTCTTCGCGTCCGGAAAATGGCCGAATTGCCCTGCTCACACTTGCTCCAACATCAAACCGGAAAGGCGCTTGACCTTGCGCCGTACCGCGTCTTCGAAAACGCCCAGCCGAGGTTCGATCAAAGTGAAGCAGTTTTTCGCCCGGGTGATACCGGTGTAGATCAACTCCTTGGTCAAAACCGGGTTCAGCGCATCGGGTAGCACCAGCGCGGTATGGGCGAACTCCGAGCCCTGCGACTTGTGCACGGTCATCGCATACACCGTTTCCACGTCGTTGAGGCGGCTGGGCAAAACAAAGCGCACACCACCACGACCATCGTTGCGGGCAAACGCTACCCGCAATACCTGCTGGCCCGGTTGCTGTTCGTCAGGCAAGCGCAAGGCAATGCCGATGTCACCGTTCATCAAGCCCAGACCATAGTCGTTACGGGTCATCAGCACAGGGCGGCCTTCATACCAAGGCTGCTCGGCATCAATCAGACCGGCAGCGCCAAGCACGCGGCTAACCCGCTGGTTAAGCCCTTCAACCCCCCAGGGGCCCTTACGCACCGCGCATAGCAACTGGAAGGTTTCGAACCCTTGCAGCACCGCCATCGCCCAAGCCTCCCAGCGTGGATCATCAACCGCTGTCGCCTGCGCTGGACGTTGTCGGCCGATCACCTGCAGGTAGCTGCGATAGCCCTGCGGGCCCTTTTCACCGCGGCCAAGCCCCTCCAGTAGCAGACGGTCCAGGGCACGATCCTGCTCACCACGCAAGGTCAGGCCGAACACATCATCCTGCGTTTGCTTCAGCAAGGCTCGCGCCTGTTCGGCATCCTGCAGGTTGACCAACCGCGCCAGTCGACCAATGCCACTGGTCTCACCAAAGCGTCGGGAAAAGCGCAGCATCACCACCTGCTGAGCCAGTGGGTACTGCTCGGCCGTGCCCGCCTGCAGTTCGCTGCCTGCCAATGTTTCGCCACTGACCTGCTCAAGCCAGGCTTGCGTCTGTGGGCTGTAGCGCCCGGCTTCAGCATCCCTGCACAGGTCACCCAGCACCGCACCGGCTTCCACCGAGGCCAACTGGTCTTTATCCCCGAGCAGCACCAGACGGGCATGGGGTGGCAGCGCCGCCAGCAGGTTGGCCATCATCTCCAGGTCGATCATCGAAGCTTCGTCAACCACCAGCACATCCAGGGGCAGCGGGTTACCCGCATCGTGGCGAAAATGCCGCGAGCCCGGGCGACTACCCAGTAGCCGGTGCACCGTCGAGACGTCAGTTGGAATGTTTTCCCGCACCTCGGGGGCAACCGCCAGACGCTCGACCTGCTGGCCGATCGACTCGGTCAGACGCGCGGCGGCCTTACCGGTCGGGGCTGCCAGACGTATACGCAAGGGACGACCCGCTTCCACCGCTGGCGCCTGCAACAAGGCCAGCAAGCGCACCACGGTGGTGGTCTTGCCGGTGCCGGGGCCACCGGTAATGATGCTGAAGGCCCCACGGGTGGCCAATGCACACGCCAGTTTCTGCCAGTCCACCTGCCCCGGCTGACCGCCACCCGCGAACAGTTGCGCCAAGCGCGCCGGAAGATCCACTGGGGTCGGCTCGCCCTGTTCCAGGCGCTGACGCAAAGCGCTGTCGATCTGCCGTTCGTAGGCCCAGTAACGGCGCAAGTACAAGCGCTGAGCACTGAGTACCAAAGGCCGTGAGGCCTCTTCTACACGCCCACCTTGGGCAACCAACCGACTGCTGGCCAAACGTTGCAGCCAGGTGCTCAACGCCAGTTGCTCCAGCAGTTGCGACGGCAACAACAGCGGGCCTGCCAAGGCATCACCCTCTGGCGGCAAGGACAAGGCAAAGTCCGGTTCAGCCAAGGTCTCCCCCAGGTCCAGGCAGACATGCCCGTGCCCCAGCTGATGGCTGGCCAGAGCGGCAGCCAGTAATACCAACGGATCGCCGCCGGGATCACGCTCCTCAAGAAAGCCGACAAAGGCCCGGTCAAGCGCGCGCAACCAGCCGCGCTCAACCCAACGATCAAGCAGCGCCAGCAAGTCGGCGCTACGACTCAGCGGCTCAAGTGCTGCCAGATGCCCGGCATCCAGCGGCGTCGGCAACAAGTCCTCGAGGGTACGGCTCATGGTGCTTCTCCCAGGAACAGGTCGTGTTGCTGCGGCATGCTGACGCCACGGAACAGGGCATCGAGGCGCTCAATCAACTGCCGTGGAGGCTTGACGAAATACACGCCGCCAGACGCCGCATGCACACCGCGTAGAAAGATAAAGGCCGCGCCCCCCACATGGCGGTCGTAATCGTAATCGGCCAACCGTGCGCTCAACTGGCGATGCAGGGCCAGCAGGTAGAGCACATATTGCAGGTCGTAGCGGTGGCTGAGGATCGCCGATTCCATGGCCAGCTCGCTGTAGGCCTGGTCGTCGGGGCCGAGCCAGTTGGATTTGTAGTCGGCCACGTAGTAGCGCCCGTCGTGTTCAAAGGCCAGGTCGATGAAGCCTTTGAACATGCCGTTAAGCTGGGCCGGTTGGGCGGCCACCCGCGCGGCGCCCTCGTGTGTGTATTCACACACCAGACGATCCAGCTGGACGACATCGACCTTGCGGCTGGCAAACCAGAATTCCATTTCAATCTGGTACTGCGAAAGTTGATTCAAGGCCACCTGTGGCTGCTCTGGCGCCAAGGCCATTGGCCGCACCAGCACTTGCTGCAACCAGTCGCTGAGGGTCGTGATCCAGCCGGTCCAGTCCCGACGATTGCAGCGCTGGCCTACCGTGCGTTTGAGTGCTTCATCGCTGGCCGTCACCTGAGCAAAGCCTTCCTGCCCCGCCCATTCAAGCAGGCCGTGGAGAAAGGTTCCAGGGTTGGGGCCGCGCGGGAAGCGGTGAATGTCACCACTGCCCGGCATCACTTCGCGCAACTGCTGTGGGTCGGGGCGTTCGTCGTCCAACAACTGCTGGGCTTGAGAGCTGTCTTCAGCCAAAGACAACAATTCCTCTCCAATGCGTAGCGCACTGTAGGAAGCGATCCACCAATTTTCTGCCGCACGACGTTTAGGTTGGCGCGCCGGCAGCAGCTCGTCTTGATTGCGCGGCGCGTTGTAACACTGTTCGTCTGGCTCAGGCATGGCGCTGCTGGCAATGGCCTTGCAGCCGACTTGCAAGGCTTGCAGCCAGTCACTCAACTGGCTGGAAGCCGCCAATGGCAGGCCACCGCCGAGCAGGTAACCCAACGCCGAGCGGTGCAGCAACGAAGCCTTGCCCGTACCGCGTTTGAGGTCGGCGACCCCGAGCCAGCACGCGTGCTGGGCGCGGGTCAGGGCAACATAAAGCAAGCGCAGGTCTTCAGCCAGACGCTCGTCATCGGCCAGGGCGATCTGTTCGGCATCCGGCGTCAGGGTCAGGTGCGCCTGGCCCTCACTGTCGTGCCAGGCCAGCGGCAGACGTTGGCCGTCCACCGGTTTGCTGGTGCAGATGAACGGCAGAAACACCAGCGGGTATTCCAGGCCCTTGGATTTGTGGATGGTGACCACTTTGACCAGTTGTTCATCACTTTCCAGGCGCAGGATCTGCTCCTCGCCAGCCTGGCCTGCGTTGGCCAGATGCTCGCCCAAGTGACGGATCAAAGCTTGCTCACCATCCAGCTCGGTGGCCGCCTGTTGCAGCAACTCGGCAAGGTGCAGCAGGTTGGTCAGTACCCGCTCGCCGTCACTGCGGCTGATCAATACCTGAGGCAACTCAAAGTCGTGCAGCAGTCGACGCAGCATCGGCAGTACGCCCTGGCTGCGCCAGATCAGTCGGTACTGGCGGAACTGCATGACCCAGCGTTCCCACACCCGCTCGTTCTGGTTCAGTTGCTCCAGCGCCGACAACGGCAGGTTCAGGGTGATACTGGCCAGCGCAGCCTTGAGTAATCGTTCGACATCGGGCTCGGCACAGGCCTTGAGCCATGCCAGCAAGTCCTGGGCTTCTTGAGCAGCGAACACCGAGTCTTTGTCCGAGAGGTACACACTGCGCACATCGCGAGCAGCCAACTCGGCGCGAATCAACTGCGCTTCGCGGCCATCACGAACGAGGATGGCGATGTCAGAAGGCATGCAACCACGCAGCGTCTGATCGGCCTGAAGGAAGCCGCTGCGCCCCTGTTGTCCGCCGTTGAGCAAAGCCACGATCTGGCTGGCACAACTGGCAGCAAGCTGTTGACGGTAAACTGCGCCCGAGACCGGCTCTTCACTATTGAGCTGCCAAACGTTGAGTGCGGCAAGCGCCTGCCCGTCGACTTGAAACTGCTCATTGCGGCCTTTGGCCTTGACCTCTACAAAAGGTACCGGGTTGTCATCGACGGTGCGAAACAGGAACGCCCCGCGCCCCAGTTCACGCAATTCGGCCTGCATGAACACATGGTTGACCGCACTGACCATCGCCTGGCTGGAGCGGTAGTTGGTATCCAGGCTGTGCAAGCGCCCACGGGTGGCGCGTCGGGCGCCCAGGTAGGTGAAGATATCGGCGCCCCGAAACGCATAGATCGCCTGCTTGGGGTCACCGATCATGAACAGGCCCGTGCTCTGTTCGTTGTCTTCAATGCGGTAAATGCGCTGGAAGATCCGGTATTGGACGGGGTCGGTGTCCTGGAATTCATCGATCAAAGCGACTGGAAACTGCTCGCGAATCAGGCCAGCCAAGCGCTCACCAGTATCGCCATGCAGGGCGTGGTCAAGACGCACGAGCATGTCATCAAAGCCCATCTCTGCACGACGGCGTTTTTCCTGCTCAAAGCGGGCGCCCACCCAAGCGGCGGCATGCTCCAACAAACAAGCATCCGGTGTCGGCAAAGCCTTTAACTGCTCCTGCAAACCTTCCATCACCTGCAAGGCGGGGTGGCTCGGTGGCTCTCCCTTCCAGGCTTCGGCCATGCCGGTACGTGTGAACCGGGTAAAGCCGGTGCCCAGGTCAAGCTCCAGCGCTTGCTCATCGCTCGCCCAGGCCGCCAGTTTCTCGCACCAGGGCTCGAAGTAGCGAGCTTGCATCTTGCGCCCATCCACCTGCTTGGCAGCCAGACCCTCGCGGCAGATCTGCAGCAGGTCAGCGGACCATTGCACCCACGGCGCCTTGAGGCTGCGCAGTTGCTCAGCGCGCTGTTGCAGCACCGCATCAATCAGCGCCTGCGGCTCTTCAGCCGAGCTCTCGATGCTCTGGCGGCCAAACAATGCGCGCACTCGCGGCAGAAGCGCATCCGGACTGACCCACTGGCTACGCACCCAGGCCAGGGCGTCGCCTTGCATGCTGTAGCAAAAGCGTCGCCAGTAGTCGCGCATGACTTGGCCAAGCAACTCACTGTGGTCGGTTTCCAGGGTTTGCGTGAATAGGCTTCCACTGTCGAACGCGTGCTCGCGCAGCATGCGTTGGCACCAACTGTGGATCGTCGAGACCGCCGCCTCATCCATCCATTGCGCCGCCACGTCCAGACGGTTGGCGCATGCAGGCCACAACGCTGGTTGATAGTCATCACGCAATTGCTGCAGCAGCGGGTCAGCCTCATTCAACTCGCCGCGGAAGAAGCGCGCAGCTTCTGCCAGACGCGTACGAATGCGCTCACGCAGCTCCTTAGTGGCGGCGTCAGTGAAGGTCACCACCAGTATCTGAGGGGGTAACAGTTCGCGGCCAAAACCCTGCTCGCCGCCATGGCCGAGTACCAGGCGCAAGTACAGCGCAGAGATGGTGAAGGTCTTACCGGTACCCGCACTGGCTTCGATCAATTGGCTGCCATGCAAGGGAAACGTCAGGGCCAGAGGTGCGTTGCGACTCATTGGGCGTTCTCCTCATTGCCCAAGGTCTGCCAGGGCGCATCCAACATCGGGCGATACAAGGCTTCACACCACCCTTCGAACTCTTCACTGGCCGTGAGCGCCGCGAAGTCATTGAATTGGCGGGCCAGTGCGGTACTTTCGCTGCGCTCGCCGAAGCTGTTCTGGCCATCGCCTTCATAGGCCTTGACCGCCGCAGCCAGGGCCTTGTCAGGGTCGCTCTGAGCCAGCCAGGCAATGGCCGTCTTGACCGCCACCGGTAGCGGCGCGCACATACCGGCCTGGCGAGCCAGCAGCAAGTCTCCAAGCAACTCGGCAGCGCGCGCTTGCTCAAGGGGGGCCAACAATAGCGTGATATCGGTGGCGACCACCGCACTGTGCAAGGGCAGACCAACGGCACAGGCGGCCAGGTGCATGACCCAGGTCGACGTCAGTCGGTGCCACTTCAGCGAACGGCCGCTGCTGATGCCATTGGGTAAGGTGGTAATGCTCAACAACGACTGGTCGTCGCGCTGATAGACCCGACCGAGCCAACCTTCTAGCTTGAGCTGGCGGAATTCGAAGCGAATTGGCAAGGCGCTGTCCAGGGCATCGGGCCACTGGCGCAGCAACTGTTGATGACGCAGCAACAGATCCGGCAACGGCTCGACCAGTTCCGCTTGCAGGCATTGACCAAAGCCGGCCAATGGCAGCATGCCGCTCCCCTGCAAGCGTCGGGCTTGAGCGCCGAGTGCCAGGGAGGCATCGTCTGGTGCAGCCAGCGCTGCGGCCAACAGGCTTTCGCTGAGGCTGTAGCGTTGCAAGGCGTCGAGCACGAAAGGCTCTTCATCAGCCAGTGGCGCCTGGGCCGCCTCGAAGAACACTTTCAGGCGCTGGCTGAAAAAATGCCGCACCGGATGACGCAGAAAGTCTTGCAGCAACGTCAGGCTCAAGGGCTCGTCACCGCTGTAAGCTGGCAAATCATCGTCGACGTTAACCTTCTCTTCGCCAGGCAAGTGCAGCGCTCGCCATTCAACGGCGTAACTGAACAGGTTGCTGCCTTTGTGGAAATAGCGGGTGCTGAACGGTTGCAACGGATGCTCCACGGTCAGGGCGTGCAACAGCTGCTCACCTTCATCGAATTTTTCACCGACTGTGGCACCGTCGAGCCGCCAACCGGCGGCAAGGTGATCCCGCAACTGCCCGATCAGTACCGAAGCAGGCCGCTCACTGTTATCGCGAATACTGCGACCTACCCAACTGACGTAAAGCTGGTCACGCGCCGAGAGCAGTGCTTCAAGCAACAGGTAGCGGTCGTCTTCACGACGTGAGCGATCACCGGGCCGATAGTCACTGCCCATCAGGTCGAAGTCCAGCGGTGGCTGTGCACGCGGATAGTCACCGTCGTTCATACCCAACAGGCAGACCACCTTGAACGGGATTGCACGCATGGGCATCAACGTACAGAAGTTCACCGAACCGGCGAGGAAACGCTGCGACAAACGCCCTTGATCAAGGCCTGCCAGCCAGGCCTCACGGACCACGGTCAGCGGCAGCAAATCTTCCAGGGCGACCGACTCGCACGTCTGCAACCAGGTTTCGCGCAACGTCTGCAGCTGCACCAGCAGGTAATCGTCGTGCTCGGTTTCAGCCAGGAAGAAAACCTGTAGCAGGGCATGCAGACGCTCACCCCATTGCGTAGCCGTCGCAGGGCTGGACAGCTGCCGATAGGCAACTTCCAGGGCATCGAGCAGCGCTACCAGCGGACCGATCAGTGCCGCATCCAGGCCACCGATTTCATCAAACGGCTCGATCCCGTCGCAGCTCTCACCAACGCCGACGGCATAACCGAGCAACATGCGTCGCAGGCCGAATCGCCAGCTATTTTGCTCAAGATCCGCCGGCAAACCCAGGTTAGCGCGTTGCTCGGCATTCAGCCCCCAACGAATACCTGCGCCTTCGATCCAGCGGTGCAAGGTCGGCAAATCGCTTTCTTTGATGGCGAAACGGGCACGCACGGCGGGTACGTCGAGCAGATCAAGAATTTCGCTGACGGCAAAGCGGCTGTCAGGCAGCTTCAGCAAATGCTCCAGGGCGATCAACAGCGGGTCCCGACCACGCTGCCCCTGGTCCGTCAGGGTGAAGGGGATGAAGCGCGGGTCATCGCGGCCCAACTGGCCAAAAACCGCGCGGATATGCGGAGCATAGGTGTTGATGTCCGGCAGCATGACGATCACATCACGTGGGCGCAGCTGCGGATCGGCACTGAAACGCGCTAGCAGCTGGTCATGCAATATTTCAACTTCGCGCTGCGGGCTGTGAGCGATATGAAAACGTACAGAGCGGTCCTTGTTGGGGTTGACTGCGGGCCACAGGGCACGCGTCTCGGCTAACGGACGCAGCTCCAGAATGTCGTCCTGTAGTTGATTGAGCAAGGTTTTGGGCTCGCTCTCACTGAACAAGTCGATACGTCCATCCGCGAATGCTGCTTGATAGCTTCCGGGATCATCATAACTGTCGAGCAGGTTGATATAGTCTCGGCCCTGCTTACCCCAGGCAGCCAATAATGGATGAGCATGTTGATGCAGAGCCTGCGCATCGATCAGGTTGGGCATACCTTGTTTGCGTTGCTGACGCTTGTACTGGTGGCGTAGCAAGTCTTTGTCGGCCACGATGTCGGCCCAGTGATGACGGCAGGGGTTATGCACACAGAGCAGCACCTGACTGAAACGTGCCAGGCCAGCCAAGGCTTCCAGCGCCTGAGCGGGCAACGAGGAAATACCAAATACAATCACCCGCGAAGGCAGCCCGGGTGGTGCTTGCTCAAGGCGGTTGATGCGCTCGATAAAACGTTGGTGAACACCGGCCCGGCTCTGTGCCATGCCCTCCTCGCCGACATCCAGTAACAGCGCTCGCCACAATTCGGCTTGCCAGCAGTTGGCCGCTGGTAGTGGTTTGTTCTCACCGCGTGCGGTGTTGAGCACATGCCGCCCGGCTGCCCAGTCCTTCAACCAGTCAGCGCGGTACACCTGGTATTGGTCAAACAGGTCGGCCAAGCGCTCGGCCAACTGGTAGCGCTTGCGCAAATCGGTGTCGTCAGTGAGAAAGCGTTGCAGCGGTTCGAAGTGAGGCTTGTCGATCACTTCAGGCAACAACCGCATCAGCCGCCACGTCAGTGGCGCCTTGTCGAGCAGAGACACTTCCGGGATCTCATCTCGTCCCAGCACTCGTCGGTACAGCTGCCACATAAAGCTGCCAGGCAACTGCACTTCAACCGCAGCAGCAATGCCACAGCCGCCCAAGTCGTCATCCTCAGGGTCTTCGGCGAGAGCCAGCTTGAGCCACTGGGCGATGCCGTTGCTTTGCACCAGAACGACTTCATTTTCCAGCGGGGCCAAGGGATAACGCCGCATCCAACTCACGACCAGACTGCGCAGTTCATCCAGGCGATTGCCGTGGACCACCATGAATCCGGGTTGGAGTGGGTTTGCATGCGACATTGGACATCCTTGAGGCTGTGCGGACAGGGAGAAACCATATCATGAGCGGTGTGGGAGCAGCGGTGTGGGAGCGGGCTTGCCCCGCGAAGCTATTTCACTGGCACACCGCTATCGCGGGGCAAGCCCGCTCCCACACCGGCGCTCCCACAGCCTGGTCTTTTCCAGTGGGCGGAAAAGACAAAACCCCTACCTGCGTGTGCAGATAGGGGTTTCGGAATTTAATCTTGACGATGACCTACTCTCACATGGGGAAACCCCACACTACCATCGGCGATGCATCGTTTCACTGCTGAGTTCGGGATGGGATCAGGTGGTTCCAATGCTCTATGGTCGTCAAGAAATTCTGTTGCCAGAAGGTCTTGTGCAGACACTCCAGCGAATCGGGTATGTGATATTTGTGAATTGCAAACTTTCGGTTCGTTTCGTCTTCACAACACCGCAATCTGGCTTTCGCTCAAATTGCTTGGGTGTTATATGGTCAAGCCTCACGGGCAATTAGTATTGGTTAGCTCAACGCCTCACAGCGCTTACACACCCAACCTATCAACGTCGTAGTCTTCGAC
>NZ_SMOK01000018.1 GCF_004353925.1 Pseudomonas sp. H9 | reverse complement strand
GGATCGCTACGACTACTGATTCGCCTCGGTAGGAGCGGGCTTGCCCCGCGAAGCGATGTGACTGACCGATCGCTATCGCGGGGCAAGCCCGCTCCTACCGGAGGGGGCTTCAGGCGGCGTCGAGGCCCATTTGCCAGAAGTCAGCCTCAAGGCGCGAAGCCTGGGCGAACACTTTGACCAGTTCTTCGAAGCGTCGCTCGGTCATGGTCCGTGCCGCCAGGTCATCCAGATGCGCACGGGCAGCGGTGGCCACACCCTGGTAGCCAGCACCGGCATATTCGGCAATCCAGTCGCGGTACGGATGATCACCCAGCGCCTCGACGCCGTCGGGGGTGAGGTTGCGACCGATTTCAGCGTAACCAATGACACAGGGCGCCAAGGCCACGTGCAGATCGAGCAGGTCGCCGGCTGCGCCGCAGTCGAGCACGAAGCGGGTGTAGGCCACGGTGGCCTGATGCTCCGGGGTCGCGGCCAGTTCTTCGGGTGACAGGCCCCAGCGTTGGCACAGGCGCACGTGCAGTTCGGTTTCATCGAGAATCGCCGCCAAGCCGGCCTGGGCTGCGCGGATATCGTCGATCGTGCGGCTTTTATACGCCGCCAGGGCCCAGGAACGGGCGAACTGAATCAGGAACAGGTAGTCCTGCACCAGGTAATTGCGAAACGCAGGCTGGGCGAGGGTGCCGGCACCCATCTGACGGACGAAGGCGTGATCGACGTAGCTGTCCCAGTCTTTGTGGGCAGCGTGTTTCAGGCGGTCAAAGATGTCCATGGCTTATCCCTTGAGGTCGTAGGCAGCGTCGAAGAAGTCGTGCTCCAGGGTCACGGCACGCAGGAAGAAATCGGTACTGATCTGTGCGTGCGCGGGGCCCACGCGATCAAGCTCGGCACGCAGGAATGCGACGAAGTCCTGAAAGTCGGGGTTGTCGTGCAAGGTGATCCATTCGGCATGTTCGAAGCGAGGCGGCAGTGGTTTTGTCGCGCGCAGCGCCCAGTCCAGGTACATGCCTTCGGCGACGTTGAGCACTGCCAGGGCGGCGGCGTAAGAGCGGGTGGCAGCGGCTTCGCGCATGAGCGCCTTGAAACCGGCGGTCGGCACCGAATCGGGGGCGTCAAGGCGCTGTGCTTCGCTGACCCCCAGGGCCTCGAATGCACGCAGGAAGTAGGTGTTTTCTTCACCGCAAATCATTCCGGTGAAACGTCCAAGACGAATACGCGCCTCAAAAGTGTCGGCACTGGCAATGGCCGCGCCAAGCAAGGCCACGAAGGCATCGATGAAGCGGTGGTCTTGAATCAGGTAGTTGATCAACACCGCGTCGTCGAGCGTACCGTCGAGCAGCTCGTTGACGAAGCGGTGTTCGATCGATTGCGTCCAGCTCGGCTCGCTCTGGCGGCGCAGGGTTTCGGTGAAGCGTTCGGTCATGGTGCTGTCCTTGATGGGGGCGACAGCGAGACCGGGTAACTCAGACATCGGCGGCCTCGCAATGAGACCGGCAAAAAGGCAGGTTGGCCATACCCATCCCTTCGCCGGCATGATCCGGATCAGGTTCGAAGGGTCACCGCGCTGCAGGCGCCAGCGGTTTCTCAGCCCGTTGCCGGGCTCCCCTTGGTGGCCGAATCTATACAGCAAGTACGCAGGATTGTCACGTCGCTGGCCCCTTCAGGCCCCTGAAGTCGCAAAGTCAGCTTGCACTTGAAGCTTGCAGCTTGCAGCTTGCAGTGCTCCTACCCCCCGACATAATTGCCAGGTGAGCTAGTGAATGCTGGAGGCCAACTCGAAAATCGGCATGTACATCAGAATGACGATCAGGCCGATCAACAGGCCGATGAAGGTCATCAGCAAGGGCTCGAACAAGCGCACGAACCACTCGATCCAGCGGCTGATTTCTTCGTCATAGAAGTCGGCGCTGCGCTCCATCATCTGCCCCAGGTTGCCCGACTGTTCACCGGCACGCAGCAGGCGCAGAGACACGGGTGTCACCAAGTGCCCGGCCTCCAGTGCAGCAGACAATGACAACCCTTCGCGGACCCGCTCGCAGGCCATTTCCAGGCGTTGCTTGCCTGCCGCCCCCAGCAGGCCGCGGGCCATCTCCATGGCGGTAAGAATCGGGATGCCGCCTTGCAGCAGAATCCCCAGCGAGCGGTAGAAACGCGCCAGTTCATACATCATCAAGCGCCGGTGCAGGGCTGGCAAGCGCTCCAGTTGCCGGTTCAGCCAGCGCCGCACCCGTGGGTCTCGGCGCAGGACGAACAGGCTCACCATTAGCCCGAGAAAGCCCAGGCCCATCGGCGCCTGGTGGGCATGCAGGAACATCCCTGCCTGCATCAACCAGCGTGACAGCCACGGTAACTCGGTGCCCAGGCCTTCGAACACCAGGCTGAAACGCGGCACCACGTAGCCCAGCAAAAACAGCACCACGCCACCGCCAACCAGCAACAGCAGCAACGGGTAGATCGAGGCACTGACGATCTTCTGCCGCACTTCGTCCATGCGCTGCCGGTAGGCGACATAGCGTCCCAGGGCATCGCCGAGGGCGCCGGTTTTCTCGCTGGATTGCACCAGGGCGATGTACAGCGCCGGGAACACGCTGGGTAACTGACCCAAGGCCTGGGAGAAGGATTTACCTTCATACAGCAGGCGTACCAGTTCACCCAGGGTTTTGCGGGCTTGGGGCGCAGCTTCTTTTTCTTCCAGGCTTTCCAACGCGTCAATCAGCGGCAGGCCAGCATTGAGCAGGGTGGTCAGTTCCTGGCTGAACAACACCAGGTCGAAGGTTTCCGCACGCCGCCAGCGCAGCCGGGCGAAGCGCTCGCAGTTGCGCACGCTGACCACCCGCAAGCCTTGCTGTTCCGCCTGCAGGCGGGCCTGGCCGGCGTCCTGGGCGTCGAGTGTCAGCAGCACCACACCGGATTTTCCCAATGCCTTGAGCTCGTAGCGCATGTGTACATCCTCCGCTTACTGCCAGCTGGTGACCTCGGCGTTTTCGCCTTCGCCGCCAGGCTGGCCGTCCTTGCCCATGGACAGCAGGTCGTACTCGCCGTTTTCACCGGGTTGGCGGTAGATGTAATTGCGCCCCCATGGGTCTTGCGGGACCTTTTTCTGCAGGTAGGGGCCAGACCAGCGTGACTCGTCGCTGGGGGCGGCTACCAGGGCCTGCAGCCCTTGCTCGGAACTGGGGTAATGCCCCACTTCCAGGCGATACAGGTCCAGGGCCTTGCTCAGGCCTTCAATCTGCGCTCGGGCCACTTTCGCCTCCGAGCGCCCTAACTGGCTGAAGTACTTGGGGGCGACGATACCGGCGAGCAGCCCCAGTACCACCAACACCACCAGCAGTTCGAGCAGGGTGAATCCCTGTTGTGCATGTTTTTTTTTACTCATGACAAGGCCCTCCATCGTACGCCTGCAAAGGCCTATGCAATTGCCGTGCGCGTCTGCAGCAAGCCTTTGCAGGACGGGGCCGGCAAGGCGGCACAGTGCTTGCGTCAAGGGATAAAAGCCTCGGCAATCGGGGCATATGCCCCACTTTTCGGGGAATCCAACGGGGAGGGTGGCAACATGCACTGGCTCACTGCAGGAATGTTCATCTGGTTTGCCTGGACGCATCCGGTTCAGGCCGATGTGTTCATCTCTATCAAGGCCGATGGCAGCTACGTGCTGTCCAACGTCCACCGACCCGGGCGAACCTACCAACGGGTAATCAGCGAACCGGCCAGCAGCCTGGCCAGTAGCGACCAGGCACAAATGATCACCGGTATGCCGTACGCCGAGCTGGTGGCTGAGGCCGCCGAGGCCAATGACCTGCCTGCGGCACTGCTGCATGCGGTGATACAGGCTGAGTCGCGCTACAACCCCAATGCCCGCTCACCCAGCGGTGCAGTGGGGCTGATGCAATTAATGCCCGACACCGCAAAGGAGCTGGGCGTCAAGAATGCCTGGGACCCGGCCTCCAACCTGCAAGGCGGCGCGCGCTACCTCAAACGCATGCTCACCCTGTTCGACAACGACATCACCCTGGCGGTGGCCGCGTATAACGCTGGCCCCGATGCGGTGATGCGTCGTGGTCGTGTGGTGCCGCCGTATGCCGAAACCCAGCGCTATGTGCCGAAAGTGCTGCGCCAGTACCGGCGTCTGCAGGGCCTGGCGATGGATGCGCCGCTGTGAACGCCGTGCTTTTGGTGGGAGCGGGCTTGCCCCGCGATTGCGGTGTGTCAGTCAAGTCGTATCGCGGGGCAAGCCCGCTCCTACAGTTCCCCCGAATAGTGGGGAATAGCGGGGGATAAGCCCCAATTGAGATTCATTAGCGCAACCAGGTTGTTGAAAAATAACGAAAAAAAAGAATGGCATGAGGCTTGCTGAAGCCTCTTCAGAGTCCACTTGCACCACCGAGGCACGCCATGAAGACTCCGATTAAAGGCTCTGTCCTGACTTCATTGCTGTTCACTGCCGCCACGTTTGGCTGGCAAGCAGACAGCGAAGCTGCCGTGCGCTGCGAGCGCAATCTGGTGGCCAACGTGGTGGCATTGGATCAGCCACTGATGTTCAACCGTCTGGGCGCACAAAATGCCAACGGCATGATGTTCGCCCTGCGCCGCGACGTGGTCGATGAGAACCAGGTGTCGCTGGAGCACGGCGGCGCGGCGGTACCGGGCAAGGTCACCTTGCGTCCGGACAAGCGTCCGCGACCGATTGTGCTGCGGGTGGCTGCCGGCGATTGCCTCACCGTTAATCTGCAAAACCTGCTGGCCTACCAGGCCAACCCGAACAAACACGGGATTGATCACGAAGAAGAAAACGAAGGCGAAGAGAACGAAGCCGAGGAGAACGAAGGCGCCGAAGATAACGAGCAAGGTGGTGAGCATGGGTTTGTCGTCGACGACCAGGTCACCGACCGCCATGTCGGCTTTCAGGTCAATGGCATGCAAGCGGTGAACAACATCGGCGACATCGCCGCCAACTCCGGGCGCAACGGTAACTTTCTGATCGCCCCGGGCTCCAGCCGCAGCTACACCTTGTACGCCGAGCGCGAAGGGGCTTTCGCTGCCACCAGCCAGGGCGCCACCTTTGGCGGTCAGGGCGCTGCCGGTAACGTCTCCAACGGGCTGTTCGGCCAAGTGGTGGTGCTGCCGAAAAATGCGCGTACCTACCGCAATACCCTGACTGAAGAAGAGATGCGCCTGGCCACCACCGGCCGCGCCCCCACCGGCCAGCCGATCGTTGACTACCAGGCCCGTTACCCACAACGCGAACCCTGGATCCGCGAAGGCAAGGCCGGTTCGCCGATCATTGCCATGGTCGATGGCAACGAGATCATCTCCAGTGAGTCCGATGCCGTGGTCATGGGCCCGAATGATGATGGCAGCTTCCCGGCGTCGACTTACCCGCTGGAAAGCATCGGCAAGCGCAACCCGGCGATCCCCAACCGCCTGGAGCCGTTCCGCGATTTTGCCGCGCAGTTCACCGACGAAGCGGCCGCGACCCAGGCGTTCCCCGGTTATTGGGCAGACCCGGTGATGGGCCATGTGCTGGAACCGACCCGCGACTCGTTCATGATCAACTACGGCTCAGGCGGCATGGGCGCCGAAGTGGTGGCCAACCGTTTGGGTGTCGGGCCGATGCATGACTGCCTGTCGTGCGCCTATGAAGAGTTCTTCCTCAGTTCGCACACCGTCGGTGATGTGGCCATGCTGGTGGATGTGCCGGCCAACGTCGGCCTGGAGAACCTTCGCCCGGGGCAAACCCCGGACGCCGATCAGGTAGGGGTCAAGGCCACCATGGCCCTGTTCCCGTCGGAACCGGCCAACGTCAATCACAGCTACATTGGCGACTTCGTCAAATTCCGCAACACGCACAATGGGCATGAACAGCATATTTTCCACCTGCACGGGCACCAGTGGCTGTTCAACCCCAACGACGACAACTCCGACTATGTCGATGCCCAGGGCATTGGCCCGGGGGTCGGCTACACCTACGAAATCGCCAACGGTGGTTCGGGCAACCGCAACCGGGTAGCCGGCGATGCCATCTATCACTGCCACTTCTACCCACACTTCGCTCAAGGTATGTGGAGCATGTGGCGGGTGCATGACGTGTTTGAAGAAGGCACTCGCCTGGAAGTCTCCGGCCAGGGTACCGATGGTTATCACAGTGAGCCGTATGCCCTGCGCAGCGGTAAACCGGCTGCCGGTGCTCGGGCGCTGCCTGACGGCGAGATCATTGCCGGTACGCCGATTCCGGCGGTTGTGCCACTGCCTGGCAAGGCCATGGCACCGATGCCGGGTGCCGTTTCGGTGATTCCAAAGCTGGCAGAAACCCTGGTAGCTGAAAACGATGATGACGAAGAGGAAGGCGACGATGACTCCGGTCATCACGACGCTGCCCCTCGGGCCGTGGGTTCGGTGGCACTGGTGGATCGCACCGACGCCAACCGCAACCTGGATGGCAGCCTGAAAAACCCCGGCTATCCGTTCTGGATCGGCGGCATTGAAAGCACTGTGGGCCAGCGTCCGCCAACCCCGCCGCTGGACATGCTTGACCCGGCCAAAGCGCAAGCGCTGAAAAACTCTGGCAATGCCTTGTGGGCCAACCTTGATGCCGGCCAGGTTGATGGCTGGGATGGTGGCTTGCCACGCCATGCCTTGGACGGCATTGCCGCCGGTGGCGAGGCTGACGTCACCACCACTGCGCTGGACTTCACCAAGGAAATCACTAAGGCCAAAGCAGTGTTCCTGCCGGAAGAGGGCACGGATGTCGAACAGGCGGCGATGCAGTTCCACTCCAAGCTGGAACACCCCAGCTATGCCGTGCTGCCGGGCAACCAGACCGTTGCCCGTAACTTCCGCACCAACGGTGCACTCCCCACTGCGGGCGCACCGTTCTTTGAACCGTGCATGGACGACCGCGCCAAGCGCCTGACCGTGGCCGCCGGCCTCGGTGAGTTTGCCAGCGGTGAGCGCCTCGACGGTATGAGCTTCACCGGCTCTTCGACCTTCACCGCCGACCGCCCGCGGATCTACAAGGGCGCCAACATCCAGTTTGACGCGGTGTACAACAAAGTCGGCTACCACTTCCCGCAAGCGCGCATCATTGCGCTGTGGGAAGACGCCTGGCCGGTGATCACCAAGCAGCGTCCACCAGAGCCGCTGGTGATGCGCATGAACACCTTCGACTGCACCATGTACCAGCACACCAACCTGATTCCTTCGTTCTACGAGATGGATGACTATCAGGTGCGCACCCCGACCGACGTGATCGGCCAGCACATTCACCTGCCAAAATGGGACCTGACCGCTGCCGATGGTTCAGCCAACGGCTGGAACTACGAAGACGGCATCCTCTCACCCGGCACTGTGGTCGAGCGCATCCGCGCCATTCGCGAATACAACGAATGTACTGCGGGTGATCCACGCGAAGGCACAGCCGCGTGCCCAGTGGCCAAGGCGCACCCGTACTTCGGGCGCTTCGGTCGGGCTGACTGGCTGGGCGCGCGTACCGCCATGCAACGTTGGTTCGCCGACCCGGTGGTTAACGTGCACAACGTCGACCGTGGCCTGGGCACCATCTTTACCCACGACCACCTCGGCCCATCGACGCACCAACAGTTGGGGCTGTACGCCACGGTGCTGGCCGAGCCTGCCGGCTCGACCTGGTATCACGCTGAAACCGGCGAACAGCTGTACAACACAGCCCTGCGCCAAGACGGTGGTCCGACGTCCTGGCAAGCAGTGGTCAAGACCGGCGACCACGATGGCGACGGTCGCAACGACAGCTATCGCGAGTTCTTCCTGGAATACAGCGACTTCCAGCATGCCTATGAAGCGGGTGTGTATGTGGGCGCAGGTCCGGATGGTATCCCCAATGCCCAGGCCTTCCCGGCCACCGCAGACACCTTCCGTTTCGCCATCAACCCACCGGTGCGCCAGGCCGCTTCCAACCTGTTGGAGTCGGTGGTCGAATCGCGTGGAGGTCTGTTCCCGGGCTGCCCGTCGCGGCCTTGCCCACAGGCCATCTCGGTGGATGACCCAGGCATGTTTGTCGTCAACTACCGCAACGAGCCGCTGGCCTTGCGGGTCTTCGACCCTTACAAGGTGGCACCGGACGGCAAGCGCGGCATGCAGGCCGACGGCATGGGCGGTGACCTCGCCTTCGCCATGCAAAGCCGGACTGACCGTGCGATCCCGGCGATGAACCTGTCGCCAGCACTGATCACCTCGGCGGTCGGCCCTACCGGCGGTACTACGCTGTTCCCACCGCACATCAACAAGGGCGGTGCCGAAGCAGGGGATCCGTTCACCCCGATGCTGCGCACCTACTCCGGCGACAACGTGCGCCTGCGGATGCACGCCGGTGGTCATGAAGAGGAGCACAACGTGACCCTGCATGGCTTGAAGTGGCTGCAGAACGGCTCGGGCTTTGGTAACAGCTCCAACTCGGGGTGGAAGTCCTCGCAGATGGTGGGTATCTCCGAGCAACTGGGCTTCATGGCGCCGGTATCGATGATCTCCAGCTCGTCGTCGCCTAACGGTGACTACCTGTACTCACTCGATGCTGCCCACGAAGGCTACTGGAACGGGATCTGGGGGGTAATGCGCAACTACACCACCCAGCGCAACGACCTGTTCGCCTTGCCAAACAACCCTCAGCCGATGGCAGCGCGCAACACCGTGGCCTTTGACGGTATCTGCCCACGCTTTACCGCCAACCCCAACGGCATCGGCACCCGGGCAACGGTACAGCGCAGCTACGAAATCGTGGCGGCACTGGCCAACGACATCCTGAGCAATCCACTGGGGGTCAGCATCAACGACCCAAGTGGCGTCGGCCAGCATGTCGGCGGGCCGCTGAAGGCCAATGGCGGTACCCTGGTGTACAACAGCCGTCGTACCGCCATCCCGCAGGTCACCGTGACCGATCCCGAAGACGGTGAAACCTTCACCATCGGTGGTCACAGCGGTCCGCTGCACGACCCAACGGCGATCCTATACGTGCGCAAGGCTGACCTTGACCCGGTCACTGGCAAGCTCAAACCTGGTGTACCGATCGAGCCGCTGGTACTGCGTGCAGCAGCAGGCGAGTGCTTGAAAGTGACCCTGGAGAACCGCCTGCCGATGGTGATGCCAGACCTGCCAAGCACTGCCGTGATGCAGAACGTGGTCAAGCGCGACCGTTACGGCAGCGAGGGCTCCACGGCGTTCAACAATAACCTGATGCGGCCGTCCAGCCACGTCGGCCTGCACGCCCAACTGCTGGCGTATGACATCACCAAGTCGGACGGTGTCAACGTCGGTCAGAACCCGGTGCAGACCGTACCGCCGCGCAGTGGCAGCAGTGGTGCCTACCCGAACAAGGTGTACCAGTACTACGCCGGGCACCTGGAACGCGAAGGCAAACCGGTGTCTCAGGCTGGCCGCTCGGTGGACAACATCAACACCACCGCTATCGAGTTTGGAGGACTCAACATCACCCCGGCCGATGTCATCAAACAGGGGCAAAAAGGCCTGATCGGGGGCATGAGCATCCTGCCGCAGACCGCCACCTGGACGGAAGACAGTGCCAGCCGTGCTTCGGCCACGGTGCAAGTCCCTGGCCAGCCGGCCTACCGCGACTTCGCCACGCTGTGGCAGCGCTCGCTGAACATGCGCTGGGCCGATGGTCGGCCGGTCGAAGGCATCGCTACTGAAGGCAACGGCGTGCCGGGCGATCCGAAAGACAACTCCAACATGGCCATGAACTACAAGACCGAACCGCTGTGGTTCCGCTTCGGCCTGGCCCCGGACGCACCTTTCGGCCACGCCGATGGCAACGGCTGGGCAGATGTACCCAACGCCCACATGGCCTACAGCAATGCACTGGTGGGTGGCGATCCACAAACACCAGTGCTGTGGGTCAAGCCGGGTCAACCGTTCCGTAACCATGTGTTGATGCCGACCGGGGGGAGCCGTGGCATTACCTACCAACTCGATGGTCACCTGTGGCCGCTGCACAACTACCAGGCCGAGAAGCAGGATGTCAGCGGTTATCCGTTGAACCTGCCGGGGATCGGTTCGGTGCGCTTCGGCTACAACCCGCAGGCGATGTTCATCGGCGCTCAGGAGAGCGTACTGCCAGCGGCGCACTTCAGCTTCATGGTGCCCAGTGCCGGTGGCGGCAACGCTGTACCGGGTGACTACCTGTTCCGTGACTATGCTGCCTATGGCAACGCCTCGGGACTGTGGGGGCTGTTGCGGGTAACCGAAGAAGCACCACCGACTACACCGCCAGCGCAGTAAGGGTAAAGGGGAGAGGTCATGGATAAGAAAAACAGACGACCGTTGTACCTGGGCCTGATGGCAGGTTTGACCCTGATGGGCCTGGGGGTCAGTTACGAGAGCCTGTGGTGCGACCCGCGCAGCGAGTTGGCCGAGAGCGATCCACAGGCCCTGCACCGACTCAGCCGTGACGGGGTCACGGTTGAATTCGAGGCCAAGCCGCTGGCCGGTGAGGCGGTGCTGACCGAGGGAGCGTTTGCCAACGTGTTGTTCAAAGTCACCGATCAGAACAGCGGCCAGCCACTGTCGGGCGTTTCGCCCGGCGCCTGGCTGGACCCGGCCCTGACCGGCGACGCCGCCAAAGACCGCGACAAGAGCTGCAAGGCCCGGGTGGCGTTGTTCCTTAAAAGCAGCATTGGCGCGCGGCCGCTGCTGGATCTCAATAGCTACTTCCTGCTGGTGCTGAACAAGGATGCCAGCCTGACCGTCATCGACCCGTCGGTGTCGGTCGGCGGGGTAACCAGCACCCTGGCGCGCATTGAACTGCCGGGTGTGCCCATGGATTGGGTCGCCAGCACCGATGACAAGCAGGTCTTCGTGTCGATGCCCGAGCGCGGGGAGGTCGCGCTGATCGACACCGGGACCTTCCAGCGTGTGGGCAGCATCAGCGCTGGCAAGCAACCGCTGCGGGTGGCGCTGCAGCCTGATCAGCGTCTGCTGTGGGTGGGCAACAACGCCGGCGATGCGGCGCACAGTGGCGTCACGGTCATCGATGTCCACAGTCGCAAGCCCATGAAGTTTTTTGCCACCGGCACCGGCCATCACGAAATCGCCTTCAGCGCCGATTCCCGCTATGCCTTTGTCAGCAACCGCGACAGCGGCACCTTGAGCGTCATCGATGCCAGCGAGATGCGCTTGGTGAAAACCCTGAAAGTCGGTTCGCATCCACTGTCTGTGGCCTATTCGGCCTTGTCCCAGGCGGTGTATGTGGCCGACGGGCGCGACGGCAGTATCAGTGTCATCGATGCCCGCAGCCACGCGTTGCGCCATCGCATCGAGGGCAAGCAGGGCCTGGGGCCAATGCGCTTCAGCGCTGACGGGCGCTTCGGCATCGTCCTCAACACCCTGGAGAGTCAAGCCCTGGTGATCGACGCCAGTACCGACCAGCTGATCCATAGCCTGCCGGTGGCCGCCGAGCCCTATCAACTGACCTTTACCAAGGCCTACGCCTACATTCGCGGCCTGGCGTCGTCGAAGGTCACCATGGTCAACTTGAGTAGCCTCGGCCAGGGCCGCCAGCCTATTGTCCAGGGCTTTGAAGCTGGCGCCGCGGCGCCACGTCAGGCCGGTGACCTGCCACTGGCCCAGGGGCTGACGGTGGCCCGTGACGAGAACTCGGTGTTTGTGGTCAACCCGGTAGACAACACCACCTACTTTTATGCCGAAGGCATGAACGCACCGATGTCCGGTTATGCCAACCGGGGCCACAACGCCCGTGCCGCGCTGGTCATCGACCGCAGCCTGCGCGAAGTGGCGCCGGGAGTGTACAGCTCGACCATCAAGCTGCCGGCGGCCGGCACCTTCGATGTGGCGTTCCTGCTTAACCAGCCGCAAATCATCCACTGCTTCAGCACCGAAGTGGCTGCGTCTGCCACCGCGCCGCACCGGCAGCAACCGCAGGTCGAGTTCTTGCTGGAACCGAAGGTGGTGGTGCAGGGTGCCCCGTTTACCGCGCGCTTTCGCATCGTTGAAGGCAACGGCAAACCGCGCAACGGTATCAAAGACCTGAGCGTGCGTTACTTCCTTGCCCCGTCTTCGCTGCCCCGTGACAGCCGTGTGCATGAAATCGGCGACGGTGTTTACGAAGCCCCGCTGGAGCTGGCCGAGGCCGGCGCCTGGTACCTGCATGTACAAGCCCCGTCGCTGGGCAGTGCGTTCGCCGAGAAAAACTACACCAGCCTGCGGGTGCTTCCCGCTGCGGCTCAACAAGCGTCCGACTCGGGTTCAAGGAGTGTGCGATGAAAATCTTCGATCGCTGCAGACTGTTCAGCCTCTGCCTGTTGGCCGTCAGTTGTGGTTTTGCCCAAGCCCATGGCGGTGTCGATCACGCTAGCCACAACGACCACAGTGGCCACACTCCACCGGCTGCACACCAGGAGAAAACCTCGGTACGTTTTGCCGATGTGCAACTGCTTGACCAGAATGGCATGCCGGTGCGCCTGGAAAAGGACCTGGTTGCTGATCGCCTGGTGGTCATGGGCTTTATCTACACCAGCTGCACAACGGTGTGCCCGGTGGTCTCGTCGATCATGGGCAAGGTGCAGAAGCAGTTGGGCGGGCGGGTCGGTGACGACGTGCAATTGGTGTCGATCAGCGTTGACCCGCAACGTGACGACGCCAAGCGCCTGCAGGATTACGCCAAGGCCTTCCAGGTCGGGCCGGGCTGGAGCTGGCTGACCGGATCGCCCTATGCCGTAACCGAAACGCTGAAGGGGCTGGGGAGTTTCAGTGCCAACCTCAGCGAACACCCACCGCTGATCCTTGTAGGGGATGGCCGCACGGGTAAGTGGACGCGGTTCTACGGCTTTACCGACCCAGCGCTGTTGGTCAGCGAAATCGATCGGCTTAGCGCGCGCCGTGTGCATGCCAAGCACACCGCCATCGCCCAGGAGGTGCAACCATGAGCAGTGCAACTTCACACCGCTCAGTCATGCGTGGTGGCGACTGGCTGGCGCTGCTGGCGTGCCTGTGGATCCTCAGCTCGGTGGCGTTTGCCCATGAAGGGCACGCGCCCGAAGCCCAGCCCGCTCCAGCCCCGGCGGCTGGCGCGGTCACACCTACCGGCGGCACCCATGACGCCCAGACCTATTTCACCGACAGCCTGGTGCAAGACCAGAATGGCCGCTCACTGCGCTTTTACAGCGATGTGCTCAAGGACCGTGTGGTGCTGCTCAATGTCATCTTCACCCACTGCAATGACGCCTGCCCACTGATTACCCGCAAGTTGCGTGAAGTGCGTGAAGCGCTGGGGGAGGAGGCCGCCAGCAAAGTGACCTTCATCTCGTTGAGCAGTGACCCCACCAACGACACCCCGCAAGTGCTCAAGGAGTTTGCTCAGAAACAGGGAGTGGATGGCCCCAACTGGCTGTTTCTGACCGGTGAAAAAGCGCAGATGGACCTGGTACTGATGCGCCTTGGCCATCTGATCCCCAGCCCTGAGCAGCACTCCACTCAGCTGATTGCCGGTGATGTGGCCAACAAGCGCTGGAGCAAGATCCGCCCGGATGCACCGCCGGTGGCCATCGCCCAACGTCTGCAATTGCTGTCGCAACCGCTGGCTGGGCGTTGAACGTCATGATCATGGCGCTGCGCACCGCGACCCTGCTGCTGATGCTGGCTGCCAGCACGCTGGCATTGGGCCTGGAGCTGACACCGGCGGAACTGGCGGGCAAACGTTTGTTCCGCGAAGGCCTGTCGAGCAGCGATGCGCAGGTGTCGGCGCGGGTCGGTGCGGCCGATATGCTGGTGCCTGCCAGTGTCGTGCCGTGCGCCAGTTGCCATGGTGCCGATGGCTTGGGGCGGGCTGAGGGGGGGGTACGTCCACCGGTGCTCAGTTGGCAACGCCTGGTGGTCGGGCAGGGGCTACGCCAAATCAATGGCCGCAGCTATCCGGCGTATACCGAAGCCAGCCTGGCCCGGGCGATTCAAGAGGGGCGCGATCCGGCAGGTAACCGGCTTGACCCGATCATGCCGCGGTTCGTCCTGAGCACGGCCGACCAGCGCAACCTTACGGCCTACCTCAAGCGCTTGGCCGATGACCGTGACCCAGGTCTGGAGGAGCACACCCTGCGCCTGGGCACCTTGCTGCCAGCCGAAGGTGCCCTGGCAGCCTCGGCGCGGGTGGTGGCTGCCGTGCTTGACGACCGCATTGCACAACTTAATCAGCAAGGCGGCATCCACGGGCGGCAGTTGCAGTTGATCAACGTCGATCCGGGGCCTGATGCGGCCAGCGCTGAGCGCGCGTTGACGCAGCTGCTTGAGCAGGAACAAGTGTTCGCGTTGATCTCGCCCCTGGCACCGGCCCTCGACCCGGTGCTGGCACAGCGTCTGGAGCAGGCACGGGTACCGTTGATTGGTGCCGCGCCAACGCTGTCGCGCAGCCCGCAGATTTTTGACCCATTACCGGGGCTTGATGACCAGTTGCTGAGCCTGGCGGACTATGCCCAAGGCGCCCTGACGCTGCAGCAGGTGGATACACGGATCGTTTACGCCGAGCCGGCGCAGCTCAGCCTGGCCCAACAGTTGGAGCAGCAGTTGCAGCGCCGCGGCTGGAGCAAGGTCAAAGCCGAGCCCCTCAGTGAGCAGGCGCCAGACGCGCAGGCGGTGTTCTTCCTGGGGCAGGCCGAGGCTTTCAGCCGCCTGACTGACCAGCTACAGCAGAGCCAGCGCGCACCGTACCTGTTCGCCACGGCCAGTCAGGTTTCCAGCCAGTTGCCCTGGGTGCCTGAAGCTTGGTCACGGCGCGTGTTCCTGGCCTATCCCTTCGTGCCTGGCGACTGGACCGCAGCGGGCCGCGAGGCATTGAGCGAGATGCGCGCAAGGCAAGGCCTGGATGGGCGCCAAGGGGTGTTGCAAGTCGGCGCCTGGTGCGCAGTGCAACTGTTGGGGGACGCGCTGAAACAGGTCGGCCGTGACGCCAGCCGTGAAAAGCTCATCCAGGCGCTGGAGAGCCTGCATGACGTGCAGACCGGCCTTACACCGCCGTTGAATTTTGGTCCGGGCCGCCGTCAGGGGCTGGCCGGGGCGCATGTGGTGACCGTGGAAATGCCCGGCCCGGTGTTTTATCCGGTGGCGGTTTATCGTCCTGTCGCTGAAGGGGGTACACCATGAAACTGTTGACCGTGTTGCTGTGCCTGCTGGCGCTGCACGTGCAGGCTGAAGAAGGCCCTGCCGCCGCGCAGGTCAACGGTGTGCCGATCAGTCAAATGCGCCTGGAGCGCTATTTCGCCGATTACCTGCAGGCGCAGGGCAGGGCGCTGACCAGTATTCGTAATCCCAGTGTGTACAAACGCTTGCGTGAGCAGGCGCTCAATGACCTGATCGACAAGGAGTTGCTGTGGCAGGAAGCGCAACGTCAGGGAGTCGCGGTCAGTGACGCAGAGGTGGACGCAGAGATTGAACAGCTACGCCAGGCCCTGGGCAATGCCAAGCCGTTCGAGCAGCGCCTGGCCGATGCCGGTTTTGACCGTGACAGCTTCGTTGACTACACCCGCCACGAGTTGGCGGCCCAGCAGGTGTTCATGCAAGCCTCCCAGGTGCCGGAGCCGAGCCCGGCCGAGATCCGCGCGTTCTATCAGGCCAACGCCAGTACCTTTGCGCAGGCACAGAACCAAAGCGGTGACAGTTCTGTCGAAAATGAGCAAGGATTGGAACTGGCTAAACGTTTGCTGGTCGATCAACAACAGTCGCAAGCACGTTTTGCCTTGCTGCAGCGTCTACGTGACGCCGGGCAGGTGCAGCGACTTGACTGACGACTATTCTGACCCCCAATGTTGGGGACACCAGTAGAGGCAAAACGCCATCTGGCCCCCAGGATTGGGGAACGGGTCACGGCCCATTTGCGTCTACGCTTAAAGAATCAACGACATAGCACATTGAAAAGCGCCGTTAGCGGTCTGGCACGAAGCATGCGTAAGCCTGTACAAGGTCGCACTTCGCCAGACCGGGAAACCGGACCTGTGATGCTTCAAGGAGTCGACCTTGGTTAACACAGTATTGGTAGTCGATGACGAACAGACCCTTGCCGGCAATATCCAGGCGTACCTGGAGGCGCAAGGCCTGAGCGTCTATGTTGCCCACGACGGGGCCAGTGCAATCGGTGAAGCCGAGCGCACGCAACCTGACGTCATAGTGCTCGATTTCCGCTTGCCCGACATGGAGGGGTTTCAGGTTCTGGAGGCTGTACGCAAGAGCAGGAACTGTCATTTCGTGCTGATCACTGCTCACCCGACCGCCGAGGTCCGTGAGCGTGCCAACCAGCTGGGCGTCAGTCATATCCTGTTCAAGCCTTTTCCGCTGGCGGAACTGGCCCGTGCAGTCAACGACCTGATGGGGATCAAGCGCGAAGACGGGAGCGAGGGCAACACAGACACAGGGTTCGTCGAGCGACGCCAAAGCAGGAATGAGAGTTTCCCCCTGCAGTTGTTCGACGGTAGTTGGGTTCTGGCAGATCGCCGACGAGGCGTGGATAAGGCGGAACCGGACGAAGACCAACTGCTCACCGGGGAGTAACGCGCGAGCAGACCTGAACATGGCTTGCCGCGCTCCGCGCTGGAGAGCAAGTCATGGAAATCGTGTCGCTCGCTGCAGTCTCCACCCTGGTCAGTGCCCCGGTACCGCTTGGACGTGATCTGCTCGCCCAGGCCAGGGCATGCGCCGAACAAAACGGCGAACGCCTCCTCGACACCCTGCAACGTACCTGCAATCTTGCCCCGGCTGAGTTTATTGCCCGTCTGGGCGCCACCCTGCATTACCCGGTACTCGACAGCCAGGCGCTGTTCGCCGCCACGCCGTTGTTCGAGCGGGTCAGCCTGGCGCAATGCCTGAAGCGTGAATTCATCTTCCTGGAACATAACGGCCAGGCCTTGGGCGTGTTCGCCGACCCCTTCGACAGCGCCCGCCTGGCCTGGATCGATGACTGCCTGCAAGGCGCACCGTTGTACCTGGTCGAGGCCGCTGACCTGGCCGGATTCCTCGCCCGCCATGAAGAAAGCTTTCATGCCGTTGACTCGCTGGACACCGAAAGCGAAGCGGTCAACGAACTCGACACCCTGCAAAGCCTGTCGCTGGCCAGCATCAGCGAAGACCAGAGCCGGGTGGTCAAACTGGTCAACTCGACCCTCTACGACGCGCTGAAAATGCACGCCAGCGACATCCACTTGGGCGTCACTGGCAACGGCCTGGTGATCAAGTACCGCATCGACGGTGTGCTCAACAGCATCAGCAAGGTCAGCGGCAGCGAATTCGCCGACCAGGTGATCTCACGGATCAAGGTCATGGCCGAGCTGGACATCGGTGAAAAGCGCGTGCCCCAGGACGGTCGCTTCAAAATTGGCATCAGCGCCCGGCAGATCGACTTCCGGGTGTCGATCATGCCGAGCATCTTTGGTGAAGACGCAGTGCTGCGGGTGCTCGACAAGCAAGACCTGGCCGACCGTGTCAGCGGTGTACAGCTGCAAGCCCTGGGTTTTGAAGACCAGACCCTGCGCAGCCTGCGGCGCCTGGCTAACGAACCCTACGGCATGATTCTGGTCACCGGTCCCACCGGCAGCGGCAAAACCACCACCCTCTACGCGATGATCAGCGAGATCAACCACGGCGTAGACAAGATCATCACCATTGAAGACCCGGTGGAATACCAGTTGCCCGGCGTCCTGCAGATCCCGGTCAACGAGAAAAAAGGCCTGACCTTTGCCCGTGGCTTGCGTTCGATCCTGCGTCACGACCCGGACAAGATCATGGTCGGCGAGATCCGCGACCCGGACACCGCGCAGATCGCCGTGCAGTCGGCGCTGACCGGCCACCTGGTGTTCACCACCATCCACGCCAACAACGTCTTTGATGTGATCGGCCGCTTCAGCCAGATGCAGGTCGACCCCTACAGCTTTGTCTCCGCCCTCAACGCCGTGCTGGCCCAGCGTTTGATCCGCCTGGTGTGCCCGCACTGCGCCAGCCCTCACCAACCCTCTGATGAAGAACTGAGCCTGTCGGGGCTGGAAGCGGGGCAGGTGGGGCATTACCGCTTTGTTCACGGCAGCGGTTGCGGTCAGTGCCGCGGTAGCGGCTATCGCGGGCGCACCGCCATCGCCGAGCTGCTGCACCTGGACGACGAACTGCGGCAAATGATTGTTGAACGTCGGCCCCTGGCACAGATCAGGGCCCTGGCCTGTCAACGCGGCTTGCGCCTGTTGCGCAGTTCGGCACTGGAACTGGTGCGCGATGGCCGGACCACCTTGGAGGAGATCAATCGTGTCACATTTGTCGCCTGATCGTTTTATCGCCGTGCTCGGCGCCCAGGGTGTCGGTTTGGGCCAACGCCAGGGTAAAGACCAACGCTGGCTAGGTAGCCTGGGCTTTATCGCCGAGCGCAGCCAGGCCGCCAACCTGGCCCTGGACACATTGCACAGCCTGCTGGCTGAGCAATCGTGCAAAGGCGCCGAGCTGCAACTGCTGCTGTCGGCGCAGTATTGCCGCTTCTGCCTGGTGCCCTGGAGCGCGGCGATCAATCGCCCCGATGAGTTGCATCACTATGCCCGGGCTTGCTTTGAGGCCCATTACGGGCAAAGCCTGGACGGCTGGCGCCTGGTGGTGTCACCCGAGGCCGCCGGTGCGGCGCGGATTGCCACCGCTGTACCAGAAGCTTTGCTGCAACGTCTGCACGACCACTGCCGCGACCTCGGTTTGCGTCTGCGTTCGGTGCGCCCGTACCTGATGGCGGCGTACAACCGCTTTGCCGAGCAACTGGGGCAGCGGGATTTCCTGTTCGTCCTGGCTGAGCCACAGCGCACCGTGTGCCTGCTGGCTCAGAACGGGGTGTGGCAACAAATCAGTGCCCAGGGCGGCAGCGACAGCGACGCCGCACTGCAAGCGCTGATTGCCCGCCAGTGTGAACTCAACGCCCATGAACGCGAACTGCCGGTGTTCCTCCATGCGCCGGGGCGCCAGGAGCAACCGCCGTCGCTTGAGGGCGTGCAGCTTTGCGAACTGGACGGTGAAGCCGCCGATGTGCTGTGCCACATGACCCGAGCGGTGGCCTGAAATGCGCCGCCTGGAACTGGATTTTCAGCCACGGCGCACGGCCCTTTCGGCCTGGGTGCTGTTGGCGGTTGGCACCAGCCTGCTGGCCGTTGCCGTTGTCCTTGGGCAGCATTTCAACCAGCAACAGGCGGGCCTCGATCATCAACTCGAAGCGCTGGAGCGGCAGTTGGGCAAACGCCCTGAGCCGACAGCGTCGCTGACCCCGGCCCAGAGCCGCGAACAAACCGAGAAACTGGCGCAGATGCGCAGCGTTTCCCAGCAATTGCAGCGCCCTTGGGAGCGTCTGTTCGACATGCTTGAAGCCTTGCCGCAAGACGACGTAGCCCTGTTGACCCTGACCCCCGATGCGCGCAAAGGCCAGGTGCGCATCAGCGCCGAAGCCCGTGACCTGGAAGCCATGCTGGCGTTCCACAAGCGCCTGGAAGCCAGCAATGAGCTGAGCGATGTGTCGCTGCTCAACCACGAAATCATGGCCAAGCAGCCCGAGCATCCTGTGCAGTTCAATCTTTCCGCTACTTGGGAGATCGGCAATGCGCATCCATAGCCTGATTGTGCACGAACGCGCCCGCCAGCTGGGCGTCGCAGGCCTGGCCGGTGGAGCCCTGGTGGCGCTGGCGGTGGTGTACGGCGTTGCTGTGCTGCTGCCGCAGTGGCAGCAACTGCAACAGCTGCAAGCGCACCAGCTGCAAGCACAAGCGCAGGTGCAGCAGTTGAAAAAGGGAGACTTGAAGCTGCCACAGGTACCACAGCGTGAGCTGGAGGATTTTCATAAACAATTGCCGGCCCAGCCTCAGGCCACCGTGGCCATTGATCGCATCTACACCCTGGCCAAGGCCGAACACATCAGCCTGGCCCGTGGCGAATATGCCTTGGGAGTAGATCCCAAGACGCAACTGGCGCGCTACCAGATCCTGTTGCCGGTGCGCGGCAGCTACCCGCAGATTCGCCGCTTCGTTCACGCCCTGCTTGGACAACTGCCGGCCCTGGTGCTGGAAGACGTTGACCTGCAACGCAAGAAGATCGGCGACAGCGAGCTGACCGGTCGCCTGCGTATGACCCTTTACCTGTCGAGGTCATGATGAACACTCAACGCCGCCTGGCCTGGCTGGCCTTTCTCGGATCTGCCGCCGCCCTGGCGCTGGCGCCGGGGTATTTCTTCGACGAGCAGCCTGCTGACAGCGATGCGGTGGCCGTGGCTGCCAATAAAACGGCCGCAGCCGCTGGTGAGGCCGAGGCGCAGACCGCCAAGGTTGCGGCGCTGAAACTGCGCGACCTGTTCCCGAGCAAGAACTGGAAACCGGCGGTACAGATGGCCACGGTCACTGAACAACCGGTTGCCGCGGCACCTGCAGCCTTACCACCAGCAGCCCCGGCACTGCCTTTTCAGTTTGTTGGCCGTCTGCATGACCGTGACGACCAACAAGTGTTCCTGCAAAGCGGCGAAAAGTTGTACGTCGTGCGGCGTGGCGACGTGATTGATGACCTCTACCGGATCGAGCACATCTCCGCCACGGAGCTGAGCGTGGTCTACCTGCCGTTGCACTTGTCCCAGACTTTGTCTGTAGGGAGCGCACCATGATTTCGTCCAGGAGCTGCAACAAGGCGCCGTTTTTGATGCTCGCACTGTGTGTCGCGCTGGCTGGTTGTGGAACCAGCGGTGTGCGCAAGGACGGCCAGGCGCTGATTGCCGAAGGGCAGTACGAAGCTGGGATCAGCATGCTGGAGGAGGCGCTGAAGGAGAATCCGCGCGACACCGAGTTGAACATTGCCGTGGTGCAGGGCCGTCGTCAGTCCATCGAAGCCTTGTTGACCCAGGCCGACAGTGACCGCAGCCGCCATGACTTTGCCGGGGCGCGCATGGGCTATGGGCGGGTGCTGACGCTGGAGCCGAACAACCGCCGGGCCCAGGAGGCCGTGCGCCAGATCGAACAGATCAACAACATCGGTGAACGCGTGGCCCTCGGCCAGGCAGCGCTGCGCCAGGGCGATCTGTTCGGCGCCGAGCGGCATATGCGTGAAGTGCTGATGCTCGACCTGCAGAACCAGGACGGTCTGGCCCTGCGCAAAGACATCGAGTTGGTACAGAGCCGCACTACCCAGACCAATCCGCAACTGCGCACCAAGATGGAACGCCCAGTGACCCTGGAGTTTCGCGATGCCAACCTGAAAACCATCTTTGAAGTGCTGTCGCAGGTCGCCGGGCTCAACTTCATCTTCGACAAAGACCTGCGCCCAGACATGAAGGCCACCATCTTCGTACGCGATGTGCGGATTGAAGACGCCGTTGCCCTGTTGCTGGAACAGAACCAGTTGCACCAGAAGGTGGTGAACGACAACACCTTGCTGATCTACCCCGATTCACCGCAGAAAACCAAGGACTATCAAGAACTGGTCATGCGCACTTTCTACCTGACCAGCATCGATTCCAACACCGCGCTGAACATGGTCAAGACCATGCTGAAAACCCGTGACGTGTTCGTCGATGAGCGCCTCAACACCCTGACCATGCGCGACACCCCGGATGCAGTGCGCATGGCCGAGAAACTGCTGCAGTCGCAGGACCAGTCCAACCCGGAAGTGGTGCTGGAAGTGGAAGTGATGGAAGTGGCGCGCTCGCGCATCCTCGAACTTGGTCTGCAGTGGCCCAACACCTTCGGGGTGCTCAACGAAGACGGCAAGGGCGTGACCACCCTGGACCAGTTGCGCGGTATCGATTCCTCGCGCATTACCATCTCGCCTTCGCCACAAGCCAAGATCAACGCCCAGGACAACGACATCAACACCCTGGCCAGCCCGGTGATCCGCGTCAGTAACCGCGAGCAGGCACGTATCCATATCGGTCAGCGGGTGCCAATCGTCAGCGCCACCTCGGTGCCTTCGACCCAGGGGCCGGTGATTACCGAGAGCATCACCTACCTGGACGTCGGTCTCAAACTCGAAGTGACCCCAGTGGTGCACCTGAACAACGAAGTGGCGATCAAGGTCTCGCTGGAGGTCAGCAACGCCAAGCCACTGGAACCGACCCGCCAGGGCACCATCCCGGTCCAGGTCGATACCCGCAACGCCCAGACCAGCCTGCGTCTGCATGACGGCGAAACCCAGGTGCTGGCAGGGCTGGTACGCAACGACGACGGCGCCAGCGGCAACAAGATCCCACTGCTGGGCGACATACCCGGATTGGGCCGACTGTTTGGCAGCAACCGCAATGACCGGAGCCAGTCGGAGCTGGTGCTGTCGATCACCCCGCGCATCGTACGCAACCTGCCGTACCAGAGCCCGTCGGACATGGAGTTCCCGTCGGGCACCGAAACCAGCATGCAGATCCGCAACCTCAAAGGCCCGATCGAGGTTGATGAAGAGCAACCGTTGGCCGCCGTTCCTACTGCGGTGAGGCCCTGAGCCATGAAACGCTCGATGGCAGGTTTCAGCCTGATCGAAGTGATGCTGACCCTGGCGCTGCTCGGGTTGCTGGCCTCGATTGCCGCACCACTGACCGAAACCCTGGTACGTCGGGGTAAGGAGCAGGAGTTGAAAACCGCGCTGTTTCAGATTCGCGATGCCATCGACGCGTATAAACGGGCCTTTGACGCCGGCTACATCGAAAAGTCGCTCAACGCCAGCGGCTATCCACCCAGCCTGCAGGTGCTGGTGGATGGCGTACGCGATGTACGCAGCGCCAAAGGGGCCAAGTTCTACTTCCTGCGGCGCATTCCCCACGACCCGCTGCGCAGCCGCAAGGCCGACGACGAGGGTGGCTGGGGGCTGCGTTCCTACGACAGTTCGGCACAAAACCCGCGTGAGGGGGAGGACGTCTTCGACGTCTACTCCAAGGCACCGGGCAAGGGCCTGAACGGCATCGCCTACGGGCAATGGTGACCAGCATGCGACGCAACCAAGGGTTTACACTGATCGAGTTGCTGGTGGTGATGGCGATCATCGCCACCTTGATGACCATTGCCATGCCGCGCTATTTCCAGAGCCTGGAAACTTCGCGAGAAGCCACCCTGCGCCAGAGCCTGGCGGTAATGCGCGAAGCCCTGGACCATTACTACGGCGACACTGGGCATTATCCCGAGTCACTGGAGCAACTGGTCGAGCAGCGTTACCTGCGCAATGCGCCAATGGACCCGATCACCGAACGCCGTGATGGCTGGCAGGTGGTAGCGCCGCCGGAAGGCGTGGCTGGGGCGGTGGCTGATATCAAGAGCGGTGCAACCGGGAGGGCGCGAGATGGCAGCCTTTATTCCGAGTGGTAGCGCCAGCGAGGCGGGTTTCACCTACCTGGGCGTGTTGCTGCTGATCGCCGTGACCGGTATCGCATTGAGCTCGACCGTTACCCTGTGGTCGACCCAGGGCCTGCGCGAACGTGAGCGCGACCTTCTCTGGGTCGGCACTCAATATGCCCAAGCGCTGCGCAGCTACTACCGTGAGTCGCCGGGCCTGGCGCAGTACCCGCAAACCCTCGACGAACTGCTCGAAGACCCACGCTACCCGGGGATCAAACGCCACTTGCGCCGGCTGTACCCAGATCCGATTACCGGCAGCGATGAGTGGGGTCTGCTGCGCTCCATTGATGGCCGGATCACCGGGGTCTACAGCCAATCTGACCAGGCGCCGCTGAAACAGACCGGGTTTGCCGCGCAATGGTCAGACTTCGATGGCTTGCAGCATTACTCCGACTGGCAGTTCGTGGCGGAGAAAGCTTTTTCCGAATCCGCCGCCAGTGGCAGCAAGCGCCCAGCTCAGGGAGTGGGGCAATGAACCGCCGCCTGGCTGCCTGCGCCCTGGCCCTGGTGCTGTTGAACGGCACGGCCCACGGCGGCGCCGAAGACGAGATGATGGGGTTTATCGTCGACAACACCATCTCGCACATCGGCCACGACTTTTACAACAACTTCGCCGATCGGCTGCGTGCCACCAGCCAATTGGATTTCAACCTGGTGGTACGGGAACGGCCGGATGCACGCTGGGGCAGCCTGGTAACGGTCGAGTATGAACAACGCGTGATCTACCGGCGCTTCTTGCCACCCAACACCACAGAGCTGAAGGACGCCGCGTACGAAGCGGCTGACCTGGTCAAGGCGCAAATCATCCAGCGCAAGCTGCAGATGATGCTGCAGGACACCACTGATCTTGAGAGGGATGAGCTATGAATAACAACAATACCTGCCGCCTGGCCTCCCTGGTCTTGCTGACCGCGCTGGGCAGCCACGCCGTTGCCACCGAACTGGTGTACACCCCGGTCAACCCGGCGTTTGGCGGCAACCCGCTCAACGGTACCTGGTTGTTGAACAACGCCCAGGCACAGAACGATCACGAAGACCCAGCCATCAAAGACCGTGCTTCGGCACTGGCTGGTACCTCGGCCCTCGAACGCTTCACCAGCCAATTGGAATCGCGGCTGTTGTCGCAGTTGCTCAATAACATCAACAACGGCAATACCGGCAGCCTGCAGACCGACGCGTTCATCATCAACGTGCTGGATGATTCCGGCGCCTTGACCATCCAGATTACCGACCGTGCAACCGGTGAAATTTCAGAAGTTATGGTCAATGGCCTGAACCCTTGAAGGGCCAGGGAATGGGGAGTGACAATCATGAAACGATTTCTGAGCACACTGCTGATCCTGGCCACTTTGCAAGGCTGCAGCCTGCGTGAACCGATGCCAGCTGAACAGGACACCGAAAGCCCGACGCTGACCCCGCGGGCCTCGACCTACTATGACCTGCTCAACATGCCGCGCCCCAAGGGCCGCTTGATGGCGGTGGTTTATGGGTTTCGTGATCAGACCGGGCAATACAAACCAACCCCGGCCAGTTCGTTCTCCACCAGCGTCACCCAAGGCGCAGCGAGCATGCTGATGGACGCACTACAGGCCAGCGGCTGGTTCGTGGTGCTGGAGCGTGAAGGCCTGCAGAACTTGCTGACCGAGCGCAAGATCATCCGCGCCTCGCAGAAAAAGCCGGATGCGCCGCTGAACATTCAGGGTGAATTGCCGCCGTTGCAAGCGGCCAACCTGATGCTCGAAGGCGGCATCATTGCCTACGACACCAACGTGCGCAGCGGCGGGGAGGGTGCGCGTTACCTGGGGATTGATGTGTCCCGCGAGTACCGGGTCGACCAGGTATCGGTCAACCTGCGGGCGGTGGATGTGCGCAGCGGCCAGGTGTTGGCCAACGTCATGACCAGCAAAACCATCTACTCGGTCGGGCGTAGTGCCGGGGTGTTCAAATTCATCGAATTCAAGAAACTGCTCGAAGCCGAAGTCGGCTACACCACCAACGAGCCTGCCCAGCTGTGTGTACTGTCTGCCATCGAAGCGGCGGTGGGGCACCTGCTGGCCCAAGGTATCGAACGGCGCCTGTGGCAAGTGGCCGATGACGGCAGTGGCGACAAAGCAACGCTGGACAAATACCTGAGCCAATACCAAACCCCTTGAACTTCGGTAGGAGCGGGCTTGCCCCGCGATTGCGATGTCACTGACAAACCGCAATCGCGGGCCAAGTCCGCCCCCAACCTTCGGCATCGTGTCCATCTGGGAACACGCTGAAACACTTGGCCAAACGCAGGCTTTCGGTTCGCAAACTACGAGGGTTTCGGCAGGAAGGGCTCATTGCCATCATTTGACAGTGCCAGCCAAGCACGTTTTCATTGGAAAAATTTCAGCTTGATGCAGGATGCATTGACATGATTATGGACGCTCTCGGCTCGGTGTTGGCCCAGCATCAACACCTGTTTACCCTCGCCTCTCCCTTACCTTCTGAACCAGCGTTGCAACCCCTCAGCTTCACCCCGCGCACCCCGGTCAACACCCACGCCGAGCCTGGCGAACAGGAGTAATCCCTCATGTTCGAAGCGGCCAGGTTTGGCGACGACATATCGCATACCAGCGCGCTGGGCGGCTTCCTGATCGGAGCCGCCCTGGGTATCGCACTGGTGGCTACGGTGGCCATTGCCACGTTCACCTGCGGGTTCGGCGTGGCCTTGCTGGCCGGTCTCGCGGCCGGCATCGGAGGCAGCTTGCTGACCGCCGCAGGGGAGGCGCTAGGCAGTCTGTTCTCATCCCCCTCAGGGACGATTACCACTGCCTCTCCCAATGTGTTCATCAACAGCCGCAAAGCCGCGCGCGTCGAAAAAAGCATCGGCGCCTGC
>NZ_SMOK01000017.1 GCF_004353925.1 Pseudomonas sp. H9 | reverse complement strand
CAAGCCCGCTCCCACAGTGGGAGCAACTGCCTTGCATCGACCATGAAGCCAGCTCCCGGTGGGAGCTGGCTTGCCCTGCGATCTGGCGCGAAGCGGCAGCTTGTCTCCACGCGGCGAGATCATTGTTGATGCCCGTGGCCAGACCAACCTGCCGGGTGTGTTTGCCGCTGGTGATGTGACCACGGTGCCCTACAAGCAAATCGTCATTGCGGTGGGCGAGGGTGCCAAGGCTTCGTTGGCAGCGTTCGATCACCTGATCCGGACTTCGGCGCCGGCCTGAAACATCGCGGGGCAAGCCCGCTCCCACAGTGGGAGCAACTGCCTTGCATCGACCATGAAGCCAGCTCCCGGTGGGAGCTGGCTTGTCCTGCGATCTGGCGCGAAGCGGCAGCCATTCAGTCGCTTCGGTATGTCAGTTGCCTTGCAAGCAGCTGTTTTTACGGCCGCTGCGCAGCCGATCGCGGGGCAAGGCCCGCTCCCACCGGACCTACCCTGCTGCTAGCGAAGCACATTCAAGCCAGCTGATCTCCGACACAGGCACGCCGGTATTCCCCAGGCGTCACCCCATAAGCCTGTTTGAACTGCCGGTTCAAATGGCTCTGATCCGAAAAGCCCAGAGCAAAGGCCACGTTGAACGGCAGGCAATCGTTCTTCAACAACTCCCGAGCGCGGCTCAAGCGCCGTTGTTTCAGCCAAGCGTGTGGCGGCAATCCAGTGGCCTGGCGAAACACCCGGGCAAAGTGGAACGGTGAAAGGTTGACCGCTGTCGCCAGCTCTTGCAGCGAGGGTGGGTAAGCCAGGCGACTGTCCATCAACTCTTTTGCCCGGGCCACGGCGCAGGGTTCGTTGCCAGGCTCACGCGGGCTAGCGATGCGCGCATGGCGGTGTACCAGCATCAATACCGCTTCACGCCAGGCACTTTGTTGTTCCAGCGCACTGGCACCCTGTTCGGCCAGGCAGTGCAACTGGATGAAGGCGTTGGCCAGTTGCGGGTCGTGCAGAACGCTGTCCTTGAAGCAGGGCAGGCCGTCGCGTTTGATCTCCAGTTCGTCCAGCACCCCGGTAATGCGCTCACCTTGTGGGTAGAGCCCCCGGTAACGCCAGCCTTGTTCATGCGCTTTGGCGCCAGTGTGTATCTCGTCAGGGTTGATCAACACCATGCTGCCCACTGGCGCCACATGCTCGCTGCCGCGATGCCAGAAGCGCTGAGCACCGGAGGTGATGAGGGTGATCGCATAGCCCTCATGCACATGCGGCGCAAAGCGTTGCTGGAAATACCGGGCGTGCAACATCTCGACATCCCCGAGTGCGGGCGCCTGCCAGAAGTGGGTCTGTTCTTGCGGTGCTGCGTTCATGGGCTGCCGTTCAACCACCAGCGAAAGACGAAAAAGAAAGCCATGCTCACCAGCATGCTGATCAAGGTGCTGCGGGTCAACAGCACCAGCACCACTGCGACGATTGATCCGAGCAGGTAGGGGTTGGTCAGGCTCAGGTCGAGTTGGTGGCCCGGCAGGAAAATGATCGGCCCGCAAATGGCGGTCAACATGCCCGGCACGGCAAAGCCGAGGAACTGTCGTGCGTTGGAACTCAGGCGCAGCGGCAGACGCGGTTCGATAAAGGCGTAACGGTTGAGAAACACCAGCAAGCCCATGCCGATAATCAAGGCAAAGATCATGAGCGGGCTCCGCTGAATTTCTGACAGATGAAGCCGGCGCTCATGCCCAGCAGGCCGGCCGCCACCAGGCCGGTGTCCCAGTGCCAGGCGCTGAACAGTACCGAGCTGAACAACGACACCGCCACACAGACAACCGTGGGCAGGTTGCGTACCAGCGGCGCGATCAGGGCCACGAAGGTGGCGACAATAGAGAAGTCCAGGCCCAACTGGTCGAGGTGCGGAATGTTCTGGCCAAGAATAATGCCGATCAGGGTGAACAGGTTCCAGGCAATGTAGAACGTCAGGCCTACGCCAAGTGCATACCAGCGGTTGAACTGTTGTTGGTCATATTGGCTGGTGAGGGCAAAGAATTCGTCGGTGAGCAAAAACCCCAGGCCCAACCGCCAGCGAGTCGGCAGCCCTGACAGTACCGGGCGCATCGACAGCCCGTAAAGCAAGTGCTGAGAGGTCAGTAGCAGGGTTGTCAGCAGGATCGAGAACAGGTTGGCTCCGCCCTTGAGCATGCCAATGGCAACCAGTTGTGCCGCGCCGGCGAAAACGATGGCCGACAACCCCTGGCCTTCCCAGGCGCTGAGGTTGGCTTCGATGGCCATTGAACCGGCAAGTAAGCCCCAGGGGGCGACCGCCAGGGACAACGGCGTAATGGCAATGGCGCCGCGGGTGAAGGCCTGGCGTGCGAAGGGTGGACTGGACATGGACGTCTGCAACAACTGGACAAGGTTGTACAGCATGCCAGAGCGGCGCGCGGGTGACTTGAACGATCTTGCTGTCCAGGCTCACCCGGCCTCAGTAAGCGGTCAGAGATGCTTGCTGAACAGACGCTGGCGCACGGCAAAGCAACCATTGAGATCAACCGCTTTTTGCCAGAGACGCTGGCGTTGATCGGGGTTGTCATTACCCTGCAAACGATAGATCTCGGCCAGGAAGTCGCGCTGGCGCCCCCACTGCAGGGCCAGCCCCTGGGGTTGTTCCGGGCTACACAGCAGGCGTTCTGCCGGTTGCGGGTAATAGGACGCGTAGCGGTTGGCAACGGCCTGGACGTGGTTGAGATTTTTGGCAAACGCTGCGCTTTGGCGGTAGTCCGTGCACCAGGCTTCGATCCCTAATGCCGCTGGCGCAAAGCCTTGCTCCAGGCTGGTTTGCAGCAGCGGGCAGGCGGCAGGTGGAATCTGCTCGGCCGGCAAATAGGTCATGTAATACAGCGCCAGGCGGTAGCGGGCCACGGGATGGTCCAACTCCACGGCTTTGTTGAGCAGACTCACGGCGGGCGCCAGCGGTCGCCCCAGCGCTTGGCCCTGTTGCGCCAGGTCTTGCTCGGTGGAGCTGGTCTTGAGGCTGAAGCTATTGACCTGTTGCTCGGCCTGTTCCAGCAACGTCAGGGCCTGGCGGTACAGCAGGTCGGCGTGGGGATCGATCCGCACTCCATCTGCCAAGGCGCAGCCAGGCACCAGTATGGCAAGCAGCATGGAACAGACGCGCACACGTCGCCGGGTAAAACCTCGAAAAAGGAGCGCTTTAAGGCTGGGCATCAAATGATTAACAACGCGGTGATGTTCAGGGTTCAATCCAACTGTCCATAGTGGGGGTCGAAGGGGCCTGGGCAAAGGCGGCCATTCTAACCTTTGTAGGACCGGTCTCGAAAGCCACGTAGATCAAGGCCAAAACGCCTGGAGATTGTAAAACAGGCCCATTACAGCGATCACTAGTAGCATCGCACCGCTGGTCAGGCTGATCAGGCGCTGATGCCGCGGGCTCGCCAGCGTTGTGGTCAGCAGAATGTAAGCACCCAGAATCGCCAGATCGATAATCACCCACACCAAGGAAAGCAGTAACAAGCTGTGACTGGTTTGTGCGGTGATCTGGATGAACTGGGGGAAGAAGGCCATGAAGAACAGGATGTCTTTCGGGTTCGACAAGCCGATGGTAAAGCCTTTCCACAGGCCACCCTGGGCACGGGCGCGGACCACGGTGTCGGCGTTCTGTGTCAGCGCCTGGCGCAGACTACCGATGGCCAGGTAGCCGATGAACAGGCAACCCACCACGCTGAGCGCTGTCAGCAAATGTGGGGCGATCACTGCGCTGGTCAGAATCAGGCTGGCGGCCAGGGCAATCAGTACCAACGAGGCCCCGTTGGTACCCAGCGCTGTTAATAGCGCCTGGCGGCGGCCTGCGTTGGCGGCGGTATTGACCACCAGGGCGACCACAGGGCCGGGGGTGGCAATCAGTAGCAGTACGGTGAGTGCGTAGGTCAACAGCAAGGCGGTGTTCATCAGCAGGCTCGGCAGCAGTCAGGTTGGCGGGCATTTTCGACAGCCCCTGCGACCTTGTAAAACGACTGTTGTTATGGCTTTCTATTAGTCTTACTCATGCTTCAGGTGGCCCATGTCCGAACGAATTCCTGCACTCCAGGCCTTGCGGGCTTTCGAGGTGGCGGCGCGCTACGGCTCCTTCACCCGGGCGGCCCAGGAGTTGGCACTGACTCAAGGGGCCATCAGCCACCACATCAAGACCCTCGAAGGTTTGTTTGATTGTGCGTTGTTTGAGCGCCGCGGCCCGAAACTGTCGTTGACCGCGTCCGGGCGGGTGCTGGCACAAGAGCTGAAAGTGGGTTTCAAGATCATCGACAATGCCTGTGCGCTGCTGAAAAAAGAGCGCAACAGTATTCGCCTCAAGGCCCCTTCAACCTTGACCACTCGTTGGCTGCTCGGGGTTCTGGACGGGTACCGTCAGTCCGGGCCGCCCAGTCATGTGCAATTGTCCAGTGTGTGGATGGACATCGACAGCGTCGACTTCTACAGCGAGCCTTATGACGCAGCGATTCTGCTGGCCGATGGGCGTTTTGCGGCTGATATCGACAGCCTCAAGCTGTTCGAGGAGTGGCTGCTACCGGTGTGTAGCCCTGACTACCAGCGGACACTCGCGCATGGGCTTGCCGGCCTGCAGGGCGGCGAGTACCTGCATTGCTCGGCAGACCGCCGTGACTGGCGGCGCTGGCTGGCGCGCCTGGGGGCGTCGCAGGCCGGGCTGGAGCGTGGTCAACTGTTCGACACACTGGATCAAGGTATGTCTGCGGCCCAGCAAGGCGCGGGGATTGCCGTGGTCGATCTGCTGCTGGCCCGTACTGAACTCGACGCCGGTCGGCTGGTGGCACCGATTCCTCAGGCGGTTGCAACCGGCGAGGGCTATTACCTGACCTGGCTGAAGTCCAGCCCTCAGGCCCGGCAGATCCAGGTGCTGGGTGAATACTTGCAGGCACGGGTGCAGCAACTGCCTGCCCAGGGGGTCGACTATTTATATGACTAATAGTCCATGCAGGTGATCGAGCGGCAGGGCGCTGGGGTAGAATCGCAGCATAGATCAGGTGCTTCAGAGGTTGCAGTGGTGGAGTTACAGCAGGGCTTTGTCCTGACCCGGCATTGGCGCGATACCCCGGCAGGGACGTGCGTCGAGTTCTGGCTGGCCACCGATCAAGGCCCGCGTCGCCTGCGTGTGCCGTTGCAAACCTCCGTAGCCTTTATCCCGGCGGCTCATCGTCAGCAGGCACAGACGGTGCTGCGGGGTGAGCGCGGGGTGGAACTGCGCCCCCTTGAGTTGCGCGATTTTGAACAGCGGCCGGTGTTGGGCCTGTACTGCCGCCAGCACCGCCAGTTGATGCAGCTGGAGAAACGCTTGCGGGCGGCTGGCGTGCAGGTTTACGAGGCCGACATTCGTCCGCCCGACCGTTACCTGATGGAGCGTTTCATCACCGCCCCGGTCAGCTTCAGTGGCACCACCGATGCGCAGGGCGTGGTTAATGACGCCCAGCTCAAACCGGCGCCTGATTTCCGGCCAACGCTGAAGCTGGTATCGCTGGACATCGAAACCACCGAGCGCGGCGAGCTGTATTCCATTGCCCTGGAGGGCTGCGGGCAGCGTCAGGTGTACATGCTCGGACCGGCCAATGGCGATGCCAGCGAGCTCGACTTCGCGCTTGAATATTGCGACAGCCGCGGGCAGTTGTTGGAGCGTTTGAACCAATGGCTGGTACGCCACGACCCGGACGCGATCATTGGCTGGAACCTGGTGCAGTTCGACTTGCGCGTGCTGCAGGCCCACGCCGAGCAGTTGAAGGTTGCGCTGTGTTTGGGGCGCGACGGGGAGCCGATGGAGTGGCGCGAGCATGGCAGTCGCGCGCACTTTTTTGCTGGGGCCAGTGGCCGCTTGATCATTGACGGCATCGAGGCGCTGCGTTCAGCGACCTGGAGCTTTCCCTCGTTCAGCCTGGAAAACGTCGCGCAAACCTTGCTCGGCGAAGGCAAAGCCATTGATACGCCGTATCAGCGCATGGACGAAATCAACCGCATGTTTGCCGAGGACAAGCCGGCGCTGGCGCGCTACAACCTCAAGGACTGCGAGCTGGTCACGCGTATTTTCGCCAAGACCGAGCTGCTGACTTTTCTGTTGGAACGGGCGACGGTGACTGGCCTGCCGGCGGATCGCAGTGGCGGCTCGGTTGCCGCGTTCGGTCATTTGTACATTCCGTTGATGCACCGCCGGGGCTTTGTCGCGCCCAACCAGGGGGAGCGCCCCGAGGAAGCGAGCCCCGGCGGCTTTGTCATGGACTCGCGGCCCGGTTTGTACGAGTCGGTGCTGGTGCTGGACTACAAGAGCCTGTACCCCTCGATCATCCGTACGTTTCTCATCGACCCGCTGGGCTTGGTCGAGGGCCTTCGTGAGCCGGGTGACGACACCTCGGTACCGGGGTTTCGCGGCGCGCGCTTTTCCCGCGTTCATCACTGCTTGCCGGCCATTGTCGAGCGCGTCTGGCAGGGGCGTGAAGCCGCCAAGCGTGAGAAAAACGCACCGTTGTCGCAGGCCTTGAAGATCATCATGAACGCCTTCTACGGCGTGTTGGGTTCCAGTGGCTGCCGTTTCTTTGATCCGCGCCTGGCTTCGTCGATCACGATGCGCGGCCACGAGATCATGCGGCGTACCCGCGAGCTGATCGAGGCGCAGGGGTATACGGTGATTTATGGCGACACCGACTCCACTTTTGTCTGGCTCAAAAGCGCCCACAGCGAGGCCGACGCCGACGTCATTGGCCGTCGCCTGGTGCAGCAGGTCAATCAATGGTGGCACGAGTATCTGCGCGACACCTACGCGCTGGATAGCGCCCTGGAGCTGCAATACGAGACGCACTACAAGCGCTTTCTGATGCCCACCATCCGCGGGGCCGAAGAAGGTAGCAAGAAACGCTATGCCGGCCTGGTGCAGCGTAGCGACGGACAGGATGAAATGGTCTTCAAGGGCCTGGAAAGTGTGCGTACCGATTGGTCGCCGTTGGCGCGGCAGTTTCAGCAGGAACTGTACGAGCGCATTTTCCGCAGGCAGCCGTACCAGGCTTATCTGCGCGAATATGTGCGTCAGACGCTGGCCGGGGAGCTGGATGAATTACTGGTCTACCGCAAGCGCTTGCGTCGCCCGCTGGCGGACTACCAACGTAACGTGCCACCGCATGTGCGGGCTGCTCGGATGGCCGACGACTTCAACCAGCGTCAGGGGCGGCCACGGCAATACCAGAATGGCGGCTGGATCAGCTATGTGATTACCGTGGCGGGCCCTGAGCCTCTGGAAACACGGCATTCAGCGATTGACTATGACCATTACCTGACCCGGCAACTGCAGCCGGTGGCCGACGCCATTTTGCCGTTTGTGGACGATGACTTCACCGCGCTGATCGACCGGCAAATGGGCCTGTTCTAGCGGGTCCCCTGTAGGAGCGGGCTTGCCCCGCGATGCGGTGTGATTGACAGGCCGCTATCGCGGGGCAAGCCCGCTCCTACCAGGAGTGACGTCAGTGACGCACCAGCCACAGCGCCACCATCAACCACGCCGCAGCCGCCAGCGCCGTCACGGTGCGCACATGGTTCCAGCGGTTCCAGCTCGGAACGTAGCGATGCCAGGCGGCAGTCGCTTCGCTGCTGGCTGGGTCGAGGCGTGCCAGGGCCTGATTTTTCGGCACGTTGAACAGCATCGTCACCACAATGTTGCCCACCAGGTACAGGGCGCTGCCAATCGCCATGCACAGGCTGCCGGGCAACGGCCAGCGTTGGTACGCCCAGGTCAGCAGCATGATGCTGGTCAGCGCAGTGCCCAGGAACAAGGCCAGGAACAAGCGGTTAAGCACCACCTTGTTGATGGACTGCATGGCCGTCACCGCGCTTTGTTCCGGGATACGTTCCAGAGCGGTCATGACGAAGTTGGAAAACGCGAAGAACAATCCGCCCATCAGGCCGCAACCCAGGGCAGTGGCCAGGATCAATAACAACAGCAGGGTATCGGCAATGCTCATGCTTCAGTCCTTTAGCGGCGGCAGTGGCAGGCGTGGCTGACAGCCATCAGCTATCCTCAGATTCAGATGTCAGCCTCTTCTGGACACGGTCAAGGCCTTACACGGAAATCGGAAGTTACCTTTGATCTGTCCACGGATTTCGTCCTGTAGTTTAGGCTCGCACCTCGGATCTTTCGTCGCGATCTGTAGTCTTTGAAGCATGGAATTTGAAGGAGATGCGCATGCTCGTACGGTCACTGACCCTTGCCACGTTAATGGCCATTGCCGGCCCCGTCCTTGCTGACGAGTCCCCCTTGAACCAGGACCTGTACAAGTCCCGCCCCCTGATCGTCATTGCGCCCAGCACCGCTGACCCAACCCTGCGTGGCCTGAACGAAGCGCTCAAAGACCCGTCCACGAAGAAAGAGTTCGATGATCGCGGCTTGGTGCTTTATAGCGTCGCCGCCATGGTTGGCAAGCGCGACGACAAGTTCCTTGACCAGCAGGCCACCATGGCCCTGATCCGCGAACTCAGCCTGGGCGCACGCAATGGCACCCAGGTCGTGTTAGTGGGCAAGGACGGCCAGAAGCATGAGATCAAGCATGAGGGCGCGGTAGAGCCCAAATCGATCTTTGCTGCCGTCGATGCCTTGCCGGCGGAAGAGAAAGCCATCGTTGCGCCCACCGTGGCCGAGAAGAAACAAGCCGAGGCCAAGCCTGCTGGCGATGCCAAATCCGGCAAACCGGCCAAGCCTGCTAAGCCTGCCGCACCGCCTAAACCGCTGGAAGACTGAGGTTGATCAGCGCCCGCGAGCGAAGTGCTCGATAGCCAGCACGTAGCCGTGGGTGCCGAAACCCGCCAGCACCGCTTTGGCCACCAGTGACACGTAAGAGTGGTGGCGGAACGCTTCCCGGCGATGCACATTGGAGATGTGCACTTCGATTACCGGTACTTCGGCGGCAATCAAGGCGTCGTGGATCGCCACTGAGGTGTGAGTCCAGGCGCCGGGATTGATGATAATGCCATCGACCCGGCCACGAGCCTGGTGAATCCAGTCAATCATCTGGCCTTCATGGTTGGTTTGCTGAAACTCCAGCATCAGTTGCAGGCGTTCGGCGGCCTGCTCGCACAGGCGCTGAAGGTCGGCCAGGGTTTCATGGCCATAGACGTCGGGCTGGCGCAGGCCAAGCATGTTCAGGTTGGGGCCGTTGAGCACAAGCAGGGTGGTCATCGAGACAAGGTTCCGTTCAGTGAGTCAGTCAGAGGGCTAAAGAGAGGCAGTGTCTATCGTCTGGCCGGTGAGCGCGGCCTGGCTGATGGCCTCGACGATCTGCAGGTTGCGCACGCCATCGCGTACCGTCACCAGTGACTGGGCTTCACCGCGGATCACCTGGCAGAAGTGCGTCAACTGACGCTGCAACGGATCGGCGGGCTCCAGGGCGGCGACAGCAGTGCTGAAGGGCTTCCACCAGGAGCGCTGGTCGCTGTCTGCGTAGTACTTCAGGCGCATGCTCGGGATCGACAGCGAACCACGGGTGCCAGCAATCACATAGCAGTCTTCATCGGCGTAGCTGGGGTAGTCGAGGTTTTCCCGGGCGGTCTGCTCCCAACTGCGCGCGCAGGCGGCGGTATCGGAAAGCAGAAACGTGCCGAGGGCACCACTGGCAAAGCGCAGGCTGATGGCCACGCTGTCTTCCACGGCAAAGCCGCGGGTGGCGTTGGACGCCTGGGCTTGCACGGCGACAATCTCGCCGCACAGCGAGCGCAGGTTACCGATCTCATGAATCATGTTGATCAACACGGGCCCACCACCGGGTTGGCGGCGCCAGGGGGCAGTGTCGAAATAGTCCGCTGGCTTGTAGAACAATGCACTGCCCATCACGGCCACCAGGTCACCCAGCAGGCCCTCGTAAATCAGCTCGCGAGCTTTGTCGAGAATCGTACTGTGCGCGCGGTGGTGACCTACCAGTAGCCGCGCCTGACGTTGTTCGGCAATCGCCAACAGCCGTTTGCCTTCTGCCAGGCTATGGGCCACCGGTTTTTCGATCAGTGCCGCGACATCGTGTTCGATACAGGCCAGTGCACCTTGCACATGCAGTTGATTCGGGGTGGCGAGGATGACGCCGTCCGGGCGTTGTGCGCTGAACAACTGCTCAAGCGAGGGATACACCGCGACACCGTGCTGGGCGCCCAGCGCTGCCGCGGCAGGCACAGGGTCAACCAGTGCGCACAGCTGGCAGTCGCGGCTGGCCTGGATCAGTTCAATGTGACGACGGCCGATCAGGCCGGCACCGGCGACGGCGATGCGTAAGGGGGTCATGGCACTCTCGTTGTTCTTGTGGGACAGAGCAGACCGCAGCGGCGGTTTTGTGAGAGGCTAATAAAAAACGCTGGGGAGATAATCGGGCCAAATGAAGAATCAGAATGCGCTCATAGCGAATAATGAATCGCTGCTGCGCGACCTGCAGTTATTCTGCGAGGTGGCCCGGCGCTCCAGTTTCATTGGCGCGGCCACCGAGATCGGCTTGTCGCCTGCCCACGTCAGCAAGCGCATCGCCACCCTGGAGTCCCTGCTGGGCGTGAAGCTGTTCAACCGCACCACGCGGCGGGTGAACATCACCAGCGATGGCGAAGCGGCGTTTGCCTGGGCGCAGAAAATCCTAGAAAACGTCGACTCGATGTTTGAGTCGCTGTCCGAGGCGCACAGCGAGCCACGTGGCACCCTGCGCATCAGTACCAGCCTGCGCCTGGGACGAGAGCATGTAGCGCCGATCCTGTCGCTGCTGCGTCATCGGCATCCGCAACTGGATATCTGGCTGGAGCTGATGGACCGCCGTGTGGACCTGATCGGCGAGAACTTCGACATTGATATTCGCGTGGGCGAAGTTCAGGAGAAGCACCTGATCGCCCACCGCATTGGGGAAAATAAACGGGTACTGGCGGCCAGCCCCGATTACCTGGCGCGACGAGGAACTGTGCGGGTTCCGGCTGAGTTGGCGCAGCACGATTGCCTGCTGTTTCGCAGCCGGGATGACCGCTTCGGCGTGTGGCGCCTGGTGGGGCCGCAGGGTGCTGAGACGGTCAAGGTCACCGGGCCCATGGCTGCTAACCACAGCGATATCGTTCGCCAGTGGGCGCTGGAGGGCCACGGCATCATCATGGCGTCTTACTGGGACGTGGTGGGCAATCTGCAAGACGGTTCATTCGTGCGGGTGCTGCCGGCTTATCACCAACCAGCGGATATCTGGGCGGTGACCGCAGCGCGGTCGGGCAGTTCGGCCAAGGTGCGCAGTTGCGTGGCGTTTTTGCGTGAACAACTGGCCGAGGGGCCTTATGCGTTAGCAGTGGGCGGGTAGCGGGAGGGCTTTGCAGGCCTGCTCCTGGCAGGGTTCCAGGAGCAGGGCGGGCAAAGGATCAATCGCCTGCCTGGGCCTGCAACAGCCACTGCCCCTCAACCTCGCGGGCCAGGCCGCTGGCCAGTAGCAAGGGCGCCAGGCGCTTGCGCAGTTCAGGCTCGACGAAGGCGCGCAGGGTGTCCATGTCCAGCGTACCCACCGTTGTCAGCTCGGCCTTGGTATACGACAACCAGGCTTTTTTCAGCACCAGCAGCACGTCACTGCCAGCGGTATTGGCAAAGCGGCGGTGCACGGTCTGGCCTTCAAGCACAAAGCTGTGCGCATGGGCGTAACCCGCTTCTTCACCAGTGCCAGCCAGGCAACGGCTGCAACGGCAAGCGCCGTCGCCGAAAGCATTGAGCAGGTAAGTGTTGAAATCCACCACGGGCTTGAGGCTCAGGCGCTTGTCGACTTCGAACAGGTCGGCGGTCAGGGGTTGTTCAGCGGTCAATGTGTTTTCCCGGAATAGTCTTGGTGGGGGCGCACAATACCAGTCTTTGCAGCCGCCGGATGTCGAAGTGCGCGGGATTTTTCCGTTTCACTCCATTACCCTAGGCGCCCGCGAGCGTCAGCAGACGCCGATCAATCCGTCGTTGGAGTTCAAGCATGTACAACTACACAGCCACCGTGACCGTCAGCGACGACCTGCACGAAGACGTCGAAGCAGTGGAGAACGTCGCCATTCGGGTCGGCCTGGAGGCCGTGACTGAAACCCTGAAGAAAGTGCATTTTGTCGGCACCCTGGCCGCGCCCGACAAAGCCACGCACATCTGTGTGACCCTGGACAACGGCCTGAGCTACTACGGCCCGATCGTCAACGGCCACGCCGAGCTGGAAGGCGGCTGGATCGCCTTTGAATGCGACATGCTTACACCGCAGGAGCTGGGCTTGTAATCACCGCCCCGCTGACCTCAAAAGGCGCGTAGCGCCGGCGTAGACGCAGACAAAAGCCCATGACCAATTCATGGGCTTTTGCGTTGTATGACGGTACTATCGGCAAGCTTTCCCTCTAATAACAGACAATCAGGAAGCTTATGAACAACCCCGTGTTATCCGTTCAGGAACTGGCCGCCCCCGAGGGCGTCTGCTATGGCTGCGGTTGCTCCCACCCAAGCGGTTTGCACCTGCAGAGCCATTGGGATGCCGACGGTATTCATCTGGTCTGCCGACATTCGCCCGACAGCACCTTTTTAGGCTGGCCCGGGCTGGTGTACGGCGGCCTGCTGGCCATGCTGGTTGACTGCCATTCCAACTGGGCCGCCATGGCCTATCACTACCGCGCCGAAGGGCGTGAGCCGGGCAGCTTGCCGCGCATCGACTGTGTGACCGGGCAACTCAACCTGACCTACCTCAAACCTACGCCCATGGGCGTCGAGCTGCTGCTCAAGGCACGGGTTGAGGGTGAGGTAGGGCGCAAGAGCCGAGTGATCTGTGAAGTCTGGGCTGGCGATGTGCTGACCGTGACCGCCGACTCGGTGTTCGTGCGGGTCGACACCGAGAAGCTCAAGCATAAAGCTCACGGTCAGGCCTGAAGGCGCGTCAGCGCAGTTTGTGCACCATTTGCCCCAGTACATCCAGCACGGCGCTGGCCAGTGCCTGTGAGCGCTGGCCATTCCAGCCCGTTGCTGGATCGGGCGCGTCGTTGTGGTCTTTGAACGGCATCTCCAGGGTCAGCGACAGGCAATCGTAAGCCTGGCCGACACTGTTGGCGCCCAAGGTCAGGTTGGCTTGGCCCGGGGCTGAGCGTGGGTAACCGTGCACTTGCTGGAAGTCGCGGGTGCGTGCGCACAAGTTATCGCGGAAGGTTTGTTCAAGTTCGGCCAGGCGCGGGGTGAAACCCGGGTTGCCTTCGCAGCCAGCGGTGAACACATGAGGAATTTCCTCGTCGCCATGCACGTCGAGGAACAGATCAACGCCGTGTTGCTTCATTTGCACCTGAGCAAACAGCACTTCCGGGCTCTTCTCGGTGCTTGCGCTCTGCCAGGCACGGTTGAGGTCCTGGCCGGCGGCATTGGTGCGCAAGTGGCCGCGCAACGCGCCATCGGGGTTCATGTTGGGGATCAGGTACAGGTTGGCCTGTTGCAGCAACGCTTGCACGGTGGCGTCGTTGCCTTGCAGGCGGTCGATCACGCCTTCCATGAACCATTCGGCCATGTGTTCGCCAGGATGTTGCTGGGCGATGATCCAGAGGTTGCGCTTGCCTACGGCGCCGTCACCAGCGCGTAGCAGCGGAATGTCACGGCCTTCCACGCTGCGACCGGTAGCCAGCAAGGTGACGCCAGGCAGTCCTTTGGCACGCTCGATCAGTTGATTGTGGCGGGCGCGCGGGTAGGGTTCGAAGTAGGCGAACCAGGCCTGTGGTTGCGCTGCGGTGAGTGAAAAGCTCAGGGCCTTGCCGTCAAACGCGGTGGGGATACGAAACCAGTGTTGCTGATCGTAAGAGGCGACCGCCTGGTAGCCCGTCCAGGCCTCGTTGTAGGACGACTGGCCGGCATTTTCCAGCACGAAGTCGTGGGTTTGGCCTGGGGTCAGGCCACTGGCTTTGAAGTGAAACCACTGAAAGTGGTCGCTCTGTGTATCGGGACGAATCGCCAGCCGTGTACGCCGGGGGTCACTGGCATCGTTGATGAGGATGTTGCCAGAATCAAAGTCGCAGTCGATGTGCAGAGGGGGCAGCGTCACAGTCATCACCAGGGTCCTGTAGAGTTGTTGTGACCCTCACTCTACACGTCTGGCTCAGGACCAGAAACCGATCGCTGCCAGTGCCGCAACGGCAAGGCCGATGGCCACCGAGCATCCGCCTATGGACAAGGCCGCACGCCCTTGGCGGTACCAGCCATCATGGCCCAGTTGCCGGGCCGGGGCCAGCAGTGTGCGCCAACGCAGCTCAGTGGCGTGGAAGGCTTCACGGTGCTCGGGGGCGGCGTCCAGCCAGCGGCGAAAGTCGATGCGCTCACTGGGGGTTACCAGCGGGCTTTGCAGGCGCACATACCATTGGCCGGCCCGGCTGGCCAGCGCGTCATGCTCTGCGCGAACGCTTTGCAGGGCCTGGTTCATGTGGCGTTCGACGGACAGTGCAGGCAGTTCCAGGCGCCGGGCAATGTCGGCAAAGCTCATTTGATCCAGGCGGCTGAGGAGGAACACCTGCTGCACGCGGCGTGGCAGCTTTTTCAGCTGTTTTAGCATGGCGTGGTCAGCCAGGTCCTGGGCGTGGGGGTGGTGCTCAAGGGGCAGCAACAGACGGGTCATGTACAAGCTCCTTGCTGGAAAAGGGGGAGAAGGGGGCATCGTCCTTGACGCGAGAAGAGATTAGCCGTAACGAGATTGATTCTCAAGTGCTATTTCTGCAAACGCGTGTGACGTGCTTCACCATGCGACATTCCTTTGCTATCATCGCGGCCATTCAAGCAACACCCGCCTTCATTAGCCTGAAGAGCCAAAAAAAAAGACCCGGCAAAAAGCCGGGTCAAAAACCGTGATTAGCCTGATGAGGAGATAATCTGAGAGTCCGACCTAAGGGCTTTCAGTTATCCAACCAGTCTCGCGACCAGTTGCGAGCAATAATAATCGTTATCATTTGCAAGTCAAATGAATTTTTCTTCCATTCCGTAAAAAACTTTTACTGAATGCGCTCCCCCGTTCCATCAACGGCTCTGCAGCCGTTGTTCTGGCGGCTTTCCAGGTTTTCCCTTCTGACGATTTAACTTCTCTGACGAGCGGCGGGCAGGTGTTCGAGCACCGTTTTGGCGATGTTGATCATGTGCACCACCGTTAACGCCAGGTCGCGGTGGATACCCTGCAAGCCGCTGGCCGACTCTTGTGCCGTGGCAGCAGCGCAGCGCAATAGCTGCGTGACATGTTCAGTGGCCTGAGTTTCATCAAGGCCTTCGCGAGGCACCAGCCAGCAGGCCAGCGCCGACTCGGCGGGCGGGGTGGGGTTCAAGTAAAAGTCCAGTGCACGCCGGGCGGCATCGCTGCTGCTGAGCGATTCGTTGTCCAGAGGAATGTCCTTGTCTGCGGGAAACTGCGTCATTCGGCTACCTGCCTTGTGGGTGAACAATCGAGTGTCGTGCGCGATGTTAATACGATTTGTAGTTATGGCTAATCTTTAAATACTACAATTTGTGTATTGAGCGCCGAAGGGCAGTCCGTATCGTGCCAGCCATGGATAATTGGACTGATCTGGTTAAAACCAGAATGCGTGAACTGAAGATCACGCAGGAAAACCTCGCCGAACGAATCGGTGTCACTCAAGGTGCTGTAGGCCATTGGCTGCGCGGTGAGCGAGAGCCAAAATTGCGGGTGCTCAACCAGATTCTGGTGGAAGTCGGGTTCCCGCCGTTGCGCATGGTCTACCCCCATCAGCTGCGCGAAGACAACAGCGCTTATGGTGAGAGCGCGTTTCCGGCCACGGTGACAGGCGCCGACGGCCAGCGGCACGAATTGTATTTTCGCTATCCGATACTCGCCTGGGACAGCCTCGACGAGGCCGCAGCGTCTGCAGCCGATCAATACCAGTCCAGCGACCACGCGGCGCTGGGGCGAGGCTTCTGGCTGCGTGTTGAAGGGGATGCGATGACCGCGCCGGTGGGCTGGAGTGTGCCGCAAGGCATGTTGATTCTGGTGGACACCGGTCACAGCGCGGCCCCCGGCAAGCTGCTGATTGCACGCTCGCCGGACAGCACTGCGACAGTCTTTCGCCAGTTGATCGAAGAGGGTGGCCAACGCTACCTCAAGCCGTTGAACCCGACTTATCCCAAGGCGCTGTTCACCGAGCAAACGCAAGTGCTCGGTGTCGTCGTACAGGCCTTGATGAAGTTCTGAGCTGTAGGAGCGGGCTTGCCCCGCGACGCGGTGTGTCAGGTACACCGCTATCGCGGGGCAAGCCCGCTCCTACAGGCGCCGGGTTTTATTCCTCTTCCAGTTCCACCAGCACAGCACCTTCGCTGACCATCTCACCTTCCTGGCAAAACAGCGCTTTGACGGTCCCGGTCTGTGGCGCACGGATGCTGTGTTCCATCTTCATGGCTTCGAGCACCACCAGCGGTGTACCGGCCTCAACCTGTTGGCCGACCTCCACCAGCACCCGCACGATACTGCCGTTCATGGGGGCGCTGAGGCCGCCTTGGTGGCTGTGGCTGGCATCGGCTTCGGCAATCGGGTCGTAAGGCGTGACTGCGTGCAGTTCGCCTTCCCATTGCAAGTACAGGGTATGGTCGCGGCGGATCGCCAAGTGCCGCTTGCGCATGCCTTCGGCTTCTACCTGCAAGTGTTCGCCTTGCAGTGTGAAGGGCGACGACGTGGCGTGCACCAGGCTCAAGGCCTGATTCTGACCGTTGCAGTTCAGGTGCAGGCTGACCTGTGCAGGTACCCCGGCCCGGAATCCGCTGTTGCTGGCCCACGGCGAGTGGCGGTCATCCAGGCGTGGTGTGCTCGGTTGGCTCTGGATAAAGGCCTCGCCGGCCGCTTGCCAGAACAACGCTGACAAAGGCTGCGCAGGTGGCAGCAGTTGCGCCTGGTAACGTGGAATGAAGCCGGTATCCAGTTCAGCTTCGGCAAACGCCGGGTGCGCCAGGATGCGCCGCAGGAAAGCAATGTTTGTCTTCACGCCGCCAATGGCGAATTCATCGAGCATGGCCAGCAAGCGCAGGCGCGCTTGTTCACGGGTTTCTCCCCAGGCAATCAGCTTGCCCAGCATCGGGTCGTAGAACGGCGAGACGTTGTCACCCTCACTGACCCCGCTGTCTACCCGACGGCCTTCCCCTGCTGCCGACTCGCGGTACAGCGTCAGGTGGCCGGTGGCAGGCAGAAAATCGTTGGCCGGGTCTTCGGCATACAAACGTACTTCAATGGCATGGCCGTTGAGCGGTACCTGATCCTGGGTGATCGGCAACGGTTCGCCACAGGCCACGCGAATCTGCCAGGCCACCAGGTCCAGCCCGGTAATGGCTTCGGTGACCGGGTGCTCAACTTGCAGGCGGGTGTTCATCTCCATGAAGAAGAACTCGCCGCGGGCATCGAGCAGAAACTCCACGGTGCCCGCGCCGACATAACCAATGGCCTGGGCGGCCTTGACCGCAGCTTCACCCATGGCCTGGCGCTGGACGATGCTCAGGCCTGGGGCAGGGGCCTCTTCGACGACTTTCTGGTGACGGCGCTGGATCGAGCAGTCACGTTCGTTGAGGTACAGGCAGTTGCCGTGTTGGTCGGCAAACACCTGGATTTCGACGTGGCGTGGCTTGAGTACGTATTTTTCCACCAGCATCCGCGCATCGCCGAACGACGACTGCGCTTCGCGCTGGGCGGAGGCCAGGGCTTCGGCCAGCTGGCTTTCGCTTTCAACCACCTTCATGCCCTTGCCGCCACCGCCAGCGGTGGCTTTGAGCAATACCGGGTAGCCGATCCGTTCAGCTGCCGCGCGGAAGGTTTCCAGGTCTTGCGCTTCGCCGTGATAACCCGGCACCAGCGGTACACCGGCTTGTTCCATCAAGGCCTTGGCTGCCGATTTGCTGCCCATGGCGTCAATGGCGCTGGCCGGTGGGCCGAGGAAAATCAACCCGGCCTCTTCGATGGCGCGGGCAAAGCCTGCGTTTTCGGAGAGGAACCCGTAGCCGGGGTGAATCGCCTGGGCACCGCTGGCCTTGGCCGCTGCCAGCAGCTTGTCGATATCCAGATAGCTTTCAGCGGCCTTGGCGCCGCCCAGATCAACGCGGATATCGGCTTCGCGGCTGTGTCGGGCATCACGGTCAATGGCGCTGTGTACGGCAACCGTGGTCAGGCCCAGGGATTTGGCGGTGCGCATGACGCGGCAGGCGATTTCGCCACGGTTGGCAACCAGCAGGGTGGTCAACGGGGTGTGGGTCATGAGCGCGGCTCCTTGTTCGACGGTTCGGCCTGCCAGGCCGGGCTGCGTTTTTCCAGAAAAGCGCGCAAACCTTCCTGGCCCTCGGGACTGACGCGGATACGGGCAATGGCGTTCTCGCAATAACGGCGCAATGCCGGGGTCAGTTCACCGTGGCCGACTTCGCGCAGCAGTTCTTTACTGGCACGCATGGCTTGTGGGCTGTTGAGTAGCAGGTTGTCGATCCACTGTTCGACCGCTTGTTCCAGCTCGGCGGCTGGGTACGCCTCGGCCAGCAGGCCCAGCTCGCGGGCGCGCTCGCCGCTGAAACGCTCGGCAGTGATGGCGTAGCGACGGGCTGCTCGTTCGCCCATGGCCTGTACCACGAACGGGCTGATAACCGCAGGGGCCAGGCCGATGCGTACTTCCGACAGGCATAACTGCGCGTCGGTGCTGCCAATGGCCATGTCGCAGCAGCTGATAAGGCCCAGGGCGCCGCCGAAGGCTGCCCCCTGAACCACCGCCAGGGTCGGCACTTTGAGCTTGGCCAGGTTGTACATCAGCTCGGCCAGCTCGCGGGCATCGTCCAGGTTGCTGCTGTAGTCCAGTGCCGCAGATTGCTGCATCCAGGCCAGGTCGGCGCCAGCGCTGAAGTGCCGGCCGCGGCCGCGCAGCAGAACGAAGCGCAGGCTGGTGTCAGCGCCGATCTGGTCGATGGCCAGAATCAGCTCGCGGATCATCTGGGCATTGAAGGCGTTGTTTTTTGCTTCCCGGCTCAGCCACAAGGTGGCGAAACCACGGGGGTCCTTGATCAGCTCAAGGGTAGTGAAGTCGCTCATGGTCACATCCGGAAAATGCCGAAACGGCTTGGTTCAATCGGTGCGTTCAAGGCAGCGGATAACGCCAGGCCAAGCACCTCGCGGGTTTGAGCCGGGTCAATGACGCCGTCATCCCACAAACGGGCGCTGGAGTAGTAAGGGTGGCCCTGGTGTTCGTACTGGTCGAGAATCGGCTGCTTGAGCCGGGCTTCGTCTTCGGCGCTGAACGGGTGGCCGCTGCGTTCGCTTTGCTCGCGCTTGACCTGCGCCAGTACACCGGCAGCCTGTTCGGCACCCATCACACCGATCCGTGCGTTCGGCCACATCCACAGGAAGCGTGGGTCGTAGGCACGGCCACACATGCCGTAGTTTCCGGCACCGAAGCTGCCGCCGATGATCACCGTGAACTTCGGCACCTGGGCGCAGGCCACGGCGGTCACCAGCTTGGCGCCATGCTTGGCAATACCGCCAGCTTCGTACTTTTGCCCGACCATGAAACCGGTGATGTTCTGCAGGAACAGCAGCGGAATGCCACGCTGGCAAGCCAATTCAATGAAGTGCGCGCCTTTTTGCGCGGCTTCGGCGAACAGAATGCCGTTGTTAGCCAGGATCGCGATCGGATACCCGTGCAGGTGGGCAAAGCCACACACCAGGGTGGTGCCGAACAGCGCTTTGAATTCATCGAATACCGAACCGTCGACCAGGCGGGCGATGACTTCACGCACATCAAAGGGTTGCTTGGCGTCGGCGGGTACCACACCGTACAACTCCTGTGCGTCGTACAGCGGGGCAATCGGGGTTTGCTGGGCCAGTTTGCCTTGTTTGTGCCAGTTGAGGTTGGCTACGCAGCGTCGGGCGATGGCCAGGGCATGCTCGTCGTTGTCAGCGTAATGGTCGGCAACACCACTGGTTTTACAGTGCACATCGGCACCCCCCAGGTCTTCGGCGCTGACCACTTCACCGGTAGCGGCTTTGACCAGCGGCGGGCCGGCGAGAAAAATGGTGGCTTGCTGACGGACCATGATCGCTTCATCGGCCATGGCTGGCACATACGCGCCACCCGCCGTGCACGAGCCCATGACCACAGCGATCTGAGCAATGCCCAGGGCGCTCATGTTGGCCTGGTTGAAGAAGATCCGCCCGAAGTGTTCGCGATCCGGGAACACTTCATCCTGACGCGGCAGGTTAGCGCCACCGGAGTCCACCAGGTACACACAGGGCAGGCGGTTCTGCAGGGCGATGGCTTGGGCGCGCAGGTGCTTTTTCACTGTCAGCGGGTAGTAGGAGCCGCCTTTGACCGTAGCGTCGTTGGCTACGATCATGCACTCGACACCTTCGATCCGGCCGATGCCGGCGATTACGCCGGCGGCTGGAACATCTTCGCCATACACCTCATGAGCCGCCAGCTGGCCGATCTCCAGAAAGGGTGAACCAGGATCGAGCAGGCGGTCGATACGGTCACGCGGCAGCAGTTTGCCGCGCGAAGTGTGGCGCTCCTGGGCCTTGTGGCCGCCACCTTGATGGACCTTGGCCAGCAAAGTGCGCAGGGCCTGGACCTGTTCAAGCATGGCCGCATGATTGAGCGCGAACTCTGGTGCGCGGGGATTTAACTGAGATTTCAGAATCATCGTGGCTCCTGGCGCAGCTTCAAGCGGCATGCTTCAAGCTGCAAGAGTAAGTCGGCGTATCGGCAGCTTGTGGCTTATCGCTTGCCGCTTATCGCTCTCGCGCTCAGCGAGTTTCGTTGAACAGTTCGCGGCCGATCAGCATCCGGCGGATTTCGCTGGTGCCGGCACCGATTTCGTAGAGCTTGGCGTCGCGCAGCAAGCGGCCAGCCGGGAATTCGTTGATGTAGCCGTTGCCACCGAGGATCTGGATGGCTTCCAGGGCCATCTGGGTTGCGCGCTCAGCGGTGTAGAGGATCACCCCGGCGGCATCTTTACGGGTGGTTTCGGCACGGTCACAGGCCTGGGCCACGGCGTACAGGTAAGCACGGCTGGCGTTGAGCTGGGTGTACATGTCGGCGATCTTGCCCTGGATCAGCTGGAATTCACCGATGCTCTGGCCGAACTGCTTGCGGTCGTGAATATAAGGCACCACCAGATCCATACAGGCCTGCATGATCCCGGTCGGGCCGCCGGAGAGCACTACGCGCTCGTAGTCCAGGCCGCTCATCAGCACCTTCACACCGCCGTTGAGCGCACCGAGGATGTTCTCCTTGGGCACTTCGACGTTGTCGAAGAACAGCTCGCAGGTGTTGGAGCCGCGCATGCCCAGTTTGTCGAACTTGTTGCTGCGGCTGAAGCCTTTCCAGTCACGTTCGACGATGAACGCGGTGATACCGTGCGGGCCTTTGTCCAGGTCGGTTTTGGCGTAGATCACATAGGTGTTGGCGTCGGGGCCGTTGGTGATCCAGGTTTTGCTGCCGTTAAGGACGAAATGGTCACCGCGTTCTTCGGCACGCAGCTTCATCGAGACCACGTCGGAACCGGCGTTCGGTTCGCTCATGGCCAGGGCGCCGATGTGCTCGCCGCTGATCAACTTAGGCAGGTATTTGGCTTTCTGTTCGGCATTGCCGTTGCGGTTGATCTGGTTGACGCACAGGTTGGAATGGGCGCCGTAGGAGAGGGCAACCGAAGCGGAACCACGGCTGATTTCTTCCATGGCCACCACGTGGGCCAGGTAGCCCAGGCCCGTGCCGCCGTATTCTTCGCTGACGGTGATACCGAGCAAACCCATGTCGCCGAATTTGCGCCACATGTCGGCGGGGAACAGGTTGTCCTGGTCGATCTGTGCAGCGCGCGGTGCCAGCTCTGCAGCAACAAACGACTGCACCTGGTCACGAAGCATGTCGATGGTTTCGCCCAGGGCGAAGTTCAGGGTTGGATAATGCATGCGGGCACCTTTTGTGTTTGTTCTTGGAATTTATCGCGGGGCAAGCCCGCTCCTACAGGTTTCGCGCTGTGGGAGCGGGCTTGCCCCGCGATCAGCTATCACCTTTACGTTAACGTAAACCTGAGGCTGATAACTGTCAATCGCATCATGACCTTTACGTTAACGTAAATATGCGCCAGAGTAAGACCCGCTTGAATCAGCTCCCAGAACAACCACAACAAGGGATCGCCATGAATCAACCGAGCTATACCCAAGGGCGTCAAGACAAGCCCTTGCTGGCCATGACCATTGGCCAGGCGTTTGACAACACCGTATCGCGTTTCGCTGAACGCGAGGCACTGGTGGTGCGTCACCAGCAACTACGTTACACCTGGCAGCAGTTGGCTGACAGTGTAGATCGTCACGCCCGGGCGCTAATGGCCTTGGGCCTGAAGACCGGCGACCGTCTGGGCATCTGGGCGCCAAACTGCGCGCAGTGGTGCATTACCCAGTTCGCCACTGCCAAGATCGGCGTGATCCTGGTCAACATCAACCCGGCGTATCGCACCAGTGAGCTTGAATACGTACTCAAACAATCCGGTTGCCAGTGGCTGATCTGCGCCGGGGCGTTCAAAACCTCCGATTACCACGCCATGCTGGCCGAGCTGCTGCCTTCGCTGGGTGAGCAACAGCCAGGGCAGCTCAGCGGTGAGCGACTGCCGGATCTTCGTGGCCTGATCAGCCTCGACGACACACCACCGGCGGGGTTCCTGCCCTGGGCACAATTGACGGGGCTGGCCGATCAGACTTCGCTGAGCGACTATCAGGCCCGCCAAGACAGCCTGCAGTTCGATCAGCCGGTGAACATCCAGTACACCTCTGGTACCACCGGCTTCCCCAAAGGCGCGACCCTGAGCCACTACAACATCCTCAACAACGGTTACATGGTGGGCGAGAGCCTGGGCCTGAGCGAGCAGGACCGCATGGTGATCCCAGTACCTTTGTACCACTGCTTCGGCATGGTCATGGGCAACCTGGGTTGTGTCACCCACGGTAGCACCATGATCTACCCCAACGACGCTTTCGACCCCTTGCTGACGTTGGGCACGGTCACCGAAGAGCGGGCCACGGCACTGTATGGCGTACCGACCATGTTCATTGCCATGCTCGACCATCCGCAGCGCAGTGACTTCAACCTGACCAGCCTGCGTACCGGGATCATGGCTGGGGCAACTTGCCCGATCGAGGTCATGCGCCGGGTGATCGACCAGATGCACATGAGCGAGGTGCAGATCGCCTATGGCATGACCGAAACCAGCCCGGTGTCCCTGCAAACCGGCCCGGACGACGAACTGGAACTGCGTGTGACCACCGTCGGCCGTACCCAGCCGCAACTGGAAAGCAAGATCGTCGATGAACACGGCTGCGTCGTTCCCCGTGGGCAGATCGGTGAGCTGTGCACCCGTGGATACAGCGTGATGCTCGGCTACTGGGGCAACCCCGATGCCACCCACGAGGCCATCGACCCGGCGGGCTGGATGCACACTGGAGATCTGGCGACCATGGACGAGGCGGGGTACGTCTGCATCGCCGGGCGTAACAAAGACATGATCATTCGCGGTGGTGAAAACATTTACCCCCGCGAGCTGGAAGAGTTTTTCTTCACTCACCCGGCGGTGGCTGATGTTCAGGTCATCGGAATTCCAGATGAGCGTTACGGTGAGGAGATTGTCGCCTGGATCAAGTTCCATCCTGGGCACAGCGCCAGCGAGATCGAGCTGCAGCAGTGGTGCAAAAGCCGCATTGCTCACTTCAAAACGCCACGTCACTTCCGTTTTGTCGATGAGTTTCCGATGACGGTGACTGGCAAGGTGCAGAAGTTCCGTATGCGCGAAATCAGCATCGAAGAGCTGTCTAACCGCTGATTCGCGGGGCACTGAGTTGTAGGAGCGGGCTTGCCCCGCGATAGCGGACCATCAGTCACATCGCATCGCGGGGCAAGCCCGCTCCTACCTTCAACTCCCAGCCTTTATCGGTGGATCCTCCGCCGGCGGGTCGCCCACGGTAGGCGGCACGGTCGGTTTGATTGGCAGTTCATCGGGATCTTCCTCTGGCACGCCAGGTGGCAGCGTCGGGTCGTCTATATTCGGATCGGGTGTTTCTGCCGGAATAGGGATGTTCATAACCTGACCTCGCAACGGGGATCTGTATGAGTGGACTCCGTGCATGTGGACTGCACACCGCGCCAATCGCTCATTTTTTTTGAACCCCTCGCCGCTGACTCGCTCTGAACTCTTACTGCCCTCTCGTAACGGAGCAAGGATCGATGACCCGCGATGAGCCTTTCGAAACCGACCGCGTCGCCCCGGCAAACGATCACCCCGACCAGGCCGTGAGCCTTTCCCAGGCCTTGTTGGAGCCACGTATCGTGATCGAGAACACCCAGCCGGTACTCGATGGCGGTGTGTTTGCAGTCAAGGCGGTGGTGGACGAGGTGCTGCAGGTGAGCAGCAAGGTGTACGCCGATGGCCATGACACGCTGGCCGTCGTGCTCAATTGGCGGCAAGCCGGCAGTCGACGTTGGCATTGCCTGCCCATGGCCTTTGCGGGCAATGACGCGTGGCAGGCGCAGTTCAATGTCAGCGAGCAGGGGCGTTACCTGTTCAGCATCGAAGCCTGGATCGACCCGTTTGCCACCTATTGCCACGATCTGGAGAAGAAGTTCACCGCTGGCCTGGCGGTGGATTTGGAGCTGCAAGAGGGTTTGCTGCTGCTGGAGCAGAGCATTCAGCGTAGCCACGGCCTGCTGCGTCAGCAGTTGCAAACACTGCACCAGACGCTCCCGGGCCTGGCCCCCGAGGCGCAAGTGGCGACGCTGCTGCACGCTGATACGGCGCTGTTGATGCGGGAGACCGACCATCGCAGCTTTCTGAGCCGTAGCCCCGAATACCCGTTGGATGTCGAACGCCATCAGGCTGTGTTCGCCAGTTGGTATGAGCTGTTTCCGCGCTCGATCACCGATGATCCCCAGCGTCATGGCACCTTCAACGACGTCCATGAGCGCTTGCCGATGATTCGTGACATGGGCTTTGACGTTCTGTATTTCCCGCCGATTCACCCGATTGGTATGCGTTTTCGTAAAGGTCGCAACAACGCCCTGCAAGCCGAGCCGGATGATCCGGGCAGCCCCTACGCTATCGGGAGTGAGGCGGGTGGTCACGAGGCGATCCATCCACAACTGGGCAGCCGCGAGGATTTTCGCCGCCTGGTTGCCGCAGCCGCCGAGCATGGCCTTGAGATCGCTTTGGATTTCGCCATTCAGTGCTCTCAAGACCACCCCTGGCTCAAAGAGCACCCCGGTTGGTTCTCCTGGCGCCCGGATGGCAGCATTCGTTATGCGGAAAACCCACCGAAGAAGTACCAGGACATCGTCAACGTCGACTTCTATGCCGCCGAGGCGGTGCCGTCGCTGTGGCTGGCCCTGCGTGATGTAGTGCTGGGCTGGGTGCAGGAAGGGGTGAAAACCTTTCGGGTCGACAACCCGCACACCAAGCCGCTGCCGTTTTGGCACTGGCTGATCGCCAATGTGCGCAGCCAGTATCCGGAGGTGATTTTTCTTGCCGAAGCCTTTACCAAACCGGCCATGATGGCGCGTTTGGGCAAGGTCGGTTACTCCCAGAGCTACACCTATTTTACCTGGCGCAACACCAAGCAAGAGCTGCAAAGCTATTTCGAGGAACTCAACCAGCCGCCGTGGCGTTATTGCTACCGCCCCAACTTCTTCGTCAACACCCCGGACATCAACCCATTTTTCTTGCATGAGTCAGGGCGTGCCGGCTTTCTCATTCGAGCGGCGCTGGCCACCATGGGCTCGGGCTTATGGGGCATGTATTCGGGCTTCGAACTGTGCGAGGCCACGCCAATTCCGGGCAAAGAAGAATACCTGGACTCGGAGAAGTACGAGATCCGCCCGCGCGATTTCAGCCAGCCCGGCAACATCATCGCCGAGATCGCTCTGCTCAACCGCATCCGCCGGCAGAACCGAGCGCTGCAGACGCACTTGGGCGTGGCTTTTTACCACGCCTGGAACGACAACATCCTGTACTTCGGCAAGCGCACGGCCGAACGCGACAACTTCATCCTCGTGGCCATCAGCCTCGACCCGCATAACGCCCAGGAGGCGCACTTCGAGTTGCCACTCTGGGAGTTGGGCCTGGATGACAACGCCGACACCGTCGGTGAAGACCTGATGACCGGCCACCGCTGGACCTGGCACGGCAAAACCCAATGGATGCGCATCGAACCCTGGCACCTGCCGTTTGCAATCTGGCGTATCGAAAAAGCCCTCTAGAAAGGAGTCGACCATGGCCAAGCGAAGCCGCCCGGCAGCCTTTATCGACGACCCGCTTTGGTACAAAGACGCGATCATTTACCAGGTACACGTCAAATCCTTCTTCGATTCGAACAACGACGGCATCGGCGACTTTCCCGGCCTGATCGCCAAGCTCGATTACATTGCCGCACTGGGCGTCAACACCCTGTGGCTGCTGCCGTTCTATCCGTCACCCCGGCGTGATGATGGCTACGACATTGCCGAGTACAAAGCCGTACACCCGGACTACGGCACCTTGGGCGACGTAAAACGCTTTATCGCCCAAGCCCACAAACGCGGCCTGCGGGTGATTACCGAGCTGGTCATCAACCATACCTCCGACCAGCACCCTTGGTTTCAGAAAGCCCGGCGTGCCAAGCCCGGCAGCAAGGCCCGGGATTTCTACGTGTGGTCTGACAGTGATCAGAAGTACGACGGCACGCGGATCATCTTCCTCGACACCGAGAAGTCCAACTGGACTTGGGACCCGATAGCCGGCCAATACTTCTGGCACCGTTTCTATTCGCATCAACCGGATCTCAACTTCGACAACCCGCAGGTGCTCAAAGCGGTCATCGATGTGATGCGCTACTGGCTTGATCTGGGCGTTGACGGCTTGCGCCTGGACGCCATCCCTTACCTGATCGAGCGTGACGGCACCAACAACGAAAACCTGCCAGAAACCCATCAGGTGCTCAAACAGATACGCGCCGAGATCGATGCCAACTACCCCGACCGCATGCTGCTGGCCGAAGCCAACCAGTGGCCGGAAGACACCCAGCTGTACTTCGGTGAAGGGCAGGGCGATGAGTGCCACATGGCCTTCCACTTCCCGTTGATGCCGCGCATGTACATGGCGGTGGCCCAGGAAGACCGTTTTCCGATCACCGATATCCTGCGCCAGACCCCCGACATACCGAGCAATTGCCAGTGGGCGATCTTCCTGCGCAACCATGATGAGCTGACCCTGGAGATGGTCACCGACCGCGAACGCGACTACCTGTGGAACTACTATGCCGAAGATCGCCGGGCGCGCATCAACTTGGGCATCCGGCGCCGCCTGGCGCCGTTGCTGCAACGTGACCGGCGGCGGGTGGAATTGCTGAGCAGCCTGCTGTTGTCGATGCCCGGCACGCCGACGCTGTATTACGGCGATGAAATCGGCATGGGTGACAACATCTACCTGGGTGACCGCGACGGTGTGCGCACACCGATGCAGTGGTCGGTCGACCGCAACGGTGGTTTTTCGCGGGCCGATCCTGCGCGCTTGGTATTGCCGCCGATCATGGACCCACTGTACGGCTTCGCCGCCATCAACGTTGAAACCCAGGCCAACGACCCGCACTCGCTGTTGAACTGGAATCGCCGCCTGCTGGCTGTGCGCAAACAGCAAAAGGCCTTCGGTCGCGGCAGCCTGATCATGCTTTCGCCGAGCAACCGGCGGATTCTGGCGTACCTGCGTGAGTACACCGATACCGACGGCAGACGCGAAATCATCCTCTGTGTCGCCAACGTATCGCGCGCAGCCCAAGCGGCTGAACTCGACCTGTCGGCCTACGTCGGCTGTGTGCCGGTAGAGATGCTCGGTGGCAGCGCCTTCCCGCCGATTGGTCAACTACCGTTTCTGCTGACCCTGGCGCCGTACGGGTTTTACTGGTTCCTGCTGGCCGACAAAGACCAGATGCCCAGCTGGCACGTGGAACCGGCGCAAAGCCTGCCGGAGTTCACCACCCTGGTGTTGAAAAAACGCATGGAAGAGCTGCTTGAAGCGCCTGCACGGGCCACTCTGCAAGACAGCATCCTGCCGCAGTACTTGCCCAAGCGCCGTTGGTTCGCAGGCAAGGACACCGGCATTGAGCACGTTCACATCGCCTACGGCGTGCGCTTCGGCAGCGCCAGCAGCCCGGTGCTGCTCAGTGAGATAGAAGTGACCAGCGCCGGCCTGAGTAGCCGCTACCAGTTGCCGTTCGGGTTGATCGGCGAAGACCAGCTCACCAGCGCACCGCCCCAGCAGTTGGCCTTGGCCCGGGTCCGGCGCGGGCGTCAGGTTGGCCTGATCACCGATGGTTTCGTTCTCGACAGCTTTATCCATGCCTTGCTGGCGGCGTGCCGGGACGGTACACGTTTGCCGTGCGCAGAAGGCGAGTTGCAGTTCCATGCCACTGAGCAACTGGTCGCGCTGAATCTGAACGACGATGCTGCGGTGCGCTATCTCTCCACCGAACAGTCCAACAGTTCGGTGGTGGTAGGGGGCAGTGTGGTACTCAAGCTGATTCGTAGGGTCAACCCGGGGGTTCACCCGGAGCTGGAAATGAGTGCCTACCTCACTGCTGCCGGCTTTACCAACATCTCACCGCTGCTGGGTTGGTTGAACCGGGTGGATGCTCAGCAGAATCCCCATTTGCTGATGATTGCCCAAGGCTACCTGAGCAATCAGGGCGATGCTTGGGACTGGACTCAGAACAACCTGGAACGGGCCATTCGCGATGAACTGGAGCCCGGCCAATCGCAGCGCGATGGCCATACCGATGCCTTGCACGAGCTGGCCGACTTTGCCGCCATGCTGGGCCAGCGTCTGGGGGAAATGCACCTGTTGCTGGCCGCGCCGAGTCACGACCCCGCATTCCAGCCGCGGCCCAGTAGCGTACAGGACTGTCAGGCATGGGCCACGCAGATCGGTAGCCAATTGACCCACGCCCTGGATCTGCTCCAGGCCCACCATGGCAAGCTGGACAGCGACAGCCAGTCCCTGGTCGACGACCTGCAACAGCAGCGCCAGGATCTGCTGGCCCATATCGAGACGTTGAGCGAACAAGCGCAGGGTGGGTTGTTGATGCGCGTTCACGGCGACCTGCACCTGGGGCAGGTGCTGGTGGTGCAGGGCGATGCCTACCTGATCGACTTCGAAGGTGAGCCGGCCAGACCACTGGACCAGCGCCGGGCTAAACACAGCCCTTACAAGGATGTCAGCGGCGTTCTGCGATCCTTCGACTATGCTGCTGCGATGGTGCTGCGCAGTGCCTCCAGTGTCGACCTCTCGGACAACGCCCGCCAGGCCCGTCAGCGAGTCGCCAGGCGTTATCTGCACCAGGCCCGACAGGCCTTTGTCGAGGCCTATGGGCTGGCCACTGCGGCCATGCCCCATGCCTGGGAACATGCCGACGGCGAGCGTGCGGCACTGGAACTGTTCAGCCTGGAAAAGGCGGCCTATGAAATTCTGTACGAAGCCGAAAACCGCCCAAGTTGGTTGGCCGTGCCTTTGCATGGCCTCCATGGCCTGACAAGTACCTGGGGAGAAAGTTGAATGAAACAACGCAAGCGCGAGGAAGGCGGGCTGGATCAACGTGACATCGACGCCCTGGTCAGGGCCGAGCATGCTGATCCGTTCGCTGTGCTTGGCCCGCACCCTGATGGTGCGGGCGGCCAGTTTGTCCGCGCCTATCTGCCCAACGCCTTGAGTGTGCAGGCCGTTGCCCGAGACGATGGGCAACTGCTGGGCGAGCTGGAGCAACAGCCGGTACCCGGCGTGTTCATCGCCCACCTCAATGAGCAGCAGCCTTACCGCCTGCGCATCCAGTGGGCCAATGGTGAGCAGGTCACTGAAGACCCTTACAGCTTCGGGCCATTACTGGGTGACATGGACCTCTACCTGTTTGGCGAGGGCAATCACCGCGACCTGTCGTCCAGCATGGGGGCGCAGGTGCTCGAAGTAGACGGTGTCAGTGGTGTGCGTTTTTCGGTGTGGGCACCGAACGCCAGGCGGGTGTCGGTGGTCGGCGACTTCAACAACTGGGACGGCCGCCGTCACCCCATGCGCTTGCGCCACGCTTCAGGGGTGTGGGAGCTGTTCGTGCCGCGCTTGCAGGCCGGCGATGCGTACAAGTACGAAGTGTTGGGTCGCGATGGCATCTTGCCGCTCAAAGCCGACCCGTTGGCCCGGGCGACTGAACTGCCACCGAGTACCGCATCAAAAGTGGCCGGCCCACTGGCGCACACCTGGCAGGACCAGCACTGGATGCACACGCGTGGCGAGCGTCATGCGCATCACGCGCCGTTGTCGATCTACGAATTGCATGCTGGGTCCTGGCAGTGCGAACTGGATGACACCGGCGAAGTAGCGCGCTTCTACAACTGGCGCGAACTGGCAGACCGCCTGGTGCCTTATGTTCAGCAACTGGGCTTTACCCATATCGAACTGATGCCGATCATGGAACATCCCTTCGGCGGTTCGTGGGGCTATCAGCCACTGTCGTTATTCGCACCGACGGCACGTTACGGCTCGGCCGAAGACTTTGCGGCGTTTGTCGATGCCTGCCACCAGGCGCAGATTGGCGTCATCCTCGACTGGGTGCCCGCGCACTTTCCCACCGACAGCCATGGTCTGGCGCGCTTTGACGGCACCGCGCTGTATGAATATGAAAACCCGCTGGAGGGCTTCCATCAGGACTGGGACACCCTGATCTACAACCTCGGCCGCACCGAAGTCCACGGTTTCATGCTGGCCTCGGCCTTGCACTGGCTCAAGCACTTTCACATTGACGGCCTGCGTGTCGATGCGGTGGCCTCCATGCTTTACCGGGATTATTCGCGCAAGGCGGGGGAGTGGGTGCCTAACCGGCATGGTGGGCGCGAGAACCTGGAAGCCATCGACTTTCTGCGTCACCTCAACGACGTCGTCGCTCTGGAAGCGCCCGGTGCCCTGGTCATTGCCGAAGAGTCCACCGCCTGGCCCGGCGTCAGCCAGCCGACCCAGCAGGGTGGCCTTGGCTTTAACTACAAGTGGAACATGGGCTGGATGCACGACACCTTGCACTACATTCAGAACGACCCCATCCACCGCACCTACCACCACAACGAAATGAGCTTCGGCCTGATCTATGCCTACTCCGAGCATTTCATCCTGCCGATTTCTCACGATGAAGTGGTGCACGGCAAGCACTCACTGATCGACAAAATGCCCGGCGACCGCTGGCAGAAATTCGCCAACCTGCGCGCCTACCTGACTTTTATGTGGGCCCATCCGGGCAAGAAGCTGCTGTTCATGGGCTGCGAATTTGGCCAATGGCGTGAATGGAACCACGACAGTGAGCTGGACTGGTACTTGCTCAAATATCCCGAGCACCTCGGTGTACAGCGCCTGGTTGGCGACCTGAACCGGTTGTATCGCCAAGAGCGTGCGCTGCACGAACAGGACTGCCAGCCTCAAGGGTTCCAGTGGCTGATCGGTGACGATGCACACAACAGCGTATATGCCTGGCTGCGCTGGAGTACCAGCGGCGAGCCGCTATTGGTGGTGGCTAACTTCACCCCGGTGCCGCGGCGTGGATATCGCATTGGTGTGCCGTTTGGCGAACGTTGGGTGGAGGTGCTTAACAGTGATGCCGAGGGCTATGCCGGGTCTAACTACGGCAACCTTGGAGAGGTGGCCAGCGAAGTGGTGGCCAGTCATGGGCAACCGTTGTCGCTGGCGCTGAATCTGCCACCGTTGGGGGTATTGATACTGCGGCCGCAGTAAACGCGGGTTGGTTTTGCAGTGTAGGAGCGGGCTTGCCCCGCGATTGCGGTTTTTCAGTCGCACCGCAATCGCGGGGCAAGCCCGCTCCTACCGGCAATCAACGCACTGCGCAACTTCTTGCGCACTCAAAAAGTGGATAACCCTGTGCACACGTAGCTGTAAGCCTTGTATTTCGTTCTGTACAGATGGGTGCGCAACTTCTTGCACAGCGTTGCGCAAGAAGTTGCGCACATTTCACCTGATTTTCCTGCGGAGCCTGGCTGCAATTTCCCATGGAACCGCTGCAGGCCACGGTTTATAAGGCTTAGGCCATTTATGGCATGACCCTTGATAAGGGTACAGGCACCCACCGGGTAATTTTTACCTGCCGGGTATCTGTAATTTCATCAAGGAGTTTTCATGGCTACCCCCGCTTATATGTCCGTTACCGGCACCAAACAAGGCTTGATCACTGCAGGCGCGTTCACCGCCGATTCGGTTGGCAACACCTACCAGGAAGGTCACGAAGACCAGGTCATGGTTCAGGGCTTCCAGCACGAAGTGATCATTCCGCGTGACCCGCAGTCCGGCCAACCGACCGGTCAGCGTGTACACAAGCCTGTGGTCATCACCAAAGTCTTCGACAAGGCATCGCCGCTGCTGCTGGCGGCCCTGACGTCCGGTGAGCGTCTGACCAAAATCGAAATCAAGTGGTACCGCACCTCGGCTGCCGGCACCCAGGAACATTACTACACCACCACCCTTGAAGACGCGATCATCGTCGACATCAAGGACTACATGCACAACTGCCAGGACCCGGCAAACTCGCACTTCACCCACTTGGAAGACGTGCATTTCACCTACCGCAAAATCACCTGGACCCACGAAGTCTCCGGCACTTCCGGTTCCGATGACTGGCGTACTCCGGTCGCTGGCTAAGGCCTCCTGACCAACGCACCGCATGGTTTCGGCCATGCGGTGCTCATCACTTCTGATGCGCCTTTCTGAGCGCCGTACCTTAAGGATGAGCCTATGTTTGCGTCAGCCAATAGCGTGCAGTTTGCATTTCTGATCCCCGGTGTTCGCAACGACTTCAAGGTCCTCGCCTTCCACGGCACGGAAGCCATCAGCGCCCTGTACGCGATTCAGGTGGAACTGGTCAGCGAACACCCTGACTTCGCCATCGAAAGCCTGCTCGGCCAACCCGCGTTCCTGCAATTCGGCCTCAACGGCGAAGGCCTCCACGGTCGGATCGAAAACGCCCAGGTCGGTGAGCCCGGCAGGCGCCTGACCCGCTATCAAATCACTCTGGTCCCGGCCCTGCATTACCTGCAGTTCAGCCACAACCAGCGAATTTTCCAGCACATGACCGTGCCGCAGATCATTACCCAGGTGCTGCAGGAACATGGCATTCAGGCCGATGCCTTTACCTTCCACGTCAGCCCCAGCCCGGAACGCGACTACTGCACGCAGTACGGTGATGCCTCCGACTTCAGTTTCATCCAGCGCCTATGCAGTGAAGAAGGCATCGCCTGGCACCACCAGCACAGCGCCGATGGCCACCACCTGGTGTTCACCGACCATCAGAGCTTCTTCCCCAAACTGGCGGAAACACCTTATCGACAAGGTGCTGGCATGGTCGCCGATCATCCGGTAATCAGCCAGTTCAGCCAGCGCTTCAGCACCCGCACCAGCCGCGTCACTCACCGCGACTATGATCTCAAACGCCCGAGCCGCTTGCTCGAAAGCCGCCAGCGCGTCGACTTCATCCCCGCCCTTGAAGACTACCGCTACCCAATGCCCTTCGACAGCGAAGAGCGCAGCAAGCAGCTGGTCCGCCAGGCCCTGGAACGCCACCGGATCGACTACCAGCTGGCCGAAGGTGAAAGCGATCAACCCGCGCTGCGCAGTGGTCACTTTTTCGGCCTCACCGAGCACCCGCGCAAAGCCTGCAACGACCTGTGGTTACTGCTCAACGTGAGCCACGAAGGCAAGCAGCCGCAGGTGTTTGAGGAAGCGGCCAGCAGCGTTGGGCAAGCCGCAGACGGCTTCAACCAAGGCTACCGCAACAGTTTCAGCGCCATTCCCTGGGACGTGTTCTACCGGCCGCCGCTGGTCAGCCGTGAGGCACTGTTGGTCAGCCAGACCGCCCGCGTCACCGGGCCTGAAGGCGAAGAAATCTATTGCGATGAGCACGGTCGGGTCAAAGTCGAATTCCACTGGGACCGCGCCGAACTGAACAGCGACAACAGCAGCTGCTGGCTGCGGGTCGCGTCCAGCTGGGCGGGTGCGGGTTTCGGGGCAGTCACCGTGCCGCGCATCGGTATGGAAGTGCTGGTGACGTTTCTGGAGGGCAACCCCGACCAGCCGCTGATTACCGGTTGCGTGTCGAACATCCGCACAGCGCCGCCTTATCCGCTGCCCGCCAACAAAACCAAGACCGTACTGCGCAGCCGCAGTACGCCCGACAGCAGCGGTTACAACGAACTGTCGATTGAAGACCGTAGCGGCCAGGAGCTGATCTACCTGCGCGCCCAGCGCGATCTGGAACAAAACATCGAACACGACAGCCGCCTGCAGGTGGGCAACGAGCGCCATGAAACCATCAAGGGCAACAGCATTGCGGTGCTTGAAGCCGAAGACCAACGCACGGTGACCGCCGACCGCAAGGTCGAACTCAAGGCCAACGACTACCTGCAAGTCGCCAACAGCAGCCACACCCGGATCGGGCAAACACTGGCGGCTGAAGCGGGTCAGCAAGTCCACTTCAAAGCCGGTGCCCACTTGATTCTCGACGCCGGGGCCAGCATCACCTTGAAGGGCGGCGGTCAGCACATCGTCATCGGCCCCGGCGGCATTTTCAGCAGTACCGACATTCAACTCGGTGGTGTGCCCGCCACGGGATGCGCTGCTGCTTCAGTATTGCCTGGGCTGCTTGACGGGCTGCGGGCCGCTGTCGCGCTGCCGCCTCCCGCCCTGGCGCTTTATCACCAGCAATCGCTGGCTGGCGTACTGCTGCCCAGCCCGGGTTGCAAGCTTGATGCCTCCGGAATTTGCCCGATCCACTCGCCAGGTACAGCAGCATGATTCAGCCCATCACATCGCCGTTTCAAACCCCTGTGGGGCCCGGAATCATGTGCGTGATTCTCGATGCCAGTTTTGACCCAGACATGCAGGCCCGTATCGAGCAGGCCATCAGCTTCGGCGTCGAGCGCTGTGTTCCGCTGCTGGACAACACCCCCTACAACGCTGTGCAAAGCGTGGGCCCCTTTGCTTTGTTGTGCCCATATCCGGATGCGCTGGCGATGTATGCCGGCAACCTGCTGGAGCAGGCCGATGCCGGCTGTGTGGCCTACCTCAAGGAGGCGCACGCCTTTGAGCAAGCGGTTGAGCATTGGCGCAGCCTGCTCACCGTCAGTACCGATGACGCAGCGGCGCAGATGCTGCGCTTTTTCGACCCTCGCTGGCTTGAGCCGTTGCTGAACAGCCTTGAGGAAAGCGAGCTGGCGCAGTTCATGGGGCCGATGACCGCCATGGCCTGGCGCAACGGGCTGGGCTGGCGTCAACAGGCGCACCCTGAACCCCTGTTGGCGACAGAGGCTCAACCGCCAGGCTGGTTGCACCTGGGGCACGAGCGTCAGGAGCAGATCGCTCAGCAGCGTTTGAAGGTGCTGGCCGCGCGCTTTGCTCAGGACTATCAAGCGGTATTGCCGTTGTCCGAGCCGACCGCTTTCGTTTATCGACAGTTACTGGCCGCGCAAAAAGCCGGGTATCTGCAGCCCGCCGAACAGGAGCGCTGGTTGCGCCTGGCGCTGCGCCAGGGCGAAGGCTTCAGCAACCTCGCTGCAGCTGCCGCAATTTTAGCCCGTGACGACTTGGGGCTTGGCGACAAGCTGCTCGAACTTGAACGCCTCTGACTCACAAGGACGATGAACAATGAGCAGCACCTACACGGTTAAATACGGCGACACCCTCGGGCAAATTGCTCAACAACATGGCACGAAGGTCTCCGAGCTTAAGGCCCTCAACCCGATCATCAACCATCCCGATCAGATCCAACCCGGTTGGGTGTTGCAGCTGCCCGGCGCCACACCAGCGCCCGAGCTACCACCGCCGATGCATGCGCATGACACCAGTTGGACAGTCCCCAAAGGGCAGTCCGAATGCAACGAAGAACTGGTCGACATTGCCCATATCACCGGAGAACCGCACTTCTATGTATTGACCGAACAACAGTCCAAGGCCCTGAAGCAGGAAGTCAGCCGGGTGCAAAAGCTGATGGATGAACTGCATCAGAATCTGGCCAACGCGTTGCCGATCACCCAATGCAACAAGCAGCAGAATCCCGAAGCCAGTTGTGCTTGCGCCCGCTGCATCAAAGAGGCCTGGTCAGCCAAGGCCGAAGAGGCTGGCTTGTTGAAGCGTGAACCGCAGCCGCAAGCCACTCAAGCAGCGCCGCTGACTTCCGATAAAGACCTTCAAGGGCAACTGGCAACCTTGCAACAGGCGCGCGACTGGTATCAGCGCTACAACCCCAGTTTTGTTGGCACCATGCAGTTCGAAAACAACTGGAAGTCCTTGCAGCAAAAAAAGATCGCCGCACTGGACGCTGAAATCGGCCAACTGCGCGCGCAACTGGCGGCCCAGCGAAGCGCCGAACCCGCAGACAGCGCCACACTGGCCAACAGCGCGGCCCCCGACCTGAAACATGGTAAAGGGCGCAGCGTTGAACGGCAGCAGGGCAGGCAAGCTCGGTCGGGTATTGAGGTGGTAGAGATCATCCTGTTCAGCGACCCCAGTCGCCGTCACTACATCCCGGTTGCGTACCGCGAGACCACTTCCTGGAAGGTCCGCGTCGCAACACGCGCCATGGCAGGTAAACCCTTCAACAAGCAGCTGGCCAAAGACCTGATCAACGACATCAAAGTGGGTATCGGCGAAGGGCGAAAAGCCGGCCCCCTGGGCAACCTGGAACTTAAACTCAGCAGCTGGAGCAGCCAGGAAGACAACCTGCTCAACAGTTTGCATCAAGAAGTGGCCTGGACCACCAACCAGAGCGATGCCGCGCGCTACGCGGTCTCGGCAGAAGCGCACGCCCTGCGCTTTGCTGCCAGCGCCAGTGCTGGCGTGAACAACTGGAACCCCAAGGAAGGCAACATCGACGTGGGCGTCAAAGGCAGCGCCGCGTTCTCGCTGGCGGAGGGCTCGGCGTCGTTCAGTCGGTACTTTCCGAGCCAGGGCGGCTATATCGCAAACATGTCCTACCGCAATGCCCTGGGTAAGGAAGTGCTGCACCCCATGGGCGTGTTCCGCCTGAGCGGCAAACTGGAACTGTCGTGTTTTGTCGGTGCCAAGGTGCAGGGAGAAGCGGGGGTTAAAACCCAGTTCAAGCCCAGCGAAACCCCGGCGGGTGCGACTGCGTTGTTGAGTACACCGCGCATGGAAGTCGGTCGCAGTGGCAACATCGGTGTCAAGGGCGATGCGTTTGCCGGAGCGCAAGCCGGTGGTGTGCTGAGTGGAGCGTTTGAATGGGTAGAGCCGGACAATCAAGGGATGGGGAAGGCGGTAGTGGGGCAGGCTAATGCCGCCAGCAGTTGGGTTGAGTTGGCGAAAATCAGTGTGGAGGGGAATGCGGCAGTTGGAGTTGGAGGGAGTGGGGAGTTTGGTCTTAGTATTTCGAAAGATCGATTAGCATTAAACTGTAAAGGCTCTGTAGTTTTGGGCCCTGGTGCCGGTGGTGGGTTTGGTACGGTGGTGGATATCGAGCAGATAGGTAAACTGACTTTACTGTTTTGCAAAGCCCTGGCGGACGTGGACTACCGGCACTTACTAGGGGTGACGGATCAGGCTTTTAAATACCTGTCTGTCGGTCTTTATCAGGTCGCAACCTCACCCATGAAAGTAGCTCGGGAAGCGTTTAATAATAGCGCTTCGAAAATGCTTGATTGGTGGAGGATGCGTCAAGCATCGAAGTTTGAGGCGCAAAATTTGGCCGACTTTCTGATAAGTCACGAGTCGCAAAAATTCATGATGGTTCAGAACCAGGTTGTGCCTTTGAGCTTGCTTCCACCTGAAACGGTTGGACCTATGGTCTACGTGCTCACGGAAGGGTTTGTCGAGAGTTTCAATGAGCGGCAAGAGACGGCACTTGTAATAATTCTTTCAGAGATACGAAGCTGGAGGCAATTCATTGAGGTGCTCGAGCACTGCTCGCCCAATGGCAGTAAGGTCAGCGCGATGGCGAGTCTGGAGCGTATTAACACCATATTGGACGGTTATCAGCAAAGTCAGTTTAATTGGTTTCTTGACAGCTTGGCAGTAAACCGACCACCTGAGCCTTCACTCAGAGTGGTGTGGACACCCAGCAATGCCTGGCGTAAAAAGAAGGTACTGTTGGCCGCTCGCAATAGTGGGCGGTTTGATGGATTGGTTTAGCGTTATTGACGCAATCGAGAACAAGGCGCTTGAGGGCGCCTTGTTTTTGAAATCAAAATGAGCTTGCTGATTGAATGGCGCAGCGAAAGCTGGCGCCCGGATTATAAAATCTTTGATTAGGCTCATCGCCCCATCGGCGGACGGTACTAGCGTTCAGACGTGGCTCCTCTAAAACATTCGCACCTCGTCTAACTCGCTGGGTGCCAGTGCTTGGGCCTTTTGGATTGTCCACGGGGGACTGTTGGTAATAGTCTTTGTCGTACCAGTCATTGACCCAGTCAGTAGCATTGCCCGAGAGGCTGTAGAGTCCCAGCGGACTTGGGGGGAATTGATCGACCGGAAATGTGTCAAACTTGCCGGGCTCCGGAAAGTTTCGTCCATAGTTCAAACTGCCATTTTCCGTAGGAAACATTACATACTGGCCACGGTTCCGAGCGGCAAATTCCCACTGTGCTTCAGTCGGTAGATCCACGAGATAACCACTCAGCTGTCCTAGCCAGCCACAGTAGTCCTTGGCCTCTTGCCAGTTTAGTGTGGGCGCTGGCAGATTAGAATGAAAGAAATGCTTTAAATCATCACGATCACGTCGTTCGGAATTAAAGATGGGCCTGCCCTGCGCGATGAAAAACAGGTCAAAATCAGCTATCGTTGTTTGGAATTTTGAAAGGTGGTAATTACTCAGTTTTACAGTGTGAACGAAGTCATCTTCCCCGAATGGGGTGATGTTACCCATTCGCTCCGGTTCTACCTCGCAAGGCCAGTCACATAGATTTTCAGGATCATCATCATACGGCCAGCCAAAATCCCCCATCTGGAATTCACCACCTTCGATAAACACCATATTGTCCAGCGACTGCACAACAGTACTCAGCAGCTGCCTGCGCGTTTCGCTGGGCAGCTTTGGGTATTTTTGCTCAATGGTCGCAGCAATCTGGGCGACTTTCTCGCCAGAGAGTTTCTGGCTTTCAGGCAGTGGATATGTTTGGGCCTGGCAGGCTGTCAGCATTAGAGAACAGACGAGTAATGATATTTGCTTTGCCATGTGGGTAATCCAGCGCTTACTGAGCGAAGTCTGAAGGTTATCACGTTTATCTAATGGTGATTTTCAGAAAATGTCGTGATCCGAAATATCAGAAAAATATTACTTATTATTCCGGGTGTGGGCAAGGCGATACTTGGTGTAAGAAGAAAGTGCAGCAGGGCGCTCGCAGTAGCGGGCGTTTTTATGGTTCTGCCTAAAAGTAGTGCACTTGAAGCTAAAGGCGCTTGTGAGCGACTTTATTTTTAAAGTTAAAGTGGCTTTTCTGACTGTATAGCGCAGCGAAAACTCACAGTAGAATAGTAGTCCTTTTTTATCGGGTCATCACCCCAACGGCGAACGGCACTAGCGTTGAAACGTGGCTCCTCTGCCACGGTTGCACCTCGCCTAATGCGTTGGGTGCCAGTGTTTGGTCCTTGTGGATTTTCGACAGGAGAGTTTCGGTAATAGTCCTTGTCGTACCAGTCATTGACCCAATCTGTTGCGTTACCTGAAAGGTTGTAAATTCCCAACGGATTAGGAGTAAAAGTATCGACTGGGAATGGTTTCAGTCTATTGGACTCTGGGAAATTTCGTCCAAAATTCAAACTGCCGTTATCCGTAGGGAATGCTACGTACTTACCGCGGTTTCGAGCAGCAAACTCCCATTGTGCTTCGGTAGGTAGGTCCACGGGGTAACCACTCAGCAGACCGAGCCAGCCGCAGTAATCTTTCGCCTCCTGCCAGTCTTTAACAGGTGCAGGAAGATCGGGCTGATAGCGGAATTGTAAATCCTCACGCTTTCTTAGCTCTTTATCAAATAACGGTTTGCCTTGAGTAACAAAATAGAGGTCGAAGTCTTCAAGCTTTGTTTGAAACTTTGAAAAATGGTAGCTGCTCAATTTTACAGGGTGAACAAAGTCATCTTCTCCGAACGGGCTGATATTTCCCATGCGCTCCGGCTCTACTCCACAAGGCCAGTCACATAAATTTTCAGGATCATCATCATACGGCCAGCCAAAGTCCCCCATCTCGAATTCACCACCTTCGATAAACACCATATTGTCCAGCGATTGCACAACAGTGCTCAGCAGCTGCCTGCGCGTTTCGCTGGACAGCTTTGGGTATTTCTGCTCAATGGTCGCAGCAATCTGGGCGACTTTCTCGGTCGAGAGTTTCTGGCTTTCTGGCAGTGGATAGGACGCTGCCTGGCACCCCGCCAACAGCAATAGCATGAAAAGAGGACGTGGCATTTTTATCGCCATTGGAGAACTCAGGCGCCTGCTTGATTGGTTATTAAATATTCATTGCCCGCGCCTGGGTTGATCCCAACGCTTCTTCGGGCTGACTTTTACCAAGTCTTGCGCCATCACCCCAATAATTCAATACCGTGCTGCCGTAGGTGCTGCGATAGGTGTTGTTTTGGGAAAATTCCCACAAGTAGGAAAGAAGCGTCTGATGGGGGTAATTTCTCATCCGGCGTATCTTTTGGGCTCGGTTTCTCTGGTGCGTTTTTATTACTCGTCTTGAGGGCGGGTATAGGGGCAGCCAGGAACAAGTTTTTATGCCGGCCAACTTTAATGAAATCAGTCTAAATGTCCTACTCCAGCAAATTGTCGGCTCACTACCTTGAGCTCGCGAAGTCAGCCATCTGCAAGCAAAGTTTTGCAGGTGAGGACGTTCGCTTTTCGAGCGAGTTCGAGGCGCTGGAAGGCGAGTTGGCTAAAGCCCGGTCCATGCATGAACACGGTCAGATCGACTGGCTGAAAGTGCAGCAGGTCAGTGAAGCTTTGCTGCGTACCCAATCCAAGGATCTGCGGGTGGCGGTCTGGCTGACCTGGGCCTTGTATCAGCGGGAATCCTTTGCCGGGCTGCTGGCGGGCATTGGCGTGTTGCACCACCTGTGCGAACACCACTGGCAGGAGGTTCATCCGGTCAAAGGGCGCACGCGTGCAGCAGCTGTCGGCTGGCTGTTGCAACGCCTTGAACAAGTATTGAGCGATAGCATTCCGATCAAGGAGCAACTGCCCCTGTTCAGGAGCATGGCCGGGCATCTGGAAGGCCTGGATGCCGTGTTCACCGAACATCTGGCGGATGACGCGCCGCTGCTGCTGCCACTGTGCCGACGCCTGAACAATATGGTTCAGCGCGCTGCAGACAACCAGCCGGAACCCGGGGTTGTGGGTGCAGTCGTGGCGCAAGTCCAGCAGGTCGCTACCCAGCTGTTGACCCCCGGCGCACCCATCGAGAATGAGAAGGACGCCCAGAAGGCGCTGCGAGGGTTGCAGGAGCACGCTCGTCCGCTGTGTGCCTGGTGGCTCAAGCAGAACGCTATTGATGTGCGCGCGCTGCGCTTGAATCGCACCATGCTGTGGCTGCCTATCACGGCCGCGCCCGAGCGTAACAGTGAGCAGATCACCGCGCTGCGTGGGCTGCCGGCCGACAAGTTGAAGGCCTGCCAGGAGCGCTACGCGAATGGGCAGTTCGCCGATTTGCTGGTCGAGGTTGAAGCGAGCCTGGCTCGGGCGCCGTTCTGGTTTGACGGGCAGCGTCTGGCCTGGGAGTGCCTGCAAGGCTTGAATGCCGACCAGGCAATGCGCGAAGTGGAGTTTCACTTCGCGCTCTTGCTTCAGCGTTTGCCGGGGGTGGTGGAGCTGCACTTCCACGATGGTGTGCCGTTCGCTGATCCGGCTACCCGCAGTTGGATCAGCGCCCACGTTATGCCCCACCTGCACAGCGACAGCGCGCCACGCAAGGTTGAACCGTCCGCGAGCCAGCCGGCTTGGGACGCTGCCCTTGAGCAAGTGCTGCCGATTCTGCGTAAAGACGGCCTCAAGGTTGCCGTGCAGGTCCTCAAGCAAGGCCTGCAAAGTGCCCTCGGTGGGCGGGCGCGGTTTTTCTGGCAGTTCAGCCTGGCACGGCTGTGTTTCATGGCCAAGAAGTACGAGCTGGCCAAGACCCAGCTTGAAACCCTCGACACGCAATTGCAGCACTCGGGCCTGCATGCCTGGGAGCCGGATCTGGCGCTGGAAGTGTTGCACCTGCTGCATAGCTGCTGTGAGTTGCTGCCGCAGAACCATGTCGTGCGAGAACACAAAGAAGAGATTTATCGCAGGCTGTGCCACCTCGACCTTGAAGTGGTACTCGAATAGGCCTTTGGGCCAACAACCGCACGGAGAATTGCCATGGCCAAAGAAGGCTCGGTAGCCCCCAAGGAACGCATCAACGTTACCTTCAAACCCGCCACCGGTGGGGTTCAGGAAGAAATTGAACTGCCTTTGAAACTGCTGGCAGTCGGTGACTACACCCAGCGCCTCGACGAGCGCAAGGTGGAGGACCGCAAGCCAATCAGTATCGACAAAATGACCTTCGACGAAGTGCTGGCCAAGCAAGAGTTGAGCCTGACGCTGAGCGTGCCCAACCGGCTTCAAGAAGAGAATGACACAGAAGACCTGGCGGTCACGCTACGGCTCAACTCGATGAAAGACTTCAATCCCGCCAGCCTGGTCGAGCAAGTGCCTGAGCTGAAAAAGCTGATGGAGCTGCGCGACGCGCTGGTGGCCCTTAAAGGTCCGCTGGGTAACGCGCCTGCATTTCGTAAAGCCATCGAAGCGGTACTTGCCGACGACGAATCGCGGGACCGTGTGCTGGGTGAGCTGGGCCTGAGCGCCACCGAACCTAAAGCCTGAGCCAGTCAAGGAAGCCAATACTTATGAGCACCAGTGCAGCACAACAGAACAGTCACGAGAACGGCACGTCCAGCCTTCTCGACAGCATCATTGCCGAAACCCGTCTGGCGCCGGAAGACGAAGCCTATGGTATCGCCAAGCGCGGCGTATCAGCCTTCATCGAAGAGTTGCTGAAACCGCAAAATGACGGTGAACCGGTCAAGAAGGCCATGGTTGATCGCATGATCGCCGAGATCGATGCCAAGCTCAGCCGCCAGATGGACGAAATCGTTCACCACGAAGACTTCCAGTCACTGGAGTCGGCTTGGCGTGGCCTGCAATTGCTGGTCGAGCGCACCAATTTCCGCGAAAACATCAAGATCGAAATCCTCAACGTTTCCAAGCAGGACCTGCTGGATGATTTCGAAGACTCGCCGGAAGTCATGCAGGCCGGCCTGTACAAGCACGTCTACACCGCTGAGTATGGTCAGTTCGGTGGCCAGCCGGTGGGCGCGATCATCGCCAACTACTACCTGTCCCCCAGCGCGCCTGATGTGAAGTTGATGCAGTACGTGTCCAGTGTCGCCTGCATGGCGCACGCGCCCTTCATCGCCGCCGCCGGTCCGGCGTTCTTCGGCCTGGAAAGCTTTACCGGCCTGCCAGACCTCAAAGACCTGAAAGATCACTTTGAAGGCCCGCAATTTGCCAAATGGCAGAGTTTCCGGCAGTCGGAAGACTCGCGCTACATCGGTCTGACCCTGCCGCGGTTTCTGTTGCGTAACCCGTACGACCCAGAAGCCAACCCGGTGAAATCCTTCGTCTACAAGGAAACTGTTGCCAACAGCCATGAGCATTACCTGTGGGGCAACACGGCGTATGCGTTCGGTACCAAGCTGACCGACAGTTTCGCCAAGTTCCGCTGGTGCCCGAACATCATTGGCCCTCAGAGCGGTGGAGCCGTCGAGGACCTGCCGCTGCATCACTTCGAAAGCATGGGCGAAATCGAAACCAAGATTCCGACCGAGGTCCTGGTCAGTGACCGCCGTGAATACGAACTGGCCGAAGAAGGCTTCATTTCCCTGACGATGCGCAAAGGCAGTGACAACGCCGCGTTCTTCTCCGCCAGCTCTGTGCAGAAACCAAAGTTCTTCGGCACCAGTGATGAAGGCAAGACTGCCGAGTTGAACTACAAGCTCAGCACACAGTTGCCGTACATGATGATCGTCAACCGACTGGCTCACTATTTGAAAGTGTTGCAGCGCGAGCAGCTCGGTTCGTGGAAAGAACGTACCGACCTCGAACTGGAGCTCAACAAGTGGATCCGTCAGTACGTGGCTGATCAGGAGAATCCGAGTGCTGAAGTGCGTGGCCGTCGTCCGCTGCGCGCCGCAGAGATCACTGTCAGCGATGTAGAGGGTGAGCCAGGCTGGTACCGCGTCAGCTTGAACGTGCGTCCGCACTTCAAGTACATGGGCGCTGATTTCACCTTGTCGCTGGTTGGCAAGCTGGACAAAGAGTAGTCAGGAGCCTGGTCATGAGTGGTTACGGCAGCCTGTTCGAACGATTGGGTGGCGAAGCTGACAAGCGTTCCGGCTGGAGTCACGAAGTTTGCATCATGGCGTCGGTGGCTGCCCACCTGGGCAAGATGCTCAGTACCCGTGCGGGCAGCGTGCAAACGTTGTCCGATTACGGGCTGCCTGACCTTAACGACATGCGCCTGAGCCTGCACGACGCCCTGAACCAGGCGCGTCTGGCCATCGAGAATTTCATCGAAGCCTATGAGCCGCGCCTGAGCGGTGTGCGTGTCGTTTCCCTGCCACGTGAGCACGATCCGCTTCGCTTGTCTTTCACCATTGAAGGCCTGCTGGAGGTCGATGGCTTGAAGCGCCAGGCTCGGTTTACCGCGTGCCTGGATGGCAGCGGCAAGGCCGAAGTCAGTTAAACCGACGGCGTCAGCCAACAGCACGTCGATGCCAATGCTGCTGGCTTCACGACGTTCACGAGCACAGAAAGCAAGGAACCCGAAGTGTCGTTCAACCATTACTACCAAAGCGAGCTTACCGCGTTGCGCCAGTTAGGTCGCCGCTTCGCCGAGCGTAGTCCGGCATTGGCTCCCTTTCTCAGTGAGGCCGGGAGAGACCCGGACGTCGAGCGCCTGCTGGAAGGTTTCGCTTTCCTCACTGGGCGGCTGCGCCAGAAGCTCGATGACGAGTTACCGGAACTGAGCCACTCGTTGATGCACCTGCTGTGTCCTAACTATATGCGGCCGCTGCCAGCGTTCAGCATTCTGCAGTTCGAACCACTACCGCAATCCGGGCCGGCCTACTGTGTGGAGCGTGATACCCCGGTGCAGAGCGAGCCCATTGATGATGTGCAGTGCTGTTTTCGCACCTGCTACCCCACCGATGTCTTGCCACTGAGCCTGACGGCACTGAACTATTCAGTGAAAGGTGATGGCGCACTGCTGAGCCTGCGCCTGCAGATGAGCTGTGACGGCCATGTCGGCGAACTGAAACTGAGCCGCCTGCGCCTGCACCTCGCAGGCGAGCGTTACATCAGCCAGACGCTCTACCTGAGCCTGTTGCGCAACCTCAAAGGCATCGAACTGGTGCCGCTGGACGCAGAAGGCAGGCCGTGCCTGGGTGCCGACGGCCGCGCGCTGTCGTTCAGTTTGGCGGGCAAACACGTTCAGCCTGTTGGCTTCGCCGAAGAAGAGGCGCTGATCCCGTATCCGCTGAACACCTTTCGCGGCTATCGCTATCTGCAGGAGTACTTCGCGTTTCAGGACAAATTCCTGTTTGTCGATCTGACCGGCCTCGACTTGCTCCAGTCGCTGCCCGAGGACACGCTCAAGCAGATACATGGCCTGGAAGTACGCTTCGACATTCGCAAGAGCGGTATCCAGCGCCTGCGGCCGACGCTGGAAAATGTCAGGTTGTTTTGTACACCCATCGTCAATCTGTTCCAGCACGATGCACTGCCGATTCGTCTCGACGGCAAGCAGGACGAGTACCTGTTACTGCCAGCGACGTACGCACTGGAGCACTGCGGAGTGTTTTCGGTAGAGGCGGTGACCGGCTGGAACCCCAGCGGTACTGGTTACCAGGAATATGTGCCGTTCGAGTCCTTCGAGCACGACCTGAGCTTCGACGTCCCGCAGACGCACCCGCACTACAGCATCCGTCAGCGTTCTTCGTTGTTGCACGACGGCCTGGATACTTACCTGAGCTTTGGCGTGCGCGACACCGAAGCGCACGAAACCTTGTCCGTCGAGCTGACCTGCACCAACCAAAACCTACCGCGTCGTCTCAAGCAAGGACAGATCAACCAGACGTGCGCGAAAACTCCGGAGTTCCTGAAGTTCAGCAATATCACACCGGTCACCGCGAGTTATGCGCCGCCGTTGAATCGAGACTTTCTCTGGAAGCTGATCAGCAACATGTCACTCAACTACCTGTCGCTGGCCAATGTCGAGGCACTGAAGGTGATTCTCGAAACGTATGACCTGCCGCGCTACTACGACCAACACCTGGAAAAAGTCAGCAAACGCCTGCTGGGTGGGCTCAAGTCGATTCGGCATACGCATGTCGACAGGCTGCATCGGGGCTTGCCGATGCGCGGGTTGCGCACTGAGCTGACTATGGATCCGCAAAGCTACATCGGCGAAGGCGACATGTTCGTGTTCGCTTCGGTACTCAACGAGTTTTTCGCTCTTTACGCCAGTCTCAACTCCTATCACGAGCTGCGGGTAAACAGTACACAGGGAGAGGTGTACCAATGGACACCACGTATGGGGCTTCAGCCCCTGCTTTGAGCGGCTTGGCCCAAGTCATCCGCGAGTACTCGCTGTTTCAGGCGGTGCTGGTGGTGCTGGAGCGGCTGCGCGAAGCTCATCCTGACCTGAGCGAAGAAGACCTCTATGAGCAATTGGAATTTCAGGCCAATCCAAGCCTGGGGTTCCCTGGCAGCGATATCGATCGCGTGGAGTTTTTCGAAGAGCAGGGGCAGATGCGCGCGCGGCTGCGTTTCAACCTGATCGGGTTGTTCGGGGCCAGCTCGCCGCTGCCGGCGTTTTACGGTGAGCAGGCCCTGGGTGACAGTGAAGGCGGCAACCCGATCCGTGGTTTTCTCGACCTGTTTCATCATCGCCTGCAGCGTTTGATGCTGCCGATCTGGAGCAAGTATCGCTACCACGCCAGTTTCAGGCGCGGCGCGTTCGACCCGTTTTCGGCGCAGCTGTTCGCCCTGATCGGTCTCGGTGGCAAGGATATCCGCAAAGCCAGGGAGCTGAACTGGAAGCGACTGTTGCCGTACCTCGGCCTGCTCAGCCTGCGGGCCCATTCGGCGGCGCTGATTGAGGCTGTGCTGCGTTACTACTTCAAGCATGCCGACCTGCTGATCGAGCAATGCATCGAGCGCCGGGTGGTGATCCTTGAGGAGCAACGCAATCGGTTGGCCCTCGCCAACAGCATGCTCGGCGAGGACCTGGTGCTCGGCGAGCGGGTGCGCGACCGCTGCGGCAAGTTTCGCATCCATGTCCGCCAACTGGACTGGCAGCGCTTTCACGAGTTTCTGCCGATCGGTGTGGGTTACCAGCCACTGTGTGCGCTGGTGCGTTTCACCCTGCGTGATCCGCTGGATTACGACATTCGCCTGGTCTTGCGCCAGGAGGAAATTCACGAACTGCGCATCGGCGAGCAGAACGCCTGCCGCCTTGGATGGACCAGCTGGCTCGGCCGTGAGCGTGCCGACGGCGTGGTCATTCTGGGCAGCAAAACGGATTGAGGACACATGAGATGATCAACGTAGACCTGCAGCAACTGATCCAGGCGCTCGACGCCGAAACCCGCCGTGACCTGGAGCACTCTGCCGAACGCTGCGTGGCTCGCGGCGGCAACAAAATCCTGGTGGAAGACCTGCTGCTGGCACTCCTGGAGCGCCCGGGCGGTCTGCTGGCTCGGGCACTGCAGGATGCCGAAGTGGACATTGGTGAGCTGAGTTCAGCCTTGCAGCCGCGGGTTGAGCAGAGTGCTTCACGTAACCCGGTGTTCGCGCCTGAGCTGGTGCAATGGCTGCAGGATGCCTTGCTGGTGGCCAACCTTGAACTCGGTCAGCATCAGGTTGAGCAGGCGGCGCTGATCCTCGCGCTGCTGCGTAACCCATTGCGTTATGCCGGTAGCCGATACCAGTCGGTGTTGGCCAGGCTGAACATCGAGCGTCTGAAGGATTTTGCCTTGTCGCGGCAAGAGGCATCTGACAGCGGTAAAACCCCGGCTTCCGGTGAGTCGCTGTTGCAGCGATTCACCCATAACCTGACCCAGCAGGCACGCGAAGATCGGCTTGATCCGGTGTTGTGCCGCGATGGCGCCATCCGTCAGATGATCGACATCCTTGCCCGTCGGCGCAAGAACAACCCGATTGTGGTCGGTGAAGCCGGCGTCGGGAAAACTGCCGTGGTTGAAGGCTTGGCCTCGCGCATCGCTGCCGGCGAGGTGCCCGCGGTGCTCAAGGGTGTTGAGCTGTTATCGCTGGACATGGGGTTGCTGCAGGCGGGCGCCAGCGTCAAGGGTGAGTTCGAGCGTCGCCTCAAGGGTGTGATCGACGAGGTCAAAGCCTCGCCCAAGCCGATCATTCTGTTTATCGACGAGGCCCACACCCTGATCGGTGCAGGGGGGCAGGCAGGCGGTTCCGATGCGGCCAACCTGCTCAAGCCAGCCTTGGCCCGTGGCGAACTGCGCACCATTGCTGCCACGACCTGGGCCGAGTACAAGAAGTACTTCGAGAAAGATCCTGCGCTGGCCCGACGTTTTCAGCCCGTGCAGTTGCACGAGCCGACGGTCAGCGAGGCGGTGACCATTCTGCGTGGCCTGGCCCAGGTCTACGAACAGAGCCACGGTATTTACCTGCGCGACGATGCGGTGGTGTCGGCAGCCGAGCTGTCGGCCCGTTACCTGGCCGGTCGGCAATTGCCGGACAAGGCGGTGGATGTGCTTGATACTGCCTGTGCGCGGGTACGGATCAGTCTGGCAGCTGCGCCGCAGAGCCTGGAATCCCTGCGTGGCGAGCTGGCCGAAGGCAATCGCCAGTTTCAGGCGATGCGCCGCGATAGCGAGGCCGGCCTGGCGATCGACCAGGAGGCACTGGATGCGCTGCAGGCGCGTCTGCAAGAAGCCACCGTCGAGCAGCAAAGGCTGGAAACACGCTGGCACCAACAGCGCACCCTGGCCGAGCGGCTGCTCACGTTGCGTCAACAACTGTCCAAAGCCCGCGCTGCCACCTGCCAGCCACCACAGGGGGCGGTAGAGGAGGGGGCCGAAGGCAGGACGATTGAGCCCCTAAACGCGAGTGAGGAAGAAGAACTGGGCGTCGAGGCGCTGGAAGCCGCCCTTGATGAAACCCATCGCGCCCTGAGTGATGCCCAGCGCCAGGAGCGTCTGGTCAGCTTTGAGGTTTGCCCGCGCCTGGTGGCTGAAGTGGTCAGCGCCTGGACTGGCGTACCGCTGACGCAACTGGCCCGTGAATACAATGCCAAGGTGGCGAGTTTCGCCACCGACCTGCGCACGCGGATTCGCGGTCAGGAGCAAGCAGTGCACGCCTTGGACCGCTCGATGCGTGCGACCGCCGCGGGGCTGAACAAAGCGGATGCACCGGTGGGGGTTTTCCTGTTGGTAGGCCCAAGCGGGGTAGGCAAGACTGAAACCGCTCTTGCCCTGGCTGACCTGCTGTATGGCGGCGAACGTTTCCTTACCACCATCAACATGTCGGAGTTCCAGGAAAAGCACACCGTGTCGCGTCTGATCGGCGCGCCGCCTGGCTATGTTGGTTACGGTGAGGGGGGAATGCTGACCGAGGCGGTGCGGCAGAAACCCTATTCAGTGGTGCTGCTTGACGAGGTCGAGAAAGCCGACCCGGATGTGCTGAACCTGTTCTATCAGATTTTCGATAAGGGCGTGGTCAACGACGGTGAAGGGCGGTCGATCGACTTTCGCAACACCCTGATCCTGATGACCTCGAACCTGGGCAGCGAGCGCATCAGCAGGTTGTGTGAAAGCGACGACCGACCGAGTGCAGAGGCCCTGGAAGCAAGCATTCGGCCGGTCCTGAGCCAGCACTTCAAGCCTGCGCTGCTGGCGCGCATGCGCGTGGTGCCCTTCTATCCGGTTGGCGGCGCAGTGCTGCGTGAGCTGATCGAAGTCAAACTGAATCGTTTGGGGGAACGCCTGAGCCGTCGCCAGCTGGTATTCACGTATTGCCAGCGCCTGGTCGATCACCTGGCTGAACGCTGTACCCAGAGCGACAGCGGTGCGCGCCTGATCGATCACCTGCTTGATCTACATGTGCTGCCACTGGTGGCCGACCGTCTGCTTGAGGCCATGGCTCGCAGAGAAACCCTCAAGCAAGTGCACGCGACGCTCGACAGTAGCGGCGGCGTGACGTGCCAGTTCGCTTGAGGTGGGTGTGATGTTCACGCAAGTACCGCAACCGCTGATGTACGCTGAGGCGCTGGTGGCGCAGCTTGTCAGTCTGGCCCGGGCGGCTGACGGCCCGGCACTGCTGGGTGAGTTCGTGCGTGGGGTAGCCGAACTCAGCGGCTGCGAGCTGAGCCAGTTGTACCTGCTCGATGCCACCCATACGCGGCTGGGCTTGAGTGCAGAATGCCTGGACGGCGCGCTGCAACCCCGGGAAGCGGCGAGCCTGTCGGCAGATTACAACGGCGAGCAACTGCTGCAGTTTGCCTTGTGCCAGAGCCGCGTGGTGAACATGGTCGGGCTCAACGGCAGCCTGCACGATACCAATTTTCTGCCACCCCGGGACACACCCTGGCAGTCGCTGCTGTGCGTGCCATTGGTCAATACACAAAAGGCCGTTGAAGGCTTGTTGTTGTGTGCCAGCCGGGAACATATGGACCTGCAGGCATTTGCCGACTCGATGCTGCAACTGGGGTCGTTCGTGCTCGGGCAATTGCAGCTCTTGCACCACCTGCATCGTCCGCTGCGCGCGGCAGAAGCAGAGGCCAGCACCCCGGTCAGTGCCAGCGGTTACGGGCTCATTGGCACCAGCACGGCCATGCGTCAGACCTACCGGTTGATCAGCAAGGTGCTGCATAGCCCCTACACCATATTGCTCTGTGGTGAGACCGGCACGGGTAAGGAAGTCGTGGCCCGCGCCATCCACGACTACGGCCCGCGGCGTTCCCAGGCGTTCGTTGTACAGAATTGTGCCGCGTTTCCAGAGAGCCTGCTTGAGAGCGAGCTGTTCGGCTACCGAAAAGGTGCTTTCACCGGCGCCGATTGCGACCGCCCGGGGCTGTTCGATGCGGCCAATGGCGGCACGTTGTTGCTGGATGAAATTGGCGACATGCCTTTATCCCTGCAGGCCAAGCTGCTGCGCGTATTGCAGGAAAGTGAGATCCGTCCGTTGGGTTCAAACGACACGCATAAGGTCGATGTGCGCATCATCGCTGCGACCCATCGCGACCTGGCGATGCTGGTCAGTGAAGGCACCTTTCGTGAAGACCTTTACTACCGCCTGGCGCAATTCCCGATCGAGTTGCCGGCCTTGCGCCAGCGCGAAGGCGACATCCTCGACCTGGCCCGGCATTTCGCCGAAAAGGCCTGTGCCTTCCTGTGCCGCGAACGGGTGAGTTGGTCGGAAACGGCCCTGAATCTACTGCTGAACTACAGCTTCCCGGGCAACGTGCGCGAGCTCAAGGGGCTGGTAGAGCGGGCGGTGTTGCTGTGCGAAGGCGGCGAGCTGCAGGCGGAGCATTTCTCCTTGAACCGCGAAGCGCTGCCGGAGGCCGTCGGCCTGAACCTGCGCGAGCGCCTGGAGAGGGTCGAGCGCCATCTGCTGCTCGCTTGCCTGCGCAAGAACGACGGTAACCAGAGCCTGGCAGCCCGTGAGCTCGGTTTGCCCAGACGCACGCTGCTGTACCGCCTTGGACGCCTGAACATCAACCTCAGTGATGTAGAGGGCTAGCGCAGCAGGGTTCCCCACGCGCGTTTTATCAATTGGTTCGTCGCCCGCAAGGGGCGGCGTTGTATGCATTTTCTACTCATGGAGACCTTCTGATGTCTGTTCGTCAGTGGCAAGCCGCTCTGCTGGTTCTGTTCGTTCTCAGCGGCCTTGGCGGTTGTAGCGGCAATTACAAGTTCAACGACAACACCTATCGCCCCTTGGGTGATCCACAGGCGGTCAATCGCGGTAAGTGACCGCAAGGAGCATCACGATGGAACTGGTTTTCGAAATGCTCAATAGCTGGCAGTTCGAACCTAAGCTGGCGCGCAGTTGGTCTTTCACCCTGGAGGGAGGGGTGATCGGGCGGGCCGAGGGTTGCGACTGGGTCATCCCCGATAGCACATCTCAGTTGTCTAAATGCCACGCGAAGGTCAGTTACCGTGACGGGGCGTTTTTTCTCACCGATACCAGCAGTAACGGAACCTGGCTCAGCAACGGCGCACGTCTGTACAAGGGGACGCCGCATCGCATTGAGCACGGCAGCGTGTACAGGCTGGGGCGGTTCGAGATCCGTGCGCTTCTGGTGCGCACGTCGGCAACCCCGGAGGTCGAAGCAGGGCGCCCGCAAGCTGCCGGTAGCACCATTCCCGATGACGCATTCATCGGCCTCGACCCGCTCAAGATGCTGGACGAGCAGGAACGGATGTATGCGCCAATCGACGAGCTGGCCGCACTTGACCCACCACGGCAGGCCACCCAGCAACGCGCGGATTTCGCCCGTATCGACGTGGAAAGCCTGTTGGTGCCGGAGCTGGTGGCGCCGCCCGAGGCGCCGGTCGCAGCCGAACAAGCCCCGGTGGCTGACACGCGTGAAGATTTCTGGAGGCAATTTGCTGCAGCGCTGGGTGTGGAACTCACTGACCTTGATCAGGACGAGCGTGAGGCCTTGGCGATCAATGCCGCAGGCCTGCTCAAGCACAGCATCGGCGGCCTGCAGCAAAGCCTGTATACCCGCGATGAACTGAAAGGCGAATTGCGTCTGGCGCTGTGCAGTGCCCAGGGCGTCAGCAAAAACCCGCTCAAACTCGCCCTGGATACCCACGAAGTGTTGGGCATCCTGCTGCAGCGCAGCCAACCCGGGCAGCCCTCGGGGGAGCAGGCCATCCAAGGGGCTTTGCGCGAATTGCAGGCGCATCAGGTGGCGCTTTTGGCGGCCAGCCGCGCGGCGCTGCGTGGCGCGCTCGAGCATTTCTCGCCACAGCAGCTGACCTTGCGTTTCGAACGTGACAGCAAACCGCTGCTGGCCACTGCCGGCAGTCGCTGGCGGGCTTTTGGCCGCTATCACCAGGCCTTGCGTGAGGACGATGACTGGGTCGAGCGCCTGCTGGCCCGTGACTTCGCTCAGGCCTACGAAGAACAGATTCGCCTGATTGGCACCCTTCACACCGACCACCAAGGATAACGCGCATGTCTCGCTTCGCAACGCTGATGTTCAAGACGCTGGCTGCGCTGACGGCTCTGGCACTACTGGCCGGTTGCTCGTCACTGTCGCCGTATTCAACCCTCACCAAGTTGAACCTCACGCTCACGACCAGCGATGAGCTCAACCCCGATCTCAATGGTCGTCCGTCGCCCATCGTGGTGCGGCTGATCGAGCTCAAGCACCCGGTAGCCTTCGAAAACGCCGACTTTTTCAGCCTTTACGAGCGTGCCAAGGAGTCGCTGGAGCCGGACATGGTTGCCAGCGAAGAGCTGGAACTGCGCCCGGGTGAAACCGTGACACTCAAGCTCAGCGTCGAACCCGGCAGTCGTTATGTCGGTGTGCTCGCCGCTTATCGCGATCTTTCTCAAAGCCAGTGGCGCTATGTGTTGCAGCTCACGCCAACGCAACTGAACGAAGCCGATTTAATCCTCGAACAGGCTGGTATCCGCACCCGCAACGCAACGCTCTCCAAGGCGGACAAATCATCATGAATGTACATAAAGTCATTTGGCAGGAAGGCATGTTGCTGCGTCCGCAGCACTTCCAGCATAACGATCGTTACTACGACCACCAGATGAAAACCCGCACCCAGCTGCTGAGCAGCAATTGCTGGGGTTTTTTGCGTCTGGAAATCGATTTGCACTTCCTCGACATGGGCAAGCTGGTGGTTAGCCAGGCCTCGGGTGTCCTGCCTGACGGCAGCCTGTTCGAAAATACTGAGCCGTTGGCCCTCGACGTGCCTCCCAACACGAGCAATACCCCGGTCTATCTGGCGTTGCCGCTGGTGACCGGCAATCACGTCGAGGCGCGGCGCCCAGAGCAGTCTGACGTGCTGGCGCGCTACACCGCCTATGAAGCGGAAGTGGCCGACTCCAACGCCGGCGAAGACACCAGCAGCCAGGTTAACTGCGCGAAGCCGGAGTTCCGCTTGCTGCTGGGCGAGCAACAGAGCGATCAGGCGTATGTAAAGCTCAAATTTTGCGAAGTGCTCGATACCACACCGGATGGGGTGATCAGCCTCGACCCCGATTTCGTCCCGACCTTCATTCATGTGCAGGCCTCGAACTACCTGCTGTCGTGCTTGAAGGAGGTGATCAGCATGCTCGGGCATCGCGGCGATGCCATTGCTGATCGCATTCGGTCCAATGGCAAGGTTGGCGGTGCTGAAGTCGGCGACTTCATGATGCTGCAACTGATCAACCGTACCGAGTTGCTACTGCGCCATGACCTGGGCCTGGAGCAGGTGCACCCTCAGGAGCTGTACCGCACGCTGCTGACCATGCTCGGCGATTTGGCGACCTTTGCCAGTGACAGCAAGCGACCGCGCCTGGACAGCGGTTACCAGCACAGCGACCAGGGCGCGTGCTTCCGTAAATTGATGGACGCGATCCGTCAGGTGCTGTCGATGGTGCTGGAGCAGCACGCAATCGAGCTGGAGCTGCAGGTGCGTGAGTACGGGATCATCGTCGCGCCATTGCACGACCGGGCACTGCTGGGCTCGGCTTCGTTCGTCCTGGCGGCTAGTGCCAGCTGCGACTCCGAGGAGCTGCGCCATCGCTTGCCGGCGCACCTTAAGGTCGGTGGGGTGGAGCAGATTCGCCAATTGGTCAACCTGCACTTGCCAGGGATAAAGATCAAGCCGTTGCCGGTGGCACCACGGCAGATCGCATTCCACGCCAACAAGACTTATTTCATTCTCGAACTCAGCGCCGATGACCTGGCTCAACTTCAACGCTCCGGAGGGTTCGCCTTCCATGTGTCCGGCGAGTTCGCTGAGCTTGAACTGAAATTCTGGGCCATCAGGAACTGACCGACATGAGCAATGAAATCGAATACGACCAGGATGACAGAACCGTCCTGGTCGACTATCAGGGCCATGGCCCTGCGCAGGCGCCACTCACCGAGCACGCCGCCTCGCCGCGCATCGAGCAACTTGGCGACCGGATGATCTTCGCCGCCCGCCTGCGCTCAGCCGATACCTTCGACATCAGCCTGAATACGCTGGTGGCGGCGGCTTCCGATTTGTTATCGGAAGTGGTTCAGCTCAAACACAGCAAGGCCCAGGAAGAATTGGGAACGCTCAACACGCGGCTGGCCAATGAGGTGGATCGGTTCGAAGCGCGCGCCCTGCACAAGGGGGCGGAAAGTAGCCACGTCAACACTGCCCGCTACCTGTTGTGCACCGTGGTCGACGAGGCAGTGGTCACCGCCGCTGAGGGCAATGAAAGTCACTGGCCGCAAATGAGCCTGCTTAGTCGTTTCCATAGCGAGACCTTTGGTGGCGAGAAATTTTTCCAGCTGCTGTCGAAGCTGACGAAGGACCCGGTCAAGCACCTGCCGATGCTGGAGCTGATGTACCTGTGCATGGCGTTGGGCTTTGAGGGCAAGTACCGGATCATGCCCCACGGCAATCGCGAACTCGAAGGCATTCGTGATTCGCTGTACCGACAGATCCGCCAGCTGCGTGGCGATGTACCGCGTGAGCTGTCGCCACACTGGCAGGGCCTGCGCGACAAACGCCGGCGTCTGGTGCGCATCGTGCCGTGGTGGATGGTCGCGCTGTTTACCGGGGTTTGCCTGGTGGTGATGTATTCGGGGTTTGCCTGGGTACTGGGCGAGCAGCGCGATAGCGTTCTGCATCTTTATCAGCAGCCCGACCCGTCGGTGGTCCAGCTCCAGCAGCAATTCAGGAATGTGCAATGAAAAACCTCTTCAAGAAAGTCGGTTCCGTCCTGGGCCAGACATGGCTCTGGACGTTGCTGTTGGTGCTGGCCGCGACGTTGTTGGTGTGGTTCGTCGGGCCATTGCTGGCGGTCAACGATTACAAGTTCTGGAAAAGCCCGACCTCGCGGCTGTTGAGCATCTGCGCGCTGTTGCTGATCTGGGGCCTGACCATGGTCTTTGTCAGCTGGCGTGCGGGTGTCCGTCGGAACGCCGTCGAGGACAGCGAAGACGGTCAGGCGCGTCTGCATCGTGAAGGGCTGCTGGACAAGGAGCGTAAAGCGCTGACCAGTCGATTCAAAGAAGCCATGCATACCCTCAAGACATCGAGTCTGTATCGCGGACGTAGCGAGCGCTGGCGTGAAGACTTGCCCTGGTACCTATTGATCGGTCCGCAGAACAGTGGCAAGACCAGCCTGCTGGATTTCTCCGGTCTGGAGTTCCCGATCAACAAACTTGAGCGCAAGCTGACCCGCGAATCCCTCAGCACCGAGCATTGCGATTGGTACTTCGCAGACAACGGTGTGCTGATCGACACCGCCGGTCGCTACCTGAGTCAGGAAACCGAAGGTGTCGACAGTACTGGCTGGAACACCTTGCTCACCCTGTTGCGCAAGCGCCGTCGTGGGCGACCGTTGAATGGCGTGCTGGTGACCCTACCGGTCGAAAAACTGCTCACCGACGATAAAACCGAGGTTGAGTCGTTGGCACGTAAGGTGCGCCAGCGTTTGCACGAAGTGCATCAGGCTCTGCATGTCGACGTGCCGGTGTATCTGGTGTTGAGCAAAGCCGACCAGTTGCTGGGTTTCGATGAGTTTTTCGATCAGTTGAGTCGCGAGGAAAGCGATCAGGTACTCGGTACCAGTTTTCTCAAGGAGCAGAACGGCACTGACGTCGACGTACTGCGCCAAGCGTTCGAAGAATTGCTGCGCCACCTGAACAGCCAGGTGATCATGCGCATGCACCAGGAGCGCGATACCCAGCGCCGTGGCCGCATTCTCGACTTCCCACATCAATTGGGGAAGATCGGCCAGCACCTGTGCGTGTTCGTTGAGGCGGCGTTCACGGGAAACCGCTACCAGCGGGCGAGCCGGTTGCGTGGTTTTTACTTGACCGGCGTGCCGCACCTGAAGGAAAAGCGCGACCAACAGCGTGAGCGCAGCGACGCACCGTCGCCCCTGCACAGCAGTCAATCGCGCTTCATTCACCATCTGCTGAGCCGGGTAATTTTTCCCGAAGCCGATTTGGCTGGCCTGGACCGGCGTGAGCGTAGCCGCATTCATTGGGGCCAGCGTGCAGTTTACGGTGGAGCATTGTTGGCCCTGGTGTTGTTTGGTCTGCTCTGGGCCGCAGGCTTCTCCATTAATTATGAGCGCCTGGAAAAGCTGCGCACTCTGGCGCAGAGCTGGACCCAGCAGCGCTCCAGTCTGACTGCCGACGATGATGCGATGGCGGCGCTCAACGCCCTCGACACCCGTTTCCAGGCCACCCAGGTGTTTCCGGGTACGCGGGGAGTCGCGTTGCACGAGCGGGTCGGCCTGTACCAGGGGCGTGAAAGCAACCCGGTGGTGCTCAGCGCCTACGAGCGTGAACTTCAGGCGCTGTTGTTGCCACAGGTGGCGCAGATGCTCGAAGAACAGATCCGTACCAGCCTGAGTAATCGTGACCGCCTGCTCAACAGCCTGCGGGCGTACCTGATGTTGAACCTGCAAGACCGTCGCGACCATGCCTGGTTGCAGCGCTGGGTAGCCACCGATTGGTCTTCACGCTATAGCGGTAATACCGCTGTGCAGAATGGCCTGAACCAGCACTTTGAACGCTTGCTGGCACTGCCATTCAGCTTTCCGCTGAACGAGACGCTGGTAGCCCAGGCCCGCCAGATCTTGCGTAGCGAGTCGCTCGCCAACGTGGTGTACCGTGCGTTGCGTGAGCAGGGGCGCAGCCTGCCGGAGTACCGTTTGAGCCAGCATCTGGGCTCGCAAGGGGAGCTGTTCTACGGCACCGACTACGCCATTCCGGGCTTCTACACTCAGCAAGGTTATCAGCAGTACTTTTCGATTCAGGGCGTTACGCTGGTCAACGATATCCTGCGCGATAACTGGGTGTTGGGTGAAGGCAGCGGTATCAGCGACATGGACCTGCGCGGGCTGATGGTGGAGCTTGAGCAGCTGTATTTTCGTGACTATGCCAACTACTGGAGTGAGGCGATCGGCCAGGTTGGCCTGCAACCGTTCGGTGATGCCGGAGAGGGCGCTGATCAGGTTGCAGGTTTGATCTCGGCCAACTCGCCGGTGCTGCAACTACTGATGGCGATACGTGAAAACACCCGCTTTCAGGCCAATGCCGTAAGCGCTGAACAGATAAGCGCCGCAGCGGGCAAGGTGTCCGCGAAGGGTGGGGCGCTGGGCAAGGTTGCAACAGTAGCTGGGCAGGCTCAGGGCGCGCTGGCTCAGCATTTGCCAGACACTGCGAAAAAATCATTGCAACGCCGCTTTGAGCCGCTGCACCGTCTGCTGGATGACAACGACGGCCCAACGGCGGACCTGACTCCGGTGCTTCAGGCGCTGAACGATCTACAGCTGCAACTGGCCGGCCTGGCCCGTGCCAGTGTGCCCGAACAGGCGGCGTACGAGTTGGCCAAGACCCGCATGCGCGGCCAGTGTGATGTGTTGAGCAACCTGCGCAACGCATCGACGCGCTTGCCGCGCCCCGTGAGTGCCTGGTTCAACCTGCTGGCCGAGGACGCTTGGCGCCTGGTGCTCAGCGACGCCTACCAGTACCTGAATCAGCGCTACCAGAGCGAGCTGTACAGCTTCTACGGCAAGGCCATCAGCAAGCGTTACCCCTTCAACGCCCATAGCACCAGCGATGTCGCCATGAACGACTTTCGCGAGTTCTTCAAGGCCCAGGGTATTGCTGATCGCTTCTTTGAAACCTACATGCGGCCATTCGTCAGTGGCGGGCCGAGCAATTATCACCTGCGCAGCATCGACGGCCACAGTCTGCCAGTCTCCAGGGCTTACCTCGATCAAGTGGCTGCGGCCCAGGTGATCCGCCAGAGCTTCTTCGCGCAAAACCCGGCGCAACCGCAGGTGCAGTTCAAGCTGGAACCGTACACCCTGGACCCAGTGGTTAGCCGTTCCGAGTTCCGATTCGGCGACAAGACCATGGAGTACCGTCACGGTCCGATCGTGCCGAAATCTTTCCAATGGCCAACCGATGCCGATGACGGTCGGACCAGCCTGGTGCTGGAAAAGGCCGCCGGGCTCTCGATTGGCATCGAGAAGAACACCGGGCCCTGGTCGTTGTTCCGTCTGTTCGACCTGATGCAGACCGAGTACCTGACTGGCCGCGACGTGATGGTGCTGAAGGCTGAGGTGGGAGGGCTGCGTGCCAACTATCTGCTCATGAGTCAGCGCGTGCCGAATCCGTTTGATGTGCGGGTTTTGCGCAGCTATCGCATGCCGGTGGAGCTCTGATGCCGGTCAACCGGCCTTGGCGCAGCGCTGCGCGCACCGATCCGGGCAAGGTCCGAGCACGTAACGAAGATGCCTTTCTCGCGTGCCCGGAGCAAGGGCTCTGGGTGGTCGCGGACGGCATGGGTGGGCATCAACGGGGTGACATCGCCAGTCAGTTGATCGTGGCCAGCCTGGCTGAGTTACCGGAGCAGGGAGGTTTTGAACAGCAACTCAAGGGCCTGCGCCAGTGCCTGCACTGGCTTAACCGGCGACTGCGCCAAGAGTTGACCGTCACTGCCGAGTGCCAGGACAGCATCATGGGCAGCACAGTGGTTGCACTGCTGCTCAGAGGCAACCGTGCGGCGTGCATCTGGGCGGGTGACAGTCGCTGTTACTTGTGGCGCGGGCAGCGGTTGTATCAGCTATCAAGAGACCATTCACTGCTGCAGCAACTGCTCGATGCGCAACAGATCAGCGTCGAGCAGGCGCGGGTGCATCCGGCGGCCAACGCCCTGACACGGGCGGTGGGCGCGAGTGAACAGCTGACCCTGGAGATCCTGGAGCTGCAGGTCTATCCCGGTGATGTCTTTTTGCTGTGCAGTGATGGCCTGTATCAGGGGCTGACCAGTGACGCGCTGGGCGCTGCGTTGAGCCTGGCGTCGCCGCAAGCGGCGCTGGAACGTCTGTTCGACGGCGCCATGCAAGGCGCGGCAAGGGACAACATGACCGCTGTGGTGATCCGCCAATGAGTGACTTCAAGCCTGTGCAAGAGCACATCCAGCCAGGCCAGGACGCGGCCGAGAACCTGACGTATTTCGCTTTCGCCAACGCCCACGAGGCGCCCCCTTGCGTTGGAGCCAAGGGCAAAGGCCGCAAGCGCTCCCAAAAGTGCTCGCGTATCAACACCAAGCCTGTGCTGCCTGCCGGTGAACTTCCGGAAGTATTGGCTGGGCGTTACCGCCTCGAACACTTGCTCGGAGCCGGTGGTATGGGGGCCGTTTATCGCGCGCGGGATCTACTTCACGAACAGTTCGGTGATCCGGACCCTTACATTGCGCTCAAGGTCATAAGCGAAGCATTCGCCGAGTCACCGGATGCCAGCGCCTTGCTGTTCAGCGAGTTCACCCTGACCCGACGTTTGCGCCACCCGAACGTCGTGCGCTTGTACAGTTTCGAGGTGGACAGCCACTGGCGCCGCGCCTTTATCACCATGGAGCTGATGCGCGGCCTGGCGCTGGACAAACTGCTCTGTGAGCGGCCTGCTGGTTTACCGTGGAACGAGCTGTGTAATGTACTGCTGCCGCTGCTGGATGCCTTGGCCTACAGCCACGCTTGTGGTGTGCTGCACGGCGACCTCAAGTTGAGTAACGTGATGTTGTGCGAAGAGGGGGTGCGCCTGTTTGACTTCGGCCTGAGTCAGGCAGAGGAGGGCAGCTTGAGCGCTTTGCCGCAACTCAGTCGCGCGCGCTTCAAGGCCTGGACGCCCAGTTATGCTGCTCCTGAGCTACTGGAGGGTGCCGCACTGTCAGTCAGGAGCGATCTGTATTCGCTGGCGTGTGTGATTTATGAGTTGGCCAGTGGCAAACACCCGTTCCGCCGATTGCCTTCGACCCAGGCGCGTGACGAGGGGCTTGATCAAAAGCTGCAAGCGCCGCCGAACCTTCCGAAGCACTGTTGGCCTGCACTGCGCAGAGCGTTGGCGTTTGATCCGTCGGTACGACAGACCACGGTCTGCGAGCTGCAGGATGCGTTCAACAAGCCGGTGCCCTGGTTCAAGCGCTGGCGGAATTGACACTGAGGCCCGCTATGGCAGACCACCAGCGCTTGATACAAATCAAGGCCCTCACGCCGTTCTCGGCAGACACTGAAGCTTCGCAGTTCGTCTCGGAGCCCCGTCATGCTCGATGTCCTTCACTCTCACAGCGAGCCAACCGTTCGACACGATGAAGGCGTGCTCGAACCCTATTGCCATCTCGATGCTAGTGCATTCCACCCTGGTGTCGGTTCACTGGATGTACTGCGTGCGTTACGCAGCAGTCGTCAACAGCAACGCCAGTTGGCGTTGAACCTGCAGGTGCCGGCGCATTTGCGTGTTGCCGGGCATTGCATGGAGGCTTATTTTCGCGGCCTGGCCCAGGAGATCGAGCGGGTTGGCTGTCACGTGGCGAAGCAGCAGCGGGTCGAGCAGTTTCATCTGGGGGGGCTCACGCCCGAGCCTGCGCGGCTACAGCAGTTGATGAGCCAATTGCGGCGGCGCTTCAACTTTATCTTCGACGAAAGTGATGATTACAGCGTTGATGTCGATGTGCAGCACACTACCTGGGCGACCATGGGCGTTCTGCGTGAGCTGGGTTTTCTTCATGTCAGCATTGGTGTGCCAGACATCGCCAACGGTCTGTCAGTGGCCAGCTTTCAGAACCCTGCGCCCATTCAATCGCTGATCGATGCCGCGCGTACCTTTGGCTTCCGAACAGTAAGTGTTGACCTTGGTTATGGCCATGCCTGGCAAACCCCGGACAGTGTCACCCGGAAACTGGCCACCCTGATAGAACTGGAGCCCGACCGCTTGCAGGTGTTCGATTATGCCCAGCCACCGTTACGCTATGCCCACTGTGGCCAACGTCTTGTCGGAAGCGCGCCCGACAAAACGCTGATGCGCAGAATTTGTTTTGAACGTCTGTTGGAGGCGGGCTATCAGCACATCGGTCTGGGGCTGTTTGTCAGGCCGGACGATGATCTGGCTATCGCGCAAGAGCGTGGTCGCTTGCATCGCAACATCTTGGGTTTTACCCGCTATGGTTACTGCGACCACTTAGGCGTTGGCCTGGGGGCCATCAGTCAGATTGATACGCTGTATGCGCAAAATGCCGAGGCGCTGGGTATGTACCTGGAAAAACTGCAGCAGGGCCAATTGGCCACATGCCGAGGCTGGTTGCCCACCACGACCGCATAGCGAATGCCGGGAGTCGAAACATGCAGGTCCTTGATCGGCGTAAAGCCTTGGCCATTGTGCCGCTGTTGCGTCTGGCGTTTCGCCCTTTCTTTCTTGCCGGTTGTGGCCTGGCATTGCTTGCGGTGCCGCTATGGCTGGCGGCATTGCAAGGCGCGCTGGGGGACTGGCAACCCGCCGGGGGCTGGCTGGCCTGGCACCGGCACGAATTGTTGTTTGGTTTTGGCTTGGCGATCATCGCCGGTTTCCTGCTAACCGCGGTGCAAAACTGGACTGGTCAGCCTGGGCTCAGTGGCACTCCGCTGGCGGTGTTGGCGCTATTGTGGCTGGCGGGCCGTCTGGCCTGGCTGGTCAATCTGCCATGGCCGTTGCTGGTGTTGGTGGAGCTAGCCTTCCCGCTGCTGGTGGCTGTGCTGATGGCCAGGGCGCTGTGGCGGGTTCGGCAAAAGCGAAATTACCCGGTCGTGTTGGTGCTGCTGTTGCTGACGGCAGCGGATGCCATTGCGATGTACGGGTTGGCTCAGGGACACGACGGCTGGCAACGTCAGGGTGTGCTCAGTGGCATCTGGCTGGTTGCTGCGCTGATGGGATTGATTGCAGGGCGAGTTATTCCGTTCTTTACCCAGCGCGGATTGGGGCGAGTCGAAAGTGTGGCGCCCTGGCCTTGGCTGGACGGCGTTCTGCTGGCAGGCACTGCGTTGGTGGCGCTGTTGTATGTGGCAGGCCCTGCAGTGTCCGCCAATGCCTGGATCGGTGTGCTATTCGCGGTGTTGGCCTTCGGGCATGGGCTGCGGGTGTGGCGTTGGCATGATCATGGACTGTGGCACGTGCCGTTGCTGTGGTCGTTGCATGTCGCCTATGGCTGGTTGGCCGTTGCCTGCCTGGGCATGGCGCTGTGGCATTTTGGCGTCACCGTGAACCCAAGCCTCGCGCTGCACAGCCTGACCGTCGGCGCAATGGCCGGGTTGATTCTGGCCATGGTCGCCCGGGTCAGCCTGGGGCATACCGGGCGGCCTTTGCAGCCCCCTGCGGGGGTGACATTGGCGTTCATCCTGCTTAACCTCGCCGGGGTGAGCCGAGTGCTACTGGTGCCGTGGATGCCAATGACGGGGTTATGGCTTGCCGGGGGCTGCTGGATTGCGGCGTTTGCCCTGATTCTCTGGCGTTACGCGCCCATGTTGTTGAGTGCACGGGTTGACGGGCATCCGGGATAGCCCGCAGCGTAGCAGGAGGCTGACGATGTTCTATCCGTACGTGCTGGTGATCCATCTGCTGGCGGCGATTGCCTTCATTGGCACGTTGTTCTTTGAAGTGTGCATCTGGTATTCGGCGCGCCGGCAGTTGTTGCCTGGCTCGCAACTTGCGGTTGATCAGGCCATCGCTTCACGCTCGCGCAAGGTGCTGCATGGTGTGGTGCTGGTGCTGTATGGCGCCGGGGCTGTGCTGGCCTGGTATCACCGCAGCGCACTGAGCCAGCCACTGGCAAGCAGCTTTGCCAGCCTGCTGAGCCTGAAAATCCTCCTGGCGCTGAGCATCATCGGGCATTACTTGCTGTTGGCCTACTGGCTGCAGCGGGGGCGCCTAAGTGAAGAGCGCGCCCGCCGAATTCGCTACAGCATTCTCAGCCACATGCTGCTGATCGTGATCCTCGCCAAGGCCATGTTCTACGGGTAGGAGCGGGCTTGCCCCGCGATAGGATGTCACTGTCACACCGCTGTCGCGGGGGCAAGCCCGCTCCAACAAGTGCCTGGCAACCTTGATATCAATCAATCCCAGCGCGCCGTTTTATCCGTAACCTGCACTGCATATTGTGTTTTTTTTGAAGTTAAACACCTATATGTAGTGTCGGGGGACAAATGGGCAGCATGCAGAGCAGGGTAGGAGTAGGGGGCAGCCCAGACCGCAAGACGCTGGTCGAAGTGGCGAGTTCGGTGAATGAGTACCTGGACCGCGAAGACTGGCGGGTCCAGGCCAACGCCAATCAGGGTTACTCGCTGGGAGGGCTAGTGCTCAATGTGGCGGGCAAGGTCACTGCCAATTACTGGCTTGATGAGGTGTACAGCGAAGCCATTGGCCGCGCTCATCGTGAGGCCGACCTGCATGTGCACGACCTGGACATGCTCGCGGGCTATTGCGCCGGTTGGTCGCTGCGCACGTTGTTGCATGAAGGTCTCAACGGTGTACCCGGTCGGGTCGAGGCCGGCCCGCCCAAGCACTTGAGCAGCGCGCTGGGGCAGATGGTCAACTTCCTCGGTACGCTGCAGAACGAATGGGCCGGTGCTCAGGCCTTCAGCTCCTTTGATACTTATCTGGCACCCTATGTGCGCAAGGATCGGCTCGACTACGCGCAGGTGCGTCAGGCCATGCAGGAGTTCATCTACAACCTCAATGTGCCGTCGCGCTGGGGTACCCAGACACCCTTTACCAACCTGACGTTCGACTGGGTATGCCCGCAAGACCTGCGCGAGCAGATCCCGGTGATTGGCGGTGAGGAAATGCCATTTGCCTATGGCGAGCTGCAGGCGGAAATGGACCTGCTCAATCGTGCCTACATTGAAGTGATGCAGGCGGGTGATGCCAAGGGGCGGGTGTTCACCTTTCCGATTCCGACGTACAACATCACCCACGATTTCCCCTGGGATAGCGACAACGCCGACCGCCTGTTCGAGATGACTGCGCGTTATGGCCTGCCGTATTTCCAGAACTTCCTTAACTCCGACATGCTGCCCAATCAGGTGCGCTCGATGTGCTGCCGCTTGCAACTGGATGTGCGAGAGCTGCTCAAACGGGGTGGTGGCTTGTTCGGTTCGGCGGAGCAGACCGGCTCTTTGGGTGTGGTCACGCTCAATTGCGCTCGACTGGGTTATCTGTTCAAAGGCGACAGTAATGGCCTGGTCCAGCGCCTGGACGCCTTGATGGAGCTGGCAATGGAAAGCCTTGAGGTCAAACGCAAGGTGATTCAGCGCCACATGGACGCCGGTCTGTACCCATATACCCGGCGCTACCTGGGCACCTTGCGCAACCACTTTTCTACCATCGGCGTTAACGGCCTGCACGAGATGCTGCGCAACTTCAGCGATGACCAGATGGGGCTGCACACCGACACCGGTCGGCGCTTTGCGCTGAACCTGCTGGACCATATACGCGCCACCCTTGTGCGTTTCCAGGAGCAGACCGGCCACCTGTACAACCTGGAGGCGACACCTGCCGAAGGCACCACATACCGTTTCGCCAAGGAAGACCTCAAGCGCTACCCCGACATCCTCCAGGCCGGCAGCGCGCAGGCACCGTACTACACCAACTCCTCGCAACTGCCGGTGGGTTACACCGATGACCCGTTCGAAGCGCTGGAGCTTCAGGATGAACTGCAGTGTAAATACACTGGCGGTACGGTGCTGCACCTGTATATGGCCGAGCAGATCTCTTCTACGCAGGCCTGCAAGCAACTGGTACGCAACGCCCTAGGGCGTTTCCACCTGCCTTACCTGACGGTGACCCCGACCTTTTCCATCTGCCCGGTGCATGGCTACCTGGCAGGCGAGCACGCGTTTTGCCCGAAATGCGCCGGGGTTACACGCTGCGAAGTCTGGACGCGGGTGATGGGGTATCACCGCCCGGTGTCGGCGTTCAACCCGGGCAAACAGGCGGAGCACCGCGAGCGCCAACACTTCACTGAGTACCCTGCGATGGCCAGGCGGCCATGACGTGTGCGCTACGGGTCGGGGGCATGGTGCCCCTGACCACCCTCGACTATCCGGACAAACTGGCCTGTGTGGTGTTCTGCCAAGGTTGTGCCTGGCGCTGCCGGTATTGCCACAACCCACAGTTGACCTCACCACGGGGCCAACACGAATTGCCTTGGGAGCAGGTGTTGGCTTTTCTTGAGCGTCGTACCGGCCTGCTTGATGCGGTGGTGTTCAGTGGCGGCGAGGCAACGCTGCAGGCGCAACTGCCTGAGGCGATGGCCGAGGTTCGGCAGCGGGGCTTCAGCGTTGGCCTGCACAGTGCCGGTATCAAACCGCAGGCGTTCGCCCGGGCACTGTCGGCAGCCGACTGGGTTGGCTTCGACGTCAAGGCGTTGGCCGAGGAGTGCGCGGTGATCACGCAAGTGCGGGGTAGCGGGGCGGTCAACTGGCGCAGCCTCGACCTGCTGCTGGCCAGCGATGTCGAGTATGAATGCCGGACCACGGTGCATTGGCAGTTGATCGACCCGGCACGGTTGTTGATCCTGGGCCAGCGTTTGCATGAGCGGGGTGTCAAACGCTTTGTCGTACAGCAGGTGCGTAGCGCCCGCATGCTGGACGCGAGCCTGCCCGATGATGTGCAGCCCGAGGCCCTGGCGGTTCTGTGGGGCCGTCTCGGTGAGTTGTTTCCGGTATTTGAAGTGCGCAGTTAGCTATTACTTCACCCGAGCTGGCGTGGGCCAGGCGCAATTGATGTAAATCAAGGCGTACCTGCGGACCGGGCGTTAACTTGAAGGTGCCTTTATACCCATCAGGGGACATACATGGCCAAGCCCTTTCCCATTAGTCCAAAGCACCCCGAGCGTATCTGCTGGGGCTGCGATCGCTATTGCGCGAGCCATGCGCTGGCCTGTGGCAACGGAGCCGACCGGACTATGCACCCTGCAGAGATGCTAGGTGACGACTGGTACCTGCACGGTGATTGGGGCATCGTTGCACCCGGCAACGATGCTGATAAAGGTGAAGGGCCCGGCTAAATCGGACCCTTTCAACCCACTCAATGTTGTTCAGTCAGAACACATGCTGATGCCTGTCCAGTTGCTGATCGACTAGCCATTTACCATGCGCAAGCGACGCGTGCTGGGCATTCTCCAGATCCGCCATGAATGCCATCTTCACCGGCAGCGACAGGCGCCGGCTGGTGTGGCCTTCGGGATCGGTGATCAGACAACCGCCGGCAAACGGTGTGGGAATGCCGTCGTGGGTTTCGACGCTGGCGGTAATGGTGTGGTTGCGATGCGTGCACTGAAGGGTTTTCATCGTCCTGACCTCGCTGCTGGGGTATCGGTAGCTCGCCGTGTTCAAGCACTCCTCGTTCAGGTGCTCTTTCGGGTATACCACAGCAGGGGCAGGGGGGGGACTTGGGCCGACGTGTGGGAGATACCATCTCCCACCATCTATGGCAGCGGGTTTCCCTTGCGATACGATGTAACAGGCACACCGCTATCGCGGGGCAAGCCCGCTCCTACGCGCTCGACTGTTCAGAACTCGGTCGGCTGGATGATCTCGACCCAGTAGTCGTCCGGGTCTTTGATGAATGCCAGGTGCTTCATGCGACCATCGCTCAAGCGCTTCTGGAAGGTGCAGCCCAGTTGCTCAAAGCGCTCGCAGGCGGCGCGAATGTCCGGTACCGAGATACAAATGTGGCCAAAGCCGCGTGGGTCGGTGTTGCCGTTGTGGTAGGCAAAGTCCGGGTCGTTTTCGGTGCCGTGGTTGTGGGTCAGTTCGAGGATGCCAGGAATCGACTTCATCCACTCGGTGCGCTTGGCCGCGTCGGCAGGGATTTGCGCCTTATCGACCAGCGCCAGGAAATACAGGCTGAACTCGGCTTCCGGGAAGTCGCGTTTTTCGATCAGGCTGAAACCCAGAACACGGGTGTAGAAGTCCAGCGACTTGGCAACGTCCTTGACCCGCAGCATGGTGTGGTTGAAAACAAAGTTCTGGGTCGCGGCATCCGGTTGCGCGGTGACACCCGGCAGGGTGTCAAGTTGATTCAGGCTCATGGGCACTCCGCTTTCAAAGGGCTGGCAACTGCGCTGCCAGCAAAACAGTCAGGGCCACATGATACGGAACTGAAACAATTGCGCAAACCAAAAGCGCCCCGCCTGGCAAGGGCGGGGCGCAAGCATTAGATGCCCGCCGAGGCGGGCGTATGGGGCGCTAGTCCGTTAGCGATCTTCATCCTGAGCGAGTGCTTGTGAAAAAAATGTGAAGAACGTCTTCACGAGCGCAACCAGCTGTCGACTGTTTTTGCACCGTACTGTTCTTTCCAGGCTTTGAGGCCGCGGTGGTTGCCACCCTTGGTTTCGATCAACTCACCGGTGTGCGGGTTTTCGTATACTTTGACCACGCGCGCGCGACGGGTTTTGGGGGCAGCGACCGCCCCTTTGGCTACGGCTTTAGGGTCAAGAATTGAAATGATATCGCGCAGGTTCTTGCCATAACTGTTCATCAGCTCGACAAGTTTGCGTTCGAACTCGATTTCGCGCTTGAGGCCGGCGTCCTTTTTCAGCGCCTCCAATTGCGCCATCTGTTCTTGAAGCGCTTTTTCGGCAGCACGAAACTCTGCAAGTCTGGACACTGTCATCACTCCTTTATGTCTGCAGTGACCCGGCATGCGTACAAACAAGGAAAAATCTGAATTACGCAGCCAGCACTGGGTTGGGCCCAACATCACACTACTAAAGAGTGTAGTAGTTTGGCGGCAACGGGTAAATATTTGAAATTTAACTTTGCTGCAATGGAACTTTCTTACTTACTTGCGCGTTAATCGGAAATAACTAGCCGAGCGCCTTTCATGTGCCTTAGACCATGGTCCTATGGCCCGAGATAGAGCGGTTTCGAGATAATTTCAGGTCAGCCTCGCACTTGCCAGTGCTGGATGCGATGCCGCTGCCTAGAAGGGCGTCGGTTGTGTTCTGTCATTCTTTCGGATTTTGCTTCTCATGTTTGCCCCATTTCCACTTGCACCCGGACGCAGCCTTGCTGGCCTGCTTGCGATGTTGGCTGCCGCTTCGTCTGAAGCAGGCGGATTTTTTGAAGACAGCAGCGCTAAAGTCGAAGCACGCAATGTCTATTTCAATCGCGACTTTCGCGATGGTCATGTCAGCTCCAACCAGGGCGCTTCGAAACGCGAAGAGTGGGCTCAGGGATTCATCCTCAATGTGCAGTCCGGTTTTACCCAGGGCCCTGTGGGCGTTGGTGTCGATGCACTGGGAATGCTCGGAATCAAACTCGACTCCAGTCCGGCCGACAGTAACAGTGGCTTGTTGCCCTCCAGTGGGCACGACCCGCGTGAGTCGGTAGATCAATATGCCAAGTTGGGATTGACTGGAAAGCTGCGTTATTCGCGCAGTGTCCTCAAGTACGGCGCACTGCTGCCAGACATGCCATTGCTCAAGTACAACGACGGGCGTTTGCTGCCAACGATGTTTCAGGGCGCGCTGCTCACCTCTGAGGAAATCAACAACCTCAAATTCAGTGTTGCTCGCCTCGACAAATACACCGCACGTGACTCGACCGATCGCCAGGACATCCGCGTGCACTGCAAGAACAAGCGCTATGCCTGCAACATTACCGCCGATCATTTCGATATGGCCGGTGTCGACTACAGGTTCAATGAACGCCTCAGTGCGCAGTATCAGGTCGCCAAGCTGGAAAACATCTATCGCCAGCATTACTTCGGTGTTGTCGCCAGCCAACCCCTTGACGTAGGTAGCCTGTCGGCCGACCTGCGCCTGATCAAGAGTGACGATATTGGCAATGCCCGCGCCGGTGAAATCGACCACCGTGCATTCAGCGGCATGCTCGGCTACAGCCTTGGCGGGCATAAGGTCAGCGCTGGCTGGCAGCGTATGTACGGTGAAAGCGCCATGCCGTACCTGGATGGCAGCAACCCGTATCTGGTCAACTACGCACAGGTTAACGACTTTGCCGCCGCCCAGGAGCGTTCCTGGCAACTGCGCTACGACTATGATTTCAAAGCGCTGGGCGTGCCCGGTTTGAGCTTTTTCACCCGTTACATCAACGGTGACCACATCAAAGTGCCGGGCAGCCTGGCCGAGGGTAAGGAGTGGGAGCGCGACACCGAGCTCAAGTACCAGATACAAAGCGGCACCTTCAAAGATGTCAGCGTGCGCCTGCGTAATTCCACTTACCGCAGTAACTACGAACAGTGGGCGCGAGACATGGACGAAACACGGGTGATCGTCAGCTACAACTTCTCGATCTGGTAAGCCGTGCATTGCCACGCCTGCCCGACCAGCCGACAATGGCGGCTGGTCGGGCGTGGGAATGAATGGCAATGAAGCAACTGTTGTTGATCGGCATCGGGCCGGGTAATCCGCGTCAGATCACCTATGAGGCCGTCGATGCACTGAACCGCGCCCAGGTGTTCTTCGTGCTCGACAAGGGTGAGGTCAAGGATGAACTGTTGCAGTTACGCAAGGCCATCCTTGAACGCTACATCCCACATCGGAACTACCGCCTGGTGCAGGTCGAAGACCCGCAACGTGACACCATTGCCAGCGACTACGTGGGCGCGGTGCAAGACTGGCATCTGCAACGCGCTGCGCTGTACGCCCGGCTGATTGAGTCTGAACTGGCTGAGGGTGAATGCGGGGCCTTCCTACTGTGGGGCGAGCCGACGCTGTACGACAGCACGTTACGCATTCTTGATCTTGTTCAAAGCCGTGGCGTTACCCTTGAGCTTGAAGTCATCCCTGGCATCAGCAGCGTACAGGCCCTGGCGGCTCGTCATAAGGTGGCGTTGAATCGTATTGGTGAGCCCCTGACCGTGTTGCCGGGCCGACGCCTGGCAGAGCAAGCGCAGGTCGACAACCTGGTGGTGATGCTCGACGGTCAATGCGCATTTGCCGCGCTGGACGATCCGCAATTGCAGATTTATTGGGGCGCTTACCTCGGTACCGCCGATGAGATGCTGATCGCCGGGCCTTTGAACGCGGTGCGTGAACAGATTTTGCAACAGCGTGAGCAGGCCCGGTTACGCAAGGGCTGGATCATGGACACTTATCTGCTGCGTCGCCTGCACTAGCCAGGCGGTTCTTCGCCTCGATCCACTGCGCCATGTATTGCGTACTCTTGTGTTGGTGGTGGCGCAGCATCGCACCGGTGAAGTTGAACAAACGATGCTGGTCGAGGTCGGCCAAGGCGTACTCGATGCGCTCGACCAGGGCCGCGCTGTGTTGGCGCCAGTCATAGCGTGCGCCGAGCAGTTGTAAGCCTTGTTGTTGTGCCTTCTGCCAGCGTGCCGGGTCGCTGTACAACTGCGCGGCAGCTTCGGCCAGCCCCTCTGCGGTACTGGCTACCGCACCAGGCCAGGGCAGGGCACCGTGCATCGCCTCTGCGCCGATCGGTGTGGTGACACTGGGCGTGCCGCACACCATGGCGTCGGTCAGCTTGCCCTTGATTCCGGCACCGAAACGCAACGGCGCCAGGCAGATGCGTGCATTGCTCATCACCTCCAGGGCGTCTTCAGCCCAGTTCATGATGTGAAAGCCTTCAACCGGCTTGTGCAATGCCGTGGCTTTAGGGGGCGTGTAGGCACCGTAGATGTGCAACTGGGCCTGCGGCAGGCGGCGGCGGATCATTGGCCACAAGCTGTTCTTCATCCACAACACGGCATCCCAGTTCGGGGCGTGGCGGAAGTTACCAATGCTGAGGAAGTGAGCGCGCTCCTCGTACGGTTTGAACGGCGCAGTAGGTACTTCGACCATTAACGGGCACCAGTGCAGCAGGTGCTCAGGAACGCCGAAGCCGTTGATCAGCAGGTCGATCTCGACGTCGGAGATCATCAGGCTCAGGTCGCTGCGGTAGATGGCCGCGAGTTCGCGCAGGGTCAGGTCGGCGCTGGCCATCTGCCGATACAGTTCGGGCCCTGAGGTGGCGAACAAGGCGCGGAAGTCGTTAGGGTCAAGCCCTTCGATCAGGCGGCGGCGCAGCAATTGCTGGCGTGCATCGCGCAGGCTTTGCAAGTCTGAAGTTTCCAGCACGCGCAAGGCATTGGGGCAGTGCTTTTCCACGCGCCAGCCAAATTGCTCTTCCATCATGAAACGGTCGAACAGCACCACATCCGGGGCCAGTTCGCTGACAAACTGATCGAAGCTGCTGTCGTTGAGGGTAATGGGTTGCTCGGCAATGCCCAGGGTAGCCAGGTCAGCTTTGTGCTCGCCGACCGTAGCCGGGCTGCTGAACGTTACCCGCCAGCCACGCTGCACGAAGCTTTCGAGGATCTGCATCATGTGACCGCCGGCAGCTGAAGAGCGCGGTTCAGGCCAGACGTAACCAATGACCAGGACGTTGAGAGCAGGCGTGAGCATGAGGGGAAGAGGCCTTGGGAAAAAGGCCCATTCTACAGTGTGCCGGGCTGACGTAGGAACGAGCTTGCTGTAGGAGCGGGCTTGCCCCGCGATTGCGGATGTCTGTGAAATTGCATCGCGGGGCAAGCCCGCTCCCACAAACTGTAGACAGTTCTCCCACCGGTCAGTCGATGGACAGGATACTTTGCACCTTGTCGCGCAGTTGATCGATGCTGAACGGCTTGCCAATCAGGTGCATGCCCTCCGGCACCTGGGTGTTTTCGGCATAGCCGCTGGCGAACAGGATCGGCAACAACGGCCTGACTTCTCGTGCCTTGGCCGCCAGCGCCTGGCCGTTCATGTCGGGCAGGCCGATATCGGTCATCATCAGCGCCAGCGCTTGATCGGGATTGTGCAAAATCGCTAACGCTGCAGCGCCGTCCTGGGCTTCAACTACCGCATAGCCCAGGGTTTCCAGCACATCAATGATCAACATGCGCACGATAGCGTCGTCTTCGACAACCAGAAGGGGCGCGGGAGGTGGAGGCATGTTCAAGGTCCTGTGCATGTGTATGTACTTACTCTGTATGCCGGGCGCTACCTGAAGTTCCCTGTTTGTTGTGCAGCATAGCGATCTGTACAAGGGGAGGGAACGATCCGGGCATTCAGGCCTCAAATGCTGGCTAAATGCCCTGCCAGAAATGTCAAAGCTGTTTAGACTCATGACAAGAAAGGTGCATGGATCACCTTCACTGGCGGGAAATAGAACAAATACTCGAATAATCCGCCACACTCTTTTGATTGATTCACTTGCCCGGACGTACGCGATGATTCAACCAGCCTCAATCGATCAGCAAAGCTTTCGCAAATTGCTGAGTCGCAACATCGGCCTGCCTCTTGGCGTTGGCCTGCTCAGTGCCGTGGTGTTCGTGGTGGTGATCAACTACCTGTTGTCGGCGATCCAGTGGGTGGAGCACACCGACCGGGTGATCAATAACGCCAACGAGGCGTTCAAGCTGTCGATCGACATGGAAACCGGCATGCGCGGTTTTCTCATCACCGGCGATGAGCGCTTTCTTGAGCCCTATGAAGTAGCCAAGCCGCAAGTGCTGTCCGGGCTGATGAACCTGCAGCAAATGGTCACCGACAACCCGCAGCAAGTGGATCGGCTGGACCGCTTGCTGGCACTGCAACAAGAGTGGAACAGCTTTGCCAGTCAGGTGATCGGCCTGCGTCGCGAGGACGCTGACTACCGCGGGCCGATTCGAGAAGGGCGCGGCAAGCGCATCACCGATGAGATCCGCAGGGAGTACGAGGCGTTCATTGGCATGGAGCAGCAGTTCAGGGTCGCGCGCAACGAACAGGTCAGCTCGCAGACGACGTGGGCGATTTCAGTGTACCTGGCCTTCATCGTCCTGCTCAGTGCGCTGCTGGCGTGGTTGGGGCGGCGCGATCTGTTGGCCTTGTCTGCAAGCTATAACAGCAATCTGCAGGCCCAGCAGCGTTCAACGCAGCGTCTTGAACAACAAGCCTGGTTACGGACCGGCCAGACGCAACTGGCAGAACAGGTGCTGGGGCAACTGACGCTGCCGACGTTGGGCAACAACATTCTGCAGTTTTTTGCCCGCTACCTGGGCAGTGTGGTCGCGGCGCTGTATGTGCGCGATGAACACGGAGGCTTGCATCGGGTGGCCACCTACGGTTTTTCTCGTGAGCAACAGGCGCGCGAGCAGGTGATCGGTGCCCAGGAAGGCATGCTTGCCCAAGCGGTGAACCAGGGGCGTCTGCTGCGCCTTGATGATGTGCCAGCCGATTACTTCAAGGTCAGCTCCGGCCTTGGTGAAGGCTTGCCGCGCAGTGTGCTGATGATGCCGGCCAGCAACGACGGGCAGGTTAATGGTGTGGTCGAGTTGGGCTTTCTGCGGCCATTGACCGAGCGCGATGTCGAACTGCTGGAGCTGGTTGCCGAGAACCTCGGCACGTCCATTGAAAGCGCTCGCTATCGCCAACGCCTGCAGCAAGTTCTGGCGGAAACCCAGCAACTCAACGAAGAGCTGCAAGTGCAGCAGGAAGAGTTGAAAACCGCTAACGAAGAACTTGAAGAACAGTCGCGCGTGCTCAAGGAGTCGCAGGCTCATCTTGAGACGCAACAGGCCGAGTTGGAACAAACCAACGAGCAACTGGCCGAGCAGCGTGACGCGCTGAACCGCAAGAACGGTGAGCTGAAACAGGCTCAGGCAGAGTTGCAGACCCGTGCCCAGGAGTTGCAACGTTCGAGCAAGTACAAGTCGGAATTCCTCGCCAATATGTCTCACGAGTTGCGCACGCCGCTCAACAGCTCGCTGATTTTGGCCAAGTTGCTGGCCGAGAATGCCGAGGAGAATCTCAGTGACGAACAGGTCAAGTTTGCTGAGTCGATCTATTCGGCGGGTAATGATCTGCTCAGCTTGATCAATGACATTCTCGACATCGCCAAGGTGGAGGCCGGCAAGCTTGAGGTGCGCCCGCAAAACACGCCGTTGGTTGGCCTGGCTGAGAGCTTGCAAACGCTGTTCGAGCCGCTGGCCAGCGAGAAGCAATTGGGCTTTAGCGTGGTCATCGAGCCGCAGGTGCCGCAAAGCGTGTACACCGACCGCCAGCGTCTGGAACAGATCCTGAAAAACCTGCTGTCCAACGCGGTGAAGTTCACCGAAAAAGGCGAGGTCAGCCTGACGGTCAGTTGGCAGCCAGGTACCGGCGTGGTCTTCGCGGTTCGCGACAGTGGCATCGGTATTGCCGCCGACCAGCAGCAAAGTATCTTCGAAGCCTTCCACCAGGCCGATGGCACCAGCAACCGTCGTTATGGTGGTACCGGCTTGGGCCTGTCGATTTCCCGCGATCTGGCGCACCTGCTTGGTGGGCAGATCAGCGTCGACAGCAGCCTGGGCCAGGGCAGTGTGTTCAGCCTGATTCTGCCGGAACGCTACGAACCGATCATCAACCAGAAGCCGGAGGCACGCGTCGCTCAGATGCCGGTCAGCGTGGTGGCAGACGTACCCCAGGTGTCGCCCACCACGGCGCCGGTGCCGCGCAGTGCGCCGGCGTTTGCCGATGACCGGGCCCTGGCGCCGTTCAGCAATCGTTGCATTCTGGTGGTTGAGGATGAGCCGAACTTTGCGCGCATTCTCTTCGACCTGGCCCATGAGCTGGGCTACAGCTGCCTGGTCGCGCAGGCCGCTGACGAGGGCTTCGAGTTGGCAGCCAGCTTTGTTCCCGATGCCATCCTGCTCGACATGCGCCTGCCGGATCACTCCGGCCTCACCGTCTTGCAGCGCCTCAAGGAACAAGCCAGCACTCGGCACATTCCAGTGCACATCATTTCGGTGGAGGACCGGGTAGAGGCGGCCATGCACATGGGTGCCGTTGGTTATGCGGTGAAACCCACCAGCCGGGAAGAGCTCAAGGCGGTGTTCGCCCGCCTGGAAGCCAAACTGACCCAGAAGCTCAAGCACATCCTGCTGGTCGAAGACGATGATCTGCAGCGTGAAAGCATCGCGCGGCTGATTGGTGACGATGACATCGAGATCACCGCCGTCGGTATGGCTCAGGACGCCCTGGACCTGCTGCGCGAGAACGTCTACGACTGCATGATCATCGACCTGAAGCTGCCCGACATGCTTGGCAATGAACTGCTCAAACGCATGTCGACTGAAGACATTTGCGCGTTTCCGCCGGTGATCGTCTACACCGGGCGCAACCTGACCCGCGATGAAGAAGCCGACCTGCTCAAGTATTCACGCTCGATCATCATCAAAGGCGCACGCTCACCGGAGCGCTTGCTGGATGAGGTGACCCTGTTCCTGCACAAAGTCGAATCCTCGCTGTCTCATGAACGCCAGCGCATGCTCAAGACCGCGCGCAGCCGCGATAAAGTCTTCGAAGGGCGCAAGCTGCTGCTGGTAGACGATGACGTACGCAACATCTTCGCCCTGACCAGCGCTCTGGAGCACAAGGGCGCGATTGTCGAGATCGCCCGCAACGGGCGTGAGGCGATCGAACGCCTGGAACAGCATACCGACATCGACTTGGTGTTGATGGACGTGATGATGCCGGAGATGGATGGCTATGAGGCCACGCGGCTGATTCGTCTACAGCCGCAGTGGCGCAAGCTGCCGATCATCGCCGTCACTGCCAAAGCCATGAAGGATGATCAACAGCGCTGCCTGCAGGCTGGCGCCAATGATTATCTGGCCAAGCCCATCGACCTTGACCGCCTGTTTTCGCTGATTCGCGTGTGGCTGCCGCAACTGGAGCGCATTTGACTATCGAACGTAACACTGACATCGAGATACGGCTGTTGATCGAGGCCATTTACCTCAAGTACAGCTACGATTTTCGCGATTATTCCGGGGCCTCGATCAAGCGCCGGATCCAGCATGCTGTGCGCCAGTTCGACTGCAAAACAGTCTCGGCGCTGCAGGAGCGGGTCTTGCACGATCCCGGAACGTTCATGCAGTTATTGCAGTTTCTGACTATCCCGGTCAGTGAGATGTTTCGCGACCCGGAACATTTCCTCGCTCTGCGCCGGGAGGTGGTGCCGCTGCTGCATACCTGGCCGTCGTTGAAAGTCTGGATCGCCGGTTGCAGCACTGGTGAAGAGGTCTACTCGATGGCCATCCTGCTGCGTGAAGAAGGGTTGCTGGAGCGCACAATCATCTATGCCACCGACATCAACCCCAGTTCACTGGAGAAGGCCAAGCAGGGTATCTACTCGATGCAGAACATGCGTGGGTATGCCGAGAACTACCGCAAGGCCGGTGGCCGGCGAGACTTCAGCGAGTACTACACCTGTGCCTACGGCAATGCCATTCTCGACAGCAGCCTGCGCGAAAACGTGACCTTCGCTGACCACAGCCTGGCGACCGACAGTGTGTTTTCTGAAACCCAGTTGATCTCCTGCCGCAATGTGCTGATCTATTTCAACAAACGCTTGCAGGATCGCGCGTTCGGCTTGTTTCACGAATCGTTGTGCCATCGTGGTTTTCTGGTATTGGGCAGCAAGGAAACCCTGGACTTCTCCGCCTATGCGGACCGGTTCCAGACCCTGGTCAAGCCCGAACGGATCTACCGCAAATCATGAACGGCATCCAAGCGGTTGTGCTCGGCGCCTCAGCCGGTGGCGTCAGTGCCTTACTCACCTTGTTCCATGCCTTGCCGCAGGATTTTCAGGTGCCGCTGGTGTGTGTGCTGCACTTGCCCGATGATCGTCACAGTCAGCTGGCAGACGTGTTCAGCCGCAAGCTGGGGCGCCCGGTGTGTGAAGCGCAGGACAAGCAGCCGGTGGCTGCCGGTATGATTTATTTTGCCGGCCCCGGTTATCACCTGTCGGTCGAACGTGACCGCAGTTTTTCCCTGAGCCAGGAGGAACGGCTGTATTTTTCGCGCCCCTCCATCGACTTTCTGTTCGAGTCTGCCGCCGACGCCTACGGTCCGGCGCTGCTCGGGGTACTGCTGACAGGCGCCAATGAAGACGGCGCCCGGGGGCTGGCGCAGATCAAACAGCTGGGCGGCTATACCGTCGTTCAAGACCCGCACGAGGCGCAAGTCGCGACCATGCCCAAGGCCGCGCTGACCTTGCACCATCCTGACTACATATTGCCGCTGAGCGGCATCGGGCAATTGCTCGCCAAGCTGGAACCCCCAGAATGCTAAGCCATATCCAAGCTAAAGTGCTGATCGTCGACGACCTGCCAGAGAACCTGCTGGCACTGGAGGCTGTGGTCAAGGGCAGCGACATTGAAGTGCATCAAGCCCAGTCTGCCGACCAAGCGTTGTCGCTGTTACTTGAACATGAGTTTGCCCTGGCCATTCTGGATGTGCAGATGCCCGGCATGAATGGCTTCGAACTGGCAGAACTGATGCGCGGCACTGAGAAAACCAAGAACATCCCCATCGTTTTTGTCAGCGCCGCCGGGCGCGAAATGAACTATGCCTTCAAGGGCTATGAAAGCGGGGCGGTGGACTTTTTGCACAAACCCCTGGATATCCAGGCGGTGAAAAGCAAAGTGGCGGTGTTTGTCGATCTGTTCCGCCAGCGTAAAGCCTTGGGCCAGCAATTGGAGGCCCTTGAACGCAGTCGCGAAGAGCAGGAACAACTGCTGACCCAATTGCAGTTCGCCCGCCGCGAGTTGGAGCATGCGGTGCGCATGCGTGACGATTTCATGTCGATTGTCTCGCATGAAGTGCGCACGCCGCTCAATGGTCTGATTCTCGAAACCCAGTTGCGCAAATTGCACTTGGCACGGGGCAATGCCGAGGCCTTTACCCTCGACAAGATGCAGGCGATGGTCGAACGCGACGAACGCCAGATCAATAGCCTGATCCGCCTGATTGAAGACATGCTCGATGTGTCACGGATACGTACCGGCAAGCTGTCGATCCGCCCCGGCCAGTTTGACTTGACGCACTTGGTGGCTGGCCTGGTCGAGAACTTCAGCGCGCAGGCCGTGGCGGCTGATTCGCCCCTTGAGTTCAAGGCCGATGCGCCGTTGCTGGGGGTGTGGGATGAGTTTCGCATTGAACAGGTGGTAGCCAACTTGTTGACCAATGCATTGCGTTACGGCGCACGGCAGCCGATCCAGGTGCGGACTTTCGAGGAGCAGGGATTGGCCTGCGTCGAGGTCCGTGACCAGGGGATTGGCATCAGCCCGCAGAACCAGCAGCGCATCTTTCAGCAGTTTGAGCGTGTTACTTCAAACCAGGGCAATGCGGGCCTGGGCCTGGGCTTGTACATTTCGGAGCAGATCGTGCTGGCGCATGGCGGTCGTATCGAGGTGCAAAGCGCGGAAGGCGAAGGCGCAACCTTCACCGTGCGCCTACCACTGATCAAACTGTAGGTGCGCAATACCATGTTTTACAGAGGCCCTGCTCAGTGGGAGCGGGCTTGCCCCGCGATAGTGGTGTGTCAGTCACATCGTATCGCGGGGCAAGCCCGCTCCCACTGACTGCTCATACCATGGTGTTGAGGCTTTCGCCGCGCAAGGTGCGTTCGATGTCGCCCAATACCATGCTTTCCATCAACGGCAATCCAGGGCAATGCGGGTCTGCTGTGGGAGCGGGCTTGCCCCGCGATGCGATGTGACTGATACAGCGCTATCGCGGGGCAAGCCCGCTCCCACTGACTGCTCATACCATGGTGTTGAGGCTTTCGCCGCGCAAGGTGCGTTCGATGCCGCCCAATACCATGCTTTCCATCAACGCCAACCCTTGCGCTTGCGGCAGCTGTGAGGCTTGCAGCCAGCCAGGCAGGCTGTTGAGTAGGTTGGCGATGACATGGGCCGTGGCATTCAGCGCCTTGCCGCGCAAGGTGGCCTTGGGCACGATCAGGCGCAGCAGCGCGGTTTCGTACTGTTGACGCAACTCACCGATACGGGCCTGCTGCTCGGGCGTCAGGCAGCATTGGTCGCGCTCGGCCAGGCGAAATTGCAATGGCCGCTCGGCATGTAGGGCCCAATGGGCGGCGATCACTTCAGTCAGGGTTTGCTGATGAGCACGCCGCCCCTGGTTAAGGGTGGCAAGCAGTTCTTCGTACAACTCTTCGATCAAGTCGTACAGCAAGTCCTGCTTGCTGGGAAAATGGTGATACAGCGATCCTGGGGTCAAACCCAGGTGGCTGGCCAGTTCGCGCATGCTTACCTGGCCAAAACCTTTCTCGGCAAACAGCGCCAAGGCCCTGTCACGCCGCTCATCGAAGTTCGCACAGCGCAAAGCGGCGTTCATGGGCATACTCCTCAGTAGGTGTAGAAGCCGCGACCGCTCTTGCGTCCCAGGTAGCCGGCGGCAACCATTTCCTTGAGCAGGGGAGCAGGGCGGTACTTACTGTCGTTGTAGCCTTCGTAGAAGGCATCGAGGATCGCCAGCAGGGTGTCCAGACCGATCAGGTCGGCCAGTGCCAGCGGGCCGATCGGTTGGTTGCAGCCCAGGCGCATGCCGGTGTCGATGTCTTCGGCACTGGCCAGGCCTTCCTGCAGCACGAAGATGGCTTCGTTGATCATCGGCACAAGGATGCGGTTGACCACGAAACCGGGACGGTTGCCGGCACTGATTGGCGTCTTGCCCACCTGTTCGGTCAGCGCCAATGCCGCAGCGTAGGTCGCGTCGTTGGTCTGCAGGCCACGGATGATCTCGACCAGCGCCATCATCGGCACTGGGTTGAAGAAGTGCACGCCGATAAAGCGCTCTGGATGGCTGACCGCAGCCCCCAGTTGCGTGATCGACAGCGACGAGGTGTTGGTGGCAATCACGCAGTCGCTGCTGACGCTGGCGGCGATCTGCTGCAGGATGCGCAACTTCAGCTCGAGGTTCTCGGTGGCCGCCTCGATCACCAATTGCGCCTGTTGCAACTGGGCGTAGTCGGTGGTGGTGCGGATGCGTGCCACTGCCGCTTCGGCGGTTTCAGCGGACAGGGTCTGTTTGCTGACCTGACGCTCGAGGTTTTTGCGCAGGGTGGCCAGGCCGCGCTCCAGCGCGGCGTCGGACACATCGATCAGGGTCACCTGATAACCGGCCACCGCACAGACCTGGGCAATACCGTTGCCCATGGTGCCTGCACCGATGACCGCAATATTCTGAATACTCACCTTGAAAGCTCCTTGGCTCAGACGCGCTCGAAGACCACGGCAATGCCTTGACCGCCGCCGATGCACATGGTGGCCAGGGCATAACGGCCTTCAATGCGTTGCAGCTCGTGGATTGCTTTGGTGGCGATGATCGCGCCGGTAGCGCCAACCGGGTGGCCGAGGGAAATGCCCGAACCGTTCGGGTTGACCTTCTCAGGGTCAAAGCCCAGCTCGGCAGACACCGCGCAGGCCTGTGCAGCGAAGGCTTCGTTGGACTCGATAACGTCCAGGTCAGCGACTTCAATACCGGCTTTGGCCAGCGCTTTACGGGTGGCAGGAACCGGGCCCAGGCCCATCAGTTCTGGCTCGACGCCGGCGTGGGCGTAAGACACCAGGCGTGCCAGCGGCTTGAGGCCGTGGCGTTTGACGAAATCACCGGTGGCCAGAACCAGAGCGCCGGCGCCGTCGTTCAGGCCGCTGGCGTTACCGGCAGTGACGGTACCGTCTTTCTTGAAGGCAGCTTTCATGCCGCTCAGTTGCTCGGCAGTCACATTACCGCGCACGTGCTCGTCGACTTCAAAGCGCACGGTGCCTTTGCGGCTTGGGATGTCAATCGGCACGATCTGGCTGGTGAATCGGCCTTCGGCGATGGCGCGTGCAGCGCGCTGCTGGCTGGTCAGGGCAACTTCGTCTTGCATCTGACGGGTGATGCCATTGCGCTCGGCAACGTTCTCGGCAGTGATGCCCATGTGGAAGCCGGCGAACGGGTCGTGCAGCACACCGAGCATGTAGTCGACGCCATTGAGGTCACCCATGCGCGCACCCCAACGGGCTTGCGGCAGCAAGTAAGGGCCACGGCTCATGGATTCGGCACCGGCGGCCACCACTGCTTCGGCTTCGCCGAGCAGCAGGGTTTGCGCGGCAGAGACGATGGCCTGCAGGCCCGAACCGCAGAGGCGGTTGACGTTGAAGGCCGGGGTTTCTTTCGGCACGCCGGCGTTCATCGCGGCAACCCGCGCCAGGTAGGCATCGCGGGCTTCGGTCGGAATCACGGTACCCATGACCACATGGCCGATGTGTTCAGGTGCCACACCGGCACGCTCGATCGCGGCGCGGGTCACGGTGCTGGCCAGGTCAGCCAGGGGCATATCCTTGAGGGTGCCACCAAAACTGCCGATGGCCGAACGGACGGCGCTGACTACGTAGATTTCCGGGGTGCTCATGATTGACTCCAGTATGCGAAAGCATGGCGGGGCAGTGGCAGGCTCTGCGAGAATGCACGCCACGCCAGTTCAGGTTGTCATCGAGTCTAGGCAAAGCCTTTGGCCAGGCCTATGCCTTAACTGTTCAGCAAAACTGGTATTTTTTGCCACCCCCTTTTCGGAATCCGGCATGCGGGAAAACGATACAGTCGCGGTTTACTTCGTTCATAGCATGTTGCACGCGCTGCGCGACCAGCCAGCACGGGCGGCGCAGCTGTTGCGCGAGGCTGGCATTGACCCGCTGGTGCTCGATGAACCTGCCGCGCGGGTGCCGGCCAGCGCCTTTACCCGGCTCTGGCTGATTCTGATCCAGGCCCTGGAAGACGAGTTTTTCAACCTGGACAGCCATGGCATGCCCATCGGCAGTTTCGCCCTGATCTGCCGGGGCCTGATCCAGGAGCCGAACCTGGGCAAGGCGCTGCGCCAGTGCCTGAGCAATTTCGCGCTGTTTTTGCAAGACGTGCGCGGCAGTGTGTCAATCAAAGGTGCGCGCGTGGTGATCAGCGTGCAATCGCAGATCGACGACCCGCTGACCCGGGTGTATGCCGAAGAAACCTTTCTGGCGTTGGTCATCAGCCTGTTGTGCTGGCTGGCTGGGCAGCGCTTGGTGATCGACCGCACGGCATTGACCGACCAGCGTCCGCCACAAGACGACGATCCACTGCTGTGGGGCCCCAACCTGCAACTGGGCGCCGGGGTCAGTGAAATCGAGTTCGCCGCGGACTACTTGCGTTTGCCGGTTGTGCAGGACCTGGCGGGGCTGAAAACCTTCCTGCGCAGTGCGCCGCAGTGGCTGGTCATTCGTTATCGCAATCAGAATGGCCAGGTGGCCCAGGTGTATCGCTACCTGCGCGAGCGCGAGCAGGGGGAGTGGCCAACGCTGGTGGCCATGGCCAAGCGTCAGGGCTTGAGTGCCAGCAGTTTCCGGCGGCAACTGGAGCGTGAAGGGCGCTCGTTTCAGCAGATCAAAGACGAGGTACGTCGTGCTACGGCATTCGAATGCCTGCGTGAAACGGACATGAGCATTGCCGAGATTGCTGAACGCACTGGGTTCCAGGAACCCAGTGCGTTCCACCGGGCGTTCAAAAAGTGGACAGGAGAAAGCCCGGGTAACTACCGGTTACGCATGGCTGCCCGGCGTTGACAGGTTTTCCAACAAGCCGCGCAAGTGATCTTGCCCGGCCTGGTTCAGGGCAAACACCGGGCGGCGAGGCTCGCCAACCGGTAAGCCCTGGATCGCCAGCCCGGCTTTGACCGTCGCTGGCAAGCCGGCCTTGAGGATGAAATCAAGCAGCGGCAATTGACGGTAGAACACCGCCTTGGCGGTTTTCAGGTCGTTGCTCACCACCGCCTTGTACAGCGCCTGGTTAAGTTCGGGAATCAGGTTGGCCGCCGCCGTGCACCAGCCACTGGCACCGGCGATGAACGCTTCCAGCGCCAGCGGGTTGCAGCCGTTGTAGAACGGTACTTTGCCTTCGCCAAGCAGCTGCAATTTATGCATGCGCTGGATGTCGCCGGTGCTCTCCTTGACCATGGTGACGTTGGGCACTTCGCGTACGATGCGCAGGATCAGTTCCACCGACATGTCGGTACCGCTGGTGACCGGGTTGTTGTAGAGCATGATCGGCACGTCAATGCTGGCGCCGATCGCTCGGTAGTGCTCGAAAATCTCCGCTTCGCTGAGTTTCCAGTAAGCAGTTGGCAGCACCATGACCGCGTCGGCGCCATGCGCCTGGGCAAAGCGGGCGCGGCGGATGGCGCCGGCGGTGGTCAGGTCCGAAACGCTGACGATGGTCGGCACTCTGCCTGCGATGTGCGCGAGGCTGAATTCGGTAGCCTGATCCCATTCGCGGTCGCTCAGGTAGGCGCCTTCGCCGGTACTGCCCAGCGGCGCGATGGCATGTACGCCACCGGCAATCAGGCGGTCGATGGACTGGCCCAGTGCGGGCAGGTCAAGCTGCTGGCCGTCGCTGCTGAACGGGGTGATGGTGTAGCCGATGATGCCGTGGAAAGTCGTGCTCATGAAAGGTACTCCGCAAGAAAGGCAAATAGGGCGAACAATCAGTTCAGGCAGTCGGCATGCACCCGCAGGCACTGGCGCGCATAGTAGTTGAAGGCAGCACTGTGGCGTTTCGGGCGCGAGATCCAGTCGTGGGCTTCACGGCCCAGGGCCGGCTCAATCGGTTTGACTTCGCCGGCAGCCATGGCCAGCAGTTGCAGCTTGGCTGCGCGCTCGATCAATTGGGCGATGACACAGGCCTCTTCGATGCTTGCACCGGTAGACAACTGGCCGTGGTGCGAGAGCAGAATCGCGCGCTTGTCGCCCAATGCGGCACTGATAATTTCGCCTTCTTCATTGCCGACGGGCACGCCCGGCCAGGCTTCCAGAAAAGCGCAGTCTTCATACAGCGGGCACAGGTCCATGTGCGACACCTGCAGCGGCACTTCAAGCATCGACAGGGCGGCGACATGGGTCGGGTGGGTGTGAATGATGCAGTTCACATCCGGACGTGCCCGGTACACCCAGCTGTGAAAGCGGTTGGCCGGGTTGGGCATGCCTTGGCCTTCAAGCACTTCCAGGTCTTCATTGACCAGCAACAGGTTACTGGCGGTGATTTCATCGAAACCCAAGCCCAGTTGTTGGGTATAGAAGGTGCCAGGTTGCGGCCCGCGGGTACTGATTTGCCCGGCCAGGCCCGAATCGTGACCGTTGTCGAACAGAATTCGGCAGGTCAGGGCCAGCTTTTCCCGTGCAGTCCACGTATTATCGGCAAGCGAGCCTTGCATCTGTGTAAGGGCCTGCTTGATCAGGTGGTCCTTGGGCAGTGTCAGAGTCTTGGCCATGGGGATATCCTCAAGGGTAAGAAGAAATGTCAGGCTGGCCCGCCCCCGGCTACTTGGAAGGTGGAGGGGGCGGTCAAGCAGATGACACAAAAAAGGATAAATGACACAATGTGTCATTAGCAAGCAAAAGCTTGCCCGCGGCACTGGGAAAATTGCACCAAATGTCTATCCGATTGAAATTGCTGAGAAAAAAACTGGGCATTACCTTGGAAGTGCTGGCCGAAAAGTCCGGTATGACCAAAAGTTATCTTTCCAAGGTTGAGCGGGGCCTCAACACACCCTCTATTGCCGCTGCCTTGAAGTTGGCGCGGGCGCTGGGGGTCAATGTCGAAGAGCTGTTTGCCGAGGATGCACCGGGCCAGGCGCGCTTCAGCCTGGTGCGCAGTGGCGAACGTCAGCCACTGTCCGGCAGTGGCCACGGATCGGGTTATGCGGTATTGGCCAACCATATCGGCAGCCGCAGCTTGTTGCCGTTCATCATGAGCCCGCCGCACGACTTCAGCGATTCGACCTTCAAGGAGCACCTGGGCGAGGAGTTCTTGTTTGTCCATGAAGGCCAGGTCGAAGTCGACTTCATGAGTGAGCGGGTCATTCTTGAGCGGGGCGATGCCTTGTACTTCAATGCGCAAACACCGCATCGGCTGCGCTCATTGGGCGAGCAGCAGGCGCAATTGCTGGTGGTGGTACACGACGCTGAGGACTGATGGCGATGACTAACCCTTCTCGATTCTGGCGTGACCCGGCACTGCCGTTCATTGAGGCGCGCAGTGTCGAGGATGGGCGCACCGTGTGCTATGCGGCACATTCCCACGAAGGGTTTTCCATCGGCGCGATCACCGCCGGGCGTAGCACCTATGTCAGTGGCGACAGCCATCAACAGATCTCGACCGGGACCGTTGTACTGATGAACCCCGGCGTGGTGCATCACTGCAATCCAATCGACGATGAGCCGTGGTCATACCTGATGCTGTACGTGGACTTGCCCTGGTTGCAGGCCCTCGGGTTTCAGCCGTTCGACGTGCTCAGCAGTTGCTCGCCTTACCTGTACCAAAGGCTGTGCCAATTGCACGCCTTATTGGTAGACGACCAGTGCAGTGCGTCCAGCAAGCACGCTGCGGCACGGATTTTTTTCAGTGAATTGATCCAGCAACTACCGTGCGGCGAGTCGACCGGGCGTGGGCTCAACCCGGGGCTGCTGGTGGCCGCAGCCTTTATCCGCGAGCATTGTACCGAGCCGTTGCGGCTCGAAGACATCAGTGAGGCGGCGGGTTTATCGACTTCCTACCTGATTCGTGCGTTCAAGCAGCACTTCGGCCTGACGCCCCACGGTTACCTACTGGACCAGCGGGTGCAATACGCCCGTGCGCGGCTGCGTCGCGGCGCAATGATCGCCGAGGTGGCGCTGGAAGCTGGATTTGCCGACCAGGCCCATCTGCAGCGCGCGTTCAAACGCCACCTGGCCGCAACCCCCGGACACTATCGATCAGCCCACTAACAGATACAGCGCACTGGCAACCAGCAGCGCTGCCAATACCCGGTTGAACACGCGCACCCGGCGAGCGTTGCCCAGGTAGTGACTGATCAGGCTGCCGGCCCAGGCCCAACTGGCGATCGACAAATAGCAGATGACAAAGTAGATCCCGACAAATTGCCAGAGCAGGGTGGTTTCACCTTCGCCAACATAGGCGCCGACACCGGCCACACTGGCTAGCCAGGCCTTGGGGTTGAGCCATTGCAGGGTGGCGCCAGCAAGCATCGATGGCGCAGCGGGGGCGTTGCTTTGCGCCAGTTCTCCTTGATCGCTGGCCAGCTTCCACGCCATGTACAGCAAAAACGCCACGCCGCCCGCGTGCAGTATCCGCGTCATGCCAGGCCAATGGCGCAGCATTTCGTGCAAGCCCAGGCCGATCAGCAACAGCAACAGGCTGAAGCCCACGGTGGCCCCAGTGACATGCCGCAAGCTTGCTCGCAGGCCGTGCCGGGCACCGCTGCCCAGGGCTACAATGTTGACCGGGCCAGGGGAGATGGAGGCCGCCAGCGCAAAGGCGGCCATGGACAGTGTCAGGCTCATGTGCATTCATCCTTAAGGAGGGAGTGACTGAGTCTGAGGGGCGGACGATTGCCGGTATTGAAGGAAATTACCCTGGCTGCGAATACAGAATTTGAAATAGTTTCGCACTATTAGAAATACCTGCTGCAATTGTAGGATCGCCTCCCCAATTGATTTCAGGTTGATATGACTTCGTTCTCGGAGCCCCCCAGTACCTGGCCGTCCCGGCCATCCCCCCGTCTTTGTGACGTTTCCCCGTTGTTCGCCCGCATGAGTACTCGCCCATGGAATGGCTAGCCGACCCTACGGCCTGGCTGGGCCTTGCCACGCTGATTGTGCTTGAGCTGGTACTGGGTATCGACAACCTGGTATTCATCGCAATCCTTGCCGACAAACTGCCACCGCATCAGCGCGACCGTGCGCGGGTGATCGGTTTGACCCTGGCGTTGATCATGCGTCTGGGCCTGCTGGCCAGTATTTCCTGGATGGTGACACTCACCGCGCCGTTGATCGAGGTATTGGGCAAGACCTTCTCCGGTCGCGACCTGATCATGCTCTTCGGTGGTGTGTTCCTGTTGTTCAAGGCCACCATGGAATTGCACGAACGCCTTGAAGGTCACGTTGCACAAACCAACGGCAGCACTCGCCATGCGGCGTTCTGGCCTATCGTGGCGCAGATTGTGGTGCTCGATGCGGTGTTCTCGCTGGATGCGGTAATCACCGCCGTCGGTATGGTCGAGCAGTTGTCGGTGATGATGATCGCGGTGATTTTCTCGATCGGTATCATGATCGTTGCCAGCAAGCCGTTGACTCGTTTCGTCAACAGTCACCCGACCGTGATCATGCTGTGTCTGGGCTTCCTGATGATGATCGGCTTCAGCCTGACCGCCGAAGGCCTGGGCTTCCATATTCCGAAAGGCTACCTGTACGCGGCCATCGGTTTCTCGATCCTGGTCGAGCTGTTCAACCAGGTGGCGCGTGCCCGTCGCAAGCGCAGCCTGCAGCAGCACCGGCCGTTGCGTGAGCGCACCGCCCATGCGGTGATGCGCCTGCTGGGCGGTCGTCGTATCGAGGCCGACGAGGTGGGTGAGGAAATTGCCGATCTGATCGAAGATGGCGAAGAGCAGGTGCTGTTCGACCGTCGTGAGCGGGTAATGATCAGTGGTGTGTTGAATCTGGCCGAGCGCCCGATCAAGACGCTGATGACGGTACGTGCGAAGGTCGACGCCATCGACCTGGCGCAGTCGCCAGAGGCCATCCGTACGGCCCTGATGCACTCGTCCTACTCGCGTTTGCCGCTGATCCGCAATGGCCGCGTCGAAGAGCCACTGGGCTTTGTGCACAAGAAGGAATTGCTCAAGGAACTGTTGGCCGGCAACGAGCCCGACCTGGAGAACCTGGTACGTGCGCCACTGAACCTGTTGGAAAGCTTCAGCATTCTCAACGCGCTGGAACAGATGCGTAATGAGTCGACGCACATTGCCTTTGTGGTCAACGAGTTTGGTGATTTCACCGGCGTGCTGACCATGACCGACATCCTTGAGTCGATTGCCGGTGAACTGCCCGATGCCAGTGAGGTGGAAGGGCCAGGGATTGTTGAAGACGCAGACGGCTTTGTCGTCAGCGGCGCCCTGAACCTGAGCCAGATTCAGGCGCGTACTGGCTTTACCGCCAAACCCACCGAGGACTACCAGACCCTCGCGGGCCTGGTGATGAGCCTGCTTGACCGACTGCCTGTGGTCGGCGACCACTTGGAATGGAACAACTGGAAAATGACGGTGGTTGCGGTGGAGGAGCGTCGCGTTCGCGAGGTACGCCTTACACCGAGCGCCGTTGCTGGCGAAGCAGGTGCTTGATGCCTTCAAGGATCAGCACCAGCACTGCCAGCCAGATCGGCAGGTAAGTCAGCCACTGGTCGGGGCCGATGGTCTCGCCCAGTAGCAGGGCCACCGCTACCAACAGCACCGGCTCGACATAGCTGAGCAGGCCGAACAAGCTGAACGCCAGCAGCCGGCTTGCCAGCACATAGCAGATCAGCGCCAGCGCGCTGATCACCCCCAACAACGGAATCAGGCCATACAGGGCCGGGTGCTCTGTCAGGTCCTGGGCGCTCAACGGGCCCTGGCTGACAAAGTACAGGGCGGCTGGCAGCAGCAGGCACATGTCGGCCCACAGGCCTCCCAAGTGATCGGTGCGGCATTTGCGCCGCAGAATGAAGTACATCGGGTAGCCGATGGCCACGACCAGGGTTTCCCAGGCGAAACTACCATGCAGGTACAACTCATGGGCGACGCCGGTCGCTGCGCAGACCACTGCCAGCAGTTGCAGGCGTGACAGGCGTTCGCCGTAGACCACACGCCCGGTCAGGACCATGCTCAATGGCAAGAGAAAATAGCCCAGCGACACTTCCAGGCTGCGCCCGTGCAACGGCGCCCAGAGAAACAGCCACAGCTGTACGCCCAACATCGACGACGTCCCGAGCAAACCCAGCAGCAATAGCGGTGATTGCCGGATGCGCTTGAGCAGGCCGGTAATCAGCGGCCAGTCTTTGCTCAGCAGCATGAATACGGTCAGGCAGGGCAGGGTCAGCAATGTGCGCCAGCCAAACACTTCTTCACCGTCCAGCGGGGTCAGCAGCGAGGTGTAGTAATACATCACAGCGAACAAGCAAGACGCCGTGACCGATAAAATGATGCCTTTGGACACGAGGGCCTCTATCAGCAGGAAAAGAAAAGACGCTTAGCCATCGCCCGCGTACATCGGTTGGCCGGGCGGCGACGTCAGGCACTGCGCCTGCAGCGCCTGGATGAATACATCGGCCGACATCGGCCGGGCAAACAGATAGCCTTGCTGGAAATCGACGTTGTGCCGTGCCAGGTAGTCACGTTGCGCTTCGGTCTCGACCCCTTCGGCCACAATACCCAGGCCCAGCTTGCTCGACAGTTCGATAATGCTCTCGAGAATGTGCAGCGACAGGGCGTCACCGCCAATCATCGCGACAAAACTCTGATCGATCTTGAGGTAATCGACCTGGAACTGCTGCAAGTACGCCAGGCTCGATTGTCCTGTGCCGAAATCGTCCAGGGCAATCAAGACTCCCAATTCATGCAGCCCGGCAAACAGTGTGTGGGTGAGTTCAGTGGGAGAAATGAGTTTGCGCTCGGTCAGCTCCAAGGTCAGCCTTACGCTGTTGGCCGGGAAGGCGGCCAGAAAAGCCCGGCAGTCGTCCAGTAGGGCCAGGTCCTGACAATGATCGGCCGTGATGTTGATGGCGATGTGAAAGTCACTGCCCATACTTTCAACGTGGGGCGCCAGGGTCTGGGCGGTACGTTCCAGAAGCCGGCGGGTCATGGGCACGATCTGGCCGCTGTGCTCGGCATAGGGGATGAACAGGTCCGGGCTGACCAGGCCTTCGCGTGGATGCTGCCAGCGCATCAATACCTCGACACCGGCCCAGCCGTAGTCATTCTGGCGTACTACGGGCTGGAAGTACGGCACGAACTCGTCGGCCTCAATGGCACGCTGCAGCTCAGCGCGGGGTGAACTGGCCCGACGCAGTTGCCAGTAACAGGTCACTGCTGCCATCGCGCCGAGCAGAATCAGCAATCCGAACAGGGCCGGGTATTCGCTGCGCATCACTTTGCCGACTTTGCCCTGATCGTACCCACCCAGGATCGAGAAGGGGTAGTGCAATGAACTCAGCTCGCTGACGGCCACTTGCGGCACCGGCCGGGGCCCGGTATGCACCTCCCCGCTCTGGCCCATCCAGTTCGGGCCGACTTGCAAGATCAAGCGGGTGTCATCATCCAGCAGGTGCAAGGCGCCAATCAGATGATCGCCATCGGCCGTACTGATGGCGCCGCGACCATCGGCAGCGGTGCGGTACGCCAGCAAAGGGTGTCCGGGGGTAACCGAATTACCCTGCATCAGCCACAGCCGCCCCTGGAAATAGTCGTTGCTATCGATCACTTCGCGGTAGGTGCCGAACAATGAACTGCAATACAACTCGCCGCGATACTCAAGGTTGGTAGAGCGCACGAAGGCATGCCGGACCACCTGCTCACGCAGCGCCAGTGACTGCGCGGCACAGGGTTGCCCGGCCAGGGGCAGCAGCGCCTGGGCGGCGGCGGAGATATCGTCGAGGATGTGGTCGATCTGCCTGACCACCTGGCGGGTACTGGCCTCGCTGCGACTTTGCAGCTCGCGCTCGGCTTGCCAGTGCATGATCAACAATCCGCAGGCCATGGGCAGGGCGCCTACCAGCCACGGCAACACAACACGCCACAGGCGCCGAGGCCGGCGTTTTACCGAGAATGGCATAGGGACTAACCTGAATAGACAGCATTGTGCAGATGATAGCCGCTCGTCGGAATCGTGCTTGAACTTAAAGTGCGACAAAATGGATTACGCACTGTAGAATCACCTTACGCATACAATAATAAGGTTCCTCGTCGTTGAGGAATCAGCCCGCCGAGAATGGGTCCATATGAAGTGTCATGGGTTCAAGCTGATTTATGGTGACTACCTCGCACGCAGTGTGAGGGGCATCTCCTGCGCACCGCCATCATCGCTCGACATCGATAGCAATTAATTTCTGTTTTAGCGCTTTGATGATGAGGTAATGAGCATGGCCGACATTTTTGAAAACCCGATGGGCCTGATGGGCTTCGAATTCATCGAGTTCGCATCGCCAACCCCAGGCACCCTTGAGCCGATCTTCCAGATCATGGGCTTTACCAAGGTAGCCACCCACCGTTCCAAAGACGTACACCTGTACCGTCAGGGCGGCATCAACCTGATCCTCAACAACGAGCCGAAAAGCATCGCTTCCTACTTCGCCGCCGAACATGGCCCATCGGTCTGCGGCATGGCGTTCCGTGTGCGTAACGCCCACGAAGCCTACGCCCGTGCCCTGGAGCTGGGAGCACAACCGGTAGAAATCGAAACCGGCCCGATGGAGCTGCGCTTGCCGGCGATCAAGGGTATCGGTGGTGCGCCGCTGTACCTGATCGACCGCTTCGAAGAAGGCAGCTCGATCTATGACATCGACTTCAACTTCATCGAAGGTGTCGACCGTAACCCGGTCGGTGCCGGCCTGAAGATCATCGATCACCTGACCCACAACGTCTATCGTGGGCGCATGGCCTATTGGGCGGCGTTCTACGAAAAACTGTTCAACTTCCGCGAAATCCGCTACTTCGACATCAAGGGCGAGTACACCGGCCTGACCTCCAAAGCCATGACCGCTCCGGATGGCATGATCCGTATCCCACTGAACGAAGAATCGTCCAAGGGCGCCGGGCAGATCGAAGAGTTCCTGATGCAGTTCAACGGCGAAGGCATCCAGCACGTTGCCTTCCTCAGCGATGACCTGCTGGCGAGCTGGGACGCCCTGAAGAAGCTGGGCATGCGCTTCATGACCGCGCCACCAGAAACCTACTATGAAATGCTTGAAGGTCGCCTGCCTGGCCACGGTGAGCCGGTAGGTGAACTGCAGGCGCGTGGCATTCTGCTCGACGGGTCTTCGCAGGAGGGCGACAAGCGCCTGCTGCTGCAGATTTTCTCCGAAACCCTGATGGGGCCGGTGTTCTTCGAGTTCATCCAGCGTAAAGGGGATGATGGCTTCGGTGAAGGCAACTTCAAGGCGCTGTTCGAGTCCATCGAGCGTGACCAGGTACGTCGCGGTGTACTGAACGTCGAGTAATCCTGTTCAGCTGCGAAATAAAGGCCATTGAGGGTAACCTCAATGGCCTTTTTTCTGATCAGGTGTGCCGCAGGTGGGCGCGAGGCTTGCTACGCCTGAACAGTCCCCAGTAGGCCGCAGCAGAGGTCATGATGCCAACCAGCAGCAGCGAGGGCAGGACGGCCTGCATAGACTGCTTGATGACTTGCCATGATTCCCCGTCAGGGTATCCGGCAGTGACCGTATAACCATATCGCTGGGAGTTGAGTTGCATGGTGTTCTCGGCATGGTTGGGGATCTGGTAACGCTCGCCGTTGCCGGTCGCCCAAATGTGATGCCCACCAAAATCCAGGCTGAGCACTACCGAATTCTGGAAGCCAAGCAATTCGGCCTGCAACACACGCATGTTCGCGGACGTGACCGCCGCATAGCCGTTGGCCTGCATGCGATACAACAGAATGGCAGAGCCTGGCGTGGCCCGGTCGCTGGTATAGACCCGCAGGCGTCCATTGACATAACTGCCCGGGTCGATCGAAATATCGGTCGCACCATAAAGGGTGCTGCAGTAAATCCTGCCTTCCTTCTCCAGGGCCAGCGAGCGTACGTTTGGTTGCCGGACGGCTTCCTCACGTAGTTGGGGCAAAATTGAATCGCAGCTCTGGCCGGTCAACCTCATGGCCTGTGTGCCGGTGGTTTGCAGGGTCTCGATGACCCTGTCGATGGTGTACACGGCTTCGCGTGCCGTCACTTCGATGGTTTCTTCTTGTTTGCGGTCGACTTGCAAGGTCAATACAAGCATGCCGCAAGCGATCGGCGCCAAACCGATCAGGAGGGTAACCAGAAATTCGATCAGGCTACGCCCGGCGTGGGAGTGTGGAACCATGAATGGATGCCTCTATGCTGAACGGAGGGTCAGCATAGAGAACTGAATCTTAGGCGCCTGTAGGCTTCACTGTCAGCCGTTGTAGTACCCTTCAGCGTGATAGCCCGGTCAAGCGCGCATGTTCCCAGACAGCGCCTTGATCACCAGTTCCGCTACCGCGCCTCCAGAGGCGGGGTTCTGGCCAGTGACCAAACGGCCTTCTTTCTGATCGGCGATGGCAAATGCCTGCCACGGGTCTTCTGCTTTGCGGTACAGGCCTCCGCGGGCGCCCAGCTCGGTTTCGGTCAGGAAGGGCACGACTTTGTCCAGCTCGGCCAGTTGCTCTTCGACGTTGGAGAAACCGGTGACTTCACGATCCTTGACCAACAGGGTGTTGTCACTGAGCTTTATATTGAGCAATCCGACGGCACCGTGGCAGACCGATGCGACCACGCCGCCGTTTTCGAAAATCTGTCGTGCCAGTGCTTGCAGATCGGCGTTGTCGGGGAAGTCCCAGATCACGCCATGTCCACCGGCGTAGTAGATCGCACTGTAGTCTTTGACCCTGACCTGACCGGGGCTGAGCGTGGTGCCCAGGCGGTTCATAAAGGCCTTGTCGTTGTACCACTGCCAGTCGATGTCTTGAGCCAGGCTCAGGCTGTGGGGGTCGATGGGGACATAACCCCCGGCCGGGCTGACGTAATCAACCCCGTAACCCGCCTGCTGGACCTTGTCGACAAAATGCACCGCCTCTCCCAGCCAAAGCCCAGTGGCGCGCTTGAGGGTCGGGTATTTGGCCGTGTTAGTCAGGACCACCAACATCTTCTTGCTCATCATCAGGCTCCCTTGATGGGGCGCACCCGGCCGACCCGGATCGCCAAGGTAAACCCCTACAGCATAGTTGTACCTGGTAGGGATGCCATGCCCGCTGGGCGCTGTGCTAGGCTCTGCATGAAAAGATTTGATACTCGGTGATGCTGCGTTGAAAACAGCCTCGGAATGCTCATTTACAACTCGTAAACTCCGCTTCCTCGGCTGTTTTCGCCTTGCCTGACCTTCGTCTCAAATCTTTTCATGCAGAGCCTAGCCTTGCGATAACCCTGTAGCTGACATCGGAGTCAAATGCCCTATGAGCACTATCACCACACAAACGGATGAGTTCATGCAGGCCGCCATCGACGAGGCGCGCAAAGGGTTGGCCGAAGGCGGTATTCCGATTGGTTCGGTATTGGTGCATGGCGGAAAAATTATCGGCCGTGGGCACAACCGGCGCGTGCAATCGGGCAGCGCGATCCTGCATGGCGAAATGGATGCGCTGGAGAATGCCGGCCGACAACCGGCGAAGGTTTATGCCGAGTCCACGCTGTACACCACCTTGTCGCCCTGCGCGATGTGCAGCGGGGCGATTTTGCTGTACGGGATCAAGCGGGTGATTGTCGGTGAAAACCAGACGTTCATGGGCGAAGAAGCGTTGCTCAGCTCGCGTGGCGTCACGCTAGACGTTCAACACAATGCCGCCTGCATCAGCATGATGAACGACTTCATTGCCGCGCGGCCGGAGCTGTGGAACGAAGACATCGGCCGTCAGGACTGACTGGAGGTGACACCGTTGCGCTGACTGGTCAAGCGCTCCAGCAGCAGGTAGACCACTCCGGCAACAAGCAATGGTACGAGGAAATACACCGCCCGGTAGCCGATCAGCGCCGCTAACAACGTACCTTTGCCGTAGTGGGCGTGCAGCAAGGTGAGGAACACTGTTTCCAGCACGCCCACGCCTGCCGGTATGTGGGTGATGACCCCGGCGATACTGCTGATCATCAGTACGGCCAGTATTGTTGGGTAACCTACCTTGTCCGGCAGCAGGGTGTAGACCACCAAGGCCATCAGCGCCCAGTTACTGGCTCCCATGAGCAGCTGCAGTGCGGCCATGGGCAGGCTGGGCAGGGTGATTTCATGATCGCGCAGTTGCCAGGTGCGCCGTCGGGCGAAGCCGCAGGCCAACAGGTAGCCCAGCACGGTCAACACTAATAGCAAGCCGGTCAGGCGCAAGCCGCTGCTGCCGATCTCAAAGCCTGCCGGTAGCGGAGGAAGCCCACAGAGGAACAAAGCGCCCGCCAGGCAAAGATAGCCTGTCCAGTTGGTCAGCAGGCCCAGGCTGAGTATCCGGGTGATGGTTGCCAATGAGAGGCCAAGGCGGGTGTATAACCGATAGCGCAGGGCAATGGCGCCAACCCAGGCGCTCAAGTTGAGGTTGAAGGCGTAGCACACGAACGCCAGTGGCAGCACCTGCGTCGCTGGCAGTTGATGCCCGGTGTAGCGTCGCCCGACCAGGTCGAAACAGCTGAACAGGGCAAAGCTGCTGGCGCTGACCAGGCCGGCCAGCGCCAGGGTTTGCCAGCGGTAGGCGGCCAATGCGTGGCGAACTTCCTGCCAGTCCAGATTCTTCAGCAGGGTGTACAGCAACACGGGTACCAGAATGAAGAACCCCAGGGTGAGGAGCTGTCGGGCGCGATGCCAGTGTCCCGAGTGTATGCTCATGTGGCCTTACCGGAGGGCTGCTGCTCGTCTACGTTTATCAGCGGTTGCAGATGTGGCACATGGGCCGGAAGCCAGCCGACCATGGCAGGAAAATGGCGTATGAAGTGAAAGGTCAGGAAGATCAGCGGCGCACGCCACCAGTAGCCACGGAGCACGCGTTGCAGGCTCACCGGATTGCAGCGCTGCACGCACAGCGCCTGCAGATGCTCATGCAGGCATTCGTTGAACGAGGCATCGTGGATGATCAGATTGGCTTCAAGGTTCAGTGACAGGCTCAAGGGGTCGAGGTTGCTTGAACCCACGGTAGACCAATGCCGGTCTACCAGCGCCACCTTGCCGTGCAGTGGCCGCTCGCAGTATTCGAAAATGCGCACGCCGTCACGCAGCAGGTAGTTGTAGAGCAAGCGTGAACACAACCGTACCCAAGGCATATCGGGCCTACCTTGCAGCACCAGGGTGACTTTCACGCCACGGCGGGCGGCATTGCGCAAGGTTCGCAGCAGGCGATAGCCCGGAAAGAAATAGGCATTGGCAATGGTAATGCGTTCCCGTGCCGCCTCCAGCGCTTTGAGGTAATGCCGTTCGATGTCGTTGGGGTGGTCCTGGTTGTCGCGAATGCTCAGCATCATGCTGGCCTGATTGCTGTCGGCAGCCAGCGGCAGGGCCCGTTGCCACCAGCGACGGCTGCGCTGTTGCAAGCAGGTGCACTGCTCAAGCAGCGCTAGTGTAGCGTTACGCAGGTCGGTGACGATCGGGCCTCGCACCTGGACGGCGTAGTCCTGTTTAGCCATTGGGCCGAAGTCGCCCAGATGATCGGCGCTGTAGTTGATGCCGCCGACATAGCCGACTTCGCCATCGACCACCAGAATCTTGCGGTGCAAGCGGCGAAACAGGTTGGTGCGCATCCCAAGGCGCTTGGGGCTCGGGTCGAAGGCTTGCAAATGCACGCCCGCGTCATTCAGGGCCTTGATGTAGTCACCGCTCAGGTCGGCGGTGCCGTAACCATCCACCAGCATTTCCACGCGCACGCCACGCTGCGCTGCATCGATCAGCAGGTGTTGTAACTGCCGACCGATTTTGTCTTCGAAAATAATGAAGGTTTCAAGCAGGATCTCTTCGCGGGCCTGTTCGATGGCGGCGAAGACACTCGGGAAGTAAGCCTCACCGTTGATCAACAGCTGTACTTGGTTGTCTGCCCGCCATTGCGCGTTCACAAACGTACCTCCACGGTTAAAGGCAGGTGGTCGGACAAGTGCGTCCAGGGTTTGCGCGACATGACTTTGGGGGCGTGGCCTTGAGCATTGCGCAGGTAGATGCGGTCCAGGCAGAGCAGGGGCCAGCGCGCCGGAAAACTTCGCGCCGGGCGACCAAAGGCTTGGGTGAACACTTCCTGCAGCCCGCTCAGCGCCAGAGGGGCGTCGGCGCATCGGCGCCAGTCATTGAAATCGCCGGCAACAATGACCGGTGCTGCGCCTGGCAGCGTGTCGAGCACACCACAGAGAAGCTGCAACTGTTGCTGGCGCTGGCGCTCATCCAGGCCCAGATGCACGCAGATGGCATGCAGCTCCCGACCACGGGGAAGGGCCAGTACCGAATGCAGCAAACCACGCTGTTCGCTGCCTTTGACGCTGATATCGAGATTGTCGTAACGCACGATCGGGTACTTTGACAACAGGGCGTTGCCGTGTTCGCCGTCGGGGTACACCGCGTTGCGACCATAAGCGAACACCGGCCAGAGGCTGTCGGCGAGAAACTCGTATTGAGGTACATCCGACCAGTTGCGGTGACGCAAGCCATGACGTCGATGGCTGCCGAGCACTTCCTGAAGAAACACCAGATCGGCGTCTTCACTGCGCACCGCTTCGCGTAGCTCGGGCAGCACATAGTGCCGGTTCAGCGCGCTGAAACCCTTGTGGGCGTTGACCGTCAGGATGCGTAGATGATCCACGGTAGCGGCCTCGGCCAGGGCATCTGCCGGGTGTGTCTGGTGTGGGGTCGCATCGCGCTGTAGGGCGGGTGACGAGTCGCTCACCGGGAGCCTCCTGTGATAGGAGCAGGCAGTGTTCGCTGGTGGCGTCCACTGTTGCTGCACTATCACTGGACCACGGCATCGAGGCGCAGGTTCACCCGTATTGCCCGACGGTCAGCGTGCTGCGTTACAGGCCTTGCTGTACCAGCGGGTCGTCGGGGTTGAGTTGTTCCAGCTGCGCCAGCAGCACTTGCACGTTCTGCATTTGCCCGGTTTCTTTCCAGTACTCAATCAACAACACCCTGGCCTTGCGGTTGGCCGGGTCGCGGGCTAGTAGCGCCTCCAGTTGTTTCTGCGCCGGTTCCACCTGCTCCAGTTGGTGCAGCGCGGTCGCCAGGGTATAGCGGTACTCATTGTTGTCGGGTTCAAGTTCCAGGGCGCGGGCGAAGGCCAGCAAGGCGTACTCGTCCTGGTCGTGACGCAGCAGCCAGCGCCCGAGCTCATGTTGTAGGAAGGCCGAATCCGGGCGTTGTTGCAGGGCAGTGGCCAGTACCTGACGCGAGGCGTCGGTCTGGCCCTGGCGTTCGAGGATCTGCACCTGAACGGCCAGGGCTTCAAGGTTGTCCGGGTCCAGCTGTAAGGTTGTTTGCACTGCCGCAGCGGCTTCTTCCAGGCTGTTTTCGTGCAAGTACAGCTGGGCCAGGTGCAGTTGTGCCGCGATGTCGTCGGTTTGTTGTGCCAGCGCCTGTTGGTATTGCTCCAGTGTGTGCTGGAAGGGACCGAAGTACAGGCCGATATCGTCCGGGCCGAGCCCCAGCAGGGCATCGACCACAGCAAAGCGCACACTGAGGTCTTCGTCATCGAGCAAGGGGCCGAGGACCAGGCTGCGCTGGGCGTCGGGCAACATCGCCTGAATGCTGGCAATGGCCGCCCGGCGTACCAGGGGATCGGCGTGCTGCAGGTCAGCACTGGCCAGTTTCAATGCCAGGGGCGAGGGGTAATTGGGCAGTTCTTCGTATAGGCCTGCACGGCGAATGGCGGACAGGTCAGTGCGCCCCAACTGCTGATACAACACCCGGGCGGCACCGGGTTGGCCGTTATGTGCCATGGCCAGGGCCTTGACATAGGTGTGCTTGAGTACGGGCGTAGGGGCCGGGCTGTCATCACGCCAGAAGTAGCCGCCAAGGCCCAGCACAACGAGCAGGATCAGGCTGATCAGGGTGAATTGGCGCTGTTTCGACATGGGTGGATCCGAAGCTTGCAACTGGCAAAGGCACCAGCTTGGGACAGGGGAGGGGTTTGCGTCAAATACTGGGGCACATGTGGGAGTAACTGTCTTACAGGGCTTTGCCCGAAGTGACCATTGACCATGAAGCCAGCTCCTGGTGGGAGCTGGCTTGCAAGCAGTGGTTTTTACGGCCGCTGCGCAGCCGATCGCGGGGCAAGCCCGCTCCTACCGGACCCACAAAAAAGCCCCGCGAGTGTGAACTGGCGGGGCAAAGGGCCGGTCAGAAACCAACCAAAGGAGCTGTTGAATCAGTTGATGTCGGCCACATTCTCAGCTTGCCAGCCACCGCCGAGGGCTTTGTAGATGGCCACGATGCCTCGGTACAGGTCGACCTCACCCTGAGCCTGGGCGTCTTCGGCGCTCAGGCGTTCGCGTTCGGCGTCGAGCAGCACCAGGTAATCCACGGTGCCTTCGCGGTAGCGCACCGAGGCCAGCTCGGCAGCCTTGCGGCTGGCTTCGCTCTGGCGCAGCAGGGAAAGCAGGCGTTGCTGGCGCTTGCTGTAGTCACTGAAGGCATTCTCCGACTCTTCCAGTGCCAGCAATACCTGCTGTTCGTAGTTGGCCAGGGCGCCTTCGGCATCGGCATTGGCGCCGCGCAAACGCGCGCGCACGCTGCCCAGGTCGAACGCTGCCCAGGTGATGCTTGGGCCCAACGCCCAGGCCTGGGCGGCCGATGAACCCAACTGCGAGCCGCGGGCGGCAGTAAAGCCGAGGAAGCCGCTGAGGCTAACCCGCGGGAACAGATCAGCCGTCGCCACACCGACGTTGGCAGTGGCGGCAGCCAGTTGCCGTTCGGCACTACGGATGTCCGGGCGCCGTTTGAGCAGTTCGCCCGGATCACCCACCGGCAGGGCCTTGGCAATCGCCGGCAGTTGTGCCGGTGCCAGGTCAACACTCAAGGCATCGGGGCGCTGGCCCAGCAAGGTCGCAATGCGGTTACGCGCCCGCACCTGTTCGGCCTGCAACTGCGGCACCGTCGCTTCTACCTGCGCCAGGCGGGCATCGGCGCGTACCACATCGAGGTCGTTGCCGACCCCAGCGTCACGCAGGGTTTCGGTGATGCCACGCGAATCCTGCTGGGTCTTGAGGTTGGCCAGGGCGATTTTCTCGCGCAGTTGCGCGCCCCGCAGCTGACCATAGGCATCGACCAATTCGGCAATCAGGCTGACTTGCAGTTGTTGCAGGTCGGCCTGGGCCTGGTCCTGCTGGGCTTCGCTGGCTTCCAGTTGGCGCTGGATACGGCCGAACAGGTCCAGCTCCCAGGACATGTCCAGGCCCAGGTCGTAGCGTTCGCTGTTGACCCGGTCGTCGGTCTGCCCTGGGATCTGGCCCTTGCCGAGCTCACTGCTGGCCCGGCTGGTCACAGTCGGCAGGGCGTCGTTGCTGACGTCGTCACGGATCGCCCGCGCGGCCTTGAGCCGGGCGAAGGCCACGCGCAGCTCACGGTTGCCTTGCAGCGATTGGCTGACCAGTTGGTTGAGCACCGGGTCGTCGAACTGCTTCCACCAAATGCGCTCAAAGCGGCTGCGATCAAAGCTGCCCTTGGCTGCTGGATCGTTGGCGGCGCTCAGCTGTGCGGCTGCAGTGTCGGGTGCCTGATAGTCGGGGCCAACCGCGCAAGCCGACAACGCCAACAGCAGCAGGCTGGGGGCCCAAAGTTTCAAACGGTTCATGCATGGCTCTCCAGCTTCAGCGCACGGGCGGCTTTGCGGGCCTGTTGGCGTTCGACATAACGGCGGATCAAGACAAAGAACACCGGCGTCAGCAGCAAGCCGAAGATGGTCACCCCGATCATCCCGGAGAACACCGCCACGCCCATGGCATGACGCATTTCAGCACCGGCACCGGAGGAGAACACCAGCGGTACCACACCCATGATGAAGGCAATCGAGGTCATCAGGATCGGCCGCAGACGCAGGCGGCAAGCTTCCAGAACTGCGGCCAGCGGGTCGAGGCCTTCGGCCTGTTTGTCCTTGGCGAACTCGACGATCAGAATCGCGTTCTTGCACGCCAGCCCCACCAGTACGATCAAGCCGATCTGGGTAAAGATGTTGTTGTCACCGCCCGACAGAATCACCCCGGTGATGGCCGAGAGCAGGGTCATCGGCACAATCAGGATTACTGCCAGCGGCAAGCTCCAGCTTTCGTACTGCGCAGCCAGCACCAGGAAGGCCAGCAGTACACACAGCGGGAAGACGAACAATGCAGTGTTACCGGCAAGAATCTGCTGGTAGGTCAGCTCGGTCCATTCGAAGGTCATACCGTTAGGCAGTTCTTCCTTGAGCAGCTTCTCGATGGCTTTCTCCGCCTGGCCAGAGCTGTAGCCCGGCGCGGCGTTGCCGTTGATCTCGGCGGTGATGAAACCGTTGTAGTGCATCACGCGGTCTGGCCCGGAGGTATCGCTGACCTTGATGAAGGTCGCCAGCGGAATCATCTCGCCCTGGTTGTTGCGCACCTTGAGCTGGCCAATTTGTTCGGCCTCCAGACGGAACTGCTGCTCAGCCTGAACGTTGACCTGATAGGTGCGGCCAAAACGGTTGAAGTCGTTGGCATACAGCGAGCCCAGGTAGATCTGCAGGGTGTCGAAGATGTCACTGATGGCCACGCCGTGGGTCTTGGCTTTTTCCCGGTCGATGGCAGCATCGACCTGCGGTACGTTGACCTGATAGCTGGTAAACAGCCCGGCCAGCTCCGGCACGTTATGGCTCTTGGCGATGATGTTCTGGGTTTCCTTGTACAGCGCCTCATAGCCAAGGTTGCCACGGTCTTCGATTTGCAGGCGGAAGCCACCGATGGTCCCCAACCCCTGTACCGGCGGTGGTGGGAAGATCGCGATGTAGGCGTCCTCGATGTCGGCAAACTGTGCGTTCAATGCATCGGCAATGGCAGCCGCTGACTGGCTCGGGTCTTTGCGCTCATCGAACGGCTTGAGCGGGGTGAACACGATGCCGCTGTTCGGGCTGTTGGTGAAACCGTTGATCGACAGGCCGGGGAAGGCCACCGAATCGGCAACGCCCGGTTGCTTGAGGGCGATCTCGCTCATCTTTTTGATGACCGCTTCGGTGCGGTCCAGGCTGGCGGCATCTGGCAGCTGGGCGAAGGCCACCAGGTATTGCTTGTCCTGAGCCGGAACGAAACCGGTCGGAGTGGACGAGAAGCCCAGCCAGGTCATACCAATCAGGCCGGCGTACACGAACAGGGCGATGCCACTGCTACGGATGACCCGACCGACAGTGCCGACATAACTGTGGCTGGCGCGGTCGAAGAAGCGGTTGAAGGGGCCAAACAACCAGCCACCGAGCAGGCGCTCCAGCACACGTGAGAAGCGATCCTTCGGCGCGTGGTGCTCTTGCAGCAAGACCGCAGCCAGCGCAGGCGAGAGGGTCAGCGAGTTGAACGCCGAGATCACCGTCGAGATGGCAATGGTCAGGGCGAATTGCTTGTAGAACTGCCCGGTGAGCCCGGAAATGAACGCCGCCGGTACAAACACCGCGCACAATACCAAGGCCGTGGCGATGATCGGCCCGGTCACTTCACCCATGGCTTTTTGCGTGGCTTCCAGCGGCTTGAGGCCCAGGCCGATGTTACGTTCGACGTTCTCCACCACAACGATGGCGTCGTCGACCACGATCCCGATGGCCAGCACCAGGCCGAACAGCGACAGGGCATTGAGCGAGAAACCGAACAGGTGCATCACCGCGAAGGTACCGATCAAGGATACCGGCACAGCGACCAGCGGAATGATCGAGGCGCGCCAGGTCTGCAGGAACAGAATCACCACCAGTACCACCAGCACCAGGGCTTCGAACAGGGTGTGCACCACCGCTTCGATGGAGCCGCGCACGAACACGGTGGGGTCGTAGACGATGCTGTAGTCCATGCCTTGCGGGAAGTCTTTCTTCAACTCGGCCATTTTCGCGCGCACTTCATCGGAGATTTCGATGGCGTTCGAACCTGGACGCTGGAAGATCGGAATGGCCACCGCAGGCTGGTTGTTCAGCAGCGAGCGCAGGGCGTACTGGCTGGAACCCAGCTCGACCCGGGCGATGTCTTTGAGGCGGGTGATTTCACCATCGGCGCCGGAGCGGATGATGATGTTCTCGAACTCTTCTTCGCTGACCAGGCGCCCTTGGGTGTTGACCGACAATTGGAAGCTGGTGCTGCCCGGTGCGGGCGGTGCGCCCAGCTGGCCTGCGGCGACCTGACGGTTTTGCTCACGAATGGCCGCCACCACATCGCTGGCAGTGAGGTTACGCGACGCGGTCTTGTTCGGATCGAGCCATACCCGCAGCGAGTAGTCGCCCATGCCGAACAACTGCACATCGCCGACACCACCCAGGCGCGCCAGCTCATCCTTGATGTTGAGGATGGCGTAGTTGGACAGGTAGAGCATGTCGTAGCGATTGTCCGGCGAGGTCAGGTGCACAACCATGGTCAGGTCAGGCGAGGCCTTGTCGACGGTAATACCGATACGAGTCACTTCCTCTGGCAGCTTGGGCTGGGTGCGGGTCACGCGGTTCTGCACCTGCACCTGCGCATTGTCCAGGTCGGTTCCCAGGGCGAAGGTGATGGTCAGGGTCAGCTTGCCGTCGGCGGTGGACTGCGAGGACATGTACAGCATGTTCTCGACCCCGGTGATCGCCTGTTCCAGCGGCGCGGCCACGGTCTCACCGATCACCTTGGGGTTGGCACCGGGGAAGTTGGCGCGCACCACCACGGTCGGCGGCACCACTTCAGGGTATTCACTGATCGGCAGCTGGAACAGCGAGATGCCGCCAGCAATCAGGATCAGCAGCGAGAGCACGGCAGCGAAAATCGGCCGAGTAATAAAGAACTTGGAAAAATTCATCGGACCGGTTCCTTAACCGCGCGGTGCCGAAGCACTGGCGAGTTTTACGGTGGCAGTGGCGGCAGGTTTGCCCTGAGTGCTGGCTTCCAGCGCCTGACGTTGCTGGGCGAGGGCGGCCAGGGTGGCCTCACTGGCCATTGGCGTGTCCTGAGGATCGACCGGCGAACCTGGGCGAACCCGCTGCAGGCCCTTGACCACAATGCGGTCATCCTTGCTCAGGCCGCTGCGAACGATCCGCAGGCCTTCAAGCTTGGGCCCCAACTCAACGGCGCGGTAGGCGGCGGTGTTGTCTTTATCCATGACCAGCACGAACTTTTTGCCCAGGTCGGTACCGACCGCTTCGTCATTGATCAACACCGCCGAATAGGTCGCACTGCCGACCAGCTTCAGGCGTGCGTACAGGCCTGGGGTGAACTGCCCGTCGCTGTTGTCGAACACGGCGCGGCCACGGATGGTGCCGGTCTTGGGGTTGACCTGGTTGTCGACAAAGTTCATCTGGCCCAGGTGCGGGTTACCGGCTTCGTTGGACAAGCCCAGGTAAACCGGGGTGGTCTGCCCGCGTTGGCCGTTGCGCGCCAGTTGGGTGTACTTGAGGTACACGCGTTCGTCGGCATCGAAGTAGGCGTAGACCTTGTCGGTCGAGACCACGCTGGTCAGCGGCGTGACGTCGGCGCTGACAATGTTGCCGGCGGTGTACTGGGCGCGGCTGACCCGGCCGCTGATTGGGGCGGTTACGCGGGTAAAGCTCAGGTTCAGGCGCGCCAGGTCCAGTTGCGCCTGGATCGCGGCGACACCGGCGCGGGCCTCGGCGGCCGCACTGCTGCGAGATTCGGCCAGCTCTGCGGAGATGGCGTTGCTGCTGCGCAGACGCTCGCCGCGGCGGGCTTCGTTGTCACTGCGCGCGGCGGTGGCGCGGGCTTGTTGCAGCTGCGCTTCCAGACGACGGACTTCGGCCTGGAACGGGCGCGGGTCGATCTGGAACAGCAGGTCACCTTTCTTGACCTGAGCGCCTTCGGTAAAGGCCACCAGATCGATCTGCCCGGACACCCGCGGGCGTACTTCAACGGTTTCCGGGGCTTCCAGGCGCCCGGTGAACTCGTCCCATTCATTAATCGGTTGTTCCAGTACCTTTGCCACACTCACCTTGGTCGCCGCCGGCGCCTGCACAGCTTCCGGGGTACGACCGCAGGCACTCATCACCAGTACAGCCAATAGAGCCAAGGGGTAACGCAAAGGTTTGAGTGACTGTTCCATGGGAAATCCGCCAATGTATTGAGAATGGGCGGATTCTGCGATTTGTAACCATTAACAACGAATCGAACGGGCCGAAGATAACTATCACTGCGAATGATAGGTCACCGCCGGTAGGAGCGGGCTTGCCCCGCGATTCGTTGTGACTGACAGAACGCTATCGCGGGGCAAGCCCGCTCCTACAGGGTGGTTACTTGCACTCGGCCAATACCACCTTGCAGGTGTTGGGTGTGCCGCCCGAGCGGCCAGCATAGCGGATGCAGTTGTTCAAGGACTTTTGCCGGGCCATCTGCAGGGTAGCGCCCCAGGCCAGGCCGCCTTCGCCCGATGTGGGCAGGGCTTTGGCGTAACAGCTGGAGCCGGCGCGCGAGCTTGAGTAGTACGTTTGCTTCGGTTTACTTGAACAGCCCGCCGACACGGCCAGGCACAGGACAAGCAGGCAAGGTACTACCCGTGATATGGGCTTGAACGCTGGGTGAGCGGTCATTCTGTGTCCCCTATTCAACGCCTATCGTAGCTGCTTTGAACCGGGTAACCCGGTGCCAGAAGCATACCCCTGGCACCGGACGATCCCTAGCCTCGTATGAAGGCGAGCAGGTCAGCGTTGATAGTGTCGGCGTGGGTGGTGGGCATGCCGTGGGGGAAGCCCTTGTAGGTTTTCAGGGTACCGTTGCGCAGCAATTTGGCCGAGAGCACACCTGAGTTTTCGTAAGGCACGATCTGGTCATCATCACCATGCATCACCAGCACCGGCAGCTTGAGGGCTTTGAGGTCTTCGCTGAAGTCGGTCTGTGAAAAGGCAACGATGCCGTCATAGTGGGCCTTGGCACAGCCCATCATGCCCTGGCGCCACCAGTTCCAGATCACCCCCTGCGAGGGCTCCGCACCTGGGCGGTTGTAGCCGTAGAACGGGCCGGCCGGAATGTCGTAGTAGAACTGCGCGCGGTTGGCGGCCAGTTGTGCCTGCAGGCCATCGAACACTGACTTGTCCAAGCCACCAGGGTTGCTGGCGGTTTTGACCATCAGCGGCGGCACAGCGCCGAGAATAGCGGCTTTGCTGGCGCGATCCTCGCCGTGACGAGCAAGGTAATGCACCACTTCGCCACCGCCAGTGGAGTGCCCGACATGCACCGCACCGTGCACATCGAGGTGTTTCACCACCGCCGCCACGTCATCGGCATAGTGGTCCATGTCGTGGCCATCCCAGACCTGGCTCGAACGCCCGTGACCACGGCGATCATGGGCGATCACCCGAAAGCCTTGGGCGAGGAAAAACAGCATCTGCGCGTCCCAGTCGTCGGCGCTCAATGGCCAGCCATGGTGGAAGAAGATGACCGGGGCATCAAGCGGGCCCCAATCTTTGTAGAAGATTTCAACGCCGTCTTTGCTGGTAACAAAAGCCATGCTCGGTGCTCCTCAGTTGGGGTGGGAACTGCGTGAACCTGCTGTTTGCCGATGGCCGTCGATCAACTCCAGGGTTTGAGTGAGGGTTAAGGTGAATGCCAGGTTGAAGGCAATCTATGAGCATAGAAGAGCGGGTGAAAAGCAGCGGCCTGGCTGGACCAGAAGCACGAACGTTGTGAACGGGCCTCTGTTGACCTGGAAAAGTCACCTCAAGCCATTTGTGCGTAGAGCATGGAGTTTGTCAGAATGTGGGATTTATAATCGTTATCATTTGCCAGGTCACCGCATGCAGCCGGCCATTGCCTCCCGCCACCCCGTTCGTATCCTCGCCATCGAAGACGATCCTGTGCTTTCCGCTCACATTGGCAGCCACTTGGGCGAGCGTGGTTTTGCCGTGACCCTGCGCAATGACGCCAGTGATGTGGTGGAGTTGGTGCGTGAAGGCGACTACGACCTGATCTTGCTGGACATCCTCCTGCCTGACAGCAATGGCCTGGAGATGTTGGTCGAGTTGCGCCGCGGGCAGCGGATTCCGGTGATCCTGATGTCGGCGCTGGGAGCCGAGCAAGACCGTATCATTGGTTTCGGCCAAGGCGCTGACGACTATTTGCCCAAGCCGTTCAGCATGGGCGAAATGGACGTACGTATCGAGGCTATCCTGCGCCGGGTCGCCTACGAACGGCAAGACAAGGTAGAGCAGCACGCGCAAGGCGCAGACCTGGGGCTGACGTTTGACCCGGGGCGTAGCGACGTAGGCTACAACGACCAGTGGGCTGATCTGACCAGCACCGAATACCGAATTCTTGCAACGCTGTGCCACGCACCCGACGAAGTGCTGAGCAAGACGTTCCTTTATCAGCAGGCGTTGAGCCGGGCCTATTCGATCCATGACCGCAGCCTGGACATGCATATCAGCCACATCCGCCGCAAACTGCAGGTCATTGGCTACAGCGCCGGGCGTGTCGATACCGTGCGTGGGGCTGGCTACGTACTCAAGCGTGTCATGCCATGAGGCTGCCGGATCGCCATTCGCTGTTCTGGACGCTGCTGGGGGGCATTGCACTGCTCAGCCTGTTGATCATCAGCCTGCATGTGGATGTCAGCCAGCGTCTCGATAAAGCCACCTCCAAACTCAGTGCGCAGGATCGCAAGCAATTGTCTGAGTATGCGCAGCAGGCTGAGCGGGCCTGGAAAGCGGGCGGGGAGGGTGGTGTAGACGGCTTTCTTGCCGAATTAAAAGCGCGTGAGGGGGTGTGGGCAGTGGTGGTCGGCGCACATGACCGGTCGTTGTCTTCGCAGCCGTTGCAGCAGGCCGAAAGCAAGAAGCTCAACTTCATGCGTTCACTGGACTGGTCGGTTGGCCGACCCGGCGGCACGCCTACGTTTTTCATGCCTTTCAGTGGCAGTGAAGCCAGGTTGGTCATGGACCTGCCCGCGCGGCTGAACCCGCGCAAGCACAACCACCTGTGGAAGATACTCCTGGAGCGCGTGCTGCCTGCCTGCCTGGCCCTGGGCCTGGGTGTGTTGCTGTACCGCACGGTGATTGCACCGATGGCCATCCTGCGGCGCCAGGCGATTGCCTTGAGTGCCGGCGACCTGTCTGCCAGGGTGGGTTCACAGCTCGCCGAACGCCGAGATGAACTGGGAGAACTGGCGCGGGCGTTCGATCACATGGCCGGGCGCTTGCAGAACACGGTGGGTTTTCAGCGCCAGTTGCTGCGCGACCTGTCGCATGAACTGCGCACACCGCTGAGCCGCTTGCGCGTTACCGGCGAACGGGAGCAAGACATGCAGGCACTGCGCGAACGCCTGGAGCGGGAAGTGCAGGGTATGGAGCGCCTGATCAACGACATCCTCGAGTTGGTCTGGCTCGATACCGAGCGCCCGCTGTTACCCCTTGAACGCGTGGACATTGTGCGCCTGTGGGACGTGCTGTGCGAGGACGTCTGCTACGAGACCGGCTGGCCGGCCGAGCAATTGCGCTGTGATCTGCCCGGCGGCTGCACGGTACTTGGGCATCTCAACAGCCTGGCGCAGGCCATGGAGAATGTGCTGCGCAATGCCGTGCGCCATTCGCCCGCCGACGGCATTGTCAGCCTGGGCGGCCGTTGTGAGGGGGATTACTGGCAGGTGTGGATCGACGACCAGGGCCCAGGCGTCGCCCCCGAAAAGTTGGAAACAATCTTTGAGCCATTTTCCCGGCTCAATGTCGCGCGTCCTGGCGGTGATGGTTTCGGCTTGGGTCTGTCGATTGCCCGCAGCGTCACTCAGTTGCAGGGCGGCGATGCCTGGGCGCAGAACCGCAGCCCCGGGCTACGGGTCAGCTTCAAACTGAGAAATGTATAAAATGTAAAAAAGATTTACTCACATTTGAGAATCTATAGCATTCGCGCTCGTCCCGGGCAGGTCTGGGGCGCGTCGGATGCCGCTGCTTCGTCAATTCCCTCGCGCCTTTCCTGCATGTTTTCACTGTGTAAGGAGAGATTCGATGCAGCCCCGATTCACCCTCAACCACTTCGTTCTGGCCCTGATGGCTGCATCGCCTTCCACCTTGTGGGCGGCTATCGACGCAACCGGCGACGAGCCGCTGGAGCTGGTCGACACCCATGTGGTGGCAACTGCCGAACAAGAGCTGAAACAGGCACCGGGTGTATCGATCATCAGCGCCGAAGACATCAAGAAGCGCCCGCCGGTCAATGACTTGTCGGAAATCATCCGCAAGATGCCAGGCGTCAACCTGACCGGCAACGGTGCCAGTGGCTCACGCGGCAACAACCGCCAGATCGACCTGCGTGGCATGGGGCCGGAAAACACCCTGATCCTGATCGACGGCAAGCCGGTGACCTCGCGCAACGCGGTGCGCTATACCCGCGCTGGCGAGCGAGACACCCGTGGCGACAGCAACTGGGTGCCCGCCGATCAGGTCGAAAGTATCGAAGTGCTGCGTGGCCCGGCGGCTGCGCGTTATGGTTCCGGCTCCATGGGCGGGGTGGTGAACATCATCACCAAGCGCCCGACCCAGGCATTGAGCGGTAGCATCACCGCCTTCACCAACCTGCCTGAAGATGATGCCGAAGGCATGACCAAGCGCACCACCTTCAGCCTTGCCGGCCCATTGACGGATTCGCTGACCTTCCGTGTGTACGGCAACTTGAACAAAACCGATGCCGACGATGCCGACATCAACCAGGGCCATACCGCGGTCGGTTCGTCGCTGGCTGCGGGGCGCGAAGGGGTGCGCAACAAAGACATCAACGCGCTGGTGAGCTGGGCGCTGGATAACCAACAGATCATCGACTTTGAAACCGGTTTCAGCCGCCAGGGCAACATCTATGCCGGTGACGTCGGTACCGGTGCCACCGATTCCCTGACGCCGGGCAGCACCATCAACAGCTGGCTGGGCCGCGAAACCAACACCATGTACCGTCAGGACTTCTCCGTTACCCATCGTGGTGACTGGGAGTTCGGCACCTCGCGCCTGTTGGCGCAATACGAAAAGACCCGTAACAACCGCCTGCTCGAAGGCTTGACTGGCAGCGCTGATGGCGACATCAACGGCAACGACAAAACCACCAGCACCTACGACAGTTACCTCGTTCAGGGCCAACTGGACATTCCGTTGCAAGTGCTGCGCCCGCAGACCCTCACCCTGGGCGCAGAGTGGAACTACCAGGAACTGGATGATCCCAGCACGCTGGACCGCTCAGTGGGCAGCACCCTGCCGAACTCGGCTGCCGGGGCACGTCCCACCGATATGGACGCGACCATCATGGCCGTCTATGCCGAAGACAACATCGAGCTGACCCCCGACTGGTTCCTCACGCCTGGCCTTCGCCTTGACCATCATGATCAGTTTGGCGACAACTGGAGCCCGAGCCTCAACACCTCGTACAAGCTGACGCAAGACATCACCCTCAAGGCCGGTATCGCCCGAGCCTTCAAGGCGCCCAACCTCTACCAGTCCAACCCCAACTACCTGTACCGCAGTAACGGCAACGGCTGTGCGCCAAGCCTCAACGCCAATGGCTGCTACGTGTTGGGCAATGAAGACCTCGATCCGGAAGTCAGCGTCAACAAAGAGCTGGGGGTCAGTTTCGCCCGCAATGGCTGGAGTGCTGGCCTGACCTATTTCCGCAACGATTACGACAACAAGATCACCTCCGCCAACGATGTGGTCGGGCGTACCCCGACCAATGAAGCGATTCTGCGTTGGGACAATGCCAAGGATGCAGTGGTCAAGGGCTGGGAAGGCAGCATTGGCGTACCGCTGCTGGGCGAAGCTGGCGAGGTGTTGAGCTGGAACACCAACTTCACCTACATGGACTCCAACGAAGACAGCGATGGCAACCCGTTGTCGGTGGTGCCGGAGTACACGGTCAACAGCATGCTCGACTGGCAGGTGACTCAGGCACTGTCCTTGAGCCTCACCGGTACGTATTACGGCAAACAGGAGCCACGCCGCTTCAACCCGACGCGCGAGGTCGGCGTCACTGCCGAGAACGAGCTGCAGGCCCTTGATCCGTACCACATCTGGGGGGTTGGCGGTGTCTTCGAGGTGAACGAGAACCTGTCGTTCAGTGCCGGTATCAACAACCTGTTCGACAAGCGTGTGTACCGCGAGGGTGCAGGCACCAGTGCCGGTGCCAACACTTACAACGAACCAGGGCGCGCCTTCTATGCCTCGGTGACCACATCGTTCTGATGCAAGGTTCCTGGCATTTGCCAAAAGCCCAGCGCTGACCCGGCTGGGCTTTTGTCGTACTTCGAAGCGGGTCGGGTCACTGATGAGGACTCTGCATGAAAACAACAAGCTTCTCCTGGGCCGTGCTGTCCAGGATCGTAGCCGCCGTACTTGGCGGCTACGCCTTCACCTATGCCTTCACGGCCGCGCTGGCTCGTCTGCTCCCGCTGGATAAGGTCGATGCGCTGGTCAGCGCGAGCCTGCCGTCGTTTGCTGTATACACCGGCGCCATGCTCTGGGCGTTTGCCTGCCGTACAGCGTGGCGCGCCTGGGCCGGGATGTCGCTGGCGCTGCCGTTGGCGCTGATCGGCTTCTGGCCGCAATTGATGGAGAGCGTGAGATGAAGCACAAGACCATCACCCAGTCGCTGTCCTGGATGCACACCTGGAGCGGGCTGATTTTCGGTTGGGTCCTGTTCGCGATTTTCCTGACCGGCACCATTGCCGTGTTCGACTCAGAAATCGACAACTGGATGCGCCCGGAGATTCCAGCCCATTCATTGAGCCAACCCGAGGCAGCACAGCGAGCGCTGGACTATCTGCAGGCCAATCATGCCGGGGCCAGCGCCTGGAATATCGGCTTGCCCACCGAGCGCTCGCCGAGCCTTAACGTGTCTGCAGGTGAGCAGCGTCGCGGCGGTGGCCAGGCGCTGGACCCAACAACCGGTGAGCCACTGGCGGTACGCGAGACGGCAGGCGGGAGCTTTTTCTTCCGTTTCCACTTTACCCTCAACCTGCCACGCACGCTGGGCATCTGGGTGGTCGGCCTGGCCGCGATGGTGATGTTGGCGGCGCTGATCAGCGGCATCGTCATTCACAAGAAGTTCTTCAAGGAATTCTTCACCTTCCGCCCGGCCAAGGGCCAACGTTCCTGGCTGGACGCGCACAATGCCACCGCTGTGCTGGTGTTGCCGTTTCACTTGATGATCACCTACACCGGCCTTGTGATTTTCTACCTGATCTACATGCCAGCCGCTGCCGATGCCCTGTTTGACGGTGATCGCAACGCCTTGGGCCAGGCCCTGCGCGGTGTGCCGGCGCAGCAGCACGCCAGCGGGCGGCCGGCCGGGCAGCACGTTCAGGAAGACGCTGTGCTGACGCCATTGGGCCCAGTGCTTGCGCAAGCGCAGCAGCACATGGGGCCGGTGTCCTCGATTTCGATCCATAACCCCGGGCGCAGCGATGCACGCATCGAAGTACGACCGGTACTGGGTAACCGTATCGAGCTGACCAAAGGCCAGAGCATGGTATTCGATGGCGTGACCGGCAACGTCGTACGGGCGCCGGCCGAGACCCGCCCCAGTGTGCTGACTCAACGGGTCATGTCAGGTATGCACTTCGCCCAGTTCGGCGGCTACTCGATGCGCTGGCTGTACTTCATCTGTGGCTTGGCCAGTTGCGCAATGATTGCTACCGGCTTGGTGCTGTTCACCGTCAAGCGCCGCCGTCGCCATGATGGCGAAGGTGCATTGGGTGCGCTGCTCTACCACGCCGCCGAACGCATCAACGTCAGTGCCGTGGCTGGCCTGGCAGTGGCCTGCATCGGGATGTTGTGGGCCAACCGCTTGTTGCCCGTGGAGCTTGATCAGCGCGCCGGGTGGGAAGTGCGGGTGTTCTTCCTGATCTGGCTGGCCACCTTGGGCCACGCCATCGTTCGCCCCTGGCTGCGCGCCTGGCAAGAGCAACTGGGGCTGGCGGCATTGCTGTGCCTGAGCCTGCCGCTACTGAACGTGTTCACCGTCAATCGCGGTGACTACATGCTGTTGGAAATCACCACCGTATTCATTGGTGCGTTGCTGGGCTGGTGCTGCTGGAAACTCGGCCAACCGCCGAAGGAACGTCCGGCACGCCGGGCAGCAAACGCCAGTCTGGAGGCCAACTGAGATGAGCCTGGCATTATCGACTGGCCTGTTGTTGGCCTACAGCGGCATGATCAGCCTGTGCCTGGGGCTGGAGCGGCACTACAAGCACGTCTGGCAACGCGTGCCCACGGCGGTTGGGCGTCGTGGCTTGCGCCTGCTGGGCTGGCTGGCGCTGCTGGGCAGTTTCGCCGCCAGCGTTGCGGCCTGGGGGTGGGCCATGGGGCCGATAGGCTGGTTTGGCCTGATCTCCCTGGCGGGCCTGGCGCTGGTTCTGCTGTTGCCGTATTACCCACGCGCTGCGGTGTACCTGGCGTTGTCGGCATGGCCGGTTCTAATCATCACCGCGATCACCTGGCCCTGGTAGGAGCGGGCTAGCCCCGCGATTCGGTGTGACTGACAGATCGCTATCGCGGGGCAAGCCCGCTCCCACCGCAAGCTGCACCGGCGCTCCTGCCAGTAGCCGATCCGTTTGCTCTTGCTGGTCACGGCCACGCTCGATCAGCCAGCGCTGAAAGCTACGGCACCGGCTGCGGTGGAAGCTGTTGTGGTTCCAGGTCAGGTAATACGCAGCCGGCATCGGCAGTGCCCGCTGGCAGGGAATGACCAAACGGCCCTTGGCAATGTCGCGGCTGATCATCGAGTACTGCGCCAACACAATACTGGCAACGCGTGCCCACGGCGGTTTCGGGATGGCCGGTTCTAATCATCACCGCGATCACCTGGCCCTGGTAGGAGCGGGCTAGCCCCGCGATTCGGTGTGACTGACAGATCGCTATCGCGGGGCAAGCCCGCTCCCACCGCAAGGCCCACCACCGCTCCTGCCAGTAGCCGATCCGTTTGCTCTTGCTGGTCACGGCCACGCTCGATCAGCCAGCGCTGAAAGCTACGGCACCGGCTGCGGTGGAAGCTGTTGTGGTTCCAGGTCAGGTAATACGCAGCCGGCATCGGCAGTGCCCGCTGGCAGGGAATGACCAAACGGCCCTTGGCAATGTCGCGGCTGATCATCGAGTACTGCGCCAACACAATACTGGCAACGCGTGCCCACGGCGGTTTCGGCATGGCCGGTTCTAATCATCACCGCGATCATCTGGCCCTGGTAGGAGCGGGCTTGCTCCGCGATTCGGTGTGACTGACAGATCGCTATCGCGGGGCAAGCCCGCTCCCACCGCAAGCTGCACCGGCGCTCCTGCCAGTAGCCGATCCGTTTGCTCTTGCTGGTCACGGCCACGCTCGATCAGCCAGCGCTGAAAGCTACGGCACTGGCTGCGGTGGAAGCTGTTGTGGTTCCAGGTCAGGTAATACGCAGCCGGCATCGGCAGTGCCCGCTGGCAGGGAATGACCAAACGGCCCTTGGCAATGTCGCGGCTGATCATCGAGTACTGCGCCAACACAATACCTTGCCCTTCGATTGCCGCCTCGATGGCCATGGAAGACAACGAGTAGATCCGGTAGTTGTGAATCGCCACAGCCGTTTCTCCGGCCTCGGCAAACCACTGCTCCCACGACGGTGGTGAGTCGAACTTCGGCCGCCAGTCGATGGTGATCAGCGGGTGAGCCAGTAAGGCCTCGGGGGCTACATTGTCGCCCAGTAGCGCGGGGCTGCAGGCCGGTACCACGCAATCGCGAAACAGCTCGATGGTCAGTTGGTCATCGTGAATGCCTTCGCCATAGCTAAGGCGAAAGTCCACGCCGTTGGCCTGCGCTTCCGACGGTTCGGTGTGCGTGCCATCCAGATACACACTCAACTGCGGATGCTCCAGTTGCCAGTCGGCCACCAACGGCGCCAGCCATTTCGACAACAGCGAGGGCAGGGCGCTGATGTACAGGCTGTTGGCGTTCTTTGACCGCTCCAGCTCGGCGTAGGCAGCGCGCAGGCGCTCGAAGGCCTGGCTGCAGCCCTCATGAAAGCGCTGACCCGCTGCGTTCAGGCGCAGGCGCTGGCCTTCTTTGGCGGTCAGGTTCAAGCCCACTGCCTCTTCGAGGATTTTCATTTGCTGGCTGACCGCGCCGGCGGAAATACCCAGGCGTTTGGCCGCCTGGGTGATGCCGCCACACAGGCCAACGGCTTCGAAAACTTCCAGTGCGCGTAACGGGGGGAGGTGGCTCATAAGCGTGCTCGACAGGCCAGATGATCGGCTATTTGTAGTTTAGAAATACTTAACAAATCAACAGAAAAGCCCATCTATTCTTTTGTTCGCTCCAAGCCTAGGCTGTTTCTCAAGAAGCCGAGGCTTCGCATAACAACAAGAGGAGCTACACGCCATGTTCTTGAGAAACGCCTGGTACGCCGCCGCCTGGGACAGCGAAGTGAAGCAGGACTTGCATGCAACCGTTCTGCTGGGTGAATCCATCGTGTTGTACCGCAAGCTCGACGGCTCGGTCGTGGCCCTGGAAGATGCTTGCCCGCATCGCAAGCTGCCACTGTCAATGGGGCGTTTGCACGGCGATGTGGTGGAGTGTGGCTACCACGGCCTGACCTTCGATGGCGCCGGGTCCTGCGTCAAGGCCGCGTGTGTGTCGCGCATCCCGCAAGTCGCCAAAGTGCGCAGCTACCCGGTGGAAGAACGCTACGGTCTGGTCTGGCTGTGGATGGGTGAGGCGGCCCTGGCCGACCCGGGCAAGCTGCTGGAGATTGCCGAATGGGATGACCCGAACTGGGGCATCAACCGCGGCGACTCGATGACCATCGACTGCAACTACCTGTACATGACCGACAACCTGCTCGACCCCTCGCATGTTGCCTGGGTACACCAGAGCACCTTTGGCACCTCGGCGTGCGAGTCCGAGCCGCTGCAAACGGTGGTCAACGACAACGGTGTGGTGGTTTCGCGCTGGCTGTACGACATCGACGTGGCGCCTTTCTATCAGCAGTACCTGAAGTTTGAAGGGCGCTGCGATCGTCTGCAGTACTACGAAGTGCGTTACCCGGCGCATGCCATCATCAAAGGCGTGCACACCCCGGCAGGCTTCGGCGGCGACGATGCCCCGGCACACCCACAGGCGTTCTTGATGGACTCCTACAACTTCATGACCCCGGTCGACGAACACCGCACCCGCTACTACTGGTTCCAGTTGCGTAACTTCGACGCCGATGACGAAAACGTCTCCCGCCAGTTCGCCGCCGATGTCCGGCGCGCCTTCGAAGAAGACCGGGTGATCCTCGCGGCGGTGCATGCCGGGATGAACAACCGCCAGAGCGCCAACATCGACCTGGCCATCGACGCCGGCCCGCTGCGCTTCCGTCGGGGCATGGAGCAATTGATCCGTGCAGAACAGAACGGCGCTGCCAACCTGATCAACACCCTTGAGGTCAAGGCTCATGCTTGAAGCCATTCCTGCCGCGAAGGGGTTCGCGCGCTTTGAGGTGACCAGGAAGGTGCAAGAGAGCGCGTCGATTACCTCGTTCGTGCTGGAACCGGCCCCAGCCACCGGGCGCGTGGCGTTTCGCCCTGGCCAGTTCATCGTCGTGCGCATTCCCCAGGCCCAGGGGCCGCAGTTGCTGCGTGCCTACAGCCTGTCGAGCGACCCGGACGATGTCGCGCAATTGCGCATTTCGGTCAAGCACGAACTGGCCCCGGCGCATGCGCCGGATGTGCCGGCAGGCGTAGGCTCGAGCTTTCTGCATGAAGCGGTGCAAGTCGGCGAACACCTGGAGATCGCTGGCCCGGCGGGTAATTTTTTCCTCGATGAAAGCAGCGAGCGTCCGGTGCTGCTGTTCAGCGGTGGGGTGGGCCTGACCCCGATGGTGAGCATGCTGCATCGCCTGGCGCACACCGCGCGGCCGGTGTATTTCATCCATGCCTGCGAAAACGGTGCTGTGCATGCCTTGCGCGAAGAAGTGCTGGCACTGGCGAACTCGCGTACCGGAATCAACGTGCATTTCTGCTACCGGATGCCGAGTGAGGGTGATCTGCAACAGGCGCATCACCACAGCAGTGGCCTGGTCACCCGGGAGACATTGCAGGCGCTGCTGCCGCTGGATGACTACGACGTGTACCTGTGCGGGCCACGGCCATTCATGCAAGCAAACTGGCGCCTGCTGCGGGGGCTGGGTATCGACAAGGCGCGAATCCGCTACGAGTTCTTCGGCCCGGCAACGATCCTCGATGAAGACGAAGGCCCGGCAGCTCTCCCGGTGACTGCGCCAACGCCGCAGGCCGACACCGCGCTGAGCGTGCGTTTCGAGCCGTCCGGGCAATCGGTGGCATGGGATGCCGCTTGCCCCTCGCTGCTTGAATGCGCCGAACAGGCCGGGCTGGCACCACCGTTCAGTTGCCGCGCTGGGCTATGTAACAGCTGCCTGACACCGCTGCTCAGCGGCACGGTGCAATACAGCGAAGCGCCGCTGATGACGCCCGAGCCCGGTCAGGTGCTGTTGTGTTGCGCGCGGCCCACCTCCGCTGTGGTGCTGGCCCTGAACACCCCATAGCGGCGCTGCCAACCCTTTGAATCAACCCAGGACGAACAGCCTATCGAATGACGTTTGACCCTGCTGTGCCTTGCCTCGCATGCCCAAAAACTGTGCTTTGCACCGGAGAATTAAAAAGATGAACAACAAAAAAACACGATTCGCCGCCTGCTCGCTGATGATGATGCTTGCCAGCTTTTCGCTGAGCACCTCTGCCAAGGAGTGGAACACCATTCAGATCGCCACCGAAGGCGTCTATGAACCGTGGAACCGCACCTTGCCCGATGGCTCGTTCGATGGCTTCGAACCGGAAATGGCCAAGCTTTTGTGCCAACGGATGAAGGCCGACTGCAAGATCGTCGCCCAAGACTGGGACGGCCTGATCCCAGGGCTTAAGGCCGGTAAGTTCGATGTGGTCATGGATGCTCTGGCGATCAGTGCCGAGCGGCGCAAGGTGATCGATTTCTCCCGGCCTTACACCAAGGCCCCGGCAACCTTCATCGCCCTGCAGTCGAGCGGCATTGACCTGGGCCGCGGCACTTTGCACCTGCGCGGTAACCCGGAGCTGGATACTCCCGCAGTCGATGATTTGCGCAACCGCCTCAAAGGCAAGCTGATCGGCATTGTCAGTGGCACGGTGTACAGCAAATTCATTCGTGACCAGTTCGGTCAGGTGGCGACTATCCGAGAATACAAAACCCCGCCCGAACCGCTGATGGACCTGAAAAACGGTCGGGTCGATGTGGTGTTCGAAGACCTCGGCTTCCTCTCCGGCGAGTTGCAGCGCGGTGGTGACAGTGGCTTGGCGCTGGTCGGCCCGGCGATCAACGGGCCGATCTGGGGCGAGGGCGAGGCCTTTGGTATTCGCCCCGGTGAACCGGAGCTGAAGGCCAAACTGGATGCGGCCATCGATTCGCTGATCGCCGACGGCACCATCAGTGAACTGAGCCGCAAGTGGTTCAAGCACGACTTCACCCCGCCCACCGAGTAATCCCTTGGGCCATCCGGCGTCTGCGCTGACGCCGGATGCTGACGGGCCGCCCGCGCCACCGCGCGGGCCGGCCGATCTCTCACAGGCTTAGAGGCGGGACTACGGGTGATCGACTTGATTGGTTTTGGCGCGAAGGGCTGGGGCAGCGTGCTGCTGTTGGCAGCGCTGATGACGGTATTGGTAACCGTGGCGGCGTTGCTGATCGGCGCCGTGATCGGTGCCCTGGTGGCGGCCGCCAAGCTGCACCCCAGCGGGCTGCTGCGCATGCTTGGCGAGGGTTACACCACGGTATTTCGGGGTATCCCGGAATTGTTGGTGATTTATCTGTTTTTCTACGGTGGTTCAGCGCTGGTGAGCAGCGTGGGTGGACTGTTCGGTGTCGAGGGTTTTATCAGCATGCCGGCCTTTCTGGTCGGGGCATTGGCAGTGGGTGTGGTGTCTGGTGCCTATCAGGCCGAAGTCTACCGTGGCGCTTTCCAGGCGGTATCGCGCAGCGAGCTGGAGGCGGCCAAGGCCATTGGTATGCCGTTGATGCTGCGTTTTCGGCGGATCATCGCGCCGCAGATTCTGCGCTTTGCCCTGCCGGGTATCGGTGGCGTGTGGCAGATCAGCCTGAAGGATTCGGCGTTGATCTCGGTGACCGGGCTGGTCGAGTTGATGCGCGCCAGCCGCGTGGCAGCGGCGTCCACCGGGCAGTTCGTGTTGTTCTTCTTGACCGGCTGCGCGCTGTACCTGGTGCTGACCGGTTTTTCCAACCTGGTGTTCTCCCGCGCGGAATTGCGTGTGGGCCGAACCTTTCGCCGTGGCTGAGCAGGGGAGTACAGCATGTCTGTAGATATTGCGTTCATTGGCGACACCCTGCTGCAACTGCTGCGTGCGCTGCCGACCACGCTGTTGCTGTTCGCCGCCTCGGTGGCCATCGGTACGCTGCTGGCACTGCTGGTGGTGTGGTTGCGGGTCTGTGAGGTTGCCGCACTGCGGCACCTGGCGCGCGCTTACATCTTTGTGTTTCGCGGCTCGCCGCTGCTGATCCAGATGTTCTTGCTGTACTACGGCCTGAGCCAGTTTCCGGAGGTGCGCCAGAGCCCATTCTGGCCGGTGCTGCGTGACCCGCTGAGTTGCGCGGTGATTGCCTTGGCGCTGTGTACCGCCGGCTACATGGCAGAGATCTTTCGCGGCGGCTTATTGGCGGTACCACCGCAGCAGATCGAAGCCGGGCGGGCGGCGGGGATGTCTGGCTGGTTACTGGCACGGCGGATCATCATTCCGATAGCACTGCGCAGCTGCCTGCCGGCCTATTCGACCGAAATCATCCTGATGATGAAGGCCACCTCACTGGCCAGCCTGGTCACCGTTTATGAAGTGTCGGGTGTCGCCCAACGGATCATTGCCGAAACCTATCGCACCCTTGAGGTGTTCCTTTGTGCGGCGGTGATCTACCTGGTTCTGAACTTCCTGATTGTCCGCACACTGGCGTGGCTTGAACACCGGTTGTCGCCCCGGCAACCGCTGACCACGCGTCCAACAACAAAAAAGTACGCGCTCAGCGTACGTAGAGGGTAAGTGGCATGACGACAGGTAACGATCCGGTGTTGCAGGTAAAACATATCCGTAAATCATTCGGCAACCTGGAGGTGCTCAAAGGCATCTCGCTGGATGCCCATGAAGGCGACGTGGTGTCGATCCTCGGCGCCAGCGGCTCGGGCAAGAGCACCTTCTTGCGCTGTATCAACCTGCTGGAAATCCCCGATGCCGGCGACATTCAGGTGGCCGGCGAACAGGTGGCGTTCAAGCGCGGTCGTCATCGCCTGCGGGTGCCCGCCGACCGCCGCCAGGTGGACCGCATACGCCCGGAGCTGGGCATGGTGTTCCAAAGCTTCGGGTTGTGGTCGCACATGACCGTACTGGAGAACGTGATCGAAGGCCCGGTGCATGTACAAAAGCGCCGACGCGCCGAGTGCATCGATGAAGCCGAGGCGCTGCTGGAAAAAGTCGGCATGGCCGACAAGCGCAACCACTACCCGGCGTTTCTGTCTGGGGGGCAGCAACAGCGCGTGGCCATCGCCCGAACCCTGGCGATGCGGCCACGGGTGATTTTGTTCGACGAGCCCACCTCGGCGCTTGACCCGGAGCTGGTGGGGGAGGTGCTGAAGGTCATGCGCTCACTCGCCGAGGAGGGCAGAACCATGCTGGTGGTTACGCATGAAATGGGCTTTGCCCGCAATGTCTCCAACCGTGTGGTGTTCATGAATCAGGGCCTGATCGAGTCCCAGGGGACACCGCAAGAGATGTTCCAGGAACAGCGTTCGGAGCGCTTCAGCCGCTTCATTCTCAGCCACGCCTGAGCGCACTGATCCCGTCGTTTTTTCGCCTGTGCTGTCACGGGGCAGGCGTTCTACGCCCAAAAAAAGTCAATAAGCAGAGAGAGCACAGCAATGCCTATGCACCCGAAAGACATCACCACGGTGGTACTCGACGACGCCAAGCCCTCGATCGAGGCGTTTATCGCCGTTGCCCGCTATGGCGCCAAGGTGAGTTTCTCCGACGCCTACCGTGACCGCGTTACGCGATCGCGGCGATTGATCGAGCGCTTTCTCGATGAGAACCGCTTGGTCTATGGCGTGACCACCGGCTTTGGCGACAACGTCCGCCATGTGATTTCCCCGCAAGACGCGCAAACCCTGCAGGTCAACATTGTGCGCTCCCACGCCGTGTCGATTGGTGAGCCGCTCAACCGGGAACAGGTACGGGCGGTGCAGTTGATGATTCTGGTGAGCCTGGGCAAGGGCTATTCCGGTGTACGCATGGCCTTGCTCGAACAGATCGCCGGGTTGCTCAACAACGACGTGGTGCCCTTTGCACCGGGCGAAGGTTCGGTCGGCTACCTCGGCCCTGAAGGTCACCTGGCCCTGGTGCTGATTGGCGAGGGCAAGGCCAGTGTGGCCGGTGGCGACTGGGTGGACGGTGCCACCGCGTTGCGTCAGGTCGGCATGCAGCCGATTGCGCTGCAGTGCAAGGAAGGCCTGGCGATGCTCAACGGCACCACCTCGGTGACTGCCATCGCTACCCTGGCTCAGTACAACGCCAACCAGGCCTCCCAGGCGGCGGATGTTGCTGCGGCGATCTCGTTGCAGGCGCTCAAGGGCACCATTCGCGCCTTCGACGCCCGCTACCACACAGTCAAAGCCCACAGCACTCAGGCGCAGACCGCCCGTTACATCAAACAACTGCTGGCCGACAGTCAGTTGATCGAGGAGAACATCGACTACCGTCTGCAAGACACCTACAGCCTGCGCGCCATTCCCCAAGTGCACGGCGCGTCGAAGCAGTTCATTGCCTACGCCCAGGCCTGCATCGACAACGAGATCGCTTCCTCCGGCGACAACCCGGTGATCTACCCGACCAGCGAAGACGACGGCGTAGCGATCTCCGGGGCGAACTTCGATGGCTCTTACGTTGGTATGGCTGCCGACACCCTGTGCAACGCCATGACCAACCTGGCGAAGATTTCCGAGCGGCGTACCGACCGCATGGTCAACTCGCACTTCAGTGAAATGCCGGCGTTTCTGGTGCGCAACCCCGGCCTGAACAACGGCTACATGATCATCCAGTACACCGCTGCCGGGTTGTTGGGGGAAATGAAGGTGTTGTCGCAGCCTTCGACCATCGACAGCGTGTCGACCTGCGGCAACCAGGAAGACCCGGTGAGCTTTGCCTACAACGCTGCGATCAAGGCTTATCAGGTGTCGCGCAAGCTGGAATCGGTGCTGGCCATCGAAGTGCTGGTTGGTTGCCAGGCCCTGGACTTCCATGACCTGAGCAAGGCCTCCAGCGCCACCCGCGCGCTGTACGACCTGGTGCGTAGCCGGGTACCGGTGGCCAATGAAGACCGGGCGTTCTACCCCGACATTGTCGCGGTCACCGAGCAGTTGCGCTCTGGTGAACTGCTCGCCAGCGTGACGCGTGTGCTGGCCAATCAATAACCGCAGACCCTCCGTTCACTACAAAAGGAAAAGCAACATGGCTGTGTTTACCCACGTAACTGTCGGTACCAACGATCTGGACAAAGCCCGCGCCTTCTACGATCAAGTGCTGGGCCAGTTCGGCATGCAGCGCCTGGCCGACCTGGGCGACAACGGATCGATCTGGGGCATCGATGCCCCTTCGTTCTTCGTTCTCAAACCGGCCAATGGTCAGCCTGCAAGCGTTGGCAATGGCGTTACGGTGAGCTTTCAGGCGCCTAGCCGTTTAAGCATCGATACTGCCCACCACACCGCGCTGGCCATGGGCGGCAAAGACGAGGGCACGCCTGGTGAGCGCAACTGGAAGGAAAACGCTTACGCGGCGTATTTCCGGGATCTGGACGGCAATAAAATCGCAGCGTACTGCTTCACCTGACGGGTAGGAGCGGGCTTGCCCCGCGATTGCGATGCATCAGACTGATCGCCATCGCGGGGCAAGCCCGCTCCTACAGGTCGACGGTTTAGAAGTCGTACTTCAGGCCGAAGGTCGCGTTGCGCGGGGTGCCGTAGTAGCTGCTGCCGGCGGTGTTGGTGTAGTACTCCTTGTCGAACAGGTTGTTGACGTTGAGCGTAGCGCTCAACTGGCGGGTGATCGGGTAGCGCGCCATCAGGTCGACCACGGCGTAGTCTTCCTGAGTGAAGCGCACACGGCTCGGGCCCTGGTTGTTGCTGTAGATCTCGCTTTGCCAGTTCACCCCACCGCCCACCGTCAGGCCGTTGCCGACACTGCGCAGGGTGTAGGTGGTGAACAGCTTGAAGGTGTTCTGCGGCACGTTGGTGTTGAGCTTGTTGCCGTTGGCGTCTTGTACGATGTTACGGCTGAAGCTGGCGCTGGCTTGCCAGTCCGTGGCCAGTTCACCGGACAGTTCCAGTTCGAAACCGCGGGTCTTGGTGCCGGACTCGGCGCGGTAGGCGAAGCCACCGCCAGGTACCGGGACGTTCGGCTGGATCAGCACGGCCAGGTTGTCCTGCTTGATCTCATACAGCGCCAGGCCGAAGTTCAGGCGGTCGTCGAAAAACGACGCCTTGCTGCCCACCTCATAACCATCGCCTTCGAGCGGGTCGATGTACTGGCCGTTGATGTCCTTGTTGCTCTGCGGCTTGAAGATACTGGTGTAGCTGGCATACACCGACCAGTGCTGGTCGAGGTCGTAGACCACGCCGGCAAACGGGGTGACCACACCGGTTTCTTTACGGCGCACGTCGGTGTCGGGGGTGTCGTCGTAGTAATCGGTCTTGACCGTGTTTTTCCAGTCGTTGACGCGGGCACCGAGAATCAGCGACAGATCGTCGGTCAGGCGCAGGCGCGTGCTGCCATAGGTGGCGGTCTGGTCTTCCTGATAGTCGATGCGGCTGGTAGCCGGCAGTGGTGGTTTGCCGGGGACATCGCCGTTCCAGGTGTAGATGTTGGGGATGGCATTGCTCCAGCCATCGAACCACCACAGTGGATAGCCGTTGGTGCGGAACTCGGTGTGCTGACGGGTGTAGCCGATCACCGCGTCGTGTTCCAGGCCCCACAGATCAAAGCTACCGGCGATGTTGAAGTCAGCGCTGGTTTGCACCGGCTTAGCTTCCCAGCGTCCGGCCCACAGGTTGACCCCGGCACCGGTTGCCGGATCGGGGTTGCCGCCGGCGGCATAGCCCAGCACTTCGTCGTACTCGTAACGGTCGCGGTTCAGCGTCAGCTTGGCTTTCCAGCGTTCGTTGAGGTTGTGCTCAAGGGTGGCGAAACCGGTGGTGAAGTGGCGATTGGAGTAGGCCCAACTGGCGGCTGCCGAATCGGAGCGCGACCAGTCGGTCCGCGAGCCGTCCTTGTTGAACAGCGGCAGGCCGCTGCGGGCGTGGTCGTCGGCATCGTGGGACTGCGAGTCCATGCCGAAGGTGAACAGCGTATCGGGGCCCAGGTCGGCTTCGATGATGCCGTAGAAGATCTTCTTGCGCTCGTTGAAACGGTCGATGTACGACTCGTTATCCTGATAGGCGCCGACCACCCGGCCGCGCAGGGTGCCGCTGTCGTTCAACGGGCCGCTGGCGTCCACTTCGGTGCGCTGATAGTTCCATGAGCCGACTGAACTCGAAATACTGCTCTGGAAGTCGGCAGTCGGCCGCTTGCGGATCAAGTTCACGGTGGCGCCGGGGGTACCCACACCGTTGGTCAGGCCGGTGGCACCGCGGATAATCTCGACGCGGTCGTACAGGGCCATGTCGTTGCTCTGCGCCACGGACTTGTAGTTGCTGTCCAGGCGTTGCAGGCCATCGACCTGATAGTTCTCCACGGCAAAGCCGCGCGAGAAGATCTGGCTGGAGTCGGAGCCGGCGTTACCGCCCTGGTTGACGCTCAGGCCCGGGGCCTGTTTGACCACATCCAGCAACTGGGTGAGGTTCTGGTCTTCCATGCGCTGCTGGGTCATCACGCTGACCGACTGCGGGGTTTCACGGATCGTCAGCGGCAGCTTGGTAGCGGTGGCGGTCGAGCCGGTGGTGTAGGAGCCAGTGCCCTCGGTGGTAGCGCCCAGGCCGACGCCGTTGATGCTGGTGGCACCGAGCTCCAGGGCGTCCCCGCTCGGTTGGCTGACAATCAGCGTGGTACCGCTTTGCTGGTAGCTCAGGCCGCTGCCGGCGAGCAGGCGCGACAGCGCGTCGTGCGGTTCCAGCTGGCCGCTGAGCGCGGGCGCCTGGCGGCCTTGCACCAGGTTACTGTCGACCGCGATGGTCAGCCCGGCGGCGTCGCCGAGTTGGCGCAGCGACGTGGCCAGCGGCTGGGCCGGCAGGTCGAGGTCGATCGGTGCGGCCACAGCTTGCGCGGCCAGGATCAGGGCCACTGCGGCCGACAGGGCACGCAGGGTCGGTTGCATCGTCATGCAGAACATCCTTCTTGTGTTTAATTGCTCTAGCACTAACGCGCGAAGGGCGATCTACCCTGATGTTGTGATTGCGAATTATTTGCGATGCCGACGAACGGTAGGAGCGGGCTTGCCCCGCGATTGCGGTTTTTCAGTCGCATCGCATCGCGGGGCAAGCCCGCTCCCACAGCAAGCCCGCTCCTACAGCACACAGCAAGCTTGTTAGCGGGGCTGCAGGACGGTGGTGCCAGCGACGTCGCGCAGGCGCACCGGCACCACCTGCGGCAGTGACTGCAGGAAACTATCGACATCAGCGAGCTGTACCACAGCGCTGACGCGTGGGCTCTTGCCAACACCGGCTTGCACCGGTTGCTGGCGGTAGCGCGACAGGCTGGCGGCGACCTCTGCCAGGTCGGCCTGGTCGAACACCAGGCTGCCGTGCTGGAACGAGAAGGCATCGCTGGCGGCGCGCTGAAGGCGTTGCAGGCGCCCATCGGCGCTCACTTCGGCCACTTCACCGGCTTCCAGCACCAGGCTTTCACCGGGTCGCGAGAGGCTGTCGACCTGGACCTTGCCATGATCGACGCTAACTCGCAGGCGGTCCGGCAGGCGGTTGACCACAAAACGCGTACCCAGCACCCGCACCCGGGCCAAGCCGCTGTCGATGATGAAGGGCCGCTGCGGCTGGCGCGCGACAGCGAAGATCGCCTCGCCGCGTAACAGTTCGACCAGGCGCTGCTGCGGGGTGTAGTGCAGGTGCAAATGGGTGTCAGCATCGAGGGTGAGTTCGGTGCCGTCCCGCAGGTGCTGCACGTGCCGTTCGCCGATGGCGGTTTGCAGGTTCAGGTCCAGCGGGCCATAGCGGTGGCTGTGCCAGCCGAACGCGCTGCCCAGCGTCAGCACCACGGCCAGCACACCGCCCTGTAACAACCGACGGCGCTGACGCTGGTGCTGGTGGCTGTGTTCCATGGCCTGGGCCAAGGCTTGGGTGCGCGAGGTGGAACTGAAGTCGCCCCACAGTTCCTGCAGCGCCTGGTATTCGGCGGCATGGCGCGGGTCGGCGGCCAGCCAGGCGTCGAAATGGGCACGTTCAGGGTGGTCGTCGGCGTCGTTGTGCAGGCGCGCAAACCACAGTGCGGCCTGTTCGCGTGGATTGTTCATGGGCGCAGCAGGTCGCGAGCGTTGCGCAACGTCACCAAGGCCCGGGCCATGTGGCGCTCGACCATGTTCAGGCTGATATCCAATTGCTGGGCGATGTCTTTCTGCGCGTAACCCTCGATGCGCGCCAACCAGAACACCTCGCGACAGCGCGCGGGCAGGCAATCGAGAATGCGCTGCAGGGCGATCAGCCGCTGTTGGATGTCCAGCAGGTGCTCGGCAGACGGGGTGACATGTAGGTCACCGTCTTGCTCATGTTCCTCGGGCAGTGGCTGCAAACGGGCATTACGGCGGAAATGGTCGATCAACACCGATTGCGCCACCTGGCGCAGGTAGGCGTTGGGCTGGGTCAGCGGCTGGGGGTGGGTTGCCAATGCAAAGCGCAGCAGTGCGTCGTGCAGCACGTCATAGGCGCGCTGTACACAACGGGTCTGGCGGCTGAGGCTGAGCAGCAAGTCGTTATAGGCCCAACGCAGGTCGATGTCCTGCCACGACGGGCTTTGCGAGACTGGCGCAGAGGGGAGGGCAATCGGCACGATCAGGCTGCTCTGTGAAACGACCGGCTTGGTCGCGTCGGGCAGCATAAATAGTTGTCAACACTATGTAAATAAGAAGTATTGCTATTTGCGTCACTGTTCGCAAATTGTCCCCTTGTAGGAGCGGGCTTGCCCCGCGATAGCGGTCTTGCAGCCAGATCGCATCGCGGGGCAAGCCCGCTCCTACAGACTCAGTACGTGGCGCGTACGGTGAGGGTGAAGTTGCGTGGGTCGCCGTAGAAGTTGCCGTTGGCCGAGGTGCCGACGGTCTGGTAGTACTTCTTGTCGAACAGGTTGTTGGCGTTGACGATCGCCGACCAGTGCTGGTCGATCTGGTACTCCACACTGGAGCTCCAGATGGTGTAACCGGCCTGAACAAATTTGAACGCTTCTGGATCACCGTCGTACTTGCCGGTGGCCGGGTTGTAAGGGGTCACCGTACCACTCCGGCCATTGTTGCTCTGGGCGGTGGCGCCCAGGCCAAGCTTCCATTTGTCCAGGTCGCCCGGCAGGCGGTAGGTGCCCCACAGTTTGAACAGGTGCTTGGGCGTGACGGCGGCGTAGATCGCCCGCGTGCTGTCGTTGGCTTTGTCGACCGTGTGGTTGTAGGTGTAGCCGGCAAACAGTTCCAGGCCCGTCAGTACTTCACCGCTGATTTCGGCATCGAAGCCTTCGCTGACCACTTCGCCTTGGTTCAGGTAGCAGCAGTTGGTCGCCCCGTAGGTTGGCGGGTAGCGCAGGTCTTCGATAGCGGCGCCTTCCTGTTCGATGCGGTAAACAGCGAAGGTGGTGTTGATCCGGTCGTCGTTCAGCAAGCCTTTGAGGCCGATCTCGTAGCTTTTCGAGGTGGCGGCGTCCAAGGTCTTGCCACCTGCGCCGACCTGTAGAAACTGCGGTTTATAGGTTTCGGCGTAGCTGACGTAGGTGGTCCACTGCGGCGTCAGGTCGAAGGTCAGGCCGGCATACGGCGTGGTCACCCCCTGTTCCTTGAGGCTGCGGTGATAGGGCGCAGGGTCGTCCAGCACGTTGCCGAAATCGTCGAAGAACACTTCCGTGTCGCGGTACTTGTACGTGGACACACGCGCGCCGAGGATCAGCTTGGTCCTGTCGGTCAGCGACAGGCGGGTCATGCCGTAGTAGCCGTACTTCTCGACGGTGTTGTCGTGGGTCTTGTTCGGCGTACTGCCGGGGTCGACGGGTTGTGTCGGGTTGAAGACGTCGACGTCGTTGAAGTTAAGCAGGCCCCAGCGCTGCACGGTGTAGCCGTCGGAATGGGCGTAGTCGCCGCCCAGCAGCACGTCATGCTGCAAGCCGAACAGGTCAAAGCCACCTTTGACGTAGCTGTTGATGCTCTTGCGCTCAAGGCCGGTCTTGGCGGGGTAGTTCATCCATTTCAGCCCTTTGCCGGTGAGCGGGTCGATGGCACCGTTGGCGAACAGTGAGTTGCCGTCGCGGTCCATGTCCATCCAGGTCAGGTCGGTGGTCCACACCCAGCCTTCAGCGAGGGTGTGGTCGAGCTTCAGGTAGGCCTGTTTGGTTTTTTCATGCACCGAGGCCCAGTCGGCCAGGTACGCGGTGTGGCGCGACAGGCCGATGTCGCTGCCGTCCTTGTAGCGTGGCAGGCCGCCGAAGTTGGGTATCCCTTCGCTTTCCTGATAACTGCCGCCGACGGTCAGCAGGGTGTCTGGGCTCAGGTCGAACTCCAGCGAGCCGTAGTACAGGTGCTTCTCCATGTTGGCGGTGTCGTAGTAGAACTGATTGTTCTGATACGCCGCGCCTGCCCGACCGCGAATGTTGCCGGCTTCGTTCAGTGGGCCGGTGACGTCGAGCTCGCTGCGATAGGTGTCCCAACTGCCGGCCGAGGTCGAGAACTTCACTTGGTTGTGATCCAGCGCGCGTTTGCGCACCAGGTTGATGGTGCCGCCGGGGTTGCCGCTGCCGGAGTACAGGCCATCGACGCCGCGCAGGAACTCGACGTGGTCGTACTGGGCCAGGTCCAGCTGGCTGATCGAGCCGTAGCCGGAGATCGTGGTGTCCATCGGTGCGCCGCCATCGAGCTGGATGTTCGACACTTCAAAACCACGGGAAAAAAAGTTCGAGTCATTGCCCAATGACGAGCCGGTGGCGCCGTTTCTCTGCAGGGTAACGCCGGTGGTTTTGTCCAGAGCATCGGTCAGGGTGGTGAGGTTCTGATCTTCGATGCGCTGGCGGGTGACGACAGATACCGCATGAGGCACTTCCTTGAGCGATTGCGCCACCTTACTGCCGACGGTTGTGGCGCCGATGGCGTAGGAGTGGCTGTTCTCGGTGATGCTGCTCAGCGGAGGGCGGCCGATGACACTGGAGGCATCCAGCTCCAGCGCACCTTTAACCGGTTCGCTGGGCAGGGTAATCAGGTACTGGCCATCGGTGGTCTGGCTAAGGCTCAGCTTGCTGCCGGCGATCAACTGGCGCAGCGCCTGTTCGACGCTCAGTTGCTGGTGCAGTGCCGGTGCCTGAACGGCCTGGGCCGCGTCGGTGTTGAACAGAATGAGGCTGCCGGTCTGGCGTGCGAGGGCGTTGATCGAGCGATCCAGTGATTGCGCCGGCAGGTCAATGCGGTAGTGCAACTGTTCGGCCTGCAACGGGCCAGCAACGAGTAAACCGAGGGCTGCCAGCACCTTCGCCTGGCGTCGCGAATGGACAAAGAACGTCATGTAATCCCTATCGGAAACGGTTGAGAATAAGTTTCATTGGGATTGGCGTTTGTGTTGTGACGAATATTGATGTGCCGCTGAAAAAAAATTCAGCGGCGCACCTTCACCTCGACGCTGCCGTTTTTTTCGCGCTGAACATCAACCGGGGCCAGCCGCGGCAGGGCGTCGATCAGCTGTTCGACATTGTCGGTCGGGAACTCGCCGCTCAGTCGAGGTAGCGGGGGAGTCGGGTTGTTCAGATGAATTGGTGCGTCGCGGTGGCGTTGCAACTGCGCGATGACGGCGTCCAGCGGTGTGCCGTCGAAGTGGAACATGCCATACAGCCAGGCACGCAGTTCGTCAGGATTGCTCGCTTCGACCGGCCCCAGTGCCTGGCGACTGGCGAGCAGTTGCTGGTTGGCCGTCAGTTGCTGGCGGGCCTGGCCATTGTCGACTTCCACGGCGCCTTCGATCACCGCCACCCGCACGCCGCGCAGGTCGCTGCGTACATCGAACACCGTACCAATGTCGCGCACCGCCACGCCCTGGCTGCGAACGATGAAGGGTGTGGGCAGGTGGGCAACGCTGAACAGGCCTTCGCCCGCAAGCAGTTCGAACTGTCGGCTACGCAGGCGGTACTCGATGCGCAGCACACTGCCAGCGTCCAACTCGATCACGCTGCCATCGTCCAGGCGCAACACGTCGTGGTCGCTGCTGGCGACCTCAACCTGGCGGTAGCCCAGCATCGGGTCGGCCAGCCAGATCCAGCCCGCCAACGCCAGCAACAAGGCGGTGCCGGCCGTCTTGCGCCGGCGATTGGCCCGCTGCGCCTTGGCTTCGGCCAGCAGCGCTTCACGGCTGGGCACCAGCGTGCGCAAGGCTTCGGCGTAGGGCTCCAAGGCATCGGGCACAGCGGGTGGGGGACGGCGTTGCATCAGTCAGGCCTCAGGCTGCCAGCGTTTGGCGAGAGTGCGCATGGCCCGCATGAAATGCTGGGCAACCATGTTCAGCGAAATCTCCAGCGCGTCGGCGATCTCCTGCTGTGGCATGCCGTGGATACGATGGAGCAGGAACACCTGACGTTGGCGATCCGGCAACGACTCGATAACCGCCAGCAGTGCGCGCAGGCGCTGTTCGAACTCCAGTGCCATCGCGCCATCGAGGTCGTCGCGATGCTGCTCGACCACCGCTATCTGGCTTTGCACGTACAACGAACGGGTACTTTCGGCGCGGCGTCGGTCGATCGCCCGGTTGAGCGTCGCGCGGCGCAGGAAAGCGATGGGGACATTGATGGCTTTGAGCGGCGGCTTTTCAAGAATCTGCACGCAGACGTCATGCACCACGTCACGGGCGAAATGCTGGTTGGAGAATCGCCGGCGGATGTGCTCGACCAGATCGTCATAGTGCAAGGCCAACGCCTGCAGGAGATCTTTATCTGTCGAAGCCATGATGGCGCCCAATTGATAGTGAATCTCATTTATAACACGATGTTTCTAGGCTGGGCAAATTGACATCCCACGGGCACCGCAGTTGAACGCGATGATGGCACTTTGTACATCTCTGTTTAGAAGTGTTTAGATGTGCGCCGATCTATGCCACCGCTGTTTTGAAAACGGACCTTTCCCCGATGCAAACGCTCCGCCGCCACACCCTCGCACCACTGAGCCTGATGCTTGCTGCCTTCTCTGTTCCTGCCGTTGCCGACTTCAGTTTTGGTCGCAGCGACGAGGCAATGCTGGGGCTCGGCAAGGCCTATGGTTACCTACTCGCTCAAGACTACACGCTCAAACTCATCCCCACGCGATACCCCGAGTTACAGGCATCGGCCAAAAGCGCCGAGCTTAATTTCGCCTCGGTGTTTGGCAATTCGATCAAGGACAAACTGGGTGCAGAAATAAGTGCAGCGATCGGCGAGGACACCTTCCGCCCAATGGTTTCGCGCATGGAGGCAGCCCTTGCCGAGAAGATCGACGTGCCAGCCTTAACACATCGCAATGCCGTCAAGTTCATCGCCGAAGTGAACAACGCAGAGAAAGGCAAGGTGGATGCCAGCGTGTTTCCGTACCTGGCGGCTGTCCGCTACAAAGATCAGCCCGCCAGTGAGTTCACGGACAAACTGCTTCAGCGCTTCGACACACAGGGGCAGCCAAATTCGCTGGGGGTGAACCTGATGATGGATCTACCGATTTCATGGGTCGCGGAAAAAGCGCACACAAAGAGTGTTCAGCGCTGGCACAGCATGGCCGGCTACGGCCGACAGGTCATTACCCTCGATGTCGTCAACACGGGGGCCAGGATTTCAACCCAGGACATCAAAGACCAGCTTGCAGGCGGCAGAATCAGAACGCTGACCCCGCCTGACAGTACATTCATCAACGGTGGCGCACAGACGGTTGCATCACTGCCAGGCTACTGGCTGGACTACAACACCGAAGTAGAACAGGACGGTTTCAAGGCGTATCAGGCAGTGCGCCTCAACGTGTTTTTCAAGGCTGACAAAGCCGTATTGGTCAGTTGCGGGACGACGAGTAGCCAGGCCAAAAAAGCACAGGCGGATAAAGATTTCACCAAGCTCCAGGCGCTGTGTCCGTTGGTGGTGAACAGCATCGTCCTGCACTGAGCACGCTCTCACTCGGTGGGCGCAGATAACTGAAGGCCAGCTGCCGACGGCAATCATCTGTCCGGCTGCGCAACGTTTTCGGGGGCGATGCTTTCAAGGCATAAAAGTCATGCGGTGTGCGGTAGGTAGCATCGTCGATAGCTCCAAGCCTTCGCATAGACGCTGTAGGAGCGGGCTTGCCCCGCGATGGCGGCTTGACAGACACATTGCATCGCGGGGCAAGCCCGCTCCTACAGGGTGCCACTTCATACCATGGATCTGATAGGGTCCCGGGGATCAATGCCTTACCGGAACCCTGCCATGGATGAGCTTCGCCGTATCGACCTGAACCTGCTGCTGACGTTGCATGCGCTGTTGACCGAGCGCCATGTGACCCGAGCCGCGGTGCGCTTGCACAAGAGCCAGCCTGCGGTGAGCCATGCACTGGCGCAACTGCGTGTCCATTTCAACGATCAGTTGTTGATCCGGCGCGATGGCTACATGGCGCTGACGGCCAAGTCCCAGGCCTTGCTAAAACCCCTGGAAGCAGCACTGTTAGGTTTGAACAGCCTGCTGGGGGAAGCAGACTTCGACCCGGCAACCGCGCGCGCCCGAATGCGCTTGTCGCTGTCCGATTACTCCGCCAGAACCGTGCTACCCGCAGTGGTGCGCCGGGTGAGAAGCGAAGCCCCTGGTATCGAGCTGGCGATCAGCCAGGCGAGCCGCGAGGCAATGCACGCGCAGTTGGTCGACGGTGAGCTTGATCTCGCGCTGGGCATCTTTCCAGAACTGCCCGAGGAAATCCTGGCTGAGGAGCTGTTTCCCGACCAGTTCGTGAGCGTGGCCGATGCCGCTGCATTACCCGCGCAGGGGCGGCTAACGCTGGAGGAGTGGTTGCACAGGCCGCATGTGATGCTGGCCCTGCGACCAGACGCCAATGATGAAATCGAACGGGCGCTCAGTGCCAAAGGCTTGACCCGCAACATTGCCCTGGCACTCCCGCATTGGAGCGCCGCCGCCGAGTTGATCGAGGGAACGGATCTGATCCTGACCATCGCCAGCAAAGCCCTGATCGGGATCGAGCGGTTCCCCGATCTGCGTTGCTTTGAGCCACCCCTTGCCTTGCCCAAGCTTGCCTATCGGCAAGCCTGGCATAACAGAAAGGATGCCGATCCGGCGTTGCGATGGCTGCGAAACTGCTTCGTTGAAGCCGGACAACCCTTTCACACCGAAACGGGTGGCCCTTTGAGCTCCACCTGATTGCCGTCCGGATCGAAGCAATACAGGGAAGGGCCATCGCCTTCGGCACCGTAGCGGGTCACCGCTTTTTCTGCCTTGATGCCGACCGAATGCAAGAACGCCAGAATCTCGGTTTCGTCGAACGGCGCGATGCGCAGGCAGAAGTGATCGACATTACGGTGTTGTGGATCTGCCGGACCGCCTGCCTGACGGCCCATTGGGCCTTGAACATCGACCAGGTCGATCATTGAGGTCCCGGCGGCGAGGTGAATCATGCCAAGGTCATCGCGATGTTTGGTGATTTGGCATCCCAGCGTCTGGGTGTAAAACGCCAGACTGCGCTGCATGTCCTGGACCCTGAGCACTACATGGTCCAAGTGCTTGACTTCAAAAGGCCTCGAATCGTTCGTATTTGCCTCGGCTTTCATCTACGTTTCCTCTTGATTCAATGACAAGGTTCGCTGCGTAGTAGAAGCATCGCCTGTCAGCAGTATGTAAGGAAAATCGTTTATTCGTACGAGCCATATGCGGCTGATGAATGATGCGCCTCGCGCCAGTTCGCAGGGCAAGCCAGCTCTACCGATCAGGTGCAAAACAGTTCGGTCTTCACGCGTGAATCTAAACTTGCAGGTAGACCCGGATTTCCCGGCTGCCTGGCGAGGAGGGAAGACGATGAGCGCATTGCGAGTGGGTACGTTGGTATTGGCGGCATGGCTGACCCTGACGACGGCTTCGGGTATTGCCCGCGCCGAAGGGGTCGCCTTGATCACCGGCGAGCAATGGATGCAGTCGTCGGAGCAGCTCAAAAAGGTCTATCTGATCGGCGTCGCCAATGCCTTTGAAGTGGAGGCCGCCTACCATGCGGCGAAGCCGCCGTCCGATGAGCACAGCCTGATTCCGCGTTTTGGCAGGGGGTTGAAGGGGCAGACGCTCGATACCGTACGCGAAGGCCTCAACCAGTGGTACGCCGCCCACCCCGACCAGGTGAAACGGCCCGTCATCGAGACCATCTGGTTCGAGATGGTCTTGCCAGGTTTGAAGCAGAACCCGTAGCGGAGGTGAACATGAACAAGTCCCTGTGGTTTGCCGCAGCCCTCACGGCAGTGAGTGTGCTCGGCTGCACGTCGATGTCCGCTCAGCAGCAAGGGACGCTCAGTGGTGCCGCTATCGGTGCTGCGGCCGGTGCAGGCATTGCCGCGATTTCCGGTGGCAGCGGCTGGACGGGCGCCGCGATTGGCGGCATCGCTGGCGGGGTTGCTGGCAACATCCGAGGCCGCAAACAGTAGGAGCGGGCTTGCCCCGCGATTGCACTGCAACAGGCCGAGCGCTATCGCGGGGCAAGCCCTACCGGGCGCAGTCCGTCTCAGAGTTGAGAGGCTTCCTTGTCTCTTTGCTGGTTCTTAGCCTTTCGCTGGCCATCGGCAATTGCCTTGTCGAACGTCTTGGTCAGGTAAGTCATGTTCATTTGAAATGACATGTGCGGCGCCTCAAGGATGATCTTCGCGTTGCCGTCGCTGTAGGTCGCACTTTTGTTACCGACAAATGGGATCTGCTTGTCGACCAGTTTGTACTTCTTGGCCAGTGCTTGGTTGAGGTAGTCGAATTTCTCTTTGGGAAACTGGGCATTCACCCCAGCCAGCGAACCCTGGGCATCAAACACCACAAGCACCTTCTGCAAACCCTCAAAGTCGATGCTGCCCGGCGCTACCTCATACATGTGCCCTTGATTAAAGGCGTTAGTTCCAACCTGACTGGCCGAATACTGCTTGAGGAATTGCGCCTCAGTCGTCTTGCCGATCGTCAGCCCGAACACGCTAGGCTCCGCTTGGACAGCGGTAGCCGTCAGGGTAAGAGCCAAAGCCAGAGTGAAACGCATTGCTGGACCTCCATGTACGATTGATTACGAGATGAAGTCATATTGCCACCATCTGGGTGTCAGACACCATCGCGCCGGCAGTCGGCGCAAGTTTGCCAGTGTCGACAAAACTGGGTTTGCCTGATGCGTGGCGCCCGAATACAATGCGATTCATTATCAGTTACGTATTTCCCGGGATGTCGATGCGCAGCGACGAGACACTAGGTACCGCCGAGGTAGGGCTGCTTTATCACACCCACCATTCCTGGTTGTACGGCTGGCTGAGCCGGCGGGTTGGATGCCGTGAAAACGCAGCTGACCTGGCGCAGGACACCTTCGTGCGCCTGCTCAAGTCCCGGCAGGTAAGCCCTTTGCGCGAACCCCGTGCCTATCTGAGCAGCATCGCCCGCGGGTTGATGATTGATCAGTACCGCCGTCGTGAACTCGAACGCGCCTACCTGGAGAGCGTCGCGCTACTGCCGGAACACGAGGTGCCCTCGGAAGAGAGCCGGCTGCTGATTCTGGATAGCCTTGAGCGCATCGACCGGATGCTGAGTACCCTCAAGCCGAGAGTTCGCCAAGCGTTTCTATTGGCCCAGCTTGACGGTTTGACCTGTCCGAAAATCGCCGAAAAACTGGGTGTTTCCCGCGCGACGGTTGAGCGCGACCTGGCCACGGCCCTGCAACACTGCTATCGCTTGCGCTATGTCGAGGAGTGAAGCGCAGGCGCTGGAGCCTGCCGTGGTCGACCAGGCAATCCACTGGCTGGTGTGTTTGCGCTTCAACCAAGCCGATGAACACACGCAGCGCACGTTTGAGCACTGGTTGCAGCAGCGCCCGGAGCATGAGGTCGCGTGGCGGCGTGTCGCAGCGCTGGGCAATGACTTCGCAGGCATACCGCCGCAGCTAGCCCGTCAAACCCTTAGCGGCGCCCGTGCTGGCCTGCGTCGCCGGGAAAGTCTCAAGCTGCTGGGTGTATTGGCCACTGTCGGTGGTGCGGCGTGGCTGGGGCGGGATTACACACCGTTGCCGGCCATGCTCGCGCAGGTGCACAGCAGCACCGGGGAGCAACGCCACGTCCAGCTCGATGATGGCAGCCTCATCCAGCTCAATAGTGACAGTGCAGTCGACTTCGACGCACAGCGGCGCCTGATCCGCTTACGTCGCGGTGAAATCATCGTGAATGTCGGCGCAACCGAGGGTTCGGCTCAGCCGCGCCCGCTCTGGGTACAAACACGCGATGGGTCCATACGTGCCCTGAATACTCGCGTGTTGGCGCGCGAGCGTGACGACGGCACCTTGCTCGCCGTGCAGGGTGGTGCCGTCACTGTATTTCCCGGGGGCAGTCACAACCTGACAGGCAGCAGCGTCGTTCAGGCTGGGCAGCAGCTGTTGTTCACTTCAGAAGGCGCGCGCGAGTTCAGGGATAACGGCCTTGATCTGTGGAGCTGGAGTGACGGGGTGATCAGCGCCCGCAATATGCGCCTGAGTGATTTCATTGACGAGTTGTCGCGCTATCGCCCCGGCGTGTTGCGCTGCGCCGAAGCGGTGGCTGATCGCCGCGTTTCCGGCACCTTCCAGCTCGCCGATAACGATCAGGTACTGGCTCTGGTGGCGCAGTCACTGCACTTGCGCATTGATTATCGGACGCGATTTTGGGTGACGTTAAGCGCCGCCAGTTGAGCCTTTTTGCACATTTTGCTGTTCTGAAAAAATAAATTGAGGGGGATTCTCATTCTCGTTCGGCCTGTAAGGAATGCCGATATACAGGCCCATCTGCCGATCACCGTTCACGGAGCGAGAAAATGAGTTCGTCCCCGGTTCCACAGCGCCATCCACTGAGCCGTGCCATACACGCTGCAGCCTTTGGTTTAATCGTCAGCAGCTACGCGCTGCCGTCGCTGGCGCATGCTTCGCCCGCCGGTCACAGTGCCCAGGTTCAGCAGTGGAATATCCCCGCCGGCCCGCTGGCACCAGCGCTTGACCGCTTTGCGCGTGAGGCGGGTATCAGCTTGTCCTACGATGCGTCGAGCATGGCCAACCGCACGACCCGGGGGGTGAGCGGTGCGCTTGATACGCCGTCAGCACTGTCATCGTTGTTGCAGGGCAGCGAGTTGCAGAGCGAGCAACAAGGCCCGAATGCTTACCTGCTGATCCCTGTAAAAAAGGCTGACAGCCCGCTGGACCTCGGCGCAAGTGCCACAGAGGACTACCGCCTCGCGCCCGTCATTATCAATGCCAAAGTCAAGGCCAGTGCCGACGACGACGCCAACTCGGTGGTCGCAAAGGAGCTGTGGGTCGGCGGCAAGGTGGCGACCAGCATCCTCAACACGCCGGCTTCGGTGTCTGTGGTGACCCGCAAAGAGATGGAACAGCGCAGTGTGAGCACCACAGAAGAGGCGCTGCAATACACTCCGGGGGTAGTCAGCGATTTTTATGGTTCCGACGACCGCAATGACTATTTCCAGATCCGCGGTTTTCAGGCCACCACTTACCGTGACGGCTTGACCCTGAGTTCGATGCGGGGCGTGCGTGAAGATCCTTTCGCCTATGAGCGTATCGAGATTCTACGCGGCGCCAACTCCACGTTGTTCGGCCCGGCAGACCCAGGTGGCTCGGTGAACTTCGTGACTAAACAGCCGCGTTTCGAAAAGTTCGGCCAGGGCTATGTCACCTACGGCTCTTTTGACCATGCCGAGACGGGCATTGATGTCGGGGATGCACTGAACGACGACAACACTCTGGCCGGTCGCTTTACGGCCAAGCTGCAAAACAGCGACCGCGAGTACGACCACTCGCAAGACGACGAAAGGTTTGTGATGGGAGGCCTTACCTGGGCGCCCACCGACTATACCTCGGCCACGATGATACTGGACTACCTGAAAACCAACAGCTCGCCTAACAGCGGTGGCTATCCGCTGGACAAGGAATACGACCGCAGCGATTTCTATGGCGAGCCCAGCTTTAACTATCACGATGTCGAGCGCACCAGCCTCAGCGGCAACATCACCCATGACTTTGACAACGGCTTTGTTCTGCGCAGCAACCTGCGTTACAGCGAGCTGAGCGATGATTATGGCTACGTTTACCTGAGCGATAGCGCCTCGCGTGTTGGCACCACGATTCCCCGTTACCTGCTGGGTACCGACAGCGATGCCGACCAGTTCAACGGCAACTTGATGCTGCAATACGATGCCCGCTTCGAGCATATCGACAGCAGCACCTTGGTGGGCGTGGAATATCTCGACTCGTCGAGCAAGGAAAGCTCGGTGTACGACCTGGCGTCTTCGATCGATATTGCCAATCCGGTGTTCACCGGTGTTTCAAGCGCACTCACGCCTTACACCCGACAAAACAACGACGCCACCACCAAGGCCGTGTTCCTCCAGCAAAACCTGTCGTTCTACGAACGCTTCATCGTCACTGCCGGTGTGCGCAACGACAGCATGGAACTGTCCAGCAAGGGCTACAACCTGTACTCCAGCCCGGTGCAGTTCGACGATAACGACAGTTTTTCCGAAACCTCATACCGCGGTGCGCTGACTTATATCGTCAATGACGAGGTGTCCACCTATGTGAGCATGGTGGAATCCGTCTCGCCTCCTCAGGTTGGTGTGACACCGCAGACCGGCAAGCAGTACGAAGTGGGCGTGAAGTACTCGCCCATGGGAATGGATGCGCTGTTCTCGGCAGCCGTTTATGACCTGACCCAGGAAAACGTCACAATCGCTGTGGTGCTGCCAAGCGGCATTATCGAGCAGCAGACCGTGGGTGAATCGCGGGCGCGCGGCCTCGATCTGGAAGCCAAAGCACAAGTGACGCAGAACCTCAGCCTGATCGGTGGTTACTCCTACATGAAGTCTGAGGTGTTGCGTGGCTCGTTGTACGACGGCTCCTCGCTCAAAGGTAATGAGTTCACCACGGCGCCGCGGCATTCTGCTTCGCTGTGGAGTTACTACAGCATTCCCGGTACTGACGTGAGCGTTGGCCTGGGCGCGCGCTATGTCGGTGCCTATTACATGGATGCCGCCAACACTAAAAAAAGCGACGGCACCACGCTGTTTGATGCGGCCTTCAACTACCAGATTGCCAAGGGCACCGACCTGGCGGTGAACGTCAGCAACCTGTTCGATGAGCAGCATGTGGTGGGCTCGGGCACGGCGGACTACTACAACCCAGGGCGCGAAATTACGGCCAAGGTGAGTTACAACTGGTAAGCCAGTGCGCACCAGCTCGCGGGGCAAGCCCGCTCCCACCGGCCCTGTGGGAGCGGGCTTGCCCCGCGATAGCTACACTCGATGGGTGATATTGTTCCCCAGAAGAGAGCGACCTGTTCATGGATAGCCCCAGCAAGCCCAAGAGCACGCTTAATCCGCCGGTGTTCTACACCAGTGCGGCCCTGATCTTGTTGCTGGTGCTCTATGCCGTGGTCTTTCAGGCCGAGGCGCAGTCCCGGTTTGACCATATACAGCGCTGGATCAATACCAACGCCAGTTGGTTCTACATTCTCGCGGTGGCCCTGATTCTGATCAGTGTGGTGTTTCTGGCTGTGAGTCGCTATGGCGATATCAAGCTGGGGCCGGATCACAGCGAGCCGGAGTACAAGAAAAGCAGTTGGTTTGCCATGTTGTTTTCCGCTGGCATGGGCATCGGCCTGATGTTCTTCGGGGTGGCCGAGCCGGTCATGCACTTCAGCAGCCCGCCGGTGGGCGAGGGTGGCACGGTTGCGGCGGCGCGCGAAGCAATGAAGATCACCTTCTTTCACTGGGGCCTGCACGCCTGGGCGATCTACGCCATTGTGGCGTTGATCCTGGCCTATTTCAGTTTTCGCAACGGCCTGCCACTGACCTTGCGCTCGGCGCTGTACCCGTTGATTGGCGAGCGAATCTACGGCCCGATCGGCCATGCCGTGGATGTGTTCGCCATCCTCGGTACGGTGTTCGGGGTGGCGACTTCGCTGGGTTATGGCGTATTGCAGATCAACAGCGGTTTTCATCACCTGTTCGGCTTGCCGGTAAACGCCTCGGTGCAGGTCATGTTGATCACGGCGACCTGTGCGCTGGCGACCTTGTCGGTGGCCAGCGGCCTGGACAAGGGGATCCGCATCCTCTCCGAGCTCAACCTCGGGCTGGCCGTGGTGCTGATGGTCTTTATCCTGCTGCTGGGGCCGACGGTTTTCCTGCTGCAGACCTACGTACAGAACACTGGCGCCTATCTCTCCGACATCGTCAACAAAACCTTCAATCTGTATGCCTACGAGCCGACGGACTGGATCGGTGGCTGGACTCTGCTGTATTGGGGGTGGTGGTTGTCCTGGTCGCCCTTTGTCGGCCTGTTCATTGCGCGCATTTCGAAGGGCAGGACGATTCGCGAGTTCGTCTGTGGCGTGCTGTTTGTGCCGGCCGGGTTCACCCTGTTGTGGATGACCATCTTTGGCGACTCGGCCATCCACATGATTCTCAACGAGGGTGTCACGGAGCTGGCGCAGGTGATCGATCAGGACACCTCGCTGGCGTTGTTTGCCTTTCTGGAGCATTTCCCGGCCTCGGGTTTCATCTCGATGCTGGCGGTATTGATGGTGGTGGTGTTTTTTGTCACCTCCGCCGATTCGGGGGCGTTGGTGGTCGACATGCTGGCGTCGTCGGGGCATGACCATTCGCCTTTGTGGCAGCGTATTTTCTGGTCAGTGGCGATCGGTGTGGTGGCCATTGCGCTACTGCTGGCCAATGGGCTGAAGGCCCTGCAAACCGCAACAATCGCCAGTGCGTTACCGTTTTCGATCATTCTGTTGGCGTCCATCTGGGGGTTGTTCAAGGCATTGAACCTGGACGCCACCCGCCGCGGGCTGCGTAATCAGGCACTGCCTGGGCCGCAACATGCCCCGCACACCCATGGAGGCTGGCAGCGGCGTTTACGCAGTATCGCGATGCGCCCCCGGCGTGCCCATGTCAACCGATTCATCAGTGAGGTGGTCAAGCCGGCGTGTGAGGAGGTGGCTGGCGAACTGCGCAAACAGGGCCATGAGGTGATGGTGAACGAGTCCGACAATGGCAGCGTGGCACTGGAGTTGCCGCACGCCGGGGAGGGGCGTTTTCTCTATGAGGTGCGCCCGCGCGCGTATACCACCCCCAGCTTTGTGGTGTGCGACAGCGACGAGGGTTCCGACGCGCGCAAGTACTTCCGCGCCGAAGTTCACCTGCGAGAAGGCGGGCAGGACTACGACATCATGGGTTGGAGCCGGGAGGATGTGATTGGCGACATCCTCGATCAGTACGAGCGTCACCTGCACTATCTGCATGTGGTTCGATGAGTGCTTGGTAGGAGCGGGCTTGCCCCGCGATGGCCCGTAGCATCAGCACAATTCTGTCGACCGCTTCTCTACAAGAAAGTCGATCAGGGCGCGTACTTTTGCCGGCATCTGCTCCCGCGTAGGGGCATAGAGGTAGAAGCCCGGAAAAGACGGACACCAGGGTTGTAACACCCTCACCAAGGCGCCCGAGGCCAGTTGCTCACGTACACAAACATCGAGGTACTTGATCAGGCCCACGCCTTGGATAGCAGCCTTGAGCATGCTTTCGTCGTCGTTGAACACAGCACTGCCGCGCGGTTCGAACACCTGGGTATGGCCCTCTGCGTCCGGCTCGGTGAATGTCCAGCGATCCAGCGTGCCGCTGCTGGTAAAGCGGTAGGCCAGGCAGTTGTGTTGGCTCAGCTCGGCCGGGTTTTGCGGTATGCCGTGACGTTCGAAGTAGGTCGGCGAGCCGACCACTGCCATCTCGATACGCGGGCTGATCGGCACTGCCATCATGTGCTCGTCCAGGCTCTGGCCCAGGCGAATCCCGACATCGGCGCCATCGGCAATGATGTTGGCAAAGCCGTCGTTGAGCACCAGTTCCAGGCGAATGCCGGGGTAGCGCAGGAAGAACTCGCCCAGATGCGGTTCCAGCAGGGTGCGCGCGGCGATGCGCGAGGTGTTGACCCGGATCAGGCCTGTAGGTGCGGAGGGCACTTCACCCAACTCGGCGACTGCGCTGTCGATCATCTTCAAGGCCGGCGCCAGCGCATCGAACAGGCGCTGGCCTTCTTCCGTCAGCGACATGTCGCGCGTGGTGCGGTGCAGCAGACGCACGTTGAGCTGCTGCTCCAGGCCCTTGAGGTGCTGCGACAGCGCCGCACGGGATATCTCCATTTCGGTTGCAGCCTTGGTAAAGCTGCGGTGCCGGGCGATATGGACAAACCAGGCCAGGGCCGGAAGCAGCGATGGGTTAATAGTCATATTGTTAAGTATTCCTGACGAGTCATGTTCATTTTGGCAGGTTTTTCCGTAACAAACCCGAGGCTACTATTCATCCATCGAACCACACGCAGCAGTTCACCCGAGGAATGACAGCCATGACCGGTATCTCGAAAGAAAGAATGCAAAAAGCCCTGGAACAGGAAAAAACCATCTCGGCGGACGATCACGAAAAGGTCAAAGCACTGGCCGGTATGGTGAAGATGCCCCGCAGTTTCCTGTTCAAGAACCCCGACGATTACGGCATGACCGGTTGGCACGATCTGTCTATCCCTTCGGATGACGGCACGCCACTGGAAGCCTGGTATATCCCGGCCAAGGGTGGCGAGAGCAACAAGCTGGTCATCTTCAGCCACGCTCTGCCAATGTGCCGCGCCGGTTATCCGGGGCATTTGGGCGAGCCGTGGAGCAACTTTGTGGAAGCGGTCGAGATCGACTTCGTGATCCAGTACAAGCACCTGACCGACGCGGGCTATAACGTGCTGACTTTCGACTTTCGCAACCATGGGCAAAGCGGTGCTGCCAATGGTGGAATCAGTGGTGTCGGCCAGTGGGAATGGCGGGATGTCGTGGGGGTGAAAAAGTATGTCGATGCCCACCCGAAATTGAGCAAGATGGACGTAGCTTTGTTCAGTAACTGCCTGGGCGGTATTTCGACTTATGCGGCGATCAGCAAGCGCCCGGAGCTGTTCGAAAACGTTAAATGCCTGGTCAGCCCATTGGTGCCCAACATGGATTCGGTGTTCAGCAAGCTCTCAGGCTACCAGGGAATCACGCAGTATCAGGAACTGATCGACCTGGAGTTGCTCAAGCTGGGTGGCTTCCCTGCTGCTGCGATGTCTGGGGCGCTGTGGGCGCCGAACGTCAAGCTGCCTGTACTGATGTGGCAAGTGCGCGATGATGCGGTGATCGACAACCCAAGCGACGCCCAACGCACCTTCGATGCCCTGGCCAGCACCGACAAGGAGCTGATCTGGATTGAGGGCACCACCGCCCGTTTTGCAGATGGCTACAACTGGTTCGGTCGTCAACCCGAGAAGGTGCTGTCGTTCCTGGGCAAATACATGAGCTGATACGCTGCTGCAGTCAGCTCATGAAGGTATCAAGTTCATCGTGGTTGATGACCACTCGCTCGGGCGCAACCCCCAGCGCCAACGCCAGATCGACGCTGCTGTGCAACAGCTCGGTATTGTTCTGGAAATCGAAGGCTTCGGTCATCAGCTCATCCAGGGTGTCGAACGCCTGCACAATGTCGACCAGCAGCGCCTGACACTGCTGGTCGACGGTGCTCAGGTACTCGGCCAGGCGTGCATCCATGGCGGCCTGGATCGGCGCCGACTGCCCCTTCAGAAACGCCGAGAATACCTTGCCGGCCACAGCACCGATGGCTGCACCCATGACCGGGAGAGGGATCAACGTTTGCCCCGCTGCGGTGGCGAGGCCGACAATTGCCGACTCGGCACAGACCACTGTGCCCAAGCTGAGCAACTCCTCAAGGTCGATGCGCCCGGCATGGAAGTCAGCCAGCAGCGCACTGGCGCCTTGCGCGGCGCTGACCACGGCTCCGGCGAAGGGGGCAGCCAAGTCGGCATAATCGCTTATCAAGGCAATCGAGCCACCGGCAACGGCACCACCGACAGCCGCTTTGCCGGTGACGATGCCCACGTCTGCCCAATCTTGCGCGGTGAAGTCGCCCTTGAAGGCATTCTTACCGTCTTTGTACTTGCCATACAGCGCAGCGCTCAGGCCAACAGTAGCGCCGACCGCACCAGCGGTCGCAGCGGCCTGGCCGCGCAGTGTATCCAGCTGATCAGGTGCCATTATTCGGGCACCTTGTTCAGCAGTGGCCCCAATGCATTCATGTGGTTGACCAGCGCGCCGAGCCCGTCTTTCTGCTGCGCATTGAAATGCTGGTAATCGCTCGGCGCGGTACGGGCCAGTTCGCTCAGCAATTGGACGATGCCATTGGCGTGTTGCACGGTGCTGCCGGTCATGCGTGTCACCCAGTCGTTGGCGACCTTCAACTTACGGGTCGAGACCTCGATGCGAGCACGGTGCTCTGTGGCCTGTTCAGCGATTTTTCTGTTCTTGCGCCGGGCATACAACCCGCCGCCGAGGAGGGCGGTTGCGCCAATCCCCCAGCCAATGGGGCCGGCCAAAGCCAGCAGCGCCGAGCCGGCCGCCATGCCACCGCCACCCGCTGCGAGCGCGCCGCCGCCCAGCCAGGCAAGCGCAGCACTGTTGGCCGCCGCGCCTGATAAACCGGAAATAGCGGCGCCTGTTGAAGCTGTGCCGAAGGTGGTGGCAACCGCCATCGCTGCAGTGGGTGCAAACGCCGCAGTCCCGATGCCGGCCGCCACGCCTGCGGCTGCCGAGGAACTTGCGGTGAATTCAATTTTATCGGCTTCGATAACCAGCTTTTCGACCAGTGTGCAAAACGACTGGGTTTCAGCTTTGAAAGCCTGATAGGACTTTTCGAACGCCTTGGGCGTGTTCGCCAGCCTGTTGATGTAGGCCTCAACATGGTTCATCAACTCAGTGCTGACATTCTGGCGTACCGTGTGAAGCTCATTGCAACCCGCTTCGACGTCTGCGGCCACCAGCACCTGGCAGCTACGTGCTTTTTCGAGTTGTACGAGGGCGTTTTTCTTCAAGTCACCGTTGAACATGCAGCGAGTTCCATCTCAGGTGTGGCGATGGGCCATATCTTAAAGAAATCAGGTGCGATAGCAATTGCAGTTGCCACGGGGAGGCTGCCTGACGGAACTGTAATGTCGGGCTCAGCTGGCTGAAAGCCCAGGCGCTCTACTGTGCCTCAGGGCCTGGCGCCCGTTGCCGGCATTTATGGGTGGTATTGAGAACCTGACATGAAGAAAATAATTACAACGTTGGTGGTAGCAGGCGCTGTGGGTAGCGCTGCAGTCTTGGGCGGTGCTTATTTCGGTGTGGTCAACGTCGGTGCTGATGATCCCCATTCGCCAGCAGTGTTTGCATTCCTTGCGATGGCACGCGATCGGTCTGTCGAGGTTCGCGCACGCGATATCGAAGTGCCGCATCTGAAAGATGAAGCCCTGATACGCACCGGAGCCGGGAACTACAATGCCATGTGCGTCAGTTGTCACCTCGCCCCGGGCATTGAGAAAACCGAACTCAGCCAAGCGCTCTACCCAGCGCCTCCCAACCTTACCAAGCAAGGCGCTGTCGGAGATCCGGCAGCGGCGTTCTGGACCATCAAGCACGGCATCAAGGCCACTGGCATGCCGGCCTGGGGGAAGAGCATGGGGGATCAATACATCTGGGGCCTTGTCGCTTTCCTTGAGGAACTGCCGCAGATGAACCCCGAGCAGTACAAAACACTGGTCGCCAGCAGTGGGGGGCACCAGCATGGGGGCGGTGAAGGTGCCACGCATAGCCATCACGAGACAGAGATGGCCGAATCTGATGATCATCACGCCAAACCGGATTCGAAGACGCATACCCACAAAGACGGCAAAACGCACACCCATGAAGGCTGAAGGCGATTAAGCGTCTGACAAAAAACGGCGCCTTCACAGCGCCGTTTTCTGTCTTCATCTCAGTTCTGACCCGGACAACCGAAACCGCCGGAACGGTATTCCAGGATGTTGAGCTGACCGTTCGAATCTTCGTAAGTCATTTGCGTTGGCACCACATCGCAGCTGCGCCGGACCGAGGTCACGCTAACCACCCTGGCAACGTCCATCTTCATGCCATAACGGTAATGCGTCACCTCTGGAACATTCTTGCCATTGGCTTCTGCGTAAGCGCGCATGGCTTGCTCATTGGCCTGAATCATCTTCCCGTACACACGGTCGGCTCCACCCTCGGCCAACGCAAGCGAAGAGGCCGAAAGGATGAGTGCAGCGGCAATACCTGTAAACGCTTTCATGGTCATCACTCCGATGGGTGTGACTCAAGCATAAGGTTCGGCAGCTGTCGCCCGAATGATCAGGGGATTACATCTTCGTAAGCCAACCCGGCGCAGTGGAAGCGGGCTTGCCCCGCGATGACCGATCGCATCGACACGCCAGCCCGTACGTCAACACAGGTTCCAAGGGTGGTCACAAGGGCTATAACTATCAGAACGAGGGTCGATGTGATGAAGTCCACAACATGGCGATGGGCTCGCAAGAGCCTTCCTGGCAGCATCGGGCTGGCGTTGCTGATCGCGCCGCTGTGTGCCAGCGCCCAGCTCGAGTGCCAGGCCGGTGGCAGCGCCAAGGCAGCGGCCCGGCCACAGATAGTGCGGTACGACACCCCAGGTGCGGTTCGGATTCGGGTTTACACCTTCATCCACAAGGGGGTGCGCCAATATGTAAGCCGACGGCCCGTCGGCATCGCCGCACGGGTCGATACCCTTGAACTTTATTACATCAAAGGCTGCTATCTGTGCACGGCGCCGAAGGGCTTCAACGTCGCCGCATTGCGTTTGGACACCCGTTCCTATCGGCGGGAAATCGAAGCCGCTTCGGGCCACTATGGTGTCGACAGGGCACTGATTCGCGCCGTGATACATGCCGAATCAGCGTTTCGCCCCAATGTCATCTCTGAAGCCGGCGCCCAGGGGTTGATGCAATTGATGCCCGCCACCGCCGAGCGTTTCGCCGTGGACGATCCGTTCGACGCACGGCAAAACATACGGGGCGGCGTGCGCTACCTGGCCTGGCTGCTCAAGCGCTTCAATGGCAACCAGATGCTGGCGTTAGCCGGGTACAACGCTGGCGAAGCGTCCGTGGTCGAGTACAACGGCGTGCCGCCTTATGCCGAGACGCAATCCTACGTCACCCTGGTGCAATCCTTGACCGAACGCTATCGCCGCGAAGCTTCTGGCAGGTCGCAGTAGGAGATCACACAGCCCTTTCAGGCGACTGGCCGACGGTAGGAGCGGGCTTGCCCCGCGAAGCGGTGTGACTGACAGATCGCTATCGCGGGGCAAGCCCGCTCCCACAGCAAGCCCGCTCCCACCGGAAGGCCCTTCGGAGATTCGTACGGAGCCTCGTGTGTTTTCCATCAGCGTCTAGACTCTCAGACGGTTTGCGGGGCGAAAATGTTGAGTGTGGACGTGAGCATGCGGTTCACCGTCGTTCGCTGATTCGTCTCGTTCGTTTTCCAACCAGAAAGGAATTCGACGATGCATCACGCTCTCACCGCCATTTCTGCTGCTTTGCTGGCCATGGCATTCAATGCACCATTGGCCCAGGCTTCCGAGCAGCAACCGCTCAGCGCTTCACAGCTTACTCAACCCAATGCCGATGCGTTGATGCATCCTGAGTATGTGAAGACGATCGCACGTATGGCCTATCTCTGGGGGTGGCCGATGGTGAACATGATCAATCGTTATGATCGCATCACCAAGGCACCGCATCCGGGGCTGTTGGGGGGCATCCTGCCGGCCGCACCCCGTGGCCAGCTAGGGATGCTGCACGACTACATCACCCCAGCTGAGACCTTTGTGACTTGCCCGAACCAGGATGTGGTGTACGGCCTGGGCTTCTTCTCTCTGGATGAAGAACCCGTGATCGCCCAGGTGCCAGACTTCGGTGAGCGCTTCTGGGTGTACGCCATGTACGACCAGCGCACCGACCAGTTCGGTCAGTTGGGCAAGCCTTATGCCAGCAAGCCCGGTTTCTACCTGATGGTGGGGCCGAACTGGAAAGGAGAAAAACCCGATGGCGTGGAAGCCATTATTCGCAGCCCCACAGCATTGGCCAACACCATTCCCCGAGTCTTCATGGACGATACCGACACAGACCGTGCGGCCATTCAGGAGAAGCTCAACCAGGTTGTCTTCTACCCGCTGAAAGACTTTGACGGAAAGATGAAGACCATCGACTGGAAAAAGGCTCCGGATATCCCAGTACCCAATGCTGATAGTGCGAGCCAGGGTGAAACCAAGTGGGTGGTGCCGGAGCAGTTCTTCGACCAGCTCCCGCAAGTGCTGGATACCGTGGTGCCGCTGCCGGGCGAGGAGGCGCTGTACGCCCAGTTCCGCCAACTGCTGGCGATTGCCGCGAAGGACCCGCAAATCAAGAAACTGTTAGTGGAAGAAGCCAAGCTGGCTGACAAGGAATTGATCGCCCCGTTCTTCCAGTGGAAGCACAACGGTCGTCCGGCCGGCAACGGCTGGAACCGTTCCACCAACAATGCTCAATGGGGCGTGGACTACTTCAACCGCACCGGAACATCCAAGTCGAACATGTTCGACAACCGCCCCAATGAAACACAGTATTACTACACCGACTTTGACGGCACTGGCGCTCAACTCAACGGAGCCCACAGCTACGAGGTCACCTTCGCAAAGGGCGAGGAACCGCCGGTCAAGGGCTTCTGGTCCATGACGTTGTACAACGAGAGGCACCTGTTCAGCGCCAACGACCTCAAGCGCTACTCCCTGGGCACCAAGAACAAAGACCTCAAACGCAACGCTGATGGTTCGCTCACGCTTTACGTTGGCCCCACCTCGCCGGGCAAGGACAAGGAAAGCAACTGGCTGCCGTCACCGAAGGAGTCTATCTCGCTCTATATCCGTGCCTATTGGGGTGACGGGCCGATCCTCGACGGCACCTGGCAACCGCCGGTCATCAAGAGGATCAAGTGAACCGATGTTTCGCGGCGCTTGGCGCATTTCAGTCAGGGGGTTCAAATGAGTTCAATGAACAGAGCTTTCGTAGTATCGGCGCTGGCTACAGCGCTGGCTTTCGTACCTGTGGCACAGGCCGCTGATCAGGCTCCGGCCTCGCCGCTGATCAAACAGATCAACAATGGCAACTGGCTCGATCCGAAGGAGGCTGAAAGCCTTCGCGAGGAGATGTACTACCAACGGGCAGTGTTTGCTTACATGACCATGCTGCCGGCGCTCAACACGATCGGCATGAAGGATGGGTCAGAGAAAGCCTTCGGGGCCGGCTATAACGTGTTGCCGATCTGGAAGCAGCGAATGGATTCACGGACCATGGTGCCTACGCCAAACGCCGATGTGATCTATTCCATGAGTTACCTCGACTTGAAGCAGACCGGCCCGCTAGTCGTGAAGGCGCCTGCCAACGTCATCGGCATGTTCACCGACTTCTTCCAGCGTACCCTCACCGATGTCGGCGCTATCGGCCCTGATCGCGCCCGTGGAGGCTTGTACCTGCTGTTGCCACCGGATTACAACGGACCCGTGCCGGGTGGCTACTTTGCGGTCAAGTCGCGGACCTACAATGTGTTCCTGTTCTTCCGTACGGTGATGGCCAAGGGGGACGGAAAGCCGGACCCGGCACCGGCAGTGAAAAATGCCGAGGCAACCCGTGTCTATCCGCTTTGGGCAACCGAGAAAGACGCCAAGCCCATGGAGTTTCCCGATGCCAGCGGCAAGAAGCTCGACATGATGTACCCCGTCGACAACGCCTACTGGACCAAGCTCAAGTCCTTTGTCGACTATGAGCCGGTTGAGGCCATCGACCCGGAACTGCGTGGCGTGCTGGCTTCCATTGGTATCGTTAAGGGCCAACCCTTCGAGCCCAATCAGAAACAACAGGAACTGCTGAAGAAGGCAGTTGAAATTGCGCCGAAGATGATTCTCGCCAATCGCCAGCTCGGTCGCGACGACAAGCGAAACCTTTACTACAACGACCGCCAGTACGAAAACACCTGGGCAGGTGGTACCAACGACTGGATGCAGGACAGCTACCTGGACGTAAACCAGCGGGCCAACTTCTTCCAGTTCGCCTATTCCTCCGCGCCGGCAATGGTGATGCATACCACTGGCGCTGGTTCCAAATACCCCTTCACGGGTCGAGACAAGGACGGCAAATTCCTCGAAGGTGGGAGCACCTACAAACTACGTCTTCCACCAAACCCGCCAGCGGCGCTGTTCTGGGCGGTGACGGCTTACAACATAACCGACGGCACCATGCCGGAAACCAGCCAGTTACTGCCATCAACCAACGGTTACTACGACATTCCCAAGCAACCGGACGGCGCCATCGAAATCTGGTTCGGCCCGGAAAAACCCAACGACATCGCCGACGCTGCTTTCATCCAGACCATCCCGGGGCGCAACTTCCTGGTCGCTTTGCGCCTGTACGGCAGCGAAGACCCATTCTATGACCAGACCTGGAAGCCAGATGATGTGGTGAAGGTGAAGTAAGGAACTGGCTTGCCGCTCACGCGGGGAATCGGGTTATCCAGTGCCTGGCAATTTCTTCGCGTCGGCAGATCCACACCGCGTCATGGCTTTGCACGTAATCGAGAAAGCGTGCCAGCGCCATCGCCCGACCAGGATGACCACTGATCCTTCCATGCAGGCCGACGCTCATCATCTTCGGGTGTAGTGCACCTTCCTGCCACAGCAGGTCGAAAGCATCCTTGAGCAACTGGAAGAAGTCTCCACCGCAGGCGAAACCATTCGGCAGCAGATAGCGGGCGTCGTTGTTGACTAGTGTGTAGGGGATCACCAGGTGGGAGGGTGAGCCCGGGAGCCAATAGGGCAGGTCATCGTTGTAGGCGTCCGAGCTGTACAGAAGCCCGCCTTCCTCACGCAACAGGCGGCGGGTGTTCTGGCTCACCCTTCCTGTGTACCAACCGACGGGGCGCTTACCGCAGATCTGCTCGATACTGTCGAGGGTGAGGCGGATATGGCGGCGCTCCTGGTCCTCAGGTATGTCGCGGTAGTCCAGCCAACGGTAGCCGTGCCCGGCAACCTCATGCCCGGCAGCGCAGAGTGCCTGGCCAATCGCTGGGGTGAGTTCCAGTGCCCGACCGACAGCGAAGGCGGTCAGCGGCAAACTTCGGGCGTTGAACAGCTCCAGAATGCGCCACACACCGGCGCGCGATCCATATTCGTACATGCCCTCGACGCTCAAGTCCGATTCCCCCACACGTGGCGGGCGACCCGGTAGCTCATGAAGCCAGGCTTCTGACTGCGCATCGCCATTGAGAATGCATGATTCCGCACCCTCTTCGATGTTGAGTACGAACTGCACCGCGACGCGTGCTTCACCAGGCCAGCGCGGGTGGGGTGGGCAGCCGCCATAACCGATGAGGTCGCGAGCGGACATCAGCCCAGCTCGAAGGTCGTGACGCCGAACACACGTTCGTGCGCGATCGCCGGAGGCGGGCCGAGGTACATGCGGGCGCAGCCGAACACCTCGATCATGCCCTGTTGACGTACGAGCGCCATCGCGGCGGGGTTATTTTCCGGGGCATCGAGAAACAACGGCCCGCCCTGGGCAAAGCCCGCCAGGCGCGCGTAGAGAGCATGGGCAGCCAGGGCGTCATCGGCGAACAAGGGGCCGATCTTGCAGCCTTCCCGGCAGCGCCTTACGACGCCATAACCGCTGAGCCTGCCCTCGCGCTGGCACCCCACGGCGAGTGCGTCGGCTTGGGCTATCCATCCGCTCAGGAAGGTTTCTCGCGCGGTGGGGAAACAGGTGCGGTCGTAATCGACAACCTCATCGAACGGGAAGCTGGCCAACGGAACGATATCCTGATCGTCTACCTGTGACGACGCCGTGCCCGTGCTGATCTCGGCACGAAAACGCAGGTTGCGATGGGAGAAGACGAAACCACCTTTGGCGTAGTAGTCCTGCATCGTAAAGACGCCGTCCATGCCGATGCTTGCGCTTGGGTGGAGGCGGGCGAGGAGTCGCTCGCGGCGTGCGTGCCAGAGGGTATTGCCCAGACCTTGGCCGCGATATTCAGGCCGGACGATGAAAAAACCCATGAAACCAAAGTCGCCATTGTAGGAGGTGATGGCACCGCCGCCGATCAACTCGCCACCGCGTGATGCCGCGATGAAGGCGGCAGGGTCCGTAGCCCAGAACAACTCGGCATCGTGAAGGCCGGGATTCCATCCCTCACGGGCAGCCCAATCGACGAGCTCGTCCAGCTCGGGACGGGTCATGTTGCGTATGACCAGCTCATTCGACACCGCGAGGTTCTCCTCGGTTGCTAATCGAGCATGTGCTCCATCACCACTCTGAACCCTTTCGGTATAGCTTCAACCCGGGTATTGATCCAGGCCGTTACGTCACCTTGTGCCACCAATAAATTTGTCCTCGTTGCTCGTGAACCTTGTGTTGAGGAGCGCAGTCTTAGCCGAGCCCTGTTATCGGCATTACCGTCATCCATCCCATCAGAGCTGTTCGCCCCATGCGCCAAGCCGTCCGCTGCTCCCGCTTTGTCTCGCTCTGCCTCATTCCTTTATTCCCCCTGTTTGCCAGCCCCGCCCATGCCGGCGGAGAAAGGCAACTGGTGGAGGCCATCAACGACTACCGCGCCGAGCCCCAGCGCTGCGAGAGGCGAGTGGCTCGGGGCTCGGCGCCGTTGGTGTTGAAGTCGAACCTGGCGTTGCCGGTCGGCTATGGCGGTGCTTTGCGGGAAAGGTTGAAGGCTGCCGGCTACCAGGCGGTGACGGTGCGCAGCATCCGGCTGGTAGGCGCGCAGGACGCCGAGGAGGCCTTTGACATGCTCCAGAGCGACTACTGCGCAGCCCTGCTCGATACTCAATTTACCGATATCGGCGTCAGTCGCGCGCGTAACGAGTGGCGGGTGGTGCTGGCGCGCCCCGTGTTCGATGCACCGCTTGGCGATGGGCGATCCGCGAGCAAAGCGTTGCTGGCACAGGTCAACGCAGCGCGGGCAAAGCCGCGCCTGTGTGGTCGCCAGCGCTTCGCCGCAGCACGTCCGTTGGCCTGGAATACCGCCCTGGGGGCGGCGGCGCAGAAACACAGCCGGACGATGGCCAACAGCAATTACTTCGCGCACCGTGACCCCGACGGTGATATGCCGGCAGACCGGGCGAGGGACGCTGGTTACCGTGGCCGCCAGATCGGCGAGAACATCGCCGCCGGCCAGGGCTCAGCGAGCAAGGCAATGGCAGGCTGGCTGGCCAGCCCCGGGCATTGCGCCAATCTGATGAACCCGATGTTTACCCAGGTGGGTGCCGCCTATGCCACGAACTCGCGCAGCGATGAGGGTGTGTACTGGACGATGCTGTTCGGCGCCCCTTGAGGGCGCGTGAGCCCCGGCAGGTTTAGGGCGCTGCGAGAATGGTAAGGCCCAGCATGTGATTGGCCGTGACCAATGAACGGGAGCCGAGTGTTGGCACCCCACTCAGCCCCTCAAACTTGATACGGATGGCTTACAACAGGTCTGCTTTGCTGTCAGTTGATTGCGCCGGACACTCGGCCTCGACCAGCGCCAGGCTCATTTCCAGCGACTGCTCCGTCGCCTCTCGGTGGGAGCTGGCTTGCCCTGCGATCTGGCGCGAAGCGGCAGCAATTCAGTCGCTTCGGTATGTCAGTTGCCTTGCAAGCAGCTGGTTTTACGGCCGCTGCGCAGCCGATCGCGGGGCAAGGCCCGCTCCCACCGGGTCTACTGGTTGAATACCGCGATCTCTTTACTGTTCGCCGTCCCCAGCTCTGGCGCGACTGCCCTATGCGGACCTCGGGACCTGAAGAACCAGGATTGCCCTGATGGGTGTACCAGGGCGAATCCTGGCCTTTCCCCTTAACAGAGGGACTCGGCCGCCGTTCTACACCGCTCGGCGCGTGTTCAACAGGGTTTCAATGGTCCGTGGAGGTGTGCCGACCGTCCGCGGGTATTCGACCAGGTTGACACCGAGCAACTGCCCGGCATCCAGCTCAAGCAGCGCGCCAGCCGTCTGCGAGGTGCCAGGCGACGAGGTGTCCGCCAGCACGGCGTCGAGGTTGTTGTTTGCCTGCTTATACGAGATGCCCTGGGCCTTGTCGAGGAACGCGACGAAGCTGGCGTAGTCGGCCGAAGTCGGGTCTAGGATCGAAGCCTTCAGGCCTGTGACGTAGTATTCATACTTGAAGTTGAAGGTGATCTTCTCAACTGAGGTGCACGGAGACGTAAACGCCTGCTGAGACGAATCAACGGACAGGTAGTAGTACTTGATCTTAGGGAAGTAGACCGTAGTGTCACCGGTGCTGTCTGTAGGCACTGCTTCATGGCACTGGGCGAGTATAGCGGTCTCATAGTTGCGCGAACGATCGTCCCAGCTTGCGCGCAGGCTGGAACCGACTCCCTGGATGAAGGCTGTAACGTCCGCGATCACCGCTTCGGGCACGACGACCGCGTCGAAGATGAGCTTGAGGAATGCAGTGCTGAACTCCGTGATCACCTGCGTTACAGAGTAGGTTTCGCTCGTGACGCGGTAGTTGGTGAGTCCGCCAGACTGCGCCAACATGAACTGCATGTAGTGTGTCACTGATGCTGACCATTGCGACGTTGGCACGCTGTCCCCTGGGAGGACTTTTGCGGGGTTGGCCTTCAGGTACTGGAACACCTTGATTCGCAGTGTGGCGAAGAAGTTGGAAACCTTGTCGCACACCGCGCGCCCCGTTTTGAACTCCGGATTGTTCGCTACGAACGAGCTCGATAGGTACACAAATGAAATTAAGCCGTCCGAATCCTGGAATGCCGCCTGGTTGTTGTCCGTTAGCGTGAGCACAGAGTCGAGTAGTTCGTGCGAGGTGGCCAGCTGGAGCTGTTCAAGGGAGGCTGCCCCCACGTGTACAGGCGGATAGGCAGCGGGCGCATTGCAAACCACGCAATTGCTCGTCACGCCCGGCGTGAGGTTCACCGGGATGCTGCCGTTCGGAATCCAGATGTAGGTCCCCGTCGGACGGCTCTCCACATGATCCGGATCCACCGGCTGTTGGCCGGTGGGCAGGGTACCGGTGACGGGCGTAGACCCACCCCAGGAGTGTGGCGGGTTTGTCGACACCGGCACCCACCAGGAGCCGTCCTGCAGCGTCAGGACTTCGTAGTGCTGGTGAGGTTGGTTCGACCAGCTCCATTGGGCGGTGATGTCACCATACTGTCCATGATTGCGTTGCCAAACGCGAACGTGTGGCCAGCTGCGTATTGTTGTTCCAGAAATGTAGAGTGTACGAGGCATGATGAACTCCTTGTCAATCAATGGTTCGTTGAGTACGCACCTGCCACAACTCCTGGCCAATTGGGTAACGATGGGAGATGAAGAGCAGGCCAGCGCAGCATCGTACGGTGGTGTCAGGCAGACAACGGCACCGATGCCGTATTGACAGCGTTGAGATCAAAAAATAGTTGGGTCGGCAGCCGCGTCGCTTTGCAGTACTCGAGCAATCAACGGCCAGCACACCGCCACATGGGCCGTGTCGCATAGCTCAAGCTTTCTCAATACGTTTTCGCGGTGCTTTCTGACGGTCAAGTCGCTAATGCCCAACTCGCGGGCGATGCGCTTGCTGCTCAAGCCTTGCGCAACGAGGCGGGCAACGGTGACTTCGCGGCCCGTTAGCCGAGCCGCCAGCGCCATTAGACGGGGTCCGATTCGGCGGGTCCCATATGCGGTACGGTCGCTAATGCGAACGCTACAAGTTCAACGGCATTGCTCACACCATACTTTCGGAGCAGATTGCCTCGGTGTTTGCGAACCGTGTGTTCACCGATACCAAGCAGACGCGCGGTTTGCTTGCAGCCAAGGGCTTGTAACATGCAAGCGAGGACATCTAGCTCGCGGGATGTGAGCAGCACGCCTTGAACTGTCGATAGCTTTCCCTGTTCGATGACCGCGATTCCTTCCGGCTGGTTATCGCTTAGATAGAGGGTGTTCACACGGGTGAAATGGAGCTTGTTGCTCCTAGCGCTAGCGCCAAACGCGAGAGAATGAAAATTGGCTAAAACCGGCGCCCCATCAGTCGCGTCAGTTGGCAGGCGCACCTAGAGAAACTCGAAGAGTGTAGCCAGCGCTGGCGATGTAAGCGTCCGGGAGATTCCATAAGAGAACGCCCATTTAGCCTCATCTGGCTAAACGGGCGTTTCGTCACTTCGATGGGGTAAAGCTACTAACCCCGAGAACCGCTCGAATCAACTTTGGCAGAAACGGATACGGTTCCCAAAAGGATCGTATACCTCCAAAAGCTTTCCCCAGTCCTGCTCTACAATGTTTGGCCGACCAAAACCGTAGCGTTTGGTGATCAGCTCGTCCCGAAACAACTCAATGTTCTGCATGGGAACAAAAATGGTCGTTCCTGGGCTTGCGTCGCCATGATGCTCGGAAAGGTGGATTTGCACGTCATTTCGGCTTAGCCCTAAATAAAGCGGGAGATCTGCTTCGAAACGATGTTCGAACTCTACGCTGAAGCCCAGAAAGTCGAGGTAAAACTCCCTTGCTTTCGCCTCATCGAACATTCGCAGAATCGGGATGGCTTTTTTCAGCGTGATTGCAGGGCTGGTCTGCTCGTGAGGGAGCACTGCCGATGCAGTATTCCAGTCTTTGTAGCCCAACTGCTGAGCCACCATTTCAAGAGCAGCCGAATGGGAAATCTCGTGATTGCGAGCCTCAAGCGAGGTGCGCAAGCTTTTAGCCATGCGCTTGGCATTTTCGATTGTCGACATCATTCCTCCTGGAGTCGAAGCATCTTGGTGCTCGCGTTGCCAAACCCCGACTATCAAGAGAGATGCGAAATGGTTTGGAGCAGATATGCTTTCACCTTTCCTTAACGGCGCGAGCGGCAGGCAGCATAAGCCTCCGCCAATAGTACACAGGCTGTCGAGTATTCGGAAGCTAGCTTTAGCGTGCCGTTTTCCCGTTGTTTGGGCGTCGATTTATCGTTGCGGTCCCCATGCACTGTTTTATTCACCTAAGCGCCACTGTCCTCCACCACCGTTGGAGTCGCAGCCGACCCAGCCAATAGACCACCATCAATATTGAACTCACTGCCTGTGATGTAGGTTGCGTCATCCGAGGCGAGTAATAAGGCCAGAGCCGCCACTTCTTCAGGCGTTCCGAACCGCCTGAGCGGAGTGTCTCGAACCAGTGCGGCCATTCGCTCCTCGCGGCCTGCATCGTTACCCAGCATTGGCTCCCAAATGGGCGTGAGGATGGCCGCCGGATGAATCGAGTTGCATCGAACGTTCAGCCCTAGCTCGGCGCAGTAGAGGGCCACCGTTTTAGTGTGATTGCGCACGGCAGCTTTAGACGATGCGTACGCTGCGGCGCCTGGAATACCGACCAGGCCGGAGCGAGAAGAAATGTTGATGATTGAACCCGCGCCTGACTGACGCATAGCGCGAATGGCGTATTTGCAGCCCAGGAATACACCGTCGAGATTGGTGTGATGCACAGAGCGCCAGTCCTCCAAGCGTGCATGTTCCGGATCATGCTGCACGGGGCCTTCTTCAAACCCAGTAATCCCCGCGTTGTTCACCAAGATGTTCCAACTGCCGCGGTCGTTCAAGACTTGCGTCATCGCTCGCTGCCAGTGCTCTTCATTGCGCACATCCAGACGCAGGTAGCAGGCACGATCGCCCAGCGAGCTTGCAACCGCTTTACCGAGTTCATCGTTTATATCCGTGACGTAAACGAAGCAGCCTTCCTGCGCGAAGCGTCGTGCAATTGCAGCACCAATTCCTTGAGCGGCCCCGGTAACGACCGCGATTTTGCAAGCCAGTTTATTGTCCATAAAAGACGAATCCTCCGTGATGGCGGCGAAGCCGACTGAATTGGGGCCTGACGCCACCCTGAAGCAGCGGCTTCAGTTCTGCGCGTTCAAAAACAGTGAGAACAGCTCGGACTGAGACTTAATGCCGAGCTTGCTATACATGTGCTTGCGGTGGACCTTCACCGTCTCCGCAGAAATCTCCAGCTTGCGCGCGATTTCCTTGTTCGAGCAGCCGCTGAGCATTAGCCGGCCGACTTCCAGCTCGCGGGCAGAGAGCGGCGTTTCCAACTGCTGGTCAGTGGCGTCCAGCCAGCTCTGCCAGCTGAGTGGCGGCGCCGCGTTCTGCTCCAGTCCTTCGCGCTCGAATGCCATGCGCTGACGCATCAGGGCGGCAACCCAGGACTGGATGAGCGTGAGCAGGGCGATCTGCTCTGCATTGAACTGACGCTCACTTCCCAGCGACAGGCTGAGGCTGCGTTGCGCGTCGAGCTGGACGTTGATGTGTACTTCGTCGGCAACGACATTCAGGCGGAAGTAACGTTGGTAGTAATCGGTGTGTTCGAAGCACTCCGGCGCCACGTCGGCTAACCAGAATAAACCGTTGTGCGGTGTCTCTCGGATGGCCAGGTAAAAGGGGTCCAGCAGATACAGGCCTTTCAAGTAATCCTGAAAGAGCGGGTCTGGCCCACCATCTTTGCCTGGGCATTCTGCGAGCACTTGTGGGCGGCCATTGCTGAAAATCAGCACGACCCAACTGTCCACTGGAATGTACCTATCCAGAAGACGCACCAGCGTCAGCCAGAAATCAGGGCGGTCAAGTGCCTCAATCAGCTTGGCAATTGCTTGGTGCCAGGCCATGTCGTGCAATGTAATGCTTACGTTACTACCCAAACCGGGTTACCCCATCGATGTGATTACTTTCCATTTCTTGGCTCTCCATACTCCATTCAACCCTAGCGGGATCTGTTCAGTTTGGCGATTGCGAGCCCGCATACACGTGAAAGGATCAGCGATGAAGATTGAACTTGTACAACTTGGCGGTCGCGATGGCGATACCGCTTATAACCTGGGGCGTACCTTGCAGGCCATCGCTACCTGCGCAGTGGATACCGACCTGCTGATTTTTCCAGAGACCCAGTTGATGGGATTTGCCAGCCCGCAACAGCTCGCCGAAGTCGCCGAGCCCCTGAACGGACCAAGTCTGCAGGCCGTGCTGAACGCCGTACGCGAACGCAACGTCTCAGTGGTGGTTGGCATTGCAGAGAACGACTCCGGCACTTTCTACAACACCTCCGTGCTGGTAACCCCACAAGGGATCGCCTTGAGTTATCGCAAGACTCACCTTTGGCCCTCGGAACGCGGCCTGTTCCAACCAGGTGACCGCTATGCCACTGTGCTCTGGAAGGGCGTGCGTATCGGCATCCTGATTTGCTACGACATTGAGTTGCCGGAAAGTGCTCGGGCGCTCGGCCAGCTCGGCGCCGAACTCATCCTGGTCACTAACGGCAACATGGACCCTTACGGCGCTGTCCACCGCACCGCGATCATGGCTCGCGCTCAGGAAAATCAGGCATTCGCGGTGATGGTAAATCGAGTTGGTGACGGCGATGACGGCCTCGTTTTTGCCGGTGGGAGTGCCGCCATCGACCCCTTCGGGCGCACGCTGTTCGAAGCGGGGCGCGCAGAGTGCCGTCATGTGGTGGAGCTGGATCTCGACCTGCTGCGCACCGCCCGCCGCGATTATGACTACCTAAATGACCGACGCTTGCTCCTGACCGGCGAGCAGATTGAGCACGCTGACGGGCTACGTGAGCTACTGATCCCCTGAAGCGGTTTCGACCCTGCCACAACAAAAATCACAAATCAGCAGGAGCCGTGTTCGTGTCCTTGGACCCGGCGCTAATGCTCTGGAGCATCCCGATGAAATCGACTCGCTATATGCAGTTCGCCCTGGTCTCGCTTTTCAGTGTCGGCCTGGCCTGCGCCAAGGCCGACGAGCCTGCCAAGCCCAGTGTGCACATCTACAACTGGTATGACTATATCGCCCCGAACACGATGAGCGACTTCCAGAAAGAAGCGGGCATCAGTGCGGTATACGATGTGTTTGACAACAGCGACGTCATGCAAAGCAAGCTGATGGCCGGCCGCAGCGGCTACGACGTGGTGGTGGCCAGTGGTGACCTGTTACCGAACCTGATCAAAGCAGGCGTGCTGAAAAAACTGGACCGCTCAAAGTTGCCCAACTGGTCGCACCTCGACCCTGAGATCCTCGCCAAGCTGCAGAGCAACGATCCCGCCAACAGCTATGCCGCCCCGTACCTGTGGGGTACCACTGGCATCGGTTATGACGCCGACAAGGTTAAATCGATACTCGGCCCAGATGCGCCGGTTAATTCCTGGGACCTGATTTTCAAGGAAGAAAATCTGGCCAAACTGAGTCAATGCGGTGTGGCCATGCTGGACGCCGCTAACGAGGTTGTTCCTATCGCTTTGCACTACCTTGGACTGCCCTACAACAGCCGGAATCCGGACGATTACAAAAAAGCCCAGGAACTGCTGCTGAAACTGCGTCCCCATATCGTTTACTTCGATTCTTCCAAGTTCATCTCTGACCTGGCCAATGGCAACATCTGCGTGGTGCTGGGCTGGGCGGGTGGTGTTGCTGATGCACAAAAAGCCTCCGAGCTGGCCGGCAACCATCGCAACCTCGTCTACAGCATTCCGCGTGAAGGTGCTCCGGTGTGGGTAGAGAGTCTGGTGCAGCTCAACGATGCGCCGAACCCGGAGCAAGGGTTGGCTTTCATCAACTACATGCTGCGCCCCGACGTCATCGCTGAGTCATCCAACTACCTGAGCTATCCAAACGCCAACAAGGATGCCACCGCGCTTGTTGAGCAGAAAATCCGCGACAACCCCGGGGTGTATCCATCCAAGGACGTGCTGGACACGCTATTTCCGCTCGAACCCCTCCCGCTGAAGATCGAACGCGTGCGCACCCGTACGTGGAACACGGTAAAGACTGGCGCCTGATGCTCAGCCAAGCCCCGTCATGGAACACATCAAACAAGAGAAAGATCATGAAAGAGACGATGAAACCGCGTGCCCGCGACCTGAACATTCAGTTCGGCCAACTGCAACCCGGTCCCCTCAATGCCATCACCGATGTACCGGGTGTACGGGTTGGCCATAGCAATGTGCAAGGACGCAGCGCGAACGGCCGCGACATCCTGACGGGTGTAACGGTCATCGAACCGCGTGCCGGTTCCACCAGCCAGCAACCCTGTTTTGCTGGCGTCCATGTGCTGAACGGCAACGGCGACGCCACCGGTCTGGAATGGATTCGCGAGGCCGGGCTGTTGACCAGCCCGATTGCCTTCACCAACACCCACAGCCTGGGCGTGGTGCGTGACGCACTGATCGTTTTGGATCGCGAGCAGCAACCGGAGGACGGGCGGCTCTACTGGAACATGCCGGTGGTGCTGGAGACCTTTGACGGTTTGCTCAACGACATCAACGGCTTTCACGTCAAGGTCGAGCACGTGGCCGAAGCGGTGCGCTCGGCGGCGGGTGGTCCAGTTGCTGAGGGCAATGTCGGTGGCGGCAGCGGCATGATCTGTCACGAGTTCAAGGGCGGCATTGGCACAGCATCGCGGCGTCTGAGCGCTGCGCAGGGCGGCTGGACAGTTGGTGCCATCGTCCAGGCCAACCACGGCATCCGCAACGAGCTGCGTGTTGACGGTTACCCGGTCGGACGCTGCATGGAACAGGGTAACTCGCCGTTCCTCAAGGCTTCGCTGCCGCACCCGGGCATGGGTTCGATAGTCGTTTGCCTGGCTACCGACGCGCCGTTGCTACCGCACCAATGTACGCGCCTGGCGCAACGGGCCAGCCTCGGTCTTGCCCGCACCGGGGGTGGTAACGAAGATCATAGCGGTGACATCTTTATCGCCTTTGCCACCGGCAATCATGTGCCGCCGGCGGCTTATGAGCGTAAGCGCGCGCCGACCACCGACAACCTGAGCATGGTCAACAACGACCACATCAGCGAGTTGTTCCTGGCCGCTACCGAGTCGGTGGAGGAAGCGATCATTAATGCCTTGCTGGCCGCTGACACTGCCGAAGGCAACGGCCATACCGTGCCGGGACTGGATGCGAAGACACTGCTCAACGCCTTGCATCAGGCCGGCTGGCCGGGAGTGACGAATGGCTAACCGATCCGCCATCGCTCTCCAACAGTGCAAATTGCCCTTGGATCAGAGTCGTAGACCACGCCGGCATACGGAATATACACACCGGTTTCTGCATTGACCTCACATTCGGGCGCGCGTGCATGGCCGGATTCAGACTTATGCAGGGGCCGCTGTGAGGCGATTACTACCCGTCACCACGTTCAACAATCGCTCACTACAAACACCCGAAGTTGCATCAAGGCTTACATGGGGTGCCACGCAGGACAGCGGCGGGCATCGCAAAACAGCAGATCGACGTCCGGATGCTTGAGCCAAAAGGCGAGGGCCGTCAGGTTTGCGGAACGTATTTTGCGATCGTCGACCTTTCGAAAACGTCTCGGTGGCGTCTCTCGCTGACTTGCGAAGCTGTCGCTGTGGAAGCGCGCCAGGCGCTTGCGAATTGCGAGACAGCGCGAAGTGAGCAGCTCGGGTTCGATGTCCCAGAGCACAAAAATATAATCGTACTGGCAGCCTTGGCGCCTGTAGGTGCGTGCCATATTCATATCTCCATATCGTTATCTGGATGACATGGCGCGCTCCTTTGGCAAGGTTGAAAGGGGGCAGAATCTCGGAGCGTGGGTGATGCACGCTCCGATTCTAGTGATTGCTTACAAGTCTTCGCGTAGCTCGATTTCGTGGGTGATGAGCGCAGTGACGTCGATCATGCCGTCGCGAGGGAACGCTTGCGTGTTGATCGACCATGCGTCACGACGGCCCGGTGTGCAGCACAGTGCACCAATGTCTTGAAGTACGGCTGCAAGCGCGCTGGCGTCAGGCGGATTACCTTTCTTGTCGGTCGCTTCGTAGTAGGCTACGCCGATACCAAACGCGCTTTCGCCAGCACGGACCTTGGTTGCGCTGTTGGCTAGCGGGAATGGCGTGCTGCCCGAGACCTCCCAAAGAATATTCAACATCTTGTTGATGACCTCGATCGGATAGCGGCGGTCGTCTTGAAGCCGTAATCCGCCGTCGTCAATCAGGTAGTAGAACTTGTTGCGTTTTGCTGCGGTGAAGCACTCGATCCAACCATCATCGGGCGTTGGCGGTGCAGTCAATATAGCTTCTGCGTTGCTCGCGTCACGGGGCAGGTCATAACCGATCATGAACAATGCAGCCTCCAGTTGGCGTAGCGCCGGTACAGCAGAGGAGCCGGTGAAGCTGCCGCCAGGTGCCCGGGCCAATGCCGCCGCCAGAATCCAGCTGGCCTTGAGATTCCACTGCGCATGGTGAGCGCCGGCGATCAAACGCGGAAAACTGAAACCATCCTGACCAGGGTTGCGGTTCTTGGGCGACTTTGCATTAGGGCCCTCTTTCGACGGCGCCCAGGGAAAGGCAAGTTCGGCGGGGACACTCGAGAGCTGCTTCTCCTGGCAATACTTCACGACAATCCAGCCCAGCGCAGCCGCAACACGGCTGTCGTAGATGATGAAATCGTTGACCAGCAGCGAGTAGACCTTGGTCATGCCAGCGTTAAAGCGCAGTTCATTACTCACCAGGAGCTGGTCAGTCAGGTCGCCGCGGCTCAATGCGGCCGCCGTCGACGTTAGGGTCTGGGCCAGTTTGTTGGTGTTGATGCTCAGCCAGCGAATGTTCCCTGCCTGGACGCCGCCCCACGTCATCACGTGCGCAGCAGCGGAAAATGCGGCCTGATCATTTGCCGGGTTGAGGCTGCTGCGCAACGCGCTACTCAGTGCGTTCAGTGCTGCTGCGTTGCTGGTGAGGTCTGTTCCTGGTGGCACGCCAGGCGTGCCTTTGTGCCGCCATTGATAGCGTGCGCAAGCGTCTTGAAGCCCTTGGCATTTCCAACGGATGCCGCTGCGGCGGTCCGTGTATTGATGAGTGAACAGCGACGTGTTGCCCAGGTTTTTGGCCAGCCAATCGACAAAGTCACCCACCACAGGGGTCGTAGTGGCGGAAGAAGTGGTGCCGAGGTACTGATCGCGATGCATGTCCCGATTCCTTGTGGTGGGCGTCTTGAGTTGCGCTAGTATCCCTCTAGGTGCGACACAACCTGTCGTACAGGGGCCGCTAGTTTATCCCGCCATTGACGCCAATAGAGATACTTTGATCTTCGCATCCAGGTGTGGGCCAACAGAGGAGCCGAATGTGACCAAGCAGGATTTGCCGAATGCTATCAAAACCTTGAAACGGCGATTCGAACTGCTGCTGGCTTGAAATGATGGGGGTAGTCCACAGTAGCTATCGGAACCTCACCCGCAAATGTCTTGGCTGTGCTCATTGCGGATTGTAGTGTTCACGCGGATGTTTTCTTTTGTATCCCGGTCAATGATGCTGCGAAGCGTCTTGAACAACGGGTCGGCATCGGTGTAGTGCTTGCCGTAGGTCAGATTGAAGGAGTAGTCGAAGCCCGGCGGGTTTTTGCCCTGGTTGTGCTGAAGCAACGTCTCCAGCTTATCGAGTGCCTTGACCGCTTTGGCTTCTGGCGACAGCGCATGTTCATAGTCATCCCAAAGCGCCAAGATCTCGCTTTTTAGCTGTTCATCCACCGTGCTGGTCAAGCGCAACAAGTCGCTTCGCTCTTGCTGGCTCTTGTTGGGATACGATGCTTTGTTGATGGCGGGAATGTCTCCGCTGATGGCTTCCCCCAGGTCGTGAATGACGCACATCTTGAGTATTTTCAGCAGATCGAGGCCGTTGAGTTGATCGCCGAAAACCAGCGCCATCAGGCAAAGGCGCCAGCTATGTTCTGCCGTGCTTTCGATGCGCCCGCAAGAGGTATGGGCGCTTCTGAGCACATCCTTGAGTTTCTCCGCCTCGCGTAGAAACGCGAGACGCCCGTTGAGTTGTTCGATATCCATAAACCCACTGACTCCGTCGGTCCAAACCGCTGTTTTGCCGTTGAGGTCAGGCTAGGCCTGAAGGTGCCGCGCGTCCACGCATAAAATATGCGCATCGAAGGCGCACGTTCACTCAGAGGGTTTCTACCAAGCGTGCTGCGGTTCCGTCCGAGAGGGGGATACGTGTCCAGCGGCACAGGCTCTGGCTGATAGGAACAATGTCAGAGTCATTGTTGCCGGTGGCAAACTCCAGCGCGGGCGGTGCAATGATTTCTCGCCATCCGGTGTCATCCAGCGTCAACTCCATGCGGATGATCTCAGGCGTTGCAAAGCGCCACAAAGAACGCCCCAGCAGTGTACTGATCGGGCTGGTGAATTCAGCTGCGCGAGAGGGGGAGCACGCCAGCAAGCGATGGGTCAGATCACAGATGAGGTGAACAGGCCGCGAGCTTTCCCTGACAAGCCTCGCCAGCGCTTGATCAGCGGCTGCATCAAGCCGCGCGGCCAGCAATTGCTCAAGCTGCTCTTGAGCCAAGGGATTCATGGTCTGCGCGCCACTTTCCCAGCGAGAAAGGGTGGATTGGGTGACCCTGAACAATTGCGCCGCATGGGACTGTTTGACGCGGTGCAGCATACGCCATCTCTTTAGCGCAATGCCGGGTAACGCAGGTTTTGGCAACAGGTCAGGCATTTTGAGCTCCGGGAATGTGGTGGTCTGCTACGCCGGTCCAACTGCTTGTGGGCGGCGGCTTCTGGCCGATAGCTGTCTTCCACCAGCGACAGCTATGAGTCGAAAACGAACACCCGATAGCAACGCGACCTATAGCTATTGGTCGATATCTCTTAGACGTCAATACTGAGTGTCGAAGCTGCGAGCCTCGCCACTTCAAGCCTACTGTCTGGCTCAGCGCCGTCTTCGAGCATCCAGCTTGCCGACAGCCCTGCCCATGCAAGCACCCATTGCAAAAGTCTTCGGCGATCAATATTAGAAGCACCCGCGATGAGCGCTATTCGCCGCGCGAAGCATCCAGGTGCAAGCGCGCTTGCGTCGTCGGGATTGCAGAGAATATTCGCGTAGTCGAAGCCGCGCTCGCCGTATAACCCTTTGGGATCGATGGCGAGCCATCCGGACTGGCCGAAATCGAGCACATTGCCGTGATGAATATCGCCGTGCAGTACCGCGACATCGCGCGGATCAGCCAAAAGCTCGCTTGCAGCCCTTGCACAGTGCTCAAGAATGCCGCCGTGAGTAGCCGCCATGCTCCATAGCGCTTCGAACCATTGCACTAGCGGAACCAACTCCGGGATCGGCTTGGCGCGTGGCACATGTAGGCGGACCGCTACCGCACAGAGGATGCGGGTGGCCTCGTCATCCTGGCCACATTTGACCATTTGCACGAGCGAGGCCGACCCTTGCGCGCGCTCCATCAGCAAAGCCCCACCATCATGGGCCAGCACGGGCGCCGCGCCATCGCCGCCCCACCAAGCCATGAGCTGGTTGCCTGCTTGCTCCTCCGGCTCTTGCGAGATTTTGAGCATGGCTGGCAAGCCGCGTTGACGAACGGGAAGCAGATTCCCGTTCAGAGAGACGAAAGCCTCGCCATCAATGGTTAACTCCCATTGCTTCAAATATTTATCGAACATAGCGATTGTCATAAAAATCGATGTACATCCTCAAGCAGGAAAAATGAAACCCAATGATGTATTCGCCGGGCTCTTCAGCTCGAAAGACCACATACTCTACAGCTCCCTATAGAGCTTCGCACAATGGCTACGGCTTGCTTTCTCCAGCGTGGTATTGATTGAGCGCGCAATCTGCCAACACAACGAAAGGATCTAGTGTGTTGCATCTGCCGGTTGAATCTACAGCCGATTGCTGCCAGCCACGAACAACAGTTTCCGACCGATTGTGTTGAAAAAGTCGACATTGTTATCCTTCACCCTTCTCATGGACGTGTTCTGGGTGCCTGATCATGTTGGCTGGCTTGAACCACCTTACGTTGGCGACTGCCAACCTTCCTCGCAGTATCGAATTTTACGTGGAACTGCTCGGTTTTAGATTGGCTGCTCGCTGGCAAACGGGGGCCTATCTTACCGTTGGCGAACTCTGGCTCTGTTTGTCTCTCGACGAGCAACGTGTTTCGAAAAATCACCCGGATTACACGCACTATGCCTTTACGGTAGGGCAAAGCGATTTTGCAGGAATCACTGCTTCCTTGCGGTTACGGAATGTCATCGAGTGGAAAACCAATTCGAGCGAAGGTGACTCTTTTTACTTCCTGGATCCCGATAAGCACCGACTGGAGTTGCATGTTGGCAGTCTGGCCTCGCGGCTTGATCAATGTCGGCGCCAACCTTACGCAGGTATGGAGTTCTTTGACTAATGAAGGGCTCACCCATGGATATCATTTCAGCGCGCCGATTTTGTAAAAATCACCGCCTCCACATTGAAGCGAGCGATCGATGTGGCTGTTTTTATTGCTTAAGTGTGTTCTCCCCCCCTAGAGATCAAAGAATGGGTCGACTTGGATACCACCGCTTTGTGTCCAAAATGTGGAATTGACTCGGTCATCGGCTCAGCATCCAACGTGCCGGTTGCCCCGGCGTTTCTTTCGAAAATGAACGGCCCGTCTTGAGAGGTGCTGGCACCTGCGAGGCCATAAAGGGAATTCAATGTGGCGCAGTGAGGATTTTTAGTATGAAGATACAGAAAGAAGATTTGGCAAAATGGGAAACAGATGAACCAAATCTAATCATTGACTCCCTGCTGATAAAGAAAAAAATTACTGACGTCGAAAAAGCGTTATTGATTAATTTGCCAGGTGAATACAAAGATTATGTTTGCCTGGTGGCTGATCAGGCATGCGGCCCACTAGATGGCCTAGATAGCTTTACAGCGAGGTACAATGAAAAAAGCAGGGTGACCGTAATGACGGTGCTATCTTCTACAGATAGGGTTGTGACGTCAACAAAGCTGTTGCAGGAATCAATATATGATCACAGATCATTACTGCCTAATGGCTTAATAGCTATTGGTACAAATTATGATGACGATGCTGATGCGTATATCATTTATGACGTAAGGCCTGATTCCCCAACCTATAAAAATGTATTTCATTGGCGGTATTACGCAGACAATTTAGTTGTGGGTGACGGGTTAGGGTTGTTGGCTCTATCTTTAAGAGAGTTTTTGCATAAGGCCGCCTTAGAAAATGAGTTGCAGCCTGAAACTTAATGGCGAGTAACCTGTGCCAGATCCACCTGTTTGTGTGGCGAGCGTTTTGTGAACGCCCTGTACCGCTGCTGGTACAAGGCCCATCAATTGATCAGGTTGTTGCGGCACTGCGTAGCGATTTCGATGTTCAGCAGCCTGGTTAACCTGAACAAAGTCGGGGTTCGTGAGCGGTCACTCCGGGTCGTTAGCAGTCAATCGTGGGCGGACATTTTTACGCTGCCACACCCACCAAATACTTCCCTCAACAACTGTGGCAATACCTCGCCCGCCCGTCCAGGCAGCCAGGTCTCGCGAGCGATACGAACCTCCTTGGCTTGTGGATTGATGTGCAACACGGTGGCACCTGCCTGCCAGGCGATGCAGGGTATTCTTGCGGCCGGTTCGACTACACCGGATGTCCCAACGGCCAGAAGAACATCGCAGTCTTGAGCTGCTGCAAAGGATTGCTTCAACACGGATGCCGGAAGACTTTCACCAAACCACACAACGCCTGGGCGTAATCTGCCACCACAACGGCTGCATCGGGGAGGGTCAAGATACCAACCCGAGGCTGACTCCTCAGGTGGCGGCAACGGAGCGTCACTCGGTCTGGCGCAGGCAAAGCAATGCGGCAGATTCAAATTACCGTGAAGGTGTAAGACTTCGGTAATGCCAGCGCGTTCATGTAGGTCGTCGACATTCTGTGTCACCACTGTAAGTCTAGGGACGTAGGTGGATAACTCAGCGATTGCCCGATGGGCTGCATTGGGCTGGGCGTTGAACACCTGCATTCGCCGCCACTCATACCAACCCCATACCAGCGCCGGGTCTCGTTTGAACGCTTGGCGGGTGGCGAGATCGGCAGGGGAGTAGTTTGCCCACAATCCCGTCAGTGGATCCCGGAAGGTCGGGATCCCGCTTTCGGCAGAGACGCCAGCGCCTGTAAAAACCAGGACATGCCGGGCATCGCGTAACGCATCGCTCAAGCGTTGATCTAGCAACATGGCAGTGACCTCAGTGTTTCCTCTGGACCAACGCCATATAGAGTGCTGATGGCCCCTTTGCGGCATCAATATAATTTGCGGTGGTCATGTCGCAAATTAACGTGGGTTCCGCGACCAACTCCAGTTTTGGCACGCCGGCATACCATTCATCATCATCTTGCAGCTGATGCTGGAAGGCTTCGAGCATAGCTTCGCAGTCCTTGAATTCTCGGTTCACCGAGTAATTCCCGCTCTGGTCATCGTAGAAATGATGGAACGCCAACAGCACAATACCCCATCGATTGGCATGCTCGTTCCAGTCAGTATTCGGGATCACCTTTTGCAGGTCGCGACGGATTTCATAGATTTTCTGGTAGGCATTCTTGTTGTTATGCACAACTTTGAATTCCAATGCATGCGGTGGCTGTTGGCCTCGTTGATCCTCAACCCAGATGTCCACCTTCTTTCTTTCGGCAGCGACTAGCCAGCGGGGAACGTTGAGGCGCTCGTTGAGCGGCTCTCCCAAGTCAAAGCGTTCCCGATGGATGTCCAGCAACGCAGCTGCTTCGAGGCTTAGCCAATGTTCTGGGGCTGCCGTCACTGCCATAGAAGCCAGCATGCGACGTCGCTCCTCATGCTGTAAATGGCGGGTCAGGAAGTCGAAAAAGGAAGGTACGAAGGACATGGAGGCGTCGGCTTTTTAGAGGAGTGTTGTTGGATATGCCATGATAGCCGAATGACACTATGCGCGGGAGAGGATGGATTGAGCAGGATCAGCGAGGTCTTTGACTTTCCGGTCGACTTCAGTGATTTTCGTATCTACACCTTTGCAGATGACGAAGGTTTGCGCATGCATGAAGACTTCCAGTCAATCAGTCCTCATGTCCGGCTAACGTTTCTCGTCAATGCACCTCAGGATGTATCAAGGCAGGTATTTGGGCACTTTTCATATGTCTTCTTCTTGGACGAAGAACCTGTAGAACGTGAGTTTCTGCCGCAAAACTATCAATTGGCCTACGCCGACCAAAACTGTAACCGTACATTCCAGCAATGGGGCGAGACGGTTATCCATTCCTTGTGCGCCTGCTTTCTATGCAATTCCATCCCGGCGTTTGATGCACATGACGTGGCAAGTGTGATGTTGGAAGTACAGCAACACCGTCTGTTTTTCAATATTGTGCCTTTCGACACCTCATTGATGCCGCCGGGTGGGCAGGACAGGTCGATTTTCAATCGTCTGCTGGCCGTCGTTTTCGCTTCTCCCGAGTGGGGAATCTGCCAAGACGGCTTGGACAAATTGGACCGCTGCGGGTATCTCGGGAAGTGGGTGATTGCAGGGGGGGCATTCCATCCTTATGAAGAACGTTCGGTGATGCTGCTGGGCGATTTGACGGGGGGCAACACATCCCGCGCTGCCATTAAAAACGAGTTACTTCCAGGGGAAGCGGAAGCCCTTTATTAGCGGCGCTGTCCTCTTGGTCAGCTTGGCACCTAGACTTTCTCTGCTAACCTCATGGCGTACGGAACACCCGTTCCGTGTGTGAGAGTAGGGATGCTCAAGCATTACAAGCAATCTGTTCCTTACCTGATGCACATGGCCGACTTGGCTTATGACTACATAAGGGAGGGAACAAATGGCCGCTCCAGGTTTCCAGTTGGGAGGACTGAAGGCATGGTGGGTGTGGGCGCTCGCTGTGACTTTCGTGATCTACCTGTTCAGCGTTCAAACCGGTTACTCGATCGTTAACCCGCAAATCCAGAAGAGCGTTTCGCTGTCGGTGACTCAAGTTGCCGCCATCGCTGCGACCTACACCTGGGTGTTCGCGATCAGCCAGTTTTTCGGTGGAGCGCTGCTCGACAGGTTGGGGGCTCATAAGGTGCTACCGGTGTCCATAGCACTCGTGACTATCGGTGTGTTCATCTTTGCCAACGCCTCCTCGTACACCATGCTGATCGTGTCCCAATTCGTCATGGCACTGGGTGCCTGCACTGGATTCGTCGGTGCCGGATACATCGGTGGACAGTGGTTCGGTATGGCCAAGTTCAGCCTCATGTTCGGCCTGGTGCAGTTCTGCGCATCGCTGTCGTCGGCCTTCTCCGTCAACGCATTGCAGTTTGCCCTGAACGAGCTGCCGTGGCGGGAACTGTTCAACTATGTCGGTGTTTTCGGCATCGTTCTTACGCTCCTGGGGTTCATCTACTTGCGTAATCCCACGCCAGTCGAGTCCAGCGAGTCCGACGGGTTTGGACGCTTTGTCTCTTCAGTGCTGGGGGCGTTGCTCGAAGTAGCCAAGGTTCCCCATGTCTGGATCAGCGCGCTGATCTGCTCTGCTCTATTCGGCAGTTTGCTGGCTGCTGGGGTCGTGTGGACGCCCAAGTTGATGCTGACCCTTGGGGCCAGCCTGGAAACGGCTGCTTTGAGCGCCTCGCTCTTGTGGCTGGGCCTGGCGTTAGGGTGCTTGGTGCTGCCGGCGATGTCCGACCGCACGCATCGCCGCAAACCGCTGATTATTGTCGGTTGTTTGGTGCAGCTAGCGTGTGCCGCTGTGCTGCTCTATGTGCCAGGCATTCCTGTCCCTTTGGCCATGGTCATCAACTTCGTCTTCGGCTTCGCTAACTCGGCGCACATGCTGACCTTCAGTTCTGCCGCCGATGTGGTACCGCCCCAGTTGATTGGTACGTCAGCTGCTTTCGTCAACGGACTGGCGTTCATCGCGGGAGGATTCATGATCGCGGCACCAGGGGCTCGTGTCGTGTCTGGCGAGGCAGCAGGTCTGAGCGAGCACAGCCTGGCTCTGGCCGAATATGCCGCTGAGCCGCTGCTGATCGCCCTGGCTGTTGCTCTGATACTGGCAATGATCATGCGTGAAAGCTACCCCCATATCACGACATCCGGCAAGGAAAGCGACCATGTCCAAAGTCAAAGCGCTGCGAGCTGACCTCGTAACATTCTCTGCGGACCCCTTCCTGAAGGAGCCAGCCGAATGTCTGCAGTTCATCCCTGATGCGATCGTCGTCATCAAGGATGGCGTCATCGCCGACCTTGGCCCGTCATCGGAGTTACTCAAGCGGCTACCTGACGGCATCGTGCCCGAGCATTACTCGGACGCGATCATCTCGGCCGGATTCATCGACACTCACGTCCACTACCCGCAGACCGAGATGATAGGTGCCTACGGCGAGCAGCTTTTGGAGTGGCTGAACACCTACACCTTCGTGGCAGAGCAAAACTTCGCCAGCGTTGAACATGCAGAGCGGATTGCGAAGGTCTTCCTGCGCGAGCTGCTCAGAGCTGGGACGACCACCGCAGTGGTCTATTGCACCGTACACCCTCAATCAGTTGATGCGTTCTTCGGTGAATCGAGTCGCTTCAATACGCGGATGATCGCTGGCAAAGTCCTGATGGATCGCAATGCCCCTGAGGCGCTCCTGGACACTGCCCAGCGCGGGTATGACGAAAGCGCTGCGCTGATCCAGCGTTGGCACAACCAGGGGCGCCAGCACTACTGCATTACCCCTCGCTTCGCTCCGACAAGTACTGAAGCCCAGTTGGAAGTGTGCGGAGCCCTCGCCGGCGAGCATCCGGATGCGTTCATACAGACGCACCTGTGCGAGAACAAAGATGAGATCAAGTGGGTGCTGGAACTCTTCCCCGAGCGTAAGAGTTATCTGGATGTGTACGCCCATGCGGGGCTTGTCCGGGATCGGTCGGTGTTCGGACACGGCATCCACCTTACCGAAGCGGATTTCTGCACTTGCCATCAGACGGGTGCGGCACTCGCTCACTGTCCGACATCAAATTTCTTCCTTGGCAGCGGGCTCTTCCGTCTGTTCGATGCGAAGAATCCCAAGCGCCCCGTGCGCGTCGGGTTGGGGACTGACCTGGGAGCCGGAACCAGTTTTAGCCAGCTGCAGAGCCTCAATGAGGCTTACAAAGTTGCCCAGATGAACCAGACCAAGCTCAATGCAATTCAGGCGTACTACCTTGCCACGCGAGGTAGCGCCGAGGCGCTTTGTCTTGAAGACCGTATCGGCACCGTTGCAAAGGGCTATGAGGCTGATCTGGTAATCCTGGACAAGAAAGCCACACCGTTACTCGCCGTCAGAAGTGAATTCTGTAAGGACATTGTGGAGCAGTTGTTCGTGCTCATGATTCTGGGGGATGACCGAGTAATCAAGGCCACTTATGTCGCTGGAGAGAAAGTCTACAGTCGCGAAGGTGCAGCTGGGACTTTCACCTATCCAGAATAAGGGCCGCTATGCACTGGTTTACGCAGGTTGAGGATGTATCTGGTTCGCCCGACTTTACCTGTTCTGCTTTAGAGGTGCTGCTGAGGCGGCATCTGCTTCGGTGAGTTGGCCTTCATGAACGGCCGCTCTTGGCCGATCTCTACCGGTGACGGGCAGCAGTAGCCGACTCACAGCCGTCAGTCAGGCTTGCTGCATGAAGGCCAGGCGTGTTGCAAAACCAATCAGCAGCCCACCAAACAGCCAGCGTTGGATTCGCTGCGCTGTCTGGCTGCGCTCCAGCCAACGGCCGATCCAGGTGCCGGCCAGTGCATAGCTGCTGTCGAACACCAACCCCACGGCAACCAGCACAACGCCGAGCATTGCAAATTGGGTTGTTACTGACGCCGCTTGGGGGTTGATGAACTGAGGCAGCAATACCGAGCAGAACAATAAGGCTTTGGGATTGAGCAGATTCGTCAGCACGCCCCGTTGAATGGCTGTTCGCAAGGATGCTGTTTGCGGCAGCCTGCCAGCGCCGGGGGAAGAGACTAACGCGTCCGCTTTGAACAACTGCGCGCCCATCCACAGCAAATAGCCCGAGCCTGCGATACGCACTACATCGAATGTCCAGGGCGTCACCTTGAACAAGGTTGCCAGCCCCAAGGCGGCCAGTGCCACATGACAGCCTCGGGCAATGGCCAGACCCAATGCAGTTGCCAGTGCCGCTCTTCGCCCCTGACCTGCGCCGATGTGCAGCAACAAAATCATGTCGGGGCCGGGCATCAGGAAAATCATGGCTAAAGCCAGCAAGTACAACCCTGGGTTTTCCATTGTTCGGTACTCCAACTGAGTGAGCGCTGAAGCGAATCTTAAGCTTGAAGGGCAGGGTAGGTGCTTGCGTGTTTGTCCCCATAGCGGCCTAAAATTGGCATTATCTGCCAATTTTTTATAATGGATAGCGCCAACATGCCCAAAACAAAACTCGATGGCTACGATCGCCGTATTCTGGCGGCCCTTCAGCGCGATGGCCGCTTGACCAATGTGCAGTTGGCGGACGAGATTGGTCTGTCAGCTTCACCTTGTTTGCGCCGTGTGCGGCATCTTGAGCAAGTGGGCGTGATTCGGGGCTATCAGGCGAGCCTTGATCCCGATGAAGTCGGATTGGGACTGACAGTATTCGTTGGCATCAAGGTCGAGCGTCATCACGAAAAAGAAGCCGAGCGCTTCCGCGAGGCCGTGTTGGCACTACCGGAAGTAATTTCTGCTTTTCTGGTATCGGGCGAGTCTGATTTTCTACTGCATGTGGTGGTGCCTGACTTGCGCGGCTATGAGCGTTTTCTAACCGGAACCTTGCTCAAACTGCCGGGAGTGAGTGATATTCGCAGTAACTTCGCGATACAAACCGTCAAGGCGCAAAGCCCTTTGCCACTCAATCATTTGCCCAGCTAAGTGGCAGCGGCGGGGCAGCCCGTTTTGCATTCCAAATTGAACTTAAACTTGCCGTAGAAGCGCCACCACGCACGGCAGTTAGCGCAACAACAGGATTAATCCAGATGAGAGCCCCCATTTTCCGGCAAGCAACCCCGTCAGATACGGAACGCTGCTTCCATATCGAAACCCTCGCATATGAGGGTGATGAAGCAGCGACTCGCGAGAAGATCGCGACTCGGATTGCTCAGTATCCAGAGGGCTTTCTGATCATGGAGCTGGATGGGGAAATTGCGGGCTTCATCAACAGTGGCTGTGCCCATGAAGTGGTGATGTCCGACGAAGCGTTCAAAGAGCTGGTGGGCCACGACGCGGCCGCTCCTAATGTGGTCATCATGTCGGTGGTGCTTGACCCTGCCCACCAGGGGCAGGGGCATTCAACCCGACTGATGCGCCGGTTCATCGAGCAGATGCGCGCAATGGGCAAACAAACCATTCACCTGATGTGCAAGGAGCAGCACGTCGACCTGTACAAGCACTTTGGCTATCGCTATGTAAAGCCTTCCCCCTCCGAGCATGGGGGGATGTCGTGGCACGAAATGGTCATGGAGCTGTAGTACCCAATCCCATCAGGCAGGGGCTATCGGCTCGGCTCTTGCGCGCTGGCTGAAGTACGTCTCTGCTGTCCTGCCTTGGCGGTAAGCGTGACCCAGGCAACACCGCCCAGGGTGATCAGCGCCGATATCGCGCCGATCCACGAGATCTCCTCGCTGAGGATCAGTACACCGAGCGCCGCACTGAGCACTGGCACCGAGAGTTGTACGGCGCCTGCGCTGATCGCGGTCATACGAACACGCACCCAGTACCAGATCGCGTAACCGATGGCCGATGCCAGGCTGCCAGACAGCAGTGCATAGACACCCCCCAGCGTGTCGACACTCAGGTGCTCGCGCTGAGCAAACATCAGGATCAACGCAAGGGGAACGGCCCACAGAAAACTGGCTGCCGTGTTGGATATTGGCGAGTCGGAGGATCTTCCCAATAATGAAAAGCCACCCCAGGCGAATCCGGCCACAGCCATCAGCGCAGCCGCTGATAGTGGTGGCGCCGAGGCGGAGGGTGCAAGAAAGGCAGCAATCCCGCCCAATGCAATCAGTACCCCCCAGAAACTTGTTCGCTCTCCAGTGCAGTAGCCATAAGAGATCATCAATAACTGAGCCGAGGCGAACAGCACCAACGCGCCTGCGCCCGTGCTGATATCGCGGTAAGCAAATGAGAACGCCGCTACGTAGGTAAACAGCAAGACCCCGGACCACCAGCCGGTCTGAGTGGGCTTCAGCTTCGCGCCCTGGAGCATCGCAATGACCCACAGGGTCAGGGCACCAGACACCACCCGAATCGCGGTGAACGCGGTCGCGTCAATTGCAGTGGTTTGGAATGCCATGCGAGTCAGCAGTGAGTTGGCTGCAAACGCCAGCATGGCAAAGCTGGTCATGGCGACAACCAGCATCAACCTGTTCCCGGTGCCCTCTACATGAGTACTCTTCTTGGCATCCATTCTTACCCCTCTTTTTATTGTTTATGTCGGCAATGCGTCCAAGTAGCCAATGCGGGTGGTTTGCAGGGTCATGCCTGCACTACTGAGGGCGTCAGGTGGCCGGTTTTGAGGTAAGCGGTGGCGCCCTGTTGACCGGCAACTATATCCAGATTGTGTCCCGCTGGCAGGCGTAGCCAGGTACCGCGCTCATAGGGCTGTTCCCCCACCGTTACGCTACCTTCCAGTACCAGTAGTTCGAAGCCCTGCAGCGGATCATTGAACAGATGTTCGTTCGCTACCAGCCGTTGCAGGCTCACCTGTTCTGAATCGTCGGCGAACAACGGGCACACCTCACGCGAGCCCTGGCGATACCAGTTGGACGGGGCGCGGGTATTGATGCGCACAGGGCGTTGCTCGCTGGCAGGCATCTGCTGCAGCTTGACGAAGATGACAGCGCCCTCGGCGCTGGAGGGCTGGTGGCTGGAGCCAGGTGGATTGCGTAGATACCAACCCGCTGGATAATCCGCTCTCTCGTCAGAGAACGTGCCCGACAGCACCAGGATCTCTTCTCCGCCGGGGTGCAGGTGGCGAGAAAAGCAAGAGCCCGGCGCATAGCGCACGATACTGGTGGCACGCGCGTTCTCTGCACCGACCCGATCCAGCATCACGCGGTCGACGCCAGCCTGGGGCGACGCAACCCACTGGTATTGGTGAGGTGCTACAACAACTGGGCGAGTGAAGTCAGCGTTGATCAACATGCGGATTATCCAAGCCGAAATGTAAGGAATCGGCCTCCACGGTGGTGGCGACCGGTTCTCTTCGTGTTCTCCAATTAACGGTTGAAGTCAGCAGGAGTGCAAAGTTTTTTTGCCAGCCCTTGGCCGCCAGCGTTGGTCTTAGTTGCGACCCGCCATGACCCCGCCGTCAACATCCCAGATGGCACCAGTAACCCGGCGGGCCTGCGCGGGCAGAAGTTATGTCATTTGCCTGCGAGTCGCCGTTTTTACGGCCAAGGCCCGCTTGTGTCTTGAGGAAGGAATAGAATCTGGAGTGAGAGCGGTGAATGGCAAGTTGATAGCTCGAGGTGCGGGTAGACCCGGTGGGAGCGGGCCTTGCCCCGCGATCGGCTGCGCAGCGGCCGTAAACACAGCTGCTTGCAAGGCAACTGACATACCGAAGCGACTGAGTTGCTGCCGCTTCGCGCCAGATCGCAGGGCAAGCCAGCTCCCACCGGGAGCCCTGCAAGACGGTATTTCCCACCGGGCCTACCCGTTCACCATCACCTCGTCCAGTGCCTGCTCGAGGATGCTGACTGTGCGCTCGATATTGTGCAGTTTTTCCAACCCGAACAGGCCGATGCGGAAGGTCTGGAAGTCGGCCGGCTCGTCGCATTGCAACGGCACTCCAGCGGCGATCTGCAGGCCGTGCGCGGCAAATTTCTTGCCGTTCTTGATGTCGGCATCATCGGTGTAACTCACCACTACACCAGGGGCCTGAAAGCCGGCAGCAGCCACGCTTTTGATGCCTTTGCCGGTCAACATTGCCCGCACCCGATCACCCAGCGCCTGTTGTTCGCTGCGCAGTTCGTCGAAGCCGTAGGCTTGCATCTCTTTCATCACGTCGTTGAACCGCGCGAGGGAATCGCTAGGCATGGTTGCATGGTAGGCATGTCCGCCCTGTTCGTAGGCTTGCATGATCTGAAGCCACTTTTTCAGGTCGCAGGCAAAGCTGCTGCTCTGCGTCTGCGCGATACGTTCGAGGGCCAATGCACTGAACATCACCAAGGCGCAGCAAGGGGAGGCGCTCCAGCCTTTTTGCGGTGCGCTGATCAGCAGGTCGACTGCGCACTTGTGCATATCAACCCAAATCGTGCCTGAAGCGATGCAGTCCAGCACGAACAGGCCACCCACTGCATGCACGGCGTCGCCGACGGCCCGCAGGTAGTCCTCGGGCAGGATAATCCCTGATGACGTCTCAACGTGGGGGGCGAAGACAATCTGCGGTTTCTGCGCCTCAATGGCTGCCAGCACTTCGTTCAGAGGAGGAGGTGCGTAGGCAGCCTGGCGACCGGTGTCGACCGGTCGGGCTTTGAGCACTGTGGTGGCCGCCGGGATGTTGCCCATCTCAAGGATCTGACTCCAGCGATAACTGAACCAGCCGTTGCGTATCACCAGGCAGTGCTGGCCGGTGGCAAACTGTCGCGCTACCGCTTCCATGCCGAATGTGCCGCTGCCTGGGACTACCGCAACAGCCTGGGCGTTGTAGACCTGTTTCAGGGTCTTGGAAATGTTGTTCATCACGCCTTGAAATGACTGCGACATGTGGTTGAGCGAGCGGTCGGTGTAAACCACCGAGTACTCGACCAGCCCGTCAGGATCAATACTGGGGTATAGCTTTGACATGGGGTGACTCCTTTGGCAGAGATGTCCGTGGTATCGAGCCGACCGTCGCGTACCCATGTCAGGGCAGTAGCGGCTAACACCGTTTTAGGCTCTGTACGAAAAGCTTTGAAACTCGGTGATGCTGCGTTGAAAACAGCCTCGGAATGCTCATTTACAACCCGTAAACTCCGCTTCCTCGGCTGTTTTCGCCTTGCCTGACCTTCGTCTCAAAACTTTTCATACAGACCCTAGTGAAACTTCACCAAGGCACACAGGGCTCGACCTGTAACGATGGCGTTATTAATCGACCGTTGGAAAGGGTAGAGATAAGCAGCGAATACTCAAGCAGCAACATCCCCCATTCCATTTAGCAAAACCCATTCAGCTTTCTTCTATTGCCAATACACCTCCATGCAATGTGCCGCGGCCATTGGCATGTCGTGAGTCAGTCAATAATCCTAATTCCAATTGCAGCCCATTACCCCTCGCGTAAATCGGGCCAAGCAAATCAAGCAACGGACTACTACGGGTAAATGGAGTGAAACCCTCGGGAATGGCTGTGGCATTCATGATCCCTCCTTGTGTCGGCTATTGACCGGCTTCATTGACCTGAATACTCCAATCCATTCGGAGGTTTATTCGTAATCGCGCGATGGGGCAAGAGCTATACGTATGCGGAATTTGCGTTCATACGCAGCACAACGGCGCAACCGTTGGGCGAGTCTCCAGTCACTTCTTGTGCTAAACCTTTTTGACCAACTCACTGCCAATGACTGCCGGGGGAAGCGAAATGTTGAGCACCAAATCGCTTAGAGCCATCGTATGTGCGCCTGCATTATTCGCTCTGTTCCCATTGTCCGGGGCGCATGCTGAACCGAGGATTGCCCCTGAGCAGGCGCACTCCATTGGCATCGATGCTTACACCTATCTCTATCCATTGTTGTCGATGGACCTCACCCGCAAGCAATTCACCAACATCGAGCCCGGTAAGGAGATCGGCAAAGGCCCGATGAATACATTCGTGAACATGCCCAAGTATCCACCCGCCGACTTCAAGGGGGTGGTGCGCCCTAACTTTGACACGCTCTACTCCGCTGCGTGGCTGGACCTTACCAAGGAAGCCTTGGTGATCTCCACACCGGACACCGAGGGACGCTTCTACCTTTTGCCGATGCTAGACATGTGGACGGATGTCTTTGCCTCCCCTGGCTGGCGGACTACCGGCACCCAGGCGGGCAATTTCCTAGTAACCCCACCCGGATGGAGCGGCACGGTTGCGCAGGGCTTCACCCAACTGCCGGCACCCACACCTTATGTCTGGATCATCGGTCGTACCAAGACCGACGGCGAGGCGGATTACCCGGCGGTACAAAAGATTCAGGCAGGTTATAAAGTGACTCCACTCTCGCAATGGGGCCAGGCAGCAGAGCCGGTCACAGCCCAGATTGACCCGAGTGTGGACATGAAAACACCCCCAAAAACGCAGGTCGACTCCATGTCTGCCGCCCAGTACTTTGCCTATGCCGCCGAATTACTCAAGGTCAATCCCCCCCACAGTACCGACCAACCCATCATCGCGCAGATGAAAAAAATCGGCCTGGAACCCGGCAAGAGTTTTGATATCGACAAGCTCGATCCGGCGCTCAAACAGGCGCTTGAGACGGTACCGGCAGAAGCGCAAGAACTCATGAAATGGAAGGTGGCGTCGCTTGCCAGGGTCGCCAATGGTTGGTCAATGAACACCGATACGATGGGGGTCTACGGCAACTACTACCTCAAGCGTGCCATCGTCGCGCAACAGGGCCTGGGCGCCAACCTCCCAGAGGATGCGATCTATCCGTTGAACCTCACCGATGACACGGGGCAACCGCTCAATGGAGCCAACCAGTACACACTGCACTTCGACAAGGGGGCTACCCCACCGGTCAATGCATTCTGGTCAGTCACCTTGTACGACAGCGAAGGTTTCCAGGTAGGTAACGTGCTCAATCGCTTTGCCGTCAGCAGTTGGATGCCGTTCAAGAGCAACGCTGACGGGTCTCTGGACCTGTACATCCAACATGAGAGCCCTGGTAAAGATAAGGAAACCAATTGGTTACCTGCACCCGAAGGGGCATTCAATCTGACCATGCGACTGTATGGCCCGAAGGCAGATGCACTCACTGGCAAATGGAATCCGCCTCCGGTTAAGCGGATGTAGTTGATAGTTTGTGCGATCGTATCAAGTGCGTACGACCACTCGAAACCTGCAATTACATGTTGCGAAGGACCGCAATGGGTCGGTAGCGAGCCTCTCGCAACCGACCGAAGACCAGCTGATAGGGTATCAATGGCATGGCCTTCAGGCTGCTGCTCGTCAGCTCGCCTATTCGAAACGCCACGTCCTTACGGTCAAAAACAAGCGTTCACGCTTGAATGGCTTCGACCCTGTTGCGCCCGGATGACTTGCCTTTGTAGAGCGCGTAATCGGCCCGCGCAATGGCGTTGCTGAGCACCTCGTCAGCATGGTACTGGGTGATGCCGATAGACAGCGTCACCTGAACTTGCTTGCCGTCGCTGTCAATCTGCAACACTTGAATGGCCTTGCGTAGGCGCTCAGCGATTTCCGCCGCCTGTTCCAGGTCGGTGTCCGGCAATACCCCAAGAAACTCTTCACCGCCCCAGCGCCCCATAAAATCCTGTTCGCGCATTGAGCTTTGCAGGTGCTGGCTCACGGCAATGAGTACCCGATCGCCTGCATCGTGCCCGTATGCATCATTGATCTGCTTGAAGTGATCTATGTCCATCAACATCAAGGTGAGGTTGCTGGGGTGTCTGTGGTGGCGTGCCAGCACCTTTTCGGTCAGGGCAACCATTTGCCTGCGATTGAACAGGCCGGTCAATGAGTCTGTCGTTGCCATTCGCGACAGGCTCGTGTGCGCGCGGCTGACCGTGATGACATAGAACAGCGCAAGGTAGCTGAACATGCAGAACACCACGGTCAGGTTGAAGATGTTCACACCCAGCAGGGCATTAGAGGGGATGGGTTGTAGCGGCTTCACATACCACATGAGTACGTACAGCCCTGCATAGTAGATCCACAGGTGCCCAGCCAGGATCCAGGCAATGCGGGCACGCGTGCTTACGAACAGCGCGGGAATGAACATCAGCAAGTAATAGTGAAAGCCACTGTCCCAGCCGATCAGCAGCGTTCCCAGCCCGGCATGCACCAGCACCTCTGTTTGAATCAACGCAAAGCCAATCCGATTACGCCGATGGATGAACGCACGATAGGCGCCTATATACATGGCCACGCTGATCACGTTCACCCAGGCCAGAATGGGGGAATCAAGCGCAAGAAAAATGAAGAAAAAAGCTATATCAATGCTGCCAGCCAACACGCAGCAACGCATTGCAAGCTGCCAGAACTCGGGACGAGCATCGCGCTTGTACGCGCCTTTTGAGTGCATTGCTTGCATATCCCTTGCTTCCTAGTGAGCCACCTATGAGTTTTTCTTTTTTGGTGGTTACTTATGGCCGGCAGCCAAGGTGTAAGAACAGGCTGACACCCAGTGTGCGGTCCACACGGTACGAAAGGTAGCCCTTAATGTCTACTGGCTAAAGGCCGCCGTGGTCCGTTCCTGACTCCCTGGTCGCGTTTGCCTGGTGGGTTTTCCTTATTATTCTCCGCTGTTCTATGGCCTGTGAAAAAACGTGATAGCGAAGCCGCTTGATTGTCGTTGGGCAAAGCCTAGCCTCGACAACAGTGGATTCGCTTACCCCACCAACGCGGGAGAGCGCTCATGAGCGACCGAAGCAATGTGGTGATTCTGAGTTTTGACCGGGCCTCAGCAGCATTGCGTGATGGCCTTTCGGTCGTTCAGCGCATTGGCGACACCCTGTGGGTGGCCAATGACGAGACCACCAGCCTGGAGCGCCTGACCGTTCAAAGCACGGCGCCCGGCGACGAGGTGATCTGCGATGCGCATCAATCGTTCCCGCTCATGGCCTACCTGGACCTGCCCATACCGGAGGCGGACGACGAGATCGATATCGAGGGCCTGGCCTACGATCAAGACAGCGGCTACCTCTGGGTGGTGGGTTCGCATAGCCTCAAGCGCAAAAAGGCCGACCCCGACAAACCTGCACAGAAGAACATCAAGCGGCTATCAACGATAGAGGCGGACGGTAACCGCTTTCTGTTGGCGCGTGTTCCTGTGGTGCAGCAACACGACCACCATGAGCTGGCCTGGGTGGTGGATGCCGATGGCCGTACGGCGGCGCAGCTGCGTGGCAACGCGCTTGGCAACGACCTGACTGCGGAAATCGCCAAGGATGATCAGCTTCGGGACTTTCTGCGTATCCCGGGTAAAGACAACGGATTCGACATCGAAGGGCTGGCGGTGATCGGCTCGCGGCTGTTGCTGGGCTTGCGCGGGCCGGTGCTGCGCGGGTGGACCGTGCTACTGGAGATCGAACCTGAGCTCGATGGCAACTCAGTGGACACGCTGGTGCTCAAGAAGATCGGGGAAGATGGGCGTCGCTACCGCAAGCACTTCTTCTCGCTCAATGGGCTGGGGGTGCGCGACCTGTGTGTCAGCGGTGATGATCTGTTGATTTTGGCAGGGCCGACCATGGATCTGGATGGGCCGGTGACGGTGTTTCGTTGGCGTGGTGGTTTCGGCGCTGATGAAGCGCTTGTGGTCTTTGCCGAACAGCTGGAGACGGTACTGCAGGTGCCTTTCGGGCAAGGGGATGACCATGCCGAGGGGATGTGCTTGTTTGACCGGGGTGAGGAGGGTGGGGAGGTGTTGTTGATTGTTTATGATGCGGTGGCGCAGGGTCGTAAACGTGGTGAGCGGGGTGTGGAAGGGGATTTGTTCGCCCTGGATTAGTCATGACAAAAATCGTTCTAGGCGCTTCCCGCGTAGATCGAGGGCCTCAAGCGCATCCAGCAGCACTATCTTCCTCTGTCGAACAGGCTAGGCCCGGTGGGAGCGGGCCTTGCCCCGCGATCGGCTGCGCAGCGGCCGTAAAAACAGCTGCTTGCAAGGCAACTGGCATACCAAAGCGACTGAATGGCTGCCGCTTCGCGCCATATCGCAGGGCAAGCCAGCTCCCACCGGGAGCTGGCTTCATGGTCGATGATCACTTCGGACAAAGCCCTGCAAGACAGTTGCCCCCCCCGGATTGCACAGATTCTCAACCTGTGGGGGCGGGATCCATTTAACGATGTTCTGCCTCAGGCGCACCGAAGGCCTTACTGTAGTAACCGGACGGGTCGAAGCAGCAAACGTGCTTCTTGCCGGACGCAAGCATCTCGCAGGCGTTGCCAATTCGTTTCGCGCGCGTCTTCACCTGTTTGGCTGAAGTAATCCAGTGTATCCAGTCTACTCGGGCGATGGTTGTCGTGCTGTCCCAGACCAAACGAGCCTCAGGCATGCCTGCCAGCGCCTCCTGAAAATCTGCTGGGACTTCAGGTTCAGGTTCCTTCTTCACAGGGGACAGCTCTAACGTAACGATATCCCCAACGGCCGCACCTGTGGCTTCGACGAGCGCTGCACTGAGCTGCAGCCAATGGCTCAGCTGGCCATCCGGCTCAAGGGTTGCCTGGAAAGGTTGCCCATTAATTGTGCCTTCAACTGTCGTCCTTCCTCGCCTCGGAAGCCGTTCACTCGCGTCCCTTGGTAATACGACGAACGCCCACGACACATCATTTCCAGGCTTTGCCGGACGAAGAAGCTTTGCTTCGAACCGGGTTTTCACGTCGGGTGTTGTCATTGCAACGCCTCCAGCGATCTACAAAGAGGGTGCCGGTGATTCTGACATCCCTGCAATCACCCAGCCCAGTGAGGCTGGCAGCATCGGCCCGTGCCCCAGGCCATCGAAGCGTTTGAAGGTGACTTGCAGGCCCGGCACGTTCGCCAGGTTCGCACCCAGTTCGCGGGCGGGGCGCTCGGCATCGCCTTGGCTCGGGCCCCGTGGTTGTGAAGGTTCATCACTGCCGCGCATCAACAGCAGGTGTGCATGCTTAGCGCCCAGCCGCTGTTGCAAACCGGCCGCTTCCTGCACGATTGCGCCATCATGCCACCACAGCGAAGGGCTGGCAGCCGCGAAGGTGCTGAACTCATGTGGGCGGGTGAACAGCGCGTGCAGCACCGCCAACCCACCGTAGGAGTGGCCCCAGAGTGTTTGCCGGCTGTTGTCGATACGCGCGACGTTGGCAACCATTGGGCGCATGCGCTGATTCAGCAGGTCGAAGAACTCATCCACGCCTCCGCTGGGTTGCCCGGTCAGCGGGTCGAGCTGTTCGCTTTGTCCAGGTAAGCGTGGGGTGTAGTCATAGGTGCGTGCACTGCGCTCGATGCGCTGGTCGGTTTGATAACCCACGGCAACCAGCAGCGGTGCCTGGCCCTTGGCGAGGGTTTGTAACTGCTCGGGACTCAAGGCGCCGATAGCGGCATTGCCGTCGAGCATCCACAGCACCGGGTAGCCTGCAGCGGGGGCGGGGCGGTCAGGGCGGCCAACCCACAGCTGATAGTGACGCTTGCCGTCGGCAGAGTCCAAATTCAGGGTCGTGAAGAAATATGCCAGCTCTTGATGCTGCAACAGGCTGGTGTCCATCTTCTGCTCGCGCACCGGCTGCGCCAGGGTAAGGCCGGGAGTCGCTAAGCTCAGTGCCAATGCCAACAGTAAGGAGGGCTTGTTCATGCGGCGTTCTCGTTGTGGCTTCTTGCCAAGGCACCGCCTGATTAAGGCAGGCGGCGCTTCAACAGTTCAACAGCTTAGAAGGAAGCCGTCAGGCTGGTGTAAAACGTGCGACCAGGTTCGTTGTAGGTGGCCGCGCCAGCCCCTTCGATTCCGTTCACACCTTGAGCGTTACCGGCCCGGAACAAGCGTTTGTCGAACAGATTGTCCATCCCGGTGGTCAGGCTCAGGTTCTTGGTAATAGCGTAGGTACCGCTGATGCCCACCAGCGCATAGGGCGAAAGCTGGTCGTTGGCACTGCCGGTTACCCGATCTCCATGATAGTCGTACTTTTTCGGTGTCTGTTTGCCATACCACGCAACGCTCAGTTGCAGCGACAGATCTTCATTGGCCTGCCAGTCGAGCATCGAGTTGAGGGTGTAGTCCGGCGTTACCGACAGGGTCTCGCCCGTGGTCTTGTTCTTCGATTGCAGAATGTACGTCAGGTTGTTGCTCCAGGTCAGTTGCGCGCTCAGCGGTATGGTCAAGGTGCCTTCCAGCCCCTCTACCAGTGCCTTGGGAATGTTCTCCCACTGATAGATTGCCGCGTTGGCGTTGCTACCTGTGCCACCACTGGCACTGCCGACCGGGCTCAGGCCTGAGTCAATCTTGTTCTTGTAGTCGTTACGGAAGTACGTCAGCCCGGCGACCCAGCCATTGTGCTTGAACTCGATCCCCAGCTCTTTGTTGACGCTGGTTTCGGCATCGAGGTTTGCGTTGCCCTGCAGGTAGCAACTGGTGGTCTGGCCGTAGCAGCCCTGGCCACGGCTGTAGAGCAGGTAATCGGGGTTGAGCTGGTACAGGTTCGGTGCTTTGTAGGCGCGCGCGATACCGGCCTTGAGGGTAAGGGTGTCGGTCAGCGCATGCGACAGGTTGAGCGATGGGCTCCAGTTGTCGCCAACGATGCTGTGATGGTCGAAGCGCAGGCCCGGAGTGAGCATGGTGCCGGGCATCAGCTCGATGTTGTCTTCGGCAAATAACGAGACGATCTGTGCCTGCGAAGTGGTATCGCGGCCGCTGCTGGCCAGGCCATCGACGGCGCCGCCTTCGCTGGTCGACTGGGTGTTGGCGCTCGGGTCATCGAGCTTTTGCTGGCTCCACTCGGCGCCCAGTGTCAGGGTCTGGTCGCGCCAGGCGTGCATCGGCAGGTTCAGCTCGCCATGCGCAGTGAGGTCGCGCAGGGTCGAGGTGTAGAAGTCAGTGCTGTTGAAGATGCCTTCAGTACCGCCGGCCAAGCCTTCATTGATGCGCGAATTGCGGGTTTTCTCGTATTGCAGGTAGGCCATGGAGCTGCCGAAGTCCCAGTCACCGTTGTGGGTGAGGGCGTAGCTCTCGCGGTACATGCGGTTGGTTTCCTTGCCCAGCATGTTTTTTACGTTGGCATTGGAGTTGGTGTTCTGTGTATCCCCGGTATAGATATTGCCCTGGCGGCTAAAGCCCGCTTCAAGAGCCAGGCTTTGCTCCGGGCTCAGGCGCCAGGTCAGTTGGCCATTGAGGTCTTTGTTGCGCACGCCTTCGCGCCCCGCCGGGAGGGTGCCGGCCTGGTTGCCGGTGCGCGCCGACTCGTGGCCCTGGTTGATGTCCCAGTCATCGGCGTCGGTCGTGGCCACGTTGCCGTACACGCGGTAGCTGAGGGTGTCGGTGAGCGGGCCGTTGAGGCCGAAGTCCATGCGTTTGGTTGCGCCTTCGTCGCCGTGCTGAGGGAAGTTCTGGTAAACCGTCACGTTACCGTGGGTTCCGCTCGTGGCCTGTTTGGTGATGATGTTCACCACCCCGCCCATGGCCCCGGAGCCGTAGCGTGCGGCGGCTGGGCCGCGGATCACTTCGATGCGCTCAACCTGGTCGGCCGGCACCCAGTTGGTATCGCCGCGCGAATCGCGCTCACCACGCCAGCCGTAGCGCACCGAGCTGTGGCTGCTGACGGGCTTGCCGTCGACCAGAATCAGGGTGTTCTCCGGGCCCATGCCACGAATGTCGATTTGCCGGTTGTTGCCGCGCTGGCCGCTGGTGGAGTTGCCGGTCAGGTTGACCCCGGGCATGGTGCGGATGATCTGCGACAGGTCATTGGCCGGTGGGCGCTTCTTGATGTCTTCCGCGGTGATCACCGAGACGCCAGGAGCCTGTTTGGTCTCTTCCAAGGCTGTGGCCACCACGTTCTGGCTTTCCAGCTCGACGGGTTGTGACGCGGTGGTGGCAGCCTGCACAGCATTGGCCAGCAGGCAGCTGGTCAACAGCAGGAAAGGGGCGAGGGGCAGCGGACGGGGCGACATCTTCGATCTCCGGAACATCGAGCGGAAGGTAAGAGGTCGCAGATGATAAATAATCCTATTTGAGAGTAAAGCTCATTAACTTTCTAAACATTTGTCGCCCGCCGGCAACACGATATGCAGGCACAAACCCGGCTGAGCATTGCTGGCCCACAGGCGGCCGCCTTGCAGTTCGATGCCGCGCCGGGCGATAGCCAGGCCCAGGCCGAAACCCGCACCGCTGTCGGCCAGGCGCTGATAGGGCGCGAAAATACGCTCCAGATCGGCCTCGGGCACGCCTGGGCCCTGGTCGCGCAGACGCAGGTGCCAGTGATCGCCTTCGCGCCAACCGTCGAGGCTGATCACGCCGCTGGGCGGTGAATGACGGATGGCGTTGCGTAACAGGTTTTCCATGGCTTGAGCCAGGCTGTTCAGGTGAGCCTGCACCAGGCAGTCGGTGCCCAGCGTGCAGGGCAGGCGATTGTGTGCCCAGCCACTTTCAAAACAAGCGTCTTCGCACAGCGCTTCCCAGACTGACAGCACCAGCACCGGTTCTGTGGGCAATTGCGGGTGTCCGGTGTCCATCCAGGCCAAATCGAGGGTGTCGACCAGCAGCTTTTGCATGTCGTCCACTTCACGGCCCAAGCGTTCACGCAGTTGCTCGGGCGGCAGGTTGCTGTCGTGGGCGATGCGCAGCCGCGCCAGCGGTGTACGCAGTTCGTGAGACAAGGTACGCAGCAGCAAACGTTGCTGCTCAAGGCTCTGACGCAAACGCCTGGCCATGTGTTCGAACGCCTGAGCCAGCTCGCCCAACTCGTCGCGCCGTTCTTGCAAGGGCAGGCCCGGGCTATCGAGATCGTCGGCGCGCAGGGCATCGGCGCGGGTGCGCAAGCGGTTCAGCGGTACCACCAACTGACGGTAAAGGGCCAGGCCCAACAACAAGGCGAGCAGCGTAGGCGCCACACCATGCGTGATGATATGGGTCCAGGGCGTCAGGCCGGTGGGCAGCAGACGTTCAGGCAACTGGATGACCAGGCGGCCATCGGCAGGCCGCTCGGGAAACTCGATACTGACGTACGGCAACTCGTCTTGCAGGCGTCGGCTCATCGGCCAATCGAGCTTGCGCATGAAGGTCAAACGCCCGGCTTCTTCGGCGCTCAGCGCGGTGCTGCCAAGGCTCTCCAGACGCGGGCCGATCACCGCTACCCAGGTATCTTCGGCGCTTTGCAGTTGAAGGCGATAGGCCTCGACACCGGCAGCGCCACCGTTGTGCCAAGCCGCTTCGGCTTGCTGGGCATAGCGCGCCAGGTACTGCTGATCTGCCGGGCTGAGGAAGTAAGTGCTGCGCTCGACCGACAAGCCCCAGGTCCAGATCAACCACGTCAGCAGCAGACAAAAGCCAACCTGCAGCAGCGCCAGCTTCCACAGCAGAGGATGACGGCGCATCAGAGCAATTGTGCGTCGACCAGGATGTAACCCTGGCCACGCACCGCCTGGATCTGCAAGTGCTGCGCGCCGATATCGGCCAGCTTGCGACGCAGATTGCACACATGCACGTCCAGGCCACGATCCAGGCTGGTAAAGGCGCGGTGCAGCACCGTCTGATAGAGAAAGGCCTTGCTCAAGGCTTCGCCTGGGTGGGCGCGCAAGGTGGCAAACAAACGGTACTCGGAACCGGTAAGGCCGGCGCTACGGCCTTGATGCACAACATCCTGAGCGTTTTGGTCCAGGGTCAACGCGTCGCTGGTGCTGGCCTGGGCATGACGTTTGTCCAGGGCTACACGGCGCAACAGCGCATCGACCCGCGCATCGAGTTCGGCGAGGCTGAACGGTTTGGGCAGGTAGTCATCGGCACCTCGGGTGAAACCACTGATACGGTCCTGCTCGGCGCCCAATGCCGACATCAACATCACCGGCACACTTTGATGGCGGCGCAGTTCGTCCAACAGGCACAGGCCGTCGACGCCCGGCAGCATGATATCCAGCAGCAGCAAATCAAAACCACCCCGATGCACCGCGCTCAAGGCCTGCGTGCCGGTCTCGCAGGCGGTGACGGTAAAGCCCCGGGCCTGGAAGTGCCGTTCCAGGTCTTGGCGCAGGTGCGGATCGTCTTCAGCAAGGAGCAACGTGGGCGACACAGGAAGGCCTTTGATGAGAATTTGTTGCAAATACGAATCATCCCATTGCAGGCGGGTTGGTGGCAATGAGGGGCTTGGCAATTTTCGGCCAGGATGAACGGTTGAGTGACTGTTACTTCGTGGTTTCGCAGCTAGCAACACCTGCCGAGATGGGCCGCATCGGCGAGGTTAGTGGGTTATGAGTGCTGGCGCCGGTAGCGCAAAGGTGTTTCGCCATGCCAGCGTCGGAAGGCACGTGTAAAGCTACTCGCGCTGCCAAGTCCGATCCGGTTGGCCACTTGCTCCAGGCTCAATGATGGGTCGGCCAAGAGCACCAGGGCTTGTGCCGCTCGGGCCTGGTCGAGCAGTTGCGGGAAACTCACACCTTGCCGGGTAAGGTTGGTGCGCAATAACACCGGGCTAATGGACAGCGTTCGGGCGAGGCCTTCAAGGCTTGGATCGCTGGTCAACATTTCGGTCAGGCGAGCGCACAGCGCACGGGTGGGCAGTGGCAGGCCGAGGTGTACCAGTTGCTGGAGGATCGGTTGTTCCAGTTCCGCCAACAGGGCGGGATTAGCACCGGGTAATGGCAGGTCCCAGGCTTGGGCCTTGAACACCAGGGCACAGGGACGATCAAAAGTAACCGGCACGCCATAGGCTAGCCAGGGCGCCGGATCGTGAGGCTGTTTGCGTGGTAGTTCCAGACGCCGCAGCAATTGGGCGGCGGGCATTCCCGTCTGGCGTTCGAACAGTCGGATGTGCATACCGTAGAAGAAGCAATCGAGCGCCGCGTCGGTGGGCCGCAGGGCGCCATTTTGCAAGACCGCCAGGCGAAAGTCGCCGTCGGGGTCGGTAGTCAATATCGGCGTCGCCACCGTGGTAAGTACCCGGATGTTGTGTACATGGCGTTCCAGGGCCTGGCCGAAGGTGGCGCCTGCGCAGAATGCCAGGTCAACGCCGTAGAACTGCGCCGGCTGGTAAAAGCGCGCGGCACGCAGGCCAAAGGCTTCATCACCGGTCAGTTCCACGCAGCGCAGCCAGAGCGGCCTGAGCACGGTCAGGGGCAGACGTTTTTCGCTGTCTTGCATTACCGCAGGGTCGATGCCAACGCTGTGTAATACCGGTAGAGGATCGATGGCGTAGACGCCTTTGAGGGTGGCGGCGATGCAACTCACCACCGTTGCCAAAGTGGTCGGCGTCGGAGGGGGGAGCGGGTCGGTGGGGCTCATGGTGCGGTCAGGGCGAATGGAACACGGGGCAAGCATGGGCGTGGGATAGCAATTGCACAAGCGGGCGATGCATTTATGTCGAGGCACAGGTGCGTACTTGGCCGCAGGTAACGTGCCCGCCTGGCGGGCACGTTACCTGATTGTTACTTGCCGATTCGCTTGAGTTGAGCGGGGGTGAATTCGGCTTGCTGGGTGATCAATCCGATTTCCGGCTTTTTCTGTACTTCGTTGCTCAGAAAGTTGACCACGTAGCGCCCGGAAAGCAGGTCATAGGTGCTCTCGATGGCGCTCAGTGGCAACGCATGATCATGCAGCATGGTCAGGTGCGACTCGTAGTTGCGCCACAACTCGCCACGGCTGTCATAAATATCCGAGGCCATGATCTGCCAAGTGTCTTCATCGATGTAGAAGCGCCGTTTGGCATACATGTGTCGGGCACCGGGCTTGAGATTCGCTTCGAGCACCCACACGCGGTGTTTCTCGTAGCGTGCCAGGTCTGGGTTGATGAAGTTGGGCTTGAGCAGATCGGTGTACTTGACATCCTTGCTGGCTAACTGGAAGGCGTTGTAGCCCACCAACAGTTCCTGCTTGCCGAGTAGTTTCCAGTCGTAGCGGTCTGGTGCGCCATTGAAGCCATCCACGCTGTCCGAGACTACCTGGCCGAAGCTGTAGCGGGCACTGGAGTCATACGCCACCGTGGGGGCGCGACGGACCCGGCGCTGACCTGGGATGTACTGCCAGGCCGAGCGCGGTTCGACGACCTGGTTGATCGGCTCCTGGACGAGGGTGATTTCGCCAGCAAAGCGCGATGGCGACAAGGTCAGTATGCGGTTGAAAAGGAGCACGTTGGAGTCGGCGGGCAGGTCCTTGATGTTTTCCCGCAGAGCATTGAACGCATCGTAAGTCACCAGAGTGAAATCACCTTTTTCCTGTACGGTGGCGGAAGCGTACTCACGGTGCAGGGTGCCACCGCGAAAGCGTGTGAGGTGGTTCCAGAGTACGTGCATGGCATCGGTTGGGATTGGGAAGGGAATGCCGAAGTTATAGTTCTGCAAACCGTAGCCACCTCCGGTTAAGGTGACCTTGTTCAGGTTCTTGCGGCTTTCATCCACGTACTTTTGTGGCAGGCGTGCACTGCGATGCGTCGGGAACACCCGCATGCGATAGTCGGGAAACCTCGCGAACATGGCCTGTTGGCCGGCACTCAACAGGTCTTTGTACTGCGCCAGGTTGCTCTTGCTGACGATGTAGAGTGGCTTTTCGGCGGCATAAGGGTCGGCATAGTTGCCGATGGCGCTGATCGGGGCGGCGCCGCTTTGCATACCACCGTCCCAGGCCGGGATGCTGCCGTCAGCGTTGGCTGCGCGCTCGCTGCCCATCGGCGTCAACGGGCCATCCAGTTGTCCGGCATCTATCGGGTTGGCCTGGGCCAGGGTGCAAGCGGCAAGCAGGCTCAGGGCCAGGGGCAGTTTTTTTATGATTGTATTCATCAGAAACTCACCTTGAAGTTGACCGAGGCAAAGTCACGGTCGTCGATGGTGGAGAACGTGTTGGTGCCGAAAAAGTCGTTGTAAGCCAGCTCCAGCGAGTAGTCGTTGCGGTAGTCGAAGGTCAGCGAAGCGCTCGCTGCCATTTGGCCCTCTTGGAAGTTCGGGCCATAACCTTCGACGTCGTGCCGAAAGTTGATCGCCGGGGTTACCACGGTGGCCGGGATCAGGCTTTCGTAGCTGAGCGCAGCGCGCAGGCGGTAGCCCCAGGAAAATGGGGTGGTGTAACCGTGGGTATTACAGAAGTCGGCGTTTTTCTTCGCCGCTTGCGCCGCATTCAATCCATTGACCGACGGGGTGAAGCAGACGGCGCCGTTGTCCTGCACGCGGCCAAACACGCTGGCGCGGTTATAGCGTTCATCGTCGACGTCCAGCGCTCCGATCCAGTTGGCCCCGGCCTCGGCCGCCCAATTGAGCTTCTGCGCGCCGAGGACGTTGCTGATGCTGTCGGTAGCGCCCAGGCTGTATTGCCAGACTTCCTTGCGTTTGTAGCCATTGATGCGGCTGCCCAGCGGTGGCGCGACGCCGTCGAAGATTGGTGTGCTGGCGCCAGCGCCGGCAATCACGGCCACCACGTCTGAGCCGTTGTAGGCCAAGGGCTGGTTCGGGCGGTAGCTCAGTTCGCTGAACACTGCGGTATCACCGATCACACCACTGAGGCTCAGGCCGAACAGGCGGATGTCTTCGGGGTATTCGGTGAAGTACTGACCGGTCGGCAAGGTGCCGGGTGCCAGGCGGGAGCGCACCACGCCGCTGACCATAGGAGTGCGGCTGTGATAATTGGCGTAGTAAATCCCCAACTCGGCGTCGTTCAGCGATTCCAGGGTCTTGCGCAGCGCCAGCCCGTATTGCCCGCCATCGCTCGCCCACTGGGTGGCGCCACGGCTTTCATACGAACGGGCGCTGATGAGTTGCTGGGTGGTCAGGTTACCGGGCGGGTTCACCAGCATCTGCTCAACCTGGCAGCCTTCCTGGGCGTTGTCGCTGATGGAGAAAAAGGTGCCGCACCCGTCCAGGACCGTAGGGCGGAAGTTGTACTGATAGAAACCTTCCAGGCTCAGGGAGTCAGCCAGGTCATAGTTGAAACTGAGCATCTCGACCGGCAGTTGACCCTCTTTGAGTTCCACGCCCGGGCGGTTGAACGCCGAGGCGTCGAGGGGGTTGATGGCATTGATACCGTTCTGCAGGAACAGCGCCTCACCCCAGGACACCACCTGCTTGCCCAGCTTCACATTGAGCTGGTGTGCGTTGATGTCGAAATTTCTCCAGACATACAGGTCCAGCGCCTCGAAACCCTGAAACTTGGCCAGGTCCTGCCAGCCGCTGTCATCAAAGTTGCGAAAGTCACCGTCTCGGGTTTCGTAGGCATGGTCGTACCAGTATTTGAAGCGCACAAAGGCGCCCTGGTTGCCATCGTTGAGGTCGAAGTCGGTCAGGCCCTTGAACACCTGCGAGATGGCATCGTGCTTCTGGAAGTTGAGCTTGCCGTCATCGGCGTTGTAGTTTATGCCTTCACCGTTTTTTCCGATCGAGCGGGCATCCGCGATGGTCAACTGATTCGGGTCAGCGTTACGCAGTGCCCAGCTGCTGCCCAGGGTCAAGGTGGTGTTAGTGGTCAACGACCAATCGTCACTGACCTGCCAACTGGTGGCCATGGCCAAGGGGCTAACCGTGCCAGCCGCGGTAATGGCGGCGGCCAACAAGGTGGGCCGCATGCTCGGCCGGTGGGTTGCGACGGGGCGAAGACTGGCGAAGTCTTTCATGCTCTAAGTCACCTGTTATTTTTGTATTGGTGAGTACTTCGAACGCCGCCAACGCCGCGGTTGTCGATCTCGGCCGTAGGCTGCGCCCTGCTATCGGGCGGTGTTCAGCCCGCAGCAACAATGGGAGCAATAGCGTGCTGTCAGGTAATCATTGGCCGACAAATACTTTTCCCGAACATCGAAACAGGCCGTCGCTAAGCGCCTCCAATCTGATCTGCGGGGTTCTGGCACTGGAAAGCCTGGGGGTTGACCTTGAGCAATTGCAGTCGCAGTGGGGCACCCGCTTGAGCTACTTGCGCCAACCCAATCTGCGGGTGCCGGCCTTTGTGGCCCGGCGATTCTGGGAAGTGGCACGGGCGTTGAGCGGCGATCCGGCAATCGGTGTGGTGGCTGCGCGGCATATCGACCCCGGGCAGATGCTGGGTGTGGCTTACCTGATGCAACTGATGCCCAGTCGCCAGGCGTCACTGGGAGTGCTGGCGCAGTATTGGCCGCTGTTGGCCGGTCATCTGGAATTGAATTTCGACGAGCGTGAAGGGCATTTGTGCGTAGCCTTGATGCCTGCGCAGACGATGCAACCGGCCACTGAAGAGATCGATTTTTGGGCGGCACAACAAGTCTTGCACCTCAAGGGTATGCCAGGAACCACCAACGCTATTCGCATGCTGCGTCTGCGCCGCAGCGAGCCCGAGAACCCCGGCCCTTGGCTGGCGTTGGCGGTTGGCTCGGTGCAGTTTGGCGCCGAGCGTGATGAAGCCGTCGTGGACATGACAGCCGTCAAGGAGCAACGAGCGCCAGGCAGCCAGGCGGTCGGCAAGGCGCTGCAGGCCGCCTTGCGCAATTACGCGAAGCAAACGTTGCAGGCATCGGTGCTGGAAAGCGTCGCCAGCGAGGTGCTTCAGCACTTGCACGAGCGACCAGACCTGGAGCAGACGGCACAAGCCCTGCACATGACGTCACGCACCTTGCACCGTGCCTTGCAGCGCGAAGGCTGGAGCTTTAACAGCATCGTAGAGGTACATCGGCGATACCTGGCCCGTGACTTGATCCAGGCAAGGGTGTTGAGTATCAGCGAAGTGGCCGGTCGCCTGGGCTATCAGGAGGTGTCTAACTTTATCCGTGCTTTTCGTCGCTGGTATGGCGTCAACCCCGGTGCCTACCAGCAGCGCTGACCGTTTGGCGGTGCCGGGCACCTAAGGCTCGACCCCCTCGCAAAACAGACGCAAACGTGTCACATGAATTTTAAGTTTGTGGTGCCCGCCAAGGAGTACCCCGGCCTGCTCAAGCGCCTTCATGGCCTGGCTGATGCGTGGGCGACTCAGCCCGAGCATCTGCGCCAGCAGTTCATGGGGCAAGCGCTCGGGCAGCTCGAGCCAGTCGCTTACGTGCGTGTGCTGCACTTCAGGCAGCAGGTACAGACGATTGGCCAGACGTTGCTCTGGGCGCTGGATCTTGTTCTGTATTGACATCCAGCACACTTGCTTGAGCTTGGTGCAGGTGTCCCGCAACAGGTTGCGGTAAACAACCGGCCAGCGTTCGGCGAGTTCAAGGAGCGTTGTTTGGGGTAGAAACAGCGCTTCCGAGCGGCGTAGGGCATAGCAGCTAGCCGGGTAAGGCGCATTCTCGAACAATGCAACTTCGCCCATCCAACCCCCTTCGCCAATCACATTGACCACGGCTTCATCGCCTTCGCGATTGGTGAAGCTGATCTTGAAACCACCGCTCAATACGCCGTAGATCCCTTCCGGCTGACTGCCGCATGCATACAGGCACTGACCGGCTTCGCAATATCGGACCTGGGTCTGCTCAAGCAGTTTCTCGATGACGTGCACAGGCACGGCATCGAACCAGGAGCAGGAGGTGAACAGCTGTCGGGGTGAGAGCACGGTGAGCCTCCTGGGTTTGCTGTAATCATGAAAGTTGTCATCCAGATGACAGACCAGGCTCTGGACGCGTTGATAAGTTCAGCTGAGCTTCGAGCTTGCGGCATGCATGTCGTCACTGACAATGCGCGGTAGTGCAATCAAGGAGCGATCAACACTCTTACCTATAACAATAAGGAAAGTCAGTATGCAACGCGTCATTCTCGGCTTAGCACTCGTCTTGGGCAGCGCCTGGGCCCATGCAGAAACACCTGCCCTGGATTTCAACAGCTTCCGTCCAAAACTTGTGCCCATCCCCGTTGCAGAAATCGACTCGGCCAATCAGCGCTCCGGGCTGAGCAACTGTTTCTGGGTTGGTACGGTCAGCCCCGAGACGCACAATATCCTGTTCCCTGACTCCGGGGTAACTTACTGGGCGACGCAGTTCCGATTGCCGGCGGGCGCAAAACTGACCCTGGAAGGGCAGTTCCCGCATGCCCGGCATATCTCTTTCAATAGCTATCTTGAAGGCGTACCGGTCGACCGTATCAATGACGTCATGATGAGCGCTGTAGCAGGCGCGACGAACCCGTTCCAGGCTGGAGCCAGGCGCGACGCCGCACAACGTGATTATCGGGTGAATGTGGCTGAGCTTGCCTTGGTCGCTGGCCAGCCGCTGGATGATGCCAAGCGCGAACCCGGTACGTTGTATGTACAGCAGGGTGATGCCCTGCACCAGCTGTACTACCGAGTCTACGTACCCGATGCCGGGCGTGATGCACGCGGAGGTGTGCCGCTGCCGGAGCCTGTGCTGACACTAGCCGATGGCAAACAGTTGCGCGGTGGCGAGTTGTGCCAGTCCATCGTGGTCAAGGAAGGTTCGATCAACGATGTGCACCTGGCTGCGGAAAAACTCAAAATCTTGCAGAATTTGCCCAGCACCACCTCGCCCCACCATCCGGCGCAAAACCCACCTAACTGGAATGCCTTCTTCAATGCTCCGCTCGCCGCTACTACCACGCTGATCGGCACGCCCTACGAAGCGATCCGCCAGAAAATGGATGTCACCCGGCGCGGCGGCTATTACAGCACCCTGGATAACACCTACATGAGCACCTACATCGATAGCCGCTTTGGCGATGTCTTGGTGCTGCATGCCAAGGCGCCGACCACCCCCAAGACCCATGACGGCGAGACAACCATGGCCGCCGGCCAATTGCGTTACTGGTCAGTGTGCAAATACCGCTCGCTTAGCGACACTGCGGTCGATTCGTGCGTGCATGACGAAGAAGTGCCGACCGACGCGCAAGGCGACTACACCATCGTGGTGTCTGCAGCCGACAAGCGCCCGGTCAATGCCAGGCCTGAATGCGGTGTAGCGTGGATGGACTGGGGGCGCGTGGGCGATGGTATCGGCAACACCCATGGTGGCTTCTTGTTGTACCGCAACATGATCCCGGCAAAAGACTTCCAACAAAGCCTGTTTGCTACCCACAAACTGGGTGAGGAAGCGGCGGTGATGAAGGAATACTTCCCTGACACCCGCTACATGTCCCAAACCGAGTTCGAAAAGCGCGGCTGCAGCATCTGATCAACCGCCCCCAGCCCCCGGTGGGAGCTGGCTTGCCCTGCGATCTGGCGCGAAGCGGCAGCAATTCAGTCGCCTCGGTATACCAGTTGCCTTGCAAGCAGCTGTGTTTACGGCGCGCTGCGCAGCCGATCGCGGGGCAAGGCCCGCTCCCACCGGGCCTACCCGCACCTCGGGCTATCAACTTGCCATTCACCGCGCTCACTCCAGATTCTGTTCCTTCCTCAAGACACAAGCGGGCTTGCCCCGCGATGGCCAGCCGATCCTGCCAACAGGCTGCCGTCAATGTTGAACTTGACACAGCCCTTCACGTTTCGTCGGAAAAGTGTCCCTGATTCACATTCGGGGAGACAATCGAGAGCGATCTTCACATCCTCTCGATCAGGTATGTCCCTGTGGTGTGGTCAGGAGCAAACCATGAGCAAACGCGACAAGCGTGGCAATCCGGTTTCTTATGGCGTGCAAGAGGCAATCGACGCGCTGGACAGCGCTTGCGACTTGCTGCACGCGTACCAGGCCGACCCTCTGGCTGCGGCTGACACCATCATCGCCCAGCATCCGGATTTCGCTCTGGCTCATGCCTTTCGTGCCGGCGCGATTGCGACGGCGACCGACAAGGCGTTCGACGCGGAGCTTCTCAGGAGCCTGGACGCCGCAGAGCACCTGGCAAGCCAAGCCAATGACCGCGAACGCCAGCATATCCATGCCATACGCGCCTGGTTCGACGGCGACTGGGAGCGAGCAATTGAAACCTGGGGCTGTGTTTCGATTGAGTACCCGCGCGATCTGCTGGCCCTGCAATTTGCCCATCTGGGCGATTTCTATCTGGGTTACTCGCACATGCTGCGTGATCGCGTGGCCCGCGTGATGCCGCACTGGGACAGCCAGGTGCCTGGCGTTGGCTTTGTGAAAGGCATGTATGCCTTTGGCCTGGAAGAGTCAGGGGATTACCGCCAGGCCGAAGAGCAGGGGCGCGAGGCGGTAGCCTTGAACCCACAGGATGGCTGGGCTGTGCATGCCGTCACGCATGTCATGGAAATGCAGGGCCGCGCCGAGGAAGGGGCCCGTTACCTTTCATCCAGCGCCAGTGCCTGGGCGCCCAATAGCATGTTTGCCTTCCATCTATGGTGGCACCAGGCGCTGTTCCTGCTTGAGGCCAATGACGTGGCGGGTGCGCTTCGTCTTTTCGATGAAGACATTTCAGCGGGTGGATTTGCTCAGGCGCTTGAGTTGCTGGATAGCTCCGCGCTGCTGTGGAGGCTCTCTCTGCTTGGCCATGACGTTGGCGATCGGTGGCGGGGGCTGGCCGAAAAATGGGAGCCCCGTTGTGAAGATGGCCTGTACGCCTTTAACGACGTGAACGCGATGATGGCGTTTGTGGGGGCTGCAAACAGCCGCGCACAAGTTCAGCAGTTGGACACCCTGAGGCGGGCCGCTGCTGGTATCGGTACCAACGCCATGATGAGCAGGGAGATCGGTGTGCCCGCGTGCGAAGGATTGGTGGCGTTTGGTCGTGGCGATTACGCCCAGGCCATAGCCTGTTTAATGCCGTTACGTGCCAAAGCCAACCGCTTCGGCGGCAGTCACGCGCAGCGCGATGTCTTCTCATGGACACTGATTGAAGCTGCACTGCGCCTGGGCAATCGCGCACTGGCCGAGGCACTGGTTGCCGAGCGGCTTGCACTGAAGCCCCAGAGTCCACTCAACCGCGCCTGGAAACTGCGCGCAGCGAGTGACTGCAGTTAACCAAGCAGGGCGGTCACTGCGAATCTGTGCAAATCAGCTACATTTTCCCTGAGCATCTGCTCCCAGTTCATGTTGTGTTCCGCCCCATTGGCAAGGTGGTTTATAGGTTTGCATCATCAGGGAGGGCTTGTTCAATGCCACACCCGGAACTTGTGCGGTTTATCGAGCAGGCCGACAGGCTCAGCCAGCAACACTGCTCGCCCTGCGACTGCGTGCAAGCCTTGGCACCTTCGATGTTGGAGCTGGTGAGCCATGCGCCGCGCTTTCTTGAGCCCGAACACTACCGCAGCGACCCCAACCACTACTGCCGCAACCTGATTTACCGCGCCGAGGATGACGGTTTGTCGTTGTACGCACTCGTATGGTCACCGGGGCAATGGACCCCGGTTCACGACCACGGCAGTTGGGGCGTGGTCGGCATCGTCGAAGGCGTGTTGGAAGAGCGCAGCTACGTGTGCCTGTCGGCTGACCGCAGCCTGGATGAAGGCATCGACCTGGTGCGAGGTGGCGTCATCCTGTTGCCATCCGGCTCGGTCACCAGCTTTGTACCCAACCCGGACCACATCCATATCACTGGCGTACCCAGCGAACGCTCCCGCGCGGTCAGCCTGCACCTGTATGGGCGCATGATGAACAACTTCCATATCTACGATGTGGACGCAGGCACGCGACGGTTTATGGCGGTGGAGCACAACGCCAGTTAGGCGGATGGTTCAAGCTTCCGAGACGGGCCGCATCGGCGGCCCAGATCTCACTTACGGCTATTCCTTAGTCCGGCACAGAGTGAGCCGAACCGGTGGGAGCGGGCTTGCCCCGCGATGGCCAGCAGCATCAATACATCACCCTTCGGCTAAAGCGGCCTTCTACCCCAGCCTGCTACCGACCCAAAAACGGCCAGCAACAGCCGCTCAGTAAATTTCCACGACTGACCGCTTCCGACTACAGTGGTTTACTGACACGGATCTGGGGGCAATTGCGTATGTCCGATGCAAGCGAGTTTGTGAATGACAGTGAGGTGTACAGAACCTTGCTGGAGTCGACCAAGGCGATTCCCTGGAAGATTGATTGGGCCTCGATGAAATTCGCCTACATCGGCCCTCAAATTGAGGCGTTGTTGGGTTGGAGCCCTGAAAGTTGGGTGAGTGTGGAAGACTGGGCTATGCGCATGCACCCAGAAGATCGCGAATATGTGGTGAATTTCTGCGTCACACAATCCCAGGCTGGCGTGGACCACGAGGCTGACTACCGAGCACTGACCAAAGACAACGGCTATGTATGGATTCGCGACGTTGTGCACGTGGTGCGCAATGACAGGGGCGAGGTCGAAGCACTGATCGGTTTCATGTTTGACATCAGCGAACGCAAGAAGACCGAAGACCAACTGCTGAGCTTGCAGAAAGAGCTAGAGGTGCTGTCGTTCAAGGACGGTTTGACGAATATCGCCAACCGCCGCCGCTTCGATAGCTGTTTCGAGTTGGAATGGGAACGTGCGCGCCGCGAACGCCAGCCACTGTCTCTGCTCTTGTTGGACGTCGATTTTTTCAAGCAGTACAACGATTTGTACGGCCATGTTCAAGGCGACAAATGTTTGATAACGATTGCCCAAACGCTGAGTTTGGCGTTGGACGGCCCTCGCGATCTTGTGGCTCGTTATGGCGGCGAAGAGTTTGTCGTGCTGCTGCCCGAAGCCGATGCCGAGGTGGCGCGTAAAGTTGCTGAGCGTTGCCAGCGGTTGATTCAGAAGCAATCCATCGTGCATGCGCTATCGCCACATGGTCACCGCGTGACTGTCAGCATAGGCGCAGGCTCGGTGGCGCCAGGTGAGCGGGAAAAGCTTACAGACTTCATCAAAGCCGTAGACCAGCAGCTGTATGCGGCTAAAAACAATGGACGGCACCGCATTGAATATGTGCCATTGGAGGGGGCGGGGTGCTGGTCTGCAGTTGAAAGTGCAGAAGAATAAACAACTAACAGTCATTCATAGAGGGCCTGTGAGTTCTGCTGAGGGTCGAAAGCAGCCTCTCGCAACCGTCCGACAGGGCACACGCTCATCACCGAGTTGAATCGGTAACCTGTAGGCCCATAGTCAGCGAATCGCCCATGAACGCTCGTAAAGTATCCATCTGCGGTGCACTCAGGAAAAACGATGAGCCAGGCTGGGTTTCATAGCTTCCAGGCCAAGGCCCGCGACGTGCCGCACCTGCTCATCGGTATCCTGTGTTGCCAGGCGTAGCGCCTCAATGGCTCGAAGCGCGTCGCCGGGCAGCAGGCCACGGTTATTCAATCCACTCACGGCATGACGACGAATGGCTACGTGGGGTGAAACCAAACCGCGCAAGGCTTCGCTAACATCGGCGGCGGTGGTATCGATCTGGCCGTAGACTTCTTCAAGGGTCTCTTCAACAGCAGCCCGAAGCTCAGGACGCTGATCAAGCAGACGCTCAACGGGTGTGTAGTTCAGCACCGGTGGCTGCACGCCCCGCCAGCGGAAACCGTCAAAGTTAGCGCAAATCCCCGCGACAGCGACGTCGGGCGCTTGCTGCATAAGCCAATCGAAATCCTCAAGGTAACCCAAGGCATTTGCGCACCAGTTGCGGGTCGGCTGCTTACAGGCCTCAATCGCCTGTCGGCGCAGGGCCTGGATGACGGGCTCATCAGCCATGCCGGCCAGCCCGAGAATACGCGCGGCAGCGGTAGACTCTTTATGCCCGCTGAGCTGCTCGATAAGCGCTGCCTGTGCGGGACGGCCGTTGGCAATCAGCCAGCGCTCTGCGTCTTCCCCCGAAATGCCATCCGAACAATGTAAGCGGCTGACGTAGAACGCGACCTGCTCGGCGAGCGGCAAGGCAGTGACATCGCGCAGGGTGTTTTCAATCGCCAGTTCGACAGGGAAATTATCCTCGAACTGCTGGCGGGTCATGCTGCGCTTGGCCAAGGGCATATAGCCAGCAAAGTCATGAAAAATCACCACGAAGCCAGGCGTCACACCAGGATGCTGGCTGAAATGGCGGCCCAGGGACCTGGCGGCACGGCTAACGGTGACCAGCAAGCGTTGCTCAGCCGCTTGCCATTGGCGCGGGCCAAGCCGATTGGCGTGGGCTTGCAGCTCATCATCGAGCCGCGTAAACGGCTCACCAGCGCAGATTTCCCAATCCCAGCGCCAGTCCGCCGGGTTCCACTTCACCGAACTGAAGCTTTCATCCTCCTCGTCGGGGTAGTCTTCGCTGAGTGCTTGCAGGCTGTTTGCGGCAAAGCTGGGCAGCGACAGAACCGCCTCTTCTTCTCGGTAGCTGGCATGAAACGCTGCGGCGTACAAAGGGCTGCCTCCCTCATCGAGCAGCGTTTGTAATGTTTGTCTGGCGGCGTCGAAAAGCGCCTGTTCCAGAGCCGTCCAATTCATCATTCAGGTCCTTGCTGACAAGTAAGTTCAGCCGAGCAGATCGAGCATCCCCTCAAGGGTGCTTTCCAGACGGGCCAATTCAATGTGCGAGCCATCGCCATATTCAGCGATACGCAGCGCATATTCAACGATCATCGTGAGCCCCAAAGGTGCTCGATGGCCGGGGTATTTGCGCAGCTTGAGTTCTACCCGGGTCGGGCTTAGCCAGGTGCTGAGGTCTGCTGACCACAGAGGATCCTCGAAGCCAAACACCACGTTTCTGTTTTGGGTATCTATGATTTGCGGCGGGAACAGCCAGTGCGAGTTGCCTGCTTCTCACGGGGTCGCCTGGAATTGGTAGCGACCGTCTGGAGACAAGGACTGTATTTCAATGTCGCTCTTGAGTGTGCGTCCGCAAAGGGGTGGAAGGCGTCTGTCGCAATAGGCTGGATTCGGCTGATTGCGGCCGGTCGCCAATGGCAGCAATGGGTCGAAAGCTGCCGGTCATAGATGGCTGCTTACGACCCGAAGCAGCCATTCCAGTGGACAAATCACCGACCTGTCAGAACGCTGGATTCCTAAACGTGAGCGAACTCAACGGCATTACTTTCCTGGGCCAGGATATGCACCCCAAAGCTTTTGATGCTGGGCAAAGTGGCATTGTGGTGAGCGATGATTTGCGCCGCCTCGGCATGGGCTTTGTCGTGAGTAGTGTGAGCATCACTCACTAGGGTCACGTCATACCCCAGTGAAGCTGCACGCCGGACCGTGGTGTCGATGCAGAATTCCGTGGCATAGCCACATACGACAAGATGAGAAATGCCGCTTTCTACCAGTACGGATTCGAGATTCGTTTTCAAAAAGGAATCAGGGGTGGTCTTGCGAACAAAATGATCAGTGCTGCCTGTAATGAGCCCGGCATCCAGGGTCCATGCTTCGCTGCCATGCCTGAAATAGTCGCCGCTGATAGCTTCGTGCTGAACAAAGATAACGGGCGCGTTATCCAATCTAGCGCGCCGTGACAATTCGTTAATACGATTCACGACCTCTAAAGATGAGTTGGGCCTAGGTAATGGCGTAAATAGCCCGTGCTGCACATCGATCACGATCAGTGCTTTCATATCTGCTTCCTTACGAAACGAACCGGCGATGGGGATTGTCGCTGTTCCCCATGAATGACTGCAATGGGTCGGAAGCAGCCTGTCGCATCTGGCGAAAGTCGGCCATTAGCAGACGGCCCGATAGATGTTCTGGCAGGTGTTGAAACGAAAAAGCGGGTCAATTTGATCCGCTCTTGGGTGTTAGGTGATGACGCCAGCCTCCTAGCGCATTGCCACCAACTTGATGCCGAACCCCACCAGGCAAGCGCCGGCCAGACGCTCCAGCATATTGGCGACGCGTGGGTTGGCGCGCATGCGCTGAGCCAGCTTATAGGTCAAGGCTACGGCGATCAGGCCATAGAGGAACGTTACCACAGCAACGGTCGCAGCCATGAAGGCAAAGGTGACAAGGCCCTGATGCTTCACCGGATCGATAAAGAGCGGCAGGAATGCCATATAGAACACGATCGCCTTGGGGTTCAGCAGGGTGATAATCATCGTCTGGCGCAAGTAGTGGCCGTTATCCATTCGACTGGCGCGGGGCGCACTGCCCGGCTTGCTCAGTAGCATTCGCAGCCCAAGCCATGCGAGGTACATAGCGCCCAGCCATTGCACGGCATGGAATGCCGCCGGATAGGTGGCCAACAAAGTTGCTACCCCCGCTACCGCCATCCACAACAGCACCTGGTCGCCGAGGATCACCCCACAGGTCGCCGCCAGACCAGCCTTGATACCGCCCTTTCCTGTGGCTGAAATCAAAGCGAAGTTCCCGGGGCCGGGAATGGCAAGGAGGACAATGAAGGCGATCAGGAATGAGCCGTAGTCGGTGACTCCAAGCATGGGTAGCTCTCCGGAACGATAAGACAGGCTGAACTTGCGCAGTCTATCACCTCTGCGCTACGCGGTAGATGGCTCTGCCTCACACTCGCCAACCTGCCCTAGCCAGGCAGGATGTCATTGCTGCTGGTTGGCTAAAGGAGAGTGAGATAGAAATCTTGTAGGGAGTGACTGCTATTGGCTGTGGATTCAACCGGTCGATGCAACTCATTGGCTGAACCTGTCGGCCGGTGTTTCGTAGTTTAGTGTCTTTTGAGGGCGTTCATTCAGCGTCCTCGCCACCGCATTGACCTTCTTCGCATAATTGATGGCATCCTTACCTGTGGGGTTTTCAATCTGCGACAAAGGGTTGCTTATTTCATGGATTCGCAGTTGCCATTACCTTCTGAGACGGGCCGCACCTGCGGCCCAGATCTCACCTGCGGCTACTCCTTCGCCGCGGCTCGATCCGCCTGCGCAGCACGACGCAATACCGCCAACGTCGCCGCGCGGGCTTCCACTTCATCCAGCACAGCCTCGACCAGCGCCAGGCTCATTTCCAGCGATTGCTCAGTCGCCCACAACAACCCACGCGCCTCGCTATCGACCATGTCACAGGCGTGGGCCGTGGTGTGATAGGCGCTTTTGAGCAAGACGCAGGCGTGGACCAACGCATCTTCGGAAGAGACACCTGTGCGCACGGCGAACAGAGGATCGTGGCTGCCGTTGCAGGTGCCAAAGGTGGTGCTGGTTTGGGTGGTGGAGGGTGGTGGATCGGGGACTATCTTTGTCATGGTGGAGCTCCTTGATTGATGGAGCCGCCACGTATCGCTACCAAACGAATGGGTGGCGGCTGTGCGCAGGTTGGTAGACCGGGAATCAAGGAACCCAGCGCGCACGAGTGCGCCCTACGCACAGCTGCCATAACACGAAACAGCGGGCACAAAAAAAGCGCCAACTGCTCGGATAGGACGCTTGTGCGCCTTGATTATCGTCCGGGCTACCAAACCCGGTCGCTGGATTGACAGCGACGGTGGGAGGGTAGCGGGGTTGGGGGAGGGATTCAAGGGGTAGTGAGTTTCGACTCGCTACAGACGGAACAACAGTCCGTCACTGTGAAAGCCGAGCCAGTGGGAGCGGGCCTCCCCCGCGATGGCCAATGTCTGAATGATGAAAACGAAGGTCCCAATCGCACGCCAAGCTGCCAAGTAGTGAGGAATTCCCGTCATTCGTCTTCTTCAAGTATGAACTCCACTGTCTTTTCTATTGATAAGCTCCATGAAACACTTGAACGAATCATGGAACATTAAGGACCTGGAGGTCGTGTGGGTATTTTAGATTTTCGTGAGATTCCTTCTGCCAGCCCTAAGCTGCGAAAGGCTAGAAAAAAGGCATTGGTAAAGGATGAACTGGATGCATTTGAAAAATTTGCGGAAGAATATTTTGAAAAGATACTAGGTGGCGTTGTACTGGCAGGTACCGCAAGGGGGCCAGATAATGATTTGGATCTCAAGGTCCAATTGAATGGTGAGAATGTATTAGTCAGCTGCAAGCATTATGCTGATGGCGATAATGCCGTGGGCGCCGATCAGGAATACGATCCGTTGTCAGCCGTCTACTCCAATGGCTGCACGAAATTTATCGGTTTCTACTCCACCGTGCCCAGCGGTCCTCTAATCACTAAACTCGAAGGACTCAAGAACAATAAAAGCATGCCCTTTGACTACGAAATCCTGAAAAATTCGGACATCGAGTCGCGCCTACTTGATAAAGACAATGTCGTGGGTTGGTTATTTGCCGCGCGATATTTTCCCGTCAGCTACGCAAACCTATTCAGGCGATTTGTCGTACCTATTGAGCACTACAAAGAAAAAGACTTGAAGAAAACCAACTCAGCAAGCTGGGAATTAGATGGGCCCTTCGGCGGGATCTTCTCTGGTGGGAATATTGATAAGGCCCAAGTGGTTCAGAGGGCAAACGATGCGTTGACCAACAATGTTCATGCCAGTTTTTTTTCCGAGGCGTTGAAAGACGCCATCGATTGCTTTCCTGAATACTTTAAGTATCGCGCGGATGCAGACCTGCAAGCGCTGGAGAACAGCGATGTCTCACCTGATTGGGATCGGCCTTTGACTTATGAGGGCAACAGGGATTGTAATTTACCTATTATGGTATGCGGCCTCTGGTCTTTCTGGTGCCCCAGAAGAGCGCTTGAAAAATACCTGGATTTTATGCAGGCCTCTGAGCTGTTGAATGATCCGCCTGACAGCAAGGCGTTAATCATTGCCCGCGCGCAAACAAGCCTGAATTATTCTTCATATTTGTCTGCCGGTAACATTGCGCGTAGGTCTTCAGGGAAATATAGAGATATATTCTGCAGGCTGACTGCTTTTTGTCAGCTTTCACTTAATGAATACAAAGGTGAGAACAGCGCCAGTTTCAGGGGAGAAGCTGGTGAGCGGGTCATCTGGAATTTCAAGGCGGGCGAAGGCTTGAGCTTTCTCTTTGACAGGATTTTGGGCAATTAGAGAAAACATAGTACGGTACTGCAACGGCACCGATCTGTGCGGGGAGGAGGTTAAAATCAAACCTCCAAACCGAATGCCTCTCCCCTCATATCAACAACCCAACCGCATCAAACAACTCCCGATCTTCCCGCTTATTCGACCGCGCCCGCCGCCTGACCACCTGTAACAAACACTCCACAAAACACTGCGCCGCCGCCCCCAACTGGGTATTTCGCGGCGTCACAATCCCGATCGTATCCGTAGCAAACGTCTCTTCCAGTTCCAGCTTGCTCACCCGTTCCCGATAAATCGGCACGGTCAGCATCGGCTCGGGGCAGTAGCTCAACATATCCGTCTGTTCAATCAACGACAGCATCAACTGCAACGACTGCGCCCGCTGCACCTGCTCGACGGGAATCTGCGCATTGTGCTGCCAGAACAACTCCGTCATGAAGTCGTCATGCCCGGTGTCTGGGTAGTTCACCACCCAATCCTGATCCAGCAGCTCATGAATGCTGCGAACCCCCTGTTTCGGATGCCCGTTTCTGGCTATCACCGCCATCTTGTAGGTGAGCAGCGGGTCACAGGCAAACTCCGGCCTCGGCAGCAGGGCGGAGACCAGGCCAATGGCGAATTCCATGGTGCCTTCGCGCAGGCGCGGGAGGGTAACGGCCATCAGGCCTTCGAAGATTTCCAGGCGCACTTTTGGCATGCGTTGGCGGAACAGTTGCACCACTTCCGGCAGTAATGCCATGCCCATCCACGGCGAAATGGCAAAGCGCAGGTGGCCTTCGGTCTGGCCTTTGAGGTGGGTGAGTTCGCGCTGCGCTTGTTCCAGTTGCCCGAGCATTTGCCGGGCATGGGTGAGCAGCGAGCGGCCGTAGAGGGTCAGGCCAACGCCATTGGCGTTGCGCACCAGCAGCGGCAGTTGCAGGTCGGTTTCCAGTTCGCGCAGGGCTTTGGAGATGGCGGTTTGTGAGACGTTCACTGCGCGCGCAGCGGCGCGGATGCTGCCGCAATCGGCAATGGCCACCAGTGCCTGGAGTTGATGCAGCTTCATGGTTTCCCTTGCCTGTGAGCGTAAACCTTTGGTTGTCAGCCCAACCGAATTGCGGACTTCCGGGGCTGCGGAGCCTGCCCCATGATCTGCGCAGCATGCCCAGCCCTGGGAAAAACAACAATAGGAAACGCCATGAGTCATCCGTCCGTGCTCCCCGGTATTCAGGCCATTGAAGCTGAAATGATCGCCCTGCGCCGGCACCTGCATGCTCACCCGGAGTTGAGCTTTGAAGAGTTCGCCACCAGTGACTTGATTGCCGCAAAACTTCAGGAATGGGGTTATGAGGTACACCGTGGCCTGGGTGAGACTGGTGTGGTCGGCAGGCTGAAACGCGGCACGGGTAGCAAGGCCATCGGCCTGCGCGCGGATATGGATGCGTTGCCTATTACTGAGCAGACCGGCTTACCTTACGCCAGTCAGCATGACGGCAAGATGCATGCCTGTGGGCATGACGGGCACAGTGCGATGCTGTTGGCGGCAGCCAGGCATTTGGCGCAAAGCGGTGAGTTCGATGGCACGCTGACGATGATTTTTCAGCCGGCCGAGGAGGGTGATGGCGGCGCCCGGCGCATGATTGAAGACGGGCTGTTTGAGCGCTTTCCGTGCGATGCGGTGTTTGCCATGCACAACATGCCGGGGCTGCCGGTGGGCAAGTTGGCGTTTCGTAGTGGGCCGTTCATGGCGTCGACGGACACGGTCAGCATTCATGTCCAGGGCGTTGGTGGGCATGGGGCGATGCCGCACAAGGCGATTGATGCGGTGCTGGTCGGCTCGGCCATCGTTATGGCGCTGCAGAGTGTGGTGGCACGCAGTGTCAATCCGCTCGATTGCGCGGTGGTGACGGTGGGGGCGTTTCATGCTGGTACTGCCGCGAATGTGATTCCCGAACATTGCGCGCTGCAGTTGAGCGTGCGAGCGCTGACGCTGGAGGTGCGCGACCAGTTGATCGAGCGAATTACTGCCATCGCTGAAGCGCAGGCTGCCAGCTTTGGCGCCAGTGCGCGGGTGGTGGTGGATGAGGCGCAGCGTTTTCCGCCGCTGGTCAATCATGAGCAGCCCACCGCGTTCGCGCGTCAGGTGGCGCTGGGCTGGTTAGGCAGCGACGGGGTGATCAGCGAAACGGCGCCGCTGACTGGCAGCGAAGATTTTGCCGTGATGCTCCAGCATTGCCCCGGTAGCTACTTGCTGATCGGTAATGGCGACGGCGAGGGGGGCTGCATGGTGCATAACCCCGGTTACGACTTCAATGACGACTGCCTGGGCCTGGGCGCCAGCTACTGGGTGCGTTTGGTCGAAGCTTTTCTGGTCTGAATTTCACTGCCTGCCCGCCCAGCAGCCGTGAGCGCTTCGGGCCAGAGGAGTTGTTATGTCTGCTACCGTTTTGCAAGCGGCGCCTGTCGCCGTCGTTCGCCCGCCAATCAGTGCCCGCGCGATTGCCGCGATCACCGTCGGCTCGGCGCTGGAGTTTTTCGAGTTCTCGGTGTTCAGCTTTTTCGCCACGCTGATCGGCCGTCAGTATTTCCCGGCACAGAGCTCATTCAGTCAGTTGTTGCTGGCGTTGGCGACGTTTGGGTTGGGCTTTGTGATGCGCCCCCTGGGTGGGGTGATCATTGGCGCTTATGCCGACCGTGTCGGGCGGCGCCCGGCGATGCTGTTGACCTTGAGCCTGATGGCCCTCGGTTCGACGCTGCTGGCATGCACACCCACCTATGCGCAAATCGGCCTGGCGGCGCCGCTGCTGATTGTGGCCGCACGTTTGGTGCAGGGCTTTGCCATTGGCGGTGAAGTCGGGGCCTCGACGGCGATGCTGATGGAGTACGCCGGCGACCACAACCGCGGTTTTTATGGCAGTTGGCAGTTCTTCAGCCAGGGTCTGAGCTTTTTGTTGGGCGCGTTGGTGAGCCTGGCGTTGTCGCTGAGTTTGAGCGCCGAGGCACTGGAAAGCTGGGGCTGGCGCATGCCTTTTCTGCTTGGCTTGATGATTCTGCCGTTGGGTGTGTACATCCGCCGTCACCTGCAGGAAACCGCTGAGCAGACCGTGCCGGGCGAGGTGCGCACGCCTGCGCTGCAGCTGATCTTCACCCGCCACCGTCGCGTGTTGTTGGCGGGTGTGTTGATGGCCATTGGCGGTACGGCGAGCAGCTACATCGTGCTTGATTACATGACCAACTACACCGTCGCCGTGCTCAAGTTGCCGTTGTCGATGGGCATCGGTGCGTCCTGCCTGGGTGCCTTTGTGCAGATCGTGTTGTCGCTGTGGGCCGGAAAGCTCAGTGACCGTATCGGTCGGCGCCGTACCGTTGTGCTGGGCAGTGTGCCGATGCTGCTGTTGATCTATCCCGCGTTCGTGCTGATGACCCAGTTCCCGAGCTTGCCGACGTTGTTGGCGGTGTCGATGGTTTGCACCTTCTTTCTGGTGCTGATTACCGGGCCATCGGTGGTGATGATCACTGAGCTGTTTCCACGGGTGATTCGCGCCTCTGGGTTGTCGATTGTGTACTGCCTGGGCGTGTCGGTTTTCGGCGGTTTTGCGCAGTTCTTTGCCACCGGGCTGATCAGCCTCACTGGCAACAGCCATGCTCCGGCGTTCTACGTGATGGTGTGCGTAGCCGCCACCCTGGTCGGCGTGTCACTTGTCAAGGAGACCGCCGGCAAACCGCTGCACTAAGCCGCCCGCAAAGGGCGGATTAACAATAACAACAAGCGCTGAAAGCGCCTCTTCTGATGGATATCTGCATGACCTTTCTCTCGACTTCGCGGCCGTTGGCTATTGCGTGCGTGACTGTTTTTCCGTTGCTGGCAACGGCGGCGGAACACGGCTTTATCGAAGACAGTGAGCTGATTCTGAGCACGCGCTCGGTGATTCTCAACAACCAGATCAAAGGCGATGGCCATGACCGCCGCCCCAACAACCGGCGCGACCCGCGCGATGCGTCGCTGGGTTTGAAGGCTAACTTCGCGTCCGGGTTTACCCAAGGCACGGTGGGCCTTGGGATCGATGCCTTCGCCTACAGTGGTTTCAAGCTCGATGGCGGTGACGGCCATGCCGGTTACGGCACGGTGCAGATGAACAAACACGGCGAAGCGCAGCGCAGCTTCGGCAGGGCCGGTGCGCTGGTCAAGGCGCGCTATGCGCAAACGCAGTTGCGCTATGGCCAGATGCAAGTGACCAACCCGGTGTTTGCCACCTCCGACACCCGTGTGTTCCCCAGCACCGCCACCGGCTTTTTGTTGAGCAGTGAAGACATCGCCGGGCTGATGCTCGAAGGCGGACACTTCACTGCCGGCACCGAGCCGTCGTCCACCAGCAGTAAAGGCGGGCTGTGGGCCAACTACGCCAACGTCGAAACCCGTGCGGTCGACTTTGCGGGCGGGCGCTATGTGTTGAATGATCATTGGTCGATGAGCGCTTATGGCGCCGATTTCGAAGACCTGTGGCGCCAGTACTACCTGGGCAGTACCTACCGCTGGACCCTCGACCCGGCATCGCACATTGACCTTGATGTGAATGCCTACCGCACCAACGACAACGGCCAGGCCCTGGCCGGTGACATTGATACTACGGCGTATTCCGCTCAGGTTGCCTATGCGTGGCTCAACCATAAGGTCAGCCTCGGCTTTCAGCGGATCATCGGCGACACGCCGTTCGACTACATCGGTTTTGGTAACAACGGCTCCGGCGCGTTCGGTAACTCCATCTACCTGAGCAACCCAGTCATGGCTTCGGACTTCAACGGCCCGAATGAAAAGTCGTGGCAGCTGCGTTACGACCTGGACATGACGCCCTATGGCGTGCCGGGGTTGAGCTTTATGGGCCGCTATGTGTACGGCTACGACATCAGCAGTTCACCCAACCCCAACTATCAGGCCTGGTCGGCGGCGGACGATGCAGAGCATCAGGAGCTGGACCTGGAAGCCCGCTACGTCGTGCAGAGCGGCACCGCCAAAGGCTTGAAAGTGCGCCTGCGCGAGGGGCACCACAACGCCATGCGTGGGCAGCCGGATGGCGATATCAGCATGCACATGATCATCGTCGAATGGCCACTGCAAATTTTCTGAGTGCAACAGCGGTTACCACCCAACAAAAACAATACCTCAATGGAGTTTCAACCATGCGTAAGGCACCTGCCTGTTTATCCTTCAGCCTCTTGAGTTTGCTGGTCGCTTCGGCGAGCCATGCCGCAGACGTCGACTGGGTCGAGTCCGCCGTGACGGCGGTGAACCCACAGGTGATTGAATGGCGTCACGACATTCACCAGCACCCGGAGCTGGGCAACATGGAAGTGCGCACCTCGGCGCTGGTGGCCAAGCAGTTGCGTGCGGCGGGCATCGAGGTGCGCACCGGCGTGGGCAAAACCGGTGTGGTGGGGGTACTCAAAGGCGGCAAGCCTGGCCCGGTGATTGCCTTGCGTGCCGACATGGACGCCTTGCCGGTCGAAGAAAAGACCGGCCTGCCGTTCGCCAGCAAGGCACAAGGTGTGCGCTTGGGCAAAAGCGTGCCGGTGATGCATGCCTGTGGGCACGATACCCATACCGCGATGTTGCTGGGGGCTGCCAAGGTGCTGGCCGAGCACCGTGAGCAGATTGCCGGAACCGTGGTGTTTTTGTTCCAGCCGGCAGAAGAGGGCGCGGCAGACGCCGACGACTTCGACACCCACAGCGTGGCTGGCGCCCGCGCGATGATTCGCGACGGCGCACTGGATTCACCCAAGGTGGAAGCGGTGTTTGGTGTGCATGTGATGGCCGGTTACCCGACCGGGCACCTGTATTACAAAGACGGCCCGGTGCTCAACAGTGATGACGAGTTCCGCATCACCGTCAGCGGCAACCAGACCCACGGCTCGGCGCCGTGGACCGGCACTGACCCGATTGTGGCCAGTGCGCAGATCGTCAACGGTTTGCAAACGCTAGTGAGCCGGCGTACCGACCTGACCAAGGGCATGGGCGTAATCAGCGTGGGTTCGATCAATGGGGGGACGGCCAGCAACATCATTCCGCAGTCGGTGGTGATGACTGGGACCATTCGTTCGAACCACCCGGACATCCGTGCGGGGATTCTGGAGAAAATGCCGTCGATGGTGGAGAGCATCGCCAGCAGTTATGCGACCAAAGCAGAGCTGCAACTGGTGCCGTATGCGCCGGTGACGGTGAACAACCCAGCGCTGACCCAGGCTATGCTGCCGGCGCTGGAAAAGGCTGCGCCGGGTAAGGTGGAGCGTTTGCCGGCTTCGCTTTCGCCTAGCGAAGACTTCGCCTTTTATGCGCAGAAAGTGCCGGGGTTGTTTGTGTTCCTGGGGGCTACGCCTGAGGGTGAAGACATGAGCAAGGTGGCCAACAACCACAGCCCGTACTTCGTGGCCGATGATGCCACCTTGGCGACCGGCGTGAAGGCGCATGTGCAGTTTGTGCTCAACTACACAGGGCGTGGTGCCTGAGGCGGCGATTTCGCGGGGCAAGCCCGCTCCCACCGGAGTTTGTCAACTTCTGTGGGAGAAAGTGCTGGGGGTGTTCGTGCTCAACTACGCCGGGCGTGGTGCCTGAGTTGGCGATTTCGCGGGGCAAGCCCGCTCCCACCGGAGTTTGTCAACTTCTGTGGGAGAAAGTGCTGGGGGTGTTCGTGCTCAACTACGCCGGGCGTGGTGCCTGAGTTGGCGATTTCGCGGGGCAAGCCCGCTCCCACTGGAGTTTGTCAGCTTCTGTGGGAGCGGGCTTGCCCCGCGATTGTTTTACGTCGGTGGTTGCTCGGGCGCTGGGTGGGCGTCGCCCAGAGAAACCCTGGCCAGGTCAACGTTGAGCTTGTTCAGCAGGTGCAGCAGGCCGACGCTGTCGTCGAAGCTGAAGCCTTGCAGGGCCTGGCGGTAGAACTCGTAGATACGCACTTGCAGTGAATCCCAGAACACTTTGCCGGAGTCGGTCAGCAGCACCATGCGTGCGCGGCCGTCGTCGGGGTGCGGTACGCGCAGCACGTGGTTGTCGCGCTCCAGGCGCTTGAGCACGCCGTCGAGGTTCTGCCGGCTGACCACCAGGTATTCGGTGAGCTGGTTGAAGGAAACCCCTTGCTCGAAGCCTTCGCGGGACAGGGCACCGAGTACCGCCCATTGCACGGTACTGATGCCGAACTCGTTCTGCACCTGACGCTGCAGGGTGTTTCCGGTTTGGAAGAGCCGGAAGAACAACCGGTTGGGGATGCTCTTCGCCTCGTTGGTGGTCATTACTGCTCCTTGTCCGATCGGCTGTATGCGCGCGGCCGCTCGGGCGGCGCAGGGTTACTTGGGGGTGAGTTCGCGGGCGATGATGTTTTTCATGATCTGCGCGGTGCCGTCACCGATCTGCAGGCCGAGTACATCGCGCAAACGCTGGGCGAACGGCAGGTCTTCACCGTAGCCGGTATGGCCGTGGGCCAACAGGCATTGCTTGACTACATCGAACGCCAGCTTCGGGCCCCACCACTTGTTCATGGCGGCTTCGGCATTGTGCGACAGATTGTTGTCTTTGAGCCACAACGAGTAATAACACTGCAGTCGTGCAGCATGCACGTAGGTCTGCAACTCGGCCAGCGGATGGGTCAGGCCCTGAAAGGCATTGAGCGACTGGCCGAAGGCCTGGCGCTCGGTCAGCCACTGCCAGGTTTCGTCTAGCGACTGTTGGGCCAGCGCCAGGCACTGCAGGCCGATCAACGCGCGGCTGTAGTCAAAGCCCTGCATCACCTGCTTGAAGCCTTTGCCTTCGTCACCCATGCGGTGGTTCAGCGGCACTTTGACGTTGTCGAAGAAGATCGAGCCGCGGCCGATGGCGCGCTCGCCGGCATCGTCAAAACGCGTGGTGCTGATGCCGGGCAGGTTCATCGGCACCAGAAAGGCGCTGATGCCGCTGGCGCGTTGCTCAACCGTGCCGGTTCGGGCAAACACCACGGCGACGTCGGCCTGGTCGGCCATGGAAATCGAAGTTTTCTCGCCGTTGAGCACATAGCTGTCGCCGTGGCGGTCGGCTCTCAGGCGCAGGCTGGCAGCATCGGAGCCGCCGCTGGGTTCGGTCAGGGCGATGCACACCACCTTGCGCCCGGCGGTGATTTCACCCAGCCAGTAGCGGGCCAGTTCAGGTTCGCCATGCTGGGCGATGATCTGACCGTTGAGGGAGGCGAGCAGCGGCATGTAGGCGACGTTGAAATCGCCGCGAGCCAGCTCTTCGATGATGATCCCGGCGGTGACGCAGTCCAGGCCGCTGCCGCCATAGGCTTCCGGCAGCTCGCCGCCGAGCACGCCCATGGCCCCCAACTGCTCAATGGTGGAGCGTTCGATGCAGCCGTCGCGGTCGCGCTGTTGGTAACCGGGGGCGAGCACTTCGCTGCTGAAGCGGGCGACGCTTTCGCGGATGGCATTCTGTTGTTCGGTGAAGGCGAAGTTCATGATTCTCTCCTGGCCCGCTGACGATGAGGGGCCGCCCCGTGTGGGACGGCGCAGGGATTACTGGTAGAACTTGCGGAAATCCGGTTTGCGCTTTTCCTTGAAGGCGGCAACGCCCTCACGCGATTCCTCGGTTTCGTAGTACAGGCTCAGGGCCTGCATGCCGAGGCCGCCGATACCGGCGATGTTTTCGCTGTCGGCATTGAACGAGCGTTTGGCAATCGACAACGCAGTGGGGCTTTTTTCCAGAATTTCGTCACACCATTTCTGCACTTCGGCATCCAGTTGTTCGTGGGGCACCACAGCATTGACCAGGCCCCAGTCCAGCGCTTGTCGGGCGCTGTATTTGCGGCACAGGTACCAGATTTCGCGGGCGCGCTTTTCACCGATCAGGCGCGACAAGTAAGCGGTGCCAAAGCCAGGGTCGACCGAGCCGACTTTCGGTCCGACCTGGCCGAAGATGGCGTTTTCCGAAGCAATCGACAGGTCACACACCACGTGCAACACGTGGCCGCCGCCGATGGCGAAGCCGTTGACCCGGGCGATCACCGGCTTGGGCACTTCGCGGATCAGGCCTTGCAGTTCTTCAACCGGCAGGCCGATCAGGCCGCGGCCGTCGTACTGGCCTTCATGGGCGCCCTGGTCACCGCCGGTGCAGAAGGCTTTGTCGCCAGCACCGGTGAACACGATCACGCCAATGGCTTTGTTCCAGCCAGCGCGGTTGAAGGCATCGATCAGTTCCAGGCAGGTTTGGCCACGGAAGGCGTTGTAGCGCTCCGGGCGGTTGATGGTAATGGTGGCGACGCCGTCTTTTTCTTCGTAGAGGATGTCTTCGTAGTTCATGTCGGTGCTCTCGTCAGTGGGTTCGGTAGGCTTAGCCGGCCATGGTCAGGCCGCCAGACACGCTGATAACTTGTCCGGTGATGAAATTGGCGTCGTCGCTGGCCAGCAGGGCGATGATTCCCGGGTAGTCTTCGGGTTGGCCGAGGCGGCGCATGGGTACGGCGTTGCGGAAGGCTTCGAGGAGCTTTTCCGGATTGTTCGAGGTGGCGGCCACGCTTTTGAGCAGGGCGGTGTCGGTCGGGCCTGGGCAGACCACGTTGAAGTTGACGTTTTTGGTTGCCAGCTCCCGCGCCAGGGTTTTCGACAGGCCGATCAGGCCGGCTTTACAGGCCGCGTACACCGCTTCGCCGGAGGAGCCGACGCGGGCAGCGTCGGAGGCGACATTGATGACTTTGCCAGCACCGGCTTCAAGCATTTTCGGCAACACCACGTGGTGCATGTTCAGGGCGCCAGTGAGGTTGATCGCAATCAGTTGCTCCCACTGCTGTGGCTCGGTCTTGAGGAACGGCAGGAAGCGGTCGAAACCGGCGTTGTTGACCAGCACGGTCGGTACGCCCAAATCGTGCTCGATGGCCGCGACGGTGGCGACGATGGCTGCATAGTCGGTGATGTCGGCGGCATAGGCCTTGGCTTTGCCGCCGTGTTCAAGGATCAGATCGACGGTTGCCTGGGCGGCGGCTGCGTCGCGGTCAAGCACGGCGACCAGGCTGCCTTCGGCGGCGAAGCGCTGACACACGGCGCGGCCGATACCACCGCCGCCGCCAGTAATGATCACGGTTTTTCCATTCAGACCTTTCATGTCGATGTCTCTCTTATTAATGGCTAAGGGTCAGGCAGGTGTGGTTGGGTGCAGGCGAATTTCCCGGGCCCGCTCGCGGAGTTTGAATTTCTGGATTTTTCCCGAGGGCGTGCGCGGCAGTTCTGGCAGGACTTCCAGGTGCTCGGGCAGGTAGTTCTTGCTCAGTTGGTGTTGCTGCAGATACGTCACCAGCGCGGCCAGGGTCAGGGGCGCTTCGCCTTCATGCAGGGTCACGTAGGCGCACACCCGTTCGCCCAGACGCTCGTCGGGGAAGCCGACCAGGGCCACGGCGGTTACCGCCGGGTGGGTGTAGATCAGGTTCTCGACTTCGACCACCGGGATGTTCTCGCCGCCGCGAATCACTACATCCTTGGTGCGCCCGGTAATGCGGATGTAGCCCTGCGCGTCCATTTGCGCCAGATCGCCGGTTTCGAACCAGCCGTCTTCATCCACGGCATACCACTCGGGGCGTTTCAGGTAGCCGATGAACAGGCTCGCACCACGCACCAGCAGGTGGCCTTCAATACCGGGCAAGGTGGGTTGGCCGTGATCGTCGAGCACTTTCACTTCCATGTACGGCAAGGCGCAGCCATCGCTGTGAATCGCCCGTTCCACCGGGTCATCGAGGTGGGTCATGGTCACCGCGCCGGTTTCGCTCATGCCCCAGGCCGAGACAATGCGCGCGTCAATGGCGCTGCTGGCTTTCTCTACGAGGATGCTGGGGATCGGCGCGCCAGCGGCGGCGAAGACTCGTAGCGAAGACAGGGCGTCGTGATGCTGCGGGGCGATCTCGACCAGGTCGGCGAGGAACGGGGTGGAAGCCATGGTGAAGGTCGGGCGCTCGGCGGCGGCCACGCGGGCGGCAAAGCGTGGGTCCCAGACATCCTGCAACACCGCAGTGGCCTGCAGGTACACCGGCATCATCAAGCCGTAGAGAAAGCCGGTCTGGTGGGCCATCGGGGAGGCCATGAACAGCACATCGTTGTGGTTCAACTGCAAGCGTTCGGCATAGGGGCGCACGTTGGCGAACAAGGTATTGGAGCTGTGCAGCACACCCTTGGGCTCGCCGGTGGTGCCGGAGGTGTACAGCAATTGCACGACGTCATCGGCGTGGGGGCGGCGGCTGTTAAACAGGGCCCGAGCGTCGGTCTCCCGTTCCCAGGCGCGGTTCAGCAACTGCTGGGTGAAGCTGTCGTCGCCGCCGATGGTCAGCACGTGTTCGAGCCGGGGCAGGGTGTCGCGCAGGTTGTTAGCCATCTGGGCATAGTTGAAGCCACGAAAGCTGCTGGGCACTACCAGCACTCGGCTTTGCGCATGCTCAAGAATGAAGCGCAGTTCGCGCTCACGGAAGATCGGCATCAGCGGGTTGAGCACCGCGCCAATGCGCACGCAGGCCAAGTGCAAGGCAAACATCTGCCACCAGTTGGGCAACTGGCACGACACCACGTCGGCTTTTTCTACCCCCAGTGCCGCCAGGCCGACAGCAATGCGGGTGACGTGAATGTCGAGTTCGCGGCGGCTCATGGTGACACGTTGATCATCGCCTACCCGATAGGCCACCAGTGCGGTGTGCTCGGGTGCTTCCTGCAGGGCGACATCCCAATATTCTGTAATGATCTTGTCATTCCATGCGCCAGAGGCACGCATGGCTGAACGACGTTCCGAAAGCTGGCTTGTTGTTGTTTTCATTGTATGTACCAGTGATTAGTACGCGACTATAGCGCCAGCGATGACGGCGTTGGCGTTGAGCAAACAATACGCCTGCAAAAATTAATATGTCAACATGTTGTCTTTATGTTTTGTGGTGGATAGACTCGGTCCAAGGTCGATGCCTGGGTGTCAGGGGTGTCGGAGTCAACTGAAAGAGGAGTGCCGCCATGGCCTATAACAACATCCTCGTTGAGCAGCACGGTCCGGTCGGCTTGATCCGGCTGAACCGGCCGGCAGTACACAACGCGCTCAACAACGCCTTGATGAGCGAACTGGGCGAGGCACTGCGCGCCTATGAGCGCGACGGGCAGACACGCGCCATCGTTATCACCGGCAACAGCAAGGCGTTTGCCGCTGGTGCCGACCTTGCCGAGCTGCAGAGCAAGGGCTTTGCCGACGTCTATCTGGAAGAGTTCGTGACTGCCAACTGGGAGGAGGTGTGCCGCTGTCGCAAGCCGGTGATCGCCGCCGTGGCAGGGCTGGCACTGGGCGGCGGTTGCGAGCTGGCGATGATGTGCGACCTGATCATCGCCGCCGACACGGCGCGTTTCGGTCAGCCTGAAGTGCGGGTTGGCACATTGCCGGGGGCGGGTGGTACGCAACGTCTGGCCCGTGCGATCGGCAAGGCCAGGACGATGGACTTGTGCCTGACCGGGCGTTTCATCGACGCCGATGAAGCAGAGCGTAGTGGCTTGGTCAGCCGCGTGGTACCAGCCGAGCGCGTGCTCGATGAAGCTCTGCAGGTGGCTGAACAGATCGCCAGCTACTCGTCGATGGCGGTCAAGTTGAACAAAGAAGCGGTCAACCGCGCCTTCGAAACGACCCTGGCCGAAGGTGTGTTGTATGAACGGCGCCTGCTGCACGCCAGCTTCGCCAGCGCCGACCAGAAGGAAGGTATGCAAGCTTTTGTGCAAAAGCGTGAACCCGTCTGGACGCACCGCTGAGGCCTGTGGCCTCAACGTTACGGCCCCACCAGAACAACAGCAGGCATGCACTGCAGGAGCTGTTCGATGTCCGTCCCTGTACACCTGACGCGGGTTGATGACCTGGCGCTGATTTGTGTCGACAACCCACCGGTAAACGCCCTTGGCCACGAAGTGCGTGCGGGCCTGCTGGAGGCTGTGCACGCGGCCGAGGCTGATCCGCAGGTCGGCTTATTGATGCTGTATTGCGCCGGTCGCACTTTTATTGCGGGCGCCGATATCCGCGAGTTCGGCCAGCCGCCTCAGGCACCGTCGCTCGGACAGCTGATCCAGGTCATCGAAGCCTGTCAGAAACCGGTGCTGGCGGTGCTGCATGGCTCGGTGCTGGGCGGCGGTCTGGAAGTTGCGCTGGCCTGTCATTACCGCATCGCCCAGCGCTCGACGCGCTTGGGCATGCCGGAGGTCAAGCTCGGGTTGCTGCCCGGTGCCGGTGGCACCCAACGCTTGCCGCGCCTGGTAGGTGTGGCGCGGGCGCTGGAGATGATTGTCAGCGGTGAGCCTATCGAAGCCGCGCAAGCCGAAGGCTGTGGCCTGGTGGATCAGCTGTTTGACGCTGAACCGTTGGCCGCAGGCCTGGCCCATGCCCGTCAGTTGCTCAACGCCAGGGCGATGCCAAGGCGCACTGGCGAGCGCACCTTGCTCAGCGATGTGGCGGACTGCGCGCTGTTCGAGGCGCGGCGCCAGCGTGAGCGCAACGAGCGCCCCGAACTGTTTGCACCGCTGCGCTGCATCGCCGCCGTCGAAGCGGCGACCTGCCTGCCGCTGAGCGCCGGACTGCAACGGGAGCGGGCACTTTTTCAGGAGTGCATGCACTCACCGCAACGCGCGGCGCTGGTGCAGCAGTTCTTTGCCCAACGTCAGGCGGCCAAGGCCAAGCGCAGCGTCGGTTGACGCGCTGGCGATCCTTTTCAATCGAGGAGTGCTTCATGGACATCGACTACACCCCCGGCGAACTCGAATTTCGCGAACAGGTGCGTGACTTTCTGAGCAGCCACTTGCCACACGACATCGCCAGCAAGGTGCGTCTGGGTAAACACTTGAGCAAGGCCGACCACCAGCGTTGGCAACGCATTCTCGCCGCGCAGGGCTGGTACGCCGCCAACTGGCCGGTGGAATACGGCGGTACCGGCTGGAGCGTGGTGCAACGGCACATCTTCGATGAAGCGTGTGCGGCGGCGGGGGCACCACGGTTGATCGCCTTTGGGGTCAACATGGTTGCGCCAGTGATCATCAAGTTCGGTACGCCGGCACAGAAGGCCTATTACTTGCCGCGCATCCTCGACGGCCAGGACTGGTGGTGCCAGGGCTATTCCGAACCGGGCGCCGGCTCTGACCTGGCCAGCCTGAAAACCCGCGCCGTGCGCGAGGGCGACCACTACGTGGTCAACGGCCAGAAAACCTGGACGACCCTCGGTCAGCATGCCGACATGATTTTCTGCCTGGTGCGCACCGACCCCGAGGCACAGGCGCAACGTGGCATCAGCTTTCTGCTGATCGATATGAACACGCCGGGCATCACCGTGCGCCCGATCATCACGCTGGAAGGTGAGCACGAAGTCAACGAGGTGTTCTTCGATGACGTGCGGGTGCCACTGGCCAATCTGGTCGGGCAGGAAAACCAAGGTTGGACCTGCGCCAAGTACCTGCTGACCCACGAGCGCACTGGGCAGGCCGGCATCGGCGGCTCCAAGGCGGCACTGGCGCACTTGAAACAGGTGGCGGCCAGTGAACGGCGGGGCGGGCGCGCACTGCTCGACGACCCGCTGTTCCGCGCGCAGATTGCCGAGCTGGAAATGCAATTGATGGCCATCGAAATGAGCACCTTGCGCATTCTCGCCACGGCCCAGGACGGCGGGGTGCCGGGTGCAGAGAGTTCGATCCTGAAGATCAAGGGCTCAGAGATCCGCCAGGCCATCAGCCACCTGCTGCGCAAGGCACTGGGGGTACACGCCTTACCCTTTGTCGACGCCGAACTTGAGCTGGACGAGGTGATCGAGCCGCGGCACACCGGCTACAGCGCGGCGCCCGCCAGTCAGTACTTCAACCTGCGCAAGCTGTCGATCTACGGCGGCTCCAATGAAATTCAAAAGAACATCATCAGCAAGATGATTCTCGCACTCTGAGGGAGGCACGCCATGGACTTCAAACTGACGCAAGAGCAGCAGATGCTGCAAGACACCCTGGCCCGCCTGGTGCGTGACACCTATGCCTTCGAGCAGCGCCAGCAGGTGGCGCAAAGCGCCCTGGGCCACAGTGCGCCGTTCTGGTCGCAGCTGTGTGCCCTGGGCCTGACCGCCGTGCCGTTCAGCGAAGCGGCGGGCGGCCTGGGCGGCAACGGTGTGGACAATGGGCTGGTCATGACCGAGCTGGGCCGAGGCTTGTGCCTGGAGCCGTATCTGTACTCGCAGATCTACGCCGGTGGCCTGCTGCAACAGCTGGCCAGCAATGCAGAGCAGACGGCGCTGCTGGACGCGGTCATTACGGGTGACCAACAGCTGGCCGTGGCCTTTGAAGAGCCCCAGAGCCATTACTGCCTGGAAGACGTGCAAGCCCGCGCCGAGGCGGTCAACGGTGGCTGGTGCCTGAACGGGCACAAGGTGGTGGTGATGGGCGGCGGCAGTGCCGGACAGATTCTGGTCAGCGCCCGCACCAGCGGAGCTGAACGCGACGAGCAGGGCATCAGCTTGTTTTTGATTGATCCGCAGGCGCCCGGTGTGCGTCGTCGTGATTACGCCACCATTGATGGTCCACGGGCCTGCGACCTGATCCTGGAGGACGTACAGGTGACGGCTGAACAGTTGCTCGGCAGCCTCGGGGATGCGTTGCCCGCCATGCGTTACCAGCAGGGCCGGGCAATTGCCGGGCAATGCGCCGAAGCGGTGGGCAGTATGCAGGTGGCCTGTGAACTGACCCTTGAGTACCTGAAAACCCGTCAGCAGTTCGGTGCGCCCATCGGCAAGCTCCAGGTGTTGCAGCACCGTATGGCCGACCTGCGTGCCGAACTGGAAATGGCCGCTTCGATGGCGATCCTCGCCGCCTGTGTTGCCGACCAGCCCGACAGCGACACACGCAGCCAACGGCTGAGCGCGGCCAAGTTCATCGTCACCCGTGCGGCGCGGTTTATCGCCGAACAATCGATCCAGCTGCATGGCGGCATTGGCATGACCTGGGAGTACGCGTTGGCGCACCACGCCAAGCGTCTGGTCATGCTCAGCCATCAATTGGGTGACGACGATCACCATCTGCAGGCCTACGCCGCGCGCTTGCACGTGGCGTGAGCGCCCCGACGTCAGCAGAGGACAAGTGCATGCAAGCACGGGTAGCGGTAAAGCGTGCGGTGGACTTCAACGTCAATTGGGCACGGCACAGTAAGGAGGCCTCATGGGTACTTTCAAACAGATCGGCGTGATCGGCAGCGGCGCGATGGGCCGTGGAATCGCGCAGCTGTTCGCCACGGCAGGTGTTGAGGTGTTGCTGTTTGACAGCCGCACTGAAGCCATCGATCAGGCGCTGGCCGACAATCGCCAGCAGCTTGAGCGTTTGGTAAAGCGGGGCAAACTTGGCGCCGATGCGCTGAACGCGACCGTGGCGCGCATGCGCCCGGCGCGAAGCCTGGCCGAGCTGGCCGGTTGCGACTTGCTGATCGAGGCGATTGTTGAACAGCTGGAGGCCAAGCAGGCATTGTTTCGCGACCTTGAAGCGCTGGTTGCGCCTGACGCGGTGCTGGCCAGCAACACTTCATCGTTGTCCATCGGGGCAATCGCCAGTGTTTGCCAACATCCGCAGCGGGTCGCGGGGTTTCACTTCTTCAACCCGGTGCCATTGATGAAAATCGTCGAAGTGGTGCGCGGCGAACGTACTGACCCGCAGGTCATCCAGCGCTTGTGCGCTGTAGCGACGCAAGCCGGCCACTTTGCTGCGGTGACGCCGGATTCACCGGGCTTTCTGGTTAACCATGCTGGCCGCGCCTATGGCCCGGAAGCGTTGCGCATACTCGCCGAAGGCATTGCCACGCCCGAGCAGATCGACCGCATTCTCAAGGATTGCCTGGGTTTTCGCATGGGGCCGTTCGAGCTGCTCGACCTGGTGGGGCTGGATGTCGCTCATGCCGTCATGGCCTCGGTGCATCAGCAGTTCTATCAAGACCCACGCTACGCTCCCAGCGCCTTGGTGCCTGCGCGTCTGGCGGCAGGGTTGTTGGGACGCAAGTGTGGGCAGGGATTCTATCGCTATGCGGATGGCGTGGCGCAGTTACCGGCGCTGGAGCCCGCTGAACCGGTGGCCATGATTCGCCCGTTCTGGCTCGACAGCGCTGATGCCGAGGTGCGCGAGCAAGTCGCCGCCGTGTTGGCGCAGGCAGGTGCGCGGCTGGAAACCGGCCCGCAGCCCAGCGCCGAGGCAATCTGCCTGCTAACACCGCTGGGCGAAGATGCCAGCAGCGTCATCGCCCGTCTGGAGTTGCCGCCCGCGCGCAGCCTGGCCGTGGATACCTTCGCTGGGTTCGACAAGCGTCGGGTGCTGATGCGTCAACCGGCACTTGATCCCGCCGTTCAGGCGCAAGCGCGGTATGCCTTGGGTGCTGATGGTGTACCGGTGGAAGTCATCAACGACTCACCCGGCTTCATCGCCCAGCGGGTATTGGCCACGCTAGTCAATCTGGGTTGCGACATTGCGCAGCAGCGTATTGCCGACCCGCAGACACTGGACCGTGCCGTGCAGTTGGCGTTGGGTTACCCCTACGGCCCACTGGCATTCGGCGACCACTACGGTGCCTCGCGGATCATGCAGATCCTTCAGGCGATACACGGCCAGTACCAAGACCCGCGTTATCGACTCAGCCCTTGGCTGCGCCGTCGTGTGCAACTGGGCTTACCCCTGACCACTGCGGAGTGATGAGCATGAGTGCCTACCTCTACGACGGCTTACGCACCCCCTTCGGCCGCCATGCCGGAGCGCTTGCCAGCGTTCGCCCGGACGACCTGTTGGCGGGTGTGGTGCGTGCCTTGGTGGCGCGCAATCCATTTGCCGCCGACGACTATGAAGACTTGATTGTCGGTTGTGCCAGCCAGGCCGGTGAAGATGGCCGCAACCTGGGGCGGCACGTGGCTTTGCTGTCCGGGTTGCCGGTGACGCTGGGCGGGCTTACCGTCAACCGCCTGTGCGGTTCCGGCCTGGCGGCGGTGCTTGATGCCGCGCGGGCCGTGCGCTGTGGCGAAGGTGAGCTGTTCATTGCCGGCGGCGCCGAGAGCATGAGTCGTGCACCGTTTGTCATGGCCAAGGCGCAGAGCGCGTATGCCCGTGACATTCAGGTGTACGACAGCACCCTGGGCGCGCGCTTCCCTAATCCGCGAATCGAGCAGATGTTTGGTGCCGATACCATGGCCGAAACGGCTGATAACGTCGCCCGCGAACTGGACATCAGCCGTGAGCAGGCCGACCATTACGCCGCACGCAGTCAGGCGCGTTACGCCGCAGCGGCGCGTGAAGGTTTCTTTACCGGTGAGATTCACCCGGTTGAAGTGCCGCAAGGTCGCAAGCAATCCCCCAAGGTGATCGACCGCGATGAGCATCCGCGCCCGGACAGCACCTATCAAGTATTGGCAGCGCTGCGGCCATTGGCCGAAGGGGGTGTGGTCACTGCCGGTAATGCCTCGGGCATCAATGATGGTGCTGCGGCGTTGCTGGTGGGTTCGCTGGCGGTGGGGCAGCGGGTCGGGTTGGCACCTCGGGCGCGTATCCTCGCTGGCGCGGTGGCGGGGGTCGAGCCACGGCTGATGGGCTTGGGGCCGGTGCCGGCCTGCGCCAAGGCCCTGCAACGGGCAGGCTTGAGCCTTGCGGACATGGACGTCATCGAAATCAATGAAGCCTTTGCCAGTCAGGTGCTGGGTTGTGCGCGGCAGATGGGCGTGGCATTCGACGATTCACGGCTCAACGCCAATGGTGGCGCGATTGCCATCGGCCACCCATTGGGCGCTTCCGGGGCGCGTCTGGTGTACAGCGCGGTGCGTCAGCTGGAGCGTTGTGGTGGGCGTTATGCTTTGGTCAGTTTGTGTGTCGGCTTGGGGCAGGGGATCGCGTGCGTGGTTGAGCGGCTGTAGGAGTGGTGGTGCGATGTGACTGATATATCGCTATCGCGGGGCAAGCCCGCTCCTACCGGAATAGGCTGACCACCTGTGCTTTGAGTTGTTGGAGGGTAGGATCGCGCTGGCTTTCGAGGCGCCAGCCCAGTTCTATTGAATATTGCGGCATCGGCACTGGGCACTCCATGCAGCGCAGTCGGGTCACTCGGGCCAAGGCTTGCGCGGCATGGCGGGGGAGTGTGGCCACTGCATCGCTGCCTAATAGCAGATGAGGCAGTGCAGCGAAGTGGGTGGTGGAGACGCGCACATGACGGCTGCGCTGCAAGGTGCTCAGCGCTTCATCCACCACGCCGATAAACCCGCCAGATGAAACCAGGACGTGATCGCGCCGTAGGTACTCATCCAGCGTCAGAGCATCAGCTGGGGCATGGTCAGGATCAACGACGCAGGCGTAATTTCCCGTACCCAGCACCTGGCGGCCCAGGGTGCGTGACACGATCCCACCGGCGCTGAGGGACAAGTCGATTTCTCGGGCCATCAACATGTCATTGGCCAGCAAACTGTGGGTTTGGCGCAGGATCAGGCGCAGGCCGGGCAATTGCGCCTGCACGCGGGACGCCAGTGTAAAACCGTAAGCAATTTCATAATCGTCCGACAGCCCGAGGGTCAAGGTGCGGCCGCCGAGGTTTGCCTGCTGTGTGGCCAGTGCCAGGCTGTGCCGGCAACGATCAAGGGCTTCGGCAATCACCGGCCGCAGTTCCAGGGCTTTGGCCGTGGGGCGCAGGCCGCGACCGGTGCGGGCAAACAAGGGGTCGGCGTACAGGGTACGCAGCCGTCCGAGTGCGGCGCTGACCGCCGATTGGGTCAAGCCCAGGCGAATCGCTGCGCGGCCTGCACCGCCTTCCTCATGGAGGGCTTCGAAGACCTTGAGCAGGTTGAGGTCCATGGTTCTGAAATCAATTTCATTCATATCAGATTCTCGCCGTGCGCGATTGATGAATGATTCCAGCGCCAGCACCATCAGGCAACTACTCATTCACGGAGCTTTGAGATGTCTCGATCAATCGTTGCTGCGCTGCAGATCGGTGCGTCCCCACTGGGTAAGGCGGCCACGCTGGAGCAGATTCTTGGCTTTGAAGAAGAGATCAAGGCGGCAGGGGCTCGCCTGGTGGTCATGCCAGAAGCCTTGCTCGGCGGTTATCCGAAAGGCGAGGGGTTTGGCACCTATCTGGGGTATCGCTTGCCGCAAGGCCGTGAGGCCTATGCGCAGTACTACGCCAACGCGATCGATGTGCCAGGCGCGGAAACCGACGAACTCGCGGGTCTGGCAGCGCGTACCGGAGCCGAGCTTGTGATTGGCGTCATCGAGCGTTCAGGCAACACGCTGTACTGCACCGCGCTGTTCTTCTCACCCACGCAGGGGCTGGTGACCAAGCACCGCAAGTTGATGCCCACCGGCACAGAGCGGCTGATCTGGGGGCAGGGTGATGGTTCGACACTGCCTGTAGTCGACACGCCGGTCGGGCGTATCGGTGCTGCAATTTGCTGGGAGAACCATATGCCCCTGTTACGCACGGCCATGTATGCCAAGGGCGTGCAGGTGTGGTGCGCGCCGACCGTGGACGAGCGGGATGTGTGGCAGGCGTCGATGCGGCACATCGCGCATGAAGGGCGGGTGTTTCTCATCAGTGCGTGTCAGGTGCAACCGTCACCCAACGCGCTGGGGATTGAGGTGCCTCATTGGGAGCCAGATCGCCCGCTGATTCAAGGTAACAGCGTAATCGTCGGGCCATTGGGTGAGGTGCTGGCCGGGCCGTTGAAGCATGAGACGGGGTTGCTGACGGCCGAGATTGATCTGGATGAGTTGGTGCGTGCCCGCTACGACTTCGATGTGGTTGGCCACTATGCGCGCCCTGACGTGTTTTCACTGACGGTGGATGAGCGCCCCAAGCACACGGTCAGGTTTGAGCAATGATCAAAAACGGCGCCTGAGGCGCCGTTTTTACAGGGGGCTTGAGCACTTTTGGCTAACGCAGGGCGTAGACGTAAGCCTCAATCACCGCGCCGCTGGCCAGCGTCACGTTGGTCAGGACACGCTGGTACTCGGCGCCTTCAAACTCATCAAGTGCCGGCCAATGGGCGGGAAAGTTCTCTGAAGAGAAAACGTGGCCGTGAATCTCATCACCATCGTCCGCGATGACCAAACCCGGGAAGCCCATTTCGGCGCCCCAACCGGCTTGCTCCAAACGGCCCTTTAGCATGGCAGGCTGCCAGTCGCCGCCGATGTTCAGCATCACATGTTCATTTGGCCGCCCTGGCCCTAAGGTTCCATAAACGAAGAGACGTTGCATAGGTGTTCCTACTGTTCCAAGGGGCGTAATCCTGACGTAGGACCGGGGGCAAGGCAATTGTCGCTGCCCGTCATTATCAGGGATTCGGTGACATGATCAGCCAGTACGGCCAAGGGGCGTCAGAGACTGTCAGGGTCGCCGAAGAACATCTGAATGCGCGAACGCAACCAACGCTCGCCTGGGTCATTATCCTGCGAGCCGCGCCAGGCCATGTGCAGTTCGAAGCTCTGCACTTCCAGCGGCGGATCTTCAGCCCGCAGGCCGCCCGCTGCAGTCAGTACCTCAGCGGTGTAGTCGGGCACGGTAGCGAGGATGTCGGTGCCGGTCAGCAGGCTGCCCAAGCCATTGAACTGCGGAACGGCCAGAACCACGTGACGTTTGCGCCCCAGCTTTTCGAGGTTTTCATCCATAAAACCGCTCAGATCGCCGGCAAACGATACCAGCGCGTGGGGGCGGGCGCAGAAGTCGTCGAGGCTCAGGCTGCCAGGCATGCTGTCGGCACGTAGCACTTTCGGCATGCTGCGACGCAATACTTTGCGTTTGGCGTTGGCGGGCAAGTCGTTGGTCCAGCTGACGCCCACCGAGATTTCACCGCTGGCCAGCAGTGCTGGCATCAACAAGTAGTTGACCCGGCGCACTACCAACACAATACCGGGGGCCTCGGCCCGAATGCGCTTGAGCAACTGTGGCAGCAGGGCGAACTCAGCATCGTCGGACAGGCCAATGCGAAACACCGTGGTGCTGGTGGCCGGGTCGAAGTCGGCGGCGCGGCTTACGGCGGTGGAGATCGAGTCGAGCGCGGGGGACAGCAAGGCGAAGATTTCCACCGCGCGCGCCGAGGGCTCCATGCTGCGGCCCGTGCGTACGAACAGCGGGTCGTCAAACAGGTTGCGCAGGCGTGACAGCGCAGCACTGATCGCCGGTTGGCCGAGGAACAGCTTTTCCGCTGCGCGGGTTACGCTACGTTCGTGCATCAACGTCTCGAAGACGATCAGCAGGTTCAGGTCGACGCGGCGCAAGTCGTTACGGTTCATCGGCTCAACTTCACTGGACGTTTGGGGCAGGGGTGAATCTTACGGGTAAAGGCTGTTACCCTGCACCGCATAATTTGCTGCCTGCGGCATTACCTTCAATCAATGACAGGCATGTTGACTATTAATGGCCACGGATGGTCTAACCGCAAAAGCCCGGATAGAGTTCAGGGTATTAGAGGTTCACTAGGCGAGGTTTGCGATGTCCCGCATGATCCGTTTCCATAAATTCGGCCCGGCCGAGGTGCTCAAGATCGAAGAGCAGGCCGTGCCGCAGCCGGCTGCCGGCGAGGTGCAGATTCGCGTTCAGGCGATTGGCATCAGCTGGTACGACGTGCTCTGGCGCCAGAACCTGGCGCCGTCACAGGCACGCTTGCCTGCAGGTATGGGTCATGAAATGGCGGGTGTGGTCATCGCCGTGGGCGACGGCGTCGATGATTTGGCTGTGGGTGACGCGGTGGCCAGTTTTCCTGCGGCCAGTGCCAACGACTATCCGGTGTATGGTGAGATCATCGTTTTGCCGCGCAATGCCGTGACCCGCTACCCGCAAAACCTCACACCGATTGAAGCCAGCGTGCATTACACGCCAATGCTGATTGCCTATTTCGCCTATGTTGACCTGGCGCGGGCCAAAGCCGGGCAAACGGCGCTGGTTACCGATGCCAGCCATTGTGCCGGGCCGGCCTTTGTGCAGATGGGCAAGGCGCTGGGCCTGAAAGTGTTTGCCGCCACCAAAGAGGCGGAGGATCGCGAATACCTGCTCTCGCTGGGCGCCGACAAGGTTATTGTCACCGAAGAGCAAGACCTGCTTATGCAGATCAACAAGTACACCGAAAACCGTGGGGTCGACATGGTCCTCGACGGTCTCGGTGGCCCGCAGATGTCGCTGCTCGGCGATGTTCTGGCACCACGCGGCAGCCTGGTGTTGTACGGCCTGCAGGGCGGCAATCAAACACCGTTTCCGGCCTGCGCGGCGTTTCAGAAGAACATTCAGTTCTTTGTACATTGCATCGGCAACTTCACTGGCAAGCCCGAGCTGGGTATCAGTCAGGACCAGGTGGCCCTGCAACGAGCGCTGCGTGATATCAACCAGTTCACCACCGACAAGCTGCTCACGCCGCAGATCATCAAGGTTTATCCGCTTGAGCGTGTGGTTGAAGCGCATCGCTACATGGACGAATGCCCCTGTGGGGGGCGCTTGGTGCTGGAAGTCGCCGACGCCTGATCATTGGATCAACAATCAGCATTTGATCCAAGCCTTGGTGGGAGCTAGCCCGCTTGTGTCTTGAGGAAGGAATAGAATCTGGAGTGAGAGCGGCGAATGGCAAGTTGATGGCCCGAGGTGCGGGTAAACCCGGTGGGAGCGGGCCTTGCCCCGCGATCGGCTGCGCAGCGGCCGTAAAAACAGCTGCTTACAAGACAGCTGACATACCGAGGCGACTGAATTGCTGCCGCTTCGCGCCAGATCGCAGGGCAAGCCAGCTCCCACCGGGGGCTGGCTTCATGGTCAATGGTCATTTCGGGTAAAGCCCTGCAAGGCAGTTGCTCCCACTGAGTTATCGAAAGATAGCCCGTAACAGCCTGCCAGATCGAAATCTTCCTCAATGGATTTCGAACAATTCAACTATTTGTTTGGCCCGCGCAAGGTGGGAGTCAGGCTGTTTTAAGTTGTATGTCCCTGTTGTTCAGCTCATTTCTTAATATTGACCCTTCTGGTTCTGAACGGTTTTTTTACCGCGTTCTGTATCTTTTATTCACCGATCAACTGCCGATAATGGCCATTAGTTGGTTTGCTCAGGGAGCATGAGGTGATGATGGTTACTCGACGGGCAGGAGCCCGTAATGACGTGGTGTTGCAGAGGTTTGTAGGATGTGTTTGGTGTGCCTATAAGTTTCTGTAGGAACTTGTGGGAAAGTTCTTAGGATATTAGGTGGGTCCTTATCTCTGCTGATTGAATGACGATGCAGGAGCAGTGTTATTCAGGCGGCCGTAACTGAAATTCAGGTGGGCGTTATGGGCAATATTCACGACCAGGCCATGCAGTATATATATCAGCAAGTATTACAACGGTTACTTGAGCATTTGTCGCAGGCACAAAAGGCCTCGCTGCAGTTGTTGATACAACGGTTGATTGTGACCGCCGGAGGCAGCGAGCGGATCAGGGATCTGCGTTTGATGTTCGTGCTCGACGCCAGCCAGTCAAGCGCCCAGGCCCTGGCTTGCGTGCGTGCGGCGCAGTTGAGTATTGCTGCACGCTCGCCCGGCACCTTCCAGCTGCGCATTGCCACGGCCTGGCAAGCCGGCATGAGCGCAACAACGCTGGCAAACATCGAAAGCACGTTCTCGCGGTTGTTTATGCATGATGACCCGCGTATCGATTTGCTGGTGCTGGATGCCGGCCAACTGATGCCCTATGAGCATCGCCGTGCCCCCTCTGCCGAGCAGCGCCAGGCAGAACGACAGGAGTTGCTGCTGTGTGGGCATCTGGCAGGCGATGCGCCTCACTGGGTGAACTTCGCCAGCCACGGTTATTTGCATTTGGCCGAGCTGGCATTGCAGGCGCTGCGCTGGAAAGGCGGTGTCGATGCCATTATCAGTGCCGAGTGCCTGGTCGATCGTCGACGCTATCTGGCCTGGAGCCGGCGTTCGCTGCGCAATGCCGACTTGCTCGGGGTACGTCCGATCCACAGTTGCGCAGCATCGCTGCTTGAAGGCCTGAGCGAACTGCACACGCGCTACTTGAACCTGTTGCACGGGCAGGAGCCGCCCGCACCACAGCCGGTGACGCCCGACAACGACTTCAGGCCCGCGCTACGCTTCATTTCCATCGACGACCTGGTGTTCGACGGTGACGCCTCCCATGGCGAGCGGCTGAACCGCTTTCTGGGTTATCGGTTTGATGAGCAGGCGTTTTCCTGTGAACGTTCAGGGGCTGCCAATCCCTTGCTGTTGGCACACCTGCAGGGGCTTCGCGCCGAGTTCATCGACAACACCCGCTACCGCGATGGTATCGACGCGTATTTGCAACACGTGCGCTGCAGCCTGCAACGCAAGGGGGTGCCTACTGCCGTGCAGACTCGCCTGTTTACTGCGTGGCAGCCCAGTGCGCTGGAGCAGCGGCGTGTCGAAGCCAATGATTTTGCCTCACGAGCCTACGGGCTCAGTGAAGCGCAACTGGTGTGCCAGCTGTTCAGCCCATTTATGGGGCGGGGCTTGCAACTGGAGGCGTTTTTGCGTCGATGCCACCCCGGCATGCTGGTGGCAGTGCCGTATTTGCATAAAGCCTTGCGCGGTCAGCCTGCGCCTGAGCCGGTGGTGCAATGGCTGGTGGACATCAGCGGCTTGCCGCTGCCGATGCTGCAAAGCCTGTACAGCCGTAGGCCGTTAAACCAGCGCTCGGTTGATTGCCTGTTGACCAGTTTGCAGGCGCGCGGTGCCGACCTGCGCCATTTGCAGGTGAGGGTGGCAGACAGCAGGTTTCTGCAGGATGTGCAGGTCGGCGTTCGTAGATGAAGCAGCGGACAAAAAACAGCGAGTTCGCCTACCAGGCGGTGTATCGCTACCTGGGTGAGCTGATCGCGCAGATGCCCCCTGGCAGTTACAGCAAGTTACCTTCACTGCGCGATCTGGCCCAACGCTTGAACGTGTCGATTTCAACGGTTCAGTACGCCTATTCGCTGCTTGAGCACGAGGGGCGTGTGCAGTCCGTGCCGAAGTCGGGCTACTTTGCCAGGGGTGGCACGCTGGTCGCCCAGGCGCTGTACGCCGATGACATGGTGCAAGAACTGCAGCAGCACGCAAGCAGCCCGCAAATGCTGGCGTTCAGTGGTGTGCAGTCGCTGCCTTCATTGGAGGCCAGCTTGTTCGGTGTCGAGCGTCAACTGTTGCGCAACAACCCACGGCCTGCCGGTTGCGCCCACCCTTGTGGTGATCTGGAATTGCGAACCGCCCTGGCGGCGCGCTATACCCGCTCGGTGCAACTGTACTGGAATGCCGAGGATGTCTACCTGGCGGTGGACCTGCACGCGTTGTTCGAGACCGTGCTGGCTGCAGTGGAGTTGCAGGGGTGTACGATTGTGGTAACAACGCCCTGTTCCTGGCGCCTGCTGAGAATCTTGCAGGCTACCGGTTTGCGGGTTATCGAGCTGCCATTAGGCAGTGATGGTGCAGTGGATCTGGAGCGCTTCACCGAGGTGCTCAAGCGCGAACCGGTGCGTATGGTCATGCTCGCCTCACGCTTGAACAGCCCGCACGGCAGCCTGCAGCCACAGGCCCAGCAGCAAGCGATTGCCCAGCTGTTGGCGGAGTACGACGTGTGGCTGCTGGAGAATGACCTGGAGAGCGAGTACTGCTTTGCTGCGCCGCCCCAAAGCTTGCTGCGTGAATTGGTCGACCCGCAGCGCTTGCTGGTGTTCTCGTCACTGGAGCGCACAGTGGGCGCCGAAGCACCTTATGCATATGCCCTGACACGCCACTGCCCGCAGCGTTTGCAGCGTCAGTTCATGCTCCGCGGTTTTCGCTTGCCGCCGTTACGCCAGCAAGCAGTGGCGCGGTTGTATGCCAAAGGGCGGGTTGACGTACACCTGGAGCAGGCCCGAATGCGATTGCAGGAGCGCGTCGCCCATTTGTACCGGCAGATGCAGGTGCAGCTGGGGCCACACCTGCAGTTCCATATGCCCGAAGGTGGCACCACTATCTGGGCGCAGGCACACACAACCCTGGACATCCGCCCGCTGTTCCACCGCATGCTCGATCAAGGGCTGGTGATTGCACCGGGTGAGTTGTTCAGCTTGCAAGGCGACTATCGCCAGCATCTGCGCCTGGGGTGGCCGCCTTCGGCGCACAATGACTTGCAGGCTGGTTTGAGTGTGCTGCGTGAGGCGCTGCAACTGGCCTAAAACGCCAACAGGTAGCGCAGGGTCAGCTGATCGCCCTCGGCCCGATTACGCGCACCAGACTCACTGTAGTAGTTAACGAACACACTGTGCCCGCCGGTGCTGTAGCGCACCCCTGGGCCAAAGCCGAATACCTGTTCCTTGGAGTCTTTCTGGCGATGGCCATCAATGCGGTCGGCGCTGATCTGCTTGAGGTGGTAGCCGGCCAGGCCGACTCGCCAGTGTTCGTCCAGTGCATAGGATGCTGCAAAGTTACTGTGCACAGCTTCGCCGGGTTGAATATCGCTGGCTTGCAGGCGCTCGGCCGGGCTGTCATTGCGGCTGTTCCAGGCGTAGTGCAGGCGGCCGCTGAACTCCAGGCGCTCGCTGGCCAGCCAGGTGAAGGCGTAGTGCGGGCTGAAGGTCCAGACGTTGCTGCCGGTGTTGATCTCGGCGTTCTTGTCGTAGTCGCCGGTGGGGAGGGTGAAGACGAAGTTCAAGCGCTGCCAGAAGGGGCGTCCGAACAGGGTCACTGGGTCCCATTGCAAGAGTAACGGGCTGACCACCAGGTCGCCCTGACGGGTGCGGGTGCCTTGCGGGCCGCCGTCGATGTCCAGGTCCAGGTGAACCAACGGTAACAGCACTTCAGCGCCGTAGTAGGCGCCAGCAATGCGCTGTTCACTGATGTAGGCAAAGTGCGGGAGCAAGGTGGCACTGCGCACCCGTTGCTTGCCGGGTACCGAGTGGCCACCGGCGTCAACCGCCTGATTGCTGCGATTGTATTGCAACGGCAGCTCGAACAGCATGCCGGGCATGGTGATGCCGTCCAGGAAGCTGGTGTTACCCAGCGGCAAGGGGGGCAGGCTGACGCTGTCGGCCTGGGCTTCCAGACACAGCAGGGGCCAGAGCAGGCCAAGGGTGGACAGGTGTGTTGCACGCATGCGTTGGTCTCTTGTCGGGCGTTGATCAAAGCAGGTTGAACGGATAATCGAGGATCACCCGGTATTCGTCGGCGCTGGCGTTGCCGCGGGTGTTGCCGGGGGCGGTGTAACCGTCGCCGGGGCGGTGGCTGGCCCAGCGCAGGGTCAGGTTGAGGCCCTTGGCCTGGCCTTCGGGCACGGCATAGCGCAAGGCGATGTCGCGCTCCCAGTGCTTGGCGTGTTTGCCGTCGGGGTTATAGATGTAGCCATAGCCAGGGCTGGCAGGGTCGACACGGGTGAGGTCGGCTTCGCCGCGGGTGTAGCCGATACTGAACTGCAGGTTGGGCGCGCGCAGGGCCTGCAGGCTGGTCTGGTATTGCAGCTTCCAGGATTTCTCGCCCGGGCCGTTGAAGTCGGCGTATTGCATGGCGTTGTTCAGGTACAGGAAGGTGCGATCGTTCTGGGCGAGAAAGTCGAACGGCGTGTCGCCGTCGATTTTCTGTAACCCCAGGGTCAGTGACTGGCTGCCTTGTGCCAGGGTCAGGCCGGCGCTGTAGGCATCGTTATCGATGGGGCCCAGTTGGCTGCGGCCCTGGTCGCGGGTTTTGTAGTAGTGCAGGTACGGCGTCAGACGAAGCTCGTGCGCTAATGCAAAGGTCCGGCTCAGGCCCAGGTAGTGTTGGTCCCAGAGGTCTTGCAGGCGTCCGCTGTACCCGCTCAGGCTCAGTGATTGAGGGGCGGTGTAAGTAGCACCCAGCCAAGTCATGTGTGAACTTTCCCGATCAGGCGCGACACCGGCACGGTTGCCGTTGCCATAGGCGCTTTGCAGGTCACTGTGGCCGCTTTGATTGCGCAGGCGGGTCGACTCGACCCAGCCAGCATCGAACATGACTGCGTCGAGGCTGAAGTTCTTGATCGTCACGCCGCGGTAGCTTTGGGGAAACAGGCGGCTGCTGCCACTGGCGATCAGCGGGTTTTCCAGCAGTTGGTCACCGACCTTGAGCAGGCTGTCGAAGGCGCGGAACTTCAACGCGGCACCGGCGGCGGCAAATTCGTCTTGCGGTTTGCCCTGGCTATCAAGTGGCATCAACCCGGCGCCGCCGCGGCCGCCACCACCGTCGAGCTTCAGGGCGCTGAAACCATGCACATCCAGCCCCATGCCGATCACGGTGTCGGTGTAGCCGGAGCGCAAGGACAACAGCACACCTTGCGCCCACTCACGCTGATCGCGTCGTGCCGGGGTGTGGTGGTTGTCGCGGCCGAAGTAGTAATTGCGCAGCAGGCCGTTAAGGCTTGAGCCATTGACCAACCCGGCTGGAATCGCCAGCTCTGCGTGTTGGCGTTGGGTCAGGTCGATGTTGATGTTGTCCCGTTGGCCCAGGGAGTTATCGGCCTGACTGGCAGAAGAGGCGCATACCAGGCTCAGGGCCAGCAAGGGGGATTGGCGCGGGGTGATCCGGCTCATCGGTGCATTGCCCCCAAAATGTCGTTGTTCTAATACGGGTACGTTGAGAGGACAGAATGCGTCGCAATCGACGGCCTTGATCGAATAACGGCTGACTTTAGTGGGTTTGAGGTGGGCGCGTAATCCACATGAACGGGCTTCTATGTTCTGTTTGTGGAACGATGAATTGCTTGTGCCCGATATTGAAGGTAGCCGAGCATAGGGACTTTGCCGCTACCGTTTGCCGGTGTGGGATCAACTGACGTGTGGGGCATTAATTGGCCATGAAGCCATCCCGGTGGGAGCGGACTTGCGCCGCGATTGCGGTATGGCTGACAGGTCGCTATCGCGGGGCAAGCCCGCTCCTACAGCAGCGCGGTGCTGCCGGGAAGTCAGTCGCTCAGGCGTTCGTGCTTGAGGACGTTGCGGGTGGTGGTTTCGTAGTGCTCGCTGAGCAAGGCGCAGGCGCGCTCGACGTCACGGGCTAGCGCCGCATCCAGCAAGGCTCGGTGCTCTCCCGGTACGTCGCGGTCAATGCTGCCCGCGTAGTGCATCGACAGTTGCCGGTAACGGGCGGTCTGGTCGCGCAACATGCCAGTAAAGCGCATCAGCCAGGGCGAGTCGCAGCCTGCCAGCAAGGCGGTGTGAAAGGCTTCATGCGCCTGTTCCCAGTCCGGGCGCAACATTCTTTCCGGGCCCTCAACCACCGGGAGGCGATCGAGGCGATGGTGGGTGGCGATCAGGCGGCTTTCCCAGTCCAGGTCGCCTTGGGTGATGGACATCCGCAACGCCTCGCATTCAATCAGCAAGCGGGTACGGGTGATGTCTCGGATTTCCTCTGCAGAAATGTGCCCGACGCTGAAGCCTTTCTGTTCAGTAGCTACCACAAAGCCGGTGGCCGCCAGGCGCGACAGGGCTTCGCGCAGGGGGATCACCCCGGCGTCATACGACTCGGCGAGTTCCTTCAGACGCAGCTTGCTGCCCGGCACCAGGCGCCCGGTGATGATGTCTTGTCGAACCCGGGTTTCCAGCTGGGAAGCCATGGTGCGCTTGTCGGTGCCAGTGGCTGACTCCATCCAGCGTTCAGGTTGGTTCATAGCAGACTCCCAGCGTGCATCAACGGTGTGCAGCCATCATACACACAGCCTCGTTTATAGAAAATCTGATGAAAAATATATTTTATTGTTGACCGTATATTTGTTTGGGCTTAGTTTTCACCCATGCCGTCTTGCCTGACGGTGGCCGAACAACACAAGAAGAGGTCACGATCCATGCGTTATGTGTCTTTCAAGCACCAAGGCCGCGCCGTACTCGGTGTCCGTACCCCAGAAGGCGTTAAAGTGCTGGGCGAAGAAACCCTGGAGGCGCTGCTGGCGCGCGGGGTAGACCTGAGCACCTACGGCGCTGCCGCTCAGGGGGCGGTGGTGCAGATCGGTGAGCAGGATTACCTGCCGCTGATGCGCAAGCCCGGCAAGATCATCTGCGTCGGCCTCAACTATGCCGACCACACCAAAGAATCGCCTTACGCGCAGCCTGATTACCCGACCCTGTTCCCACGCTTTGCCAGCAGCCTGACGGCCCATAACCAGCCGCTGGTACGCCCACGGGTGTCCGACACCCTCGACTATGAAGGGGAAATGGCGGTAGTGCTCAAGCAGGGTGGGCGTCATATTCCCAAGGACAAGGCGCTGGAGTGCGTGGCCGGTTACGCCCTGTTCAATGAAGGCTCGGTGCGTGACTACCAATTCAAATCGCCGCAGTGGACGGTCGGTAAGAACTTCGACGACACCGGCGCCTTCGGCCCTGACCTGGTGACTGCCGATGAGCTGCCACCCGGTGGCAAGGGCCTGCTGCTGCAGACCCGAGTCAACGGAAAGCTGGTGCAGTCGGCCAATACCGAAGACATGTTGTTTGACGTCGCCACCATCATCTCCACCCTCAGTGAGGCGGTGACCCTGGAGGCTGGCGACGTGATTGTCAGCGGCACCCCGGCCGGTGTCGGCTTCGGCATGAATCCGCAGGTTTACCTCAAGGCTGGCGATGTGGTGGAAGTGTCGATCGAAGGCATCGGTGTACTGGTTAACCCAGTGGTGGACGAAGCCTGAGTCGGCCTCGCACAGGCACTTGAAAGAAGCCCCTTTCCCGGGGCTTCGACAACAACAAGACGAGGGAAGCGATCATGACTATCACAACCTGTGGTGTGCATTCGATCGATCATTACGCGCTGTTCGTGCCATCGTTGCAGCAGGGCAGGCACTTCTTTGAGCACTTCGGGTTGGTGCTGCGCGAGCAGGAAGGGCAGTTGCACCTGTATGCAGACGACGGCCATTGCTGGGCGCGCCTGCTACCGGGCGCGAGCAAGTCGCTGGCGTGGATCAGCTTCAACTGCTTCGAGGCCGATTTCGCTGCGCTGCGCGAACAAGTTGCACGCAGCGGCGCGTTGTTCACCCACGGTGATGGTAACGGTTTCTGGTTCCACGACCCGGACGGCAACCTGCTGCAGATCAAAGTGGGCCGCAAGACCATGCCGGATACCCGTCCCGAGCCACCCCGCAGCGTGCGTGGCGTACGCGGCGTGGGCAGTCGCGACACGGTCGGCCAGGTGCGCCCGCAGCGCTTGTCTCATGTGCTGTTGTTTTCCCCGGATGTGTCGCGGGCCGTGGCGTTCTACGAGCAGGCACTGGGGCTCAAGCTGTCTGACCGCTCTCAGGATGTTATCGCCTTCACCCATGCGCCGCACGGCTGTGACCATCACTTGGTGGCGTTTGCCAACAGCACGGCCAAGGGCTTTCACCATGCCGCCTGGGAGGTGTCGAGCATCGACGAGGTGGGCAATGGCGCGCAGCAGATGATGCGTGCAGGTTACGTCGAGGGCTGGGGCACAGGTCGCCATTGCCTGGGCTCGAATTTTTTCCATTACGTCCGCGACCCGTGGGGCTCGTTCAGCGAATACTCCACGGAGATGGACTTTATCGAAGCCGGCAGCCAATGGCCTGCGGGGGATTTCCCGGCAGAGAGTTCGCTGTACCTCTGGGGCCCCGACGTGCCCGGCTACTTCATCCATAACACCGAGGCGAACGGCTGAGCGCCACGCCGGCTGAACCCTGACGCCCATGTCTCATGCGTTGCCGCACGCCCCGGGCCTGCGGCACGGGATCGGCTTGCCGGCTGATCGTGACCCGCGAGCCCTGGGCATTGCGTATCCAAGAATAAGAGTACGGAGTACGACCATGAATTCGCAAAGCACCTCCGAAACCATTGAGGTTCCTGTCCTGATCGTTGGCGGCGGCCCGTCCGGCCTGACCGCCTCTTTACTGTTGTCGCGCTATGGCATTCGTAACCTGCTGGTCAACAAGTATCGCTGGACCGCCAACAGCCCGCGGGCGCACATCACCAACCAGCGCACCATGGAAGTGTTCCGCGACGCGGGCGTCGAGCCGCAGGTGGTCGCCGCTGCCAGCCCCCATGAACTGATGGCCAACAATATCTGGGCCACCGGTTTCAGCGGCCAGGAGTTGGGGCGATTGCTCACCTGGGGCAACGCCATTGAGCGCAAGTCCGACTATGAACTGGCCAGCCCGTCGGCCATGTGCAACATCCCCCAGCACCTGATGGAACCGATTCTGGCCAATGAGGCGCTGCGTGCCGGCAGTGAGATGCGCTTTAACCACGAACTGCTGGATTTCACCCAGGATGCCGATGGCGTCACCGCACGCATTCTCGATCGCGGGACCGGGCGTGTGTTCAACGTCCGTGCGCAATACATGATCGGTGCCGACGGCGCCCGCAGCCGGGTGATGGAGTTGCTCGGTATCCCGCTGCAAGGCGAGATGGGCCTGGGCTGTGCGGTCAACGTCTGGCTGCGCGCCGACCTGCGCCGCTTCTGTGAAAGCCGCCCGGGCGTGCTCTACTGGATGGTGCAGCCGGGCAATGACTATTGGGTCGGCAGCGGTACCTTTATTTGTGTACGTCCGTGGGACGAGTGGGTGATGTTGTTCATGTACGACCCAGCCCAGGGCGAGCCGGACCTGAGCGAGGCGGCGGTGATCGAGCGGGCCCGACGCGTGATCGGCGACGCGGATTTTCCGGTGGAGGTGTTGGCGACCAGCAAATGGCAGATCAACCATGTGGTTGCTGAGCGTTATTCCCAGGGTCGAGTGTACTGCTGTGGCGATGCCGTGCACCGGCACCCGCCGGCCAATGGCCTGGGCACCAACACCTCGGTTCAGGATGCCTACAACCTGGCCTGGAAGTTGGCCATGACCCTCAAGGGCGAGGCCGGGCCAGGCTTGCTCGACAGTTACAGCCAGGAGCGTCAGCCGGTGGGGCGTCAAGTGGTGGACCGGGCCATGACCAGCGTGCGCAATATGCTGCCGATCTCCAACGCGCTGGGATTCAAGCCAGGGCAGAGCGAGGCCGAGGGCTGGGCCAGCTTGAACGAACTCAATGCCGATAGCGCCGAAGGCCGTGAGCGGCGCGCGGCGCTGGAGCAGGCGATCCAGTTGCAGCATTACCAGTTCAATTGCCACGGTGTCGAACTCGGTCAGCGCTACGCCAGTTGTGCCGTGCAGAGTGATGGCAGCGAGGCACCGGCGTATAGCCGTGACCACGAACTTTACTACCACCCGACCACTTGGCCGGGCGCACACTTGCCCCATGCCTGGCTGCATGACCGCAGCGGGCGCAAACTGTCGACCCTGGATATCTGTGGCCACGGGCGCATGACCTTGCTCACCGGGCACGGTGGCGACGCCTGGAGCCAAGCCGCAGCATCGGCTGCGCGCGAGCTGGGCATCGACCTTGTGGTGCGGCGTATTGGCCTGGGCCTGGACTATAGCGACAGCTACGGCGACTGGGCCCGTCAGCGCTGGATCGAAGAGGGTGGCTGCGTGCTGGTTCGTCCTGACCATCATGTCGCCTGGCGTGCGCAAAGTGCGTCACCTGCGGCTGAAGCGGAGCTGCTGCAAGCACTGAAGACCGTTCTCGCCCGTCACTGAGTTTCCCCGCCCTCAATCACCTCACCAGCCAGGCCGATAACGGCCTGGCTGGCGGCACCGTCGACATCGTCACCGGCCCGGGCTTTGGGCGAGCACATTCGCGACCGTAACGCCTAAGTGACGGGGCAGGTCGAAGCCCAGGTGTATTTCAAAGCGGTAGGAGCGGGCTTGCCCCGCGATGCGATGTGTCTGATACACCACAATCGCGGGGCAAGCCCGCTCCCACCGGAGGGGCACTGACATCCGCATCAAGCCTGCTCTTGTGCCGTCTGCGCAGCCAACTCAGCCTCACGCTCGGCGATGGCTATTTCCAACTCCGGGGAACGCTTGGCCCATTGTTCGGGCGGTAGAGGTTTGGACCATTCGATGATGGCGGGGTAGGTCAGGTCGGGTGGTGGATACAGCTTTTTCCTTTGAAGGTATACAGCCAAAGGGGCGTTGAAAATTATTATCCCAACAAAGCCCTCCCACAATATTGTTAGAAACCAGCCGCGCGTTTTAGCCTTATCCCTCATGTAGTCGATGAAGTAGTGCAGACTACCGCCAGAATCAAGAGCTACCGCCTCCATACCCAAGTGACGGGGCTGGTCTAAGCGGTGGGAGCGGGCTTGCCCCGCGATGCGATGTGTCTGATACACCACAATCGCGGGGCAAGCCCGCTCCCACCGGAGGTGCACCGACATCCGCATCAAGCCTGCTCTTGTGCCGTCTGCGCAGCCAACTCAGCCTCACGCTCGGCGATGGCTATTTCCAACTCCGGGGAACGCTTGGCCCATTGTTCGGGCGGTAGTGGTTTGGACCATTCGATGATGGCGGGGTAGGTCAAATCAGGAGGATGCGACAACTTCAAGTTCTGTAGTTTCTCCGCGAGGTATGTTCCCAAAATCGTAATACAGAATATTCCCCATAAAACCTGCAGCAGATCTCCCTTGCGCAAGTCGGTGATGATCGAGCCGATTTGCGTTTCTTCATAGGGCGCAATACCTACTCGGCTATCAGGCACTGCATCCGGCGCTACTTCCATGTAACTGCGGATGCACTCCCACAACGCCATGGCGCTGGTGCCACCGCCACAGTTGAAGCCCATTGAAAAGTGTTTGTGATCGTCCTTGGCCTGCGGGTCAGGGTTTTCAAAGCCGATGACTAATAAGCCCATCGTGACTCTACCTCCCTGACTGACCGACGAATGCTGCGTCGCCGCTGCGGTCACGCTTTCCCAAGGGATAACCCAGTACTCGCCGTCCGCCTGTGGGACGCATACTTCACGGCGTTGCCGATTGAAGCGCACGGGTAGCGGCACCTCACGGAATAGGCCTTGGATCACAAAGCAAATAGGGATACCCACGATGATAAGCCCACCTCCCAATATTATGGAGTTAGATGTGATGTGATACATAAACATAAATAACATCGCCATTAGCCATATCATCATCACCGCCGAACCTATGCTGTAAGTGCCAACATCGAGAAACACTTCATTCTTGCGCCAAATGATGTTGAGCATGTCACAGGGCTTTTCGCCGGTAGGAATGGGCAGCGGGGCCAGATAGTCATTGCGCGAGAACAGCCGTTTTTTCGTGGTTCCTGCCGGTGGCGTGCTCATGTGTTGTCCTTGGGTTGCAGGGAATAGGAACCGGGGAGGCCCGCGCCGAGCTCATATCTTTGTATTCGATCCAGTTCCGGTGTTGGGTCGCCGCGAAGAGCAACCACGCCTGAGTGCTCATTCAGGGTGAAAGCCACGCCCCGTTCACCGCCGATAAACTCTCGTGCGCCCAACAGCGCGGTTAACGGAGAGCGGTACCACAAACGCAGGGACACGGTGCGGGGTTTTGAACCCAGGACCTCCCGGTCGGCGCTGAAGGGACCGCTGAGGCGCAAGCCTTGGCCGTCCTTGAACGGAATCCAGCTGCAGGTGCTGCTGGGCAGCCAGTGCGGTGTCATGTCCCGCCAAGGCCTGGGCTCCCGGTACTCACTGGGCGGGCAGTTGGTGCGCAAGTGGCGGGAGAGCTGGCTATCCCACGGGTCCCCCATCAGGCTCAGCTTCAGATAGACGCTGCCAGGCTCGGCCCCGGGCAGGTCGATGGTCAGGGCATCGATGGTGCTTTCGCCGCCCAAGCCTAAGGGGCCAGCGTAAAAGCCCATGTCAAAATGGCTCTTCATGCTGACTTGAAAGCTATCGTCATGGCGCTTGTCTCCACGGTGGGAGCGGGCTTGCCCCGCGATGCGATGTGACTGAAGAGCCGCCATCGCGGGGCAAGCCAGCTCCCACCTGGATACACTGAGGTCAATATCAAGCCTGCTCTTGTGCCGTCTGCGCAGCCAACTCAGCCTCACGCTCGGCGATGGCTATTTCCAACTCAGGGGAGCGCTTGGCCCATTGTTCGGGCGGTAGTGGTTTGGACCATTCGATGATGGCGGGGTAGGTCAGGTCGGGTGGTGGATAAAGCTTTTTCCTTTGTAGGTATACAGCCAAAGGGGCGTTGAAAATTATTGTCCCAACAAAGCCCTCCCACAATATTGTTAGAAACCAGCCGCGCGTTTTGGCCTTATCCCTCATGTAGTCGATGAAGTAGTGCAGACTACCGCCAGAATCAAGAGCTACTGCCTCTGGCGCAGCATCCGGTCCGATTTCCATATAACTGCGGATGCACTCCCATAACGCCATGGCGGTGGTGCCACCGCCACAGTTGAAGCCCATTGAGAAATGCTTTTGGTCGTCCTTAGCCTGCGGGTCAGGGTTTTCAAAGCCGATGACCAATAAGCCCATCGTGACTCTACCTCCCTGACTGACCGACGAATGCTGCGTCGCCGCTGCGGTCACGCTTTCCCAGGGAACAACCCAGTATTCGCCGTCTGCCTGCGGGACGCATACTTCACGGCGTTGCCGATTGAAGCGCACGGGTAAGGGCGCTTCACGGAACAGCCCCTGGATCAAAAAAAAGATAGGAATGCCTGTAATACAAGCTCCCAAAACCAACGCATCTGGGTCATTAAAGACATAGCTCAGCCCCAAAAACAGCATCACCATTGGCCATAGCACCATCACTGCCGAGCCTATGCTGTAATTACTGATGTCGAGAAACACCTCGTTCTTGCGCCAAATGATATTGAGCACATCGCAGGGTTTTCTACCCGTAGGGATGGGCAGCGGGGCCAGATAGTCGTTGCGCGAGAACAACCGTTTTTTCGTGGTTCCTGCCGGTGGAGTGCTCATGTGTTGTCCTTGGGTTGCAGAGAATAGGAACCGGGGAGGCCCGCGCCGAGCTCATATCGTTGTATTCGATCCAGTTCTGGTGTTGGGTCGCCGCGAAGAGCAACCACACCTGAGTGCTCATTCAGGGTAAAAGCCACGCCCCGTTCACCGCCGATAAACTCTCGTGCGCCTAACAGCGCGGTTAACGGAGAGCGGTACCACACACGCAGGGACACGGTGCGGGGTTTTGAACCCAGGACCTCCCGGTCGGCGCTGAAGGGACCGCTGAGGCGCAAGCCTTGGCCGTCCTTGAACGGAATCCAACTGCAGGTGCTGCTGGGCAGCCAGTGGGGTGTCATGTCCCGCCAAGGCCTGGGCTCCCGGTATTCACTGGGTGGGCAGTTGGTGCGCAAGTGGCGGGAGAGCTGGCTATCCCACGGGTCACCCATCAGGCTTAGCTTCAGATAGACGCTGCCAGGCTCGGCCCCGGGTAGGTCGATGGTCAGGGCATCGATGGTGCTTTTGCCGCCCATCCCCAAGGGGGTAGGGTCACTGCCCAGGTCCAAGTGGCTCTTCATGCTGACCCGGGGGGTATAGAGGATGTCGTACAGCCGGTTGAGTTCGGCGTGCTGAGCCTCGGCGACAATCGGCGCCAGATTGTCTGCCCGTGCGTGCGACCAGCAGCAGCCGCTGAGGAAATTCTGTATCGGTGTTTGCTGGAAGTACCAGGTGATCAGGTACAGCACGCCCAGCGCGGCAATAATCCAGTTCAGTGGGCCCATAAACAGCGTATAGCCCAGGATGGCGGTTTCGACTCCGATCACCCCCGCTAAGGTTCTCATGGTGTAGCTGACGCCCAATAGAGCCTGGGTGCCAAAAGCCGCGATCTGTCCGCCGACCACCGTCTGACGCATCTCCAACCACGGATCGATCCGGGTTTGTGCACTCTCCAGTTGTATTTGTAGTGACATGTATTCCTTTAGGGCCGCGTAAGCTGATAGCCCTCCAATCACCCCGCCAAACAGAGTCAGCGCTGGGGCTGCGGTACTAAAGAAGTGAAACCGATCTTTCCCAAGCCCCAACCGCACTTGACTATCAATCACCGCCGTCAACGCAGCCGCCGTATACAGAGTCGAAGAAGCAGTGTCATTAACCCGCTGGCTATCCATCCCCTCCAACACCCCAGCCTGACTCAGGTAATTACTCGCATTCAGCGAGTTCAGCAGCAGGGCCGCCAGTGGCACGACCCCACCGCTATTCTTCACAGCAGGCGAGCGGGTGATCCGTGACACATGCCCGCCACCAATGGCTTTTCCGGTATCACGGGCCCACCGGCTCAGGCCTTCGGCTTTGTCCCCGAGCAGCTTCCATTGCTGGCGGCCACCTTCGATCACGTGTTGCAAGCGCGTGTCGCTGCCCAGGCGCGCGACGATGAATATGCCGAGCCAGGCACTGCTGAAGGCGCCGCCGTCTTTGAGCAACAGCAAGGCCGCCGCCAGGCGGTTGACCAGTACGTTCCATGGGTGGCTGGCGTGTTGGGCCATCTGCGCCAGGTCATCCAGAAGCGGCTGGCTCAGGGGCGCCAGGGCCTGGCGGGTGGCGTTGAGGTTGTCGGCGGCCAGTGCTGCCAGCAATTCACCGAGGCGCGTGGTGCTGTTGATGCCGGCATCGAGCGACGGTATCCAGGCACGGAACAGTTGAGTCAGGGCGCCGCCATCGGCGGCGCGCACGTAGGCAGCGTATTGTTCGGCGCCCTTGGCGCGGATGCACTGGGCGGTCAGGCAACCGGTGGCCAATTGGGTCAGCCACTGGCGGCTGTCGAGGTCGTGGTAGTCGACAAACCAGGTACCGCTGTTCGAGCGCTTGAGGAACACGCCACGGTCACGAAACAGGGCCGTATGGCGTTGTTCGACCTGCTGGAAATGCGCGGGCGCGGTGGTATCAAGCCAGGTGTTCATTGCCTCCAGGTTGATGTGCTCAGCGACCTTGTCGCTGAGGAAATCGTTATCGAGGTTGGCCTGTTTTCTCTCGCGGTATTGGCGCACCAGGTGTTCCGCGTCGTAGTACAGATCAGCCGGAATGAAGGCCCGCACCGGGGCGAGGATCTCGGCAATGCGCGCATCGCGGGCATTGGCTTCAGCCTGGGTGGGGTGACCACCGTAACGGCGCGACTGGGTTTCAGCTTTAAGTTCCGCGTCCAGTTGATGCTGGCGATGCCGGGCATCGAGCATGACCTTGCCCTGTTCCGGCGTGAGGCTGAAATGGCGGCCCCTGTAGCGGTAGTTGAGGTCGCCGGCCAGTTCGGCACCGTCTTCACTGACCAGGCTGCGGACAAAGCCGCCGACGCTCAGGCGCAGGTTGTTGTCCGCGACCCACTGTTCGTGATGCGCTTCCACCCGCTCTTGCTCATGGTTGATATCGCGCAGCACACCGAGGTCATCATCCAGGCAGGCAAACACCGGGAACCAGCCTTTTGCCTGGGCCTGAGCAGTTTCCAGCCAGTCCTGGGTGCCTTGCCCCTGCCAGGCTTCGGCACTCCACAGGCCCGGTTCCTCGTCGCTGGCCTCGGGGTGTTGGTGAATGATGTTGTCCCGCTCTCGGGCGCGGTGCATCGCCGTGGTGTAGGCGTTGATGTTGGCGGTGCTGGGTTCTTTCATCACCGCCGCACCCAGCGCGGCGGTGTCGTCACCCCGGTTGTTTTTTTGGTCGGCCTTCATCGCGCGGGCGTAGGTAGTCGGAATCAGTTCGGCGATGACCTGCTTGGCGCTGCTCAGCGGCGGGCAGTGCGGCGCCTGCAGCTCGTTGACCACCGTGCGCAAGGCCAGCTGGCGCATGTGCGTGCTGCGCAGGCTGCTGCTGGTGCTTAACGCCTCGCACTGTTCCAAGGGCAACGGGTATTCGCAGTAGAGCATCCAGGCGTCATGGATTTTGGCCAGGGCCACGCCCGCCAGGGTGCCTTCGATCAAGCGGGTGTCGTCTTCGTCCAGCGGTTGCTCGCTGAGCAAAGCATTCAGCCCGACGGCATAGCGCTTGAGCGGGCCCTGGTGTTGCCACAGGTAGAGAAAACCGCCACGCAGGCGGCGTGCCGCCATGGGATGACTGCGCGTGGTCACGCCGGGGGTGCAACTGGGGTGGGACGCGGGTTCTTCGGCCAAGGCATAGCGCACTGGGACCACGAACACTTCAGGTCGACTGACACGGCAGGGGGTGATGTAGCTGTTGATATCGTCGTGGGGCATCGCATCGGCGGCGCGATCCGCCTGGGCCAGTCGGTCGAGCATTGCCAGTTTTTCTGCACTCATGCGCTGAGCTCCTTGGTGGTGAACAGTTGGCGACGCAGCTCGGCACTCAGGTTGTTGAGGCGTTGTTCAGGTAAAGCCCCTTTGTCGTCGAGGATCTGGCGGTAAACGGCGTGGCTTGCCGCATCGGGAAACTCATCACCTAACACGGCGTAAACATTGGCCCAGCGCATGACGTGATCGACGGCACTAAAGCCGTGGCGCTCAGCGCTGCGCTGACAGTCCAGAGCCCACAGCTGTTGTGCCTCAGAATCCAGCCCTTGCAGGCGCTCGGGAACGTATTGCTGGCAATGTTCGATCAGTTGCTGGGCCAGGCGCTGGCGTTTGGCGCCACTCAGGTGCTCCACGCGTTCCTGGGGAAGGAATAACCAAGGCCTATGCGCGTATTGGGCAATGGGTTGCTCGGGATTTTCCTGACGGATGACCCCGCCAGGGAGCAGCGATTGCGGCAAGGAAATCAGGCGGACCGGCCCCATCAGGCGATCACGTTGTTGGGGCTCCAGGTCGGCCAGCCACAAGTGTGTTATGCGCGGGTCGTAGTAGCGAAAGAAAACGCTGACATCGCCTTCGATGCGGGCGTGAATCAAGCTGCGCAGATGCTGCACGACAGCGGCCTGATCCGCCTCGGACTCCAGCCAGATGCCCGCCGTTAAACGCCACGTCGCGGCAAAATGCTGCGCCAATGGGCTGTCCGGAATGACTGGCACCAACAACGGGCTGACCGCTAGCAGGCCGCTGTATGCGGTGTGTTGATACAGCATGTGATACGGCGTGCTGCCGGTAAGCTCCAGCAGGCGGCTCGGCAGATCATCGATCTGAGCGCCATCGAGCAGCAGATAGGCCTGATTCATGTGTTCGACTCCGCTGGTTTTTGGCAAGCAGCACAGACGGCGGCAGCTTGCTCAGCGGTGTCTTTCAATGTCGCTTGCTGATCAATCAGTGACAGCGCAACCGGCGCCTCGGTGGTCATCGGTACAGTTGGCAGGCCCTGCTCTGCGGGAGCCCCCATAACCGGCGCGCCACCGAGTACGATGGGCACGCTACTGAAAATGCCCCCGGGCCCGATCACGATATGCTGGCCGCCGCCTTTCAAACTGATGCTGGCTCCGGCATCGAGAACCACTTGGACGCCTGCCTTCAGGTGCAGCTGCTGACCGGCCTCAACCACCAGCGTTTGCCCGATCCGGGTGTGGCTGCTGTTGGCGACCTGCAGGTAGTCGTTGGCCTTGAGTTCGACCTTGCGGTCAGCCGTCACCGTGCGTTGCTCTTCGGCTTCAAGCACCGCAATGTTGTTGCCCTTGATCGTTTCCCGACGCTCGTTACCCACCTGCAGGCGGCTGTCGTGTTCGATGTTTTGTTCCAGATCGCGCTGGGCGCGCAGGTAGATCAGCTCCTGGCCGCTGCGGTCTTCAATCGACAGTTCGTTGTAGCCGCTGCTGTCGGGCGTACTGCGGCTGCGCAGTACGGTCTTGGTTTTGTTGGCGGGCAGCGGATAAGGCGGCGCTGTGCGGATGTTCGACACGCAACCAGTAATCAGCGGCTGGTCGGGGTTGCCCTCTTGGAAGGTGACCAGCACTTCCATGCCGATGCGCGGCACAGTGACTGCACCAAAACCCGCACCCGCCCAGTTGGACGCCACCCGCAGCCAGCAACTGCTGTTGTCGCTGTTCAGTTCGGCACGGTCCCAGTGGAACTCGACTTTGACCCGACCGTGCTCATCGCAATAGATTTCTTCGCCCTCGGGCCCGGTGACGCGGGCGGTCTGGCTGACCAACAGTGCCTCACGGCTGACCAGCGGCGGCCGGTAGAACACGTCCCAGGGAATGGCACTGAAACTGTTGCGGTAGCCTTGGTTGAAGCCGTCTGCGGCTTGAGTTGTGCTGCTGGCCGCTTCCTCAACCACCTGTGGCTGCTTGCCTTCGTGGCTGACGCTGAGCAACAGCCACAGGTCGTTGCAGGCTTTGCGCGGGTGCTCGGTGAGGCCGAAAAAGTGACCACTGCGCAGCGCGGGTTGATCGCTTTCACCTTCGGCCAGCTGGTAGTCGAGACGGTGGCGTTCCAGGGCCTGGCGGGCCAGTTGTTTGCTGCGCTCTTCGCTGTCGAAGGGCATTGGGTAGCGGTAGTCTTCAAGGGCGGGGGTGAAGTCGACGCGCTGGCGGCTTTCGAGCAAGCGGCTCGGGCGTTTGAGGTCGTAGTCGCGGTGGGTGACGCGGCTGGTACGGGTGCTGAAGCGCTGGGCGAACTGGCTAACCACCGGATGGTCGGCGACCATGCCGCTGCCTTGCCGATAGGGCGTTTCCGCCAGTTTGGGGAAGAAGCTCTGATGGTCGGTGAACACCAGGTGGTGGCCATCGGCGCTGTGCTGATGGTGCCAGGCGATGCCTTCTTCACTGCACAGGCGCTGGATGAAACTGAAGTCGGAGGCATCACCGTATTGCGTGCAGTAGTCGCGCTCCGGGCTGGGGCTGACATGGAAGGTAAAGGCGTCGGCCTGAATGCCATGTTCCTGCAGCACCTGGGTAATGATCTGCGGCACGGTCATGTGCTGGAAAATTCGCTGGTTGTGGCTGAACTGCAGGTAATGCAGGGCCGGGACCAGGGTGATTTGATAGCGGGTCAGGCGCCTGCCGGGCTCACCGACCTGGGCGTTTTCGATCCGCCCGTGGAGGCCTTCGCCGTTGTGGCCGAATTGCAGGAAGGCGGGTTGACCGAGCAGGCTTTCGATGGCGAAGTCAGGGTGTTCGCTGACCAGTTCCACCTGAATCGCGTACAGGGAACTGATGGTTTCCGTGCCGTGGAAGGTAAGGACTTTGAAGTCGTTGCGCACGGCAGGGATTGTTAACGTAAAACGTGCGCAGTGGGCCGAGGTCGACATAGGCTTGTTTTTCCTTAAACGGGTAGAAAATCAACCCCGGAAAAGCTACCTAGGTTTCATTAGGAAATATGTCAGACGCTTCCGAAAGTGCGCCTGCATCTGCCAATTTGTGGGGGCGGACTTGCTGTAGGAGCGGGCTTGCCCCGCGATAGCGATCTGTCAGTCACACCGAATCGCGGGGCAAGCCCGCTCCCACAGCAAGCCCGCTCCTACCGTAGGTGTGCTGTTCATCTGGGCAGGTTGCCAACAGGTAGGGTCTGTATGTATAACCAGTGCCATCGATGCCTGTCAGTAGCCTGCCGTGATTGCCCACTCTGTCGACGACCCGTTTTATTACCTGCGCAACTTTGAGCAAGTGCTGCAGTGGATTGCCTTGCGCTATGCCGATTTGCTCGATGACGGCGAGCAGGCGTTCATCCAGCAGTTTCTTGAGCAGCCGCAGGCGTCGCGGGCGTTGTTGGTGCGGATGGTGATGCGTAAGGGGGAGTTGTTTCGCCCCAGTAAGCTCACTTACGCTGAAATCGGCCCGCCGCTGCCGGCGTTGCAACCGTTGCTTGAACGGGGCTGGGTCCGTGACGACAGCCCCTTAAGCCTTGAACAGCTGTTTCAGGTGTTGCGCAAGGACGAAATCGCCAGCGGTTTTGCGCCGCACCTGGCCCGCCCGCGGGCGGCCAAGGCTGAGCTGTTCGAGCAACTTCAGGCCCTCGATCAGGCGCCGCAGCCCTGGCGCGCCTGGCTACCGGATTTTGCCGAGCCGATCATCACCTTGCAGCTGCAAGCCTTGTGCGACCGGTTTCGCTTGTTGTTTTTTGGCAACCTGTATCAGGACTGGTCGGAGTTTATCCTGGCGGATCTGGGCGTGCTGCGTTACGAGCACGTCGCGTTCAGCGAGCAGTCGCGGGCGTTGCGTCAGCGCAGTGACGTTGATCTGGCGCTGACACTGCATCACTGCGCCGAATGGCTGGAGCAGGGCGCGCCAGTGTTGCAGGTGCTGGCTGAAGTCGAGGCACTGGCCAGTGACAACCCGTGGCTGCTGCGGCGTCGTTCGCGCTTGCTGTATCAGCTTGGCCAGCACTGCGAGCGCCTTGGCGAATGGGATTTGGCCTTGCAGGTGTACCTGGGCAGCGATCACCCGCAAGCGAGGATTCGGCGTATCCGCGTGCTGGAGCGCAGTGAGCAGTGGCAGCAGGCTCACGCCCTGGCCCTGGAGGTTGCGCAGCGCTCGCCCGGCCCGCTTGAGGTGCAGGCGCTGGCGCGCATACTGCCGCGCCTGCAACGCAAGCTGGGCGGGCCGCCCCAACCACGGCGGAGTAAAACGCTGACCGGCCTGATTGACTTGGAACTACCGCTCGAACACGCGGTGTTGGGGGTGGAGCAGGCGGTACAACGGCACCTAGAGCAGGAAGGCGGGCAGGTGCATTACGTCGAGAACACGCTGTTCAACAGCCTGTTCGGCCTGTTGTGCTGGGAGGCGATCTTTGCGCCGGTCCCGGGTGCGTTCTTCCACCCGTTCCAGAGCGCGCCCCAGGATTTGCACGACCCTGAATTTCAGGCACGCCGCAGTGCGCTGTTCGATGACTGCCTGGCACAGCTGGACGATGGCCGTTACCAGCAGACCATTCGCCGTCACTTCGTCAGCAAGCAGGGCCTGCAGTCGCCGTTTGTCTATTGGCAGGTGCTCACGGAGCCGCTGCTCGAACAGGCGCTGACCTGCCTGCCGGCCGATCATCTGAAGCAGTGTTTCCAGCGCTTGCTTGAAGACATCCAGACCAACCGTGCCGGCATGCCTGACCTGATTCAGTTCTGGCCCGAACAGCGGCGCTACCGGATGATCGAGGTCAAAGGGCCGGGGGATCGCCTGCAAGACAACCAATTGCGCTGGATCGAGTTCTGCGCGGCGCACAGCTTGCCAGTGGAAGTGTGTCATGTGCGCTGGATGACGCCTGCAGCATGAGCTATCGCGTTGCGGTACGGGCCTTGTGTGAGTTCAGCGCCAAAGTGGGCGACCTGGACTTGCGCTTTACCCCGTCGCCCACCGCTCAGGAGGGCATCAGCGGCCATCAGCGTGTGGTGGCCCGGCGTGGGGCGGACTATGAAGCGGAAATCAGCCTTGAGGGGCAGTTCGGTGCCTTGCAGGTGCGTGGCCGGGCCGATGGCTACGACCCGCAGCTCAACCGTCTGGAAGAAATCAAAACCTACCGGGGCGACCTGGCGCGCCAGCCGGATAATCACCGGCAGTTGCACTGGGCTCAGGCGAAAGTCTATGGCTGGTTGTTGTGCCAGCAGCGTCAGCTCTCGGAGATCAACCTGGCGCTGGTGTACCTGGATGTCGACAGCGATACCCAGACGCTGATTGAACAGCACTGCAGCGCGGCCGCACTCGAACAGTTCTTCAACGACCAGTGCCGTGTGTTTCTGCACTGGGCCGAACAACAACTGCAGCGTATCGCCTCGCGCGACAGCGGGTTGCAGACGTTGGGCTTTCCCTATGGGCAGATGCGCCGTGGCCAGCGCGACCTGGCCGAAACCGTATACAAGGCGGTCAGCACCGGGCGTTGCCTGATGGCCCAGGCCACCACCGGTATCGGCAAGACCCTCGGTACTCTGTTTCCGCTGCTCAAGGCCATGGTGCCGCAGCGTCTGGACAAGGTGTTTTTCCTCACCGCCAAGACCCCGGGCCGTGCGCTGGCCCTGGAAGCGTTGCACCAGGTACAGCGCAACGCCCCCGACCTTGCATTGCGCAGCCTGGAACTGGTGGCTCGCGACAAGGCCTGCGAATACCCCGGGTCAGCGTGTCATGGTGAGGCCTGCCCATTGGCCAAAGGTTTTTACGACCGTTTGCCAGCGGCTCGCCAGGCCGCTCAGGCGCTGACTGTGCTCGACAAGGCAGCCTTGCGCGAGGTGGCACTGGCGCATCAGGTCTGCCCGTATTACCTGGGGCAGGAGATGGCGCGTTGGGTCGATGTGCTGGTGGCCGACTACAACTATTACTTCGATCAAAGCGCCTTGCTGCATGGCCTTACACAGGTTAACCAATGGCGTGTGGCGGTGCTGGTGGACGAGGCCCATAACCTGGTCGAACGCGCGCGGCAGATGTACAGCGCCAGCCTCGATCAATGGCAGTTACAGGCGTTGCGACGTAGCAAACCCGAGGGGATGGGCAGCGCGCTGGATCGTCTCAACCGCCAATGGAATGCCCTGCACAAGGCGCAGCTGGCGCCTTATCGGGTGGCCGACACCTTGCCTGAGGCGTTTCTCAAGGCGCTGCAGCAGTGTGTCGGCCTGATTCAGGAGCAGATGAACCAGCAACCCAGCGGGCTCGACCCGGCCTTGATGCAGTTTTTCTTCGATGCCCTGCAGTTCATCCGTGTCAGCGAGCTGTTCGATGGCCATTTTCTCTTCGATATCAGCAAGCGGGTAGGGCCGGGCAAGCGCAGCCTGTCGACACTGTGCCTGCGCAACGTGGTACCGGCTGCGCAGATCGGCCCGCGTATGGCGGGAGCGGTGAGCGTCACGTTGTTTTCTGCAACCCTGAGCCCCCGGCGCTATTACGCTGACTTGCTGGGGATGCCGGCGGATACCGCCTGGCTTGAGGTGGCGTCCCCCTTTGCCGCTGAGCAGTTGCGGGTCGAGGTGATCAGCGACGTTTCAACCCGCTTTCAGTACCGCGCCGCTTCGGTGGCGCCAATCACCGAGCTGATTGCCCGGCAATACCGCGCCGAACCCGGCAACTACCTGGCCTTCTTCAGCAGCTTCGAGTACCTGCAACAGGTGGCGGTGTCACTGGCCAGCGCGTACCCGCAAATTCCCCAATGGAGCCAAACGCCCGGCATGGACGAGGCGCAGCGCCAGGCCTTTCTTGAGCGATTTCAGCCCGCTGGTTGCGGGGTTGGTTTTGCAGTGCTCGGCGGTGCCTTCGCCGAAGGCGTCGATCTGCCGGGCACGCGTCTGATCGGGGCCTTTGTGGCGACGCTGGGGCTGCCTCAGGTCAACCCGGTGAACGAGCAGATCAAGCAGCGCATGAATCAGCTGTTCGGCGCCGGCTTTGACTACACCTACCTGTACCCTGGGGTGCAGAAAGTCATTCAGGCCGCTGGCCGGGTGATTCGCGGCGCGCAAGACAAAGGCATGGTCATGCTGATCGATGACCGTTTTGCCGAACCCAGGGTGCAAGGGATGTTTCCGGCCTGGTGGGCCGGGCAGCAGAAATAATCGTGGTGCAGGGGAGTATTGCCGTCGCGTGCTTGTCAAAGTGCCAGTAAACTCTGTTGTTTCATTACCCTGAACATCCTTTCTTGAGGTTTTGCATGAAGCTCAGTCCTTTGGCAGGCAAACCGGCTCCAGCCTCCGTGCTGGTGGATATCCCGCGCCTGTTGACCGCCTACTACACCGGCCAACCCGATGCCAGCGTTGCCAGCCAGCGCGTTGCCTTCGGCACCTCCGGGCACCGGGGCAGCTCGCTGGACCTGAGTTTCAACGAGCATCATGTGTTGGCCATCAGCCAGGCTATTTGCCTGTACCGTCAGGCCAAGGGTATCGACGGCCCGTTGTTCATCGGTGCCGACACCCATGCGCTGTCGACACCGGCTGCCGCCAGCGCGTTGCAGGTGCTGGCCGCCAACGGCGTTGAAGTGATGCTGTCCAAAGACGACGAGTACACGCCTACCCCGGCAGTGTCCCACGCGATCATCTGCTATAACCGTGGGCGCAGCAGCGGCCTGGCGGATGGCATTGTCATTACCCCGTCGCACAACCCGCCGCAAAGCGGTGGCTTCAAGTACAACCCGCCCAATGGCGGCCCGGCCGACAGTGACGTGACCAAATGGATCGAGGCCAAGGCCAACGAACTGCTGGCCGGCGGCTTGAAAGACATCAAGCGCATGGACCACGAGCAGGCGCTACACGCCAGCACTACCCATCGCCATGACTACGTCAGCAGCTACGTCGCCGACCTGGAAAACGTCATCGATTTCGAGGTCATCCGTAGCGCCAACCTGCGCCTGGGCGTCGACCCCTTGGGTGGCGCTGGTGTTCGCTACTGGTCGGCGATTGCCGAGCACTACAAGCTGAACCTGGAAGTGGTCAACACCGAGGTCGACCCGACCTTCCGCTTTATGAGCGTCGATTGGGACGGCCAGATCCGCATGGACCCTTCTTCGCCTTACGCCATGCAGGGCCTGATCGGCCTGCGTGAGCGCTTCGACGTGGCCTTTGCTTGCGACCCGGACCACGACCGCCATGGCATCGTTACCCCGAATGGCCTGCTGGCACCGAACAATTACCTGGCCGTGGCCATCGACTACCTGTTCCAGCACCGCCCACAGTGGCGTGCAGAAGCTGCGGTCGGCAAGACCGTGGTCAGCAGTGGCCTGATCGACCGCGTCACCGCGCGCCTGGGGCGGCGTTTGTACGAAGTGCCGGTGGGCTTCAAGTTCTTCGCTGATGGCCTGTTCGATGGCAGCCTGGGCTTTGGTGGTGAGGAAAGTGCCGGTGCCTCGTTCCTGCGCAAGGACGGCAGCGTCTGGACCACCGACAAAGACGGCCTGATCCCGGCGCTGCTGGCGGCGGAAATCACCGCTCGTACCGGTCGTGACCCGAGCCAGGCCTATGCTGAACTGACCGCAGCCTTGGGCGAGCCGTTTGCCACCCGTGTCGAGGCCAAAGCCAATGCACAGCAGAAAGCGCTGCTGAGCAAGTTGGCGCCGGAACAGGTCAAATCGACCGAGTTGGCCGGTGAGCCGATTGAGCAGATCCTCAGCCATGCACCGGGCAATAACCAGGCCATTGGCGGTTTGAAAGTGATGACCGCCAACGGCTGGTTTGCGGCGCGGCCGTCGGGTACTGAGGACATCTATAAGATTTACGCGGAAAGCTTTGTTGACGAAGCGCACCTGCAGCGCCTAGTGGCTGAAGCGCAGGCGTTGGTGGATGCTGCGATTGCGTGATGGTTTGATATGAATCGCGGGGCAAGCCCGCTCCCACAGGTCATCTGTAGGAGCGGGCTTGCCCCGCGATGAGGCCCTTGATCAGGCCACATCAACCAAGACGATCTCGCTGTCCTGCAAGGCCGTCACCGTGAGCACTTGCTCATCCTCAATCGCCACCCCGTCACGGGCTTCGGCGCGGATACCGTTAACCTCGATCAGGCCTTTGGCCGGCACCAGATAACCGCGACGGCCAGCTTCAAAACGGTACTCGGCACTTTCGCCGGCCTGCAAAGTGGCTGCCACCAAGCGGGCATCGGCACGAATGCGCAGGCTGCCCTCATCGCCTTCACGGCCGCTGGCCAGGGTCACGAAGCCTTCACCGCGCTCGCCTTTAGGGAAGGGCCGGGTGCCCCACGACGGTGCCTGTCCGACCTGCTCAGGGATGATCCAGATCTGAAAGATCCGTGTATCAACCTTCTCCAGGTTGTATTCGCTGTGGGTAATACCCGTGCCTGCACTCATGACCTGTACGTCACCGGCCTCGGTACGGCCTTTGTTGCCCAGGCTGTCTTGGTGGGTAATGGCACCTTCACGGACATAGGTAATGATTTCCATGTCACGGTGCGGGTGCGGCGGGAATCCACTCCCGGCAGCGATCAGGTCGTCGTTCCAGACCCGCAGGGTGCCCCAGTGCATCCGTTGCGGGTCGTAGTACTCGGCAAAGGAAAAGTGATGGTGAGCGTCGAGCCAGCCATGGTTGGCATGGCCAAGGCTCTTGAACGGGCGCAGTTGCAGCATGATGGGCTCTCCTGGTAAGTCAGTTGATGGAGTGATGATGGCTGAATCCAATATCGAAAATAAGCGTAAATTTCGGCTAATTCTGATCGATTAATTCGATTTAATGAGCTGCGGTGGTTTATGCGCTTCATCGTCTAATTGACTGATATGCAAGCATTCAGCTGGTGATTTTTCTTCGATGGAGCGAACATGGGCGCAGGTTTTTTTGATTTGGAGCAGGTGTGTCTGAACAGCGTCCCAAGCTACCCCCGGAGTTGACTCCCCCCGCGCAACTGCCCTGGATCAGACGCCTGGCAGCACGGCTGCTGGGCCGTGGTTTGAGTCGGCTGCAGGCACAGCATCGTGACTCCTGGTTTCAAGGACACGCCAGTGGCCAACGCACCGGTCACGCCGATGGGCTGCGCGAAGGCTACGAAGAAGGGCGGGTAGACGGCTATGAAGCCGGGCGCCAGGTGTTGGTGATCCGCGACACGCGTCCGGAGGGCCACGGCGTGCCGGGGCGCGATGACCAGCTGTTCGACGACTGGCGCCTGCCACTGACCGCCGAGCTGAAAAAGCGCTTCAAGGCCGACGTCGCCTTGCGCCTGCCCGCACACGCGCAACCGAGCGCGGCGCAGTGGAAGATGATCTTCAGTGACACGCCGTCGACCTGTGTGATTGCCGGGGCCGGGGCAGGGAAGTCAACCTCGCTGGTGCTGCGGATCCTGCTGTTGCGTCACTACCTGGGCTACGAGCTGGACGCCATGACCGTGGTGACCTTCACCCGGGAGTCGCGCAAAGACTTCATCGCGCGTTTGGGGCAAGTGTTTGGGCTCTGGCAACTGGAGCTGACCCCGGTTCAGGCCCGCGAACTGGTGCGCACCTTCCACTCACGCATTCTGCCGCTGGTGCGCAGCCTGCCGGGCTTCAGCCAGGTGCGCGCGTTCGAGACCCTGGGCAGCGACATGCCCACTGGCAGTGAAGCCAACGCAGAGAGCAATCCGTTCGACTTGCGGATCAACGACGCTCAGCGTCAGCAACTGAACTTGTGTTACCGCGACCTGCTTAACAGCAGCCCACGGTTTGCCGAGTTGATAGCTGGCCTGCGCCGTGAGGCGTTGCAACTCAAGGCTCTGGATCGCGATCACCCGGACGTGCAAAAGCGTGTTGCCGTGACCCAGTTGTCAGCCAGCCGTGACGAAGAGTTGTGCGACACCCTGGAAGACCTCTGGTTTGCCGCAGGTGCCTGGCCGATCAAAGGCATTGAGCCCTGCCGTGAGACGGTTGAGATCAACGGCAGTCGCTTCCATGTTCATGGCCATATCGCCGAGCTTGATGCCTGGGTGGTACTGGGTTTCGACCCGGGTGAAAACCAGCAGTACAAGCGCCCGGGTGCCAAGTTGCCGGTCTGGGCGGAGTGGGTGATAAAGCGCACCCTGTTTCAAGCTTTCTGCGATAAGCCTGTGATTTGGCTGGAAAATTATGCAGCCGCAAAACGCCTGACATCTTCGCTGGCGGGCGATGCCGTCGCAGGGCCAGGGTTTGATTACAAGGTCAAAGGCGAGCTGGCGGCGGTGCCGTTGCTGGACGCTTTTGTCGGTGCTGCAGGTTTTATCGAGAACCTCGGGCTTGAGGTTAACCCGGCGGTCGCGGCCATGAGCTTTCCGGCAGGCGACAGCGACGCGGCGTTCTTCGAAGCCCTGGCCCTTTACTGGAAGGCGCTGGAAGCGCACCTGCTCGGCCAGTCGCCGCCGATCATGAGCTACAATCGAATGTTTGCCTTGTTCGGCGAGAACAACCCGGAGAACCTGCGCCTGCTGCCTGACCCACTGCTGCGGCCGCTGGCGCACTTGATGATCGACGAGTTCCAGGACGTCTCGCCGCAGATCGTCTCGTGGCTGCGAGCCTGCCTGCGGGAAATCCGCCGCCGCGGCCCGGCGATGAACGTCGGGCGTGTCGCTCAGCATTCGTCGTTGCTGTGCGTGGGCGATGACTGGCAGTCAATTTATGGCTGGCGTGGCAGTTCGCCAAAGTTTTTCATGGAGTTCACCAAGGAGTTCCCGGCGCCCAGCAACACCCGGGTGATGCTGGCGGACAACTACCGCAGCCATCAGTACATCATCGATGCGGCGGAGCACATCGTGAAGTCGGCGCCAGCGATCACCGGCAAGAAAGCCAAGGCCTGTGGCCCGGCAGCAGCCGAGCCGTTGCCGGTCAAAGTGCTGGAGCGTGACGAAGCCGCCTTGGCGCAAACGCTGATGGAGCATTACCGCCGCGGTGAAACCGTGATGATGTTGTTTCGAAAAAGCAGCGATAAGTTATTGATATCAGAGCATATTAAGCCTTTGGTTAATCACGAGGCCGGGCTGCCAGCCAACCAGCGACGGTTCCGGCAGTTGACCTACCACAGTGCCAAGGGGCTGCAGGCCGATGCAGTGTTCATGCTCGGTGATTGTCAGCACCTGACCAGTTCACCCTATAAAAACCAGGTGTATCGCCAGGCAGGGTTAGGCCGGGCGGGAGATCCACTGGCGTTCGACAATGCGCAGAAGGACGAAGTCTTGCGTCTTGCGTATGTGGCGATTACCCGGGCGGCCAAGCATTGCTATTGGTATGTGGAGAAACCCACTGGGGAGGCGGCCAACCTGCCGCGGGCGTCGAGTCAGGTCGATGGCCGCAAGGCGTTCTTCGAAGACGGCCGCGAGTAGAAGCGGGCTTATGTGGGAGCGGGCTTGCCCCGCGATTACGATCTGTCAGTCACATCGTATCGCGGGGCAAGCCCGCTCCCACAGTGGATTCTGCGTTACAGCGCGTCGCGGCTGCTCAGGCCATCAACGAGGCGGGCGATGCCCAGCGGGTTGGCGTTCTGCAGGGCTTCAGGCAGCAGCGCATCCGGGCAGTTCTGATAGCACACCGGGCGCAGGAAGCGCTCGATGGCCAGGCTGCCGACCGAGGTGCCACGGGCATCCGAGGTGGCCGGGTAAGGCCCGCCATGCACCATCGCATCACAGACTTCAACGCCCGTTGGGTAGCCGTTGAACAACACACGGCCGACTTTTTGCTCCAGCAGCGGTAGCAGCTCGGCGTGGGTCTGCAGGTCTGCCGGTTCGCCTATCAAGGTGGCGGTGAGTTGACCGTGCAGGCCGTTGAGGGCCTGTTGCAATTCGCCTACATCGGCCACTTCGACCAGCACCGTGGCCGGACCAAAGACTTCTTCCTGCAACAGCGGATCGCCGTCGATCAATAGGCTGACATCAGCCTTGAACAGCTGTGGCTGCGCCTTATGCTCCTGCAATGGCTGGCCGCTGAGATGGCGGATGCGTGGGTGGGCGAGCAACGCGCTGACACCCTTGCGGTAGCTGGCGAGGGTGCCGAGATTGAGCATGGTCTGAGCCGGTTGCTCGGCCAGTTGCGCCGCCAGCTGTTCGGTGAAGGCGCTGAAGGCCGTTGAGCGTACACCGATGACTAATCCGGGGTTGGTACAGAACTGCCCGCAGCCGAGCACCACTGAGGCAGCCAGTTCACGGGCGATCTGTTCGCCGCGCAGGGCCAATGCCTCTGGCAGCACCAAGACCGGGTTGATGCTGCTCATCTCGGCAAATACCGGGATCGGCTGGGGGCGGGCAGCCGCCATGTCGCACAACGCCCGCCCACCTTTGAGCGAGCCGGTAAAACCGACGGCCTGGATGGCTGGGTGTTTGACCAAGGCCTCGCCGACCCCGGCCCCGTAGATCATGTTGAACACCCCCTTAGGCATGCCGGTTTGTTCGGCGGCGCGGATGATCGCATCAGCCACCCGTTCAGCGGTGGCCATGTGGCCGCTGTGTGCCTTGAACACCACCGGGCAGCCGGCGGCCAGTGCTGCAGCGGTATCGCCACCGGCGGTGGAGAAGGCCAGCGGGAAGTTGCTGGCACCGAACACCGCTACTGGTCCTACGCCGAGGCGGTACTGACGAATGTCTGCGCGTGGTAGCGGTTGCCGGTCGGGCTGGGCGCGGTCGATCCGCGCGCCGAGAAAATCACCCCGGCGCAGCACCTGAGCGAACAGACGCATCTGCCCGCTGGTACGTCCACGCTCACCCAAAATGCGTGCATTGGGCAGCGCGGTTTCGCGGGTTACCTGTTCAATAAAATCGGTGTCCAGGGCCTCCAGTTGCGTGGCGATGGCGTCGAGAAACGCCGCGCGCCGCAGCGGTGACAGGCTGCGAAACGCTGGATATGCCTGGGCAGCGGCCTGCGCCGCAGCGTCAACTTCGGCAGGGGTTGCCTGATGGAAACGGTAGGGCAACGCCTCACCTGTGGTCGCGTCATGGCTCTGCAGGGTGACAGTGCCAGCGGCACTGCGCGCGCCGCCGATGTAGTTGTGGCCGAGGATGTCCGGCATGGAAAGCTCCAGGTCAAGAGTGAGGTCAGGCCAGCGAACGGCCCGGGCGGGCAGCGGCGGGCTGGTTGTCGGCGATGCGGGCGGCCGCTTCGGCGTCGACTGTGTGCAGCGACTTGCCGCGGGTCTCGCGGGTCAGGCCGACGGCAACGATCGAGATCAGCGCAGCGCCCACCAGGTACCAGGCGATGGGGGTCGAGCTGTGGTATTTGTTGAGCAAGGTGATGGCGATCAGCGGGGCCAGGGAGCCGGCGAAAATCGGCGCGACCTGATAGCACAGCGATAAAGCGGTGTAGCGCACGTGAGTCGGGAACAACTCGGCCATCAGGGCGGAGTAGGGCGCATAGGTCATCGACTCGATGGCCAGGCCCAGGGTGATCGCCGCCATGATCAGCCAGTTGTTGCCGGTGTCCATCATCGGGAAGCCGACGAAGCCCCAGAATGCGGTGAGCACGGCACCCGTGAGATAGACCGGTTTGCGCCCGACAATGTCGGAGAGGTAGCCCATCACCGGGATCAGGAAGAAGTGCAGCAGGTGCGCGCCAAACATCAGCAACAGGATCAGCGAGGTGTCCTTTTGCACCACCAGCTTGAGGTAGGTGATCGAGAAGGTCACCACGGTGTAGTAGAGGATGTTTTCGGCAAAACGCGCGCCAATCCCCACCAGCACGGCACGCCAGTGATGGCGCAAAACTTCGACCACGCCCAGTTGCTGCTCGGCTTTTTTCGCCTGGCGCGCCTGGGCCTCTTTGAAAATCGGCGCATCATCGACGCTGGTGCGAATCCAGTAGCCAATCAGCACCACCACAGCCGAGAACCAGAACGCGATACGCCAGCCCCAGGCGAGGAACTGCTCTTCCGAGAGGGTGCTCGACAACAGCAACAGCGCCAGGGTGGCGATCAGGTTACCTGCCGGCACCCCGGCTTGTGGCCAGCTGGCCCAGAAGCCACGGCGGTTGTCGGGGCAATGTTCAGACACCAACAGAATCGCGCCGCCCCATTCGCCACCAAAGGCGAAGCCCTGTATCAGGCGCAGCAGCACCAGTAGGATCGGTGCGGCGTAGCCGATGCTGTCGAAACCGGGCAGGCAACCCATCAGGAAGGTGGTGATACCGACCACCACCAAACTCAGTTGCAGCAAGCGTTTGCGGCCGAACTTGTCACCGTAATGGCCAAACACCAAACCGCCCAATGGCCGGGCGAGAAAGCCCACGGCGTACAGGGCGAAGGCGGCGATGATGCCGTCGATGGGGCTGTCGGTCTGGCGGAAGAACAACTGGCCGAAGACCAGTGCCGAAGCAGTACCGTAGAGGAAGAATTCATACCATTCGGCGACGGTGCCGGCCATGGCGGCGGCCACGACACGTTTCAATCCCGAAGGGGTGGTTGCGCTGGAAGGGTGACTGGACATGCTGGCGTTTCCTGTATGGGCGCAAAACAGGCGGGCCGGCCTCCTTGGAGGAGTGCCGGCCCGGTCATCACATCAGAGGCCGACGTCCGGCAGGTGCGGGCGGTTGGCCAGGGCCTTGGCCATGATCTGCTCGACGTAGACCCGATCCGCTTCCGGCAGGGCCAGGCGCGGTGGGCGGGTCAGGGCGCTGCCGCGACCGGCAATGGCTTCACAGAGCTTGATGCACTGCACCAGGTCTGCGCGGGCATCGAGGTGCAGGATCGGCATCAGCCATTCGTAGATCGGCATGGCTTCGGCAAAGCGCCCGGCCTTGGCCAGGCGGAAGATCGTTTCGCCTTCTTTGGGGAACACGTTAGACATGCCCGAGACCCAACCCTGCGCACCGACGGCAATGCTCTCCAGGACGACGTCATCGAGGCCGGCGAACAGCACGAAACGGTCGCCCACTTCGTTGCGCACGTCGATGAAGCGGCGGGTATCGCCGGAGGAATCTTTGAAGCACACCACGTTGTCGCAGTCGGCGAGGGAAATCAGGATGTCCGGGGTAACGTCGTTCTTATAGATCGGTGGGTTGTTGTAGACCATCAGCGGCACGTCGGTGTGTTTGGCCACGTAGCGGTAGTGCTCGGCGGTTTCGAATGGCTTGGAGCCGTACACCAGGGCTGGCATCAGCATCACCCCATCAACGCCCACCTGGCGCACCGAGTTGGCCACTTTCGCCGCTTGCACGCTGGTGAACTCGGCCACGCCGCAGATCACCGGCACCCGGCCGCGGGAGGCATCGACGGCGACCTCGGTCACGGCGATTTTCTCTTCGGCGGTCAGCGAGGTGTTCTCGCCCACCGAACCGCAAACCACCAGCCCCGAGACGCCATCGCGGATGACGTTGGAAATCACCTCGTGGGTCTTTTCCAGGTTGATCGAGAAGTCGTCGTTGAATTGGGTGGTGACCGCAGGGAAGACGCCGCTCCAGTTGATGTACTTGCTCATGGTGTTCTCCGGTTGTTTATTGTATTTCGTATACGATATTTGAAGTGTGAGAAATCGACCAGTAGTTTTTTTGCTGCTTGTCGTTTGGTGTTTAAGGCTGGTTTTAAATCAAGGGGTTAGCGTTCAGGCACCGGGCCAGGTGTCCGACAGCCGGTAGCCTTGTGGCCAGGGATCGCTCGGATCGAGCATTAACTGATGGGTACCGGTGATCCAGGCGCGCCCGGAAATGCACGGGTAAATGGCCGGACGCCCGGCGATTTCGATCTGTGATTCGATGCGGCAGTGGAACTCCGAGCCGATAATCGAACGGCCGATGAAACGGTCGCCGACGTTCAGCAAGCCTTTGGCCTGCATCACCGCCATGCGCGCCGAGCAACCGGTACCGCAGGGGGAACGGTCGATTTTGCCGGGACGGATAACCACGGCGTTGGCGCCGGTGGCGATACCGTTCTGGTACTCAATGGGCGCGGCGATCTGGCAAAAGGAGATGTGCGACCAGTCCGGGTTCAGCGGGTGGCGAAAGCCCAATTGCTCGTTGGCCGCCTGAGTGATCTTCAAGCCGGTCTCGACGATTTCCCTGGCTTCATCAGGGCGGATGGCAAAACCCAGTGCGTGGGCATCGGCGATGACGAAACTGTCGCCACCGTAGGCGGTGTCGACCTTGAGTGAGCCGAGGCCTTCAACCTCGATCCAGGCATCGAGGTGATCGGCGAACGACGGTACGTTCTTCACCTCGACCCGCTGCACTTTGCCGTCGCGGCACTCGGCGACGGCTTCGATCAGCCCGCCGGGTGCTTCGAGGACCAGGCGGGTTTGTGGCTCGGTCATGGGCAGGATGCCGCTGTCGAGTAACACGGTCGACACGCACAGTGAGTTGGAACCAGACATCGGTGGGGTGTCGGCAGGCTCCATGATGATCCAGGCCATTTGGGCACGCGGGTCTTTCGCTGGCACCAGCAGGTTGACGTGACGGAACACCCCGCCGCGCGGTTCATTGAGGACGAAGTTGCGCAGGGTGTCGTCGCGGGCGATCCAGCGCGACTGCTCCCAGACCGTGTCACCGGGGGGCGGGGCGACGCCACCGACGATGACGTCGCCGACTTCACCTTCGGCATGGCAATTGACGATGTGGATGATTTTCGATGAGCGCATTGGGGACTCCTTGTGTGCTTTATCGCGGGGCAAGCCCGCTCCCACCGGTGGTGTGGGAGCGGGCTTGCCCCGCGATGCTGTTATTTCACCGACTTCAGGAATGCCGCCGTCTCCGGCTGCAACGGGTTGCCAATGACCTGATCCGGCGCACCGATCTCATGCACCAGGCCATTACGGAAGAACGCCACGCGATCCGACACGTCCCGGGCAAAGCGGATTTCGTGGGTCACCAGCACCATGGTCATGCCGTCTTCGGCGAGCATGCGCATGGTGTCGAGCACTTCGCCAACCAACTGCGGGTCGAGCGCCGAAGTGGCTTCGTCGAACAACATGTAGTCCGGCGACATCGCCAGTGCCCGGGCAATGGCCATGCGTTGCTGCTGGCCGCCAGACAATTTACCGGGGAAGGTCTTGAGCTTGTCGCCCAGGCCTACGTGGGTCAGCTGCTTGACCGCCAGTTCCTCGGCCTGCTCCTTGCTCTTGCCCAGCACCTTGCGCGGCGCCAGCATCACGTTCTCCAGCACGGTAAGGTGCGGGAAGGCGTTCCATTGCTGGAACACGATGCCGATCTTCTGGCGCAGGCGGTTGAGGTCGGTGGCGCGGTTGTGCACTTCGACACCGTCGACCCGGATGCTGCCTTTCTGGATCGGCTCCAGGCCGTTGATGCACATCAGCAAGGTTGACTTGCCTGAGCCCGAGCCGCCGATGATCGACACCACTTCGCCTTTGTCGACCGTCAGGCTGACGCCCTTGACCACTTCGAGGTTGCCGAAGGATTTGTGTACGTTTTCGATCTCAATCATTTTCCTGCCACCTTCTTTCCAGACGGGCGCCCAAACGGGCCACCACCAGGCTCATGACGTAGTAAATGAGGCCCGCGATGCACAGCACCAGCAGGGGTTCCTGAATCCGTGTAACGATGGTCTGCGAGGCGCGCAGCAGTTCGACAATGCCGATCCACATCACCAGCGCGGTGTCTTTCATGACGCCGAGCACCAGGTTCAGCCAGCCAGGAAAGGCCACCCGGGTGGCCATCGGCAGGACGATCCAGCGCAGGTCCTGCAGGTAGCTCATGCCCAGCGAACGGCTGGCCCGGCGTACGCTCAGCGACACAGCCAGTACCCCGCCGCGGACGATCTCGGTGAAGTAGGCGGCGGTGTACACCCCCAGCACGATGCAGCCGACGCTGAAGGCGCTGAGGTTCAGGCCGACAATGCTTTTGAACGAGTTGAACAGCACGAACTGGATCAGCAACGGCACGCTGCGAAACACATCCAATACCCACGCCAGCGGCAAGCTGAGCCGTGGCCACAGGGCGCGGGCCAGGCCAAACAACAACCCGGCGAAGGTGCCCAGCATGATCGCCCAGAAGGTCAGCTGTACGGTGACCCAGGCGCCGTCGAGGAGGAACATGAAGTCGTTCCAGGTAAAACCGCTAGAAGGCATGCTGAGCTCCTCAGTAACGGAACAGCCGCCAGGCCATCAGCCGGGCTACTGCAACGATCGCTTTGGCGATCACGTAGTAGAGCGCTGCTGCCAGGGCGAAGTATTCGAAGGTGCGGAAGGTCTTGACGTTGTAGTCCTGGGTCACGCCAGTGAGGTCGTTGTTCAGGCCGACGATTACCCCCAGCGAGGTCATCAACACTGCCCAGACCATCTGGTTGGTCAGCGGGTAGAACACCACCCGCAACAGTTGCGGGATGATCACCATGCGGTAGGCCTGGAAGGCGCTCATGCCTAACGAGCGCGCCGCCCGCATCTGCGTACCCGGTACGGCTTTGAGGCCACCGCGAAAGTTCTCGGCCAGATAACCCGCGTTATTGAAGGTGATCCCCGCCAGCAAGGCGATCCAGGAGCTGACATGCAGCCCCAGCGAACCCAGGCCGAAGTACAGGATGTAGATCTGGAACAGCGATGGCGTATTGCGTGCAATCGACACCCAGGTGTCGGCGAAGGCGCGCAGCACAGGCTGTTTGCCCGCGCGCATCACGGTCAGGGCGAGGGCAATCAGCACCCCGAAGATCATCGACAGCGCCGCGGTTTCGAAGGTGACCCAGGCGCCATTCAACATGTCGGGCAAGGCACGTAGGGCTGAACGCCATTGGAAGGTGTAGTCAAACATGCGCGGCTTTCTCCTTGCAGGCGGCAGGTTGCAACCAGGCCGGCAGGCGGCCGCTGGCCTGACCACTGCAGGCCGATTCGACACATTCGGCGAGGCTGGCGAAATGCACCGGGCGCCCGGCCAGACCCGGGCCGTAGTGGGCGTATTTGCCGGAGTTGGTCATCAGCGTGCGTGCTGCAGGCGGAATCACCGGCTCGCCGAGCATGCACCAGCAGGTGTCGGTCACCAGGGTGACGCCGAAGCGTTCGAGGCCGCTGATGTAGCCGGCAGCACGGGCCTGCTCAAGCACTGCACGGCCGCACGTGATTGCTACCACCACCTCGGGATGCTTGTGGCGGCCGTGGCAGAGTCGGCTCAGTGCTGCGAACTCGCTCAACGAGAAGTGCGGGTTGCCCAGCGACACCACATCCACGTGCGCTTCGTCAGCGCTGTTGAGCTCACGCCAGCTGTGCAGCAGCTCGTTCAGTTGCAACCGCTCACAGGGTAGAGCGATGCTGGGCTCAAGCACCTGCGCCGGGTTCAGCGCTTCGGGGGTGACCCCGGCAATGTGGAACAGTGGCGCAGCCGAAGTGGTGGCAAAGGCGGCGCCGAAGGCTTTGAGGTCGTCCAGGCTCGGGTGCGCCTGTTCCAGCCCGCGTACCAAGGGAATCCGTGAGCCGCTGAGCGCGCCAATGTGGTAACCGAGCAGTGGATAAAAACTGTCGTCCAGCGCGCCCAGTGGCGGCACCTCGACGATAAATTGCGCCTTGCGCAGGTCATCCAGGTGGCAGCCGATGCGCGGGGCACGGCCGGTGAGGGCGATGCAGATGTCGAGGTAGTCGGGGTACTTGAGCGTACGTGCACCCAGCACGCTGTTGGCGTAGACCACCGCATTGGATTCGGCCCACACCACCTGGTCGCCCAAGGCTGGCGCGCTGTCCAGCAGGTACGGGGCGCAGGTGAAGCTCAGTTGCGCACCCATGGCCATATAGGCATCGCCCAAGGCACTGGCCGGCTCGCCGAGTGCCGGGTCGATCCCCAACTCACGCCAGCGGCGCTGATCGACCGAAATCGAGTTGAGGGTGGTCGGCACCCGTACCTTGGCCCCCCACTGTACCAGTTGTTCGGCAAAGCGCAGGCTGGCCGGGCCGGTATAGATGCAGCCGTCGATATGCGCCTGGGTGATGTCGAGCAACTGTTCGGCGCCTTGCAGCTCGGCCATGCGCAGGACGATCTGCATGGCCAACTGTGCCGCCTGGCCGTGGCAGCCGTCGAGCAGTGCCTGGTCGAGTGAGGTAAGGGTGAGGGTGGTGTGGAACGGTGGGGCGCTGTGTGCAGGGGGCGGGGCGTGCCAGTGGTCGTCGGGGGCCTGGGCAAACAGGCTCAGGCGTTGCCCTTCGACCCGGGCAACGCCTGCAGCGGGGAGCCCGGCGAAGGCCTCCTTGCCGATGCACAGCACCGGCAGGGAACGCTGGAACAGCGTCTGTGCGACCAGCACGCCGAGGGTCAGGATCTCGTCGGCTTCGGCCAGTACCAGTGCTGCCGGTGCGTGGCCATTACTGATCAGTTCCATCATCACACTGCTGCCGGTGCACGAGCCACGCCCACTGGGAATGGCCAGTACGCGCCCGGCAATACATTGGCCGCTCAGTGGATGGTGGCGGTCGATCACTTCGCCGCTGAACGGGTCGACCCCGCCCCAGAAACTCAGCCCGGTGTCGGCGAACAGCAGTTCGCCCTGGGCCGCGCCCTCGACCAGGCTACGCCCGGTCAAGAGGTTGGGAGTGCTGGTCATACTGCGCACCTCAGTAGTAGACCTGTGGCACGGTCAGGTCGGTCGGGGCGATTTCGGTGCCCACCCACTTGGTGAACAGCTCTTTGTAGCGCCCGGTGCGCACTTGCTGGTTAACGAACAGGTCGAGGTAGCGCAGCAGGCCGTACTCGTTGCGCTTGGCGCCCAGCGACACGTAATCGATCACGTAGGGCGCGTTACCGGCGACCTTGAGGTTCTTGTACTTGCCCGACTTGAGGGTAGCGGCGGCGACGGTGTTGGTGACCACGGTCGCGTCGATATGGCCTTGGGCGACGGCCAGCAGGGTGTCGTTCTGCGACTGGTAGGCGCGGAAGCTGCCGCTGCCCCAACTCTTGACGTCTTTCTCCAGGGCGATGGCTTCATAGGTACCGCTGGTGTTACCCAGCGCCTTGCCTTTGAGGTCGTCGAAGCTGTTGATACCCGTGTTGTCGCGGGTCAGCACGACCATCTGAAAGGCGAAATAAGGCACGGTCAGGCCGACGGTTTTAGCCCGCTCCAAGGTATCGGAGGTGGACGCCACGATGACGTCGGCACGCCCCGAGATCAGCGCCGGGATACGGTCAGGGAAGGGGGTTTCGACCACTTCTGGCTCGACACCGAGGATCTTCGCCAAGTCGTTGCAGTAGTCCACATCGAAGCCTGCAGGCTTGTTGGCTTCATCGCGAAAGCCCATGGGTGGGAAGTCCAGGGTCACGGCGCAACGCAGCTTGCCGGAACCGATGATGTCATCGAGTTTGTCGGCCTGGGCGGTGGCAATGAAGGAGCTAGTGAGAACAGCGCTGAGGGCTACGGCAAAGGTACGGTTTTTCATAGAGGCCTCGTGTCGTGTGTGCTGTTAGATATCGTATTGAAGATTTCGTATACGATATTTTCTATAGCAATGGCCGTGCCTGTTTTGCTTCTGAAGTGGCAATTGGATGTCAGGCCGTGAAGTAGGGCGGCTGCGTGGAGGGCGTGTTGCTGTCGGGGCTTTTACAATGGTTTTTCGGGCTGCGGTCGGTGTTACAAATCGGAGCACTGCTCGCGCGCGGCGCCCCGTAACGGAACACTCAGCGCTGGCTGTCGCGGAATTGGCTCGGCGAAATGCCGGTAAGGGCGCGGAACTGGCGGCTGAAGGCGCTGTGATCGGTGTAACCGCAACGCAGGGCAATGTCGGTGATTGGCAGGCTGGGGTCTTGCAGCAGGCGCGAGGCTTCTTCCAGCCGCGCTTTGTGGATCATCTGTCGGGGTGTGAGCTGGAAGATGCGTTTGCAGTGGCGCTCCAGTTGCGCCACGGAAAGCCCGGCAATGGCGGTCAGTTCCGCGAGGCTGATGGAGCGGGAGAAATGGCTGCGGATGTGTGCGTCCACGGCGGCGAGTTTATCGAATGCCGGGTGGTTGGACTGCGGCAGTTGCAGGTCTCGCGAGATACCGGCGAGGCCGACGATGTTACCGTCGGTATCCTTGAGCGGACGTTTGTGGGTCAGGCACCAGATCGGCTGGTTGCCGAAGTACAGATGCAGTTCAAGCTGATCGGCCAGTTCCCGGCCACTGCTGAGCACACGGCGGTCCTGTTCGGTGTAGAGCGGGCCGAAACGCGCGGGGAAGACATGTTCGGCGGTGAGCCCGAGCAGGTCGTTACCGTGCTGACGGCCGCAGCGCCGGGCCAGAGTCTGGTTGACGAAGGCGTAGCGCGCCTCGCGGTCTTTGATGAAGAACACCACATCGTTGAGGGTGTCGAGCAGCGGTGCGATGCTGCGCAGGCTGCTTAGTAACGTCGGCAGGTCGCAAGGCGCGAAGTGGTTGAGCGTGGCGTGCATGCGTTGACGGTCCGGGGGCGATCGTCAGGATCATAGTGCGCCCCCGGCGTTACGCTCAAGCGTCGTGTGTGTCGTCCAGGCACAACAGGGTGTCGATGCGCGCCGGGCTGAACGGCGGGCGCGGTGCCGGGGTTTGCCAGCCGAACAGGTGTGCGGTCGCCGCACCACATACGCGGCCCTGACAGGCGCCCATGCCGCAGCGGCTGGCAAGTTTGGCCTCGCGCCAGTTGCGCTGGGTGGTGAGGGCGGCGTAAGGGACATCTTCGCAGCGGCACACCAGGGTATCGGCAGTCGCCAGCGACTTCAGCGCCGGGTCGAGGGCAAAGGCGCGGTTCAGCGCCTTGGCAAAACCATGCCAGCGGCTGCGGCGGCGCCACAATGACTGCGCCTGCTGACGGTCGCCAACGGCCGCATAGCCGGCAATCGCGCCCTCGACCAAGGCGCGCTCGCTGCCACCGAAGCCGGTGCATTCGCCTGCCGCATAGATGCCGGATTGCGAGGTCTGTTGCCACTGGTCAACACGGATCGCCTGATCGACTACCGCGCAGCCCAGGGCCTGGCCAAGCTGCGTGTTGGGGATCAGGCCGAACCCGCAGGCGAGCCGCTCACAGGCGACTTCCACCACCTTGTCATTAAGCTGCAAACGCACGCCTTCCAGGCGCTCGTTGCCGAGTGCGGCCAATACGTAGCTGGCGGTGCGGTACTGGCGGTCGAGCAGGCTGAAGGATTGCAGCAGCTTGCGCGGCCAGCGGGGTAATTGTGCGGCAAAGCCGGCAACGGCGGCGGTTGATGCTTGTTCGGCGATCTGCACGATTTGGGCGCCATTCTGTTTGGCCGTAGCCGCACTGGCCAACAGCAATGGGCCACTGCCAGCGATGACAATGCGTTGGTCGTGCACCGGCAGGCCACCCTTGATCAGCGCCTGCAAACCACCCGCGCCGGTTACGCCGGGCAGGGTCCAACCGGGGAACGGCAGCAGCAGTTCACGGGCACCGGTGCAGAGGATCAGGCGATCGTAGCGGATCTGCCAGCCGCGTTCGGCATCTTCTACCAGCAAGGTGTCCGGGGCGGATTGGGCAATCACCCGGGTGCCGGGGTAGTACTGCACGTTGGCGCAGGCCAGCACCTGCTCGCGCAATTGGCGTGCTTGAGCCGGTACGTTGGCCTTAGGGCCAGCGCGCCAGATCTGGCCACCCGGTTGCGGGTTGTCATCGAGCAGAATGATGCGGGCGGCAGTCGGCGCGGCAGCCTGGGCGGCGGCGAGCCCGGCAGGGCCGGCACCGATAATCAGCAGGTTGGTGTGTTCGTTCATGGCCATGTCTGCACCTGCATGCCGTCGCGGCACAGGGTCTGGCAGGCCAGGCGCCGGTGACCGTCGATGGTGACCCGGCATTCCTGGCAAATGCCCATGCCACACAGCGGCGCGCGTCGCTGGCCGCTCACTGAGGTGCGCGTGCAGCCATCGCCACCGAGCACCAGCGCAGCGGCCACGCTGGTGCCGTCGGCCACCCGCAGCGATCGGCCATTGAGGATCAGTTCAGGCATGGGCGAGTGCTCCGAGGAAACGGTCGGGTAGGTAGGCGTCGGCCGCCAGCGGCGGCATCTCGTCGAACAGTTGCGCGCACAGCAAGTCAGCGGTTGCCGGGGCGGTGGTAACGCCAAGCCCCTCGTGGCCCACCGCCAGCCACAGGCCTTGCTGTTGCGGGTGACGGCCCACCAGCGGCAGGCCGTCGGGGCTGGCGGCGCGAAAGCCGGTCCAGGCGCGGATACCGTTCAGGTGTGCGAGGTCTGGCATGTATTCGGTGGCGCGCTTGAGCATGCGTGCGAGCATCCAGCCTTCCACGGCCGGGTCGGTGGTGCCGAATTGGCGCGAGGCACCGATGAACAATTGGCCGGTCGGGCGCGGCTGGATATTGCAGGCAGTGGACGGGCCGCTGGCGTTGTGGGCACTGGTCACATAGCCCAATTCCACCAAGGTATGGGTGACAGTACCGGGGTAGCGGTCGGTGATCAGCAGGTGGCCCTTCTTTGGCTGAATCGGTAGCTCCGGGCACAGTTCGGTGGCTTGGATACCGTTGGCCAGTACCACCGCCTCGGCGTGCAACCACCGTCCATCGTCCAGGCACACGCGGTTGCCTTGTACGGCACTGACCTTGGCTCGGCGTTGTTCAATGCGCGGCGCTTGCAGCATCCACTGTGCCGTGGCCGGGGCGTAGAGAATGCCGTCGCCATTGATTAGCAAGCCGCCTTCCAGTCCTTCGCGCAGGGCTGGTTCACGTTGGCGCAGCGTATGGCCGGGCACCAGTTCGCAGGCCACACCCTGTGCTTGCAACACACTGAACTTGTGTTCGGCAACGGCCATTTCTTCGGCGTTGGCGGCCAGCCATAAAGTGCCGTTGCTGCGGTAGGCACAGGCCTCGGGCAGCTGCGGTGCCAGCTCACGCCAGCGCTGCAGCGAGTGTTGGCTCAGCGCCAGTTCCGCAGCGTTGTCATCGAGCACCAGCAGGTGGCCCATGCCGGCGGCGGTGGCGCCGTGCAGGCCGGCGTCGAGCACCAGTACCTGCAGGCCTCGTGCCGCCAGTGCCTGTGCGCAGGCGGCGCCGATAATCCCGGCGCCGATGATGATGACGTCGGCGTCACCCCTCACAGGCGAATGCCCCAGGCGAACGGATCATCGTCCTGCAGGATCAGCGTGGCTTCGGCGCTGATGTGCGCACGGCCGCGAATGGTCGGCACGATGCGTTCACCGTCGGCCTCATAGGAACCCTCGAACTGGCTGCCGATGACACTGGCCTGGCGCCAGACCTGAGCGGGTTGCAGCTTGCCGTCGGCGGCCAGGCAGGCGAGCTTGGCGCTGGTACCGGTGCCGCACGGCGAGCGGTCGTAGGCTTTGCCGGGGCACAACACAAAGTTGCGGCTGTCGGCCTGCGCGTCGTCGGCGAACAGTTCTATATGGTCAATCAGGCCGCCGTCTTCGCCGCGAAAGCCCTGGTCGTCGAGGGCTTGCTGCACGGCATAGGTGTAGCCGGTGAGGGCGTCGATGTTGTCGCCTGCTACCTGCAGGCCGTGATCGGCGATCAGAAAGAACCAGTTACCGCCCCAGGCTACATCACCAACCACCTGGCCGATGCCGGGCACTTCTAGTGTCAGGTCTTTGCGATAGCGGTAGGCGGGCACATTGCGCACGCTCACCGAGTGATCGTCGTGCAGGGTGGCCTGCACGGTGCCCACCGGGGTTTCGATACGGTGCACGCCGGGGCCGATGCGGCCCAAGTGTGCCAGCGACACCACCAGGCCGATGGTGCCGTGGCCGCACATGCCCAGGTAACCGGTGTTGTTGAAGAAAATCACCCCGGCACAGGCGCTGGGGTCGACCGGTTCACACAGCAGCGCGCCGACCAGTACATCACTGCCACGCGGCTCCAGCATGCAGGCGCTGCGCCATTGATCGTGCTGCTGGGCCAGGCGCTGACGGCGTTCGGCCATGCTGCCGGTGCCCAAGTCCGGGAAACCGTCGGTGACCAGGCGGGTCGGTTCGCCGCCGGTGTGGGAGTCGATCACGGTAATGCGTTTCATGGGGAGGCCGCGTCCGTTCAGGGAGGTGAACGACAGCGTGACGTGTTCGCGGGGCGGCAGGCTTGATGCGTTTAAGCGACGTGAATGACGAAATCAGCACAGACGGGTGGGAGCGGCGGTGCGGCGACCCGACTTGTCCCGCGATTGTAGTGTGTCAATTAAATTGCATCGCGGGGCAAGCCCGCTCCTACCGTTATCTGTGGGGCAGGTGTTCGAAGAGGGTTTTGCAGACGCCGGCGATGTGCTCGTCGAGCAGGGTCACCGCTCGTTCGATATCCTTGGCCCGGCAGGCTTCGAGGATTTCGCGGTGTTCGTGGTCGGCGCGTTCTTTGCCTGCCGACAGGCTCATCTGCATGCGCAGGTAACGCTCCAGTTTGTCGTTCACTGAACGGATCATGTTGACCAGAAACGGCCGCTGCGCCGGTTCGTACAGGCAAGCGTGCAACTCCCAGTTCAGCTCGGCCCAGCGCCCGACGTCGTTTTCGCCGACGAACTCCTGGCAGATGCGCTCGGCGCGGGCGAAGGTTTCTTCGGTCATGTTCGGAATGGCCAGGCGCAGGGCTTTGTCTTCAAGCAACATGCGCACTTCGAACATTTGCGCCAGCTCCGGCTCGGACATGCGCGTGACCATTGCCCCGCGATTACGCTGGAACATCACCAGGCCCTCGGCTTCCAGGCGCTTGAGTGCCTCGCGCACCGGAATCTTGCTGACGTTGAACTGACGGGCGATGTCGTCCTGACGGATCGCCTCGTCTTCAGCAAAGTGCCCGGCAATGATCGCATCGCGCAGGTGGCGGGTGATGATTTCCGAGGTCGAAGGCGTGTTGCCCAAGTCCGGGGCGTTGAGGCGGGGTACGGTCACGGTGGTGTCGTCCGAAGTTATTTATGGATATGGTATACGAAAATCGCGGGGCAAGCCCGCTCCCACTGGTAGGAGCGACGGTGCGGCGATCCGACTTGTCCCGCGATCTGGCATTACTTGCGCGCCTCAAGAATTAGGTTGAAGGGCGTCTGCGTCGCACGCCTGAACGAACGGAATCCCGCTTCCTCAAACACCGCACGCAAGCGCGCTTCCCCCGCTTGTGCCCCCAGCCCCAGGCCGACTTCCTGAGACAGTGAATTGGGTGTGCAGATGAACGTCGAGGCGGCATAGAACAAGCGGCCCACTGGTGTGCAGTTGGCATCCAGATTGTCACCGGCATAAGGCTCGACCAGCAACACCGTGCCATCGGCTTTCAGCGCTTTGAAGGCATGGCGGGCGGCACCTACCGGGTCGCCCATGTCGTGCAGGCAATCGAAGTAGCAGATCAGGTCGTAGTCATGGTCGGGAAAATCTTTGGCACTGGCTTTGACGAACTGTGCACGCTCGCCCACGCCAGCCTCGCTGGCACGCTGGTTGGCCACGGTAATTGACGGGGCGTGGTAGTCATAGCCGATGAACCGTGAGGCCGGGAAAGCCTGGGCCATGATCACCGTCGAGGCGCCGTGACCGCAGCCGACATCGGCGACCTTAGCTCCAGCCTTGAGTTTATCGACCACCCCGGTGAGTGTCGGCAGCCACTGGCTGACCAGGTTGGCGCGGTAGCCAGGGCGAAAGAAGCGCTCGGTGCCACTGAACATGCACGGGTGGTGGTCGCCCCAGGGCAGGCCGCCGTCGCCGCGCATGGCCGCAACCAGTTTGTCTTTGTCGTGGTACAGCGCGGCGATCACCGAAGCGCCGCCGGCAGCGTAGACCGGCGAGTCCTCGATGGCCAGGGCCATGGCTTGTTCTTCAGGCAGACGAAAACGGCCACCCTGATGTTCCATATAGCCGGAAGCTGCCTGGGCGCTGAGCCACTCACGCAGCAATCGAGCGTTGCAGCCGGTCTTTTCGGCCAATTGTTCGGGGGTGATGAACTGGCTGTCGGCCATGGCCCGGTACAGGCCCAGTTCATCTCCAAGTATCAGATTAGCGAGCAGGGCCGCAGCGCCCATGTCGTTGACCAGTTTTCCCATGAAGTCTTGCAGTTTGGCTTCGTCCATTGCGTGTTCTCCTGTGCGAAGTCCAACGACAACGGGGCCGTCACCGGCAGTGACGGCCTCGGGCCATTCAAGGTGAGGCAACTGTAAAGTCTAGTTCAGCGCGCCTGGCCGGACGCGCGCTCGCGCAGGGCTTTGCTGACCTTCGCCTGGATGTCGTAGGCCGGTGCTTCCACGGCGTCGAAGTCGCGTGAGTAACGCCGGGCGAACTCCGCTACGCCCCATTGCTGGTACTGCTGCACATGGTGCAGTTCATGGGCCCAGAGGGCGACATTGTCCTGGGCGTCGGCTTCGTTGCGAAAGACGATGATGTCGATCAGGGTCACGGCATTCACATCAGGGTTCTGCAGCAGCGCGTTGGCGCTGTCCAGTGCCTGCTGGTCACCGACTTTGTAGCGCGCGGCGTCGAGCACCTGGAAGTCGTAATACGGCTCAAGCTGGGCGCGGATGTGCAGCGGGATCGGCAGCACCTCACCGGCTGCTGCTGTGTCGCGGGCCTGTTGCAAGGCAAGGGCCAGTGAACTGCTGGCGAAGCGCCCGAGATCATCGAGCATGATGCCCGCTTCACCTGGGTCAATCGGCGAGCACAGGCAGCTGCCCAGGCAGATTTCATATTGGCCAGCCGGGCAGGCGGCGAGGGCGGGGAGCGGGGCGAGCAGGGCAACACCAAGCAGCAGCGCTTCAAGACCTTTCATGCATGGCCCCAGCAAGAAAATCACGGGAGGCCTTGAGCACTTCCTGCTGGCTCGCTTCAGTGGCCAGCATGCGCGCGATTACCAGCGCGCCCACGCACTGACTGAGCAGGGCCCAGGCAAGGTCTGGGTCTTCCAGGGTATCGGCCCAGGCACGTTGCAGGGTACGAAGCCAGTGTTCGGCCTCTTCACGAACCGGCAGCGGCGCCTGGGCAATCTCGGCACCGAGCGCTGGAATGGCACAACCGCCTTCCGGGTTGTGCACGTGGGCAAGGCTCAGGTACTGGTCCAGGCAGCGTTCGAGGCGTTGGCGGTTCATTGGCTGTTGGGCCATGGGGCTGAGCGACAGCTCGCGGCGTACCACTTCGGTGAACAGGTCGTCCTTGGACGGGAAATGGTTGTAGAACGCCCCGCCGGTGAGGCCGATGGCTTTCATCAGCCCGGCGATTCCGGTGGCGTTGAAGCCGCCACGCTTGGCCAGGGCGCCGCTGCTTTCCAGCAGCTTCTGCCGGGTTTGTTCTTTGTGGGTGGTGGAGTAACGCACGCCGACCTGCTCCGTATCACTGGCTTGACGAAGCCTGGATCATAGCATAGCGTTCGTTTACTAAATGATCGTTTACCAATGGAGGCGATGGATGACTCAGGGCAAGAAAGTGGTGTTGGTGGTGGGGGCCGGTGATGCCACCGGTGGAGCGATTGCCAAGCGTTTTGCCCGGGAGGGCTATATCGCCTGCGTGACCCGGCGCAGCGCCGATAAACTGCAGCCCTTGGTCGACGAGATTCGTGCCCAAGGCGGTGAGGCGCACGGCTTTGCTTCCGATGCGCGCAAGGAAGATGAGGTAACGGCGCTGGTTGAGCAAATCGAAAGCACCCTTGGGCCGATTGAGGCGTTTGTCTTCAACATTGGCGCCAATGTGCCGTGCAGCATCCTTGATGAGACGGCACGTAAATATTTCAAGATCTGGGAAATGGCCTGCTTTGCCGGTTTCTTGACCGCCCAGGCCGTGGCCCGGCGTATGGTGAGTCGTGAGCGCGGCACCATTTTATTTACCGGCGCCACCGCCGGATTGCGCGGCGCGGCCGGTTTTGCTGCGTTCGCCGGGGCCAAGCACGGCATTCGTGCGCTGGCACAAAGCATGGCCCGTGAGCTTGGCCCACGTAACATTCATGTCGCCCACGTGGTGGTGGACGGTGCCATCGACACGGCATTCATCCGCGACAGCTTTCCCGAGCGCTATGCCCTGAAAGAGCAAGACGGCATTCTTGATCCAGCACACATTGCCGACAGCTACTGGTTTCTGCATGCCCAACCCCGAGATGCCTGGACTTTCGAACTGGACCTGCGGCCGTGGATGGAACGTTGGTAAGCCTCTGACAACAACAAGGACATTGATCGATGAGCAAGACCGTTGAGTTCTTCTTTGACCTGGGCAGCCCGGCCAGTTACCTGGCCTGGACCCAACTGCCGTCGCTGTGCGAGCGTCTGGATGCACAGTTGCTGTACCGGCCGATGCTGCTGGGCGGCGTGTTTCAGGCAACCGGCAATGCATCTCCGGTGATGGTGCCGGCCAAGGCGCGCTATGTGTTTGCCGACTTTCAACGTTATGCCAAGCGCTACGGGGTGACCCTGGCGTTCCCTCCGGGTTTCCCAATCAACACCCTGAACCTGATGCGTGGCACCGTTGCAGTGCAGCTGTTCCAACCCGAACGTTTTGATGCCTACCTCAAGGCGGTGTTCACGGCGATGTGGGTGCAGCAACGCAACCTCGGCGACCCTGAGGTGCTGGCAGCGGTACTGCAAGAGGCGGGCTTCGACCCGCAGCAGTACCTGGCATGGACGGTCGACCCACAGGTCAAGGCAGCACTCAAGGACGCCACGGAAGAAGCCGTGCGCCGCGGTGTATTCGGTGCGCCGACCTGCTTTGTCGACGAGCAGATGTTCTTCGGCCAGGACCGTCTGGAGTTTGTCTGCGAAGCGTTGCTCTGAAGGGGTACAGCCAAGTGTAGTGGCATTATTTTCTGTAACTGTATGGTCGGCGCGGAACAAGTCTCCGTTAGTGTCATGACAGCCCCCTGAAACATCTGGAAAGCCTGCCATGCTCAGCTCAATCGACTTGATCACCGCGTTCGTGTTGTTCGCTTTTGTCTCCTCGATCACTCCGGGGCCCAACAACACCATGTTGTTGGCCTCCGGGGTGAACTTCGGTGTGCGTCGCTCCATTCCTCACGCCCTGGGCATCAGTGTTGGCTTCATGGTCATGGTGCTGGCGGTGGGCTTTGGCCTGGGTGAGGTGTTCAAGGCGTACCCGCCGATCTACACCGTGCTGCGTTATGTCGGCGCCGCCTATTTGCTGTACCTGGCGTGGAAAATCGCCACCTCCGGGCCGTTGTCGGCGAGCCATCCGGAAAGTCGCAAACCACTGGGTTTCTGGGGCGCGGCGGCCTTTCAGTGGGTCAACCCCAAAGCTTGGGTGATGGCCGTGGGGGCAATCACCACCTACACGCCTGCCCAAGGCTACGTCACTAACGTGATTGTGATTGCAACGGTGTTCGCCTTGGTCAACCTGCCCAGCGTGTGTGTCTGGGTAATGTTCGGTAGTGCATTGCGTACGGTGCTGCAGAATCCGCGCTGGTTGATGCTGTTCAATGTCTTGATGGCGGCATTGCTGGTGATTTCGCTTTATCCGTTGCTGTTTGTAGAATCGAGCTTTTCCTGAATGAGTAAGCTGGCACATGCAGTTGATTCCCTGGTCCCACGACACAAGTGCCGGCTTCACCTTGCGCGGCTGGCGCTCAGCCGCCAGCGGCAAACCACTGCTGCATTTTCTTCACGGTAATGGCTTCTGTTGCCTGGCTTACCAGCCTCTGCTGGCGCGCCTGGCCGACCACTTCGACCTGTGGCTGTGTGATGTGCAGGGCCATGGCGACAGTGATCACGGCGGCCCGTTTCAGGGCTGGAACCGCACTGCAGAATTGGCAATAGAAGCGTTCGAGGCGGGCCGTGCCGAGTACGCCGACGTGCCGCGTTTTGCCGTTGGCCACAGTTTTGGCGGGGTACTCACCGGGTTGATGTTGGCGCAGCAGCCGCAGTTGTTTCAGCGTGCTGTGTTGCTCGATCCGGTGCTGTTCAGCCAGTCGATGATGGGCATTATGGGCGCTGCCGCACTGGTCGGCCTGCACCGCCGTCACGCCCTGGCACGCAAAGCCGCCACTCGCCGCAGTCATTGGCCGGATCGCAGTGCCGCACGGGCCTCGCTGGAAGGCCGTGGCATCTTCAAGGGCTGGAGCGATTCGGCGCTGCAATCCTACATCGACCATGCCATCGGCGACTGCGGCGAAGGCGTGGTGCTCAAATGCCGCCCCAGCCGCGAGGTCGAGATTTTCAGCTCGTTCCCGCGGCGGATGTGGGCGTCGCTGACTCGGGTGCAGGCACCAACGCTGGTGCTTTACGGTGAGCACACCTATCCCTTTGTGCCGCAGTCGGTGCAGCGCTGGGCGCAGAGCAATCGTCACGTGACCGCGCAGCAGGTGGCGGGCGGGCATTGTTTCATGCAGGAAGATCCGGCGGCGTGCAGCGAGCAGATACAGGCGTTCCTGCAGGTGCACTGACCGGTAGGAGCGGGCTTGCCCCGCGATGCGGTGTATCAGGAAAATTGCATCGCGGGGCAAGCCCGCTCCTACCGGTTCGATCACTCAGGCGATATCGCTGGCTGCAAACTCGGCTGCCAGGAAGTCCAGCAAACTGCGCACACCCGGCAGCAATCCGCGCCGTGAGGCAAACACGGCGTGCACCACACCACACTCCGGCGCCCAGTCTGGGGTGACGCGCACCAAGCGCCCGCTGGCCAGGTCATCGCGCACTACCACCAGCGGCACATGCACTACACCGACACCGACCAGCGCCGCCTGGCGTAACACCATCAGGTCGTCGGTGACCAGTCGGGGTTGGTAGCGCACACTGGCGTGGACCGCATTTGGCCCTACCAGCTCCCAGTGATAATCGCGGTGCGGTTTGCCCCAGTGCATGCTCGGCAAGGCCGCCAGGTCGGCCGGTACCGGGCGCGCCGGCAGGCGTTCATGCAATTGCGGCGCGGCCACCAGGCATTGGGTGCTGTGGGCCAGCGGCTTCATCACCAGATCGCTGCTTTCCAGCGGCGGCACGCGCACGCGCAAGGCTATGTCGATGCCTTCCTGGATCAGGTCGATCTGGCGGTTGGTGCTTTCGATGTGCAGTTGCACCAACGGGCACTGGACCATAAAGCGCGTCAGCATGTCGCCGACCCAGAAATTCAGCAGCGCCGTGGGGCAGCTCAATCGCACGATGCCCTGCGGTTCGGCACGGTTGCGTTCGATCAGTTCGGCGGCGCTTTCCGCTTCGACCAGCATCGCGACGCAATGACGGTAATAGGCCTGGCCAATTTCGGTCACGGAAAAGTGCCGGGTCGAGCGCTGGATCAAGCGCACGCCGAGGCGCTCCTCGAGCCCGGCAATGCGCCGGCTGAGTTTGGATTTGGGCATGTCCAGGGCGCGGCCGGCAGGGGCAAAGCCGCCGTGATCGACCACCTGGGCAAAATAGTAAAGGTCGTTAAGGTCTTCCACCAGTGTTCTCCATATGGAACGCTGAGGGCAGTTTAACCGATCTACCGCCGATGTCGTTGCGCTCGTATGGTTATAGCCATCCACGAGAGGAGACATCTCATGAAAAAGATCCAAGGCGTTTACAGCAGCCCCAACCCGCACTGGGTCGGCGATGGCTTCCCGGTACGCAGCCTGTTCACTTACGACAACCTGGCTCAGCACATCAGCCCGTTTCTGCTGCTCGATTATGCCGGCCCGCATGACTTCACCCCGACCACAGCCCGTCGTGGCGTCGGCCAGCATCCACACCGCGGTTTTGAAACGGTGACCATCGTCTACCAGGGTGAGCTGGAACACCGCGACTCCACCGGTGCGGGCGGTCTGATCGGCCCGGGCGATGTGCAGTGGATGACTGCGGCCAACGGCATTCTCCACGAAGAGTTCCACTCGCCGGCTTTCGCTGCCAAGGGTGGCACCCTGGAAATGGTGCAGTTGTGGGTCAACCTGCCGGCCAAAGACAAGTCGGCTCCTGCCGGTTACCAGACCTTGCTGAGCACGGATATTCCGGTTGTGCCGCTGGGCGCCGGTAGCGGCTCGTTGCGGGTCATCGCTGGTGACTATCGCGGCCATAAAGGCCCGGCGCAGACCTTCACGCCAATGGACGTCTGGGACGTGCAGCTCAAACCCGGCACCCCGATACGTTTGCCTAGTGCGGCGGGGCGTAGCACGGCGCTGGTCGTTCTGCGCGGCAAGCTGCTGGTCAATGGCGAGCGTGCGGTGGGCCCGGCACAGCTGGTGCTGTTCGAACGCGCCGGTAACGAGTTGTTGCTCGAAGCGCAAACCGAGGTCTCGGTACTGCTGCTCAGTGGTGAGCCGCTGGATGAGCCGATCGTAGGCTACGGCCCCTTCGTGATGAACACCGAGGCGCAAATCGCCGAGGCCTTCGATGACTTCCGCGCCGGTCGCTTTGGCCAGATGAACGGGGCGGGCGGTGCCCGTCACGACAACTAGTCTGATAAACCCAAAGGCCGTCCTTTGGGCGGCCTTTAACCTGGGCTGCGAGCACAACTTGCGGTCTGAGCTCAAGGAGAATGTGTCATGAGTACATTTGCCAACGTTGCCAACTTCAATGGTCAGGTGCCGCGTATCGATCCAGATAACGCCGCGATGCTGCTGATCGACCATCAGAGCGGCCTGTTCCAGACGGTCAAGGACATGCCGATGACCGAACTGCGCACCAATGCCATTACCCTGGCCAAGGTCGCCAGTCTGGCCAAGATTCCGGTCATTACCACAGCGTCGGTGCCGCAGGGCCCCAACGGCCCATTGATCCCGGAAATCCACGAAGCGGCACCGCATGCCAAATACGTGGCACGCAAAGGTGAAATCAACGCCTGGGACAATGACGAATTCGTCAAGGCGGTAGAGGCCACTGGCAAGAAACAGCTGATCATCGCTGGCACCATCACCAGTGTGTGCATGGCCTTCCCGAGCATCAGTGCTGTCGCTGCAGGCTATCAGGTGTTTGCGGTGATCGACGCCAGCGGTACCTACTCGAAGATGGCTCAGGAAATCACCCTGGCGCGCATCATGCAGGCGGGTGTGGTGCCGATGGACACTGCGGCCGTGTGCTCGGAAGTGCAGCGCACCTGGAACCGTGCCGACGCACAACAGTGGGCTGAGGCCTATAGTGCAGTGTTCCCGCATTATCAATTGCTGATTGAGAGCTACCTCAAGGCACAACAGGTTGTGACTGACAAAGAGCAACTGGATTCCACTCGCTGATTCACCCTTACCGGTGCTTCAGGGTGCCGGCTTACCAACGCAAGGAGTTAGACCATGAGCAAGCCCTACGTTCGTCTGGACAAGAACAACGCCGCTGTCCTGCTGGTGGATCACCAGACCGGTCTGCTGTCGCTGGTGCGTGATATCGACCCGGACAAATTCAAGAATAACGTGCTGGCAGTAGGCGACCTGGCCAAGTATTTCAAACTGCCGACCATCCTCACCACCAGCTTTGAAACCGGCCCCAATGGCCCGCTGGTACCGGAGCTCAAAGAACAATTCCCAGACGCGCCTTACATCGCTCGCCCTGGCCAGATCAACGCCTGGGACAACGAGGACTTCGTCAAGGCCGTGAAGGCCACCGGCAAGAAGCAACTGATCATTGCTGGCGTTGTGACCGAAGTGTGCGTGGCCTTCCCGGCGCTGTCGGCCCTGGAAGAAGGTTTTGATGTATTCGTGGTAACCGATGCGTCGGGTACCTTCAACGCACTGACCCGCGACTCGGCCTGGGACCGTATGTCTCAAGCTGGCGCCCAATTGATGACCTGGTTTGGTCTGGCCTGCGAGCTGCACCGTGACTGGCGTAACGACATCGAAGGCCTGGGTACTTTGTTCTCTAACCACATCCCGGACTACCGTAACCTGATCACCAGCTACAACACCCTCACCAACGGCAAGTAACAGCGCCGCGTGAGCAACGGCCGGGCTGCCTGTGCAGCCCGGCCGTTTTCGTTTGTGCGCCAGGCATGGCGCGTTGCGCGTTAGCGCAACCAGCTTGGCTGTGGTGGCCTCGCTGGTGACTTGGAGGTGAAAGTCCTCTACACACCCGGCAAGGGGAAGTGTTAGCCAGAGGCAAGGGTGTCGCGGGTGACTGCGAATCTGAAGGAAGCCCGAGGCAAAATGCTGGCCTGACGAACAGGAAGCGGATA
>NZ_SMOK01000016.1 GCF_004353925.1 Pseudomonas sp. H9 | reverse complement strand
TACGGCGGGTCTCTTTTGTCTTGGCAAAAGGAACCAAAACCGCTCGCTCCTGCATCCGGCCCTAACCGTGGGAGCGGGCTTGCCCCGCGATTGGGTTTTGCAGGCTAAATCGCTTCGCGGGGCAAGCCCGCTCCCACCGAGATAAGCCCTCCAGTCACCTCCACTCGGCCTCCTGAAGTCGCTAAGTTACGGGCGGTGTCTGGGCGGGAGTATCTTCGATAGCTACAAGCTACAAGCTACAAGCTACAAGTGCGTGCGCGTTAGTCCAGACGCCGCAGGTTGCGACTTCAGGAGGGAACCCGAAGCGAAGCGTAGGGCCGCCGTAAGGGCGGAAGGGGCAAGTGGAGCCACCACACCGAATGGATAAGTTCACAATTCTCAGAGCCAAACCCAAACCTTCCCTGGCAATCCCTGAAGAGCCTTTATTCCTTACAACGGCGAGATAGTACCTAACGCACCAATGCCAATGGCGAGCACCAGAAAACCAACCACGAAAAGCGCAAGCTTGCCCATAGGAACTCCGATTTGAACAGGGAAGAGGCAACAGGCGCTGCTGTGTGCACAGCCACCTGATCAGGCACGCGGTGCAAATGAAAGGTGCCTTGTAGTGGCTACATTGTCGGAGTGTCAGTGTTTTCGTTACAGACGCAGATACGCTAGAAAAATACGGATCAGATGAAAAACACCCCACGCTGAACCTTCAGCGTGGGGTGTTTACAGTGACGCGATGACATTGCGTTGTTGCGCTTATCTCAGGTCAAAACGGTCCAGGTTCATGACCTTGGTCCAGGCCGCGACAAAGTCTCTGACGAACTTGTCGTTGGCATCGCTGCTGGCATACACCTCGGCCAGCGCGCGCAGTTGCGCATGCGAGCCAAACACCAGGTCAACCCGGCTGCCGGTCCATTTCAGCTCACCGGATTTGCGGTCGCGCGCTTCGTAGCTGTCGTTGGCGCTGGAGGTGGGTTTCCATTCCACGCTCATGTCCAACAGGTTTTTGAAGAAATCGTTGGTCAACTGCCCAGGCCGCGCAGTGAACACGCCCTGTGCATTCTGGCCAACGTTGTTGCCCAGCACGCGCAGGCCACCGATCAGTACAGTCATTTCGGGCGCGGTGAGGGTGAGTAGCTGCGCCTTGTCGACCAGCAAGGCCTCGGCTTTGACCTTGACCCCGGCTTTGACGAAGTTACGGAAACCATCGGCAACCGGTTCCAGCAAGGCGAACGATTCGACATCGGTTTGCGCTTGCGAGGCGTCGGTGCGGCCCGGGGAGAAGGGCACTACCAGGTTGTGGCCAGCGCTTTTCGCCGCCTGTTCCACACCAGCGTTGCCGGCCAGCACGATCAGGTCAGCCAGGGAGATTTTCTTGCCACCGCCCTGGGCATTGAAGTCATTCTGAATGCCTTGCAGCTTGTTCAGAACTTCGGCCAGTTGTGCAGGTTGGTTGGCTTCCCAATCTTTTTGCGGTGCCAGGCGCAGGCGGCCACCGTTGGCACCGCCGCGTTTGTCCGAACCTCGGAAGCACGACGCTGCAGCCCAGGCAGCCGATACCAGTTGCGCCACCGACAAGCCCGAAGCCAGTACTTTGGCTTTGAGCGCGGCGACATCGGCATCGCCGACCAGGGCGTGATCAACAGCGGGGACCGGGTCTTGCCACAGCAGTTCTTCGTTGGGCATTTCCGGGCCGAGGTAGCGCGACAACGGGCCCATGTCGCGGTGGATCAGTTTGTACCAGGCGCGGGCGAACGCGTCGGCCAGTTGATCGGGGTTGTCTTTGAAGCGCCGGGCGATGGGCTCGTAGATCGGGTCGAAGCGCAACGCCAGGTCGGCGGTGAGCATCCGCGGTTCCTGTTTTTTCGACGGATCGAATGCGTGCGGAATTTGCCCTGCACCAGCGCCGCCTTTGGGCTTCCACTGGTGCGCGCCGGCCGGGCTCTTGTCGAGTTCCCACTCAAAGCCGAACATGTTTTCCAGATACTCGTTGCTCCATTTCGTCGGTGTCGAGGTCCAGGTCACTTCCAGGCCGCTGGTGATCGCATCGGCACCGATGCCGCTGCCGAATTTATTGCGCCAACCCAGGCCTTGTTCTTCCAGGCCCGCCGCCTCGGGCTCAGGGCCGACGTTATCGGCAGGGCCGGCGCCATGGGTTTTGCCGAAGGCGTGGCCACCAGCAATCAGCGCCACGGTTTCTTCATCGTTCATGGCCATGCGGCCAAAGGTGTCGCGGATGTCCTTGCCGGAAGCAATCGGGTCCGGATTGCCTTCAGGGCCTTCAGGGTTAACGTAGATCAGGCCCATTTGCACCGCAGCCAACGGGTTTTCCAGATTGCGCTCACCGGAGCCGGTGCGGCTTTCCTGCTGGCTGGGAGGTGGTTCGGCAACCAGTGGTGCATCACCCGGCGGCTGGGCTTTGCCATAACGGGTGTCGCCACCCAACCAGACGGTTTCCGAGCCCCAGTACACGTCTTCATCCGGTTCCCAGACATCGGCCCGGCCACCGGAGAATCCGAAGGTTTTGAAGCCCATCGACTCCAGCGCTACGTTGCCGGTGAGCACGATCAGGTCGGCCCAGGAAATGTTCTTGCCGTATTTCTGCTTGATCGGCCACAGCAGGCGTCGGGCTTTGTCGAGGCTGACGTTGTCGGGCCAGCTGTTGAGTGGGGCGAAGCGTTGCTGACCGGAACCGGCGCCACCGCGCCCATCACCGATACGGTAAGTCCCGGCGCTGTGCCAGGCCATACGAATGAACAAGGGGCCATAGTGGCCGAAGTCGGCGGGCCACCAGTCTTGGGAGTCGGTCATCAGTGCCCGCAGGTCTTGCTTGAGGGCGGCAAAGTCCAGGCTTTTGAACGCGCTGGCGTAGTCGAAATCCTCATCCATGGGATCGGAGAGGCACGAGTGCTGGTGCAGGATCTTCAGGTTCAGCTGGTCGGGCCACCAATCACGGTTGGTGGTGCCGCCGCCAGCGGCATGATTGAACGGGCATTTTGACTCGTTTGACATGACTGTTTCACCTCTGGATGGACTCACCCCACAATCCGACCCGTTGCAGCAACCGGGTAGAGATGAGTGAAATCAACGACATAGGTTCAAGGCCAGCGGTTCAAACAACGAATCGGTGATGGCCATCACGGACGGTTCAGCATAGCGGCAATCTCGTTATCGGACAGGTGGAACACGGCGGGAGCGACGGCTATAGCCGCTGTATCAGCGCCCTCCCAGAAACCATCCGGCCGGATCAGTGCAGCGATAAATATAGGCTAGACGTGGCGAAGAGCGAGGGCTAATAGCGTCAGTATTGTGGGCTGATAGACTGGCTCTTTCAGATGTAAGTGACGAACTGGGAGTTGCCGATGCAGTCCACACCGACAATCCGCCGTGCCCGGCTGCAAGACGCCGCAGAGATTACTGCGCTGGTGAATGATGCTTACGCGCCTTACATCGCGCGGATCGGCAAAAAGCCAGCGCCGATGCTGGATGACTATCAGCAGGTGATCAGTGATGCCAGCGTCTTTGTAGTGCAAGCGAATGAACAGATTGCCGGGGTGTTGGTGGTGCAAGCGCAACACCGCGTGCTGCTGTTGAACAACATTGCTGTTGCACCCGGTTACAAAGGGCAGGGCATTGGCAAGCGCTTGATGATGTTCTGTGAGGACTACGCCCAGCGCCAGGGTTGTGCAGCGATCGAGCTCTATACCCATGAATTGATGACTGAGAACATCGCCATCTATAAAAAGCTCGGTTATGTGGAAACCCACCGGGCTACGGAAAATGGTTACGCGCGGGTGTTCATGCGCAAAACGCTTCCACACTAAACCTTCACTGAACCTTCACTGGGTCTGTGCGCCGTGTGGGAACGCTACGCTTGCTAGGAGTTGATGCATCGAGATAGCTGCCCATGCTGGTCGTCGAGCAATTGCACAAGTCGTTCTCTACCGCCCAGGGCCGGTTGCCGGTGCTGCAGGGCGTCGACTTACGCCTGGAGCGCGGTAGTAGCCTGGCGCTGATGGGCGAGTCAGGCAGCGGCAAAAGCACCTTGTTGCACCTGTTGGCGGGGCTCGACAGCGCAGACAGCGGCAGCATCCTCATCGATGGCCAGCCCCTCGACGGACGTTCGGAGGCTGCGCTGGCGCGCTGGCGGCGGGAAGGCATTGGCCTGGTGTTCCAGCAGTACAACCTGATCAGCAGCCTGGATGTGGCGGCCAATCTGGCTTTTCAGGCCAGGCTGGCCGGGCGTCTTGATACGCAGTGGCTGGATTATCTGACCCGGCAGTTGGGGCTGACGCCATTGTTGCAGCGTTACCCGGAACAACTGTCGGGTGGTCAGCAACAGCGCGTTGCCATCGGCCGGGCATTAGCCCCGCGCCCAGCATTACTGCTGGCCGATGAACCGACCGGCAGCCTTGATGAAGCCAGCAGCGATGAAGTGCTGGCGCTGATGCTGCAACTGGTGGCGCAAGCGGGTAGCAGTGTCTTGCTGGCTACCCACAGCCAGCGCCTGGCCGTGCGTCTGCAGCGGTGCTGCGTGCTGCAGGCCGGTCGCGTGCACAGCGAGCCGGGCGGATGAGTCCGCTATGGACGACCCTGCAGGCGCTGCTCAGTTACTGGCGCCGTCATCGCCTGCAGTGGTGCAGCATACTCACCGGTTTGTGGTTGGCCACTGCGCTGTGGACTGGCGTGCAGGCCCTCAATAGCCAGGCACGTAGCGACTACGCACGGGCCAGCGCGGTGTTGTCCGGCCCTGCCCAGACGCAACTGGTCGCGCGTGACGCTGAGCGTTTCGATCAGTCGCTGTACCTGCATCTGCGCGAGCTTGGCTGGACAGTGTCGCCGGTAGTGGAGGGGCGCTTGCGGATTGCCGCCAAGCCACCGCTGACGGTTCGCCTGATCGGCATCGAACCGCTGAGCCTGGCGCCCGCCACGCAGATTGCCGGTACGCAGGCGGATGACTTCGATGTGTGGGCGTTCATCGGCGCGCCGGGGCAGGCCTGGATCGGCCCGGACACCTTGCAGCAATTGGGGATGACCACCGCCGATCATGCCGTCAGCAGTGAAGGGCAGGCGTTGCCGCCGTTTGTGCTCAAGCCGCAGTTGGCGCCGGGTGTGATTATCGTGGATATCGGCCATGCGCAACGGTTGCTGAACGCGCCGGGGCAGTTGTCGCGGCTGTTGTTGGCAGACGACCGGTTGCCGTTGCCTGCAGCGGTTGCCGCGCGCCTTGAGCCTCAGCCATCCAGCGACGACGGCAGCCTGCAGCGCCTGACCGAGAGTTTTCACCTCAACCTTTCGGCGCTGGGCTTGCTGGCGTTCGTGGTCGGGTTGTTCATTGCGCATGCGGCGATCGGCCTGGCGCTGGAACAACGCCGTGGGCTGATTCGTACGCTGCGTGCCTGTGGTGTCAGTTTGGGTACGCTGCTGAGTGGCCTGGCCCTGGAGCTGGGGGCGTTTGCAGTGCTGGGCGGATTGCTTGGGGTGGCCAGTGGTTATGTGTTGGCAGCGTTACTGCTGCCCGATTTTGCCGCCAGCTTGCGTGGCCTGTATGGCGCACAGGTGGCCGGACAGTTGAGCCTGCCGGGCAGTTGGTGGGGGATCGGGCTGATGGTGAGTGTGCTCGGCGCGTTGATCGCAGGCGTCAGTAGTGTGTTGCGCGCTGCTCGCCTGCCGCTGTTGGCGCTGGGACAACCTCAGGCCTGGCGTATGGCCCAGGGGCCTTGGTTGCGGCGCCAGGCGATGTTGGCGGGGTTGTTGCTGCTGGTGGCGTTGGGCTGTTGGCGATTGGGTAGCAGCCTGCCCACGGCATTCGGTTTGCTTGCCGCACTGTTGCTGGCCGCCGCGCTGCTGTTGCCAAGTGTACTTGACCTCGCGTTGGCCGGTGCATCGGCTCTTTGTCAGCGGCCCTTGGCGCAATGGTTCGTCGCCGACTGTCGCCAGCAATTGCCCGCCTTGAGCCTGGCGCTGATGGCCTTGTTGCTGGCCCTGGCCGCCAGCGTCGGCGTCGGCAGCATGACCGAGGGCTTTCGACAGACATTCAATGGCTGGCTCAACCAGCGCCTGGCGGCCGACCTTTATGTCACTCCGCGCGAGGGTGCGCAGGCAATGCAGATCAACGACTGGCTGCGCGAGCAACCCGGTGTCAGCGCGGCGCTGCCCAGTTGGCGCCTGGAGCTGCGCGTGCAAGGCTGGCCGGTACAGGTTCAAGGCATTGTCGATCACCCGGCTTATCGCAGCCGCTGGCCGCTGCTCGAACACAGCTCGCAGGCCTGGGCACAACTGGCCAGTGGCCAGGCGTTGATGCTCAGCGAGCAACTGGCCCGGCGCCTGGCGGTGAACGTGGGTGATCGTCTGCAGTTGCCGCTTGAGCCCGCGCAGGCCATGACGGTGGTGGGCATCTATGCGGACTATGGCAACCCCAAGGGGCATGTGCTGGTCAACGCCGATTGGTTGCGCCAGCATCGGCCCGCACCCACCCTGAACGCGATCAGTGTGAACCTGGCGGCCGAGCGTGTGCCGTTGCTCAAGGCTGAGTTGCAATCACGCTTTGCGCTGGACGACAGCCGCGTCGTCGAGCAAAGCACGTTGAAGCGCTGGTCGACCGATGTTTTCAGCCGCACCTTTGCCGCAACGTCGGCGCTCAACAGCCTGACCCTCGGGGTGGCCGGTGTCGCCCTGTTCATCAGCTTGCTGAGCCTGAGCCAGCATCGCCTGGGGCAACTGGCACCGCTCTGGGCGTTGGGCGTCCGGCGCCGAAAGCTGGTTTGGCTAACGCTGGGTCAAACCCTGATGTTGAGCAGCCTGACTGTATTACTGGCGGTTCCGTTGGGCGTGTTGCTCGCCTGGTGCCTGGTGGCCGTGGTCAACGTGCAGGCGTTTGGTTGGCGCTTGCCGCTGCATGTGTTTCCCGAACAGTTGCTGCAGCTGGCCTTGCTTGGGCTGTTGACCAGCCTGCTGGCTAGTGCCTGGCCGTTGTGGCAACTGGCACGACGTCAGCCCAGTGAGCTGCTGAGGTCATTTGCCGATGAAACCTGAAGCCTGCTGTTTGCTCACCCTGATGTTGCTGAGCGGCTGTGATCAACCTGAGACGGCTGCCGACGGATTTGCCGGGCTCGGACAGCAGGCCAGTGACTTCGCGCAAGTGACGCGCGGCCACACCCTGGTTTTTCCACGCGACCATGGGCCACACACGGGCTTTCGAATCGAGTGGTGGTACATCACCGCCAACCTGCAGGACGCCCAGGGGCGGGCCTGGGGCGCACAGTGGACGTTGTTCCGCTCGGCACTGAGCAATGGCCCGGAAACCAGCAGTTGGGACAGCCCCAATTTATGGCTGGGCCATGCCGCGCTGACCGGGCCCGGCGGTCACCAGTCTACCGAGACCGCCGCACGTGGTGGCGTGGGCCAGGCAGGGGTTGAAGCCCAGCCGTTTCGTGCCTGGATCAACGGCTGGTCGCTGCAAGGGCAAGACGGGATCGAGCAGTTGCAGATGAGCGCCCGCGGCAGTGATTTTGCTTATCGCCTGAATCTGCACAGCACCGGGCCATTGGTGTTGCACGGCGATCAGGGCTACAGCGAAAAGTCCGGTCAGGGCCAGGCGTCGTACTACTACAGTCAGCCGTTCTACCAGGTCAGCGGCGAGGTCGAACGCGATGGCCAGCGCGTTGCCGTCACCGGTAATGCCTGGCTTGATCGCGAATGGAGCAGCCAGCCGTTGGCAGCTGGACAGTCGGGCTGGGACTGGTTCTCCCTGCACCTGGACAGCGGTGCGAAAGTGATGCTGTTTCGCGTACGAGAAACCCAGGGCACGCCGTACCACGCAGGCACCTGGATCAATGCTGCGGGGCAAGCCCAAACACTGCAAGGTGAGCAGATTCAGCTTCAGCCGCTGGCCTGGACCATTCAAGACAACGGCAAAAAACTACCGACTCGCTGGCGTGTGCAGGTCCCCCTGCATGGCCTGGATGTGCAGGTCGATGCCGTGCAGCCCAAGGCCTGGATGCACACCCGCTTCCCGTATTGGGAAGGCCCGGTGCGCATCAGCGGCAGCGAAGGGGGCAGGGGGTATCTGGAAATGACCGGGTGGTAGGAGCGGCGGTGCGGCGACCCTACAGCAATTTGGCGGCCTTGAGCAGGTCGTACAGCCCTTCAGGCACCAGCGGCGAGTCAGCGCTGAAGCTTGAGCTGTCACGCCAGGTGGCCTTGAACGGCGCACCATCGGATTCATGACCAATCAGCCAAGGTTGTTCGTAGAGGCTCGGATCGCTGAATTGTGCATCGAACACTTGCACAAACTCATGCCCGGGTTTGCCAGCGTAAGTGAAGATACTTTCCAGGGTGCCAAGCAGTTGAACCGCAGTGATCGGCTGGTTCAGCTCTTCCTGCACTTCCCTGGCAATGGCATCCACGCTGCGCTCCCCGAATTCGATGCCACCGCCGATAGGGCGAAACAGGGTCTTGTTGGCGTCGGCATCATGGAACTGGTTGACCAGAATCTTTCCTTGATGATGAAAAACGCACAGGGCGAGGGCGCGGATGCGGGGCGCTGACATGCTTCAAATTCCATTTCAGAGTGAAGGGCGCGCGACGATACGCGGGCGGCTATCAATAGGCAAATAGCAACAGGTCGGTCACTTGCGCGCCAAAGTTTAGCGGCTACTGATCTGAGCGTTAGAAAAGCAAGGTCTTACTACCGTTCCTTCCATGCCACCTTACGCCTCGAATGGAGCGAGACCCGGATGTCTCACGCCTGGGAAGGCTTGGTTAATCCCGGTGTCTTGAGTGATTTGCCATCACCCTTGGACAGTAGGAGATAACAATAATGATCAAGACTCTGAAATTCGCAGCGCTGGTAACGGGGTTAGCAGCTGCCAGTCACGGCCTTGCGGCCGACCTCACCATCGTATCGTTCGGTGGCGCCAACAAAGAGGCCCAGGTCAAGGCCTTCTACAAACCCTGGCAGCAAGCCAGCGGCAGCAAAATCATTTCCGGGGAATACAACGGCGAAATGGCCAAGGTCAAAGCCATGGTCGACACCCGTAGCGTCTCCTGGGACGCCGTGGAGGTGGAGTCCGCCGAGCTTGCCCGCGGTTGTGACGAGGGCATGTTCGAAACCCTCGACCCTGCACAGATTGGCCTCAAGAATGAAGACTTCGTCCCCGGCGCCATCCAGCCGTGCGGCATTGGCTTCCTCGTGTATTCAACGGTACTGGCCTACAACGCCAGTAAGTTGAAAGAGGCACCTACCAGTTGGAAAGACTTCTGGGATGTCGAGCGCTTCCCCGGCAAGCGCGGCTTGCGCAAACTGGCCAAGTCGACGTTGGAGTTTGCCTTGATCGCTGATGGTGTCCCACTGAGCGACGTGTACACGCTGTTGGCCACTGAAGCCGGCCAGGACCGCGCCTTCGCCAAGCTCGACCAGATCAAGCCGCACATCCAATGGTGGGAGGCCGGTGCGCAACCACCCCAATACCTCGCGGCCGGCGATGTGGTGATGAGCTCGGTGTACAACGGGCGTCTTTCTGCAGAGCAGCGCAAAACCTATGACCTGAAAATCGTCTGGTCGGGTGGGCTGTACGAGTTCGACTCGTGGGCCATTCCACGTGGCGCCTCACGCCAGGAGAAAACCCGCGAATTCATTGCCTTCTCGCTGGAGCCGCAGCAGCAGAAAAGCTTCGCCGAGCACATCGACTATGGTGCTGCCAACCTGCAGGCGATGGACCTGCTCGACAAGGCGCGCATCGCCGAGCTACCGACTGCACCGGAAAACCTTGCCCAACAGGTAGCGGTAGATGCCTTGTTCTGGGCTGATCACGGTGAGCATCTGGAGCAACGCTTCAACGCCTGGGCATCGCGCTAAGCGCGGCTGTAGGAACGGGCTTGCCCCGCGATTGCGGTGTGTCTGACACTCCGCTATCGCGGGGCAAGCCCGCTCCTACAGCGTACTAGCCGCGTGATTTTTTCAGTGCTTTCAAGCGCGCACTCGCTTTTTGCACAGCGGCCATTTTTTCCGGCCGCTTCATGCGTTTCCACTTTTTGATCTCTTCCTTGCTACGCCCGCAACTCACGCACAAGTCGCCACTCAGTTGGCAAACCGAGATGCAGGGGTTTTCGATTTCTTTAGCCATCAGCGCAATACACTTAGGCGTTTCTGCCAATCACCACCATGCGTACGCTGGCATTCTTCCTCGGAGTCGAAGCGGACAGTGTGGTCTGAAGGGATCAGGTGAATGTCGGCCTCTTGCAGCGCGATGGCGGTGAGTTCAAAGATGCGTGTCTTTGCCTTCGCCAGAGCGAGTTGTTTGTCGGCCAAAGTCTCAAACACCCAGATGATCTTCAGGGTTTCAGCCAACGCTTGCAGGTCAGCCGTGTGGGTGAGCCAGGTAAAACCTTTGATTTCGCCTTTTGCGGTTTCGCAGGCGTCGGTGAGTGTTGCAATCAACCGGCGTTCGATGCGCGCCAGTTCACGTTTGCCTGGGGGCATTGCGAGTTCCTGTGGAGATTTTGGAGAACGCGCCATTGTATACCTCAAACCTTTCGCCCATGTCGGTGGCAAAGCATCGCCGCAGCACTGATCGACGCCCCCAACAGGCTGACCGCATCCCATCCCCAGCGTGCATAAACCTGAGTCGCCGCCACTGCGCCGAGCGCACTACCGATTGAGTAAAAGCACATGTAAGCACCGACCATACGGCTTTGGGCGTCAGGGCGCGTGGCGAAAATCAAGCTCTGGTTGGTCACATGCACGGCTTGCACGGCGAAGTCGAGCAGGATCACACCGCAGGCAAGGGCCAGCAGCGAGGTCTGCGCGAAGCTGATGGGCAACCATGACAGTGTCAACAGGCCCAATGCCAAGCCGGTGACTTTCTGCCCCAGGCCTTGGTCGGCCCAGCGCCCGGCGCGTCTAGCCGCCAGGGCCCCGGCGACACCCGCCAGGCCGAACAGGCCGATGGCGGTGTGCGAGAGGGACAGCGGCGGGGCGCTCAAGGGTAGGACCATCGCCGTCCATAACACGGAGAATGCCGCGAAGATGAGTAACGCCAGCAGGCCGCGGGCCTGCAACACGGGTTCGCTCATCAGCAAGGTGAACAGCGAGCGAATGAGGCTGAAATATGAGGTGCGGGGCTGTGCTGGTGGGCTATCAGGCACCTTGTACCACAGCACTGCTGCAAGGCTGAGCATCAGCCCCGAAGACAGAAAATACACCGCGCGCCAACCCGCCAGGTCGGCGATCAAGCCTGAAGTGAAACGAGCCAGAAGGATCCCCAGGACAATGCCGCTGGTGACGGTCCCGACGGCTTGGCCTCGCTGTGAGGGTGTTGCCAGCACAGCGGTATAAGCCACCAGCACTTGAACGACCACAGCCATCAAGCCAACAACGGTCATGGCGCCGAGCAACGCCAGCCAGGCTTGTGCTGCACCGACGGCGGCGAGGGCAATGGCCGACAGCACAACCTGGCTCAGCATCAGCTGTTTGCGGTTGAGCAAATCGCCTAGCGGGACAATCAGCAGTAATCCTACGGCGTAACCGACCTGCGTCGCGCTAACCACGATGCCGATCATCGCGGGGGCGACATTCAGGCTCTCGGCCATCGAGTCAAGCAAGGGCTGGGCAAAGTACACGTTGGCTACCGCCAGCGCGCAGGTGACAGAAAAAAGCAGCGTGAGCATTGGGGAAAGGCCAAGCGGCAATCTGATCTCAGCTGTCATAACGCCTTTCCTGTCGGTAAACTGGTTTCAATTAGCAACTGGATTGGATTCTTGCGCAATCTGGTTTTAAATTGCAACCAGTTTTCGGGGGGTGAATCCATGAACGAAGACGAGCTTTCCCACAGCACTGAATGCCCGGTGGCCAGAACGCTAGAGGTCATTGGTGATCGTTGGTCGCTGATGATCATCCGCGACGCCTTTGACGACGTTCGCCGCTTTAGCGATTTTCAGAAGCACCTGGGCGTTGCCAAGAACATTTTGACAACGCGGTTGAAAGCATTGGTGGAGGTCGGGATATTCGACATCCGCCCGGCGTCGGACGGCAGCGCTTACAAGGAATATGTGCTGACACAGAAAGGGCGCGAAGTGTTTCCGATCATGGTTAGCATGCGCCAGTGGGGGGAGCGTCATCTGTTCAAACCGCATGAGACACGCTCGGTGTTGCTAGACAACGCCTCTGGGCAACCGCTCATGCCGATGGTGGTTCGCTCCGCGAGTGGTCAGCCCGTTGAGGCGTCTGACTGCCACCGCGTGAGGTGTCTGGCCGAGGAAGCTTGAGTCCACGGCCAAACCCAGCCCCTTTACGCCGTTGCATCCAGCGGCATTCTGTACTCGATCACGCCAGGCTTTTCGGCAATCCAGTCGTAAAGTCGTTGGGCGGTGTGATTGCTCTGCTGGGTGTGCCAGTAAAGCCGGTCACAGGTGTTTTCCCGGGCCTGACCTTGCACATACTCGATCAGTTTTTTACCGATCATCTGGCCCCGCACGCTGGGGCAGACGTACAGATCTTCCAGGTAGCAGAAATCATTGCAGCCCCAGGTTGAGCGGTGAAAAACGTAGTGGACGAATCCGTAGATGTTTTCGCCGTCGCAGGCGACTGCGCAGTGCACCGGTTCGTTGGCGTCGAAGAAGCGGCGCCAGGTTGTGCTGGTCGTCTCTGCGCTTAAATCCACGTTGTAGAACGCTTGATACTCAGCCCAGTACGGGTACCACTGGTCGAAGTCTTTTTTTACTACCGGGCGAATCGATAACTCCTGTTGTACGGCGGTCATGGTCAATCCTTAGTGACGGTGGAAACGGTGACTGATTTGTACCGTGACAATGGTATGGTTGAGCCATCCACTTGCCGCACCTAGAGCAGACCGCATGGCAACTGCATTTGAGCTGGACACGCTAAAGATCCGCATCAACGACAGCGAGTTTCAGCAACTGGATTTGCACCAGCGTATCCAACGGGCACTGCGCGCGCTGATACTTGAAGGTGTCTTGCAGCCGGGGGCAAAGCTTCCGGCAACACGTGGGCTGGCGACGTCGCTCGGGGTTGCTCGCGACACTGTCGAAAATGCCTATGTGCAACTGCATCGCGATGGTTACATCGTGCGTCGGGGAGGGTCAGGCAGTTTTGTCTGTGAGCGTCTGGGCCCGGAGTTGCGCGGCGCAGCCAAGCGACGGCTCAAAGTGCAAGCTCCTGAGCACCTGCAACTCGTGCCCGGCGAAGGCCTGAGCCAGCGCGGGCGGATGATCTTCGACAGCGGTGGTGTCAGCGACCAGCAAGTGGTCAAGGCATTTGCCACCGGGTTACCGGAAACCCGCAACTTTCCGGTTGCGGTGTGGGAGCGTTTACAGCGCCAAGTGGTGAAAGACTACCGTGCGCACATTTTGCTGCACGGTGACTCGCAAGGCGCTGAGCCACTGCGCAAGTCGATTGCCACCTACCTGAACCTTGAGCGCGGCGCGAAATGTTCACCTGAGCAGATTCTGATTTTGAGCAGCACTCGCCAGGCGCTGTTTCTTTGTGCGCAGTTGCTGGTAGATGCCGACAAACCGATCCTCATGGAAAATCCGGGCTATTTCGGCGCAAGGAAAGCGTTCCAGGCTGCAGAAGCCAGGGTCTTGCCAATTGATGTCGATGGGGCAGGGCTGCGCACCGATGTGCTGCTGGCCGACCGCAGCGGTGCTCAATGCGTGTACGTGACACCCTCTCATCAATACCCCACCGGCGTCACCCTGTCGCTGGAACGCAGGCTCGCGTTGATCGCCTGGGCTGCGCAGAAGCGCAAGTGGATCATCGAAGATGACTACGACAGCGAGTTTCACTATGAAGGGCAACCTACGGCCTGCGTGCAGGGCCTGGATACCTACCATCGAACCCTGTATGTCGGCACGTTCAGCAAAACCCTCTATCCAGGCTTGCGCATGGGCTACATGGTTTTACCCCCTGAGTTGGTCAAACCGTTCACCTATGCCCGCAGTGTGATGGACGGCCACACCCCTCAGACCCTGCAACTGACTTTGGCGCGGTTCATGGATGACGGCCATTACAACGCCCATGTCAGAGCGATGCGCAAACTCTATGCAGAACGTCGAGCGGTACTGCTCGATGCCATTGGCACGCACCTGAACGGCATTGTCACCGCCCTGCATCCACCGGGCGGGTTGCAGATTCCCTGCTTGCTGCATGCCGGTTGGTCAGAAGCCGACACACTCAAACAAGCCGCCAGCGTGGGCATTCAGCTGTCCGGGCTGAGCCGCCTGTACGCAGGGGAAGCGAAGCAGGAAGGCTGGTTGCTCGGCTACTCCTCGTTAACAGCGCATGAAATCGAATCAGCAGTGCGCCGCTTGGCCAAAGCCCTGGCCCAATAACCCCTCCCGATAGTGGGTGCAACTGTCTTACACACTCTGTGTGGGAGCGGATTCATCGAGGCGTCGAAGCGCCGCGAACACGGGCGATGCCCGTGCCATCCACCGCAGTGTTTGCTTCGCGGGGCAAGCCCGCTCCCACAGAGACTTTGAAACCCTGGTGGGAGCGGGCTTGCCCCGCGATACCCCCACATCCTCTCTCAACCTGTATCTCCCCTGGAGCGGCCATCGGCTGCCTGCTGCCTTTGCAAAAACCTCGGCGCGAAGGGTTTGACAGTTTTTCAGATATAGCTATATAGTTATGCAGGATTTAAAAAATCATCCAGGCGCAACCCGCCCTCGCTTCACCGCCCCGACAACCAGCAGGAGCAAGATCCATGTATGACGTAGAGCTAGGTTTGTATATCGATGGTCAATGGCGCGCGGGCGAGGGCCGTCAAACGATTCCGGTGGTCAACCCCGCTACCGAAGACGTACTGGCCGAACTTCCGCTGGCGAGTGAGCAGGACATCGCCGACGCACTGGCATCTGCGCAGGAAGGATTCCAGGTCTGGCGCACAACCTCCGCCTGGGATCGCCAGGTAGTGATGGAGCGCGCAGCCGACTTGATTCAGGTTCGCCGCGAACAGCTGGCCCGCATACTCACTCTGGAAAACGGCAAACCTCTGGCCGACGCCCGCGGTGAAATCGATCGCGTGGTCGAAACCATCCGCTGGTGTGCCGAGGAGGGCAAACGCGCCTATGGCCGCCTGCTGCCGCCGCGTCAGCCAGAGCTGGTGCAGACGACGGTCAAGCGCCCGATTGGTCCGGTCGCAGCATTCGCCCCCTGGAACTTCCCGGCTGTGTTGGTAGCGCGCAAGGTGGCTGCCGCCTTGGCCGCCGGGTGTTCGGTGATCGTCAAACCCGCCGAAGAAACGCCGGGTGTGTGTGTCGGCGTGATCCGCGCGTTCGTTGATGCCGGTCTGCCCAAGGGTGTAATCAACATGCTGTTCGGCGAGCCGAGTCAGGTGTCCGATCGGCTCATTGCATCGCCGATTACCCGCAAGGTGTCGTTCACCGGCTCGGTCCCTGTCGGGCGTCTGCTCAGTACCCTGGCAGCCAAGCAGCTCAAGCCCGTCACCATGGAACTGGGCGGACACTCGCCGGTGGTGGTCTTCGACGATGTCGATGTGCAGGCGGTGGCGCGTGCCTGTGCCGGTTTCAAGTTCCGTAACGCAGGTCAGGTCTGCGTGTCGGCAAGCCGCTTCTTTGTCCATGAGCGGGTGTATGAAGCTTTCACCCGCCACTTTGTCGAGTTCGCCAATGCTGTAAAGGTCGGCAACGGCCTGGAAGCCGGTATCAGCATGGGCCCCCTGGCCAACGCGCGCCGCCTTGAGTCGACGATGGAATTGGTAGCCGACGCAAAATCGCGCGGTGCCACGGTCGCCGCCGGCGGTAACCGATTGTTCGATCTCGGCTACTTCTTCCAGCCCACGGTGCTGACCGATCTCGATCCGCTGTCGCGCATCCTGCACGAGGAGCCGTTCTGCCCCGTCGCTCCGATCATGCCTTTCAACGATTTCGACGAGGTCATGCAGCGCGCCAATGGCGTGGATTTCGGTCTGGCAGCGTATGCCTTTACCCAGTCAATCAAACGTGCTGCCGAGGTCAGCGAAGCCTTCGATGCCGGCTGGATTGGCATCAACAGCTTTACCCCCGCGTTGGCCGATGCGCCGATCAGCGGCACCAAGCAAAGCGGCATCGGCCATGAAGGTGGCCCTGAAGGGTTGGATGCGTATTTGCAAACGCGCTTTGTCAGCCAGGCAAGTGCTGTTTAGTCCATGAAGTGATGTTTCCCCTAACAACAATAGTAACGATGAGGATCTATCCATGAGCCGTGCAGATGGTAAAGCGCAGAACATTCCTTACGGTGGCTACCACTACAACATCATTCCGACCGAAGATGCCGAGCTGACCCGTGTTGGCCCAGGCTCCGAAATGGGCGAGTACATGCGCCGCTTCTGGCACCCGGTGTGCCTGTCGCAAGAGCTGGGCGAACTGCCCAAGGCGATCCGCATTCTCGGAGAAGACCTGGTGGCGTTCCGGGACCGCAGCGGTGAGGTCGGTGTGCTGCATCGCCACTGTGCTCACCGCGGTGCTTCGCTGGAGTTCGGCATCATCCAGGACCACGGCATTCGTTGCTGCTATCACGGCTGGAAGTGGGGCGTGGACGGCACGCTGATGGAAACCCCTTGCGAGCCGGAAGACAGCAAACTCAAAGACAGCGTTTGCCAGCCCGCGTACCCGGCATTCGAACGCCATGGCTTGGTGTTTGCCTATATGGGGCCGCCGGATCAGAAACCGAAGTTCCCTGAGTATGAATCCTTCACCCAGCCGGCCGGCACCGAGTTGGTGGCGTTCTCCAACGTTTACCCGTGCAACTGGTTGCAGGTGTTCGAAAACATCATGGACCACATGCACACCGCCGTGCTGCATAACAACATGACCGTCGAAGGTGTCGACGCCGCGACCGCCGCCGGGGTGTCGCTGGAAGGTTTCGGCGACATGCCGGTCATGCACTGGGAGCCGACGCGTGAAGGTAATGGTGTTGCCTTCGTCGCCGGGCGCCGGGTGGCCGAAGACAAGGTCTGGGTGCGCATCACCGAAATGACCTTCCCGCACCTGTGCCAGATTGGCTCGCTGGTGCCGTCGGCGGCCGAAGAGCGCCATTCCACAGTGGCCATGAGCCGTTGGCATGTGCCGGTCGATGACACCAACACCATTCTCTTCGGCTGGCGGCATTTCAACGATGAAGTCGACCCACGCCATCTGGGCTGCAAGGAAGATTGCGGCGTCGACAAGATCGACTTCCTCGAAGGCCAGACCGGCAGCCGTACTTATGAAGAAGGCCAGCGAGCACCGGGCGACTGGGAAGCATTGGTCAGCCAGCGCCCGATCGCGATTCATGGCATGGAGCACCCGGGGCGTTCCGACATTGGTGTCTACCTGTGCCGCAAGTTGCTCCGCGATGCCGCGCGCAAGTTGGCCGAAGGCAAACCGGTGGGGCGTGCCGATCTCAACAGCGATGACCCGTTGGCCATGTACTCCCAGGACTCGGTGTTGAAAATCCCCCGTGATCCGGCCCGTGCCGACCGTGAGTTGCTGCTGGAAATCAACCGCAAGGTCATCGGTGTGATGAAGGATGCCGACCGTTTCCCGGCCCGTGAGCGCGACGCCTATGTGCGCCAGCGTCTTGATGAGCTCGACGATCAACAACTCTTCCAGAAGCGTTGATCGGTTTGTCGGGCTTGGCCAGGTCAGGCCCGACGCTCTGACGACTCATCGCCCAGACAACAACAAAGATCGAGGCGCAGCATGCAAACAGTCAAAGTACGGTGCATCGAGAACCAGGCGACCGGTATCAATACCTTCGAGTTCGTCGATCCGGCAGGCAAACCCTTGCCCCCATTCACTGCCGGTGCGCATCTGGATGTGCACCTGCCCGGCGGCTTCATTCGCCAGTATTCGCTGTGCAACAGCCCACATGAGCGGGATCGCTATGTGATCGGCGTATTGAACGTTGCCGACGGCCGAGGCGGCTCGCGTAGCTTGCACACCAACGTCAAGGCTGGCGATCTGCTGCAGATTTCCGAGCCACGCAACCATTTCCCGGTCGCCGACAAGGCCCAGCGCCACCTATTGATCGGCGGCGGCATCGGCGTCACGCCGATGATGGCGATGCTTGAGCAGTTTGAAGCGAGCGGCGCCGAATACATACTGTATTACTGTGGCGAGAACCCTGAACGCACGGCGTTCAAAGAGCGCTTGGCGCCGCTGCTCGACAAGCGCGTGGTCATCCACTACGACGGTGGCGATCCAGCCCGCCGCCTGGACATCCGTGAACTGCTGATGCATCACCAGCCCGGCACGCATGTGTACTGCTGTGGCCCGGCCGGGCTGATGGCCGGCGTCAAGGCAGCAACCGAGCATTGGCCGCAAGGCACCGTGCATTTCGAACACTTTGCCGCACCTGTCGCGCCACAAAGCACTGGCACCGACAGTGACGGTGAATTCCAGATCACGCTGTCGCGCAGCGGCCAGACCCTGAATGTCCCCAGCAGCAAAAGCATTGCCCAGGCCCTGCGCGACGCCGGCCTGCCGTGCGAAACCTCATGCGAGGCCGGTATCTGCGGCACCTGCAAGACCCGCTTCATCGACGGTGAAGTCGATCACCGCGATTTCATCCTCAGCGACGACGAGAAGCAGGAGCACCTGCTGATCTGCTGCTCGCGTTCCAAGAGTTCGCTGCTGGTGCTGGATCTGTAAAAAATCCCCTGCAAGAAAGCTATGGCTCAATAGCTTTGGAGACTGAAATGAATAAAGCCAAAAACCTCATCGTGTTCATGTCCGATGAACATAACCCTAAAGCCCTTGGCTGCTACGGCAATGATTTCGTCAAAACGCCGAACCTCGACGCGCTTGCCGCCACGGGCACCCGGTTCACCTCGGCCTACTGCAACTCGCCGGTGTGCATTCCGGCACGGGCGACGTTTGCCACCGGGCGCTACATCCACCAGATGGGCTTCTGGGACAACGCCGACCCCTACGATGGTTCGGTGACCAGCTGGCACCATCGGGTGCGTGACGCCGGGCAACATTGCGTCTCGATCGGCAAGCTGCACTTTCGCTCAATCGATGACGACAACGGCTTCAGCCAGGAAATCGTGCCGATGCATGTCATTGAGGGCAAAGGCGACCTGATGGGCCTGGTGCGCGAAGACCTGCCACGTCGCGGCGGTGCCTGGAAAATGGCCGGGCAGGCTGGCCCAGGCGAGTCGTCTTACACCATGTACGACCGTAATATCGCAGCGTTGGCGCAGACTTGGTTGCGCGAAGAAGCGCCAAAATATCAGGACCAGCCCTGGGTACTGTTTGTCTCGTTCGTCGCGCCGCATTTCCCGCTGACCGCGCCGCCTGAGCACTTCTATCGCTACTACCTGGATGACAACCTGCCGTGGCCAAAGCTGTACGACAAGGCTGAACGCCCGAACCATCCTTTCCTCAAGGATTACGCGTCAAGCTTTGCCTACGACGACTTCTTCGACAGCGAAGACAAGGTGCGTCGCGCCCTGGCAGGCTACTACGGCCTGGTCAGCTTCCTGGACGAGAACATCGGCAAGGTGATGAGCACCCTTCAAAGCTGTGGCCTGAGCGATGACACCCGGATCATCTACACCAGCGACCACGGCGACAACTTGGGCAGCCGCGGCCTCTGGGGCAAGTCGACGATGTTCGAGGAAGCCGTCGGCGTGCCGCTGATTATTGCCGGTGAAGGCATTCCGGTCGGTGCTGAGAAGACCACCCCGATTACCCACATCGACGTTTACCCAACCATTCTCGAAGCGGTCGGCATTGCACCCACCGAAGCTGAGAAATCGCTGTCGGGTGAGTCGTTGTTCAGCCTGGCCAATCAACCCGATGCCGACCGACTGGCGTTTGCCGAGTACCACGGCATGGGTTCGGCGACCGGCGCCTTCATGATCCGTGACGAGCGCTACAAGTACGTGCATTACGTCGACTACCCGCCGCAACTGTTCGACCTGCTCGAAGACCCGGAAGAGCTGCTCAACCTCGCTGAAGTTCCGGGTAACGAGACGCTGGTCGCCGAGTACCGCGCGAAGCTGGAAACCGTCTGCCTGCCCGTAGAGGTGGATGCCCGCGCCCGAAAGCGCCAGGCCGAGCTGCTCGCCCTCAACGGTGGCCGCGAAGCAGTAGTGGCCCGAGGCGACCTGGGTTACTCGCCACCGCCGGGTGTGGCGGTGGATTTCAACTGAGGCACGGCGAGGGAGTCACCAATGAACGCACCTGAATACGACTACATCGTGGTGGGCGCAGGGTCGGCCGGATGCGCCTTGGCCAACCGACTGAGTGAAGGTGGAAAAAACACCGTCCTACTGCTTGAAGCGGGCCCGAACGACCGCCACTTCTGGATTCACTTGCCCATTGGCTATGGCAAGACCATGTTCAACCCAACCTACAACTGGTCGTTCCACACCGAGCCGGTGCCAGCGCTGGACAACCGTCCGATCTACTGGCCACGGGGTAAAACCTTGGGCGGTTGCAGTTCGATCAACGGCCTGGTCTACATCCGTGGCCAGGCGCAAGACTATGACCACTGGGAGACGCAGGGCAACAAGGGTTGGGGCTGGCGCAATGTGCTGCCGTATTTCAAGAAAATGGAATGCAACGAGCGCGGTGAAAGCGAGTACCACGGCGGCAGCGGCCCGCTGTATGTATCGGATCTGCGTGAACGCAATGAATTGGTCGAGGCCTTTATTCGCGGTGCCAACCAGATCGGGGTACCGCGCAATGATGACTTCAATGGTGCGCAGCAGGAAGGCGTCGGCTATTTCCAGCTCACCACCCGCAACGGCTGGCGCTGTTCGGCGGCCAAGGCGTACCTCAAGCCTGCACGCAATCGCAAGAACCTGACCATTGAAACCAGCGCTCAGGCCAGCAAGGTGTTGTTCAAGGGCAAGCGAGCGGTGGGCGTCGCTTACGAGCGGGCAGGGCAACCGGTGAGCGCCAGGGCGCGCAAGGAAGTTCTGCTGTGCGCCGGCGCCTTGCAATCGCCGCAATTGCTGCAGCTTTCGGGGATCGGCCCGCGTGAGCTACTTGAGCAACATGGCATTGACGTCGTGCATGAGCTGCCCGGCGTTGGCCGCAACCTGCAGGACCATTTGCAGATCCGCATCATGTTCAAGTGCACCCGGCCAATCACCACCAACGATCAATTGCGTACCCTGTGGGGCCAGGCCTGGATCGGCATGAAGTGGGCATTGTTTCGCAAGGGGCCGCTGGCGGTGGGCATTCAGCAAGGCTGCATGTTCGCCAAGAGCCGACCGCAGGAGCAGACCCCCGACATCCAGTTTCACTTTGGCACCCTCAGCGCTGACATGACCGCGGGCAAGCCGCACACATGGCCGGGCTTCACCATGTCGGTGTGTCAGTTGCGCCCGAGCAGTCGCGGCGAGCTGCGTATTCGTTCGAACAATCCCAAGGATGCACCGTGGATCGAGCCCAACTACCTGGCCACCGAGGACGATCGGCAAACCATGGTGCGTGGTTTCAAGATGGCGCGTCAGCTTGCCGCGAGCCAGGCCATGGCCGGTTACATCGCCGATGAGTACAACCCCGGTGTGTCGGTGCAAACGGATGAAGACATGCTCAATTTCGTGCGTCGCAACGGCTCGTCGATTTTCCATCCGGTGGGCACTTGCAAAATGGGCCGCGGTCCGGAGGCGGTGGTCGATGAGCGCCTGCGGGTGCATGGCCTTGAAGGGCTGCGCGTGGTCGATGCGTCGATCATGCCGACGCTGATCTCCGGCAACACCAATGCCCCGGCGATGATGATTGCCGAAAAAGCGGCCGACATGATCAAGGAGGATGAGGTCCGTTTGTTCGCTCGCACGGCCGTCACCGCGACAGTCGAAAAAGCCAGGCAGCAGGCTTAGCCCGCCCATGGCGGCAGTAAACCGCCCTCACGGCAGCTTGCCGTTGAGGGCATTTTTGCTTTTGGGATTGAGCAGGCAGACACTCTCATGACGGCACAACAATACGACCTGAACCGCACTGAGTGCAACCCTCGCGGTCGGCATGCTTCACGGCTGTTGCGCGGCGGCAGTGAGCCCGACCCACGTTTTACCCTGGCCAACGAGCGAACCTTTCTGGCCTGGATCCGCACCGCGTTGGCACTGCTGGCCGGCGGCATTGCTATCGAGGCATTTACCCTGAATGTGTTCACCCCACCCGTGCGTACGACGCTTTCGGTTTCGCTGTTGCTGCTGTCGATGCTGATCAGCGCTTCGGCGTGCCTGCGTTGGCTCAACGTTGAACGGGCAATGCGGCACAAAGCACCGTTGCCATTACCGCTGCTGGTACCGCTGCTGTCGATGGGTGGGGTACTGGTGACGTTGGTGTTGATCGCTGTGCTGTTGTTGGCGCAGGTGCTTTGAAGCATGGGCCGACATCGAGCCGATGGGCTGTCGCTTCAGGCGTTGCACGATGACGCCGGGCTGCAGCCGGAACGCACCACCCTGGCCTGGAGCCGCACTCTGCTGTTGTGGGTGGTGGTGGCCTGTACATTCCTGCGCTGGATTCAAGCCGAGGGTTTACTGGGGACACTGCTGGCACTATTGAGCCTGCTGACCGCGTTGTACCTGGGCCTGACACAGCGACGTCGCTACCGGCGCAGTGCACAGGCCATTCGCATGGAACGCCATCGGGCCGATGTGGTTTCGGTGATGCTGATGGGGGGCATGGTGGTGTGCCTGGCCGCCGTTTCGCTTTGGGCCGTGCTCGAGCGTTTGTAGGCGCGGGATGACCCCGCGCCGCAGGTGTTTACCAGACGATCATCTTGTAGCCGACCAGTACCCGGTTTTCGTCGACATCGCGGGTCAGCCCGCTGCCGGAACGGACATTGATATTGCGCAGCTGTAGGTAGAGGTTCTTCAGCGGGCCGCTCTGCAGCGTATAGGTCAGCTCCATGTTGCGTTCGCGCTCGGTACCGTGTTCGCCTTGCTGGACGCGGGCGTGGTCGCCGTCGACATAACGGGCCATGAATGCCAGGCCCGGTAGCCCCTGTGCCGCGAAGTTGTAGTCGTAGCGTGCCTGCCAGGACTTCTCGTCTTCGCGGGTGAAGGTGTTGTAGAACGACAGGTTGGCGACGTAGGGATCATTGCCAATGAAGGGAAACTCCCCAGCCCCGGCGACTTGCTGGTAGGCGCCGCTGAACTTGTGGCCACCCAGGGTCAGGCTGAGCATCGCGCTGTAGGTGTTGTTGGCAAAGCGGCCCATTTTTGCCATGCCTTCATCGTTGCTGCGAAAGTAGCGAAGGTCGGTGCGCAGGCTCGCGCTTTTGCTTAGCGCTGCGGTGTGGGTGAGGCCGAGAAAGTGCTGGCGGTAGATGTCTTTGAGTTCGCCATAGTAGTAGCTGGTGCTCAGCTGTGGGCTGACGTTGAAGCTGCCGCCAGCAAAGTCGAAATGATCACTTTCAACACCACCACGGTAATACGTGATGCGGTCATAGCTGCTGGAGTTACGCAGGTTGGCCTGGGTGATGCGCCCGGCATTGAGGGTCAGATTGTCGATGTCGTTGGAGGTCAGCATGCCGCCGCTGTAACTGGAAGGCAGCAGTCGCCCGAAGTTGTAATTGAGCACCGGCAGAGTCGGGTAGAGCGTTCCCAGGCGCAAGACACTCTTGGACACCTTGAGTTTTGCAGTAAAACTCAGTTCGCTGAACTCGTTCGCGGGTGTACCGTCACTGCTTTGCGGCAGGATACCGTTGTCGCCGCTGCGACCACGGGCCGAATCCAGTTTGAGCCCCAGCGCGGCATGGGCATCGAGCCCCAGGCCAACCGGGGTGTCGGTGAAGCCGGACTCGGCATGCATGACAAATCCCTGCGTCCATTCATCCTGCGTTTCCGGGCTACCGGGCTGTCGGTAGTCGCGGTTCATGTAGAAGTTGCGAATGTCCAGGTTGGCGGTACTGTCAGCGATGAACGCCGCCGAGGCATTGCAGCACAAGGCGAGGCTGGACAGGCCAAGCAACGGGGATGGTAATGCGCTGAACCGTAGAATTTTCATTGTTTTTATCTCTAGGGCGGGGGGCTGCACATTCAAGGTGCAGGTGTTGAGTGATGGGGTGACACAACGGCAGAAGCGTTTGCGGGGGGCAGGGCATCCGGCACCAGTGCCGTGAGCGAGATGAATCCGCCCATGGCGACAAACAGCGCGAAGGCACCGCGCCGCAGGTTCAGGTCGGAGAGTCGGGGTGGAAAGCGCACATACAGCCAACTGGCCAATATGGCGACCGGTATCGACAAGGTGCCCAGCGACAGGACGTCCTGGTTCAGCTCGCCTTGCAGGCCCTGCATGAGCAAACGGATCAAAGCCATGGCGCCCGACAGCGCCAGCAAGCTGGTACGGATGGTCTGAAGGGACACCGGCTGACGATAGTAGTGATAGATCAGCGGCGGCCCCGGTATGCTGAACATGCCGCCCATCAAGCCGCCGAGCAGGCCCATGAGGGCAAAGCTGATGGGACCGGAACGGGAAGCCAGGGGTTGGGGTTTGATGAACAGGGCAATACCACCTGCCACGATCAGGCCGCCCAGCGACAGTTGCAGCAGCGCGGTATGCTCTTTGCTCATTTTGGCGAGCAGTGCCAGGCCCAGCAGCGTGCCGGGAATCAAGCCAACGAGGGTCTGGATGAACGATGCCCGGTCAATATGCCGCCAATGACGCGCCAGCGCGATGGCGATGCCGGGCACGGCAACGATGGTGATCGTGGTGGCAACGATACTGATGGACGCGGCGTGGGTGAGTACGGCGATCGCCAGTACGATAATGCCCAAGGCGAATCCGGTTAACGCTTGCAGGTAGCTGCCAACGGCCACGGCGAGAAGAATGATGACGAGCGAGTGTGGTTCCATGGATCATCCTGCCTGAGTCGCGGCGATGGTTTTAGCCGTCCGTAGGGGGCGGCTGGAAGCGGAGTCGGGGCGGAGCATTTTTGGGCATTACGCGCTATAGTATGAAGCTATATAGCTTTAGTCAACGACGCTTTGGCCTTGTCGGCGGAGTGTCTGAAGGAGAACAAAAAATGTCGGAAGTAAAGGCGATCGATTTCTACGATCGTTATCAGCCACAGGAAGTGCTCGGCTTGCCCAAATACGCGCAATTACGCGAAGCGTTGTTGGCGGCGATTCATGATGGTTACTGGGGGCCCGGTTCGCAGTTGCCCAACGAGTCCACGCTGGCGGCGATTACCCCGTTCAGCCTGGGTACGGTGCAAAAGGCGTTACGCGAGTTGGTTCAGGCCAAAGTTATCGTCCGCCGTCACGGGCATGGCACGTTCGTAGCCGAGCATGCGATGCCGATGCTGTCGCCGATGCACCTGCGTTTCGAAGACAGCGACAGCAACGTTCTGCCGATCTATGCCGAAGTGGTGGGGCAGGAGACCGGGTTGGACGGCAGCGAGTGGGCCGACAAGCTGGGCGCCAACGTGCGTACCGTGGTCAAGGTTGACCGTGTGTTCGCCGTGCAGGAACTGTTTCAGTGTTTCAGCCACTTCTATATCGACAGTGATCGTTTCCCGGCTTTCGCCGAGACCGAGCTGCTGAATTTTGCCGGGGCGAACTTCAAGGCGCTGCTGTTCAACCAGTACCAGATCAGCATCTCCAGCCTGGACCAGAAGCTGCGTTGCGAGCGCTTCCCGGATGAAGTGTGCGAGCAGTTGGCGCTGGAAAAGGGCACGGTCGGTGCGGTGCTCGAATTTCTTGCCATAGGCAGCAACGGTCGGCCGCTGTATTTCCAGGAGGCGTTCATTCCACCGAATGAATACCGCTTGCGTCTGGATGCCAATCTGGAGCCTTGATCCCCTCAGGCTCTTTGTAGCGGGGCCACCCTCTGGCCCCGCGTGAATGCACGCTTGCCTGCATAAGCACGGCCTGCGGGCGCTTCTGCACATCCCCATCCTTGATTGTCGACCGGCACATGGCACGGGCTGTCTTCTGATGAACGGTTCGAAAAAGCTATACCTTCGTAACTATAGTGCTATATAGTTATTTGGCGTTAAGAAAAACAACAACAAAATCGACTGCGGTCACCGTACCGTCAGTCAGCCTGGAGAACGCCATGTCTGTGCAAACATCGTTTCCTGCTAACTTGAGCATTATTCCCACCCCTGTCGAAGGCGCCCGCCCGCGAAAACGGATCGTGTCCAACCACGTCGTTGCAGATTGCATCAGTTAATTCCACTTCGGTTCGCATCACGACGGCCCGATGGTTTCAACATCAATTCTGAGGTGGGATATGGCTCGCTTTAAAAGTACCAAAACGCATGCCTGGGTCATCACGATCCTGCTTGCCGTGTTCATGGTGATCAACTTCATGGACAAGGCGATTCTCGGCATCGTCGCTGCGCCCCTGATGGCCGATCTGGGGCTTTCTCCCGGTGAGTTCGGCATGATTGCCAGTAGCTTCTTTCTGCTGTTTTCGTTGTCGGCCATCGGTTTTGGCTTCGTTGCCGAGCGGGTGTCTTCAAAAAAACTGTTGATGCTGTGTGCTGGCATCTGGGGTGTGGCGCAGTTTCCTCTGGCTTTTGTGGCTTCCGTTCCACTGCTGTACTTCTCGCGCATCCTCCTGGGGATGGGGGAGGGGCCGGCGTATCCGCTGGCGCTGCATTCCTGTTACAAGTGGTTCCCCAATGACAAGCGCAACCTGCCGTCGGCGGTGATCTTTCAGGGCGTCACGGCCGGGCTGCTGATCTCCGGTCCGCTGCTGACTTTTGTGGTGGTGAAGTGGAACTGGCACGCGGCGTTCATGGTGCTGGGGGTGGCTAGCCTGGTGTGGATGGCGCTGTGGGCTTACTTCGGTGCCGAAGGCCAGGTCAATGAGCAGGGCAGCGTGCAGGACGATGCCAATGCGCCGAGACTGCCGTATTGGCTGCTGATCACCGACCGAACCTTCCTGGCCAACATGCTCATGTACTGGACCAGCTACTGGATCTTCTCGGTGATGTTCACCTGGGTGCCGTCGTACATGGGCAAAGTGATGCACTACGACCCGACGGATGCCGGCTGGATGTTCATGGTGTTCACGGCCTTCAACATTCCAATCGTGCTCGGTGGCTCCTGGGTCTCCCAGCGCCTGTTGAGGAGCGGGCTGGCTTCGAAGTTTGCCCGTGGTTGGCTGACCTCGTTGCTGGTGCTGATCGGCGGTGGGTTGATCCTGTTCGCTGTGTTCGCTGTGCACAATCCTTTGCTCAAAGTCATTCTGTTGGCCATCGGCTGCAACCTGCCACAGATCACCTTTGTACTGAGCTCGGCCATCGTTGCCGAGATCATGCCAGCCGCGCAGCGGTCTTCGATGATGTCCATCAACAGTGCCCTGGCCACCACTGGCGGCCTGCTCGCGCCTGCCTTGATGGGGGCGTTCATTCAGGCCGCTGCAACGCCTGCGCTGGGCTATGACAAGGGCTTCGTGGTTGCGGGTGTGCTGTGCATCGTCACCAGTGTCATTGGTTTGTTGCTCATCAACCCCGAAGCGAGCAAGCGCCGCTTTGCCCGCCTGATCGAGGCGCGCCAGCCCGTTTCGGCGGCCCGCTCTCACAGCGTCATGGCCAAGTAGCCAATGCCTCAGCGGTGCACCCGGCACCGCTCCCGTTTGACTCGCTGCGACGACCAGTGCGCACTCGCCTGGTCGCCGTGGTGATGGATGGAGACACCCCATGTTACCCGCGACATTCCGCACCGCTGTCGAGCGCCTGATTCCCCGTGACCGGCGTTTCGATGACCCGCTCTCAACGCTCGCGTTCGGCACCGATGCCAGCTTTTACCGGCTGATTCCCAAGCTGGTGGTGCGGGTCGAATCTGAGCAGGAAGTGGTCGCGCTGCTGCAACTGGCGACGACCGAGCGCGTACCGGTGACTTTCCGCGCCGCTGGCACCAGCCTATCCGGCCAGGCGATTTCCGATTCGGTATTGATTGTGCTGGGCGATCATTGGAACCGCCGTGACATCCGTAGCAATGGCCAGCAAATTCGCCTGCAACCCGGTGTGATCGGTGCTCAGGCCAATGCCGCGCTGGCCCCGTTCAAACGCAAGATCGGGCCTGATCCGGCGTCGATCAATGCGGCCAAGATTGGCGGTATCGTCGCCAACAATTCCAGTGGCATGTGCTGCGGCACTGCCCAGAACACCTATCACACCCTTGCGGGCCTGCGCCTGGTGCTTGCTGACGGCACCGTGCTGGACAGCGAGAGCCCCGCCAGCGTTGCCGCCTTTCGTGCAAGCCACGGTGCGTTGCTTGATCAGCTGGCCGAACTCGGCCGCCAGACCCGCGCCAATGCTGCCCTGGCCAGCAAGATCCGCCACAAGTACCGGTTGAAAAACACCACTGGCTTTTCGCTCAACGCACTGATCGATTTCGACGATCCGCTGGAAATCCTCAACCATTTGATGGTGGGCTCCGAAGGTACCCTGGGGTTTATCAGTGCGGTGACCTATGACACCGTGCCGGACCACCCGCACAAAGCCAGTGCGCTGATCGTCTTTCCCGACGTCGGGACCTGCTGCAAGGCTGTCCCGGTGCTCAAGCAGCAGCCAGTCGCGGCGGTCGAGTTGCTGGATCGGCGCAGCCTGCGCTCGGTGGAAAACATGGCCGGAATGCCCGAGTGGGTGCGCGGGCTGTCCGCCGGTGCCTGCGCCTTGCTGATCGAGTCGCGGGCAGCAACGGCGGCACTGCTGCAAGAGCAACTGCGCCAGGTCATGGCCGCCCTTGCGCCGTTTCCCGTGGAGAAGCAGGTCGATTTCAGTGATGACCCGCAGGTTTACAACCAGCTATGGCGGATCCGCAAGGACACCTTCCCGGCCGTTGGTGCTGTGCGCAAAACCGGCACCACGGTGATCATTGAAGACGTAACCTTTCCCGTCGAGCAACTGGCCGAAGGCGTCAATCGCCTGCTGCAGTTGTTTGACAAGCATGGGTACGACGAAGCGATCATTTTCGGCCATGCCCTGGAAGGGAACCTGCATTTCGTCTTCACCCAGGGCTTCGATGACCCGGCCCAGGTCGCTCGCTACGAGGCCTTCATGAGTGACGTGAGCCAACTGGTGGCCGTGGAATACGGCGGTGCGCTCAAAGCCGAGCACGGTACCGGGCGCAACATGGCGCCATTTGTCGAGTTGGAGTGGGGCTCGGAGGCGTACCAGTTGATGTGGACGATCAAGCGCTTGCTTGATCCGCACGGCATCCTCAACCCGGATGTGGTGTTGTCTGAAGATCCGCAGATTCACCTGAAAAACTTCAAGCCAATGCCCGCCGCCGATGACATCGTCGATACGTGCATCGAGTGTGGCTTCTGCGAGCCGGTTTGCCCGGCCAATGGCCTGACCCTGACCCCGCGTCAACGCATCGTCATCTGGCGTGACATTCAGGCGCGCAAACGTGCGGGCATCGATACCACCGAGCTGGAACGCGCTTACCAGCGCCACGGCCTCGACACGTGCGCGGCCACCGGCCTGTGCGCCCAGCGTTGCCCGGTGGGCATCAATACCGGTGATCTGGTGCGCAAACTGCGTGGTACACAGGCCGCTAGCCCCGCAGCGGCCAACTGGCTGGCAGCGCATTTTGCCGCGGCGGCGCAGGGCCTGCGATTCACCTTGCATGCAGCCCATACGGCGCACCGGCTGCTGGGCGCGCCGCTGTTGGCCAGAACCACGGCAACCTTGAGCAGAATCAGCGGGGGCAAACTGCCGCAATGGACCCCGACGATGCCGCAGCCGGCGCAGCGCTTGCAGTTGCCCGCACCTGCCTACGCAGATGAGCGGCCTCGGGTGGTGTATCTGGCGGCCTGCGTGTCGCGGGTCATGGGACCGGCGGCCAAGGCGCAGGAACAGCAAAGCCTGTTCGACAAGACCTGTAGTTTGTTGGAGAAGGGCGGCTACCAGGTGGTGCTCCCGGACAATCTCGACGCACTGTGTTGTGGCCAGCCCTTCGCCTCCAAAGGCTATGCGCAGCAGGCCGATCAAAAACGCCAGGAGGTCCTCGACGCCTTACTCAAAGCCAGCCGTGGCGGGCTTGACCCGATCTACTGCGACACCAGCCCCTGCACGCTGCGCTTGGTAAAGGACCTGGCGGACCAACGCCTCGATATCCATGACCCGGTGCGTTTCATCCGTAGCCGATTGCTCGATCGCCTGGAGTTCGAGCCGCAGGAGGCGCCGATTGCCGTGCATGTCACTTGCAGCACTCAGCACCTGGGCGAGGCGCAGGCGCTGATCGACATTGCCCGGCGTTGCGCCAACGAGGTGGTCATACCCGAGGGTATTCATTGCTGCGGTTTTGCCGGTGACAAGGGCTTTACCACCCCTGAACTGAACCGCCACGCGCTGCGCAGCCTCAAGGATGCCGTGCAAACCTGCGAGGTGGGTATTTCAACCAGCCGCACCTGTGAGATCGGCCTGTCTCAACACAGCGGCATCGACTATCACGGGCTGGTGTACCTGGTGGACCGCGTCAGCCGGCGCAAGTAACCCCTTCGGTAGGCGCGGGCTTGCCCCGCGATAGCGGTGTATCTGACAAACCGCTATCGCGGGGCAAGCCCGCTCCTACCTGAGGTTCACCTTCAGATTGCGTTAAGAAATGCCCTGGATACTCCCCTCTACTTCATAGAGGGGGACTGGGCCATGCCCGCATCCAACTGGAACATTCCACTGCCGCTGCGCTTCGGGCAGGCAACTGCCGCGCCGATGACCTTGTCTAACGCTTTGCCTTACGACCCTCAGCGGCCGCTGTTTGAAGCCTTCATCCAGCAACGCTTTCACAAGGCCCATGGTGCCGATATCCATGCGTTTATGCCGGAGCTGTTCGGGGTGCACGACAGTGCGGGTGGGCTGTGTGCGGTAGTGGGCGTGCGCCGTGCTCATCTTGAGCCGTTGTTTCTGGAACGTTACCTGGATGAACCTATCGAACCGCTGATCAGCGCCGCTGCCGAACAATCGGTGGACCGTGTTGGTATTGTCGAAGTTGGCAATCTTGCCGCCAATGACACCGGCAGTGCGCGCTTGAGCATCATCGCCATGACCTATGTGTTGGCCATGGGCGGCCTGGAATGGGTGGCATTCACCGGCAACATCGGTCTGGTCAACAGCTTTCATCGCCTGGGCCTCAAACCGGTGACCTTGTGCGCTGCCGATCCGGCGCGCCTGGGTGAGGAGCACAAGCACTGGGGCAGCTACTACCAAAGCAAGCCCTGGGTGCATGTGGGCAATATCCGCGCCGGGTTCATTCACCTGCGCACTACAGGCCTGCTGGGCCGGTTGGGTTTCCCGCTGTCGTTCGAGGCATCCTGCCATGTCGCCTGAACTGCAGCGTTTTCAACAGACGTTACGCCGCCATGCTGAAGAGAAGCCCCACGACCTTGCGTTATGGGGCGACACCCTGACGCTCGACTATGCGGCTTTGTATGGGCACGTGCGGCAGCGCCAACTGCGCCTGCGCGAAGAGCGGGTGCAGGTGATTGCGCTGGCGCTGGATAACGGTATCGAAGCGGTGCTCTGGGACTTGGCAGCGCTGTTCGAAGGGCTGGCCTGTGTCACCTTGCCGCCGTTTTTCAACCCGGCTCAGCGCGCTCATTGTCTGCATCAAAGCCAGGCGCAGCGGGTAATTGCCGATCCTGAACTGGACGACGAGCTGCACGACGCCGGTTTCGAGAAACGCGGTGAGTATTGGTGTCGAAGCTACAGCGAACCGCAGCGCATGCCGGTGGGAACCGCGAAACTGACCTTCACCTCTGGCACCACTGGAACGCCGAAAGGCGTATGCCTGAGTGCCGACAGCCTGCTGCGGGTGGCTCGCGAACTTGACCAGGCCAGCAAACCAGCCAGGCCGCAGCATCATCTGGCGCTGCTGCCGTTGGCGATATTGCTGGAAAACCTCGGTTGCTATGCGGCGCTGTATGCCGGTGCCACCCTCAGTGTCCCGAGTCAGAAAGCCCTGGGCATCCTGGGCGCCAGTGGGGTAGAGGCGTCGCGTCTGCTGGGTTGCCTTGCCCAGCGTGCTCCACACAGCCTGATTCTTGTGCCGCAGCTGTTGCTGATGTTGGTCAGCGCCGGCGAGCACAACGCTTTCAATCCGCAGTCCGTGCGCTTCGCTGCGGTCGGTGGTGCACGGGTATCGCGGGGGTTGCTGCACCGCGCCGAACGCATTGGCCTGCCGGTGTACGAGGGCTATGGCTTATCGGAGTGTGCCTCCGTGGTCTGTCTCAATCGCCCGGGTACACAGCGCCCTGGCAGTGTCGGTCGGCCGTTGCCTCATGTGCAAGTGCGCCTGGCCGCCGATGGCGAGGTGCTGGTCAAAGGCGCGCAGTTGCTCGGATATCTGGGGGAGCCTGCGTACGTGGGGGAGTGGTGGCCCACTGGCGACTTGGGCGAGATTGACCAGGATGGCTTTCTCTACCTGAACGGGCGGAAGAAGCATCAGTTCGTGACTAGTTATGGCCGCAACGTCAATCCGGAATGGATCGAAGCCGAACTCACCCAACGCCAGCCAATCGCCCAGGCGTTCGTCTATGGCGAAGCCATGCCCTACAACCATGCCTTGCTGTGGCCTCACCACCCTGAGTGCAGTAACGAGCAACTGGCCACTGCCGTTGCCCAGGCCAACCAGACGCTGCCTGATTACGCCCGGGTGCAACGCTGGACCCGGCTGAGCCAACCCTTCACGTCAGCTAACGGCCTGTTGACCGCGAATGGCCGCCCGCGGCGCGAAGCCATTGTCGCCCAATACCACAGGCTACTGACTGAATCTGCCGTTTCCGAGGAGTCTGCACCATGAGTTTCTTCGACACCCTGCAAGAAGCTACCCATCAGCAACGCCATGCGCTGTTCAACCTGCCGATCATCCTTGACGCGCTGCAAGGCAAGGTCAGCCTTGCCAGTTACCGGGCGTTTCTGACCCAGGCCTATTACCACGTGCGCCACACCGTGCCGCTGATGATGGCCTGCGGCGCACGCCTGCCGACACGCCTTGAGTGGTTGCGCAAAGCGGTGTGCGACTACATCGATGAAGAGTACGGTCATGAGCAGTGGGTGCTGGATGACATCGTCGTGTGTGGCGGCGACCGTGACGCAGTTATCAATGGCCAGCCTTCGCTGCCTATCGAGCTGATGGTCAGCTTTCTCTATGACCTGATCGCCCGCGGTAATCCGGTGGGCTTGTTCGGCATGGTCAACGTGCTGGAAGGCACCAGCATTGCGTTGGCTACTCATGCTGCCGGCAGCATTCGTGCGCAGCTGCAATTGCCCGAAAGCGCCTTCAGTTATTTAAGTTCTCATGGGTCGCTGGATATCGAGCACATGCACACCTACCGGCAACTGATGAACCAGTTGCAGGACCCGGCCGATCAGTCGGCAGTGATTCACGCCTCGAACGTGGTGTACCGGCTGTACGCCGACATGTTCCGCGGCCTGCCACGTGGTACGGAGGCTCAAGATGCAGCTGCATGAAGCCCGTGTGGTGCTCACCGGTGCCAGCGGCGGCATCGGCCAGGCAATCGCTGGCGCACTGTGTGCAGCCGGGGCGCGGGTGTTGGCGGTATCTCGTCATCAGCACGAGCTGCAGCCGTTGATGGCGCAGTATCCGCAGCAGTTGAACTGGGTTGCTGCCGACCTGACCATTCCCGGTGATCGGCGCAAAGTACTGGCTGCTGCCCAGGCCATCGGCGGCATCAATTTGTTGATCAACGCCGCCGGGGTCAACCACTTCGCTCTGCTTGAACAACTGGATGACAGCGACATTGAGGCGTTGCTGGCGCTCAACATCAGTGCGCCGATCTGCTTGACCAAAGTGTTGTTGCCACTGCTCAAAGAGGCTGACAACGCCATGGTGGTCAACGTCGGTTCGACCTATGGCTCGATTGGCTACCCCGGCTATGCCAGTTACTGCGCCAGTAAATTTGCCTTGCGTGGTTTCTCTGAAGCGCTGCGCCGTGAACTGGCGGACACCCGCGTCGGGGTGCTGTACGTGGCGCCGCGCGCGACCCGCACGTCGATGAACAGCGTCGCCGCCCAGGCGCTCAACAACGCCCTTAAAGCCACTGTCGATGATCCGCACGCTGTGGCCTCGGCGGTTATTCAAGCGATTGCCGGTGACCGGCGTGATCTGTACCTGGGGTGGCCGGAGCGCTTCTTCGTACGCCTCAACAGTTTGCTTCCGCATGTGGTAGACCGCGGCTTGCGCAAGCAGCTGCCGTTGGTTCGCCACCTCAGTCAGAACCCCGACAAAGAGCACTCAAAGCCATGAACAAGATCCCTATGCTGCTGTTGCTCGGTGCGTTGAGCCAAAGCGCTTTGGCCCTCGACAGTACGGATCAGCAACGTTTGAACGGCATCCAGCAAAGCTGGGCGCATATTCAATACCAAACGCCGGAAAAACAGCGCGCTGGCGCGTTCGAGCAACTGGCAGCACAAGCCACGGCATTCAGCCAGGAGCGCCCGGCGCTCGCCGAGGCGTGGATCTGGAAAGGCATCGTCACCAGCAGTTGGGCCGGTGCCGAAGGCGGCCTCGGCGCTTTGGGCAAAGCCAAAGCCGCCAAGGCTGATCTGGAAAAAGCCCTGAGCCTTGACCCTGGAGCCCTGCAAGGCTCGGCCTATACCAGCCTGGGAGCACTCTATGACCGGGTGCCAGGCTGGCCGATCGGTTTTGGTGACAGCGACAAAGCCGAGCAATTACTTAAACAAGCGCTGCAGCTCAACCCTGAAGGTATCGACAGTTTGTACTTTTGGGGCGATCACCTCTATCGCCAGAAACGCTACGCTGAAGCCAAGGCAGCGTTGAACAAAGCCTTGCAGGCCACCCCTCGACCAGGCCGGGAAAGCGCAGACGCCGGCAGGCGTAAAGACATTGCGGCGTTGCTGGTGGATGTAAACAAAAAATCTGACTGACCGGAGTCTGCGTGCGATTACTACTGATCGAAGATGACGTGGCGCTGGGGGAGGGCATACACCAGGCGCTGGTGCGCGAAGGCTACACCGTCGACTGGCTCAAGGATGGCAGCAGCGCCTTGCACGCGCTGTTGAGCGAAACATTCGATCTGGCGGTACTCGACCTCGGCTTGCCGCGCCTGGACGGGCTCGACGTTCTGCGCCGCCTACGCAGCACCGGCGCTGATTTGCCGGTGCTGATCCTTACCGCACGCGATGCTACCGAAGATCGTATCGCCGGGCTTGATGCCGGCGCCGACGATTACCTGATCAAGCCGTTCGACCTGGCCGAACTCAAGGCACGCTTGCGCGCCTTGCTGCGCCGCAGTGCCGGCCGTGCACAGGCACTTATCGAGCACTCGGGCATCAGCCTCAACCCCACGGCCCAGCAAGTCAGCTACCGGGGCGAGGCGGTTGTGTTGACGCCCAAGGAGTACCAGTTGCTGCACGAACTGCTTTCTCCGCCGGGGCGCGTCAGAACCCGTGATCACTTGATGCAACTGCTCTACGGTTGGAACGAAGCGGCGGAAAGCAACACCTTGGAAGTACACATTCATCACCTGCGCAAGAAGCTCTCCACCGACTTGATCCGCACCATTCGTGGAGTGGGCTATCTGATCGAGGAGCGCCGATGACCTCGATCAGGCGCCGGACACTGACACTGATCATCGGCCTGATGCTGGCAGGTCTGGCGCTGATCAGCGTGCTCAATCTGCACGACAGCAACCACGAAATCGCCGAAGTCTACGACGCACAACTGGCGCAAAGTGCGCGCCTGTTGCAAGGCGTGATGCGCATGCCGATCGCCGCGCAGCAACAAGCCGATCTGTACCGGGCGTTCAACAGCGCGCTCAGTGAAGCGGTGCCACGGGTCGATGGTCACCCTTATGAACGCAAGATCGCTTTCCAGGTCTGGAACCCTCAGGGCGAAGTGCTGGTTCATACCGCCAGCGCACCGTCCTTCGCTGCGCTGCCAGACAAGGCGGGTTTCAGCGATGTGGTCGACCTGAACAAGCGTCACTGGCGCGCCTTCGTGCTGGAGGATAAACACAATGGTTTGCGCATCTGGGTCGGCGAGCGCGATGACGTTCGGGCCGATCTGGTCGGTCGCATTGTGCGCCACACGTTGTGGCCGAATGTGATCGGTAGCCTGATCCTCGCAGCGATGGTCTGGCTTGCCATTGGCTGGGGGCTGAAACCCCTGGCCAACATGGCTGCAACCTTACGTGCCCGGCACAGCGGCTCATTGGCGCCACTGCAACTGACACCGTTACCCAGTGAACTTGAACCCATGCAGGCGGCGCTCAACCGCATGCTGGCGCAGATTCAGGATGTGCTCGCACGGGAACGGCGCTTCATCGCCGACGCAGCCCATGAACTGCGTACGCCCTTGGCGGTGTTAAGAGTACACGCACAGAACTTGATGGAGTCGAGCACCGAAGAACAGCGCCGTGAATCGCTGGCGTTTCTGATTGCTGGCGTGGACAGGGCCAGTCGTTTGGTCAATCAGTTGCTGACCATGGCGCGGATCGAACCGCAATCAGCGCTGCAGATGCCGCCCTGCATTGACCTGGTGGCTACCGTCCGCAGTTGTCTGGTTGAACTCACACCGTGGCTGTTGAGCAAAGACCTCGAACTGGCGTTCGACTTCAGTGGCGACATCAGCCCGGTCAGGGTAGATCCCGGGCTCATTGAAATCGCTTTGAACAACCTGGTGACCAACGCTGCCAATTTTTCACCTCCTCACGGGCTGATCACCGTGCGCCTGGCGCGGCAGGCGGATCACTATGCGTTGTCGGTTGAAGACGAAGGGCCAGGCATTGACGAGGCTGAACGTGAACATCTGCTGGAGCGTTTCTACAGCCGTGGCAATGTGCAGGGGGCAGGGCTCGGGCTGTCCATCGTTCAGGCCATTGCCGAGCGCTTGGGTGGGTGTGTCAGATTGGAAAACTCCAAAGGGTTGAAGGCGACTGTGGAGATCTACCGCTTCTAAGCGGTGGGAGCGGGCTTGCCCCGCGATGCGGTGTGTCTGACATATCGCATCGCGGGGCAAGCCCGCTCCTACAGGTTCAAGGTGCTGCGATGTTCAATTCACTGAGCACCGCCAACAGTGCATCGACCTTGGGCAGCAGCTGTTTGCGCCTTGGCCACACCAATGTCAGCCCCAGGCCTGCGGGCTGTAGCTGCGGAAGAATGATTTCCAGTTCACCACGCTTGAGTTGTTCGTGGATCAGCCAGGTGGGCATTTGTGCCACGCCCAATCCGGCACAAACCGCCTGCACCTGCGCATCGACGTCACCCAACGCCATGCGGTAGGGCACCGTTCGCCAGCTTGCATGACCATCGTCAGTGGTGAATTGCCAAGGCTTGGTGCTGCCATCAACGCGCTCATAGAGGATTGCACGGTGCTGCAGAAGCTCATCCACATGCTCTGGTTTACCCGCTTCGGCCAGGTAGGCCGGGGAGGCGCAGAACGCCATGACTTCACGGCCAAGGTGGCGACAGCCCAGTGACGCGGGTAGGTCATCGCTGCCGCCGATTCGCACCGCGACATCGATGCCCTCTTCAAACAGGTCAACGAAGCGGTCGGAGAAGCTCAGGCTCAACTCTACTTCCGGGTGCTGTTGGCAAAAGGGTATCAGGCGCGGCATGACACACAAACGGCCATAGGTGCTGGGCACCGCTAGCCGTAGGCGCCCGGAAGGGATGGTCCGATGCGCGGCCAGCACGGATTCCGCCTCAGCCAGCTCTTCGAGAATACGCAGGCAAGTCTGGTAATAAGCCTGCCCGGCATCGGTCAGCGCCAAGCGCCGGGTGGTGCGCTCAAGCAACGGTGACCCCAGGCGTGCTTCCAGTCGGCTGACGCTTTTACTCACCGCCGAGCCGGTCACATGCAGGTGTTCGGCTGCAGCGGTGAAACTGCCCCGTTCAACGCTGGTGACGAAAGGGATGATGTCTTTGAGCCGTTGGTCATGCATCGATTGATGAATCCAGTTCGCGAATCATGTGAATTTATGCCAGAGATGGGAACTTTATTCTCCATTAAGTTGGGCATCAAACCGATCTGGAGAAACCAACATGCAGAAAAAAGCGTTAATCGTGGGTATCAGCGGGGTGATTGGCCGGGCGCTGGCAGAGCAACTGATGCATGAGGGGTGGGCGGTGTCCGGCTTGTCGCGGGGCCGCGCAGCCGTACCGGAAGGTTGCACCGGCCTGACGGCCGACCTGATGGATGCCGCCGCCGTCAGAGAGGCGCTGCAAGCGGTCCAACCAGATGCGCTGTTCTTCAGCGTCTGGGCGCGCCAGGAGAATGAGCAAGCCAACATACGGGTCAACAGCGCCATGGTCAGGCATGTGATCGAGGCATTGGGCAACCGCCTGCAAGGCAAACACGTTGCTCTGGTTACTGGCCTGAAACACTACCTCGGCCCGTTTGAAGCCTACGGTAAAGGCGTGGTGCCGGTTACACCGTTCCGCGAAGAACAAGGGCGCCAACCGGTCGATAACTTCTATTACGCACAAGAAGACGAGCTGTTTGCCGGCGCAGAAAAATATGCGTATCGCTGGAGCGTCCATCGTCCCCATAGCATCGTCGGCTACGCCGTGGGTAACGCGATGAACATGGGGCAGACACTGGCGGTGTACGCCACCTTGTGCCGTGAGAACGGCTGGCCGTTTATTTTTCCGGGCTCTGCAGCGCAATGGAACGGTGTGTCGGATGTGACCAGTGCCAGCCTGTTGGCCGAGCAACTCGCCTGGGCAGCAGAAAGCCCGGCGGCAGCGAATGAAGATTTCAATGCGGTCAACGGCGATGTATTCCGCTGGAGCTGGCTGTGGCCTCGGCTGGCGGCGTACTTTGGCGTTCAGTGGCAAGGCTACGCGACGCAAATCAATCCGTTGGAAGGGCGCATGCAAGATGCAGACGAAGCCTGGAAAGCGATCGCCAGCCGCTATGACCTGTGCGAATCAGACATCAATAAATTGGTGTCCTGGTGGCATACCGATGCTGACCTGGGGCGGCCCATGGAGGCATTCACCGACATGAGCAAAAGCCGCAAGGCAGGTTTTACCGGCTATTGCAGCACCCTCGATGCGTTTACCCAGCTGTTCGACAGGTTGAAGCAAGAGAAGGTCATCCCGGATACTGTCTAGATAACTGACTGTAGGAGCGGGCTTGCCCCGCGATTGCGATTTGCCTGACAAACCGCAATCGCGGGGCAAGCCCGCTCCTACCGCTGTCGACGGTGGAATGCCCATGATGAATCTGACTATCCGCAACGAACAACCTGAAGATATCAAGCGCATTGCCGCACTGACAGCCGCCGCGTTTGAACATGAAGAACACTCCAGTCACACCGAGCACCACATTGTCGACGCCCTGCGCCGCGCCGGGCAGTTGACGGTTTCGCTGGTGGCTGTGGAGCAGGGGGAAATCGTTGGCCACGTCGCGATTTCCCCGGTTACGGTGTCGAGCGGTGCAAGCGGTTGGTACGGGCTTGGCCCTATCTCGGTGTGGCCCGACCACCAAGGCCAGGGCATTGGTTCAGCCTTGATGAACGCTGCGCTGGCTCAGTTGCAAGGCCAGGGCGCGGAGGGTTGTGTGGTACTGGGGGAGCCTGGCTATTACGGGCGCTTCGGTTTCCAGGCGCAAAGCGGTCTGGTGTTGCCTGGAGTGCCCCAGGAATATTTCCAGGCACTGTCTTTTGGCGGTGACATTCCTGCAGGCACCGTTCACTACCATGAGGCCTTCAACGCCTGACCGAGGGTAGGAGCGGGCTTGCCCCGCGATTGCGGTTTGCCAGCCACATCGCATCGCGGGGCAAGCCCGCTCCTACAGTAAACCTGCTCCCACTGTGCAGTTTTGCTGAAAAGCCCGTTCACCGCGCCTGCCTACTCAGGCTCAGGACGCTCTGCTGATAATCCCTCATCGAATGGCGTTTGCATGAGGGCTACTGATGAGCATGCGTATCTGGCATCAAAGTTTTACTGTTCTGAGCGATCTGGGGGCTTACGACGAGGCATTGCGTAGCCACTTTCGCAAGGTCGCCCGCCCGGGCACCGAGATCCATCTGCATGGCATGCGTGAAGGCACGTACCGCAGTCATTACCCCGGTGACGACATCAAGTACGCGGCCCTGCAATACCTGCATGGCCTGCAGTTCATCGCCGCGGGCATCAATGCTCAGGAGCAGGGCTTTGATGCCTACGCCATCAGCACGCTACCGGAGCCAGCGCTCAAAGAAACCCGCAGCCTGTTAGACATCCCGGTGGTGGGCTATGGCGAGTCGGCCATGCTCACGGCCTGCATGCTCGGTCGTACCTTCGGCGTGTTGGTGTTCATTGATGAGCTGGCCGAGCTGGTCACGGAAAACGCCGCACGTCATGGCCTGGCGTCGCGCTTGAGCGGTGTTCGTCACGTCGGCTTTCGTTTTGCCGATGTGCTGGCAGCGTTCGATGACCCAACGGCGCTGATCGAACGCTTCACCCTGGCCGCCCGTGAGCTGATTGCCCAAGGCGCCGAGGTGATCATTCCCGGTGAAGCACCGCTGAATGTCTTGCTGGCCACCCACGGCATCAACCAGGTCGACGGCGTACCGGTACTCGACTCGCTGGGGGCTTGGGTCAAGCAGGCCGAGGCCATGGTCGATCTACGTCGTGCCAACGGTACGCGCACCTGCAAACGCGGCTATTTCTCCGCGCAGGCGTCACCGCAGCGGGTGCGTGAGCTGTTCGCATTCTATGGCCTGGATGCGTTTCTGCAGACGGGAGCTCAGGCATGAAATGCGTTGAATGTGATCTGTTGGTGATTGGTGGCGGCCTGGCCGGTTTCTCTGCCGCTCTGGCGGCGGCTCAAGCCGGGTTTAAAGTGGTGGTGTTGGAAAAGACCGGACAAACCGGTGGTTCTTCGGCCATGAGCGGTGGCTGCCTGGCGTTTGCCGGCACCGATCTGCAGTTGGCGCATGGTATCGACGACTCGCCTGAGTTGCTCTGTGAAGACCTGCTCGACGTCGGCAAAGGCGAGTGCGACGAGGCACTGGTCAGGCTCTACAGCGATCATCAGCTCAGCACCTATCAGTGGCTCAAGGCCAATGGCGTAGTGTTCGCCGATGTGATCGAAGCGGCGTCCGGGCAATCGGTGCCACGGGTACATAACGTCGACCCGGCTGACATGGTGCGTCAGTTGCAACGTGCTGCGCAGGCCACCGGCAAGGTCGATGTCTGGTTGCACAGCCGCGCGCGTCGTTTGTTGCGCAAGGACGCTGGGCGGGTCAGTGGTGCTCTGGTTGAACGCCAGGGCGAGGCGGTCGAGGTCTTCGCGCGCCGCGCCGTGCTGTTGGCCAGCGGCGGCTTCGTTCAGGACCGCGCGCTGATCCACCGCTTTGTGCCGCAGTACGACAACGCGGTGTTTATTGGCGGCGAGGGCAACGAAGGCGACGGCCTGCGCATGGCTTGGGCGCTGGGCGCCGATGTACGCGATCTGCCGTATATCAAGGGCACCTTCGGCAAGCACCCGCTGGATGAGCACAATCACCATGCTTGCCTGGCGGTGTACAAAGGGGCGATTGCGGTGAATCAGGACGGTCGGCGTTTCGTCGATGAGTCGCAGTCGTACAAGTTGCTGGGCGATGCGGTCATGCAACAACCCTTCGGTGTGGGCTATCAGATCCTCGATCAGGCGATCATGCACAGCGGCGATAACCAGGTGCGTATTCTCGACTTCACCCGTCGGCTTGAAGAGGGCCTGTTTGTCGAAGCGCAAACCCTGGAGCAGTTGGCACGACTGATCGAAGTGCCCGAGGAGGTGCTGCTGGCCGAGGTCAACGCCTATAACGACGCGGTAGGCCAAGGTCATGCGCCGACATTTGGGCGCAAGCATCTGGTCCACCAGCATGGCGCCCTGTGCACCATCGAGCATCCACCGTTCTATGCCTATCCCTCGACCGCCGCCGTGTTCGGCACCTACTGCGGAGTGGTCGTGGATAACCAGCTGCGCGTGCTGGATGTATTCGGTGAGCCGATTGCCGGTTTGCTCGCCGCTGGCGAGATGATCGGCGGCTTCCATGGCGCTGCCTATATGACCGGCTCTGCGCTGGGCAAGGCTGCGGTGTTCGGGCGCTTGGCCGGTACACGGCTGGGCGATGCGAGCGAGGGCCGGCCATGAACATTCTGGTACTGCTGGCGGGCGTGGCCGATATTCGTTTCCCGCTGCACCCGATCAGCTTGGACGGCAACGCGCAAGTGCACGAGCAGGGCACGCCGCGGCGAGTGCTCAGCCCCTTCGACGAAGCAGCGTTGGAAGTGGCGCTGAAGCTACGCGACGCCCAACCCGACACGCAGGTAGACGTATTGCTGCTGGACGGCCCTAACAGCGAAAACCTGTTGCGTACGGTTGCCGCGTTTCGTCCGAACAGCGTGCGTTGCCTGGCGCTACAACCTGCGCGGCTATGGGATGCACGCTTTACGGCAGCACAACTGGTCGACGTGATTATGCGGGAATACCCCAACCATGCCTTGGTGCTGTTGGGCCGTGAACTGGGTGATCTGGATGAAGGCAGTATCGCGCCTTTGCTGGCCTGCCGACTGAGCCGGCCACTGTTTGCCATGGCGCAATACGGACAATGGCAGGAACAAGGTTTGTGGCTGATGCGTGAGCGTGGCACCTGTGAAGAAGGCTTGCAGGTTGATCAGCCGGTGGTCGCCAGCATCACCAACGACCGACGCAACAAACTGCGCCACCCGCTGCTGAAAAATGTCATGGAGGCCAAGCGCATGAGCTTCGCTCGCGTGGTTGCCGAGGCAGCTGAACGCCTCGGTTTGGTGCTGACCGATCTGCACGTTGCCCCGGTGAGTGCTCGTGGTGGGCAGTGCCAACTGCTGGAAGGTGACGAAGCGCATAAAGCCCAGGCACTGGTCGATTGGTTGAAAGCGCAAGGAGTCATGGTATGAGCAAGTTGGTCGTTGTAATCCCGCAAGCCTGGGGTGATCAGGCGCTGGAGGCGACCTTGGCGGCGGCGCAACAGGTCAACGCCAATCAAGGCTTCGCCGCCGTATTGCTCGGCAGCCAGGCGAGTGCCGCGGATGCCGACGTGGCTTCGCGGGCAGGGGCCTCAGCGGTCTATCAGGCGCTGCACCCGGGTCTTGAGCAAACGGATGAAGCGCAGGTGCTGCTGGCGGCTGCTTGCGAGGCGTTGCGCAGCATCCCGCAAACCGGCGGTGAGCTGTCGCTGGTGCTGTTGCCGCCGGGGCCGCAAGGCGAAGAGCTGGCCGCGCTGCTGGCCGATCAACTCGACGGTCAGGCACTGGGGCGTTGTGTGGCCCTGCGCGTTGAGAACGACACGGTGCATGCCGAACGTGCGGCGTGGGGTGGGCGCATGCGTCTCAATCTACAGGTCAGCGCCGGGCCGGTGTTTGCCTGTCTGCGCGGCGGTCGGGTCGCCTTGAGCAGCGCCGGGCAGGCTCATCGGTTTAGCCTCGAACTGCACAGCACCTTGCGCAAGCGGCTGACCGTGGTGGCGAAGGAAAGCGGCCAGCGCTTGCCGCCGCTGGAAGGGGCCCGTCTGGTGGTGTCCGGCGGGCGCGGGGTCAACGAACACGGCTTCGCGTTGCTGGAGACGCTGGCGCTGGGCCTGGGCGGTACGCTCGGTGGCAGCTTGCCCGCCGTCGATGCCGGGATGGTGCCGGTGTTGCGTCAGGTGGGGGTGTCCGGCAAGTTTGTCAGCCCGCGCATCTACCTGGCGGTGGGTATCTCCGGCACCTTGCAGCACTTGGCCGGAGTCAGTCCGGACAGCAGCATCGTGGCGATAAACCCGGACCCGGAAGCCGACATCTTCAAGGTTGCTACGGTCGGCATTGTCGCGCCCTGGGAGTCAATGTTACCGGCCCTGTTGACCCACTTGAACGCCTAACGCCACAGTCCTTGATGAACAATGCCAGGCCCCTGTCGGTGGTCTGGCATTGTGCTGTCTAGCGCCGTCAGCGTCGCCCTTGGCGAACTTCGATGCTCTGGCCGTGAGCTGGGCGGCGCTGCGCATCCAGGGTGTCGAGCATGAACGCGATGAAGGCGCGGGTCCGCGGCGCGACATAACGCGCTTTGGGGGTGACGGTGTAGAAGTTGCGCGTGCTTGTGCGCCATTCACCGAACAACTCCACCAGTTGGCCACTGCGGATCAAACTGTTGACGAACACATCAAGCACATAGATCACACCTTGGTCGGCCAACGCCGCCTGGATCAGTGCGTCTGAGTTGTTGAAGTGCAAGCTGCCTGCCGGGGTGAGCTGTTGGTGTTCGCCGTCGCGTTCGAACGTCCAGTCGGACACGGTGTAGCGCCCGGCACCGAAGATGCCCAGGCAATGCACCGGGTTCAAGTCGTGCGGCAACGCCGGCGTGCCGATGCGCTGCAGCAACGCAGGGGTAGCACAGGCCACGTAATGGGCTTGATACAGCGGGCGGGCGACCAGGTCGGCGTCGTTGACCGAATCGATGCGAATGGCAACATCGGTGCCGGTGGCGATCAAGTCTTCGGCGTGGTCGGTCTGGCGCAAGGCCACTGACAAACCAGGGTATTGCGCCGTAAAGCTCGGTAGTACCGGGCAGATCAGCGCGCGGGCGAAGGCGGCCGGTGACTCAATGCGCAGTTGCCCACTGATCTCTCCTTGTTTTTGCCGGACCTGGGCTTCCATGTCAGCTATCTGTTGCAGCACCAGGTTGCAGTGTTCGAAGTAGCCCTGGCCCTCATCGGTCAGGCGCAGCGAACGTGTATTACGCGACAGCAGGGTTACACCCAGGTGATTCTCAAGGTTGCGCACACTGGCAGTCACGGTGGCATTGGCGATGTCCAGCGACTCGGCGGCACGGCTGAAACTGCCGCATTCGACCACCCGCACGAACACCTGCATTGCCCACAGTCGGTCCATCGGTTTTCACCTTTTTCTAAAAGCCCATTAGCTGCGCCGCGCTCGTACCTGCCGACAGCGGTTCCTATAGTACCAGCCAACAACAGAGGAACTACCTATGGCTGAGTTGAGCTTCGATTTAGTTGTGCTGGGCTGCGGTGTGGCGGGTTTGTCGGCGGCGGTTGCAGGTGCGCAGCGCGGCTTGCGTGTGGCCGTGCTGGAGCGCGCGACCCGCGAAGAGCGTGGCGGCCAGAGCCGTTTTACCGAGGCCTACCTGCGGATGAAAAGCCACAGCGAAGTGACCGATGATTTCGACACTTTCCTGGCCGAGCATTCGGGGTATTACCAAGATCCTGACTTTGTCGCCGAGACCCTGGCCGAGCGCAGTCAGTGGTCGGCGCAGACCCGCGCCTTGGGCTCGGTCGACAGCAGCGTGATCAGCACCTTCGCCGAGCAGGTGCCCGGGACCATCGAGTGGTTGAAGGATAACGGGGTGAAGTTCGACTTTCTGCCGACTCAGTTCCTCACCAGCACCCAACCGCGCCTGTTGCCGGTCGGCGGTGGTGAAGCGATCGTCGAGGCGTTGGCGAGCAAGGCCGAGAGCCTGGGCGCGGAGTTTTTCTACGAAACCAGCGGTCGTCAGTTACTGACCGAGGGCTTTACCCGTGTCAGCGGTATTCGGGCGCTGTCACGCGAACATGGCGACCTGGTGTTTCGAGGCGCGGTGGTGCTGGCCAGTGGTGGCTTTGAAGGCAACAGCGAAATGCTCAGCCGCTACCTGGGGCCTCGCTCGGTGTTCTTGCGTCCGGTGTGCAAAGGCGCTTACTACAACCGTGGCGAAGGTATCCAGATGGCCCTGGACGTGGGCGCCGCCCCCAGCGGCGAATACGGCAGTTACCACGCCGAGCCGGTAGACCCGCGTTCGGGGATCTCCGAGCCCTCGGTGTTTGTTTTTCCCTACGGCATTCTGGTCAACAAGCAAGGCCTGCGCTTTACCGATGAAGCACCGGGCACCGTAGATGCCTGGTACGAGCGGGTGACGCGACAGATCTACCAGCAGGAGGAGGGCATTGCCTGGGTGATCCTCGACCAGAAGGTCAAGGAGGTGCCCAACTACCGCCTGGCGATTCGTACCGACCAGCCGGCGATTGAAGGCGCGACACTCGCCGAGCTGGCGGCAAAACTCGGCCTCTCGGCGACGGCCTTGCAAGCCACCGTGACGGGCTACAACGCCGCTTGCCGTCCAGGTACTTATCAGCCGCTGCAACTGGATGGCGTCGCCACCGAAGGCTTGCTGCCGCCGAAAAGCAACTGGGCATTGCCGCTGGATACCGGGCCGTATCTTGCCTACCCGATCATCTCCGCCAACGTCTTCACCTTTGGCGGCCTGAAGGTGGATGAGCACGCCCAAGTGATCAACTGCGACGGCAATCCGATTGCAAACCTCTACGCCAGCGGCGAGACCGTCGGCCTGTATTTTGGCAACTACGCCGGCGGTACCTCGGTGCTCAAGGGCCTGGTGTTTGGCCGCTTGGCCGGTGAAGCAGTGGCTCGTCAGCGGGGCCTGCAATGAACGTTGTGGTGGTCACCGGGGCAGGGGGCGCTATCGGTCGCGCCGTGTGCAAGCAACTGCTCGCTGAGGGGTATCAGGTGGCGGCGCTGGATCTGGCCGAGCCGCAGGAGCTGAGCGCAAACATGCGTTATTTCCCCTGTGATGTGGCCTCACGCAGCGCCGTGCGCGACGTGGTCGAGGACATCGAAGATCACCTCGGGCCGATCACCGCGCTGGTCAACGTCGCGGGCGTGCTGTCTACCGGTTCCGCGTTGGACCTCAAGGTCTCTGAGTTCGAGCGGGTCATGCGTGTAAACGTGCTCGGCACCTTGATTCCCTGTCAGTTGATCGGCCAGCTGATGGCCGAGCGCAAGCGCGGCAGCATCGTCAACATCGGTTCAGTGGTCGGCAAGAACGGTGGCAATGCCCGACCTTGGCTGGACGTCAGTGAGCAGGCCAGGGCTGGCAGTGTGGTGTATGGCATGTCGAAGTCGGCGGTACATACCTTGACCCTGTTTCTGGCCAAGGAACTGGCCCGCGCCGGGGTGCGGGTCAATGCGGTGGCACCGGGCCCGATTGCCACGCAAATGACCGATGCGTTTCCAGACAACCTGCGCGCCCTGATCCCCTTGGGGCGGATGGGGCGCGCCTCGGAAGTAGCGGCCGCCGTCAGTTTCATGCTGTCGGACAAGGCCGGTTTTATCAGCGGGGAAATCCTCGACGTCAACGGCGCACTGTGGTGCGACTGAATCGCGCATAAGGAACAACATGATGAAAAGTATTTACCTGGTTCTGGACATGCAAAACGACCTGGTACACCCCGACGGTGCCAGCGGCAAAGGCCCGCTGGGTGAACAGGTGCGCAGCCGCGAAGTGATTGCCCGCACCGCCGCAGCGATTGCCAAGGCGCGTAGCAAAGGCATTGCGGTCGCTTTCGTTCGAGTGGCGTTTTCCGATGATCACCGCGAAGCCAATCCGGCTTCTCAGGTATTTGGCCCGATTGCCAAAAACGGCATCCTGAAAAAAGACGCCTGGGGTGGCGCGGTGCATGATGACCTGGCGCCATTGGCGCACGAGTGGGACATCGTCAAACACCGGGTTTCGCCGTTCTATGCCACACGCCTTGAGCTGTTGCTGCGCCGCGAAGGTATCGAGCGCATTTATTGCAGCGGCGTAAGCACCCAGGCCGTGGTTCAAGCCACAGTGCGTGATGCCCATGACCGTGACTTTGACGTCGTGGTGCTGGAGGATTGCTGTGCTTCGCCATCGGCGCAGGAGCACGACAACTCCATGGCCAGCATCGCCCGGTTCTGCACCCGCATCAACTCGGCCAACGCTTTCGATTGACCTCCGTCGGTAGGAGCGGGCTTGCCCCGCGATTGCGGTATGTCTGCCACATCGCATCGCGGGGCAAGCCCGCTCCTGCCGGAGGTATTCATTCGTCCTGCGAGACCTTCTTCAGCCGGTAATCGAGTTGTGCGCGGCTCAAGCCCAATAGGGTGGCAGCCCGCGAGATGTTGTTATCGCTCAATTGCATGGCCACTTCGATGTAGATCGCTTCAATCTCACTTAACCGCACCGGCCCACGTTGCAAGGTGCGCTGCGCCACGGCCAGTAGTTGGTCATGGCTGGCGTTTTCCTGCTGCGCGGCGGCCACGCTCGGCGGGTTGGCGTCGGGCATGCGAATGCCAATGGCCGGGCCTGCGTCCCAACTGACGGTGCCGATGCGCTCGAGTTGCCCGCCCAGGGCATCAAGGCCAGACAGGTGGCGCAGGTCGAGCAGGTCGCCGTCATCGGCAAGGATCACCGCGCGTTCGATGACGTTTTCGAATTCGCGAATGTTACCAGGCCAGTGGTAGTCGAGAATGGTCTGCAAGGCACGCGGGGTGATGCCCGCAATCTGACGACCATGCAGGGCGCTGAGCTTGCGCATGATGGCGTCGAGCAACAAGGGCAAGTCATCTTTACGCTCACGCAGCGGTGCGATGGTGATCGGGAAAACGTTGAGGCGGTAAAACAGGTCGGCACGGAAGTGCCCAGCTTTGACCGCTTTGGCCAAGTCTTCGTTGGTTGCGGCGATCACTCGCACATCGACTTTGATAGTCTTGTTGCTACCCAGGCGCTCCAGATCACCACTTTGCAACACGCGCAGCAGCTTGCCCTGTGCGGTCATGCTCAGGGTGGCCACTTCATCGAGGAAAATGGTGCCGCCATGCGCCGCTTCAAAACGCCCGGCACGCGGCTCGCTGGCCCCTGAGTAGGCGCCGCGCTGCACGCCGAACAGTTCTGATTCGATCAGTTGCTCCGGAATGGCCGCGCAGTTGATTTCAACAAATGGCATGTGCGCGCGCAGGCTGTTGGTGTGCAACTCGTGGGCGAACATGGTTTTACCCACGCCACTCTCACCCAACAGCAGTACCGTGGCATTGGTTCCGGCCACCCGCAAGATCTTGTGCATGGAGATGTGGTAGGCGGCCGAGCTGCCGATCGGACGATCGAGGTCGGCTGTCACTGGCTGGCTTTCTTCCAGGCCAAAGGGCGAAGGGGCGCGGGCGCTGATCACCGGCTTGCTGGCTTTGGGGGGCTGGGTCCGGCCGTGGTCGGTGACCCGTGGCTGGAAGTACTTGAGGTCGTGCTCGGTGTCTGGCCAGTCTTCGACCGGCTTGACGATGATCCGGCAATCATTGTGCCCGCAGCCCTGGCATTCAAGCTCGCGCGCCAGCATCCGCCGCCCCAGCAGGCGGCTCATGAAGCCTGAGCAGTAGCCCACTTCCATCCAGCAGATCGGGTCGGGGCTGACGCCGTTGGCGGCAATGTGTACATCGCTTTCTACCGAGCGCTTCCAGGTAAACTCGCCGTACTTGAAACCCTTGGCCGGATCGAATTCGATGCACACCGGCGACACTTCAAGGATGCCCGACAAGGCATGCAATTGACCGCCTGCCGCTGCGACATCCAGCTCATTGCCGGCGCCACGCGCCTGGATCGCCAGGTCGGCATCGCGTTGCCCGGTCAGGTAGCCAACCCGGGTCATCAGGCCGCGGGTGAACTCCACGCCATTACTTTCCAGCAGTTCCTGGCGCAGGGCCCCGAACGCTTCGACGTGCATCAGCATCATGCGTTTGTCGCCGAGCCAGATCAGACCTTCCTTTGGGTTGAAATACAGGCGATCGACCAGGTCCTGCATGTCGGGAAAACGCAGGTCGGTGATGATTTTGATGCCATGTCGATTTCGCGTCTGCTGAGCACGTTGCTCATCGTCAGTTGTGGCAATAGTCATGGGAGAGGCCTGATTTATTGTTGTGTTGCTTGATTAGCAAACAGAGTGCCAGGGACCGCTGGGTTCAGTGCCATCTGTCGATCTCCCGCCTTTGTTGAGGCTGGCGTCTGGGGCATCAAAGTACCCACTAAACGTGACGGCGCAAAGTCATGATTGCTGAAGCGCGATTTCACCAAATCCTTAAATGAATTTCAGGGATTCTGAAAATTCGTAAATCCCGCCAAGGCGTTGCGGCACGCAGTTTTTTCCTTTTGTCATCCTGCTGAATTTTTAACTTATTGTATTTAAACGATAAAAAATTCGAATGTGACCTTTTTCAAAGGCTGGCACAGCCCTTGCTCTTGTCCTTGTACACGCTGCGCTACAGGTCATCGACCAAAGCGCAGAACAACAAAAACAAGATGAGGTGCAAACAAGTGGCAGAAATTCACGCGTTAGCCTACGCAGGTTTCGGCGTCAGCGACCTCGATAAATGGCAGTGGCTGGCCACTGAAATTATCGGCATGCAGGTTGCCCAGCGTGATGCGCAAGGCATGACCTTGCGCATGGACGAGTACGCCCAGCGGTTCTTCCTTGAACAAAACCCGATCGACGACATTCTGGTGGCCGGCTGGCAGTTTCGTTCCGAGCAAGACCTGGAGCAGTACGTGGCCGAGTTGCGCGAGAAGGGTGTTGCGGTCGAGCAATTGTCTGATGAGCTGCTGGCGCGGCGCAAAGTCGAGAAGGCCTACAGCTGCCAGGACCCGAACGGCTTCAGCCATGAGTTTTTCTTCGGCCACCGTGAGGCGGGCCTGAACGACGTGTTCCGTTCCAAGGTGCTCAAAGGTGGCTTTGTCACAGGCGACCTGGGCATCGGCCATATCCTGCCCTTTGCCAAGAACGGCCCGCAAACCGTGAACTTCTACAAGGATGTATTGAAGCTGCGCATCAGCGATTACATCCGCGAAGAAGTCAAACCCGGGATGGTGGTGGACGCGACGTTCTTCCATACCGCCACTGGCCGTCACCACTCCATTGCCACCGCCCAGGCGCCGACGCCGAAAGTCCTCAACCATTTCATGGTCCAGGTGCAGAACATGGATGACGTCGGCCTGGCCTACGACCGCTGCATCAAGGCCGGGGTGCCGATCATCCTTGAACTGGGGCATCACCCGAACGACAAAACCTTCTCGTTCTATGCCCAGACCCCGTCGGGTTTCAACTTCGAAATGGGTTGGGGCGGCTTGGTGATCGACGACCAGAACTGGGAAGTGAAAGCCTTCGACAAGATGAGCGACTGGGGTCACAAGCGCAACATCGTGCTCTGAGTATTCGCCCGCCACAGGCAACAAGGGCACCCCGTGCCCGCGACACAGTGAGGTTTCCCCGATGTTAAACGCCATTTCCATGAGCAGCTCATCCATGCCGCTTGCACCGCCGGTGGCCACCGCCGATTTCTGTAAGGGCATGCGCCATCTGGCCGGCGCCTGTGTGGTCATCGCCAGCGGCAACGACCGCGAAAAAGCCGGGCTGACCGCGACTGCGGTGTGTTCGATCACCGCCGATCCGCCACGCCTGTTGATCTGTGTGAACCGCAATGTCTTCGCCCATGAAGTCATCAAGCGCGCCGGGGCCTTCAGCATCAACGTGCTGGCCCATGATCAGGAGTTCATTGCCAAGCGCTTTGCCGGGATGGTCGAGGGCGTCAGCGGTGAACAGCGTTTTGCCCAAAGCAACTGGGCCGCGGGCGTCACCGGTGTGCCGCTGCTGGAAGACGCGCTGGTCAGTTTCGAATGCCGCCTGGCCGAGGTGATACCGGCCAGCACCCACGACATGTTCATCGGTGAAGTGGTGGGTATTCAGGGCGTGCAGGCGCAACAAAGCCCGCTGGTGTACTTCAACAGCCGCTTCGCTGCACTCAAGTAACGCCCTGCGGGCGACTGTCGTGCGCACACACAACAATAATCAAGAGAGCACCAAGCCATGAACCATTTCGTTACCCAGACCCACGAGCAGGACAGCCTGGCCATTCCAAGCGAAGCGCAACTGCTGGAGCGTGCCCGTGCGTTGCTGCCGATGCTGTTGGAAAAGGCCGAGTCGGTAGAAAAGAACCGCAAGGTGTCCAGCGAGACTATCAGTGCCTTCGTCAACGCCGGCTTCTTCAAGATCCTTCAGCCCAAACAGTACGGCGGCTGGGAAATGAACCCGGCGGTGTTCTACAAAGTGCTGATGGAGCTGGGCCGTGGCTGCTGCAGCAGTGCCTGGAACATGATGATTCTCGGCATTCACCAGTGGGAATACGGCTCGTTGCCCGAGCAAGCCTGCCTGGATGCCTGGTCGGAAGACAACACGGTCATCACCGCCTCATCCTACCCACCATTCGGCAAGGTCGAAGAAGTCGAGGGCGGCTTCAACATCAGCGGTACCTGGAAAACTTCCAGCGGTTGCGATCACGGCAAGTGGGCGTTTCTCGGCGGGCTGCGACGCGACGCCAATGGCAACGTGATTGATCGTATGTCGATGCTGGTGCCGAGCAGTGCCTGGGTCATCGAAGACGACTGGCATGTGTTCGGCCTGGCCGGCACCGGCAGCAAGAGCCTGGTAATCAAGCATGCCTTCGTGCCATATCACCGCGCCCACAGCCTGATCGAGTACAAGCACAGCGAGCGCCCGGCGCATTACCTGTACCCGTTCAACCAGATCTTCTTCGGTTCGGTGTCGGCGCTGATCGTCGGCATGGCGCAGGGCGGTATCGACGAGTACATCCGGCAGATGAGCGTGCGCACCAACACCACCGACGGTGGCGCCGCGAGCTTGAGCCCGTATGTCAAAGACCGTCTCGGCAATGCCGTGGTGCGCGTGCGTTCGGCCCGTGCCCGCTTACTGCAGATGCTCGCCGAGAGTACCGAATACGTCGAGCGTGGCGAATTGGTCCCGACCTTTGACCGCGTGCATTACATGCTCGACATCGCTCGGGTCGGCCGTGATTGCGAAGAAGCGGTGATGCTGTTGTTCAAGGCGACCTCGGCGCGCGGCATTTACCTGAACAACCCGCTGCAACGCATCCTGCGCGATGTGATCGCCGCCGCCAACCACATCACACAGAACGCCGACGATACCGCGGGCATGCTCGGCGCCTACCTGTTGGGGCAGCAACTGCCACCGATGGTGTTCGGCCTGGCGCCGGTGTCGATCCACGACTAGGTCGCTCGAACGGGAGCAGACCCGTGCGCTGCTCCCGGCAAGACCCGACCACCGGCCACGCGGTGGTGACTAACAACAATAACAAGCGGCTAACGGTCGCAGAGGTCTTTGATGTCTACACAACACACCCGAGTTCTCGGCCGCGTGCGCGAGACTGAGCAACGCTTTTGCCTGTCGCGTCTGTTTGTGGCCCTGTTGGGCTGCACGGTAGTGTCTGGCGTGCAGGCGTTTGATGTCGAAACGGGCAATCCGGATCTGAAGCTGCGCTTTGATACCAACGTTAAGTATTCCAACGCCTGGCGGGTCAAGGACCGCCAGGACAAGTTGGTGGCTGACGCCAACCTGGATGACGGTGACCGCAACTTCGACAAGGGGCTGATCTCCAATCGTCTGGACCTGTTCTCCGAATTTGACGTCTCTTACCAGAAGATAGGCGCCCGCGTCAGTGGCGCCGCCTGGTACGACGATGTGTACAACCAGGGCAACGACAACAACTCGCCGCAGACGATCAACTCGTACAGCGTGCGTTACGACCAGTTCACCAAAGACACCCGTGACTTGCATGGCCGTCAGGCCGAATTTCGCGATGCCTTTGTCTATGCCAACTACGACATTGGCGATGACATGTGGGGCGTGACGCGGGTCGGGCAGCACTCGTTGGTGTACGGCGAAAGCCTGTTCTTCGGTGGCAACGCCATTGCCGCCGGCCAGCAGCCGATTGACGCGGTGCGCGCGTTGACCGTGCCCAACTCGCAATTCAAGGAGCTGGGCCTGCCGGTCAACCAGATCTCCACCCAATTGCAGATCACCCCAACTATTTCGGTGGGCGGCTACTACCAGTTCGAGTGGGACCGTACCCGGATTCCTGGCGCGGGGAGTTATTTCAGCCCGGCCGACCTGCTCGATGAAGGCGGTGAGCGTATCGTTTTGGCGCGCCTGCCCAATGGTGTGCCGGCGGCCTCGTTCTACCGCGGCAAAGACATCGAAGCCCGCGACAGTGGCCAGTGGGGTGTGCAACTGCGCTACCGCTCCGAGGCGCTGGACACCGAGTTCGGCCTATATGCCATCAACTACCACGACAAGAACTTCCAGACCCAGGTGCGTCCGGGCGTAGGCGCCGGTGCCCGGCCTGATCAGGTCGGCGATTACATGCTGGTGTTCCCGGAAGACATTCGCGCCTATGGCTTTAGCGCCAACCGTGGCTTTGGCGATGTCAACGTCGCCTTCGAAACCTCGGTGCGTGACAACGCGCCCTTGGTCAGCCTGACCATGACCGACCTGGTCGGCAACGGCGACAACGACAGCAACCCGCTGTACGCGGTGGGCCGTACTGCGCACGCCCAGACCAGCATGATCTACATCATGCCGACCAGCACCTTCTGGGACACCGCAGCCTTGCTGGGCGAGTTGGCCTGGAACCGCCGGCTCAGTGTCGAGAAAAACCAGGAAAACCTTGACCCCAACGGCACCCGCGATGCCACCGCCATTCGCCTTGCCTTTACCCCAACGTATTTCCAGGTCTTCGATGGTGTCGACCTGAGCGTACCGATGGGGGTGAGCTACGGCATCGACGGTCGCTCTTCAGCGGTCGGTGGTTTCAGCCAGGCCAAGGGCGGTGATTACAACATCGGCCTGACCGCGGACTACCTGAAATCAGTGACCTTCACCCTGGCGTACAACGGCTACTACGGGCCCTCGGCGCCGATCAACATCAACGGCATCAAAACCTTCAAGCAAACCAATGCTGATCGGGACTTTATCTCCTTCAGCGTGTCTCACACCTTCTGAGTAACGGCCATGCACAAGAACAAGATCACTCAGTTGTTGACTTGCGTTGCCCTGTCGTTGTCTGCGCTGTCTGCCCATGCGGCCGTCAGTGCCGATGAGGCCAAGGCCTTGGGTACCACGCTGACGCCGATGGGCGCAGAGCGCGCGGGCAATGCCGACGGCAGCATTCCGGCCTGGACCGGCGGCTACTCGACGTTGCCACCGGGCTATCAGCAGGGCCATCGCGCCTTTGACCCGTTTGCCCAGGACAAGCCGCTGTACACCATCACCGCCGCCAACATGGCCCAGTACCAGGGCAAACTCAGCGATGGCGTTATCCAGCTGCTCAAGGACAACCCGCAGACCTTCCGCATCGATGTGTACCCGACCCGCCGCACAGCCTCGGCGCCACAGTGGGTGTATGACAACACCTTGAAGAACGCCACCAACGCCACCCTGGAAGGCGATGGCCTGATCGTCAAAGGTGCATACGGCGGCGTGCCGTTTCCGCTGCCCAAGTCGGGCATCGAAGTGCAGTGGAACCATCAACTGCTGTGGCGCGGCGAGGCGACCCAGGCCAAGTACAAGGTCTGGACCACCACCACCGACGGCAAGCGGATCCTGGCCACCGCTGCTGAGGACGATGCGCAGTACCCGTACTACTACAAGGAAGGGTCGGCGCAGACCGCCGGGCTGAACTACATGATGGCCATCCAGCTGACCTACGCCCCGGCGTTTCGTGCCGGTGAGGCGCTGATGGTGCACAACGTCACCGACTACGTGCAGGGCCGCCTGCTGTGGCAGTACCTGTCGGGTCAGCGCCGTGTCCGGCGGGCGCCGAGTATCAACTTCGACACCCCCAACGCGGTGGCCTCGGGGGTCAACTTCGTCGATGAAAACTACGGTGGCACCGGCTCTCCGGAGCGCTATGACTGGAAGCTGATCGGCAAGAAGGAAATGATCATTCCGTACAACAACAACCAGTTGTTGGCCAATGCCGATGAAAAAGTCATGGCCCAGCGTCACGTCAATCCGGACTACATGCGCTGGGAGTTGCACCGGGTGTGGGAGGTCGAAGCGACCCTCAAACCGGGCAAGCGCCACGCGGTGCCCAAGCGCAAGTTCTATTACGACGAAGACAACTGGGGCAACGCGATCATCGATGGCTGGGACGCCGAAGGCACCTTGTGGCGCACGGCGCTGACCACGCCGTTCGTGGCCCCGGACATCCCGGCCACGGTGAACTACTGCACCGGCTTCTTCCACGATCACCGGACCAAGGCGTGGATGTACAACTGCGCCATGGGCGACGCCGGCAACGAACAGTTCGCCATTACCGAGCGCCGCCGTGAAAGCTTCTTCTCACCTGAGTCGCTGACCAAGATGAGCGCACGTTGATGGCCGTGGTGAGCCCTGCGCTGGCGCAGAGCTCACCGGGCTTACCGGAGGTAGCGAGTGAATAAAAATAATTATGCAGTGCTCGGCGTGCTGCTCGCCGGTCTGCTTTGCGGGCAGGCGACCAGCCATGCGGCAAACGTGCCCAAGGCTGCGTCCGATACCCTTGAGCAAAAGGCGCAGGCATCGCGACACGCGACGCGCTCGTCACTCAACGCGGCGGCCGTGGCCGGTGATCGGCTGGTGGTTGCCGGGGCGCGGGGCAGCATTCTGTATTCCGACGACCAAGGGCAAAGCTGGCTACCCGCCAGCGTGCCGGTGACCGTCAGCCTGACCGGCCTGTGTTTCGCCAATCAACAGCAGGGCTGGGCGGTGGGCCATCGTGGCGTGATTCTGGCCACCCGCGACGGCGGCGCGAGCTGGACCCGGCAGTTGCAGGGTGCACAAGCGGCGCAGGCCATCCTTCAGGTGCGTCAGGATCCGGATCAGGTCGATGACGCACGGCGCTGGGTCAAGGAGGGCGCCGACAAGCCGTTCCTCGCCGTCAAATGCCTGGGTGAAGGGCGTGTTCTGGCCTTGGGGGCCTATGGCCTGGCGTTTATCACTGACGATGGCGGTCAGCAGTGGCGCCCGGCGCTGGAACTGCTCGATGGCAGTGAGGCGCAACACCTCAATGCCGCCCAAGTGCTCGGTAGTCAGATTTATCTGGCGGGGGAGCAGGGCGCGCTCATGCGCATCGGCCGCGACATGCACGGCTTCAGCCGCTTCTCCAGCCCCTATGAAGGCAGCTTCTTTGCCCTGCTCGCTACCCGCGAGCACAGCCTGATCGTGGCTGGCCTGCGGGGCCATGTGTTCCGCTCGACCGATCAGGGCGCCAACTGGACGCCGGTGGCACTGCCCACCAGCAAGAGCCTGACTGCCGCCACCGAGCTGCGCGACGGTTCGTTGCTGCTGGCCGATGAGTCGGGGCAGGGATGGCTCAGTCGTGACGACGGGCGCAGCTTCCGCGCCGTTGCGCCAGAAGAACGTTTTCCGTTGATCGACCTGCTGGCCCTGCCCGATGGCGGCAGTCTGGCCGTGGGCAGCAACGGCATAACCCGTTTTCCGCCGAGCGCGTTGCGCTGAGTCGGCCTGCATAGAGGAAGGTTACAGACTATGGCTATCAGTCATTCCGACGGCTTCACCGCCATCGCGTCCCTGGCGGACTTCGACAAGTACTCAGGCAATAGCCTGGAACGGCTGCTGTTCAATCACCGGGTGCTGGTAGTTGCCTGTTGCGTGCTGATGAGCGTGCTGCTGGCTGTCGCCGCCAGTCAGGTCAGGCTTAATGCCAGCTACCTGAAGACGATCCCCGCCCATCATCCGTTCACCCTCAATTACCTGGCGCATGCAGGTGACCTCAAGGGCGCCGGCAACGCCGTGCGCGTGGCCGTGGCGATGCGCGAGCCGGGCACGATCTATAACGCCCAGTACATGGAAACCCTGCGCCAGCTCAATGATCAGCTGTACCTGGTCAACGGCGTCGACCGCGCCTTCATGCGCTCGCTGTGGACCCCGGCAACCCGTTGGCAAGGGGTCACCGAGGACGGTTTCGATGGCGGGCCGGTGGTGCCGGATGGCTTCGATGGCAGCGAGGAAAGCCTCGACACTTTGCGCGCCAACGTCGAACGCTCGGGGGAAATCGGCCAACTGGTGGCAGCCGACCTGCGCTCCAGCATCATCTACCTGCCACTGTTGGAGGTCGATCCGAAAACCGGCGAGGTGCTGGATTACAAGCAGTTGTCCGACAGCCTGGAAGCCTTGCGTGCCAGTTACCAGACGCGCGGTGTGGACATCCACATCATTGGCTTTGCCAAGGTCATGGGCGATCTGATCGACGGTTTGTACGCGGTGCTGGCGTTTTTTGCCGTGGCGGTACTGATCACCGGTGCCATCCTCTACCGTTTCACCCGTTGCCTGCGCAGTACCCTGGTGGTGCAGTGCTGCACACTGGTCGGGGTGATCTGGTTGCTTGGCCTGTTGCCGCTGCTGGGCTATGAACTCAACCCGTACTCGATTCTGGTGCCGTTTCTGGTGTACGCCATCGGCGTGAGCCATGGCGCGCAGAAAATGAACGGCATCATGCAGGATGTCGGCCGTGGCACGCACAAGCTGATCGCCGCGCGCTATACCTTCCGCCGGCTATTTGCCGCCGGCATGACGGCCTTGCTGGCCGATGTAGTCGGCTTTGCGGTACTGACCCTCGTCGATGTGCCGGTGATTCAGGAGCTGGCGCTGATCGCCAGCCTCGGTGTCGGCATTCTGGTGTTCACCAACCTCGCCCTGCTGCCGATCATGTTGTCGTTCACGGGTGTTTCGCCGGCGGCTGCGGCCCGCAGCCTCAAGCACGAAACGCAGGCCCCAGGCCAGCCAGCGCAGCCTCTCGTACGCCTGTTCGAGCACTTCACCACGCCACGTTCGGCACGCCTGGCGATTGCCGTGGCGGCGCTGGTAGGGCTGGGTGCGCTGTGGGTGAGCAAAGACCTCAAAGTCGGCGACCTTGACCCCGGTGCGCCTGAGCTGCGTGCCGACTCGCGCTATAACCTCGACAACCGCTTCATCATCGAACACTACCAGGCGAGCAGTGATGTGTTCGTGATCATGGTGCAGACCCCGGCCGGCCAATGCGTGGACTACGCGACCTTGCGCAAAGTCGAAGAGCTGGAGTGGCGCCTGCGTGAGCTGCCGGGTGTGGAAACCACCAAGTCGATTGCCGGCCTGTCGCGCAAGATCAACGTCGGCATGAACGAAGGCAACTTCAAATGGGATGAGCTGCCGCCCAACCAGTCGATGATCAACGCTGCGGCCATGCGCTCGCCGCGTGAGCTGTTCAACGGTACCTGCAGCCTGCTGTCGATCTATGCCTACCTCAAGGACCACAAGGCCGACACCCTGGAATCGGTGATCAACGCCACGTCGGCGTTCGCCGAGAAATACAACGATGAGCAGGCGACCTTTTTGATGGCCGCCGGCAACGCCGGGATCGAAAGCGCCACCAACATCGTGGTCAAACGCGCAAATACACAGATGCTGCTGGGGGTTTACCTGGTGGTGACGTTGTTGTGCTTCATCGCCTTTCGCTCCTGGCGCGCGGTGGTGTGTGCCGTGCTACCGCTGATCCTCACCTCGCTATTGGCTGAAGCGTTGATGGTGTGGCTGAACATCGGGCTCAAGGTTGCCACCTTGCCGGTGGTGGCCTTGGGCGTGGGGATCGGCGTTGACTACGCCCTTTATATCCTCAGTGTGACGCTGTTCTGGTTGCGCCGTGGTGAAAGCCTGAGCACAGCCTATCGCCAGGCACTGATGTTTACCGGTCGGGTCGTGGTGTTCACCGGCCTGACCCTCTCACTGGGCGTGGTCACCTGGGTGTTCTCGCCGATCAAGTTTCAGGCCGACATGGGCGTGCTGCTGACCTTCATGTTCCTCTGCAACATGCTCGTCGCGCTGGTGCTGGTGCCGGCCTTGGCCTGCTACCTGCTGCGCCCGGCGCAGACGGCGCCCGCCACTTCACTCAAGGAAGCATGCGTATGAATCGAGACGTACAGGGCGTCGACGGTCAATTGGCCGACCCTCTGAGCATGGCTGCCGCACGTCTGGCGCTGGAGGTGGCATTACAGCACGCCAGCATCAATGGCTGGCGGGTCAGCGTCGCGGTACTCGATGCCGGTGGGCACTTGATGGCCTTCGGTAGAAGCACCGGCGCACCGTTGCACACCATCGACCTGGCGCAAGACAAGGCGTTGACCGCAGTGTCGTTTGCGCTGCCCACCGCCGATCTTGCCAAGCGCTTGCGCGATGCCCCCGAGCATGTCCGCCAGTGCTTGTTGTTACGCCCACGGCTGGTGCCCATGGGCGGCGCCTTGCCGTTGCGTCAGGGCGAACGCGTGGTCGGCGCCATCGGCGTTTCCGGTGCCAGTGAAGAACAAGATTGTGAATGTGCCCAGGCGGGCTACAACGCCGTTACCTCTAACCGCCACCTTTAGTGGTTGCCAGATGGCAGGAGCTTTAGATGAACCCTTCAAACATTGATACCCAACATCTGGGTGACCAACTGTTCAACGCCCTGGTCGAGGCGCAGGCCATTGCCCCGCTGACCGAACGCTACCCGGAGCTGACCCTGGAGCAGGCCTATCAGATTCAGCAGCAGCTGATCAGCCGCCGTATGGCCAATGGTGAGCGGATCATCGGCAAGAAGATCGGTGTCACCAGTCAGGCGGTGATGGACATGCTCGGCGTAGGCCAACCGGACTTCGGTCAATTGACCGATGCGATGGTGGTCAATCACGGCAGCAGCGTCGCCATCAGCAGCCTGATCCAGCCCAAGGCCGAAGGCGAGATCGCCTTTGTGCTCAAGCACGACTTGCAGGGGCCCGGCGTCACCGTCGCCGATGTGCTGCGGGCGACCGAAGGGGTGATGGCCTGTTTCGAGATTGTCGATTCGCGTATTCGTGACTGGAAAATCAAGATTCAGGACACCGTCGCCGACAACGCCTCGTGCGGTGTGTTCGTGCTCGGCGACCGGCTGGTCAGCCTGCGGGATCTGGACCTGTTCACCACCGGCATGGTGCTGGAGAAAAACGGGCGCATCGTCGGCACCGGCGCCGGTGCCGCGACCATGGGTTCGCCGGCCATCGCCGTGGCCTGGCTGGCCAACACCCTGGGGCGCCTGGGCATGAGCCTCAAGGCCGGCGAAGTGATTCTGTCCGGGGCGCTGTCGGCGATGGTGCCGGTGGTGGCCGGAGACAACCTGCGCGTGAGCATTGCCGGTATCGGCAACTGCGCCGTGCGTTTTGAGTGAGGCCGATCTACATGAGCAAAAAACTCAACGTCGCCATTATCGGCTCCGGCAATATCGGTACCGACCTGATGATCAAAGTGATGCGTAACGCCAAGCACCTGCAGATGGGCGCGATGGTCGGTATCGATCCTGCGTCCGATGGCCTGGCCCGTGCCAAACGGCTGGGCGTGGCCGTCACTGCCGAAGGCGTGCAAGGGCTGATCAACCTGCCCGAATTTGCCGCTATCGACTTCGTCTTCGATGCCACCAGCGCCGGCGCCCACGTCAGCAATGACGCCTTGCTGCGTGCGGCCAAGCCTGGCATTCGTCTGATCGACCTGACGCCTGCGGCCATCGGTCCGTATTGCGTGCCGGTGGTCAACCTCGAGCAGAACCTCGACCAGCGCAACGTCAACATGGTCACCTGTGGCGGCCAGGCGACTATTCCGATGGTGGCGGCGGTGTCGCGTGTGGCCAAGGTGCATTACGCCGAGATCATCGCCTCGATTGCCAGCAAGTCGGCAGGGCCGGGCACACGCGCCAACATCGACGAGTTCACCGAAACCACGGCCAAGGCCATCGAAGTGATCGGCGGCGCCGCCAAGGGCAAGGCGATCATCGTCATGAACCCGGCCGAGCCGCCGTTGATGATGCGTGACACTGTCTTCGTGCTGTCCGAAGCGGCTGATCAAGCCCGGGTGGCCGCCAGCATCGAAGAGATGGCTGCGGCAGTCAGCGCGTATGTGCCGGGCTATCGCCTGAAGCAGAAAGTGCAGTTCGACGTGATTCCGGATCACGCGCCACTGAACATTCCCGGCCACGGTCGCTTCAGCGGCCTGAAGACCTCGGTGTTTCTCGAAGTCGAAGGCGCTGCCCACTACCTGCCAGCCTATGCCGGCAACCTCGACATCATGACCTCGGCGGCGCTGGCGACTGCCGAGCGCATGGCCGTGTCGATGCTCAATGGCTGAGGAGCTGATCATGACCTTTGATCCACGCAAAAAACTCTACATCTCTGACGTGACCCTGCGTGACGGCAGCCATGCGATTCGCCATCAGTATTCGATCCAGAACGTGCAGGCCATCGCCCGCGCGCTGGATCAGGCTAACGTCGATTCGATTGAAGTCACCCACGGCGACGGCCTGCAAGGCTCCAGTTTCAACTACGGCTTTGGCGCACACACCGACCTGGAATGGATCGAAGCCGCTGCCGAGGTTATCGAGCACGCCAAGATCACCGTGCTGCTGTTGCCGGGTATCGGCACCGTGCACGACCTCAAGGCTGCCTACGATGCCGGTGCGCGCTCGGTGCGTATCGCCACCCACTGCACCGAAGCTGACGTGTCCAGGCAGCACATCGAGTACGCCCGCTCACTGGGCATGGACACCGTGGGCTTCTTGATGATGAGCCATATGATTCCGGCGGACCAATTGGCTGCCCAGGGCAAGTTGATGGAAAGCTATGGCGCGCACTGCATCTACATGGCCGACTCCGGTGGCGCCATGGGCATGCATGACATCCGCGCGCGTATGCGCGCCTTCAAAGCGGTGCTCAACGCCGAAACGCAAACCGGCATGCATGCCCACCACAACCTCAGCCTGGGGGTGGCCAACTCCATCGTGGCGGTGGAGGAGGGCTGTGACCGAGTAGACGCCAGCCTCGCCGGCATGGGCGCTGGTGCCGGCAATGCCCCGCTGGAGGTGTTCATTGCCGCCGCCGAGCGCATGGGCTGGAACCACGGCACCGACCTGTACCGACTCATGGATGCCGCCGACGACCTGGTTCGCCCGTTGCAGGACCGGCCGGTTCGAGTCGACCGCGAAACCCTGGGGTTGGGCTATGCCGGTGTGTACTCCAGCTTCCTGCGCCATACCGAAGTCGCCGCGGCCAAGTACGGGCTCAAGCCGCTGGACATTCTGGTCGAACTGGGCAGACGACGGATGGTCGGTGGCCAAGAGGACATGATCGTCGACGTTGCCCTGGATCTGCTCGCCGCCAGAGCAGGGCACTGATCACGCTGATTGGCCGCCAGGGTGCTTCATGTTTTCGATGACGAATTTGATGAACCTTCAAAAACTTCTGAATCCGTGCAACTGAGCAAACCGTTGCGCCTTGGCTGGCTGCGGTCAATGAGTAGTCGTAAGTTATTGATTTTAAAGACTAATAATCTAATAGGGCAATGAGTAAACAGGCTGGCACAGTCGTTGCTCAAGCCCTATGCAAAGGCGTTCACCGCTCGAACAACCCTAATAAGGACGGACACCCATGAGTCGATTCACCCAAGAAAATACCAGCAAATTCGTGCAAACCCCTGAGTGGAACATGCATTACAACGAAGCCGGCGAGGGCCCGGTGGTGATCATGGTTCACGGCTCCGGCGCCGGAGCCACTGGTTGGGCCAACTTCCACCGCAACGTGGATGCCTTTGTCGATGCTGGCTACCGCGTGATCCTCATGGACTGCCCGGGTTTCGGCAAATCCGACCCAGTGGTGACTGCCGAGCCACGCTTTGTGATCAACGCGCGGGCAATCAAGGCGCTGATGGATGCCCTGGACATCGACAAGGCCCATCTGGTCGGCAACTCCATGGGCGGCGGCAGTGCGTTGGGCTTTGCCGTGGAATACCCCGAGCGTCTGGGCAAAATGATTCTGATGGGCTCGGGTGGGGTCGGTCGCACCAGCCTGTTTACCCCGCTGCCCATGGAAGGCATCAAGTTGTTGTTCGGGGTGTACCGCGACCCGAGCATGGAAAATCTGAAGAAGATGCTCGACGTATTTGTCTACGATTCCAGCGCCCTCACCGAAGAGCTGATCAGCCTGCGCCACAAGAGCATCCTGGCCAACCCTCTGCACTTGGAAAACTTCCTCAAGAGTGTGGAACTGAGCAAGTTCCAGATGGGCGACTTCAGCGCCAACTTGCCCGACATCAAAGCACCGACCCTGATCACCTGGGGCCGAGACGACCGCTTTGTGCCGATCGACTGGAGCCTGAAACTGCTTAACGGCCTGCCCGATGCACGCCTGCACGTGTTCAGCCAATGCGGCCACTGGGCGCAGTGGGAGCACGCTGATGCGTTCAACCGCCTGGTGATCGACTTCCTGCAGCACTAAGCCGTTGGCCTCGGCCTCTTTATGGGAGGCCGAGGCACCTTCCTGATCCACGACCCCTGACTCAAACAATAAACGGGCTCGATCATGATCAAATCACTCTCGGCGATTGCCACCCTGGCGGTGGTGACGACGACCTTTGCGCAAGATTTACAGGCGCCTGCCTGCGTCACAAGCACGCCTGCCACCACGGCCATTTGCGGCATGGCACCGGCCGAAGACCTCGAGCTGTCGCCGGACGGGAACTTCCTGTTTATGAGCACCACCCCGGGTGTTGCCGACACTCACCACAGTCGCTTGCGCTTGATGAAGCTGGTGACCCATGAGGTGACCGACCTGGCGATCGAGCAACAGCCGCAGCCGGGCTGGGGTGAGGCGTCGTGCGCCTTTCCAGACGGCGGCGTCGGTGCGCACGGCATCCATTTGTCGACCCGTAGCGATGGGCGCCTGCAACTGTTGGCGGTCAATCATCACGGTCGCGAATCGGTGGAATTTCTTGAACCGGTGCCTGAGGGGGCGGGGTGGAAAGCCGTCTGGCGTGGCTGTGTGCAAAGCCACGACGGCACGATGCTCAATGATGTCAGCGCCACGCCAGACGGTGGCTTTGTCGCCACGGCGATGTTCACCTTCAGCGCCATGAAGGCTGATCCGCGCCTGGAGCGTTTGCTCGATGGGCGAGCCACGGGTCACCTGTTGGCCTGGCACCCCGACAAGGGCCTGGCCCGCCTGCCGGGCAGCGAAGCATCGGTGCCCAATGGTGTGCAGGTCAGCGCTGATGGCCAGTCGGTGTGGTTTGCGGCCTGGCCAGCCAAGGCTGTTGTGCACTACGACCTCGCGCAGCAGAAGGTGGTTGGCAACATCGCCCTTGGTTTTATGCCCGACAACCTCAGCTGGAGCTCCAAGGGCGAGCTGTTCACTGCCGGTGTGCCGGATGTTCAAACCTTTCGCCAATGCTTTCTGAGCCGCAACGAATTTTGTCCCAGCGTTTCGGTGGTGGCGCTGATCGATCCGCTCAACGGCACCGCACGTGAGTTGCTGCGCGCGCCGGCGGGTGAGCTGTTTGGCGCATCGAGTGCGCTGCAGGTTGGCCGCGATGTGTATGTCGGTGCATTTGCCGGCGATCGCCTGCTGTTGTTGCGTGACACCGCAGCGCCTGACCAGCGCGTTGCAACGCATTGAGAATCTCTTGAGACGCATTTGGGAGCGGGTATGCAAACCTATGATGTGATCGTACTGGGCAGTGGCAATGCCGGCCTGTGTGCCGCCTTGTCTGCCCATGAACATGGCGCGCGGGTGGCGTTGCTCGAACGCGCACCGCAGGCACAGCGCGGGGGTAACTCGGCGCACACCGGCGGTGCCTTTCGGGTCGCCTATCGGGGCGTCGATGACCTGCGCCAACTGATGCCGGACCTATTGGACAGTGAGATTGAAAACACGGACTTTGGCAGTTACACCGAAGACGATTTCTTTGGCGAACTGGCGGCCATGAGTCAATACCGAGCCGACCCGCAGGTGCTCGACACGGTTGTCACCCATAGCCTCGATACGCTGTGCTGGATGACCGGCAAAGGCGTGCGCTTCATCCCCATCTATGGCCGCCAGGCCTTCAAGGTCGAGGGCAAACACCGGTTCTGGGGCGGGCTGACCATCGAAGTCTCCGGTGGCGGCTTGGGCTTGGTCGATAGCTTGTTCCGCCGTGTCGAAAAAGACGCCGTCGACATCTACTACGACTGCCGTACCCACACCATCAGCCGTGGTGCTGACGGTGTGTGGCAGCTGCACTGTGCCGATGGCCGAACCTTCGCCACCCGTGCTCTGGTGCTGGCCACCGGTGGCTTCCACGCCAACCTGGAGTGGCGCGCCAAGTACCTGGGGCCCGGCTGGGATCTGGCCAAGGTCCGCGGCTCGCGTTACAACACCGGCGATGGCATCCGCATGGCCCTGCAGGTTGGCGCCGTGGCGCACGGCAACTGGTCGGGCTGCCATGCAGTTTTCTATGACCTCAACGCCCCAGAAATGGGCGACCTCAACCGCCTTAACCAACAGAAGAACTACTTTCACCTGGGGGTGGTGGTCAACGCGGACGGCAAACGCTTTGTCGATGAAGGCCAGGACTTCCGTAACTACACCTACTCCGGCATGGGCGCCAGCGTCATGGCGCAACCCGGTGGTGTGGCCTGGCAAATCTTTGACCAACACAGCCATCATCTGCTGCCGGACGAATACCGTGTACGCAACGTCACGCGCCTGCAGGCCGACAGCTTGCAAGGGCTGGCCGAGCAAATGGAAGGCGTCAACGTCGCAGCCTTGCTCACCACCCTCGAGACCTACAACGCCGCCGTGCAGCGTGAGGTGCCGTTCAATCCTGCGATTCGTGACGGGCGCTCGACACGCGGCCTGGAACTGCCCAAGTCGAACTGGGCCAATCCGCTGGAGAACCCACCATTCGTGGCATATCCGGTGACCTGCGGCATCACCTTTACCTTCGGTGGCGTGAAAGTGAACAGCCAGGCGCAGGTGCTGGATGAGGACGCCCGGCCGATTGGCGGATTGTTCGCGGCGGGAGAACTGGTGGGCAACCTGTATTACCAGAAGTACGCCGGCGGTGCGGGTTTGACCTCCGGGGCAGTGCTGGGCCGAATCGCTGGTGCGGTAGCAGCCTCACTGACAAATTGACATCGCGGGGCAAGCCCGCTCCCACAGCGTCTGAGTAATCCTGGTAGGAGCGGGCTTGCCCCGCGAAGCGATGTGTCTGGCACCCCACAATCTCTGGCTCCACTGATATCAATGTGCTACAAATCTCGCCCTCCCTATGCCCCTTTCGCCAGGAAGTAACCTGATGAGCTCTACGGAATTGATCGACTTCGTTACCGCCGATTCGCTGACCAGCCTGCTGCAAGATGCCGGCTGCCGGGTTAACCGCAGCGGCCAGGGGGGCGTGGAGCAGTTGCTGACAGCCAGCCAGGGCATCGGCTTCAGTGTGCGTTTTGGCAATCCAGGCCTGGAAGCAGGGCGCTACCTGGACTTCATCTACAGCTGTGCGCTGCACATCCAGGGTACGTTGCCGGAAGGCCTGGTCAACCAATGGAACGCCTCGCGCCGCTTCGCCCGGTTGTCGGTTCAGGGCGCTTTCCTGGTGATGGAAATGGACGTCATCGTCGCCGACGGCATTAGCCAGAAGAGCCTGCTGGGCAGCCTGGTGCTGTGGGATCGCTTGCTCCAGGAAGCGGTGACCTACCTGCGTGATTACAAGCACACTGCGGCCGAGGCAGTGGCGCCAGAAGCGGTAGCAGCTTCGTGAGTCGTCGCGTAGTGCTGGCCAGCGGCGGCGTGCTGGCCATAGCGGCGGTGGCGATCACGCTGGTGCTGCGCCCAGGTGAGGCGCCGGTGGCCGCTAGTGCCGTCAGCCCGGCCGGTGAAGTGGTGGCACGGCTGGGCGACCAGCAAGTGGATGCCAACGACCTGAACGCGCTGTTCGAACAGTTGCCGCAAGCGTCACGCCAGCAACTGCGCGGTGACCGTGCGGCGCTGGAAACCTGGCTGCGCGCACGTCTGGCCGAAAAGGCCTTGTACCAGCAGGCAGAGGCCAAAGGCTGGTCGCAGCGCCCGGAGGTGCAGGCGCAGACCCGCGCGGCAGTCGAGCAGATCGTATTGCGCAGCTACCTGAATTCGATGACTCAGGTCCCGGAAGACTATCCGAGCGAGCAAGACCTCACGCAAGCCTATGAGGCCAGCAAGGCCACGCTGCAGGTGCCTGCGGTGTATCGCGTCAGCCAGATCTTCCTCAGCGTGCCGGATGCCCAGGCCACACAAAGCGTTCGTGACCAGGCCCAGGCCTTGAGCAAGCGCGCCCATGCCGCAGGTGCAGACTTCGCTGAATTGGCGCGTACCTATTCGCAAGACCCGGGCAGTGCTGCACAAGGTGGCGACATCGGGCCGCAGCCGCTGGCGCAACTGTTGCCGGAAGTGCGGGGCGTCGTGACGCGCCTGAAAGTCGGGGAGGTCAGTGAGCCGCTGCAGAGCAGCCTGGGTTTCCACGTCATCAAACTGACCGAGTCGCAACCGGCGCGCATCGCCACCCTTGATGAGGTGCGTGGTCAACTGCGTGAGGCACTCCGGGCGCAACGCCAGGAACAGGCTGCCAAGCAGTACGTGGACGACGTGCTCAACCTGTCGACGCTGAGCATCGATGGCGCCGCCCTCAACAAGGCACTCGAAGCGCAACGCTGATCAGTGCTATCAGGCGCAAATTTCTGCGTAAACAGGGGTGCAAACCCCTGTTCAGATGGTGGCGATTTGATGTAAAAAGGCCACCTTATAAAAATTCTCAATGCCAAGGCCAAGCTTTTCGACTGTCGCAGTAGTGCTCAGCGTGTGGTTCGGCGCGGCTGCCTGCGTGCTCAGGGATGAATCGCCGAGCTACATCTGGAGTCGTGTGTGGACAGTCGAACCCCTTCCGTTTTGCGGGTACGCCGCAACCCGTTGTCCCTGGCCGTCAGTCTGGCCACCCTTGGTATCATCGCAAGCCTGAGCAACCAGCCTGCTTTTGCTGCCTGTACGCCTGCGCTGCCGTCTGACGGCGCAACCCTGACCTGTACCGGCCTGGATCAGCAAAACTACAGTACGTCGGCCAGCAACCTCATTGTCAATGTCTCTGCAGGTAGCATCATCAGTTCGGCGGGCTTCGGCGCACCAGCTATTCAGTTGACCGGTAACAACACCACCTTCACTAACAGTGGGCAGATCTCTCCGTCCAACAGCGGCCAGCAGGCCTTCCTGACCACTGGCCTGAAGATCGGCAACAGCAGTCAGCAGAACATCTCTATCACTAACAACGCTTTGGGTTGGATATCCGGGACCGGTGGCAACCTCAGTGGCGCCATTGCCAACCTCAATGGCATGGCGATCGACGCGCAGGCTGGCGCGGGTGGCACGGTGACGATCGTCAACAACGGTATCATCTTCGTCGACCCGATCGTTGGGGCGACTCTGGCAGAGGCCGACATGCCGAACGTTGCCGTGCACGGTGGGGCCCAGGTCAATATGACCAATACCCACGAGCTCTTCGGTCGTGTGGCATTCGAAGCTTCGGCACCGGGTAATACGTTCACTAACTCCGGGTCGTTTTTCGGCAGCCTGTCCATGGGGGCGGGCAGCAGCAACACCTTCAACGCGATCACTGGCTCAGAGGTGAGGACCGGCGGGGCCACGGGCACCACGGCGGTGACTGTCGATTCCAACCCCAACCTGGTGTTCGCCGCGCCCGGCATCATTGATGGTGGGGCCGGTGGCAACAATACCTTGTCGCTGCAGAACGCCATTGGTGGTGGTTCAGGCACTGCCGGAAGCGGGTCGATCTCAGCGACGAGTTACCGCAATTTCAGCAACTTGCTGGTGAAAAGCGGTACCTGGCAGGTAAGCGGAGCGCTGCTGACCGGCGCCACCACCAGTGCCAACCTCACCGGTGGTTCGTTGACGGTGGACAACGGCGCGGTGTTCGGCAGTGGCAACGTCAGCATTGATGGTGGGACCTTGATCGCCGGTGCCCCTTTGGTCACCCTGGGCAATGCCATCAACCTGGGTGCCGGCGGCCTGACTGTCAAAGGCAATAACAGCTTGGTGCTAAACGGTGTGATTGCCGGCACCCCCGGCAACTCCGGGACACTGACCAAGATCGACGCCGGGAGTCTGACCCTCAACGGCGCCAACACCTATAGCGGCAGTACCGTGCTTGCCGGTGGCACGCTCACGGTGGGCAACAACCAGGCCCTGGGCACCGGAGTACTGAATGTTACGGGTGCGGCCACGCTCGCCAGCACCCAGGCCGTTGTGCTGAATAACGCACTCCACCTTAACAGCAACCTAACTGTGGCCGGCGGCAATGACTTGCGCCTCAATGGCCCCCTTTTTAGTGTGGGCAGCTACAAACTGATCAAGGCTGGCAGCGGCAACCTGACGTTGGGGTCGATGGGTTTGTCCAACTATGCGGTCGAACTTAACAGCGGCAGCCTGACGTTGGCCAATAACGGTTTTCCGATGATTGGTGGCACCATCACCGTCACCGGTGACAGCCGCCTGGCGGTCGAGGGTGCTCCCATGACCTTCAACCCCATTGTGATCAACAGCGGTGTCACGTTGGACGTTGATGCCAATCAGGATGTCCATCTGCTTGGCGTCCTCTCCGGCGACGGCAACCTGACCAAGACAGGGCAGAGCAATTTGTCGCTGTACCTGACCAACACCCTCAGCGGTCTGGTGAACGTACAGGCGGGCAGTCTCGCGACTTATGCCCCCAATGCACTGGGTAACAACTCCAGCCTCACTATCGCCAGCGGTGCCATCGTCGCCTTGAATGCAGACACTGCAATCAACGCCCTGAGCGGCAGTGGTGAACTGAATGTGAACGGCGCGATCAGCCTGGGTGGCGGTAATGCCAGTTCCACATTCGCCGGTGCCATTGCGGGCGCTAGTGCTTCCACCTTGAACAAAGTCGGTACCGGTACCCTGACCCTGGCGGGTGTCAGTTCGTATTCCAACAACCTTACGGTCAGCGCCGGTCGTCTGCATTTGAACACGGGCGCCAGTATCGCCAGCAACCTGGTCACCGTACAAAACGGTGCCAGCATCAGCGGTACGGGCACCTTTAGCGGCAACCTGAACATCAACGGTGGCGGTCGTCTGCTGGTGGGTTCGGGGGGCACGATGTCGGTCGGCAGCCTGAACCTGAACAGCGGCAGCATCGTCGATGTCGCCCTTGGCGCACCGTCACTCACGCCGCTGATCAACGTCAGCAACAATCTGGTTGTCAACGACCCACTATTCAATTTCACCGACTTGGCTGACATCGAAAATGGTACCTACCATTTGATCAGCAACAGCGGCGCAACGGCTTATCTGGGGGCCACGCTCGGCACCATGCCGAGCGACTTCCTGCCGGGCGAGATTGTGCTGCAATTCGTGGCCGGTGGGATCAACGTTATCGTCAACTCGCAATCCCTGCTCAACCAGTACTGGGACGGCGGCGGTGCGTTTGGCAACGGCGTGGTCAACGGTGGCAGCGGTGTATGGAACAGCACCGCAACCAACTGGACCAAAGCCAGCGGCAATCCAGTCAGCGGCTGGAAAGGTGCAGCGGCAGTATTCCAGGGCAGCGCCGGTCAGGTGACCATCGAAGGCACCCAGACCGCCAGCAGCCTGCAATTCAAGACCGACGGCTACATCCTGAGCACGGCGGCGGGCGGGCAGCTCGGCCTGGTCAACGGCACCGGCGGCTCAGCCCTGGTGACCACTGAAGCAGGCGTCTCGACCCTGATCGACGGCCAAATCGGCGGTTCCGGCAAGCTGGAAAAAGCCGGTGCCGGGACCTTGGTATTGGCCGGCAACAACCTCTATACAGGCGGTACCGCGCTGAACGCAGGCACGCTGACCGTCCGCAGTAATATGGCGCTGGGCAGCGGCTTGCTGAACCTCGCCAGCGGCACCACCCTGCGAACCGACACCGCCAATGTTCAACTGAACAATGGCGTGGTCCTGAGCGGTGCCTCCAGCATCGTCGCCGACAGCGGCACCACCCTGACGCTGAACAGTGTGCTTACCGGCGTTGGCGGCCTGGTCAAGCTCGGCGCTGGCACCTTGGTGCTCAATGGCAACAACAATCAGTTGGGTACGACTTGGCTGAATGATGGTGGCTTGGTGCTGGGCAGTAACTTCGCTTTGGGCCTGGGTTCACTGAACACCCTGAACACCACCACCCTGGACAGCGGTCTGGCGGGTGTGGTGGTCAACAACAGCGTCAATATCGATGGCAACCTCACGGTCCTTGGCAGCCATGACCTGTCCCTGGCTGGCATGGTGTCCGGTAGCGGCAACCTGATCAAGAGTGGCGCCAGTACGCTGAGCCTGAGCAGCGCCAATGCCTTGAGCGGCGGCGTTATCCTCAATCAGGGCACATTGCGCCTGGGCCACAACAGCTCGCTGGGCACTGCCACTCTTCAGGTTAACGGCGCATCGACCCTGGAAGCGGCGACGAACTTAGCAGTCAGCAACCACGTCTTGCTCAACGCGGGCCTGACGGTAAGCGGTGCCAATGACCTGACCCTCAGCGGCTTAATGTTGGGCACTGGCGGGCTGATCAAGGACGGTAGCGGCACGCTGACCCTGAACGGGCCCAACCTCCTGCACGGGTATACCGAGTTGAAGGCCGGTACCCTGATGCTGGGCACTGCCCAGTCGCTTGGGTTCGGTCGACTGGATGTCACCGGCGTGGGCACATTGGACAGCAGCAGCGCGCTGACCCTCGCCAATAATGTCGACATCACTGGCGCGCTGACCGTGCAGGGCAGCAACAACCTGACCCTGGATGGCGCCTTCACCGGCACAGGCAGCCTGACCAAGGTCGGCAGCGGCACCCTGACCTTGAACGGCAATAATAACTTCTATGGCGTTTACAACGTCAACGATGGCCTACTGCTCGGTTATTCTTTCAACCTCGGTGAGCCAAGCGCGATCAACGTAGCCTCCGGTGCCACCCTGCAACTCGCTGCGGGCGGCACCACCGGCCAACTCAACGGCGCCGGTACGGTGCAGCTCGACGCTGGCGAGTTCCGCGTGGGGGCGGGCACTTTCAGCGGCGCTCTGACGGGTTTCGCCAACCTCTACAAGCGCGGCGGCGGTACGCTGCTGCTCAGCGGCAACAGCACGCTGGGCGGGGCGACCACGGTTGCTGACGGGACCCTGCAGGTCGATGGCAGCCTGGGCAATAGCAACGTTTCTGTGTTGAGTGGCGCGACCCTGACCGGTCACGGCGTCTTGAACGGTGCGGTGACTGTCGCCAACGGTGGCCACCTCGGAGTTGCCAGCGGATCGGTGCTGAGCCTGGGCTCGCTGGTGCTCAACGGCGGCTCCCACCTCGATGCCGCATTGGGCGCGGTGATGCCGGGCGCGGTGGGGCTGGTCGATGTCACGGGCAACCTGACCCTCGACGGTCAGCTCAACATTACCGACAGCGGCGGCTTCGGCATCGGTGTTTACCGTCTGTTCGATTACGGCGGTGCGCTGACCGATAACGGCCTGGTCTTCGCCAACCTGCCCAACGGTGTTCCGCTCACCGAGCTGGACATCCAGACCAGCCTGGCCAACCAGGTCAACCTGGTGGTTGGTGGTGCTGGCAATATCCGCTTCTGGGATGGCAGCGAACTGACTGGCAACGGTAGCATCGACGGTGGCGGCGGTGTCTGGAACGCCAACAGCAGCAACTGGACCACCGTCAATGCCGGCCTCAACGGGGCCTGGAACAACAGCTTCGCGGTGTTCGGCGGCGCCGCTGGCACGGTCACTGTGGACGGCACACAGAGCGTGACCGGCCTGCAATTCTTGACCGATGGCTACGTCCTCAACGGCGGTACTGCAGGCCAGTTGCAACTGCTCAATGGCGGCAGCGGCCACAGTGCCGTGCGTGTTGACAACGGCAACACCGCGACGCTGAACGTGAGCCTGGGCGGCCCCGGCACCCTGACCAAGCTGGACAACGGTACCCTGGTGCTCAATGGCGCCAACACCTACCTCGGTGGCACCCATCTGAACGCCGGCACCTTGGTACTCGGCAACAATGCCGCTCTGGGCGGCGGTGCCCTGAGCATCCAGGATGGCGCCACCCTCGACAGCAATCGCGCGGTGGACTTGAGCAACCTGCTGTTACTAAGCGGCAACCTGAACCTGGCGGGCAGCCATGATCTGGCGCTGAACGGCCCGATTGTTGGCAACGGCGGCCTGGTCAAGAATGGCAACGGTACCTTGCTGCTCAATGGCGCCAACAGCTACAACGACAGCACCGTACTCAACGCCGGCAAGCTGGTGCTGGGGCATGCCGCTGGCCTGGGCTTGGGCCAATTGAGCGTGGGCGCAGCAGCCAGTCTCGATACCACCACCAGCCTGGCGGTAAACAACGCCATCGACGTAACCGGCAACCTGACCCTGGACGGCAGCCACGACCTGACCTTGAGCGGTGCGCTCAGTGGCAATGGCACGCTGGTCAAGCAAGGCAGCAGTACCCTCGACCTGGCCGGTAACAACACGTTCAATGGCTTGCTGCAGATCGACAATGGTCGCTTGAATTTGCTGGGCAGCAACCTGCCGGGTGCAGCACAAGTCGCCGTGGGCGCCGCGGGGAGCCTTGGCGTAGGCGTCAACACTGCGCTTGGCCAGATCAGCGGGCAGGGCAGCATCGCCCTGCAGAACAACAGCCTGCTGAGCCTCGCGGGCGGTAACTTTGCGGGTGCTATCAGCGGCAACGGCAGCCTGAGCAAAGTCAGCAACGGCAACCTGAACCTGAGCGGTATCAGCACCATCAGCGGCAGCACCGCAGTCACCCAAGGCAGCCTGACGGTGAACGGGCAGGGCGCACTGACCACGTCGTCGCTGACCGTCGCCAATGGTGCCAGCCTCGGCGGCAACGGCACCATCAACAGTGCAGTGAGCATTGCCGATGGCGGTCACCTGCTGATCAACAGCGCCAGCACCCTCACCACCGGCAACCTGAGCCTCAATGCCGACAGCAACCTCGATGCTTCGCTCGGTGCAGCCGTGGCGGGCGCTGCGGGCATGCTCAAGGTCAATGGCGATCTGCTGCTCGACGGCAAGCTCAACATCACCGACATTGGCGGCTTTGGCCTGGGCGTGTACCGCTTGATCGACTACACCGGCAGCCTGACCAACAATGGCCTGCTGCTCGGCAACGTACCATCGGGCGACCTGCAACTGCAGACCACCGTTGGCAATCAGGTCAACCTGCTGGTCACCGCGCCGGGAACCAACGTGCAGTTCTGGGACGGCGCGCAGCAGATCGCCAACGGCGCTATCGACGGCGGTAGCGGCACTTGGGGCAGCGCCAGCAACTGGACCAATGTCGATGGCACGGTGAACCAACCATGGACCAACAGCTTCGCAGTGTTCCAGGGCAGTGCCGGTACGGTGACGGTCAATGGTGAACAAACCGTTACCGGCCTGCAATTCGCCAGCAACGGCTACCGCCTGCAGAACGGCACGGCGGGTTCGTTGAAACTGGTCAACGGCACACTGGGCAATGCCACCGTGCGGGTCGACCGCAACGCCACCGCTGTCATCGACGTGGCGCTTACCGGAAGTGGCACGCTGGGCAAGTACGACAGCGGCACCTTGGTGCTCAATGGTGCCAACAGCTACAGCGGCGGCACTCTGTTCAACGGCGGTACCTTGGTACTTGGCAACAACGCAGCGCTGGGTAGCGGCAGCCTGACTGCGGTGGGCGGTACCACCCTGGACAGCAGCGCAGCGCTGAGCCTGGGCAACGCCATTACCCTGAACGGCGCGCTGACCCTCGCCGGCAGCCACGACTTGAGCCTGAGCGGTGTCATCAGCGGCAGTGGTTCGCTGATCAAACAGGGCGCGACCAGCCTGACCCTGAGCGGCGACAACACCTTCAGCGGCGCCCTCAACATCCTCGACGGCAACCTGATCCTGGTAGGCAACAATGCTCTGGGTAATGCCAGCCTGAACGTCAGCAACAACGCAGCGGTCAGCGTGGGCGGCAGCACACTGCTGGATGGTTTGGTCGGCGCGGGCGATCTCGCTCTGGCTGCGGGCAGCCAACTGCAGGTGGGCAGCAACAATGCCAGCAGCGTTTACGACGGCAACCTCAACGGTACAGGCAGCCTGCTCAAGGCGGGCACTGGCAAGCTGGTGTTCAACGGCAACTCCAGCGTAGGCAGCGGCACCCAGGTCAACGCGGGTAGCCTGATTGTTGGCGGCGCAGCCGGTAGTACGGCGAGCCTGGCCAGTAATGTCCAGGTTGCCAGCGGTGCGATGCTCGGCGGTCACGGCAGCATCCTTGGCCGCGTCGATCTCGCTCGCGGCGCCACGCTCAATCCGGGTAACTCGATCGGCACGCTGCGGGTGGACGGCGACGTCAACCTGGCCGCAGGCTCGACCCTGGAAATCGAGGCCAACCCCGATGGCCGTTCGGACAAGCTGATCTCCACCGGTACCGTCAGCCTCGGCGGCGCCAACCTCAAGGTGCTGGCGGGCGCAGGGGACTGGGCACCGAGCACGAGCTACGGCATCGTCCAGGCCGCTGCGGTCAACGGCACCTTCGCCGAGGTCAGCAGCAACCTGGCGTTCCTCACCCCTGAGCTGGCGTACTCGGCAACGGGCGTGCAACTGACCCTGGAACGCAACGGCGTCAGCTTCGTTTCGGCAGGTCGCACCTTCAACCAGCGCGCAGCCGCCACCGGTGTCGAGTCGCTGGCCTCCGGCAAGCTCTACAACGTCATCAGCGCGCTGTCGGTCGAGCAGGCGCAAGCGGCCTACGACAGCCTCTCCGGCGAGCTGCATGCCAGCACCCAGGGTGCGCTGTTCGACGACAGCCGCTACGTGCGTGACACCATTGGCCAGCGTCTGCGCGCGATTCAGGGCCAGGCTGCGGCCGACGGCATCCTGCACACCGACGCCGACAGCGGCGTGACCTTCTGGCTGCAAGGCTATGGCGGTTGGGGTGACAGCCGCGGCAACAGCAACACCGCGGACATGGACCACAACAGCAACGGCACCCTGCTCGGTGTCGATCTGCCGGTGGGCGAACATTGGCGCGTCGGTGTAGCGGCCGGTTATGGCACCAGCAAGCTGGACGTCGATGCCCGCAATTCTTCGGCCGAGATCGACAGCACCTCGCTGAGCCTGTTCGCCGCCGGTCAGTGGGACGCGATTAACCTGCGTCTGGGCGCCTCGCAGGCCTGGAGTGACATCGACAGCAGTCGTCATGTGCAGGCCGGCAGCCTCGCCGAGCACGACAAGGCCAGCTACGACGCCAAGACCACCCAGGTTTACGGCGAGCTTGGCTATGCCGTCTCGGCGGGTGACTTCAAGGTAGAACCGTTCGTTGGCCTGGCCCACGTCAAAGTGGACAGCGATAGCTTCCAGGAACACGGCGGCAGCACCGCGCTGCAGGGCAAGGGCGAGACGGACGAGCTGACCTACAGCACCCTCGGCGTGCACGCCTCGACGCCGCTGACTACGGTCGGTTCGATGCCGGTCGCGTTACAAGGCACTTTGGGTTGGCAGCATGCGTACGACGACCTGGATCCGCAGCGTCAGCTGTCGTTCGCTGGCAGCCAGGCGTTCACCGTCAAAGGCACGCCATTGGCGCAGGACACGGCCGCCGTGCAGTTGGGTGTGACGGCGCAGATCGCCAGCGGTACCACGGTGGACCTGGGCTATTCCGGGCAATTTGGTGATGGCTACAAAGACAACGGTGTGCGCCTGGGTCTGAATGTGAGCTTCTGAGCCTTGTCGCGGGGCAAGCCCGCTCCCACAGCCGGTGGGAGCGGGCTTGCCCCGCGATGTTCAGCAGCACCACAACCAATATCAGCTAGCCTTGGAGCGACGCTTGCGCGCAAGCCACCACAAGGCGGATAGCCATGTTCAAGTTCATCAAAACCACTGTGCTCGGCGGGCTATTGTTCATCCTGCCGCTGGTGCTGATTGTCGTGCTGGTCGAGAAAGCCATTCACCTGCTGCGTGGGCCGATTCAGGCCATGCTGCCGATGTTCAAGGGCTATGACGTCGCCGGAGTAACGCTGATCAGCCTCGCGGCCCTGGTCGGGTTGATCGCGCTGTGCTTTCTTGCCGGCTTGTTGGCCAGGACCCGCGCCGCATCCAATGCGCTGCAAACGGTTGAGGACAAAGTGCTCGGCAATCTGCCCGGCTACCAATTGTTCAAAGACATCAGCACACGGGTCGCAGGCCAGAGTGAAGATGACACCACCAAGGTCGGGATGATTGCTGAAGGCGACGGCTGGAGGTTGTGCCTGGTGCTTGAAGCGGTCGGCGACTGGCTGACGATCTACATGCCCGATGGCGGCCCGGCAGGCGGCACCGCTGGAGAGGTTCGTCTGATGCCGGCGTCGCAAGTGGTCATTACCGATGTCACTTGGCTGCCGTTTGTTGCGGTATTGCGACGCGGTGGGCGTGGCTCCCTGGAACTGGTCGGCCCTTGGTTACCCAAGGCGTGATGGCCATGAACGGGTGATCGATCGGTACAGCTCTTCCATCCTGAATGTCAGGTGATCGCATTCAACGCCACCAATAACCACGGTCGCCGATTATGGATGATGATCCGCAGCGAAGTCGGCCTCTGTACGCGCCTGCAAGCGGCCCGTGCGACAGGCATGCTGGAAGCGTTCGAAGTCATCTTCGTTCTGCTTGGCATAGCCTTGGGCGTATTGGAACAGTGCATCGGCCAGTGCATCGCTTTTGCCGATATAACCACTGATAAACGGCGCACAACCCGATGCCTTGGCATGGGCGTGGGCCAGGGCACGACCACAGGCTCGGGCGTAATCGCAAAAGGTCTGGTCGTCGAACACTTCAAGTTCGGCCGAGATTTTCATGTCGCGCAACTGGCGAACGTAAAAGTGCCGGCCGCTAGGGCCCGTGGTCCAGCCGAGGAACAGGTCACTGGCCGATTGCATCAGGCGCTGGCCTTCAACCACCCGCTGGCCTTGATGCTTGGTTCTTAGCCGAGTGTCCAGGTAGTCGGCAATCACCGAGCGGCGCGCTTCCTTGAACTGTAAAAACAGCGGAGATTCCTGATCGTCGGTGAACAGCCCAACCAGGCAACGGGTACCGACGCTGCCGACGCCGACCACTTTGAAGGCCAGGTCATGGATGTGAAAACGCGAGAACAATTCGCGGCGATCCGCCTGCAATGTGGCCCGGTACTCCCGCACACATTTGTTGAGGTACTTGCGCCAGTCGGGCAGGCGCAGCCAGTCATCATCGGCGTCGAGCAAAGTGCTGCTGCCGTGCAGGTGGAAAATCTCCGGCAAATCATCGCGAATGATCAGCCGACCCTTGGCGTCGCGGTCGGTGATTTTCGGTAGCAGTTCGGCATGGTTGCGCCGTTCGGCTTTGGCAATGGCGCGGTCAACGTGTTCGAGGGCACTTTTGCTGGCCTGGCTGCGTAAGTCTTCGAAGTCGATCGAGCCGTACCAGGTGTCCAGTGCGCTTTGTTCGGCGCATTCCAGCAGCGCGTCTTGATAGGTGCGCATCACTTCACGGCACACGGTCTCTGCCACGGAGTCGCTATGGCGCAGGTCGCGGGCGGCCACGAGAAAACTGGCCACCAGGCGTTTCAGGTCCCATTCCCAAGGCCCGGGGTGAGTTTCGTCAAAGTCATTGACGCTGAACAGCAGGTTGCGCTCCGGGGTGGCAAAGCCGCCAAAGTTCATCAGATGGCAATCCCCACAGATCGGCGACACCAGGCCCATGTTCGACGTGGTCGAGAGGTCGTGCGCCTGCAGTAAGGCATTGCCCCGGTAGAAGGTGAAGGGCGACACCAGCATACGCCCGTAGCGCAAGGCGACCAGCGACTGCACGCGCCCTTCGCTGGATGCCTTGATCAGCGGGATCGGGTTGCGATTGACCTTGCCTAACGCTGCGTGCGCACTGCGTGGACACTTCTTGCGCGCTGCCTTGCCTTGCTTGAAGCGATCGTTGAGGGTGGACATCAGGACACTCCGCCGTGGGCGTTTACCGACTGAGTGTAGAAGGCGAAGTAGGAGCGGGCTTGCCCCGCGAAGCGATCTGACTGTCAGACTACACTCGCGGGGCAAGCCCGCTCCTACAGGGCTACCTCCTTTTGCAGAACTCAGAAGTCGATGGTGCCGGACAATTTCGCGACCCGTGGCTCGCCTTGCGTCAGGTAGCCACCTTGAGCTGACTCCCAGTATTTCTTGTTCGCGACGTTCTCGACCCCTAAGCGCAAGGTCACATCCTTCTCCTGGACCTTGAACGCGTAACGGGCACCCGCGTCGAAGCGGTTCCAGGTCGGCAGGCTGAGGTTGTTAGCCGCGTCGGCGTACTGGCCACCAGTGCGCAGCATCCGGCCGTTGAGTGCTAGACCTTGCAGGCCGGGCACGTCCCAATCCACGCTGGCATTGAACTGGAAGGTCGGCACGCCAATAGCGTGATTGCCGTCATTGAGCCCACCTTGGGTTTTCTTCAGTTCGGTGTCCATTACGGTAACGCCGCTGAGCAGGCGCAGGCCGTCGACAGGTTCGCCGAAGACGTTGAGCTCTACGCCTTTGTTAACCTGCTCACCTTCGTGCACGAAGCGCGCGGTGTTGGCGTCGATGATTTCGGTGTAGCCATCAGCCGGTTGCTCGATGCGATACACGCCAAGGGTGGCGCCATAGGTGCCCATGTCGACTTTGACGCCGGCTTCGATCTGTTTCGAGCGGGCCGGAGCGAAGACTTCATTGCCGTTGACCACGACACGCGAGCCGGCGGTAGTCGGCGATGTCGGGCCTTCAGCCAGGCCTTCGATACGGTTGGCGTAAAAGGATACGTGCTCCCATGGCTTGAACACGATGCCGTACACCGGGGTGGTGATCGACTCGTCGTAGTTGGAGGTGCGGGTCCCAGTGCCATAGGCGTAACCCTGAACGACCAATTGTTGGCGACGTACGCCGACGGTCACCAGCAGGCGATCATCGAAGAAGCCCAGCGTGTCGGAGACCGCACCGCTACGCGCGAAGGTTTTGCCAGTGATGCCTGGATCGTGCAAGTCGCCGCCGGAGAATCCACCCTGTGGCGCCGGCACGTCGATTGGGTGGTAGATGTTGTTCGGATAGCGGGTCAGGTCGAAATCGAAGGCGTTACGCTGTTGGGTCCAGATGCCAGCAAGGCCGAAGTTGAGCTGGTGGCTGACCGGGCCGGTGCTGAACTTGCCGTTGAGACCGGCCATGGCACTGCTGTTGTCTTCATCGTGGGGAATGAAGGAGCCGCTGGTGACCGAGCTGCCATCGTTGCCGACCAGGGTCGTGGAGTCATAGTTGCCGACTTCGCGGGTGTGCTTGGCACCGGCAGCGGCGTAGGCGGTCCAGCTCTCATTGAGGTCGTACTCGGCACGCAGCATGCCGAAGGTGTCTTCGATCTGGGTGAAGCCCCATTTCTGTGCATAGTTGGTGTCGGCCGAGGGTGCATCCGGGATGTGCGTGGCGTTTCCGAGGTTCACCGAGCTACGGCCACCATTGACGCGTTCTTTCGAATAAACGAAATCACCGGAGATACGCAGGGCGTCACCACGGTAGTCCAGGCCAATAGCGAACAGCTTGGAGCGTTGGTTTTCATCATCGATGGCAGTGTCGCCTTCGCGCTGGGACAGGTTGATCCGCGCGCCGAACTGGTTATTTTCACCGAAACGCTGGCCGATATCAAGGTGCTCGCCAACACGGCCGTCATCGCTGATGTCGGTGCTGAAGCGACGCAGCGGTACGTCATCGGCACGCTTAGGTTGCACGTTGACGCCGCCGCCAATGCCAGAGCCGGATGGGGTCACGCCATTGATAAAGGCGTTCGGGCCTTTGAAGACTTCCACGCGCTCCAAGGCGTCGGTGGAAATGATCTGCCGCGGCAGGATGCCGTACAGACCGTTATAGGAAATATCATCACCGTTGAGCGGCAGGCCTCGAATCATGAAGGTTTGGGCCTGGTTGGAAAACCCGGAAGCCTGACGCACCGAGGCGTCGTTGAGCAGCACATCACCCACGTTTTCGGCTTGCTGGTCGCGGATCAGTTCTTCGGTGTAAGCCGTCATGCTGAACGGCACGTCCATGATGTCCTGGTTACCCAGCACACCCAGTTGTCCGCCCCGTGCGACTTGACCGCCGGCATACACTGGCGGCAGGCCAGCAGGGGGAGGTGCTTCGGCACTGACGTTTACATCACCCAGCACCAGTGGCGTTGCATCGTTATCAGGCGTAGCGGCAAGGGCGGTGACGGACAGCGAGCAGAGCAAGGCGAGCATTGACGGGCGAAAGGGCGCGCCAAGTCGGGCTGGAGTTGTCATGTTTCGTTCCTGGGCGGCGCGGCGCCATCAAAGAAAAATTAGGACCGCGCGGGAACTCCATGCGCAAATAAAACTCCACGCACGAATGGTATTCGTTCTCAGTAACGTTTCGCAATCATTTTGTCCGAGCCCATGAGTGCGATATGGGGGCAACTGCCTTACTCAGTGGAAACGGGCTTGCCTCGCGATCTTGCGCATGCCCTATTCGTCACTTTCCATCAGCAGGTTGTAGTACTTGCTCTGGTCCGGGGTGAAGGTCACGGCCATGCCGGTGCGGCTGCAGTTGAGGGTGACTTCTGCCGTGGTGTCGATCTGCAGGTCTTCGCCGCGCAGTCCTTGCCATTGGGCGAGGTATTTGAGCGAGCCGAATTTTTCGCGCTTTTTCAGCGTGCGTTCGACACCGCCTTTCCAACCCAGTACCGGTAATTCACCGGCCAGGCAGCGTTGGGCAATATCAGGATGTTTGAACGCACGTTCGCGGCCGATTTCCCAGCAGCGGATCAGACCGTTGTCCGGTCCTTGCCAGGTGTCGATCCAGGTGAGCGTCGGGCGCAGTTCGAGGTGGATCGGGCGATGGACAATACGGCTCATACAGCCTCCCTGGCTGTTTATTTTTGTAAGGGTAGTCGATGCTACTAATTTGCCACTATTTATGTCCAGCATTGATGAGCAGCTGGTAGGGTCGCCGCACCGCCGCTCCTACCGTTAACGCAGATTCGCCCAATAATCATGCAGCGCCTGCGCAGCCGGTTCGATTGCTGCGACCCGCTGACGGTGCAGCACCACATCCAAGTCCACCGGCAGTTCGAAGTTATCCTGCTCGGCGCAGTCGGTAATTTTCTGCAGCTGCAGGGCCAGGCCTTCAGGCAGCTGTGGCCAGTTGCTCACGGCCACGGCACGTACGTAACCAAAGCACCATTCTTCAGCCAGGGTTAGTGGCTGGCCGTTGTGTTCGGTCTGGTCGAAGCGCGCACTGAAGCTGTTTGGGGCGGTGGCCAGTTGGGATGCCAGGGCATTGAGGTGCTTGATGCACAGGTCGATGAACTGGTGGCATTCTTCGGGGGTTTCCCATTGTGGCGTCTGGCCGCCCCAGATGGCCGGGAACCACTCGCTGATGTCGACCTGCGCGGGGCCTGAAACCAGGGCGGTGCAGAAGCCGTCCAGTTCCGACATGTTGAGTACGGAGTGGTCGTCGCCGTACTTGAGCAGGGTGTCGTCGATGAACGCAAGCTCGCTGGCGGTGAGGGAGGCGATGGACATAAAACGGATCCTTGGCGAGGTAAGCAGGCAAAAGGCCGGGAGGATGGCGCGTTGCGGCGCATTTATCCAGTGTCTCAGCGCTAAAGCATGGCACACCGGGATTAATTTTCTTCGAGCCCCGTTCGTTCTCTTGGGTAGCCACCGTACGCACGCTGTGCAGCGGGCCCATTCAATCCAGGAGACAGGCAATGACATCGGTATTCGACCGCGACGACATCGTGTTCCAGGTAGTGGTCAACCACGAAGAACAGTATTCCATCTGGCCCGACTACAAAGCAGTACCGGCCGGCTGGCGCACCGTGGGCAAGAGCGGCCTGAAAAAGGAATGCCTGGCCTACATCGACGAAGTCTGGACTGACATGCGTCCGCTGAGCCTGCGCCAGAAAATGGCCGAAACCGCAGCGTCGCACTGAGGGCCGGGGTGTGTCGTCACTGACCCTGTTGTGCCTGCCGTATTCGGGTGCCAGCGCCATGGTGTACAGCCGCTGGCGGCGCAAGTTGCCAGCATGGCTGAACCTGCGCCCGGTGGAGTTGCCCGGGCGCGGTGCGCGCATGGGCGAGCCGTTGTACACCGATATGCAGGCCCTGGCACGGCAACTGGCCAGTGAGCAGCGCCTGGCGGCGCATCAGCCTTATGCGCTGCTCGGCCACAGCTTGGGAGCGTTGCTGGCGTTTGAGCTGGCCCATGAGCTGCAGGCACTGGGCTGCCCGTCGCCAGTGGCGCTGTTCGCCAGTGGAACCGCCGCACCGACGCGGCGTGAAGACTACGAAGGCGATCTGTGGCGTGAACCCAGAAGTGACGCCGTATTGATCGAGGAGCTGCGCAAGCTCAAGGGCACCCCGGAAGAGGTGTTGGCCAATCAGGAGTTGATGAGCCTGACTTTGCCGGTATTACGTGCCGATTTTCTGCTGTGTGGGCGTTATGCCTACCGCCAGCGCCCGGCCTTGCATTGCCCGTTGCATGTGCTGAGCGGGGAAGACGACCGCGCCAGCGAGGCGCAGTTGTTGGCCTGGCGCCGGGAAACCGTGGGCGATTTTTCCCTGGAGACGTTCCCCGGCGGTCATTTCTTCATTCATGAACATGAAGACCGCGTGCTGGGTGTGCTCAGCGCCGCGCTGGAGCCCCATCTTGACGCGGTAGCCTGCGCTGGGTGAGCCTTAGCGGCTTAACCATGACGCAGGTGCAGGGAATGTTGATCAAGGCAAATCAGGCCAGCTTGCTGGTCATCGACGTGCAGGAAAAACTCATCGGTGCCGTCAGCGACCCGGCCGGCACCCTGGCCCGGACCCGTTGGCTGATGGCCGCCACCGCCGAGCTGGGGCTGCCGACGGTGATTTCCGAGCAGTACCCCAAAGGCCTCGGCCCGACGGTTGCCGCCCTCAAAGAGGCGTCGCCTGCTGCCCAGGTGGTGGAGAAGCTGCACTTCTCCTGCGTTGCTGGCGAATGCCTGCCTGCGTCCTTGCTGGCCCGTGAGCAAGTGATTGTCTGCGGCATGGAAACCCATATCTGTGTGCTGCAAACCGTGCTCGGCTTGCGCGCCCTTGGCAAGCAGGTGTTTGTGGTCGAGGATGCCTGTGATTGCCGCGGCGCCCATAATCAGGCCGCGGGCATTGCGCGGATGCGTGACGCCGGTGCACAGATCGTCACCCGCGAAATGGTGGTGTTCGAGTTGATGGAAAGCTCGGGCCATGAGCAGTTCCGGCACATCAGCAAAACCTACATGGTGGGTGAACAGCCCTGAGCCGGCGAGGGCGTTGCATGCACGTTAGAGGATTGTTGCTGGCCGTTGCCGTGTTGTTGACGGTACAAGGTTGTGTGACGCAGCGCGAGGCACCTGAAACCGACCCCGCCAAGGTGCGGGCGCAGATTGTGCGCCTGTTGCCGGCCGCCACCAAAGACCGTGAGGGCTGGGCTCGGGACATCCAGACCGCCTTCACGGCGCAAAAAATCACCCCGAGCCGTTCCAACCTGTGTGCCGTGCTGGCTGTCACCGAACAAGAATCGACTTTCCAGGCCGACCCACAAGTGCCCGGCCTGGGTCGTATTGCCCGCCAGGAAATCGATCGCCGGGCGGCCAGCCTGCATATCCCGCAATTGCTGGTCAACGGCGCCCTGCAAACCCGCTCACCCAATGGCAAAACCTACAACGAGCGGCTGGCAGCGGTGCGCAGCGAAAAGCAGCTCAGCGCGATTTTCGATGACCTGATCGGCAGTGTGCCGATGGGCCGTACTCTACTGGGGGACTTGAACCCGGTGCGTACCGGCGGGCCGATGCAGGTCAGCATTGCCTTTGCCGAGCGTAATGCCCGCGACTATCCCTATAGCCACGAAGGCACGATTCGCCAGGAAGTCTTCAGCCGTCGTGGCGGAATGTACTTCGGTATCGCTCATTTGTTGGGTTACCCCAGCCACTATGAGCGTCAGCTGTACCGCTTTGCCGACTTCAACGCCGGTTGGTACGCCAGCCGCAATGCGGCGTTCCAGAACGCCTTGAGCCGTGCCAGCGGCGTGACCTTGGCGTTGGATGGCGACCTCATAGCCCCGGGGGCGATCATGCCCGGCAATACCGAGAAGGCTGCGCGGCGCCTGGGAGAAAAGTTGAGCCTGCGCAACCCGAGCATCCGCGATCAACTGGAAAAGGGCGACAGCCTGGATTTCGAAGACACCAAACTGTACAGCGGGGTCTATGCCCTGGCGGAAGGCAAGGTGGGCAAACCGTTGCCACGGGCGCAGTTGCCGGGGATCGAGCTCAAAAGCCCGAAAATTACCCGCAAACTGACCACCGCCTGGTTCGCCAACCGCGTTGATGAGCGCTACCAGCGCTGCATGAAACGCTGATTGGGGCCTGTAGGAGCGGGCTTGCCCCGCGATTGCGGTTTTTCAGTCAGATCGCAATCGCGGGGCAAGCCCGCTCCCACAGTCGGGGTCAGGCTTTAGTCGGGATCAGGGCTTCCACCACTTGCTCAACACTGGCCTTCAACCCGGCAACGGTGTCTGGCGCCTCAGTATCAATCACCACCAGTTTGGCCCCTGATTCTTTGATCACTTCCTGCACCGCCGGGCTTGGCTGTTTATGGTGCAGCACCAGCGCCACGTCCTGCCCCTTGAGTTCCTCACCCAGGCGCTTGAGCGCAGCGTCATCCCACTGATCGTCCGCCACACGCGGGTGGTCGATCAAATCCAGATTCAAGCCGCTGATCAGGTAGTCCAGACGCTCCGAGAGGTTGACCACGCTGAGGTTGTCGGCTTCGGCCAGGCGCGATTCGCTGGTGGCACTCAGCTCCAGCAGTTGGCGTTTGAAACTGGCGAGGTTGGCCTGGATTTTCGGCTGTTCGCTCGGGCTCAGGCGGCCGAGATCGTTAGCCAATACGTCGGCCATGCGCCCCAGGTTGGTAGGGTTGAGCCAGGGGTAGGCGGCAAAGGCATTGTTGCCTTGCACGGCAATCCCCGGCAGCGCGCCGTCCACCGGGCGGGCGGCGTCGATTTCAACGATGCGGATGTTGCTGCGCCGCGCCACCGGGTACAGTGGGTCGTCGCTCCAGATCGAGCGCAGGGCAATCACCGCATCGGCCTGGCTTGCGGCTTTTTGCAGGCTCGCGCCGCCACGGCCGCTGAAATAGGACGGCTGACGCGACGCCGGAAGGTTCGCCGGCGCAGCACGTTGCAGGGTGACTGATGTGCCGTCGAGCAAGGCGCTGGCCAGGGCGTGGGTGACCGGCAGCGAGGCCAGTACGGTGACGCTGGCGTGTTGCTGGACCGCCGTCGGTGCCGTCTGGGCCACGCTCAAGGCGGGCAGGGCGGCCAGGCTCAGGGCCAGGCACAGGTGCTTGAGTTCGAAGGTCATGCCGGGTTTCCTTGCAAGCGTGGAACAAGGCCGCGGGCCAGGGCGGCAAGGGCGAAAAAGCAGCCGGCGACGAGAATGATCGCCGCGCCGGAAGGAACCGGCAGGTCAAAGACGATGGGCAGCAAAATGCCGACCAGGGTGCTCAGGGTGGCAATCAGTACCGAGGCCCAGAAGAAACCTTTGAGCGACTGACTGATCAGGCGTGCCGCTGCCGCCGGAATTACCAGCAAGGCACCGACCAGAATCGCGCCGATGACTTTCACCGCCGCCACGGTGACCAGGGTCACCAGCACCACGAACAGGTAGTCCAGGCTCTTCACCGCCACCCCGCGCACCGCCGCCAGTTGTGGGTTGAAGCTGGCCAGCATGATGCGGTTGTACAGCGGCAGGGCCAGGGCCAGCACCAGCGTGCCGACGATGCCGAGCACCAGCAGGTCGTGACCGCTGACGGTGAGCACAGAGCCGAACAGCACGTTTTCGAGGATGTGCACGTTGATTTTGCCGGCCAGCATCAGCAGCAGGCTGGCACCCAGGGCCAGCGACACCGAGAGGAACACGCCGATCAGGGTATCGGGTGACAACCCGGTGCGATTGCGCAAAAAGTTCAGCAGAATGCCGAACAGCAGGCAGTAGCCGAACAGGCTGCCGTATGGGCCGGTGTAGGGCTCGCCGAGCAGGATGCCGATGGCCACGCCGGTCAGCGCAGCGTGGCCGACAGCTTCGGAGAAGAAGGCAAAGCGCTTGACCACCACCAGGGTGCCCAGCCCACCCAGTACCGGGCCAATCATCAGGCCGGCCAGCAAGGCATTGACCACAAAGCCATAGGCCAGGGCTTCAGGCAGGTAGCCGGCGCTGGCCCAGCCTTGAATCAGCAGGCGAAATTCTTCGTAGTTCATCAGGCGGTGTGCTCGCTGCGCGGGTGGATGGAGAACAGGCTGAGCAGGCGCTCGGGAGTCAGGGCGTGCTCGGGCGCGGCGTCGAACAGCACCCGGCGGCTGAGCCCGGTGACCTTGTCGGCCAGGCGCTTGACGGCTTCCAGGTCATGTTCGATCCACAGCACGGTGGTGCCGGCAGCGCGCCAGTCCAGCAGCAAGCGCTCGAACACCTGGATGCCGGCCTCGTCCAACGCTGACATCGGCTCATCCAGTACCAGCAATTGTGGGGCCGGGATCAGGCCCTGCGCCAGCAGTACGCGCTGACGCTCACCTCCCGACAGCGCGCCCATGCGTCGCTTGCGCTTGTCGAGCATGCCGACGCGCGCCAGTGCCGCGTCGATGGCCGGGGCTACCTTGCGCGACAGGCCAAGAAACGCCGGGCGGCGTTGGCACATGGCGGCCATGAAGTCGTCGACGGTCATGGGCAGACCACGGTCGAACTCCAGAGCTTGCGGCACGTAGCCGATGACCTGGCTATCGTCGGGCCAGGTCAGGCTCAGTTGACCTTGATGCGGCATTTGCCCGAGCAAGGTTTTCACCAGTGAGCTCTTACCACCGCCGTTGGGGCCTACCAGCGCATGCACGCTACCGGCGGCCACCTTGAAGCTGACCTGATCGAGAATGCGCGTGCGGCCCAGGGTCAGATCGATGCCGTCGAACTCAATGCTCGGCCCGCGCGCCTGGATGATGCTTGTTTCAGCCACGGTCATGCCTTCGACTCCTTGATCGCTCGGACCACGGTGTCGAGGTTGCGCTTCATCTCGACCTCGTATTTTTCCTTGCTGTAGTCGCCATAGGAGATGTGGGTCAATGGGTAGATCTTCACCCCGGACTCGCGTTGGATGGTTTCGACGTAGGCCGAAGGGAAGTCCATTTCCGAGAAGATCACTTTCACATCCAGCGCTTTGAGCTGGTCGATGGTTTTCTTCAACTGGCTCGGGCTTGGTTCGATGCCGTGAGCCGGCTCGACTACCGCAGTGACTTCCAGGCCGAATTCACGCACCAGGTAGTCGTAGGCGGCATGAATGGTAGCAACGCGGAACTCGGCGCCCGGCGCTTCGGTGACCTGGGCCAGGGCGTCGGCACGCAGCTTGCGCAAGCGCTTGGCGTAGGCGCGGGCGTTCTGGCTGTAAAACTTGGCGTTGTCCGGGTCCAGCTTGCCCAGCTCGCGGGCAATGTTGTTGACCTGGGCAATGGTGGCGCTGATCGACAGGAAGGTGTGCGGGTTGACCACCTTGCCCGCACCGCGTGCCGCTACGCCGGTAGCGGCCAGCAGCGGTACGTTGGTGTTGGCTTCGATCACGGTGATCTGCGGCTTTTCGCTGGCGGCGATCATGCGGTCGGCAAAGTCATCGTGGCCGATGCCGTTGAGCACCACCACGTCCAGGCTGCCGATGCGCTTGATATCCTCGGCGCGCGGTTCGTAGGCGTGAGGGTTGAAGCCGGCCGGAATCAGCGGTACCACCTCGGCTTTGTCGCCGACGATGTTGGTGACGTAGCTGTAATACGGATGCAGGGTGATGCCGATGCGTAGCGGTTTACCCTGGCTGTCGGCGTGCGCCAGTGTGGGCAGGGTAACGGCAAGCAACACAGTCAAAAGACGACGGGCGAGGCGGGAGCGAAACATGGGGCGTCCTTGGGTCAGTGGCGATGTTGGCGGGTGACGCCGGCGTCATACTGGGCGGCGATCTGTTGCCAACCGGCGCTGATCAGCGCGGCGGGAGTGAGGTCGGTGGGCACGCTGGCATCGGCTTTGCGCTGTAGCCAGACATCGGCAGCGCCGTCATGGGCGGCTGGCACCAGCATCAGGAAGCTACCGGCTACCGTCGGCGCCTGGCTCAGGCCGAGATAGGCGTGTTCGCCAAGCAGCTGCCATTGATGCTCGCCGCGGCTGGCGCTGCTGGCATCGTGGACGAACGGCGGGAAGCCTTCTTCGGCCAGCACCGCAACTTCAACCAAGGCTGGATCTTCTTCGCGGCGCAGCTGGATGTCTTCGAACGCTACACGCAGGTCGGCGTATACACCTTGTTCGGCCGCGTTGAGGTCGCGGCGCGCATCGAGTTGGTGGGCCTCGATGCTGACCTCGTCGTGGCGCTCGCCGCGCAGGGCGACGATGCTCGCGGCCACTGCCAGAATCAGCAGGCTCACCAGCAGTACGTAAAGGGTTTCATGCCCGGCACCGGCCGGGCGTACCACCTGGACCCGGCTCATTGCTCGATATCTGCGTAGTCGATTTCCACCACGTGGCCGGGGCCGGCATCGAACAACACGTAGAACTCGCCTTCAGGGCGCTTGAAGGTCAGCTTGGAGTTTTCCCCCAGCTTGCCCGGTACGAGAATCTCTTCGTTGTAGCCGATCACGTCCAGGGTCACCCCTGGCGCGCCGCTGCCATCGGAAAAACCACCGGTGCATTCAATCTGCCCGCCGTCGACCGGCTTGCATTCGCACATCGGGTTGTGCGCCAGTGCCGGGCTGGCAGCGCCCAGCAACAGCGGCAGCAGGAGCAGCCTGCGGGCCTTGGACATCATGATTTGCCTCCTTGTTGTTTCAGCCAGGCGACGGTGGCCGGCGAGGCCTTGCTCAGTGGGATCGACACTTGTTGCATGCTGCCGTCCCAGCCTTCGAAGGTCAGCCAAAGGTCCGCGTCGGGGGATGTCTTGACCGGAATGTTGACCACGCCGGTCATGCGATAAGGGGTGCCGGAGAACAACGCACCGGCGGCGCGCAGGCTGCGCGGTTTGCCAACGCGCAAATAAACAGCCTTGATGTCGGTGCAGGTGCTGCACAGGGCGATCTTGAACTGCTTGAAGTAACCGGCCGGGCCGTCGGAACGCGGCGCCTCGTCGAAACGCTCGGCAATCTGCACGCTCCACTTGCCAGCCTTGAGCTCACCGAGTTCACGTTCGCCCAGGCCGATCTCGCCACGGTTCATCGAGGCTTCGTGCAGGTACTTGGGCATCAGCCCCAGCGGAATCAGCAACAGCAGGATGTTCAAGTGGAAGCGCCATTTCAGCCACAGCCGCCGCAGCGGGCTGTGCTCGATCACTGCTGCCTTGCTCATAGGCTGGCCTCCGACGGGGATGGGCTGGTCTCGGTTGGCTGACGCGAAACGCGTGACTCACGCTTGAGGGCGGCAGCAGTGGCCTGAGCGGTGCGTTTGGTCCAGATCAGCAGACCGCTGAACACCATCATGCACAGCAGGATGCCGAAGAACGCCCAGATCAACTTGACCCACAAGCCGCCAAAGTCGCCGGTGTGCAGCGGGCGCATCGACTCGGTGACGAACTCCAGGGTCGAACGGTCGCCAACCATGAACGACGCTTCGACCTTGCTATTGAATGGGTTGACGTTGACGGTCTCGAACATCAACGGGTACCAGCCGCGGCCACCCATGTAGTAGTGGGCATAGGCGTTGCCAGGCATGCTGATGAACGACACCTCAAGGCCCGGGAACTGCTGCATGGCCGCGCGCTCGGCGTCGTCCAGGCTCAGCCGTGGCGGAATTTCACCGTTGGCAGTGCGCGGCACGTCTTCGCGGGCGATGGCCGGCACGATCGGCTCGCTGGAGATGGTCACATGGTTGTCGGCCAGAATCGCCTGGATCAGGAACCAGATGCCGGTGATGGAAATGGTCGCGATGAACCAGATCGACCAGATGCCGCTCAGGCGGTGGAAATCGCCCCAGAAGATCCGCGCACCCTGGCGCAGGCGCAGGGTTGGCTTGAGAAAGCCCTTCCAGAAACGTTTGTACACCACCAGCCCGGTAATCAGCGACAACAGCATCGGCAGGCCGAGCAGCGACACCAGGTACCAGCCCCAGCTGTAGCCGTTGGTGAACGGCACCAGCCACCAGCCGTGCAGGGCGCGGGTAAAGGCCTCGAAATCAAAGGTCGGGCTCTTGCCCTGGATCACGCCGGTGTAGGGGTTCACATACAGGATCGGCGAGGTGCCGTCGGGGTAGGTGACGCTGGCGGTGAGGGCGAAATGGTCCTCGCCGGGGCGGCTGATGTAGTTCACCGCCAGCTCGGGCTCAGCCTTGAGCATGGCGTCGTAGATCTGCTGGTAGCTCAGCAGGGGGCTGTCGTCACTGGGCTTGCTGGCGCGCACGTCCGGGTTGGCCAGCCACACGATCTCCTGGCTCAGCACCGCCAGGGTGCCGGTGACGCAGACGATCAGGACGAAGAACCAGATGGGCAGGGCCAGCCAGCTATGCACCAGGAACCAGAGTTTTGAGCGGGACTTTTTCGACATGGGTGCTGGTCTTGTTTCGAAAAAAATGGGGGCGATGCAAAGCATCACCCAGGCGTCGAGCACGGTAGGTGGTCGGTGTTGTTCTCTATATAGGACGAATGAGAATCGAAAACCTGCTAGTCAAAATGAAAATAAATGTTTCAGAGCCTCTGGGGCGGGCGTTTCCGCGAGGGCTAAATCCATTGAATTGAGTTTCGTTCCTATCTGCATGCGCGTGCTCCAGGCACCACGAGTGAACAAGAAGGAAGAAACCCAGCATGAAACCCGAAGACGCCGAGAAGCTAGCCCGCCGTTTTATCGCCTTGCCCCTGGAGAAACGCCGGGTGTTCCTCCAGGCCTTGGGGCGGGAAGGGGTGGACTTCGCCATGCTGCCGATTCCGGCAGGTGTCGACAGCCCGCAACGGGCGCTGCCGTCGTATGCCCAGCAGCGCATGGGCTTGTTGTGGCTGCTCGATCCACAGGGTGGTGCTTATAACCTGCCCGGCGCGGTGCGCTTGCAGGGTGAGGTGAAGGTTGAGGCGCTGGTGGCGGCCTTCGAAGCGCTGGTGGCGCGCCACGAACCGCTGCGTACCTTGTTCAGCCTCGACGACGGGGTTTGGGGCCAGTGCCTGCAACCTGCCGGGCCGCTGCCGCTGGACTACCGCGATTTTGCCGAGCAGGCCGAGCGTGACGTCCTGCTCGCCGACTGCGTACGCGAACAAGCAAGCCTGCCATTCGACCTGCAGCGCGGGCCGTTGCTGCGGGTGTGCCTGGTGCGGATGGCTGAGCACGAGCATGTGCTGCTGGTGACGCTGCACCATATCGTCGCCGATGGCTGGTCGATGAATGTGCTGATCGATGAGTTCAGCCGCCTCTATGCCCAGTGCGTGGCCGGCACGCCGCTGCAGTTGCCGGCGCTGCCGATCCAGTACGCCGACTACGCCCTGTGGCAACGCAGCTGGCTGGAGTCGGGTGAGCTGGAGCGCCAACTGGCGTATTGGACGACGCAGTTGGGTGATGAGCAGCCGGTACTGGAGCTGCCCACCGATTTCCCGCGTCCGGCCAACCCCAGCTACCGGGGCGTGCGCCTGGAGTTCGCCATCGATCCGGCGTTGACTCAGGGGCTGCGTGCGCTGGCCCAGCAACAGGGCGTGACCCTGTTCATGCTGCTGTTGGCCTCGTTCCAGACGCTGCTGCACCGCTACACCGGCCAGCGCGACATCCGCGTCGGTGTGCCGGTCGCCGGGCGCAGCAAGGCCGAGACCGAGGGCTTGATCGGTCTGTTCGTCAACACTCAGGTGCTTCGCGCCGAGCCCGGTGGCGATCTGCCGTTTACTGCGCTGCTGGCACAGGTCAAAGCAGCGGTGCTGGGCGCTCAGGCGCACCAGGAACTGCCCTTCGAGCGACTGGTCAACGCCTTGCAGCAGGAACGTGACCCAAGCCATTCGCCGCTGTTTCAGGTGCTCTACAACCACCAGCCGCTGGTGGCTGATGTCGAGCAGTTGCCCATCGCCGACGGCCTTAAAGCCTCGCGGCTGGAGCTGGGTGGGCGCACCACGCAATTCGACCTGGCCCTGGACACCCTGGAAAAGTCCGGCGCCCTGCATGCGGCCCTGACGTACGCCTGCGACCTGTTCGAGCAGGCCAGTGTCGAACAGTTGCGCGGCCACTGGCTGAACCTGCTGCACGGCATCGTCGAAAACCCGCAGGCGCGTCTGGGGGATCTGCCGCTGCTGGACAGCCAGGAGCGCCAGCGCCTGCTGCTGCAGTGGAACGCCACGGCCGAGGTGTTTGCCGATGGCCCTTGCGTGCATTGGCTGATCGAAGCCCAAGCCGGGCGCACCCCGGATGCCCCGGCGCTGGCGTTTGCCGGTGAGCAACTCACCTACGCCCAGCTCAACGCCCGCGCCAACCGCCTGGCGCATCGCTTGATCGAGGCCGGTGTCGGCCCGGAGGTGCTGGTCGGCATCGCCCTGGAGCGCTCACTGGAAATGGTGGTGGGGTTGCTGGCTATCCTCAAGGCTGGCGGTGCCTATGTGCCGGTTGATCCCGACTACCCGGCCGAACGCCAGGCCTACATGATCGAAGACAGTGGCGTACGCCTGCTGCTGACGCAGTCGGCGCTGCTTGAGCGTTTGCCGGTGAGTGCCGAGCTTGAGACCTTGTGCCTGGACACCCTCGACACCCAGGGCTACAGCGAGCACAACCCGGCGCACAGCAACAGCGCAGGTAACCTTGCTTACGTGATCTACACCTCCGGCTCGACCGGGCGCCCGAAAGGTGCGGGCAATAGCCATGTGGCGCTGTTCAACCGCCTGGCCTGGATGCAGCAGGCCTACAGCCTGACCCCAGCCGACAGCGTGTTGCAGAAAACCCCGTTCAGCTTCGACGTGTCGGTGTGGGAGTTCTTCTGGCCGCTGATGGTCGGCGCACGCTTGGTGGTGGCAGCACCGGGCGCCCATCGCGACCCGCAACAGCTGATTCAGACCATTGTCGAGCAGCGCATCAGCACCCTGCATTTTGTGCCGTCGATGCTCCAGGCCTTCATTCACGAGTCAGGTGTCGAAACCTGCACCAGCCTGCAGCGCATCGTGTGCAGCGGCGAGGCCTTGCCCGCCGATGCCCAGGCTCAGGTGTTCGCCCGCCTGCCAAAGGCCGGGCTGTTCAACCTTTATGGCCCCACCGAAGCGGCCATCGACGTCACCCACTGGACCTGCATTGACGATGGCCGTCACAGCGTGCCGATTGGCCGCCCGATCGCCAACCTGCGCACCCATATTCTCGACGCCGAATTGAATCCGGTGCCCGCAGGTGCGGCGGGGGAGTTGTACTTGGGCGGTATCGGCCTGGCCCGTGGCTACCATCGCCGCCCGGCATTGACCGCCGAGCGCTTTGTCGTCGATCCGTTTGGCTCTGGCGAGCGTCTGTACCGCACTGGTGATCTGGCGCGTTACCGCCAGGATGGCGTGATCGATTACCTCGGACGCCTCGACCATCAGGTGAAAATCCGTGGTCTGCGCATTGAACTGGGTGAGATCGAAGCCGGGCTGATGGCCCACCCGGCGGTCAAGGAAGCGGTGGTGCTGGCCCAGGACAACAAGCAGTTGGTGGCGTATCTGGTGCTCAGTGAGGCCAGTGGCGATGCCCAGGTGCTTAATAGCCAGTTGCAGGCGCACCTGCTCAAGCGTCTGCCGGCGTTCATGGTGCCGGAGTTTCTGTTGCACCTGGAACGCTTGCCGGTCACGGCCAACGGCAAGCTCGACCGCAAGGCGCTGCCGCGTGCGGGCGCTGTGCGTGAACGGGCCTTCGAGGCACCGCAGAACGAGCGGCAAACACGGCTCGCACAGATCTGGCAGCAGTTGCTGAACGTCGAGGCGGTAGGCCTGGATGACAACTTCTTCGCCCTGGGCGGCGACTCGATTATCGCCATTCAAGTGGTCAGTCGCGCCCGCCAGGCAGGCCTGCGCCTGACCCCGGCCGACGTGTTCAAGTACCAAAGCCTGCGCACGCTGGCTGAAACGGTCGAACAGGCACCGCTGCTGGTGATCGAGCAAGGGCCGCTGCAGGGTGAAGTGGCACTGACGCCGATCCAACACTGGTTCTTCGAAAACGCCATCGTGCAGCGTCAGCACTGGAACCAAGGGGTGCTGCTGACCTCGCGCCAGCGCCTCGACGCCGCTGTGCTGGAAAAGGCCTTGCAGGCGGTAGTCGCGCAGCATGATGCCTTGCGCCTGCGCTATCGCCACACCGACGGCCAATGGCAGCAAGCCTTTGCTGAATCGGCGCCACTGACGCTGTGGCTGCGTCAGGCAGGCTCGGCGCAAGCGTTGCGTGAGCAGTGTGACGAAGCCCAGGCCAGCCTCGATCTGGAAAAGGGGCCGCTGCTGCGTGCGCTGTTGGTGGAGATGGCCGACGGTAGCCAGCGCCTGCTGCTGGCCGTGCACCATCTGGTGGTAGACGGCGTGTCGTGGCGGGTGCTGCTTGAAGACCTGCAGCAGGCTTACCGGCAACAGCCCTTGCCGCCGAAAACCACCGGCTACCAGCACTGGGCCGCACGCCTGCGCGACTACCTGCCAGGCGCTGAGGCGCAACTGCCGTTCTGGCAGGCCCAGCAGGCCGCTGCATTGCCACAGGATCACCCGCATGGTCGCTGTGTCAACGCCAGCGCGGCCTCGCGCAGTTGGCGCCTTGACGCAATGCGCACCCGCCAACTGCTGCAAGGTGCCCCACAGGCCTACCGCACTCAGGTCAACGACCTGCTGCTGACTGCCCTGGGGCGTGCGCTGTGTGCCTGGAGCGGCCAGGCGGATTGCCTGGTGCTGCTTGAAGGTCATGGCCGCGAAGCGCTGTTCGAAGACGTTGACCTGAGCCGCAGCGTCGGCTGGTTCACCAGCCTGTTCCCCGTGCGCCTGAGCCCGCTGGGTACGCCGGGCGCGGCAGTGAAGGCGGTCAAAGAACAGCTTCGTGCGGTGCCGGACAAAGGCATTGGCTACGGCGTGCTGCGCTACCTCGGTGGGGCGCCGCTGCCGGCTCAAACTGGCATCCTGTTCAATTACCTGGGGCAGCTCGACCAACAGTTCAACGACGACGCCTTGTTCGCCCCGGCCAGTGAAGGCAGCGGCCGCGCCCAGGACCCGCTGGCACCACTGGCCAGTGCCTTGAGCCTGGAAGGGCAGGTGTACGAAGGCGAGTTGCTACTGGAGTGGCGCTTCTGCGCCGAGACCTATAATGCCTCGACCATCGACCGCCTCGCCGAGAGCTTTGCGCTGAAGCTGCAGGCCTTGCTCGACCACTGCCTGACTCCGGGCCTGGCTGAGGTGACGCCGTCGGACTTCCCGCTGGCTCGCCTCGATCAGCCACAGCTCGACGCCCTGGCCCTCGACTGGGCGTCGGTTGAAGACCTCTATCCGCTGTCGCCATTGCAGCAGGGCATGCTCTTTCACAGCCTGTATGAGCCGCAGGCCGGTGCCTATATCAACCAGTTGCAGGTGCGCATCGACGGGCTCGATGTCGAGCGCTTCCGCGCCAGCTGGCACGCGGCCCTGGCGCGCCACGAGGTGCTGCGCAGTCGCTACTACTGGGAAGGCTTGGACCATCCGCTGCAGGCCATCGCCCGCCGCGTCGAGGTGCCGTTGCAGGTGATGCCGGGTGCCGGGCAGTCGCTTGAGGCGTTGGCCGAACAGCAGCGTGCCATCGGTTTCGAACTGAACGCCGCGCCGCTGCTGCGCCTGCTGTTGGTTCAGCTCGGCCCGGACAGCTACCAGTTGATCTACACCAGCCACCACATCCTGATGGACGGTTGGAGCAACGCCCAACTGCTGGGCGAAGTCTTGCAGCACTATGCCGGTCAGACACCGGCTGGCCACGCTGGGCGTTACGCCGACTACCTGAGCTGGCTGCAACGCCGCGATGCCGCGCAGGATCAAGCTTTCTGGCGCCAGCAGGTCGAGGTGCTGGAAGCGCCGACCCTGCTGGCCGAAACCCTGCCGCGCGAGCAAGCCGCAGCGGGCCACGGCGAACTGAAACAGGTGCTGGATGTCGGCTTGAGCCAGCGCCTCAACGACTTTGCCCGTGACCAGCAGGTGACGGTCAATACCGTGTTCCAGGCAGCCTGGGCGTTGCTCTTGCAGCGCTACAGCAATCAGGCCCAGGTGGTGTTCGGGGCGACCGTAGCCGGACGGCCTGCACAATTGCCGGGCATCGAGCAGCAGGTCGGCTTGTTCATCAACACAGTGCCGGTGGTCTGTGCGCCACGGCCAACCCTTGGCGTTGCCGCCTGGCTGCAGGAGGTACAGGCGCTGAACCTGGCCCTGCGTGATCACGAACACACCTCGTTGGTCGACATTCAGCGCTGGGCCGGCCAACAGGGCGCGCTGTTCGACACCTTGCTGGTGTTTGAAAATTTCCCGGTGGCCGAAGCGCTCAAGCAAGGCGCACCCGGTGGCTTGCGTTTCGCTTCTGTGAGCAATCATGAGCAGACCAGTTACCCGCTGACCCTGGGTATCGAGCAGCACGCCAGCCTCGACCTGACCTTCAGCCATGACCGCCAGCGCTTCAGCGCCGCTCAAGTGCAGCAGTTGTGTGACGGCTTGATTGACCTGTTGCAGCAGTTTGTTACGGCCCCGCAGCAGCCTTTGGCGAACCTCAACTTGCTGGGTGTACAGGCGCAGGCCAAGCGTCTGGCGCTGTGCGGTACTGCGGATGACCAGGCAGACAGCCTGCTGTTGGTGCATCAACGTTTCGAGCGTCAGGCCGCCGCCACACCAGACGCGCTGGCACTGATCGGCGCTGAGCAACGCTGCACCTATGGCGAACTCAATGCTCGCGCCAACCGCCTGGCCCACCGCCTGCGCGAATGTGGCGTCGGCTCGGGCCAACGCGTCGGCCTGTCGGTGCGCCGAGGCCCGGCGATGATCGCCAGCCTGCTGGCGGTGCTCAAGGCCGGTGCCGCCTACGTGCCGCTGGACCCGGATTACCCGGCCGAGCGCCTGGCCTACATGATCGAAGACAGCGCCCTGAGCCTGCTGCTGATGCAGTCGGGGCTGCTGCAGGTGCCGGCAGGCGTGGCCTGCCTGACGCTCGAAGAGGGCGACGACTGGCTGGCGGACTACTCATCGGACAACCCGGTGAATCAGGCCACTGCCGGTGACCTCGCTTACCTGATCTACACCTCCGGTTCTACCGGCCTGCCCAAGGGCGTATCGATCGAGCACGCTGCGCTGCGCGAGTTCTGCGTGATCGCCGCGGACTACTCACAATTGAGTGCTGAAGACCGGGTGCTGCAGTTCGCCACCTTCAGCTTCGATGGCTTCGTCGAGCAGTGCTACCCGCCGCTGTGCGTGGGGGCCTGCCTGGTGCTGCGTGGCGATGAACTGTGGGACACCGCCACCCTGTATGAGCAGATCATTGCCCACGGTGTGACACTCGCCGATTTGCCTGCCGCGTACTGGTTCCTGCTCGCCCAGGACTGGGCTGCCAGCGCACCGCGTGATGCCGGGCGCCTGCGTCAGGTGCATGTGGGCGGCGAGGCCATGTCAGCCGAAGGCCTTAAACTCTGGCACGCCGCCGGGCTTGGGCATGTGCGCCTGCTCAACACCTATGGCCCGACCGAGGCCACCGTGGTGTCCAGCACCCATGTCTGCACGCTGGCCGACAGCCAGGGCGCGATCCCCATCGGCCATGCACTGCCGGGGCGTGCGCTGTACATTTTGGACAGTCACGGCCAACTGGCACCGGTCGGGCTGGCCGGTGAGCTGTGCATCGCCGCCGAGGCGGGGTTGGCACGCAACTACCACGGGCGTGCGGCGTTGACTGCCGAGCGCTTTGTGCCTGATCCCTTTGCCCGCCGCCCTGGTACGCGGCTGTATCGCAGTGGTGACCTGGCGCGCGCGCGGGTGGACGGGGTGGTGGAGTACATTGGTCGCGCCGACCACCAAGTGAAGATCCGAGGCTTCCGCGTCGAACTCGGCGAGCTGGAAGCGCACCTGCAAGCCTTGCCGATGATCCGTGAGGCTGCCGTGCTGGTGCACGACAGCGCCACCGGCAAGCAGTTGATTGGTTATGCAGTGCCTGCGGATGCCACACAGAGCAGCGCTGAGCTGACCGCCGAAGTGCGTCAGGCCCTGCGTGCGCAACTGCCCGATTACATGCTGCCGAGCCAGGTGCTGGCCTTGCCGGCGTTGCCGCTCAATCGTAATGGCAAACTTGACCGCAAGGCCTTACCGACCCCTGAGCCCATTGTGGCAGGTAACCGCGAACCGTTGCGTGGTGAGCTGGAACAACGCATCGGGCAGATCTGGCAGCACGTGCTGCGCGTCGAGGGCCTGGGGCGCCAGGACAACTTCTTTGAACTGGGCGGGCATTCATTGCTGGCCACTCAGATCGTTTCTCAATTGCGCCAGCAACTGGGGCTGAGCGTGCCATTACGCAGTTTGTTCGAACACCCGCTGCTGTGTGACTTCGCCGCTCAGGTGCAGGTGTTGGCCGGGCAGGGCAGCGCGGTGGCGCGGCCTGCGATGCAGCGTGTCGAAGGTGCTGGCCGCAAGCCGCTGTCGTTCGCCCAGCAGCGCCTGTGGTTCCTCTGGAGCCTGGAGCCGCTCAGCTCGATGTACAACATGCCCGGCGCGCTGCGCTTGCGCGGGGCGCTGGACCCGATCGCGCTGCAGTGTGCTTTCGAGCGGCTGGTAGCGCGTCATGAGGTGCTGCGCAGCACCTATCACGAAGCCGATGGCAGCACTTGGCAGCAGGTGCGCGACGACCTGCCGTTGACGCTGCGCCGTACCGACCTGCGCGGCCTCGATGACCCCGAGCAAACCGCCCGCACGCTGGCGCGCGAAGAAGTCGCGCAGCCCTTCGACCTGGCCAACGGCCCGCTGCTGCGCGTTCACCTGCTGCAATTGGCGGACGATGATCATGTACTGCTGCTGACCTTGCACCACATCGTCGCCGACGATGGTTCGTTCCGGGTGTTGATCGACGAATTCGTCAGCCTTTATCCAGCCCTGAGCGAAGGCCGCGAACCTGCGTTGCCCGCCCTGACGTTGCACTACGCCGACTTCGCCAGCTGGCAGCGACACTGGCTGGAGCAGGGCGGCGAACTGCAACGTCAACTGGACTACTGGCAGGCGCGTCTGGGTGAGCAGCCGAGCGTGCTGGAACTGCCGCAAGACCCAACTGCTGAGCCGGCCTTGGACGGGCAGGGTGGCAGTGTTCATTTCACCTTCAGCGCCGAACAGAGTACGCAGCTGCGCCAGTTCGCCCGCCAGCGCAACCAGTCGCTGTTCAGCGTGCTGCTGGCCGCCTTTAACGTGGTGTTGCAACAGCGCACCGGGGAGCGGCGCCTGCGTATCGGCACCGACATCGCCAACCGCAACCACGCCGAGCTGGAACGCATGGTCGGCTTCTTCGTCAACCAGCTGGTGCTGCAAGTGGACCTCGACGCCGAGCTGTCGGTGGCGCAACTGCTTGAGCGTTGCCGCGAGGCGGTGATCGAAGCCTCCGACCACCAGGACTTGCCGTTCGAGCGCCTGGTCGAGGCTCTGCGCTTGCCTCGGCGCACTGGCCGCTCGCCGCTGTTCTCGATCAAGTTGATCCACCAGGAGGGCGTCGGCCGCCTGCCGTCGATGGGCGGCCTGCGGGTCGAAGACTTCCCCTCCGGGCGCCAGGCTGCCGAGTTGGATCTGGTGGTGGCGTTCTACAACGACGAGCAGCACCTGCACCTGAGCTTCGAATACCCACTTGAGCGTTTTGCTGCTGCAACCCTGTCGGCGATGTTCGAGCAGTTGCGTGCGGTGCTGCAGGCCTTGCTCGACGGCGCGGGTTCGCTGGGCGAGCTGAGTGCTGCAGCCGAACGGGTCTGGCGTGAGCACCAGGAGCGGCAGAACAGCCAACGTGCCGAGCGCCTCAAGGGCCTGCACCCGATCAAGCGGCGGCGCTCCGGCGCGGCCCTGTAATCGCCTATCCACCGTTTTTTGCGGCGGCTCGGGTGAGCCGCCACGGCCCAGCTCCAGGAGGGGTTATGTCAGCAACATCAACGCCATCACGGCCCATGCGCGGCGCGCGCAAAAGCCTGTCCACCGATTCGGCCAGCCTGGTCAGCTTCCGCCCGTTGTTCGAAGACGGCGGCTTCCCGCTGCTGTGTACGCCAAATGTACCAGGGGTCAACCTGATCGAATGGTCGGCACAAAACCGTGAACTGATCCAGCAGCAGTTGCACAAAGGCGCTTCGATCCTGTTTCGCGGTTTCGATGTGGCCGACATCGACCAGTTCAACCGCTGCATCGATGCGATTTCCGGCGGCGCGCTGCAGTACCTGTTCCGCGCTTCACCGCGCACCCAGATCACCGGGCAGTTCAACATTTACAGCTCCACCGACTACCCCAGCGGCGAGCGGATCTTCCCGCACAACGAGCACTCGTACTCGCCGGTGTTTCCGTTGCACCTGTACTTCTATTGCGACACACCATCAGAAACCGGTGGCGAGACGCCGCTTGGCGATACCCGCCTGATCCTCTCGCGCATCGATCCAGAGGTGCGCGAGGCCTTTGCTCGCAAGGGCATTCTGTATGTGCGCAACTATGGCGACGGCATGGGTTTGCCGTGGCAAACCGTATTTCAGAGCGAGGTGCGCAGCGAAGTCGAAGCCTACTGCGCGCAGATCGGCGTTGAGGCCGAATGGAAACCGGGCAACCGTCTGCGCACCCGCCAGCGTGGCCCGGCCATGGTCCGCCATCCGCAAACCGGTGAGCGCGTGTGGTTCAACCACGCCACCTTCTTCAACGCCCTGACCTTGCCCGACAGCATCCGCGACAACTTGCTGCGCGAGTTTGGCCCGCTTGACCTGCCGCAGAACACCTTCTTCGGTGACGGTACGCCCATCGGCGACGACGTGGTGCGCCACCTGCAGCAGATCTACCGCGACGTCATGGTCGAATTTGCCTGGCAGAAGGGCGACGTGGTGCTGCTCGACAACATCCTCACCGTGCACGCGCGCAATGCCTTCACCGGCCGCCGAAAAATTCTCACCGCCATGGCCATCGCGCAGAAAAGCGCCGAGCTGGCACTCGATCAAGGAGCTTCTGCATGACCACGTCCAACCCTAGCGGTGAGATCTTCCAGACGTCCGCCCAACAAGCGTTGGCGCTGACTGCTCAAGGCGCTGACGCGCGTCCCGGTCAGGCGTGGCTGCTGTTGGCCCTGACTCAGGTCCCCGAGGCCGAAGTGCTTGCCCAGGCTTTGCACACCCTCGGTGAACGCCATGAAGTGCTGCGTACGGTCTATCGACGTTTGCCGGGCATGAGCTGGCCGGTACAGGCGGTGCTGGATCAGGCGCCGGTACGCATTCATGCCAGTGCTGAGCGTGATGAGGCCTTGGCCTGGGCTCGCGAGCAAGTGGTCGGCGCTGGTGAAGTCAGCCTGGCTGTCAGCACAGTGGCGGGCCCGCAGCCGGCCGTGCTGCTGCTCGGCGCTGCCGCCAGCCTCGACCGCCTTACCTTGTTGGCGCTGGCTCGCGAACTGCGCGACCTGTGCGAGGGCCGTGAACTGGCAGACAACGACGAAGAACTGCAATACGTCGATTTCGCCGCCTGGCAACAGGAGCTGCGTGAAGAAGACCTCGGTCGCCAAGGCACGGCGTTCTGGCAGGAGCGCCTGCGCACGTATCAGATTCCCCATCGTCTGGCGTTCGAGACCGCCAGCGATCCGGGGCTGGCTCGCCATCGCGCCCAGGCGTCGTCGACCCTGGCCACTGAAGATCAAGCCCGTGTCCTGACCTTGTGGGGTGCTTTCCTGGCCCGCATCAGCCACCTGGATCGCCTGTTGCTTGGCGTCGAGGTGGACGGTCGCAACGAAGAACTGGACGGTGCCTATGGCGCCTTTGCCCGCAGCCTGCCAGTGGCTTTCGACAACCGTCGCAGCGCCAGCCTGGACGAATTGAGCGCCGAAGTGGCGGCGAGCTTCGAGCTGTCGCGCTCCTGGCAAGACTGCCTCAATGAGTTTGAACTGGGCCTGTGCCGTTATGGCTTTGCGCTGCGTTCCAGTGCATTGAGTGCGGGCGTACTGGCGCTGGACGTCGAGGCGCCGACCGAACTATTGCGCCTGGAGCTGGCGGACGGTCAGGCCAGCCTTGACGCCCGCGCCGATGCGTTCGAAGCGGCTGCTCTGCAGGTGTTGTTGGGGCAGTTCCTGACCTTTGCCGATCAGGCCCTGAAGGCGCCAACGCAAGACCTCGGTCAAGCCACGCTGCTGGATGCCGAGGCGCGCCAGGCTGTTCTGGAAGGCTTCAACCCGCAGGCGGCCTCGTTGCCACACGCCCGCACACTGCAATCACTGTTCGCCGAACAAGCGCTGCAATACCCGCAGCAGATGGCCTTGAGTGTAGGCGACGAACGCCTGACCTACGCCGAGCTGGATCGCTTGTCCAATCAGGTCGCCAATACCTTGCGTGCCCAGGGCACCGGCCCGGATCAGGTGGTGGCGGTGTATGGCCAGCGCAGCCGCGAGTTGGTGGTGGCCTTGTTGGGGATTCTCAAGGCCGGTGGCGCTTACCTGCCACTGGACCCGAACTACCCGGCCGAGCGCCTGGCGTTCATGCTGGCCGATGCCGGTGCTACTCAGGTGCTGGCCAGCGTAGCGTTGCCGGACGCCTGGCAGCAGGACGCCGCGCTGACCGTCACCTCGCTGCAGTCTGGCAGCCCTGTGTGGTCGGCCAGTACCGAAGCGCCTGCAGCCGTGGGCGAGCCGGGCAATCTGGCCTATGTGATCTACACCTCCGGCTCCACTGGCAAGCCCAAGGGTGTGATGGTCAGCCATGCCAACGCCGTGGCTTCGACCCTGGCCCGTGGCCGCTTCTACCGCGAGCCGCTGACGAACTTCCTGATGCTCTCGTCGTTCTCCTTCGACAGCTCCGTAGCCGGGGTTTTCTGGGCCTTGAGCCAGGGCGCAACGCTGACCTTGCCAGATGAACAGAGCCACAAAGACCCGCAACAACTGGCCGCACTGATCGCCCGTGAAGGGGTGTCGCATTACCTGACTCTGCCTTCGTTCCACGCGCAGATTCTGCAGAACCTCGAAGCGCCGTCGCTGCGTTGTGTGATCGTCGCCGGTGAAGCTTGCGCACCTGAAGTGCTGCAACGCCACAGCGAACGCCTGCCGGGTGTGGCGCTGGTCAACGAATATGGCCCGAGCGAAGCCACAGTGTGGTCCACCGGCGCCTACCTGGACCCGCTCGATCGTCATGGCATTGCCATCGGCAAACCGGTCGATGGCCTGCGCGTGCACTTGCTGGATGCGCAGCTGGAGCCGGTGGCTGTCGGCCTTGAAGGTGAACTGCATGTGGCCGGCGATGGCCTGTGCCGTGGCTATTTGCAGCGTCCGTCGTTGACCGCCGAGCGCTTCGTGCCCGACCCCTTTGCCCGCGAGCCCGGCCAGCGTCTGTACCGCACAGGCGACCTGGCGCGTTACCGCATTGACGGGCAGATCGACTACCTCGGTCGCCTCGACCATCAGGTGAAGATCCGCGGTTTCCGCATCGAACTGGGTGAAATCGAGAACGCCTTGCGCGGTGGCCGCGGGGTCGAAGATGCATTGGTGATCGCCCGCGATACACCGGCGGGTAAACAATTGCTCGCCTTCGTCGTTTCTACTCAGGAAGGCCATGAACAACTTGGCCTGGACCTGCACAGCCACCTGTCCCAGGCGCTGCCCGAGCACATGCTGCCGGCGCGCATCCGGGTACTGGAACGCTTCCCGCAGACCCCTAACGGCAAGCTCGACCGCAATGCTTTGTTGGCCCTGGACAGCCGCCGCAGCCAGTACATCGCACCGCGCACTGAGCTGGAGCAGACCCTGGCCGGCATCTGGGCCGAAGCCCTGCAGGTGGAAAAGGTCGGTGTGCATGACAGCTTCTTCGAGCTGGGCGGCCACTCCCTGCTGGCAACTGGAATCCGTACGCGGATTCAGGACGCCCTGGGGCTGACCATTCCACTGCGGGTGTTCTTTGAAGGGGAAACCCTCGAACGCCTGGCGCAGGAAATCGAAGCATTGCGTGAGCAAGCCGGTAAACAGCACAACACAGTGGACTCCCTGGAGGCGCTGTTCGACGAGGTTGAAGCTCTATGAATGCGGTACCGGACAGAATGCTGGCGCTGGCGCAACGCTTTTCAGGGATGTCGGTCGAAGCCCGGCAGGCCCTGCAAGGCAAGATGCGTGAGCAGGGCCTGACCCTGGAAGCCTTGCCGATTCCGCCGCGTGCGGCCGGCATCGACCTGCTTCCAGCGTCGTATGCCCAGCAACGGCTGTGGTTCATCTGGCAACTGGAACCACAGGCCACCGCCTACAACCTGACCGGTGCCTTTCGCCTGCGTGGTCGGCTCGACCGCGCCGCGCTGGAGCAAACATTGGCTGCGCTGTTGGCACGTCATGAAGTGCTGCGCACCACCTTTGTGCTGGCCGGTGACAGCGTGCAGCAGGTGATTCATGCCCACATGGCCTGCCCGCTGGCGCAGGTCGCGGCCGATGAAGCGGGCCTGCACGACGCCATTGCGCTGGCGGCGCAGACACCGTTCGACCTGGAGCACGGGCCGCTGATGCGCGCCCGCCTGATTCGCCTGGGCGAACAAGACCATGTGCTGGTGCTGACCTTGCACCACATCGTCACCGACGGGGCGTCGCTGCCGATCCTGATTGAAGAATTCACCCGCCATTACGCCGCTTTCGCCAGTGGCCAGGCGCCGCAGCTGGAGGCGTTGCCGATCCAGTACGCCGACTTTTCGCAGTGGCAGCGGCTGTGGCTGGAAGCGGGCGAGGGTGAGCGGCAACTGCAGTACTGGCGTGAACAACTGGGCGATGAGCACCCGTTGCTGACCTTGCCCCTGGACCATAAACGCCCGCCAGTGAGCAGCCAGCGGGGTGACAGTGTCGCCTTGCAGGTACCGGCAGCGGTGCTCGAAGGCCTGCGCGGTGTGGCCCGTGCCCAGGGTTGCACGCTGTTCGTGGTGCTGCTGGCCTCGCTGCATGCGTTGCTGCACCGCTACAGCGGCGAGCGTGACATTCGTGTGGGCGTGCCGATTGCCAACCGCACCCGCAACGATGTGCAAGACCTGTTGGGTTTTTTCATCAACACTCAAGTACTGCGAAGCCAACCTGAGCCGCAGCAGGCGTTCAGCAGCCTGGTCGAAGCGCTGAAGCGCGCATCGATTGGTGCCCAGGCTCATCAGGATGTACCGTTCGAACAACTGGTCGATGCCCTGCAGCCAGAGCGCAGCCTGAACCAGAGCCCGCTGTTCCAGGTGATGCTCAACCACCAGCATGGCGCTGTCGACAATGTCGGGCGCTGGCAGTTGCAAGGGCTGGAGGTGGAAGTACTGGGCTGGGAAGAACGCAGCAGCAAGTTCGATCTGATGCTCGACACCGTCGAAACCGCAGACAGCCTGAGCGCGGCCTTTACCTACGCTACCGACCTGTTCGAAGCCGACACCATCGAGCGTATGGGGCGGCATTGGCTCAACCTGCTGCACAGTGTGGTGCGTGATCCGCACACTGCGCTGGGCGATCTGGCGCTGCTTGATGCCGACGAACAGGCGGCGACCCTGGCGCAGTGGAACCCGGCGCCGCAGCACTACACGCCGGGCCAGTGCCTGCACCAACGCATCGAGCAGCAAGCGGCGTTGCGCCCTGAAGCGACTGCCGTGGTTTGCGAAGGCCAGCGCCTGAGCTATGGCGAATTGAACCGCCAGGCCAACCAACTGGCCTGGCGCCTGCGAGAGCAGGGCGTCGGCCCCGACGTATTGGTCGGTATCGCACTGCCGCGTTCGGCGCAGATGCTGGTCGGCCTGCTGGCGATCCTCAAGGCCGGTGGCGCCTACGTGCCGCTGGACCCGGAGTATCCGCAAGAGCGTCTGGCCTACCTGATCGAAGACAGTGGTACACGCCTGGTGATCAGTCAGGCTGATCTGCTGGCACGCTTGCCGCTGCCTGAAGGCGTGCAGACCCTGTTGCTGGATGAAGCCGCCGCGTGGCTGGCGGCTGCGCCGCAGCACGATCTGCCCAACCTCACCCATGTCGACAACCTGGCTTACGTCATTTACACCTCCGGCTCCACCGGCAAGCCCAAGGGCACTTTGCTGCCCCATGCCAATGTGTTGCGTTTGTTCGACGCTACCCAGCAGTGGTTTGCCTTCGACCAGCACGACGTGTGGAGCCTGTTCCATTCCTACGCCTTCGACTTCTCGGTGTGGGAAATTTTTGGCGCCTTGCTCTACGGTGGCACTCTGGTAGTGGTGCCGTACGCGGTCAGCCGTTCGCCGCAAGACTTCCATCGCTTGCTGCGCGAGGAGGGTGTCACGGTGCTGAACCAGACACCGTCGGCGTTCCGCCCATTGATCGACGTGGCGCTCGCCGCCCGTGACGAGGGGCCGTTGGCCCTGCGTACCGTGGTGTTCGGCGGCGAAGCCCTGGAGGTCAACGACCTGCGTCCGTGGTTCGAGGCGTTCGGCGACCGCCAGCCGCAGTTGGTGAACATGTACGGCATCACCGAGACCACGGTGCACGTCAGCTACCGGCCCTTGAGCCTGGCAGACCTGGATGCCAGCAACAGCAGCCCGCTCGGCCTGCCGATCGATGACCTGAGCTGGTACGTGCTCGACGGTCGTCTGAATCCGGTGGCCAAGGGGTGTGTGGGTGAACTGTATGTCGGTGGTGCCGGTCTGGCCCGGGGTTACCATCAGCGCCCGGATTTGACCACCACGCGCTTCATTGCCGACCCGTTCGCTCGCACGCCGGGTGCCCGGCTGTACCGTACCGGCGACCTGGCGCGTTTCAGCGCCGATGGCAGCCTGGAGTACATCGGGCGTATCGACCATCAAGTGAAGATCCGCGGTTTCCGAATCGAGCTGGGTGAGATCCAGCGCTGCCTGCAGAACCATCCGCAGGTCGCCCAGGCGCTGGTGTTGGTGCATGAGGCCAATGGCAGCAAACAGTTGGTCGGTTATCTGGTGGCCAAGGCCGGTGTCGAGGCGGGCAGCAGTACCTTCCGTCAGGGCCTGCGTGATTTCCTCCGTGCGCAACTGCCTGACTATATGGTTCCGGCACACCTGCTGGTGCTCGACGCCTGGCCGCTGACTGGCAACGGCAAGCTCGACCGCAAGGCTTTGCCGGTCCCAGGCGCGGAGCTGTCGGCTACCACCTGGCAAGCACCGCAAAATGCCCTGCAGGCTGACCTGGTCGCACTCTGGGAAGAGGTACTGAAACGCGCACCGATCGGCATCGACGACAACTTCTTCGAGCTGGGTGGCGACTCGATCATTTCCATCCAGCTGGTTAGCCGTGCGCGTCAGCGCGGTATTCGTTTCAGCCCCAAAGACCTGTTCCAGTACCAGACCGTGCAAAGCCTGGCCCGTGTGGCCGAGCGCAGCGCAGCGGTGCAGGTCAGCCAGGGCCCGGTGCACGGTGCGGCGCCGCTGACGCCGATTCAGCACTGGTTCTTTGAGCAGCCGATAGCCAAGCGTGCGCACTGGAACCAGTCGCTGCTGCTCACCGTGCGCCACCGCCTTGAGGCGCAGCCATTGCGCGAAGCGCTGGCAGCCGTGGTACGCCAGCACGATGCCTTGCGCCTGCGTTTTACTCAGCAAGATGGCCTCTGGCAGCAGCACCACGCAGACGACGCCACCGAGCAAGCACTTGTGCAGGTCGCCCAAGCGGCCGATGCCGATGAGTTACTGATGCTGTGCAATCAGGCTCAGGCCAGCCTCGACTTGAGTCAGGGCCCGCTGTTGCGCGCCTTGCTGGTGGACATGGCCGATGGCAGCCAGCGCTTGCTGCTGGTGGTGCATCACCTGGTGGTTGATGGCGTGTCGTGGCGGGTGCTGCTTGAAGACCTGCAACAGGCCAGCCAGCAGCAAGCCCTGCCGAACAAGACCAGTGCGTATCAGCACTGGGCCCAGCGTTTGCAACAGTACGCGCAAAGCCCGACCCTGCTGGCTGAAGCCGCCTACTGGCATGAACAGTACCGAGACGTAGCGCCGGGCCTGCCGTGCCAGGCCGTGGACACCCCGGCCGCTGAGCAGATCCTCGCAGTGGAAACCGCGCTCGATGCCGACACCACCCGGCAACTGCTGCAACAGGCTCCGGCGGCTTATCGCACGCAGATCAACGACCTGCTGCTAACCGCGCTGGCGCAGGTGATCTGCGCCTGGACCGGTCAGGCGTCAACCTTGGTTCAGCTCGAAGGCCATGGCCGCGAGGAGCTGTTCGACGACATCGACCTAAGCCGAACGGTGGGCTGGTTCACCTCGATTTTCCCGCTCAAACTCACCCCAGCAGCGGAGCCGGGCGCGAGCCTCAAAGGCATCAAGGAACAGCTGCGTGCGGTACCGCACAAGGGCATCGGCTTCGCCATCCTGCGCTATCTGGCAGACCAAGGCCTGGCGGCACTGCCAGCCCCGGCGATCACCTTCAACTACATGGGCCAGTTCGACGCCAGTTTCGACACCCAGGCACCGTGGCAACCGGCGCAGGAAAGCGGTGGAAACGAGCAGGCACCGGGCAGTACGGTGCTCGAAGGGCTGAGCATCAACGGCCAGGTGTACGAAGGCCAATTGCGCCTGAGCTGGTCGTTCGACCCACGGCGTTTCGACGGTGCTCAAGTGCAGAGCCTGGCCGATGCCTACGGTCAGGCCCTGCGCACACTGGTCGCTCACTGCCTGACCTGCGAAGGCGGGCTGACGCCGTCTGACGTGCCTCTGGCGAACCTCGACCAACGACAGCTGGATAACCTGGCGCTGCCCGCCACGGTCATCGAAGATATTTATCCGTTGTCGCCGATGCAGCAAGGCATGCTGTTCCACAGTTTGTATGACGATGAACCCGGCGCCTATGTGCATCAGTTGCGCCTGGACGTCGAGGGCTTGCAGGTGGACGCGTTGCGCCAGGCCTGGCAGGCCGCGCTGGATGCTCACGACACCTTGCGCGCAGGGTTTCTCTGGGGCGACAGCCACAAGCAACCGTTGCAGTTGATCCGCCGTCAGGTTGAACTGCCGTTGCTGCAGGCCGACTTCCAGGGCCAGCCGCGCAGCGCACTGGACGCTTTTGCCGAGGCCGACCGCCAACGTGGTTTTGATTTGGCTGCGGCGCCGCTGCTGCGGGTCAACGTGTTGCAGACGGATGCCGATCGGTACCATCTGATCGTCACCCATCATCACATTCTGCTCGACGGCTGGAGCACCTCGCAGTTGCTCGGCGAAGTCATGCAGCGCTACGCCGGTATTGCCCCGCCACCTGCAAGCGGGCGTTACCACGATTACATGGCCTGGCTCGCCGTCCAGGACCCGCAGGCTGCTGAAGCGTTCTGGAAAGCCCAGTTGGGCGAACTGCAGGAGCCGACGCTGTTGGCCAACTGCACCCAAGGTGACGCCAGCACCCGTGGTTTCGGCGAGTACTTCCAGGTGCTCGACCACGCTGCCAGCGAGCGCCTCGGCCAGTTCGCCCGCCAGCACAAAGTGACCCTCAACAGCCTGGTGCAGGCGGCCTGGCTGTTGCTGCTACAGCGCTACAGCGGTCAAGACTGCGTGGCTTTCGGCGCCACCGTGGCCGGGCGCCCGGTGGACTTGCCCGGCATCGAGCAGCAACTGGGCCTGTTCATCAACACCTTGCCAGTGATTGCCAGCCCGCACCCGCACCACAGCGTGGCGCAGTGGGTGCAGGCGATCCAGGCACAGAACGTGAGCTTGCGCGAGTTCGAACACACGCCGCTGGCCGAGGTGCAGCGCCTGGCCGGGCAGGGCAACCTGTTCGACACCTTGCTGGTGTTCGAGAACTACCCGTTGGCCGAGGCCCTGCAGCAGGGGCCGGAGACTGGCCTGCGCATCCTCGATGTTGAAGGCCGCGAGCAGACGCATTTCCCGCTGACGCTCTCGGCTGACTTCGGCGCACGGCTGTCGCTGCGCTACAACTATGCCCATGCGGCCTTCAGCGATGGCTTCATTGCCCGCTTGCATCAGCACCTGTGCAACCTGCTGCTGGCCATGGCCGAGGCACCGCTGCAAGCGCTGGGCCGCCTCGACGTGTTGAGCGCATCGGAGCGTGAGCAGCAAGTGCTGCAGTGGAACGATACCGCTGTGGCCTACCCGGCTGTGCAGCCGGTGCAACGCCTGTTCGAGCTGCAGGCCGAGCGCACTCCGGACGCGCCAGCGCTGGTGTTCGGTGACCAACAGCTGAGCTATGCCGAACTCAACCGTCGTGCCAACCGCCTGGCGCACCGACTGCGCGATCAAGGCGTGGGCCCGGAAGTGCTGGTGGGCATCGCCGCCGAGCGTTCGCTGGAGCTGGTTATCGGCCTGCTGGCGATCCTCAAGGCTGGTGGCGCCTATGTGCCGCTGGACCCGGACTACCCGGACGAACGCCTGGCCTACATGATCGAAGACAGCGGCATCGATTTACTGCTGACTCAGCGCCCGTTGCGTGAACGGTTGCCGCTGGCTGTCGGTGTACAGGTGCTGTGCCTGGACGCGCCAGACCTGGAAAGCGGCAACCACAGCAACCTGCCGCTGGTGCTGGACGCTGCCGGGCTGGCCTACATGATCTACACCTCCGGCTCCACTGGGCGGCCGAAAGGCGCCGCTAACCGTCACGACGCCTTGTACAACCGCTTGATGTGGATGCAGTCGGCGTACCCGATCGGTGCTGGCGACACGGTGCTGCAAAAAACCCCGTTCAGCTTCGACGTGTCGGTGTGGGAGTTCTTCTGGCCGCTGATGGTCGGCGCCCGTCTGGCCATCGCCGAACCGGGTGCGCACCGCGACCCGGCAGCGTTGGTAGCGCTGATCAATCGTCATCAGGTCAGCACGCTGCACTTTGTGCCATCGATGCTGCAGGCTTTTGTCCGCGACGACGCTGTGGTCAGTTGTACCAGCCTGCGGCAGGTGATCTGCAGCGGTGAAGCGCTGCCCGCCGAGCTGCAACGCCATCTGCTGCGCGTGCTGCCGTGGGCGGGGCTGTACAACTTGTATGGCCCGACCGAGGCGGCGATTGACGTCACCCACTGGACCTGCCGCGACGACGGCAGCCACAGTGTGCCGATTGGTCAGCCCATCGCCAACCTGCACACCTACGTGCTCGACAGCAGCCTGCAACTGCAGGCTGCGGGCTGCGTCGGTGAACTGTACCTGGGCGGTGTTGGCCTGGCCCGCGGTTATCACCGTCGCCCGGGACTGACCGCCGAACGTTTTGTCGCTTCGCCATTCGTGGCGGGTGAGCGCCTGTACCGCACCGGTGACCTGGCCCGTTACCGCGCCGATGGCGTGATCGAGTACGTCGGGCGTATCGACCATCAAGTGAAGATCCGCGGCCTGCGCATCGAGCTGGGTGAAATCGAAGCTGCACTGCTGGAGCAGCCAGGTGTAGCCGAAGCGGTGGTGCTGGCGCTGGACATCGCCAAGAGCAAGCAACTGGTGGCTTATCTGGTGCCGGAAGCCGACGGTTTTACCGTCGAGGTCATTAAGACAGCTTTGGCCGAGCGCTTGCCGGAGCACATGCAGCCTGCGCAGTTGATTGAGCTGGCCGCCATGCCGGTGACGGCCAACGGCAAACTTGACCGCCGCCGTCTGCCCGCGCCGCAGGTGCGCAGCTCGCAAGGCAGTGCGCCACGCACGGCGCTGGAAGCGAGTTTACTGGCGATCTGGCAGGCGCTGTTCGAACGCCAGGACATCGGCATCGACGACGACTTCTTTGAACTGGGTGGCGACTCCATCGTGTCGATTCAGGCCGTTGGCCTGGCACGCAAGATGGGGCTGGCGATCACCCCGAAACAAGTGTTCAGCCACCCGACCATCGCCGCCCTGGCCCAGGTCACGGGCAGTGCCGACGCCGAACAGGTCGATGCCCCGGCACTGGCCTCGGTGGCACTCGGCGCTGCGCAGTTGCAGGCCTTGGGCCTGCACGCCGAGCAAGTGGAAGATGCCTACCCGTTGTCGCCGATGCAGCAGGGCATGCTGTTCCATTCGCTGCAGGACGGTGACGACGGCCTGTACGTCAACCAGATCGAAGTGGGCGTTGTGGGCGCCGACCCGCAGCGCATGCAGGCGGCATGGGAGGCGGTGGCCCGTCAGCATGCAATCCTGCGTACGGCGTTCCTCTGGGAGGGGGAGAAGGAGCCGCTGCAGGTGGTGTTACGCGACGCCCCGACGCTGCTCACGCTGCTCGATTGGCGTGACCACGATAATGTCGCCCAGGCAGTGCGTGAGCTCGCCGACAGCGAGCGTGAAAAGGGCTTCAGCCTCGGCCGCGCGCCGTTGCTGCGCGTGCTGCTGGTACGCACCGAAGCGGATCGCTATCGCCTGATCTGGACCTACCACCACATCCTCATGGACGGCTGGAGCGTGTCGCGCTTGATCGGCGATGTGCTGCGTCATTACAGCGGTGAAGCGCTGCTGCCGGTGGCCGAATACCGGCACTACATCGGCTGGTTGCAACAGCAGGATCCGGCGCGCAGCGAAGCCTTCTGGAAAGCCCGCCTGAGCGAACTGGAAGGCCCGACCCACTTGGCCCGCGCCGTGCCGGTGAAGGCACCGGCTGAAGGCTACCGGGCGCTCTACACCCAGCTCGATGCCGAGCAGACCGCGCGCCTGACACAGTTCGCGCAAAGCCAGCGAGTCACGCTGAACACCCTGGTGCAAGCCGCCTGGTTGCTGTTGCTGCAGCGTTACACCGGCCAGCGCACGGTGACCTTCGGCGCCACGGTGTCGGGACGTCCGGAAACCCTCGACGGTTCCGAGCAGATGCTCGGTCTGTTCATCAACACCTTGCCGGTGGTCAGCAGCGTGCCAACCGCGCAATCGGTGGGTGACTGGTTGCGTGAGGTGCAGGCCTACAACCTGCAGATCCGCGATCACCAGCACACCCCACTGAGTGATATCCAGCGTTGGGCCGGGCAGGGCGGGCAAGCGTTGTTCGACAGCATCATCGTGTTCGAAAACCAGCCGGTAGACCGCACCCTGCGTGAGTGGGACGGCGAGTCGCTGCGCTTTGAAGATGTTTCGGACTACGGCCTGACCAGCTTTGCCATGGACTTGATGGTCAGCGTCGACGACGGTGGCCTGCGCATTGAATACATGCACCAGTGCGAGCAGTTTGACCTGGTCACGGTCGAGCAAATGCGCGGGCACATGGAAAGCCTGATGCAACGCTTGTGTGACGACCCGGCGCAAGCTGTCGGTTGCCTGGGCCTGCTGGAGGGCAGGCCGCAGCAACTGCAAGCATGCCCGGCGCCGCAGGTGAACACCCCGGTGCACACCTTGATCGCCCGTCGTGCTCAGGCTAAGCCCGATCATCCGGCGTTGGTGCTGGGTGATGAAGTACTCGACTACGCCACCCTCGAACGCCGTGCCAACGCGTTGGCCGTGCAACTGTGCGCACAGGGTGTCGGCGCGGAAACCGTGGTCGGGGTGTTCATGGAGCGCTCGCTGGAGCTGGTGGTGTCGTTGCTGGCGGTACTCAAAAGCGGCGGCGCCTATGTACCGCTGGACCCAGAGTACCCAGCCGAGCGCCTGCGCTACATGATGGCCGATGCCGGCATGAGCGTACTGCTGACTCAGCAACGCTTGCAGGCGCGGGTCAGTGTCGAGGCATCGGTGGCATGCCTGGCGGTGGATCAGCTGGCGCTGGATGTAGACGTTGACACTTCGGTACTGCCAGCCGTCGACGCGCAGGGGCTGGCGTACCTGATCTACACCTCGGGTTCCACCGGCAAGCCGAAGAGTGTGGCGGTTGCCCATGGTCCGATCAGCATGCACGTGCAGGCCATCGCTGAGCTGTACGAGATGGACAGTAACGAGCGCGAGCTGCACTTCATGTCGTTCGCGTTTGATGGTGCCCATGAGCGCTGGATGACCGCGTTGATCAGTGGCTCGACCCTGGTGATTCGCGACAACAGCTTGTGGACCGCCGAGCAGACGCTCAACGTGCTGACACAACAGCGCATCACCGTCGCGTGCTTCCCGCCAGCCTATCTGTTGGAACTGGCCGAGCAGGCCGAAACCCTTGGTGCGGCACCGCCGGTGCGGGTCTACTGCTTCGGCGGCGATGCGGTGCCCGATGCCACCTTCGAGCGGGTTAAACGCAGCCTGGCGCCGAAGTACCTGGTCAACGGCTACGGCCCAACCGAGACGGTGGTGACACCGCTGCTGTGGAAGACCCCGCTATCCGGCAGCTGCGAAGCAATGTACGCGCCTATCGGCAAAGCGGTCGGCGTGCGTACCCTGTATGTCCTCGATGCTGATCTCAACCCGTTGCCGCCCGGCTTCGTCGGCGAGCTGTACATCGGTGCTGAAGGCGTCGCCCGCGGCTACCATCATCACCGCCAGCAAACTGCAGAGCGCTTCGTTGCTGACCCGTATGGCGAGCCCGGCTCGCGGCTGTATCGTACCGGCGACCTGGTGCGCATGCGCAGCGATGGCGTGGTCGACTACGTTGGTCGGGTGGATCATCAGGTCAAGGTGCGCGGTTTCCGTATCGAGCTGGGTGAAATTGAGGCGCGCCTGCGCGAGCAGGCAGGGATCAAAGACGCCCTGGTTGTGGTGCGTGACAGTGCCCAGGGGCGCCAGTTGATCGGCTATGTCGTCGCTGCAGCCGAGGCTGGCCTCGACCGTCGCCTGTTGCAAGCGCTGCGCGAATCTCTGCCGGACTACATGGTGCCGACTCAAGTGGTGGTAATGGCGCAATTCCCGCTGACCCCTAACGGCAAACTCGACCGCAAAGCACTGCCCGACCCGGATTTCGGCAGCCGCGAACACGTCGCCCCACGCACACCATTGCAAGCGGCCTTGGTGCAGATCTGGCAACAGGTGCTGGGCATCGAGCAGGTGGGCATTACCGACAACTTCTTCGAACTGGGCGGTGACTCGCTGCGCACCTTGAAAGTGATTTCGCGGGTGCGGGCGATGCCGGAACTGGGCTTCGAAGTGAAACTGCGCGACATGATGGCCAAGCCCACCATCGCTGGTCTTACCGCCGACCAGCCAGAAGCAGCGGAGGTGCCCCAGGCTTTGCTGCTGCTCAACCAGCCGGTGGCCGACAGCGCACCGTTGTTCTGCCTGCACGCCGGTTTCGGCACGGTGTTCGACTACGAGCCCCTGGCGCGGCACCTGGAAGGGCAGCGCACGGTGTATGGCGTGCAGTGCCGGATGCTGCTGGACCGCCACTGGCAGGACACGTCGCTGGAACAGATGGCCATTGATTACAGCGCAGAGATCCGCGCCAAACAGGCCGAGGGGCCGTATCACCTCGCGGGGTGGTCGCTGGGTGGCACATTGGCGTTGCTGGTGGCCCGTGAGCTGGAAGCACAAGGCCAGGCGGTACGTTGGCTGGGCCTGGTCGACAGCTACGTGCCGCTGGACACAGTGCCCGATGGCGAAGACTGGCGAGCTGACCTGCAGGCCTTCCTCTGCGCCACCTTGGGGATGGATGCGGCGGTGGTGCAGCCGGTGCTGGATGCGCAGGAATGCATCGAGCCGCAGCAGGTGGCCGGGTTGATCGCTGGGGTGATCCAGCGTCAACCGGACCAGGCCGGGGGCTATGCCTTGCTCGGGGCCGAAGAACTGGCGCACACCTTTATCGTCAGCGAGCGGCTCAAGCAACTGTCGCGCGAAGTGCCTGTGTTGCCAGTGGTACGTGCGCCGCTGCGTTGCTGGTGGGCCAGCGGTAACCCGACCGGTGAGCGTGCTGCGCTTGAGGCGCAGCAACCGCGGATCATCCGTACTCAGCTCGTGCAGGCCAGTCACTACGACATCCTGCACCATGCCGATTGCTTGCAAGGGCTGCTGTCGAGCCTGGAAGCCGAGGCGGTCACCGAGGGCTGACCCTGCGATTTGGGGTTTTGCAGTAAATAGCCACGCTCGGCTTACGTTAGTGAGTCGAGCGTGGTTTTTTCTGGAGGCCGAACAATGCCATTGCACCCCGATATTGAAGGATTTCTCGAACTGGTCGAGCTGGGTCGTTTGACCGGCAAGAGCCAGCCGATGCACGCGTTGACGCCGCAGGAAGCGCGGCGCCAGTTCGATAGCACGTCGTTGCTGCTGGACAGTGCGCCAGCGGGCCAGCTGGAAGTGACTCAGTTGGTTATCCCCAGCCGTGACGGACAGCAACTGGCGGCGCGCTGCTACCAGCGTGCGGTAGCCGAGCAGGCGCTGCGGCCGGTGCTGATGTATTTCCATGGTGGTGGTTATGTGGTGGGCAGCCTGGACTCTCATGACACCCTGTGCCGCCGCCTGGCCCTGGCCGGTGATTTCGTGGTGATTTCCGCTGATTATCGGTTGGCGCCTGAGCACAAGTTCCCCACCGCGTTCAACGATGCCGAAGATGTGGCGCTGTGGGTGCTTGCTGAAGGCGCCAAGCACGGCCTGGATGCTACTCGGGTGGCGTTGGCCGGTGACAGCGTCGGTGGCAGCTTGGTGGCAGCCCTGGCGATTCAGGCGGCGTTGGCGCCGGAGCAATTGCCCTTGCAGCCGCGGGTGCAAGTGCTGCTGTACCCGGTACTGGATGCGGCGGTGGAGCGAGCGTCGCTGGAGCGTTTTGCTGACGGCTATTTGCTGGAGAAAGACTCGCTGCGCTGGTTCTACCAGTTGTACGAGCGTGAGCGGGGAGACCGGCTGGACTGGCGTTTCTCGCCGATCTACGCACCGTTCCCGTCGAACCTGGCGCCTACTGTTTTATGGCTGGCCGAGTTCGATCCGCTGTTGGATGAAGGCTTGGCCTATGCCGAGCGTGTGCGTAGTGCGGGGCTGGAGATTACCTGCGAGGTCAAAGCTGGAATGACCCATGACTTCGCCCGCATGGGTGAGGTGGTGGCTGAAGTGCCGGGGATGCTGGTGGCGCTGGCCGGTTTGATTGGTGAGCGGTTGCGGGGCTGAAAAAGCATCGCGGGGCAAGCCCGCTCCCACCGATTGGCCAATTGCCGGTGGGAGCGGGCTTGCCCCGCGAAGAGGCCGCTATCAGTAGCTGGCGCACAGGGTCAGGGCTAGGTTGCGTGGGTCGCCGTAGATGCCCGCATGGGTGAGGTGGTGGCTGAAGTGCCGGGGATGCTGGTGGCGC
>NZ_SMOK01000015.1 GCF_004353925.1 Pseudomonas sp. H9 | reverse complement strand
ACCAGAACCGTCGACCGACCCTGGATGCCATACCGCACCTGGGCCTGTTTGTAGGTCAGTTCGCCTTTTTCGATCTGATCAACGACGGCCAATTTAAAAGACAGCGAGTAATCTCGCTGTGTGCGCTTTACACCTTGCTCCATCTGACTCTCCGGAAATTCGGGATGGGAGGTGTAAACCTTATTCAGGACGGGACATTGGTAACGAAAAAGCCCCGCAATGCGGGGCTTTTTCTTGCCTGCGGGGCGGGGTTATTCGCCCATTTGCGACTGCAGGTAGTTTTCCAGACCAACTTTGTCGATCAGGCTCAGCTGGGTTTCCAGCCAGTCAATGTGTTCTTCCTCGGATTCGAGGATGTCTTCCAGCATTTCACGGCTACCGAAGTCACCAACGGTTTCACAGTGAGCGATGGCGGCTTTCAGGTCGACCAGGCCTTTCTGCTCGATCTTCAGGTCGCATTCGAGCATTTCTTTGGTGTGCTCACCAATCAGCAGCTTGCCAAGGTCCTGGACGTTAGGGATGCCTTCGAGAAACAGAATACGCTTGATCAATTTGTCAGCGTGTTTCATTTCATCGATGGATTCCTTGTACTCGTGCTTGCCGAGCTTATCCAGACCCCAGTCTTCGTACATGCGGGCATGCAGGAAGTATTGGTTGATTGCGACCAGCTCGTTTCCGAGGATCTTGTTGAGATGCTGGATGACGCTAACGTCGCCTTTCATGATGGGGTCCTGCCCTGTTAGTGTGCCTATAAGCAAGAGTTTGAGCCCCGTAAGTTCGACTGTCAAACCTAAGTTATTGAATAATAAGTGAAAATTAATCGGAATAAGAATGTTTGTGTTCCGCGTTTTAACCCTAACTTATTGAATTACAGGCATAAAAAAACCGGACGCGAGGTCCGGTTCTTTGGAAAGGCTGTTTTTACGCTGCAGTAAATTCTACAGGGTAGGGCAAGATGGCTTGGCTGACCTGCAGTTCGGTCAGGGTTTCACGCACCACTTGCTTTGCCAGGCAGGCACATTTGCCGCACTGGCTTGCCACGTTGGTGGCATTTCTGACTTCCTTGTAGCTGCAGCATCCTTCATAGATCGCATCGCGGATCTGTCCGTCGGTTACACCAACACAAAGACACACATACATAGGGCAGACCATCGCTGGTAAAGGCTCAATGCGAAGAAGCTTAATGGTAATGAGAATGCTTGTCAAAGCACATCATCCCATACCCGGTGCCAGAGCGACCGGCGGCAGTTGGCTGGCAGACGGGGCCTTAAATTCGGCGCTTGGCGTCAGGCGGTGTATCATGGCCGGCCTTTGCATTGTCAGGTGGCTTATGCCAGCCTGCACAGCCTGTTTCAAACCATCAGGAGATATCGAATGAGCGTACTCGTTGGCAAAATTGCCCCGGATTTCACCGTTCCAGCCGTACTGGGCAACGGCGAAATCGTCGACAGCTTCAACCTGGCTTCGGCCATCAAGGGCAAGTACGGCCTGGTGTTCTTCTACCCACTGGACTTCACCTTCGTCTGCCCATCCGAGCTGATCGCTCTGGATCACCGCATGGCCGAATTCCGCGACCGTAACGTTGAAGTGATCGCGGTGTCGATCGACTCGCACTTCACCCACAACGCCTGGCGCAACACCCCGATCAATGCCGGTGGCATCGGTCAGGTGCAGTACATCATGGCTGCTGACATGAAGCACGAAATCGCCAAAGCCTACGACGTAGAGTCCGAAGGCGGTGTTGCCTTCCGTGGCGCATTCCTGATCGACGACAAAGGTGTTGTTCGTTCGCAGATCGTCAACGACCTGCCACTGGGCCGTAACATGGACGAGCTGCTGCGTCTGGTTGACGCCCTGCAATTCCACGAAGAGCACGGCGAAGTCTGCCCTGCCAACTGGAAAAAAGGCGACAAAGGCATGACCGCTTCGCCAGAAGGCGTTGCTGCTTACCTGAGCGAGAACGCTGGCAAGCTGTAATAGCTGCAGGCATAAAAAAACCGGCCCATCTGGCCGGTTTTTTTATGCCTGCAGGAATTGGCACAGTAGGAGCGGGCTTGCCCCGCGATTGCGGTCTGGCAGCCCATCGCATCGCGGGGCAAGCCCGCTCCCACCCCAAGCCTCTGCTTGCAGGTTTAGTCGTTGAAATCTTGCCAGCCGCCCATTTCTTTCCAGCGGTTGACGATGCCGCAGAACAGCTCGGCTGTCTTCTCGGTGTCGTAACGCGCCGAGTGGGCTTCGCGGCCGTCGAAGTCGATGTCGGCACTCTGACAGGCGCGGGCCAACACCGTCTGCCCATAGGCAAGGCCGGCCAGGGTCGCAGTGTCGAAGCTGGAGAACGGATGAAACGGGTTGCGCTTCATGTCGTGGCGCGCCACGGCAGCGTTGAGGAAGCCCAGGTCGAAGCTGCTGTTGTGCCCGACCAGGATCGCCCGCTTGCAGCCATTGGCCTTCAGCGCCTTGCGTACACCACGGAAAATGTCGGTCAGGGCCGACTCTTCACTCACGGCCATACGCAACGGGTGATCGAGCTTGATCCCGGTGAACTCCAGGGCGGCCTGCTCGATGTTGGCGCCTTCGAACGGCTCGACCCGGAAGAAGTAGGTGTGTTCCGGGAACAGGAAGCCTTTTTCATCCATGCCGATGGTGACGGCTGCGATTTCCAGCAGAGCATCAGTGGCACAGTTGAAACCGCCGGTCTCGACATCGACTACAACCGGCAGGTAACCACGGAAACGCTCTGCCATCGGGTGGCGGGGGCCACCGCTTGGACCGTCCTGGTCGTCGTACAGATCTTCACTCACGCAGTTTCCTCCAGCAGGCGCCAGCGCAGTTGCTCACCGGCGCGCAGCGGGACAACGGTTTGCTCGCCAAACGGCAAGCTGCTTGGGGCGGTCCAGCTTTCGCGCACCAGGGTAATGGTGTCGGTGTTACGCGGCAGGCCATAGAAGTCCGGACCGTGCTTGCTGGCAAAGCCCTCGAGCTTGTCCAGGGCGTTGCGCTGCTCGAACGCCTCGGCGTACAGCTCGATCGCTGCATAGGCGGTGTAGCAGCCGGCACAGCCACAGGCCGCTTCTTTGGCGTGACGGGCGTGCGGTGCCGAGTCAGTGCCGAGGAAGAACTTGCTGCTGCCGCTGGTAGCGGCGTCCAGCAAGGCAACCTGGTGGGTGTTGCGCTTGAGGATCGGCAGGCAATAGAAGTGCGGGCGAATGCCGCCAACCAGCATATGGTTGCGGTTGTACAGCAGGTGCTGGGCAGTGATGGTCGCGCCGACGTTGGCCGGAGCCTCGTTGACGAATTGCACGGCATCGCTGGTGGTGATGTGTTCGAACACCACTTTCAGGGTCGGGAAGCGCTCGACGACACGGCGCAGGTGCTCGTCGATGAACAGCTTCTCGCGGTCGAACACGTCGATCTCGCTGCGGGTCACTTCACCGTGCACCAACAGCGGCATGCCGACTTCGGCCATTGCTTCAAGCACCGGGAAAATGTTGTCGATGCTGGTAACGCCAGAATCGGAGTTGGTGGTGGCTCCGGCCGGATACAGCTTGGCGGCATGCACGAATCCGGTGGCCTTGGCCGCGTGGATTTCCTCAGGCTGGGTACGGTCAGTGAGGTACAGCACCATCAGCGGTTCAAAACGGCTACCGGCCGGACGGGCGGCCAGGATGCGCTCCCGATAGGCGCCAGCTTCTTCGGCATTGCGCACGGGTGGTACCAGGTTAGGCATGATGATTGCGCGGGCAAAGGTGCGCGCAACGTCGCCAACGGTGTGGGGCAGCACAGCACCATCACGAAGGTGGATGTGCCAGTCATCGGGACGCAGGAGGGTCAGGCGGTCGGACATTGGGGATTCCAGGCGGGTCGAACTCAAGGTGAATGCTACCGGAAAAGCGGGGGGCGAGCACTCGCTATCAAGTTTTGCCGTGCCTGACCGATAGCCTGCGGGTATGCCGTAAAAATTTGTGGAGCTGCCCGTGCGCCAGCGTTATCTAGCCCTGCTCAGTGTGTTTGTCTGCCTGCCGGCGACAGCGCTCACCTTCCAGACCCGTCTGGAGAATATTGAGTGGAAGGTCGAAGGCGATCAGTTCGAATGCCGCCTGGTCCAGCCGATTGCCGATTTCGGCACGGGTGAGTTCGTGCGCCGTGCCGGTGAGCAGGCCACGTTTCAATTGCGCTCAAGCAGCAACGTACTGGGCACCGGCTCAGCGGCGTTGCTGGCGGCGGCTGCCCCCTGGCAGCCGGGCCGTGGTGACATCAACCTGGGTTCGGTGCGCATGGCACGCAATGGCGTGCTGTTTACCAGTACTCAGGGTCAGGCCAGTCGTCTGATCAATGGTCTGCTCGATGGCCGCAGCACCGTGGTGCGCAATTACGCCGGTGAAGCCGGGCGTTCCATGGAAGTACGGGTGTTGCCGGTGAAATTCAGTAAGGCCTATGCCGACTATCAGCTCTGCGCCGCCAAACTGTTGCCCATGAATTACGATCAGGTGCGTCAGGCGCGGGTTGGATTCCCGGGCGGCGGGATCAGCCTGGATGACAGCGCCAAGGCGCGCCTTGATGTGATTCTGGAGTTCCTCAAGGCCGACCCGACGGTCAATCGTATCGAACTGGACGGTCACTCCGATAACAGTGGCAACCGTCTGACCAATCGTGATCTGTCGCGTCGTCGGGCGCTGGCGGTGATGGAGTACTTCAAGGCGCACGGCATTCCTGAAGATCACATCAGCGTACGCTTTCACGGTGAGCGTTACCCGTTGGCGGCAAACAACTCGGCGGCCAACCGTGCACGCAATCGTCGGGTCAACATCCAGCTTGACCGCGTAACGCCTGTGGAAACGGCAGCAGAGAAAGCACCGGAAGTACCAACTGCCCCGGCTGCGCAGGTGGATACCGGCAAGCCTTCGACCAAATCCTGACCTGCGACCGTCCGTCGCGCTATTGACAGTTCCTGTCGCTTTGTCGTCAGAAGCTGTCGCCCCACTGTAATTTTTGCGGCAAGGCCGGTAGAATCGTCGGCTTTCCGTACAACCCCGTGGAGTGATGGCATGGCGGACGTAAAAAAGGTCGTACTGGCGTATTCCGGCGGCCTTGATACTTCGGTGATTCTCAAGTGGCTGCAGGATACCTACAACTGTGAAGTGGTGACATTCACCGCCGATCTGGGGCAGGGTGAGGAAGTCGAACCGGCTCGCGCCAAGGCTGCGGCCATGGGCGTGAAAGAAATCTACATCGACGACCTGCGCGAAGAGTTCGTGCGCGACTTCGTATTCCCGATGTTCCGTGCCAACACCGTTTACGAAGGCGAGTACCTGCTGGGTACTTCCATCGCTCGTCCGCTGATCGCCAAGCGCCTGATCGAAATCGCCAATGAAACCGGTGCCGACGCCATTTCCCACGGCGCTACCGGCAAGGGCAACGATCAGGTGCGTTTCGAGCTCGGCGCTTATGCGCTGAAGCCGGGCGTCAAGGTCATTGCACCTTGGCGTGAGTGGGACCTGCTGTCCCGCGAAAAACTGATGGACTACGCCGAGAAGCACGGTATCCCGATCGAGCGTCACGGCAAGAAGAAATCGCCTTACTCGATGGACGCCAACCTGCTGCACATCTCCTATGAAGGTGGCGTGCTGGAGGATACCTGGACCGAACACGAAGAAGACATGTGGAAGTGGACCAAGTCGCCAGAAGCCGCGCCTGACGTTCCTACCTACATCGAACTGACTTACCGCAACGGTGACATCGTCGCAATCGACGGCGTTGAAATGACCCCGGCCACCGTCCTGGCTACTCTCAACCGCATTGGTGGTGAGAATGGTATCGGCCGTCTGGACATCGTCGAGAACCGTTATGTCGGCATGAAGTCCCGTGGTTGCTACGAAACCCCAGGCGGCACCATCATGCTGCGCGCCCACCGTGCGATCGAGTCGATCACTCTGGACCGCGAAGTCGCACACTTGAAAGACGAGCTGATGGTCAAGTACGCCAGCCTGATCTACACCGGCTACTGGTGGAGCCCTGAGCGTCTGATGCTGCAGCAGATGATCGACGCCTCGCAGGTCAACGTGAACGGTGTCGTTCGCCTGAAGCTGTACAAGGGTAACGTGATCGTTACCGGTCGCAAGTCGGATGATTCGCTGTTCGACGCCAACATCGCCACCTTCGAAGAAGATGGCGGTGCTTACAATCAGGCTGACGCGGCAGGCTTCATCAAGCTGAATGCCTTGCGTATGCGGATTGCTGCAAACAAGGGTCGTTCGCTGATCTGAACGGCGCCCTGAATAAAAAACCCCGGCCTGGTCCGGGGTTTTTTTATGGCCGCTGGGACATACCGTCTTGCAGGGCTTTGCCCGAAGTGACCATCGACCATGAAGCCAGCTCCCGGTGGGGGCTGGCTTGCCCTGCGATCTGGCGCGAAGCGGCAGCAATTCAGTCGCCTCGGTATGTCAGCTGCCTGGCAAGCAGCTGTTTTTACGGCCGCTGCGCAGCCGATCGCGGGGCAAGGCCCGCTCCCAAGACACAAGCGGGCTTCACCGATTGATTGGTTCCGATGCCAGGATCGTTCGGGTGCCTGTTTCGACGTTATCAAGAATCAAGGTATTGCAAAGCGGCTGATGCTGATTCAGTGCGTGGACGGCAAAGTGCTCCAGTAGCTGACTGGCGCTGGTGCCTTTTGCGGTAATGGTTACGGTTGAATTTACCGCTTGTATTGGTTTTGCAAGTGGTTGATCGGAAGTGTTGCCGGTAACAACTGGCGGTTTAATAACTTCGTTGAAAGTTTCTATTGGGGCGGGTGCTTGCACTTCGTTGTGTGTGGATGTTTCTACCTCAGCGGGAAGTGATGGTGATGTGGGTGCTATGGTAAGTGCTTTAGCTTCAGTTGCAGGTGGTGAATACAGTGACTTGTAATTAAAGTTCAGTGTGAGGAAGAACAAAACTGTAAGAAAAAATGGGAAACCCACCAGAAACCATGTGTAGGTGTTCTGACTGTCTTCGCTTAGAAAAGGCAGCGAAGCCAGGGCGGAGGCCTCGATAATACCCGCGAATATAGCGATGATAGTCAGCGGGCTTTTAGGCTCAGCATTGTTCATGGCTGTGTCCTCGCGTTTGGTGTTACTCAGGCAAGGTGCAGTTAGCCAACGAAGTGAGGCAGTGGGCAGCGGGTGGGATTTCTGCTTGGGGAACTTATTGCCCTTTATTTCTTATCTTGGCCTAGGGGTGGCGGTACATATCTAACGCAAGTATAGGAATTTTCCTGCGTTCGTTGCGTCTTTACAGGCTGGGCTTAATAAGGCTGCTGGTGTTACTTTTGGTTTAGAGGTTGAATCTGTTTTGCGTGAGTGCGCAGACTTAAGTTTGTAAGTGTGCTGACTTTTGTTTTTTGTAGGAAAATTCCTCTGTGTGTGTAGGTTTTATCTTTGTGTGCATTTGCTCGCGGGTGTCGCAATACAATATGTCGTGTAACTAGGCTATTGTGCGGGCTCAATAAAAATCGAACAGCGAACAATTGGATCTGCCCATGAATAAAGTGCTGATCGTGGATGATCATCCGGTCATACGCTTGGCGGTACGGATGCTGATGGAGCGGCATGGCTATGAAGTCATTGCAGAAACGGATAATGGCGTCGACGCATTACAACTGGCCAGGGAGCATATTCCGGATATCGTCATTCTGGACATCGGCATCCCGAAGCTTGACGGCCTCGAAGTCATTGCCCGGCTCACATCCACCTGTCCAGGTACCAAGGTGCTGGTGCTGACCTCGCAGGCTCCAGGGCATTTTTCGATGCGTTGCATGCAGGCGGGTGCTGCGGGTTATGTGTGCAAGCAACAAGACCTTACGGAGCTGCTCAGCGCCATCAAGGCGGTGCTGTCCGGCTACAGTTATTTCCCTAATCAGGCGCTGCATTCAGTGCGCACCCACCTGGGGGGCGCCAGCGAGGCCGACATGGTCGAACGCCTTTCGGGGCGAGAAATGATGGTCTTGCAACAACTGGCGCGAGGAAAATCCAACAAGGAAATTGCTGACGGTATGTTTCTGAGTAACAAGACGGTCAGTACCTACAAGACGCGTCTTTTACTCAAACTCAATGCGCGCTCATTGGTTGATCTGATCGAACTGGCGCAGCGTAACGGCTTGGCTTGAAAAAGCCTGAAACAACAAAGCCTCCACTGTGGAGGCTTTGTTCGTTAAGACGGTTGCAGGTAGTGTGTCAGAGGTCAAAGTCGTAATCGGCCAGCTGTTTCTGCAAGCGGCGCTCTTCCAGCAGGTTGTCGATGGTACGGCGCTTGCTCAGGTTGGTCTTCGCTGTTTCTACCGTTGGCTCCACGTCATCTGAATCAGCAGGAGAGAATTCTTCGTCTACATCCAGGTCTTCTTTAACGGTGCTCATATGTCACTCCAAGCCAAGAGGCCATTGGCGCACCTTATAGCGAGAATCCTCGAGCGGGTAAAAAAGATTTTTTCAATCGGCACAGCCACGTTTTCACTATCGGCTCAATCGTCGGAGGTTTTCTGCTTGTATTCACACAGGTCTTCGATGCGGCAACTTCCGCAACGGGGCTTTCTTGCCTGGCACACATAGCGTCCATGCAGGATCAACCAATGGTGAGCATCGAGCAGGTAGGCCTTGGGCACGAACTTCATCAGGGCCTTCTCAACTTCAAGTACGGTCTTGCCTGGGGCAATCCCTGTGCGGTTGCTGACCCGGAAGATATGCGTATCGACCGCCATCGCCGGTTGCCGGAATGCCGTGTTGAGCACAACGTTGGCCGTTTTGCGGCCCACACCGGGTAAAGCTTCAAGCGCCTCGCGGGTTTCGGGTACCTGGCTGCCGTGCTGCTCGATCAGCAAGCGGCAGGTTTCGATAACGTTGCGGGCCTTGCTGTTGTACAGGCCGATGGTCTTGATGTATTGCGACAAGCCTTCGACACCCAGAGCGTAAATTGCTTCCGGGGTATTGGCGACCGGGTACAGCTTGGCCGTCGCCTTGTTCACGCTGACATCTGTGGCCTGGGCCGAAAGAACGACTGCAATCAGCAGTTCGAAGGGGGAGGTATAGGCCAGCTCGGTTTTCGGTTCGGGGTTGTCTTCGTGCAGCCTGCGAAATATTTCCAGGCGTTTGGCAGCATTCATGGGGTCAACGTGTTCCTTGACGACGTGAAGGGGCTCGCCGCAGGCAAACCCTGTTGTACAGAGCCAGTAGCAGGCCCAGCAGCAAAAACGCTCCGGGCAACAGCGCGGCCAGGCGTATTTCAGCCCAATTGGCCAATACCTCGCGGCATATGCCCAAGGCAATACACAGCGCAGCAAATCCGGCCAGCAGGCGGGCGGTCTCTGACCATCGGCGTTTTTCGCCTTGAGCCTGTTCGAATATCAGACATTGTACGGCGATCAGTGCCGGATAGGGGCTGAGCGCCTGATACAGGGGAAGGGCCCAGGCCCGCAGGCTCAGCTCCAGGCAGGTAACCAGTGTTGCAGCCAGCAGCACGCTGGCCAGTACTCTGCCGCGGGCCGTGAGCCAACGCTGCAATGCGCCCATTGCCAAGTGATGCAGGGCAATCAGCAACACGCTGAGCCCGGCAATGGCACTGGCATTGAGCAGGGTCTGGGTGGCGCCCAGCAGCGGGGCCAGGCTCAGTGCCGTTAACCATTGCCTATTCATCACCCGTCTCCCCCAGCAAGGCCTGGCGATGTTCATCGAAGTAGCGCAGGGCATCGTGTACGGCATGTATCACGGCGCGCGATGTCACTGTTGCGCTTGCCAATTGATCGAACTGGCCACCGTCTCGCTTCAAGGCCCAGCCGGTTTCTGCGACGGTGTTGCGACTTGCACCAACGAAATTCTGCAGCCAGGTGTTGCCCGGCTCTACCAGCTTACCGCCCAAGCCTGGGGTCTCCTGCTGTCGCAGGACTTTGGTACCGATCAAACGGCCTTGCCGGTCGATGGCAATCAGCAACTCAAGCTGGCCTGCGTAGCCTTGCGCCTGGCTATGTAGCACCACGGCACTGGGGCGGCCTGCAAGCGTGGCGCGATAGCCCGTCAATAGTTGGCTGTTGGCGAGGACGGCATCGGTCAGCACCAGAGGGGACTGCAGTGGCTGGTTGTCATAGGCCGTTGCCGGCAGGACACTGAGCCAGGTTTGGGCTTTGAGTGTTTGCTCCGCCAGCGCAATATCCCGGGCGCTGAAGTGCTGCCAGAGCATGCTGCTACCCACCCCTAGCAGAGCAATGAACAAGACAACAGCGCCACTGCGCATCGTTGACCGATTCATGGTGACACCGCCTGACGCCGTTCTACCCAGCGCTCCAGTGCGGGCACACACAGGTTCATCAACAGGACGGCGAAAGCAGTGCCATCAGGGTAGTTACCCCATGTGCGGATCAGGTAGATCAACAGACCCATACCGATGCCAAACAGCAGGCGTGCCTGGGGCGATTTGGGGCCGGAGACGGGTTCTGTGGCAATGAAGAAGGCCGCGAGCATGGTTGAGCCGCTGAGTAAATGCAGCAGCGGTGAACCATTGGAGTCGGAGCCTGACCCGTTCCAGCACAGCAAACTGATCACGAACAGGCTTGTCAGTAAGCCCACCGGGGCATGCCAGCTGAACACTTTGCGTTGCAGCAGCAGTAGACCGCCGAGCAGAAAGGCCAGGTTGGCCCACTCGCTGCCTTTGCCACCCAGATGCCCAAAAGCGGGGTGGCTGCTGAACAGCTCATCCACGGTCAGGCTGCGGTTGTTACGCAGCGCATCAAGGATGGTGGCTTGGGTCCAGGCATCGGGTTGCTCACCGGTAGTCAAGCCAAACACCTGCTGCAGGCTGGAGCCTAAGTCCAGGAGTTGGGCGCCGGGCCATTGCGTCATGTGCTGGGGAAAGGTCACCAGGACCACGGCATAGCCCAGCATGGCCGGGTTGAACGGGTTCTTGCCTACACCGCCGTACAGGTGCTTACCCAGCGCGAGGGCGCTGACCGTGGCGGTTACCGGAACCCACCAGGGCGCATAGGCGGGCAGGGCCACCGCCAGCAGGGTAGCGCTTACCAAGGCGCTGCCATCGTTGAGCGAAGGCATGACCGGACGTTGTTGCAGTTTGAGCAACAGGGCTTCGCTCGCCAGTGCGGCACAGGTACATAGCAACAGGTTGAACAGTAACCCCCAACCGTGCTGCCAGAGGAGCGTCAGTACCCCTGGCAAGCACGCCAGCAACACCAGCATCATGGTGCTGCGCAGGCGCTCACTGGTATCAACGGCTGGCATCAGCACTGGCCGGTTGTAGGGCTTGGAGGTGCGCCTGGGCCTGTTCGGTTTCTTGCTCAAGCTCGGCGAGTTGAGCTTGCTGTGCTGCGTTTGGCGTTTCGCCAAAGGCACTTCTGGCTTTGCTCAACTGTGCGCGGCTCATGGCGGCAGCGATCTTGGCTTTTTTCAGGGCAGCATCGGCTGCTGCCGCTTTCTGCGCCTTGACCCGCTCGATGGCCGCTTTGATCGGATCGTCACTCGTCGCTGCCGGGTTTGCACTAGCGGTGCTGACGGTTGCGCGCTGACTGCGTGCGGCACGCTCGGCCTGTTTGCGCGCTTCTTCACGCTGCAAGCGATTGTTGCGTGACTCATAGCGCCGGCGGGCGTGATTGCGCTTGTTGTCGCGGGCCGCTAATGAGGCGGCGTCTGCAGCCAAGCCGCCAACGATCGGAATGATGTTGCTGGCTGCGCTAATGGGCAAAAGATCAATGCAGTCGACCGGGCAGGGGGCGACGCATAGATCACAACCTGTGCATTCGGCGCTGATCACTGTGTGCATCAACTTTGCAGCGCCGACAATCGCGTCCACAGGGCACGCCTGGATGCACTTGGTGCAGCCAATGCATTCAGCTTCGCGAATAAAGGCGACCTGTGCCGGGGCGCGACCACGCTCGGGATCCAGGGCAATGACTGGCACTTTCAGGAGGCTGGCCAGGGCTGCGATGGTTTCGTTGCCGCCGGGTGGGCACTTGTTGATCGCTTCGCCCTTGGCCAGGCCTTCTGCATAAGGCTTGCAGCCAGGGTGGCCACACTTTCCGCATTGGGTCTGCGGCAGTAGGGCGTCGATGCGTTGAATCAGACTCATGATGTAAATAATCCGTTGAAGCCGAGAAACGCCAAGGCCATCACTCCGGCCCCGATCAGCGCTGCAGGCAAGCCACGAAAGCTATCGGGCATGGCCTCGTTGTCACTACGTTGGCGCAAGTCAGCGAACAGGCTCAGGGCCAGCCAGAACCCCAGGCCGCCACCCAGGCTCCAGGCCAGGCTCTTGAGCACGCCATAACCGCTTTCAGAGACCTGCAGGCTCAAGCCTAGCAGTGCCACATTGCCCACCAATAATGGCATCAGCCCGTTGAAAGGCAGGCTTGGCATTGCACGGGCCAGCAGCCTGAGCAGTGGTTCGGCCAGCATTACACACAGGGGTAGCAGCATGAACAAGCGCAGATAAGCAAGCTGCAGGGGCTGCAATACAAAGAGGTAAAGCAGCTGCCCCAGGTGCGTGGCTGATACCAGCAGTGCCAGCGTGGCAAGCCCCAGCGCATGGAGTCGACGGCGGTCGTCGGCAACTGAAAGTTGCAAAGCCGGGTCGATGGCCAGCCCTTGATGCAGGACCAGGTTGTTGACCAGCGCGGCGCTGATCAGGGCCAGGATGAATTCGCTCATGGGAGTGCACAATGCCAGGGCTGTTCGCCATTATCCGGCAATGACGCGAGGATGAGAACGCCCCGGACGCAATCGTCCGGGGCGTAGGGCCTTACTTGATGCGCTGACCAGGCTTGGCGCCGCTGTCAGGGCTGAGCAGGTAGATTTCTTCACCGCCAGGGCCGGCAGCCATGACCATGCCCTCAGAGATACCGAAGCGCATTTTGCGTGGCTTGAGGTTGGCGATCATCATCGTCAGGCGACCTTCAAGCTTGGCAGGGTCCGGGTAGGCCGACTTGATGCCGGAGAACACGTTGCGCTGCTCGTCACCGATGTCCAGGGTCAGGCGCAGCAGCTTGTCGGCACCTTCCACGGCTTCGGCCTTGAGGATCAGGGCCACACGCAGGTCGACAGCGGCAAAGGTGTCGAACTCGATTTCTGGCGACAGAGGGTCTTTGCTCAGCTCGCCGTTGCCGGTGACCACGGAAGTCTGGCTGGCAGCCAGGTCTTCCTTGCTGGCGGCGGTCATGGCTTCGACTTTTGCCGGGTCGATGCGGTTCATCAGCGCCTTGAATGGGTTGAGCTGGTGATTGCTCAGGCGGGTCTTGTGGTCGTCCCAGGTCAGCGGCGCAACGTTGAGGAATGCTTCGGCGTCGGCGGCCAGCACTGGCAGTACCGGTTTGAGGAAAATGACCAGTTGACGGAACAGGTTGATGCCCTGGGCGCAGATCGCCTGGACTTCGTCCTGCTTGCCTTCCTGCTTGGCCAGCGACCACGGCGCTTTGTCGGCGATCCAGGCGTTGGCACGGTCAGCCAGGGCCATGGTTTCGCGCATGGCGCGGGCGAAGTCACGGGCTTCGTAGGCATCGGCAATGCTCGGGGCCGCAGCCAGGAAGGCTTCTGTCAGCTCTGGTGCGGCATCGCCGGCGACCATGACACCGTCGTTGCCTTTTTGAATGAAGCCGGCGCAACGGCTGGCAATGTTGACCACCTTGCCGATCAGGTCGGAGTTGACCTTCTGCACGAAGTCTTCCAGGTTCAGGTCGAGGTCATCGACACCGCGGCTGAGCTTGGAGGCGTAGTAGTAACGCAGGTACTCCGGCGCCAGGTGGTCCAGGTAGGTACGGGCCTTGATGAAGGTGCCGCGCGACTTGGACATCTTCGAGCCATTGACGGTCAGGTAACCGTGCACGTTGATGCCGGTCGGCTTGCGGTAGCCGGCGCCTTCGAGCATGGCAGGCCAGAACAGGGCGTGGAAGTTGACGATGTCCTTGCCGATGAAGTGGTACAGCTCAGCCTTGGAGTCCTTGTTCCAATAGGCGTCGAAGTCCAGCTCCGGACGACGCGCGCAGAGGTTCTTGAAACTGGCCATGTAGCCGATCGGTGCGTCCAGCCAGACGTAGAAATACTTGCCTGGCTCGTCAGGGATTTCGAAGCCGAAGTACGGCGCATCACGGGAGATATCCCACTCCTGCAGGCCAGCATCGAGCCATTCGGCGATCTTGTTGGCCACGGCATCTTGCAGGGTGCCGCTACGGGTCCATTGCTGGAGCATGGCCTGGAAGTCGGGCAACTTGAAGAAGAAGTGCTGGGAATCCTTGAGTACCGGAGTGGCACCGGAAATCGCCGACTTGGGGTTCTTCAATTCGGTTGGCGCGTAGGTGGCACCGCACTTTTCACAGTTGTCGCCATACTGGTCTTCAGCGGCGCACTTAGGGCAGGTGCCTTTGATGAAACGGTCGGCCAGGAACATTTGCTTGTCCGGGTCGAAGTACTGAGTGATCGAGCGGGTAGCAATGTGCCCGGCATCACGCAGTTTGAGATAAATCTGGTTCGACAGCTCGCGGTTTTCTTCGGCGTGGGTCGAGTGGAAGTTGTCGAATTCCACCAGGAAGTCGGCGAAGTCGCTGCAGTGCTCGGCCTGGACCCCGGCGATCAGTTGCTCCGGGGTGATGCCTTCTTTCTCGGCACGCAGCATGATTGCCGAACCGTGGGCGTCGTCTGCGCAGACATAAGTGCACTGGTTGCCACGTAGCTTTTGGTAGCGCACCCACATGTCTGTCTGCACGTACTCAAGCATATGGCCAAGGTGAATGGAACCGTTGGCATAGGGGAGGGCGCTGGTGACGAGAATCTGACGGGGCTCGGACATGAGGGGCTCGGCTACTTTTTTCGGCTACTAGAGATGAAACGGTGATCGGCCACTATAAAACGCCGGGAAATTTATTTCACCCCATGGACGTCTATGGATGTTTCGCGGGTTAGCATAGTGGTCTGTTTTACTCAGTCTTTATAACGGGAGTCTCCATGAGTGCCGTCACGCGCGCAGCCGTCGAAGCCGTTCTTCGCCAGTACACCGACCCTTACCTGAACCAGGATCCGGTCAGCGCAGGTTGTGTTCAGGCCATCGATATCCAGGGCGATCGCGTCAGTGTCCAGTTACAGCTGGGCTATGCTGCCGACCTGTTCAAGAAGGGCTGGGCGCAAGTTCTACAAACCGCTATCGAGGGGATCGACGGGGTTGCTTCGGCCAAGGTCGACATTCACTGCGTGATCGCCGCGCACAAGGCTCAGGCGCAGATTCCGGGCCTGGCCAACGTAAAGAACATCGTCGCTGTGGCATCGGGCAAAGGTGGGGTGGGTAAATCCACGACCGCCGCCAACCTGGCATTGGCGCTGGCACGTGAAGGGGCGCGGGTGGGTATTCTCGATGCCGATATCTACGGCCCGAGCCAAGGTGTGATGTTTGGTATCCCTGAGCGTACCCGCCCGCAGATTCGCGATCAGAAATGGTTTGTGCCGCTCAAGGCTCACGGTGTCGAGGTCATGTCCATGGCCTTCCTTACGGACGACAACACACCGATGGTCTGGCGTGGGCCGATGGTTTCCGGGGCATTGCTGCAACTGGTTACCCAGACCGCCTGGGACAACCTTGATTACCTGGTGATCGACATGCCGCCGGGAACCGGTGACATTCAGTTGACCCTGGCGCAGAAAGTCCCGGTGGCCGGTTCGGTAATCGTCACCACGCCGCAAGACCTGGCCCTGATCGACGCCAAGAAAGGCGTGGAAATGTTCCGCAAGGTCAATATCCCGGTGTTGGGTGTGGTCGAGAACATGGCCGTGCACATTTGCTCGAATTGCGGGCATGCCGAGCACCTGTTCGGCGAGGGCGGGGGAGAGAAGCTGGCCGCGCAATATGGTGTCGAGCTGCTGGCGTCGCTGCCGTTGTCGATGCTGATCCGTGAGCAGGCCGACACTGGCAAGCCAACGGCTATTGCTGAACCTGAAAGCCAGATCGCCATGGTTTATCAGGAGTTGGCCCGTCAGGTGGGGGCGCGCATCGTCTTGCAGAAAGCGGCAGCGCCGGCCATGCCGAACATCACCATCAGCGAAGACTGATACACACACTGGAGCGGGCTTGCTGTGGGAGCGAGCTTGCCCCGCGATGCAATCAGGCGGATACGCCGCAATCGCGGGGCAAGCCCGTTCCCACCGGAGGTTTTCGCAGGGCAAAAAAAACCCGCCGGTGAGGGCGGGTTCTTTTCAAGCGATAAAGCGGAAGTTAGATAACTTCTACTTCTTCAGCCTGCATGCCTTTCTGACCGCGAGTAGCGATGAAAGAAACCTGCTGGCCTTCTTTCAGGCTCTTGAAGCCGTCAGCTTTGATAGCTTTGAAGTGTACGAACAGGTCGTCACCGGATTGTGGGGTGATGAAGCCGAAGCCTTTTTCATCGTTGAACCACTTAACGGTACCGGTTTGGCGATTGGACATGGTCTGTCTCCTTGGACAAAGATAACTGCGGCTCAAGAACACCTTGGCCGAGACTGAGTGCAAAGAGGCAGAAAATTCATTGAGATGGGTTGATCGAAATCTTGCATCAGGTAGATATTCTCAGTGACACGTGCAGCACAGTGGCGCCACCATAACCCTTTTTCCAGAACGTGCCAATGGTCTTGTTCAGCTTTCGCGCAAATCATGACTGACGGTGCTGCAAGGCACACTACGGCCCCCGGCGCAGGGGGATTCGACGCCTGACGTTGCATGAAACTTTGAACCGGGCGCCGGGCCCGGTAAGATGCGCCTCAGAATTTCTTCACCTCGTTATTTCAGGACACCCGCCATGAGCATCAAATCGGACAAGTGGATTCGCCGCATGGCGCAGGAACACGGCATGATCGAGCCTTTCGTCGAGCGCCAGGTGCGCGGTGAGAGCGACAACCGGCTGATCTCCTTCGGTGTCTCCAGCTACGGCTACGATGTGCGCTGTGCCGATGAGTTCAAGGTGTTCACCAACATCAACTCGGCGACCGTCGATCCGAAAAATTTCGACGCCGGCAGCTTTGTCGACATCAAAAGCGACGTGTGCATCATCCCGCCGAACTCCTTCGCCTTGGCCCGTACCGTGGAGTATTTCCGTATTCCGCGTAACGTCTTGACCATCTGCCTGGGTAAAAGTACCTACGCGCGCTGCGGCATCATCGTCAACGTCACCCCGTTGGAACCCGAGTGGGAAGGGCACGTGACCCTGGAGTTCTCCAACACCACTACCTTGCCGGCCAAAATCTACGCGAACGAAGGTGTTGCGCAGATGCTCTTCCTGGAGTCTGATGAAGAGTGTGAAGTGTCCTACAAGGACCGTGGCGGTAAATACCAGGGCCAGCGCGGCGTCACCCTGCCACGCACCTGAGCCGACAACGCGAAGGAATTCCTCGCAGTTTGTGCACTCCAATGACCTGAATTGTCCCGCCAGGCGCTACGCCTGGCGGATGTCGTCAAGGAGCCGCTCATGAAACTCGACCCGAGCATCAGCGCCAAGCTGGCTGTGTTACAGCCCAATCACGTCGGAGTGATGGCTTGGTCGCTGCTGGCTCATCCGCATCCTCATACCGCCCACGCAGGCGGCATACCGGGTCAACCTGATCCAGACAACCCTGAGCCTACGCCGGGTGAAAACCAGCCGATGGAGCCTGGGGAGCCTGTTTTACCTGACGAAGCACCCCCTGCACCGGTGGCCTGAGTGTGAGCACTCAAGGCGACAGCAGATAACCGCTGCGATATGCCTGGCGACCTGCGACATGGGCAATGACCATGCCGGCAGTGGCCATGCGCCTTAGCGAACGGGCGTACAGCAAGCCCGGCTGGCTATTGCGTACTGGCGTGACCCGATCACTGAGGGGGTCGATCACTTCGGCGATCAATTGGTCGGCTTCCAGGTACTGGCCAGGTTTTGCATGAAACACCAGCAGCCCGCCCAGTGGTGTTGCCACCGGCTCTACCCCTGCAAGTGGGGTGGCGGGGTAGCTCAAGGGCGGTTGGGTGCCTGCTTCACCTTCAATTGCCCCGTAATGGGTGAGGTATGCCAGGATCGCTGCGCAATCTTTTTCGGCCAGGGGGTGGCTGACATCACCTTGCCCGCGCAACTCGACCGTGACCGAGAAGCTGCCCTGTGGAATAGGGAATTGCTTGCCGAAGCGCTGTTGCAGCTGCCACCACACCAGCGTGAAACATTCATCGAACGATTGCCCGCCCGAGTCGGTGGCCAGCAGGCTCGCCTGGGCGCCGATGTAGCGTGACAGCGGTTCAACCTGCGGCCAGGCCTCGGGAGTGGTGTACAGGTGAGCGACGGCGTCGAAATCGCAGTGCAGGTCCAGTACCATCTCGGCATCGCAGGCCAGCCGTTGCAAGGTTAGGCGTTGCGACTGCAAGGGTGTGTGTGTGGGATGACCGTCCAGGGCGCGGCGCAGACAATCACGAATCAGGGCAACGTTGTGTGCCGGGTCCTGGTTAAGCTGCGCTTCGATCTGGTCACCAATCGAGTCGCTCAGGTCGACGAAATTACGGTTAAAGTTTTCGCCGCTTTGCAGTTCAAAACGCCCCAGAGGGATATCCAGCAGCACTTGCTCCAGCCCGACTGGGTTAGCAATCGGCACCAGCACGATTTCACGGCGCAACAGGCCTTGGGTTTCGAGTTCAGCCAGGCGTTGCTTGAGGTGCCAGGCCACCAGCATGCCGGGTAACTCGTCGGCGTGCAGCGATGCCTGGATGTAGATCTTGCCAGCATCACGGGGGCCGAAGTGAAAACTATGGATCTGGCGGGCAATGCCTGGAACCGGTGCCAGAATGTCGTGGGTCAAGTGATGCATATCAGTCCTAGTGGGTCGATCCTGGAAGGATGATATAAGCATAAACTTGCTTGTCACGCAGGCCTTTGGTGCAGGTCGCTCGCGGGGCAAGCCCGCTCCCACAGCAAGCCCGCTCCCACAGGTAGGAGCGAGCTTGCCCGCCATCTCAATAACGCGCATCCACCGGCTTGCCACCATTGGGCCAATCTTTGACCTTGTCCGGGAAGTCTGGCCGCGGCTGTTGCGAGAACCAGGCGGCGACATCGACTGCTTCCTGATCACTCAGGCCACCTTGACCCAGCGGGAAGCGCTCATGGAAGCCGATCGGCATGTTGCGTTTGACGAACGCCGCTGCGGTATAGGTGCGTGCCATACCCGCGCCGATATTGAAGGACTGCTCGCCCCACAGCGGTGGGAATACCATGCTGCCATCGTCGCGGGCCAGGCCTTCGCCGTTGTTGCCGTGGCACACCGCGCACTGTTTGACGTACACCTGTTGGCCATTGGCAAGGTCGGGCTTGATCGAGGGGTCGATCTTGCCAACGCCTCGGCCTGCTACCTTGTCGCCAGGTTGGGTGTTGTTTTTCATCCACTCGAAGTAAGCCACCATGGCCTGCATATCGGCTGATTGCGGTGGCAGCGGCAGGCCATTCATGGAACGACGGAAACAACCGTTGATACGCTCTTCCAGGGTGATGACCTTGCCAGCGCGCGGTGCATAACCCGGGAAAAACGCCGACACGCCTACAAACGGCGAACCGTCAGCCACGGTGCCTGCGTTGAGGTGACAACTGGTGCAGTTCAGAGCATTGCCGACGTTGTTCGGTAGCAGCGCTTTGGTTTGCAGGTGCAGGCGCATGCCGCGGATAACCTGATCGGCGTTCTCTGCGGCCAGCAGGTTTGCCAGGCGCGGGGTTTCAAAGGCGCTGGAGTCAGTGGTCTGTGGATTGAGCTGGGCGCGCAGCTTCTTCACCTGCTCGGTGCTGATCGCCGAACTGTCATTGCCCCAACGGCTGCGCACAAAGCTGAGAATCTCAGCAATTTCCTGGTCGGAAAGCCGTGCAAATCCGGGCATGGTGTAGACCCGCGAATGGGTGGCGGTTTGTGCGGTTTCCCAACCGGTCAGGGTGATGTGCAACAACGAAGTCGGGTCAGCGGAGGCAATACTCGGGTTACCTGCCAGGGGCGGAAACATGCCGGGAACGCCACCCCCATCGGTGCGGTGGCAGTCGCTGCAGAACTGGGTATAGCCCAGCCCACCGCGGCTGCTGAACAAGTCGGCAGGTGGCGTGGCCGGGGTGAGGGCAACGCTTGGCATCGGCAAGTCGTTTTCACCCGCAGGCAAGGATTTGAGGTAGCTGGCGATGGCCGTCAGGTCTGCATCGCTGAAGTGCTGAGTGCTGTGGTGAATCACATCGGCCATGTTGCCGGAGACCGTGGCAAAGCGGTTTTGCCCGGTTTTCAGCAATTCCACGGTGTCGGGAACGGTCCACAAGTTGCGTAGGCTCAAGGCGCGCCAGTGTTCTACGGTTTCCCCGGCGAGGAAATGTTTGCCATCGCTGCCAGCGTCACTCATGGCCTTTTCCTGGAAGGCAATGCCTCGCGGGGTATGGCACGCCCCGCAGTGGCCCAGGCCCTGAACCAAATAGGCGCCACGGTTGATCAGCGGGTCGCGGTTTGGGTCAGGTTCGAACGGTTGCTTGTCGAGAAAGACCCAGTTCCACAGCGCCAGCCCCCAGCGCATGTTGAACGGCCAGCTCATATCGGCGGCCTGGTTGGATTGGCTGATCGGGGTTACCCCTTGCATCAAGTAGGTGTACAGCGCACGCATGTCCTCTTCGTTCATTTTTGCGTAGGACGGGTAAGGCATGGCCGGATACAGCTGCATGCCGTCGGCGCTCACACCTTCACGCATGGCCTTGTCGAACTGCTCGAAGCTGTAACGGCCAATGCCGGTTTTCGGGTCTGGGGTGATATTGCTGGAGTAGATCGTACCCATGGGGGTTTGCAGCTCCAGGCCCCCGGCCATCAGTGCGCCTTTTGGCGCGGTGTGGCAAGCAATGCAGTCCCCCAGTTGGGCGACATAACGACCACGTTCGATCAGGGCTTGGTCAGCCGTTTCTGCCGCTGCCGTGTCGGGCTCGCTGGCGTGAAGTGTGGGTATCAGGAGCAACGTCGTGACGCATAGCGCCAGGCGTGAAAGAACAGAAGCCATTGCATATTCCTTTAGTCACCTGGCCTGGGTGGTTCCTTCGGCTCAGGTGTGCAATCGTTTTTTATGGTTTATCAGGCAGCACAGAGGTCGAAACTTGCCTCAGTTTCGTTGTAGAGCAATTGCTGGCGGGGGCAGTTGATATGGATCAGCGCAGCCGGCATTGCACCGGCCGCGCGAGGGTAGAACCTTACTTGCCGGGTGTCAGTGTCAGGCGTTTGCTGCCGTAGGCACGATCGAAGTTTTGCGGTTGCAGTGGCAGGCTCGAGTATTGGCCCCTGAACCAGGCATTCAGGCCATCGGCAAAGTGTGGGCTGGCCGGGTTGCCGGACTGCCCGGCGCTGCTTTGCAGTTGCAGAGGTTCAACCTGGCCGAAGTCCACCACCATGCGCAGTGACGGTGGCAGCTGGGCGTTGAAGTCTTTGCCCCAGGCGTAGGGCGTCAAGTTGAGCGTGCTGTGGTCACCCCCGCTGGCTTGTGGGCTGCGGCTGATGGCGTCACCCAGGCCATGGAAGGTCGGCGTCGGCCAGCGGAACATGTGCAGTTTGCCCCATTGCCAGGCACGCCGGTCGTTGCCCAGTTGCGCTTCGCCGGCACTGACTGCGGCCGCCAGGCTACGGGCGAGAATCGCCGGTTTATCTTCTTTCTGTGCAGTGCGCTGGTCATCCCAGAACGGGCTGTCTTCCCGGCCCAGCAAGTGATCTGCCTGTGCCGAATAGGACAGCCGTGCATTGTTGACGAAGGCTTGCCAGGTCGCTGACGACTCTGGGCCCAGTTCGTCAAGGAAGGTCTGCTTGGCACTTTCCTGCAGGAACAGTTCGTACAGGGCAGCGTCGGCCGAGGTGGTGCTCAGGCGACCGTCAAAGGCCATCAGCCGTGTGTAGGCTTCGCGGGCCTTGCTGCGTTGGTCAGCGGGCAGGGCGTCAATCGCCTGTTTCAACGGTTGAGCCATGCCGGGCGCTTCGAACATTTGCTTGAGCTTGGCGGCAAACAGGGTGCTCTGATCGTTTTGCAGCGTGATCAGGCTGCGGCTGTCATGCTTGCCATTGGCAGCCAGTTGCCCGAGGCGTTCGGCGCGCTCCGGGTAGTACCAGCTATTGGACAGTTGCATACCGTAACCTTTAGGCACGCTGCGCTGATTGGCATTGCCCAGCCAACCCTGAAGCGGATCCTGGTCATAGGGGTGAAGCATCGGGTCGGCGTACCCGTCCCAGTCGTAGCGCCCGTCCCAGCCCGGCGAAGGCAGCAAACCCTGACCTTCACGGCGGTTAGGGAAACGCCCACTGACCTGCCAGCCGATATTACTGGCGTCGGCAAAGACGAAATTCAGTGCTGCGGCGCCGATCTCGCGAGTGTTGTCGAATGCGCGCTCGACGTTCTGCGCCCGCGACAGGTTGAAGAAAGCGTCGAGGCTCTGATCGCCCTTCAACTGGGGCAGTTGCAGGGCCAGGCCGAGGCTTGCGTTCTGCACCTGACCGAGCAGGGTGCCGTGGCGGGTGTCGTACAGCGTTTCACGCTGTGGGCGCTGGCCTTTGATGAAGAAGGTCTCGTTGCGCGCCTGGGCCGGTAGCCACTTGCCGTCGGCCTGATACATCAGGCGGCTGCCTTCACGTTTCAGCCGCTCCACAAACAGGTCCTGGTTATCGGCCATGACCGCGCTGGCACTCCAGGCCAGTTTGCCGTTGTAGCCGGATAGCAGCAGTGGCAGGCCTGCAATGGAGACACCTGCCGCGTGATATTTGGGCGCACGGATCTGGATGGGGCTCATTGCCCAGGCACCCAGGGTGTCACTGGCCAGCAGGCTCTTACCGCTGCGGCTGCGTTGCGGGGCAATCGCCAGGTTGCTGGAGCCGGCGCTGCCCAACAGGTTGAGGGCGGCCAGTTGTTCGCTGGCGGCACTCAGGGGGGCTAGTCCGGCCAGAGCACTCCCCAGGTTCAAGCCTTTGAGCTTGTCGGCTTCGGCTGTTGGCAGGGGTTCGTCGGGGTAGCTGGGCAGCAGCCACGGCAGTGTATCGCTGCCGACTTTCTGCGCCAGGGTCAGGGCGGCGAGTTCTTCCTGCAGGTTTACCGACTGGCTGAAGTTGTACAGGCTGAAGATCAATGCCGAGTCTTCAGGCTTCCAGTATTCCGGGCGATAGCCCGTTTGTGCCAGCGGTGCCGGCAGGCGGTCGCGGTAGCGGAACAGGTAGGCGTTGACGCCACGGGCATAGACTTCGAAGAAACGCTTGAGTCGTGGCGAGGCGTCAGCGTACTGCTGATTGGCCGTTTGTTTCAGGTTGGCAGCGCGCATCAAGCGGTCGACTTCCAGCACCTCTGGGCCCGCTATTTCTGCCAGACGACCCTGAGCCAACAAGCGCATGCCGACCATCTGCCCGATGCGGTCACCAGCATGTACATAGCCCAGAGCGAACAACGCATCGTGGAAGTTGTTGCTTTCGATCAACGGCATGCCCATGGCATTGCGTCGTACAGACACGTTCTGCGCCAGACCTTTGAGTGGCTGCACGCCGGTGGTCGGCGGAACGCTGTCGCGATAACCGCCCATCTGGCAGCCGGTCAGGGACAGTAAACCCAGCATTGCTGCGGCTACGCCGAACCGGGGAAGGAATGGAGGGAAGGCTGGCGCGGCCATGGTTGGGCTCCTGCAGGGCGTGGCGTCTAAAAGGCGCTACGTTAGTGAGCCCGACCACGCCATGCAAGCGGGTGCAGCCTTTATTTTCGCCAATAAAAGAACAGTGACACGGTGGGAGCTGGCTTGCCTTGCGATAGCGATTTATCAGACACATCGCATCGCGGGGCAAGCCCGCTCCCACTTAGGCCCCGTGGCACTTCTTGAATTTCTTGCTGCTGCCGCAGGGGCAAGGATCGTTGCGGCCTACATCTTTGAGGGCGTTACGCACTGGCTCCTGGTGGCCGTGGTTGCAGTGTGGGCCATGCACGTGGCCATGATCGTGGTCGTGATGATCGTGACCGTGGTTGCAGTCAGGGCCATGAACATGAGGTTGCTGGGTCATTGCGGGTTACTCCGGTAAAAGATCGCCGGGAATTATCTCACCACTGCGCGACAAGTGCAGGTCGCGGGCGAAGAATAATCCGCTGTTGAGTTCGCCATCGAGGCGGTAACGCAACGGGCCCTCGGTATTTTTGAGTATTTTGGCCAGGGGTTTGACCTGCTGCCAGAGATTGGTACGCACAGGAATCTTGAAGGTGCGCTGTGCATGCCCGCCAACGCTGCGCCAAAGGCTGGTTTCCCCCTTGGTCAGCAACAGATCGTTCAGGTGCACGGCGTAGCTCAGGTAGCGGATGAACAAGCGACTGTCGTTGGGGTTGTCGACGCGCACATGGAGGATGAATTCTTGCTCAAGCAAGCGCATCTTGACCGCCTCGACCTTGACCAGGCGCACCTCCGGATCGCGGTAGTCGCCGTTAAACCAACTCGCGCAACCCGTCAGTTGCAGTATCAGTAAGCTGAGCAGCAACAGGCGGGTCATAGGTGTCAGCTCCCCAGGTAACTGGCGCAGCATTTCTTGAATTTCTGCCCGCTGGCACATGGGCAGGCGTCGTTGCGTCCGGCCTTGAGGCCAACGGTTGGATCGATGAAATACCAGCGGCCGGCGTTTTGTACGAAGGCTGAGCGTTCACGGTGGCTGTGTTCACCGTCGAGGTCGTGCCAGCGAGCAGTGAAGGTGACGAAGGCGTGTTCAGGCTGGCCGCCAAAGACTTCAGCACTTTCTACTTCAAGGCCCAGCCAGGTGCTTTGAGAGCTCCAGGCAGCCATTGCGTCACGGTCAAGGCCGGCCTGCTGCACAGGCAGAGTGGTGGCCACCAGGTAGTCAATCAGCCCCAGCACGTAAGCGCTGTAACGCGAACGCATCAGGGTTTGCGCATCAGGGGCCGGGTGCCCGGCGTGATAATGCCCGCAACAGGTATCGAGCAAGTTGCCGCTGCCGCAGGGACAAACCGAAACACTCATTGTTTCACCACCAGTACTTGCCAAAATTTTGCGGGTTGGCCCAGAACTTGGCATTCAACCAGTCCGGGACCTGTTTGTATTCACGTAGATCATAGGTGAACAGGCTCAGCACCTGCTCATCACGCTGAAACTTTTCATTGGCCTGCAAGGCCAGGGCGAAGAAATCGGTGTCTTGCCAACCGCAGGCGTTGAGGTCGGCCAGTACCGCCACACGGCTGGCATTGAGGTTGCGGATGCCGCCAAGCAGTTCCAGGCCTTTACGTTTGGGCAGATGCTCCAGACAGTCGACCAGCAACGCCAGGTCAAAGCGCTGAGCTGCCAAGGGGCCGGGCAGGTCGCCGGGCTCGGCCTGGGCAATCTCAACCTGTGGGTGTGCCTGGGCAAAAGCTTCCAGCGCAGGAAAACGCGTACCTACTAATAGCAGGCGTTGCGGTGCATGACGCTCCAGCAGGGCGGCCAGGGCCTGTTGTGGCGTTCGTTGGGAAAAACCGTCGATCATCGGGAGTCCTCGGTCAGATACGGCAAGACTAACGACCTCTGGCCGTCAGGCATAGTGGCTGACAGCCGCATCATGGCTTATTGCTGGCGGAGTTGGTTTGCGCGGTCTTTACTCCCAAGGCATCGGTTTAGAACCGATTCCCCCTAGGAGACGCAACAAAATGAGCATAGTACGCACAGCAATACCTTTGGTTCTGCTAACCAGTGTGTTGACTGGTTGCGCAGGTTTACAGAAAACCGATTGGCCGATGTGTGCTGCCGTCGGGGGTGTAGGCGGCGCAGCCTTGGGCGCCATTGAAAGTTCGAGTTGGGCAGGTTGGGGTGCGCTGTTGGGTGGTGGCCTGGCTGCTGGCTATTGCTGGGCCCATGGCGACGGCGACGAAGATGGTGACGGCGTGCCGGACAGTCGTGACAAGTGCCCTGGTACCCCGCGTGGTGTACAGGTAGATGCCAACGGCTGCCCACCGGAACCTGCGGTGGTTGAAGAAGTTGTGGTGGTCAAGGAAGAGGTCATCGTGATTCGCGATGTGCACTTTGAATTCGACTCCGCCAGGCTGACCGCAGCCGACAAGGAGCGTTTGAACACCATCGCAACCCGCCTGAAAAATGAGGCACCTAGCGCCAGATTGAGCGTGACCGGGCACACTGACAGTGTCGGTCGCGATGCCTATAACCAGAAATTGTCGGAGCAACGTGCCCAGTCCGTCACCGATTACCTGGTTGACAGCGGTGTACCGCGCGCCAGCTTCGTTTCGGTGGAGGGTGCCGGTGAGTCGCGTCCGGAAGCCGACAATGCGACTGCCGAAGGCCGGGCCATGAACCGCCGGGTGGAGATTCGCATCCAGCGTTGAAGCGCCACCGGCCTGCTGCTTGAGAAGTGCGGCAGGCCGGTCTTTACTCCTGTGTGACCGGTGGTAATGCCGGTGACACAGGAGCAATGCCCATGAGTGTTTTCTCCAAGGCCGCAGTGCCAGTGCTGGTGACTGCAAGCCTGCTCTCCGGTTGCGCCACCCACAGTGATGGCAGCGCACCACTCAATCAAAGGACCTGGCCTGTTTGCAGCCTGCTCGGCGGATTGGTCGGCGGCGGACTGGGGGCGATTGAAAGTTCAGCCTGGGCTGCCGGTTTAGGCGCCGCCGGGGCTATTGCTGGCGGTTTGATCTGCTATGCCCAGGATGGTGACGAAGATGAGGATGGCGTGTTCGACCGTCGCGATCGTTGCCCGGAAACACCCGCCAACACACCGGTCAGCCACAACGGTTGTCCGCTACCGCAATACCCGGCGGTCGAAAAGGCGGCAGTCGAGCCTGAAGTCATCACCCTCAATGATCAGGGCGCGGTGATGTTCGCCTTTGACTCGGCTGAGCTGACCAGCAGTGCTCACAGTCAGTTGCAAGCGCTGATGAGCAAGCTCAATGCACCCAGCGTGGTTAACGTCAAAGTCATTGGCTTTACCGACAGCCAGGGCGCTGATGACTACAACCAGGCACTCTCCGAGCGGCGTGCCAGCAGCGTGGCCGAATACTTGATCAGCCAGGGGCTGGCGCCGTCGAAGGTAACCAGCCAGGGCCGTGGCGAACGTGAGCCGATTGCCGACAACGAGACCGAGAGCGGACGCGCCCAAAACCGAAGGGTAGAGCTGCACCTCAATTGAAACGGACGCTGGTGTACGATCGTGCCAACCGTTACTGTTGACGGCGATGCCGGGACGTCGGGCATCGCCTATAAAAATAACAGCAGGTAGGGCATATGAAGGTTTTTCTGGGGCTGGGCAAAGCCTTGACGGTGGTGTTCTGGTGGGTGGTGCTGGTGAATCTGCTGATTCCCCAGGAATTTCCCTTCAATCGTTTGATCAGCCTTGCAGGCGCCACTTTGCTCGGTCTGCACCTGCTTGAAGTGCTGTTCTTCAATGGTTGCTTGCGCGAGCGCAGCCATCGTTGGTTTGACCGCTTGCAAATCCTGCTGGTCGGTATCTTTCATGTGCTTTCGATTCCGGCGCCACGCCAGGAGGCTTCCCATGCGTAAGTTGGTGTTGTTGGCTGCGTTGTTCAGCCCATTGGCGTTGGCCGAATCGATCAGTGTCGCCCCTCACTCGGTGCTGCGTTTGCCGAACAAGTCCAGTGTTGTGCACGTGCAGCGCTTGCAGGTGGCCGATGCCGCTACCTTGCTACTGCCGGCCAGCCTGGTCGAGCTGAAAGTGGATGAACTGCAACTGGGCCGGGAAGCGCGCATAGCGATTGCCCCGGCAGATGGCACCCTGCGGATCGAAGTGGCGCGGGCGCAGCTGGCTGAAGGCAGCCAGATTGCAGCGCGTGGTGCCCCGGGGACATTCGAGCGTGCAGCCAAAGCCGGGCGCAATCTTGATTTGCAGTTGCATGCCGTACAGGCGCCGTTGCTGGCGATCGACGCTCGCGGCGGGGCTGGCGCACCGGGGTATGCCGGGCTGGATGGCGGTAATGGCAAGGCGGGTGGCTGCACGTGGGGCCAGGCAAGCCGTGGCGCCAACGGTGACAACGGTGGCGATGGTCATGACGGTGCCGCTGGTGGTCGGGTGCAACTGGCACTACCGGCGAATTTCCCCGCCGAGCGGATCAAGGTACAGCTTGATGGCGGAGCGCCAGGTGTTGCCGGTGCGGCTGGCAAGGCCGGTGCGGGCGGCGCAAGCAAGGGCTGCCTAGTCTACCGTACCGCAGCCGGTGCACCCGGCAAGCCCGGCGTAGAAGGTCAGCCAGGTCTGGCAGGCACTCCAGGCGAGCTGATCCTGCAACGCCTGTAGGAGCGGGCTTGCCCCGCGATGCGGTTTGACAGTTAGATCGCAATCGCGGGGGCAAGCCTGGTCCCACAGAGTCAATTTCAGGTCAACAGGCGCGTAGTCGCGACCAGCACGACGGCAATACCCAGCAGCAGATTAATACCCACCAGGCGGCGAATCTTGCCCAGCACCGCTGCGCCGGACGGCCAGTCCTGCGCCTCAACTGCCTTGCGCAATTCAGGCAGCAACAACGACCGGACACGAATAAACAGCGCGATCATCGCGATGCCTCCGCCGATCATCACCTGCACATACCGTGGCGCTCCGTCCAAGCCGCCAAAGCGCTGGTGCAACATGCCTACACCGCTGATCGCCAGAACGGCAATGGCGACCCAGACCCACCAGAAAAAACGCTGAAACACTTCTACCCACAGGCGCAGGCGATCCGGCCCGGCAAGGGCTGCAACCGCCGCAGGCCGCAGGATCAGCCAGGCGAAGAACATCCCACCGACCCACACCAGGGCGGCCAGAACGTGCAGGCTATAAGGAAGGGCAAAGGCAGTCATCGGGATCTCCATTCGGCGCAAAGGGCAATAGCGGGGTATGATAGCGACCCGATCGAAACACTGAAAATTTATCCAGCCCGCCGGGCGCCCCGACACCATGATCAGCACCGAACTCAAAACCACGATTCAGGGCGCCTATTCGCGTTTTCTCGAAGCCAAAAGCCTCAAGCCTCGCTACGGCCAGCGCCTGATGATCGCCGAAGTCGCCAAAGTCCTCGGCGCTATCGACTGTGACGATGAAGGCCGCCGGGCCGGTGACCCTGCGGTGGTCGCGGTTGAGGCGGGTACCGGTACCGGCAAGACCGTTGCCTACAGCCTGGCTTCGATTCCTGCCGCCAAGGCGGCTGGTAAGCGCTTGGTAATCGCCACCGCCACGGTGGCCCTGCAAGAGCAGATCGTCTTCAAAGACCTGCCCGACCTGATGCGCAACAGTGGTCTGAACTTCAGTTTCGCCCTGGCCAAGGGACGGGGGCGCTATTTGTGCCTGTCCAAGCTTGATCTGCTGCTGCAGGAGGGCCATGCACAGTCGGCCACTGCCCAGTTGTTCGAGGAAGAAGGCTTCAAGATCGAAGTCGATGAGGCCAGCCAGAAGCTCTACACCAGCATGATCGAAAAGTTGGCCGGCAACCGTTGGGACGGCGACCGCGACAGCTGGCCGCAAGCCCTGGAAGACCAGGACTGGGCGCGTCTGACCACCGATCACAGCCAGTGCACTGGCCGTCATTGCCCCAACTTTGGCCAATGCACCTTCTATAAGGCCCGTGAGGGTATGGGCAAGGTCGATGTCATCGTCACCAACCACGATATGGTGCTGGCTGACCTGGCCCTGGGTGGCGGTGCGGTGCTGCCGGATCCGCGCGACACCATCTACGTCTTCGACGAAGGCCATCACCTGCCAGACAAGGCCATCGGCCATTTTGCCCACTACACCCGCCTGCGCTCGACTGCCGACTGGCTTGAGCAAACCGCCAAGAACCTGACCAAGCTGCTGGCCCAGCACCCGTTGCCGGGTGATCTGGGCAAGTTCATCGAGCAGGTCCCGGAACTGGCACGCGAGATCAAGAGCCATCAACAGTTCATGTTCAGTGCCTGTGAGCAGGTGGCTGATTTTCGGCCCGGCGAAGACATGGAAGGCCGCGAGCGGCCACGTCACCGTTTTGAAGGCGGTGTAGTGCCTGAGCACATGCGCGAAATGGGTATCGAACTGAAAAAGGGCTTTTCGCGCCTCACCGACTTGTTTACCCGCCTGACAGACCTGCTCAAAGAAGGGATGGATGCCGAAGTGAACATCGGTATCGCCAGCCATCAGGCCGAAGAATGGTACCCGCTGTTCGGCAGCCTGCTGATGCGCGCCCAGGGCAACTGGGAGCTGTGGACTGCCTTCACCGCTGAAGACCCTGAAGACAGTCCGCCCATGGCCCGCTGGCTGACGCTGGCCGAAAGCGGGGCGCTGTTCGACATCGAGGTCAACGCCAGCCCGATCCTGGCGGCTGAAATGTTGCGGCGTAACTTGTGGAATGTTGCCCACGGCGCGCTGGTGACCTCGGCCACCTTGACTGCGCTGGGCAAATTCGACCGTTTCCGCATGCGTGCCGGTCTGCCCAAAGATGCCGTTACCTGTGTCGTGCCCAGCCCGTTCCATCATGTTGATGCGGGTGTGCTGCGCGTACCTGACTTGCGTGCCGATCCCCGCGATGCGGTCGCACACACGGCGGCAATCATTCGTGACCTGCCCGACCTGGTCGAAGGCTCGCGGGGTTCGCTGGTGCTGTTCTCTTCACGCAAGCAAATGCAGGACGTGTTCGACGGCCTGGATCGCGACTGGCGCAAGCAGGTGTTCATTCAAGGCAACCTGTCCAAGCAGGAAACCCTGAACAAGCATAAAGCGCGCGTTGATGGTGGCGACTCCAGCGTGCTGTTCGGCCTGGCCAGTTTTGCCGAAGGGGTCGATTTGCCTGGGGCTTACTGTGAGCACGTGGTCATCGCCAAGATTCCCTTTGCGGTACCTGATGACCCGGTCGAAGCGGCGCTGGCGGAGTGGATCGAGGCGCGCGGTGGTAATCCATTCATGGAAATCGCCGTGCCAGACGCCTCGTTGCGCCTGATCCAGGCCTGTGGCCGGTTGCTGCGGACCGAAGAAGACCGCGGCATCATCACCTTGCTGGATCGACGCGTGGTCACCCAGCGCTACGGCAAAGCTATTCTCAATGCTTTGCCACCGTTTCGACGGGAAATTTCCTGACCCCCGGGGATCTAAACGCCGGGGTGCTGTCTATGTCTCAGTTCAAGGCCCGCAAGGGCCCTCAAGGAGAGTTCCAGCCCTATGATTCGCCGTACCTTGCCTGCTGTAGTCGCACTGTTGTTCAGCACACCGCTGCTGGCTGGGCAACAGACGCTGTTCAGCTTCGTGCGCCCGGCTTCCGTGGTCAATGTGGTGACCGAAGACGCCAGTTTGCCGCAATACAATGCAGAGCAAACGGCAGAAGGCGAGGTATTGCGTCGTGTGGTGTTCAACCCGGTGCAGCGGCCTAACCTGCGCTTGAGCCCACAAAACGGTGCGTGGGATTGGTCTGCGGCAACGGCCATGACCTTGCGCCTGCAAAGTGGCATGGACTGGCCGCTGACCGTGGATGTCACGGTGTTGAGCAGCGATGGCAAAACCCTCACCAGTCGAATTGACTTGCCCGCCGGCCCTGCGCAAACGGTGGTGGTGCCGCTGACAGCCAGCTCGCCGCTGAGCCAGGGTATGCGTGCCGGTCCTCCCATGCCGTGGGTGCATGAAGGCCAGCGCTGGCTTTTAACCAGCAGCAGCGGTGCGGTCGATTTGAAGCAAGTGGTGTCGGTGAGCTTGTCGATGAACAAGCCCAACGTCGCCCAGAGCCTGATGATTGAGCGTGTCGGTATCCAGGATGACGACCAACTGCAAAAGGCGGTGTATACCGGCTTGATCGATACCTATGGTCAGTCCACTCGTGGACGCTGGCCGGAGAAAATCGTCAGCGATGACCAGCTCAAGGCCGCCGCGACCCGTGAGCAGCAACAGCTCAAGGGTTGGCTGGCCGAGCGCAGCCAACTGCCGCGCGACAAGTTCGGCGGGATCACCGGCGGGCCGAGCTTTGACGCCAAGGGCTTCTTCCGTACCGAGAAGCGTGAGGGGCGCTGGTACCTGGTCAGCCCTGAGGGCCATCCGTTTTACTCGTTGGGCGTAAACACGGTGGCACCTGACGGCGGGCGAACCTACGTCGCCGGGCGTGAATCCATGTTTACAGCATTGCCGCAAGCCGGTGAGCCTTTGGCCCAATTCTATGGTGAAGGTAATAACAACGATGGAAATGGCTCGTCCAGCGGGCGCAGTTTCAATCAGGGGCGCTGGTTCGACTTCTATGCCGCCAACCTTGAGCGCAGCTACGGCAAACCCTGCACACCGGTTGCCGCCACCAGCACCACTGCAGCTGTGGAATGCCCAGCCGCAGTGCCGGACCTCCAGCGTTGGCAAGGGCACACCCTAGACCGCCTGCAGGCGTGGGGCTTCAATACCTTGGGCAACTGGAGCGAGCCCGCACTGGGCCAGGCCGACCGTATGCCGTACACCTTGCCATTGTCGATCGTAGGCGACTACACCAGCATCAGTACCGGGATGGACTGGTGGGGGCGTATGCCCGATCCGTTCGACCCACGTTTCGCCATGGCCACCGAACGGGCCGTGGCCATCGCTGCCCGTGACCACCGCGACGATCCGTGGCTGATCGGCTATTTCGCCGATAACGAACTGGCCTGGGCCGCCCCGGGTGATGACCCCAAGGCGCGTTACGCCCTGGCCTATGGCACGCTGCGCCTGACCACAGACGTGCCAGCCAAGCGGGCCTTCCTCAAGCAGTTGCGTGATAAGTACCGTAACCAGGCGGGGCTGTCCAAAGCCTGGGGAATTGAGCTGACTGCCTGGGAGTTGATGGAAGATCCAGGTTTCGAGCCGCCACTGCCGAGCCCGGAATATCCCGAGATCGAGGCCGACTTCAAGCACTTCCAGAAGGTTTTCGCCGAAACCTACTTCAAAACCATCGCCGACTCGCTCAAGTGGCATGCGCCCAATCACTTGCTGTTGGGGGGACGCTACGCGGTCAGCACGCCAGAAGCAGTGGCAGCCTGTGCCGAGTTCTGTGATGTTTTGAGTTTCAACTTCTACACGCCCAAGCCCCAGGACGGTTACGACTTCACGCAACTCAATGCCCTCGACAAGCCGGTATTGGTCTCGGAGTTCCAGTTCGGCTCGCGCGACCGCGGCCCATTCTGGCCCGGGCCGATGGAAGTGGCCAAGGAAGAGGGGCGCGGCCCGGCTTATGACGCGTTCCTCAAAGCCGCGCTGGCTGAGCCGTCGATTGTCGGTGTGCACTGGTTCCAGTACCTCGACCAGCCCGCCAGTGGTCGCTTGCTGGACGGCGAAAATGGTCACTTCGGGTTGGTAGGCATTACCGACGTGCCATTTCAGGGCTTTGTTGGCAGTGTGCGCAAAAGCAACCTGCAGGCGCAGGCCCTCATCGGCAAAGCGCTTGCCAGTGAAAAGGCTGAAAAAGCGCCGTAGCACTGGCTTGGCAGCCCGAGGCGCGGTAGTCGCTGAGGGCTGCTCTGATCGTTGTCTGTTCCCAAAAACATCGCGGGCTGAAACAATGCACGCCATTTTCCATAGCAGTGTGCGTGAGGAGCGGCCGGGTGCAGATTCAGGGTCATTACGAGCTTAAGTTCGAAGCCGTACGCGAAGCCTTTGCCGCGTTGTTCGACGACCCTCAGGAGCGGGGTGCGGCACTGTGCATTCAGGTGGGCGGCGAGACCGTCGTTGACCTGTGGTCCGGAACCGCCGACAAAGACGGCGCCGAGGCCTGGCAAAGCGACACCATCGCCAACCTGTTCTCCTGCACCAAGATGTTCACCGCCGTGACCGCGCTGCAGTTGGTGGGTGAGGGCAAGCTCGACCTCGATGTACCAGTTGCCCGCTATTGGCCCGAGTTTGCTCAGGCAGACAAGCAAGCCATCACCCTGCGGCAGTTGCTCAGCCACCGCGCCGGTGTGCCAGCGCTGCGTGAGCTTATGCCTGCTGAAGCCTTTTACGACTGGCAAACGATGGTTCATGCATTGGCCGCCGAAGCGCCTTGGTGGACGCCAGGCACAGCCCATGGCTATGCCGCGATCACTTACGGTTGGCTGATCGGCGAGTTGATCCGTCGTGCCGACGGTCGTAGCCCGGGTGAGTCGATCGTTGCCCGTACCGCCCGCCCGCTGGGATTGGATTTTCATATCGGCTTGGCCGATGAGGAGTTCCACCGGGTTGCGCATATCGCGCGTGGTAAGGGCAACATGGGCGACGAAGCCGCCCAGCGGCTGCTGCAGGTCACTATGCGAGAGCCACAGGCGTTGTCCACCCGTGCGTTTACCAACCCCCCTGGCATGCTCACCAGCACCAACAAGCCCGAATGGCGGCGGATGCAACAGCCTGCGGCCAACGGCCATGGCAATGCCCGCAGCCTGGCGGGTTTTTATGCCGGTGTACTCGATGGCAGCCTGCTGGAGTCGGAGCTGCTGGGTGAGTTGACGCGCGAGCACAGCCTGGGCGAAGACAAAACCCTGTTGACCCAGACCCGTTTCGGACTGGGATGCATGCTCGATCAGCCAACCGTGGCCAATGCCACCTTTGGTCTGGGCAGCAAGGCCTTTGGTCACCCCGGTGCCGGAGGGTCTGTTGGTTTTGCCGATCCGGAGTACGATGTTGCCTTTGGTTTTGTCACCAATACCCTGGGCCCTTATGTGTTGATGGACCCGCGCGCGCAGAAGCTGGTGCGGGTGCTGGCAGGCTGCCTTTGATCGGTTAACCCCCGTGCAGCCTGAACCCTTTGTCTATCCTGAATTCCAATGCCCAGCGCTATTGGGCCGTTTTTCTTTCATTTTCATGGTGTATCTCTGATGTCTTCACACAAAACCTTAGCTATCGCCCTGTGCCTGGCCATGACCGGTTGCGCACAGCACTCTCAGAAAGGCACGGCTGACAGCGGGACTGACTGGTGGCCTTTTGGTTCGGACAAGGTCGCCAACCAGGAAGTGAAAGAGGTGGTTGTCGAGAAGGTCGCCAAGGCCGATGCCAAGTCCGAAAGCGGTAGCCGCTGGTGGTGGCCGTTCGGTGACAGCGACAAGGCCAAAGTCGCTGCCGCGCCGAAAATCGACCATAAAGCCACCCAGGCTTGGCTGGACAGTTACGAACCACGCCTGCGCGAAGCAATCAAAGACAGCAAGTTCGAACTGGAACGCCGTGAAGACGTGCTGGTTGTCACCGTGCCGGTAGACAGCTCCTACAACCCGGACCGTCCAGCCATGCTGCTGCCTGTCACCCTCGGCCCGATCACCCGTGTGGCCAAAGCCATCGAAACCGACAAGCAAACCGCCGTGCTGGTATTGGGCCATGCCGACACCAGCGGCGCTGCCGCCGGCAACCAGAAGCTCAGCCAGGAGCGTGCCCAGTCGGTGGCGGCCATCTTCCGCCTCAGCGGCCTGGAGCGTGATCGCCTGATGCTGCGTGGCATGGGCTCGGAAATGCCGCGTGCGGCCAACGACAGCCTGCAAGGCCGTGCACTGAACCGCCGTGTGGAATTGGTCCTGACCCCGCAGAACACCATGGTCGCCTTGCTGGCCAAGTACAAGCAGCCAACGCCGAGCCCGGCAGAGCTGGTTGCCGTGCAAGATGCCAAGGCGCCGGTCAAGGCAGCGGTTGCCCCGGCGACCAAGGCTCCGGCTAAAAAGGTCAGCACCAGCAAGAAAGCCGCTCCGGCGAAAGCCACCACGGCCAAAAAGAAAGCCCCTGCAGCCAAGCCCGCCGCTAAAAAGCCTGCGCCTGCTGCCAAGAAAGTGGCTACCAACACAAGCCCTGCGAAGACCAACTAATCGTCAAGGAACGCAGTAATGACCCAAACCCTGGCCGATATGCGCCGCGATTACACCCGTGATGGCCTGGCTGAAGCCCAGGCTCCTGCGGAGCCTTTCGCGTTGTTTCGCCAATGGTTCGCTGATGCGGTGAAAACCGAGCAGCCGCCCGTTGAAGCCAACGCCATGACCGTGGCAACGGTCGATGCGGACGGTCGCCCACATTGCCGGATCCTGTTGCTCAAAGGCCTGGATGAACAAGGTTTCACCTTCTTCACCAACTACGACAGTGCCAAGGGCCAGCAGCTACAGGCGAACCCATACGCGGCCATGACCTTCTTCTGGCCTGCGCTGGAACGTCAGGTGCGAATCGAGGGCAAGGTGGTCAAGGTTACGCCGCAGGAGTCAGATGAGTATTACCAGGTGCGCCCATTGGGTAGCCGTCTGGGCGCTTGGGCGTCGCCTCAGAGCCAGGTAATTGCTGATCGCGCAGAACTCGAAGGCCTGGTCAAGGCCACCGAGCAGCGCTTCAGTGACAGCCAGCCGCACTGCCCTGAGCATTGGGGCGGGTACCGCTTGCTGCCAGAGCGCATCGAGTTCTGGCAAGGGCGGGCCAGCCGACTGCACGACCGCCTCAATTACCGCTTGCAACAAGGTGGCTGGTTGCGCGAGCGTCTGGCGCCTTAACCGGCCTGGTAACCGGCGGCCTCGCGTTCCAGCCAGGCCGCCAGCTCGGCGCGTTTGACTTTTTGTGCCCGGGCGTTGTCCAGACATTTAAGCATGTAGGCTTTCTTGCCTTCGTCTGCTCCGGCCATTGAAAGCGCCAGGTCGCGGTCCATCCAGCGACGAATGCGCACATACAACCACCAGTGAAAATACAGGCCAGCCAGTGTCGTGATGACGACGATGAAGTAATCCATGTCTATCCTTGCGCTAAACGTTTTTCAGGCTGCATCGATGACACAGGCTGTATGGAAGCTGAATGGAATCAATTTTACCCCGCATCCGTCGTGACAGTCGTCAACGTGCGGAGTCTAATGAACACCTGACTTATGGAGATCATCCTATGCGTAAATCTGTTTTGCTGGTTGCCTGCTTCACCACTATGTCGCTGCTGCTCACAGGTTGTGCTTCCAGCCTGACCGGTGACTCCTATTCGCGTGACGAAGCTCGCCGTGTGCAAACCGTCCGCATGGGCACTATCGAGTCGCTGCGTCCGGTGAAAATCGAGGGCACCAAAACGCCTATCGGTGGTGGCGCGGGTGCCATTGTCGGTGGTGTAGCCGGTAGTGCCATTGGTGGTGGTCGTGGCAGCATCGTTGCAGCGGTCATTGGTGCAGTCGCCGGTGGTCTGGCGGGCTCTGCCGCTGAAGAAGGCCTGACTCGTACCCAAGGCGTTGAAATCACCGTACGTGAAGACGACGGCAGCATGCGTGCCTATGTGCAGGCCGTGCAGGAAAACGAGATTTTCCGTGTGGGCGAGCGTGTTCGTATCATGACTGTTGACGGTACCAGCCGCGTCACGCACTGATACCTGAGCGTCAGGCAATAAAAACCCCGACCGGCACTGCCGAGTCGGGGTTTTTTGTTGCTGGGTGAATCAGGCAACCTGGGCCTTGCGGCTGGCCAGCGCGGTAACGCCGTAACCGATCAGGGCCGCCAATATGGACCCGGTGAGGATGCCCATGCGGTCCATGCCGGCGTATTCACTGCTACCTGGCACAAAGGCCAGCGAGCCGACGAACAGGCTCATGGTGAAGCCAATGCCGCAGAGAATCGCCACGCCCAATACCTGCCCCCAGTTCGCGCCAGTGGGCAGGGCCGCCATCCCCAGCTTGACGATGAGCCAGGTGAGGCCGAACACGCCCACGGTCTTGCCTACCAGCAAGCCGATGGCAATGCCCATGGGAACGTGATGGGTGAAGCTTTCCAGGGTTACCCCGGCCAGCGACACGCCAGCGTTGGCAAACGCGAACAGTGGCAGGATGCCGTAGGCCACCCAAGGATGCAGGGCATGCTCAAGCGTCAGCAGCGGTGAGGTTTCGGCATTGCGGGTGCGCAACGGGATGCACAGGGCCAGGGTCACACCGGCGAGGGTGGCATGTACGCCGCTCTTGAGTACGCAGACCCAGAGAATCAAACCAACCACCATGTATGGGCCAAGCTTGACAACGCCCAGGCGGTTCATCGCGATCAAGGCTACCAGGCAGGCACCGGCCAGCATGAGCGACAGGCTCGACAGTTCACCGGAGTAGAACAGCGCAATAACGATGATGGCGCCCAGGTCATCGATGATCGCCAGGGTCATCAGGAACAGCTTGAGCGATACTGGCACGCGCTTGCCCAGCAACGCCAGCACGCCCAGGGCGAAGGCAATGTCGGTAGCCATAGGGATCGCCCAGCCTGCGATGGCAGCCGGGTTGTCCTTGTTGAGAAACCAGTAGATCAAGGCAGGTACGACCATACCGCCGATGGCCGCCGTTCCCGGCAGCACGATCTGCGAAGGCTTGGACAAATGGCCTTCAATGATCTCGCGTTTGACCTCAAGGCCGATCAACAGGAAGAACAGGGCCATCAGGCCGTCGTTGATCCACAGCAGCAGGGGTTTGGCGATTTTCAAGGCGCCGATCTGGGCGACCACAGGCACATCCAACAAGCCGTTGTAGAGGTACGACAACGGCGAGTTGTTGATGATCAGGGCCAGGGCGGCTGCAGCAATCAGCAATAGACCGCTGGCAGCTTCCAACTGAAAGAAACGTGTGAAAGTGCTACGCAGCAAGGGCGCTCTCCATCCTGAGGGTTCTGATAGGGGCACACCCTACCCTGTGAGGATATGCTTTCAAACAAAAACTATATTCTTTTTTGTTATAAGCTGTGACTTAACCGCCCAGGGCAGCCTAGCAGTTAAGCGGGATTATTTTGCCTGGCTGTACCTGTCGTGGCTGTAGGGACTTTCTTAACATGATCCCTTGTACATCGATCTTTTTCGGGACTGGACCATGAACGATCACCGCCAGTGGGCACGTGAAGCTATCCGCATCATCGAAGCCGACTTCCAACGCAGTGCCGATACGCACCTGATCCCGCTACCGATGCCGGGTTTTCCCGACGTTGAGCTGTATTTCAAAGACGAATCCAGCCACCCCACCGGGAGTCTGAAGCACCGGTTGGCTCGTTCGTTGTTCCTCTATGCCTTGTGTAATGGCTGGCTGCACCCCGGCGCGCCGGTGATCGAGGCATCCAGCGGTTCAACAGCGATCTCTGAAGCGTACTTTGCACGCTTGCTGGGGCTGCCCTTCATTGCCGTGGTACCGGCCAGTACGTCGCAGGAAAAGATCGCCCAGATTGCTTTCTATGGCGGCCGGAGTCATCTGGTGGATGACCCGACCCAGTTGTATGCAGAGTCGGAACGCCTGGCGCGAGAAACCGGCGGCCACTTCATGGACCAGTTCACCTATGCCGAGCGCGCCACTGACTGGCGAGCCAATAACAACATTGCCGAATCGATCTTTACCCAGATGCGTTTCGAGCGGCATCCAGAACCCGCTTGGCTGATCTCCAGTCCAGGCACTGGGGGCACCACCGCGACCTTGGGGCGCTATGTTCGCTACCGCCAGCACGTCACCCGGGTGCTGTGTGCCGATGCTGAGCGTTCGGTGTTTTTTGACAGCTACACTAGTGGTGACCGCTCATTGCTACTGGATTGCGGCTCACGGATTGAAGGTATTGGCCGGCCACGGGTCGAAGCGTCATTCCTGCCACAGGTGATCGACGCCATGATCAAAGTGCCGGATGCGCTTTCGTTGGCGGCCATGCATTACCTGGCCGAGCGCCTGGGGCGTCGGGTGGGTGGTTCGAGCGGTACCAATCTAATTGGTGCCCTGATGGCTGCACAGCAGATGAAAGCTGCCGGAGAGGCAGGGTCGATGGTGGCCATTCTCTGTGATGGTGGCGATCGCTACGCGACCACCTATTACGACCAGAAGTGGCTGGCCGGGCAGGGCTACCAGTTGCCGGAACTAATAGCGGCTGTGCGCGCCTGTGTGGAGCAGGGGCAGGCCTTGCCTGAGACAGTGCTGCGCGCGGGGATCTGAAGCGCATCGCGGGGCAAGCCCGCTCCCACCGAGCCCTGTGGGAGCGGGCTTGCCCCGCGAAGGTATTGTCAGGCCTGGATGCCCAAGATGCTGCGCGCCACGGCCTCGGCAATCCGAATGCCGTCAACACCCGCTGACAGGATGCCACCAGCATAACCGGCACCTTCACCCGCCGGGAACAGCCCCTTGAGGTTCAGGCTCTGCATGCTCGCATCACGAGTAATTCGCAGAGGTGAAGAGGTGCGAGTCTCGATCCCGGTCAGTACTGCGTCATGCAGGTTGTAGCCTTTGATCTGGCGATCGAAAGCCGGCAAGGCCTCGCGAATGGCCTCGATAGCAAAGTCAGGCAGGCTCGGGGCCAGGTCGCCGAGATTGACGCCGGGCTTGTACGACGGCTCGACACTGCCCAGGGCGGTGGAGGGCCTGCCGGCAACAAAGTCGCCTACGAGCTGCGCTGGCGCCTGGTAGTTGCTGCCGCCCAGCACGTAGGCGTGGGCTTCGAGTTTCTCTTGCAGCTCGATACCGGCCAGCGGGCCACCCGGGTAATCCTGCTCGGGGGTGATGCCAACGACGATGCCGGAGTTGGCATTACGCTCGTTACGCGAATACTGGCTCATGCCGTTGGTAACGACTCGCCCCGGCTCGCTGGTGGCCGCCACCACCGTGCCGCCTGGGCACATGCAGAAGCTGTAGACCGAGCGGCCGTTTTTGGCGTGGTGCACCAGTTTGTAGTCTGCCGCGCCCAGCTTCGGGTGCCCGGCGTATTTGCCCAGGCGGGCCTGATCGATCAGCGACTGCGGGTGCTCGATACGGAAGCCGATCGAGAACGGTTTGGCCTCCATGAACACACCGCGGGCGTGCAGCATACGGAAGGTGTCGCGGGCGCTGTGACCCAACGCCAGCACCACATGCCGGGAAAGCAGCTGTTCACCGCTGGCCAATACCACGCCATTGAGTTGGCCGTCGTCCATCAACAGGTCGGTGACTTTCTCTTCGAAACGCACCTCGCCACCCAGGGCGTGGATTTCGTGACGCATGTTTTCGACCATGCCGGTCAGGCGGAAGGTGCCGATGTGCGGCTTGCTGACGTACAGGATTTCTTCCGGTGCGCCTGCTTTGACGAACTCGTGCAGTACCTTGCGGCCATGGTGGTGTGGGTCTTTGATCTGGCTGTAGAGCTTGCCGTCGGAGAAGGTACCGGCGCCACCTTCACCGAACTGTACGTTCGATTCCGGGTTAAGCACGCTCTTGCGCCACAGGCCCCAGGTGTCTTTGGTGCGCTGGCGCACTTCCTTGCCACGCTCGAGGATGATCGGCTTGAAGCCCATTTGCGCCAACAGCAGGCCGGCAAAAATCCCGCACGGTCCAAAGCCGACGACAATCGGGCGCTCTTGCAGGTCGGCAGGCGCATGGCCAACTACTTTGTAGCTGACATCCGGGGCGACGTTGACGTTATGGTCGTTGGCGAACTTGCGCAACAGCTCTTCTTCGTTGCTGGCGCTCAGGTCGATGGTGTAGATGAACAGCATTTCGCTGTTCTTCTTGCGGGCATCATAGCTGCGCTTGAACAGGGTGAAGTCCAGCAACTGCTCGTCGCTGATGCCCAGGCGTTGCAGGATGGCCTCGCGCAGGGCTTCATCCGGATGATCCAGCGGCAGCTTCAGTTCGGTGATTCGTAACATGGCAGGGTCCAGTATCCCGGCCATGAACGGCCGGCGGCTTTACACAAACCGCTAAGTATAAGCTGTTCGCCGCCTTTGCAGGCAGGATTAACGCGGGCGGCGATGATCAGTCGCTACGCGAGCCACCGTAGTAGGCACAACCGCGCATCGTTTGCCCGTCAACACGCAGCTCAGCGCTCAAGTGGCTGACAGCGCCGCTCATGCTGTCGACGCAGCGTTGCGGCGCAACCCAGAGGTCTACGCGCTGGCCATTGGCTTCAGTGCTGAGGTTGTAACGCCCGTCAGGCAACTGTTCTTCCAGGAACGGTACCGCCAGCTCTGGCACGCCTGGGCGGGTCAGTACCATGCCCTTGCCACTGGCTTTGAGATCCCAGTCTGGCTCATTGCCGTGCGCGCGCAGGGTCAGGCGCTTGAAGTTGGGGTCGCTACAGGCACTGTTGGAATGCTCTACCCGGTACAACCGCTGCACGTTCAACTGCCCATCGTTGCCAGCGATCTGGCTGGTGGAAAGATTGCCGCCGACGTCGGCGAACAAGGTGCCAGGTTCGTTGGCCAGGGCCGAAGCTTCCTGCAGCAGGCCGGTGTTACCACTGTCGACAACGGCAAAGTAGCGGCTTTCCGAACAGGGTTTGAACAGCAACTGGCCACCCTTGGCGCTGAGTTCACCTTGCATGCGAGTCATGCCGGCCGTTGTTTCGGTTTGCGGTTTTTCGGCCAGCAATTGGCAACCGGCAAACAGCGGCAGCAGGGCAACAAGCAATAACGAAGGGGCGGCACGCATCGAGCAAACTCCAGGGTCTCTACCGAAAGGTGCCGCCACGTTACGCAGGCTGGACGCCGATCACAAGGCCTCAGCCGACATGATAGGTTTGGCCGGTCTGCAAGCCCTCGACGCTCTTGGCATACGCCAGTGCCACCTCAGCTGCGGGTACGGGTTTGAAACCGCGAAAATACGGGGCGTAGGCCGGCATGGCTTCGACCAGCACGTTGGGGCTGATCGAATTGACCCGCAAGCCACGCGGTAGCTCGATGGCCGCCGCCTTGACGAAGGCATCGATGGCGCCGTTGACCAGGCTGGCCGAGGCACCGGTGCGGATCGGGTCGTGGCTGGTAATGCCGGTGGTGAACGTGAAGGAACCACCGTCATTGATGAACTCGCGACCGATCAGCAGCAAATTGACCTGGCCCATCAGTTTGTCGTTCAGGCCCAAGGCGAAATGCGCTTCGGTCATTTCACCTAATGGCGCGAAGGTGACATTGCCCGCGGCGCAGACCAAGGCATCAAAACGTCCGGTTTGTTCGAACAGGCGGCGAATCGAAGCGCTGTCGCTGATATCGACCTGGTAGTCGCCACTGCTGCGGCCGATGCGCAGTACCTCGTGACGCTGTTCCAGTTCTTTGGCTACTGCAGAGCCTATGGTGCCGTTGGCGCCGATCAACAAGATTTTCATTAAACCGTTCCTTGCAGGTGGTGGGGACAAGGCTCAAGTCTAGGGTGGATTTTTCGGCGGATAAGCGTGCTAATAAGCAACCTTTGGTTTTCATCTGGAAACAATCCATGAGCGAGCTGGATGACCTGGCAGCCTTTGCCGTGTTGATGGACGCCGGCAGTTTTACCTTGGCCGCGCAACAGTTGGGTTGGAGCAAGGGGCAGTTGTCCAAACGCATCAGTGCATTGGAAACCAGCCATTCGGTAAAGCTGCTGCATCGCACCACCCGGCGCCTGAGCCTGACGGCGGCTGGCGCCATGTTGCTGCCCCAGGCCCAGGCGCTGGTACGGCAAATGGACGGTGCACGCCAGACGCTGGCCATGCTCAAGGATGAATTGGCCGGGCCGGTGCGGATAACGGTGCCGGTGTCCTTGGGCGAGACGATTTTCGAAGGTTTGCTGCTGGAATTTAACCAGCGTTACCCAGACCTGCAGTTGGAATTGGAGTTGAACAACGGTTACCGCGATCTACTGGCTGACGGCTTCGACCTGGCGATCCGCACTGAGGTTGACGATGATGCGCGGCTGGTTGCGCGCCCAGTGTTGGCCATGCAGGAATTGACCTGCGCTAGCCCGATGTATCTGGAGCAGCACGGAGTACCTGATTCACCCTCGCAATTGAGTGCTCATCAATGCCTGCTCAATAGCCATTACACCGGGCGTGAGGAGTGGTTGTATCACCAGCAACATGAACTGTTGCGGGTGCAGGTCAGTGGCAGCTTTGCCAGCAACCATTACAGCCTGCTGAAGAAGGCTGCATTGCTCGGGGCTGGGATTGCTCGCTTACCGTCCTACATGCTGCACGCAGAGTTAGCTGACGGGCGCTTGCAATGGTTGTTGCGTGATTATCAGACACGCAGTGTGCCGCTGTTTCTGGTTCACCCTTATCAAGGCCGGATGCCCAAGCGGGTTCAGGTGCTGGCCGACTACTTGATGCACTGGTTCAAGGGGCTGAATTTATAAGCCGGTAGGAGCGGGCTTGCCCCGCGATACGATGTTGCTGACACACCGCAATCGCGGGGTAAGCCCGCTCCTACCGGAGGTTGGATTTAGTGGCAGTTAAAAATGAAAAAAGGCCCGGAGGCCTTTTTTCATGGGGTGTTGCAATCAGCCGCCCAGGTAGGCGTCGCGAACCTTTGGATCGGTCAGCAATGCTTCACCAGTGCCTTGCATCACCACCCGGCCGTTTTCCAGCACGTAGGCACGGTCGGCGACTTTCAGCGCCTGGTTGGCGTTCTGCTCGACCAGGAACACCGTTACGCCATCACGACGCAGTTGCTCGATGATGTCGAAAATCTGCTGAATGATGATCGGTGCCAGGCCCAACGAGGGTTCGTCCAGCAACAGCAACTTGGGTTTGCTCATCAGCGCCCGGCCAATGGCGAGCATTTGCTGCTCACCACCGGACATGGTGCCTCCACGCTGGTTGAAGCGTTCTTTCAGGCGTGGGAACAGCTGCAGGACTTTGTCCATTTGCTCCTGATAGTCGCCCTTGTCGGTAAAGAAGCCGCCCATGGCCAGGTTCTCTTCCACGGTCAGACGGGCGAATACCCGACGACCTTCCGGCACCACGGCAATACTCTTGCGCATGATGTGTGAGGAGGGCTGGCCGACCAGCTCTTCACCCAGGTACTTGATGCTGCCACTGTGGGCCTGAGGCGAACCGCAGAGGGTCATCAGCAGGGTCGACTTACCGGCACCGTTGGCGCCGATCAGGGTGACGATCTCACCCTGATTGATCTCGACGTTGACGCTGTGCAGGGCCTGGATCTTGCCGTAGAACGTGGAAACGTTTTCAAACTGCAGCATTTACGCTTCCCCCAGATAGGCTTTGATTACATCAGGGTTGTCGCGGATCTGATCCGGTGTGCCATCGGCCAGCGGAGTACCCTGGTTGATCACGACGATATGGTCGGAAATGCTCATGACCAATTTCATGTCGTGTTCGATCAGCAGCACGGTAACGTTGTGCTCCTGACGCAGGTAGGCGATCAGCGCCTTGAGGTCTTCGGTTTCCTTCGGGTTCAGGCCTGCTGCAGGTTCGTCAAGCATGATGATCCGCGGGCGGGTCATCATGCAGCGGGCGATTTCCAGGCGGCGTTGCTGGCCGTAGGCCAAGGTCCCGGCGGGACGGTTGGCGAATTCGACCAGGTTGACCTTTTCCAGCCAGTACTGCGCATATTCCTTCGCTTCATGCTCGCTGCGGCGGAAGCTTGGGGTCTTGAGCAGGCCAGCCAGGAAATTGGTATTCAGGTGGCGGTGCTGGGCGATCAGCAGGTTTTCCAGGGCGGTCATCTCTTTGAACAGACGCACGTTCTGGAAGGTCCGTACCACACCCTTGCGAGCGATCTCGTGACCGGCCAGGCCCTGAATCGGCTGGCCGTCGAGCAAGATGGTACCGGCACTGGGTTTGTAAAAGCCGGTCAGGCAGTTGAACACCGTGGTCTTGCCGGCACCGTTAGGGCCGATCAAGGCTACAACCTGTTTTTCCTTGACGGTCAGGGCCACGCCGTTGACCGCCAACAAGCCGCCGAAGCGCATGCTCAGGCCGCTGACTTGCAGAATTTCGCGGCTCATCGACGCAGCTCCATATGGGGGCGTTGCATAGGCAGCAGGCCTTGCGGACGCCAGATCATCATCAACACCATCAGCGCACCGAACATCAACATCCGGTATTCGCTGAATTCACGCATCAGTTCAGGCAGCAGGATCATCACAATGGCCGCGAGAATCACGCCCAGTTGCGAGCCCATACCGCCCAACACCACGATGGCAAGGATGATGGCCGACTCGATGAAGGTGAACGACTCCGGTGTCACCAGGCCCTGACGGGCGGCGAAGAAGCTACCGGCGAAACCGGCGAAGCAGGCACCCAGGGTGAAGGCCGACAGCTTGATCACCGTCGGGTTCAGGCCCAGGGCACGGCAAGCGATTTCGTCTTCACGCAGCGCTTCCCAGGCACGGCCGATCGGCATGCGCAGCAGGCGGTTGATCACAAACAAAGCCAGCAGGGCCAGCAGCAGGGCGACCAGGTACAGGAAGATCACTTTGTTGATCGAGTTGTACTGTAGGCCGAAGAACTCGTGGAAGGTCTGCATGCCTTCGGCGGCCTTGCGTTCAAAGGTCAGGCCGAAGAAGGTTGGCTTCTCGATGTTACTGATCCCGTTCGGACCACCCGTCAACCCGGTGAGGTTACGCAGGAACAGACGGATGATCTCACCGAAACCCAAGGTCACGATGGCCAGGTAGTCGCCGCGCAAACGCAGTACTGGGAAACCGAGCAGGAAGCCGAAGGTCGCCGCCATCAGGCCAGCGATTGGCAGGCAGATCCAGAAGCTCAGGCCGAAGTAGTGCGACAGCAGGGCGTAGCTGTAGGCGCCGACGGCGTAGAAGCCGACATAACCCAGGTCGAGCAGGCCTGCCAGACCGACCACGATGTTCAAGCCCAGCCCGAGCAGCACGTAGATCAGGATCAGGGTGGCGATGTCGACCGCGCCGCGCGAGCCGAAGAACGGCCAGACCAGCGCAACCACGATCAGGCCCATGATCACCCAGCGTTGGGTTTTCGGCAGGGTCAGGAAGTTGCTCATGGCCGGCGAGATCAGCTTGCGGTCTGAGCGGCGGCTCATGACCGCGCTCCACTGCTTGTCGAACAGCACACGCAGGAACATCAGTACCGAGCACACGGCGATGACCGTGATGGTGAACGGCCCCTGGCTATGGACGATCAGGTTGATGCCGTCGATGCTGAGTTTCAGACCCAGAACCGGGAAGGCCACGGCCCAGACCAGCAAAGCGCTGAAGAACGCTTGTTTGAGATTTCTGTTCATACTTTTTCAACCTCCGGACGGCCGAGAATGCCGGTCGGACGGAACAACAGCACCAGAACCAAAAGACCAAAGGCCACCACGTCCTTGTACTGGTCGCCGAAGATGTCGGCGCCAAAAGCTTCAGCCACTCCCAGTACCAGCCCGCCGAGCATCGCGCCCGGGATACTGCCGATACCGCCCAAAACCGCCGCAGTGAAGGCCTTCAGGCCCACCAGGAAGCCGGCGTTGGGGTTGATCACGCCGTACTGCATGCTCAGCAGTACCGCCGCCACGGCTGCCAGGGCAGCACCGATGACGAAGGTCAGGGCGATGATGTTGTTGGTGTTGATGCCCAACAGGTTGGCCATCTTGATGTCTTCGGCGCAGGCGCGGCAGGCGCGGCCCAGACGAGAGCGGGAGATGAACAGGGTCAGGCCGGTCATCGCCACCAGCGTGACGACGAACACCAGGATCTGCATGTAGGAGATCAGCACTTCCTCTGCGCCGCCCGGGCCGAAGGAGATACTCCCAGGGATCAGGTTGGGGATGGACTTGTCCTTGGAGTCCTGGGAGAGCAATACGGTGTTTTGCAGGAAAATCGACATACCGATGGCAGAAATCAGCGGGATCAACCGGTTGCTGTTACGCAAGGGGCGGTAGGCGACCCGTTCGATACTGTAGCCATAGGCACTGGTAACGAAGATCGTGGCGACAAAGGCGACGGTCATCAATATCGGCAGCGAGTGAATCCCCATCATGGCCAGCCCGGCAAGGGCAATGAAGGCCACGTAGGAACCAATCATGTAAACCTCGCCATGGGCGAAGTTGATCATTCCAATGATGCCGTAAACCATTGTGTAGCCAATGGCTATCAAGGCATAGGTGCTGCCAATGGTCAGACCATTAACCAGCTGTTGGAAGAAGTGATAGATCTCAGGCATTACAGCGCTCCTAAAAACCCGATACGCATTTCGCTGGTGGGGCGACCCCGGCCGGTTTTGTGGTCTTGAGCCACTTCAACACAGGCACTGCCAGAGAACCGCTGGTGACGGTTTTAAGATTTTCAGGTGAACCTGCTCCCGGATCGCGGGAATCAGGCCCATGAACCTCGTAAAACAAAGCCCACTGCTCGCACAGTGGGCTTCTAGTCATGTAGTCAAACGGGATTACTGTGGGGAAACTTCGGTTTTAGGTTTGCCGAAATGCCATTCGTAGACCACGAATTTGAAGTCTTTCAGGTCGCCGTTCTTGTCATACGACAGATCGCCAGTCGGGGTCTTGAAGGTGCCGGCGTGGATCGCTTCGGCGACCTTGTCGGTGTCTTCGGACTTGGCAGCCTTGATGCCTTGAGCGATCAGCTCGACAGCCGAGTAGGCCGGGAACACGAACGGGCCGCTTGGGTCTTTGCCGTCAGCCTTGATGGCATCGGAGATTTTTTTGTTCGCTGGATCAGCGTCGAACGACTTCGGCAGGGTCACCAGCAGGCCTTCGGAAGCGTTCTGGGCGATCTGCGAGATGGAGTCGTTGCCGACACCTTCTGGGCCCATGAACTTGGCTTTCAGGCCTTTTTCCTGAGCTTGACGCAGGATCAGGCCCAGCTCTGGGTGGTAGCCACCGTAGTAGACGAAGTCGACGTTGGCTTGCTTGAGCTTCTGGATGATCGAGGAGAAGTCTTTGTCGCCGGCGTTCAGGCCTTCGAAGACGGCAACCTTGGTGCCTTTGCCTTCCAGCGTGGTTTTCACTGCGGTGGCGATGCCTTCACCGTATTGCTGCTTGTCGTGCAGTACGGCAACCACTTTCGGTTTGACGTGGTCGGCGATGTAGTTACCCGCGGCTGGGCCCTGGGCGCTGTCCAGGCCGATGGTACGGAAGATCAGCTTGTAGCCACGGGAGGTGATTTCCGGGCTGGTGGCCGCCGGGGTGATCATGATCACGCCTTCGTCTTCGTAGATGTCCGAAGCAGGCTGGGTGGAGCTGGAGCACAGGTGGCCGATTACGTATTTAACGCCATCGTTGACCACTTTGTTGGCAACGGCTACGGCCTGTTTAGGGTCGCACGCGTCGTCGTATTCCTTGGCTTCAAGCATCTTGCCGTCAACGCCGCCAGCAGCGTTGATGTCTTTGATGGCTTGTTTTGCACCGATGAACTGCATGTCGCCGTACTGAGTGACCGGGCCGGTTTTCGGGCCGGCAATGCCGATCAGGATGGTATCGGCTGCAAACGACTGGCTGGCAACCCCGGCCAGAACCATTGCGGCAAACAGCTTGGAAATCTGCTTAGTAGCCTTACTCATAGTGCTCCACTCATTCTGTTGTAATTTTTATAGTCCTGCGGCCAGAGCTGAGGACCGGATTGCACCGAATTCGCCCTGGCAACTGTACCGGTACAGTGTAGAGCGCTGCTTTGTCGCTTGAAAAGCAGGCCAGCTGAGGCAAATTCGGCGCGTGTCGCTTAATTGACAGAAACTTACAGGAAAGCGGCTTGGTCTCACCCCGATTCTTGTGACAAACCTTTGCTTTCAAGCCCTTTTCGATCAATTACTTATTTGCAACCGGGATTTTCTGCAAAAATACCGACCTCTTACCGTAGTCGAATTATTTCTGGCAGGAACCCATGACTGATCAACCAAGCACCCTCTATGCCAAACTGCTCGGCGAGACCGCAGTAATCGAGTGGAAAGCCCTGGAACGTTTTTGGGCCAAGGGTGACCTGATTTGGGTCGACCCGAATCTGGACTTGATCGAAGTGGCGCAGGCAATGGCCGAAAACCGCAGTGAAACCTTCGCTACATGGCGTAATGCTGGCACTGTCGGCCCAGTCACTGCCGAGCAGGCGCTAGACCTTCAGAGCCGCGATCCAGAGATCTGGGCGGTGGTGGTTTCGCCGTTCATTGTGATTCAGGAAAAGAAAACCGCTTGAGTGCGCCCCAGATTGGTGCGTGAAAACAAGCAGCAAGGAGATTTTGGTGCGCAGGACTGTTCAGCGAAGGTGGCTGTTGGTAACAGTTGAGTGTGCTTAACGTTAACGGTAACAAGTCGCGGGGCAAGCCCGCTCCTACAGGTTATGTGTAGGAGCGGGCTTGCCCCGCGATACTTCCAACTCAGTAATCCACCTTCCCGGTGTGACTATTCAGCGAAATCACGCGGGTCTTGCCAATGCGATGACGGAAGATTTCGCGCAGGTATTTCACCGCTTTCTTCACGCATTCGCGCGACAGGCGTATGTCATTGATCGACACGAACTTGCTCTTGTCGTTGATCAGCTCACGGTATTTCTTCTCGTACATCGGCTTGATCGCATACCAGTTGGTATCGAGGATCTTCGCCGGGTTCTCGAATTCGTTGAGCAGATCATCGATGCGGTCTTCATCAAAGGTCTCGCTGGTGATGAACTCAAGGATCGCGTTGTCCAGCGTGTCATCGAAACGGTACGGGTTGCGTGCAAAGCAGCGCTTGATGAAGGCCACGATCAGCGTCAGGAAATCGTCTGACAGGCATGGGCTCTTGGCGATCAACGTGGTCAGCGACAGGTTGGCTGAGGCACCGATCACCAGGGCATAGCGCTTGAGCGTGGTGTTGGGGAACAGGCTGTTGAGGTGGGTTTTGAGACGATTCAGGTCCATATAGGACAGTTTGTAGTCTTTGGGCAGCGAGACGATCGACACCACCGATGAACAGTTCTTGAAAAAGTGCAGGTCGTGCAGAGCTGCTGCGTCATAGCCGGAGGCCTTGTACTGCTCCAGCGCGGCGCGATAGCGCTTGGACTCGATTGGCAGCAGGCTGATGCCTTCGATGGCCTGAGTCACCTTGTTGAAGTGCGGCAGGTCGATGGAGCGGAAGAACAGGTCGTCGATGTTCAGACGCGGCTGGTCTTTCTCGAACACTTTGAACTTATCCGAGGTTGGAGACGGCTGTTCCGGTACCACAGATTCGGCATAGGCGATGGCCACCGGGCCGGCCAGGCTCATGAACAGGTCGTTGGCATCGAGGCGAATGGTTTCGCCGATATCGATGCCTGCACGCCGGAAGTAGTTCTGGTCGTAGTCGGTGGTAACGGCCTGGGCAGTGAGAATGTTGAAGATCTGCTGGGAGATGTACTGGTTGGCGTGCTTCTCCATGGCATTGACGTCAATGTTCTGGATGTTGCCGTCATCATTCTCTTCGGCGTAGCGCATGATGTCGTTGGAAATTAGCATCATCGCGTTCCATGGGCGGATACGGCCCATGACACTGGCTTCGCTACTGTCTTCATTGTCGAAGTTATAGGAGAAGTCCCATTCTTCAGACAGGTATTTGCAGAGCAAGCGCCCGGCGTTGATGTGCAGGGCTTCGGACATTTCGCTGCGGTGATCGGAAATATTCGGCAGTACACAGATGCCACTGGTGAAAATCGGCTCGAAGACGAACGAGTGCCCGCTCTTGCCGTCGTTCTCGTCGGCCGGCTTGGTGTCGAAGGTCTTGTTCATGTACGAGTACTGCTGGGCCAGACCAAACTCCGAAGCCATCCCCGAACCGGTACCGCCACCGGCACTGAAGATGTAGAAGTACAGGCGTGACTGGTTGGCCTTGATCCCGCAAGAGTCGATCAGGTAGGAGTGAATCAGTTTCCAGTCAGCGCTGGAGAAACGATGGGTCTCCTTGTTGAGGATGATCTTTGCCAGGTACTGGCCAAGAATCGGGGCGTTACCGGCGCCACCGGCATGGACTTCCGAGAGGTCCATGATTTTCATTTTGCTGTAGTCGCGGATGAAACCGCTTTTTTCGCCTTTGCGCGAGAAGCGGATGCGACCGGCAATGTCTTTGTCCAGGTCACCCAGCATGACCAGGGGTTCAACCAGAAACACCGGCTTGCTGTTTTTGTTCTGCACCAGGCGCAGGTTGTTGCGAATCCAACGGGCCGGGCTGTAGTTCGGCTCGTTGCCAGCACGATCTTCGTTATTGAATTCGTTGAGGTAGAAGGTGCGGGCGTTGTATACAAGTTCGGCAACATCCAAGGCGATGTTCGAGCCGCAGCGGCCCAAGCCGATCAGGCAAACCGACGGAAACTGTTGATCCAGGCGCAGCTGGCTTTCGTCTTCGACGTGGATGCTGGGCGGAAATACCAGATCGCGCAAACCGTCGAGGTTGTCGAGGATGCGCTGAATATCGGATTCGGTGAAGTACAGGTACTGCTGCGGGTTAAGCGCTCGCGGGCTGTAGAATTCTTTCGAGCCTGAAGCGCTGAACGCGGGAGTGGGTGAAGTCAGCTCGGAAACCGCGTTGGCAGAAGTAGTCTTGGAGGTCATTTTGCGCCATTTGCCTGGGGGTGGGTGGCTGTTCTAATGGATGTCATAGAGCCATCACGGGATAAGTTTCGCGACTGTATCAGTGCGCATTTGGCGTGAGCGATAGGGGTTTGCCCTAGTCATTTAGGAGTTTTCCTTGTCACGCCTGCAAACTGAATCGTCCAATTGTTCAACTTCTTTAATCTGCCTGGAGCTGTACATGAGCACTGCACGTCCTTCACTGGGGTTCGCCGGAATTGGTTTGATGGGGTTGCCGATGTGTCGGCGCTTGTTGGCGGCGGGGTACCCGTTGACGGTCTGGAATCGTTCGCCTGACAAATGTGCTGTGCTGGTCAGCGCTGGCGCTCGGGTGGTGTCGACCCCGGCAGAGCTGTGCCAGGCGGCTGATGTGGTGCTCCTGTGCCTGGCTGATACCACTGTGGTACGGGAGGTGGTCTTCGGCCCCGAAGGCATTGCCAAAGGCGCCAAAGCCGGGCAGTTACTCGTGGACTTTTCCAGCCTGGAACCGACGGCCACCCGTGAAATGGCAGCCGAGCTGGCGGCGCTCAGTGGCATGAGCTGGCTTGATACACCGGTTTCCGGAGGGACGCCTGGTGCCGAGGCCGGCACGCTGGCAATCATGGTCGGTGGCGATGCGGCAGACCTTGAGCGCGTGCGTCCGGTGCTGTTGACTCTGGGCCAACGGGTCACGCACATGGGGCCGGTGGGGGCAGGGCAGGTGACCAAAGCCTGCAATCAGATGATTGTTGCCTGTAACGCCTTGGTCATCGCCGAAGTGGTAGCACTAGCTGAGCAATCCGGCGTGGATGCCAGCCTGATCGCCGAAGCCCTGGCCGGTGGCTTTGCCGACTCCAAACCGTTGCAGATCCTGGCCCCACAGATGGCGCAGAGTTGCTTCGAGCCGGTCAAATGGCATGTGCGCACGTTGCTTAAAGACTTGGATACCGCGGTGAAGTTCTCGCGCGAGCAAGGCTCGGCGACGCCATTGAGCGGTCTGGCAGCACAGCTGATGCGCCTACATGGTAGTCAGGGCTATTTGCAAAAAGATCCGGCGACATTGATTGAATTGTACCGGCGTAAGGATTGAAGCGAGCGAGCGTTGGCGCGTGGCGTTGGTCAAGTTGATCCAGAATCGAACGCAGTTCACCCAAGGGCACGGGGCGGCTGAGCAGGTAACCCTGAACGAAGTCGCAACCCTGCTGGGCGAGGAATTGGTACTGCTCGACGAACTCCACACCTTCGCTGATCACCTGCAGGTGCAGGGTGTGGGCCATGACGATGATTGCCTGCACGATTTCCATGTCTTGCGGGCAATGCGGTACATCCTGAATGAATGAGCGGTCGATCTTCAAGGTGTCCAGCGGCAGGCGCTTGAGATAGGCCAGTGATGAATAGCCGGTGCCAAAATCATCGATCGACAGCGAAACGCCGAGTGCACGAATGTCTTTGAGCATGGCAATGGTGTTGTGAATATTGCCCATCAGTGCATTTTCGGTAATTTCCAGCTCCAGGTGAGCGGCTGACAGCCCAGCGTGTAGCAGGGCACTTTCAACCTCGTGGGGTAATTCTTCGCGCCCTAAGGTCAAAGCCGAGCAATTGACGGTAACTTTCAGGCCGCTGTAGCCATGACGGTTGAGTTGCGCCAGGTCTTCACAGGCATGGCGCAACACCCACAAGTCGAGGTCGGTGATCAAGCCGTTGGCTTCGGCAATGCCGATGAAGCGGTCCGGGCTGAGTAAGCCATGCTGTGGATGTTGCCAGCGAACCAAGGCTTCAAGCTTGGCCACTTGCCCAGTGTGCAGGTCGAAAATCGGCTGATAGTGAATGCGCAAACCGTGTGCTTCAAACAATGCGGTGCGTAATTCTTCTTCCAGTTGCAGCTCGAGGGTGGCGCGGGTCTTGAGGCTGCTGTTGAAGAAGTTCAGGGCGTTACGGCCGTTGCCCTTGGATTGGTACAGCGCAAGGTCGGCGTTCTTCAACAGTTCTTCAGCGCTGCAGCCGTCGTCAGGGAAAATGCTGATACCAATACTGGTGGTCATGACCATACGCCGTCCGGCCAGGTCGATCGGCTCTTTCATCTTCATCATGATGCGTTGGGCAAGATTGCGGGCTTCTTCGCGGTTGCTCAGGGAAATGAGAATGCAGAATTCATCACCGCCGAAGCGTGCAACCACATCCTGACTACGGGTCGCCGCCTTGATGTAGCCAGCAATAACCTTGAGCAGTTGATCGCCAGCATCGTGGCCGAGGCTGTCGTTGATGCGTTTGAAATGGTCGATGTCGAGGAACATCACCGCCAGCATGCCTTCGTTGGTAGCCTGCTCGATCAGGCGCTCAGCAAAGACCTGGTTGAAGCCGCGACGGTTGATCAGGTTGGTCAGGGCATCGTAATGAGCTGCTTGCTGTAACGACACCCGGGCCTGGTCCAGTTGGCTGAGCAGGACATTGACGCGGCGCAGGTCGTGCTCCTTGCTCTGTAGCTTTTGATCAGACATGGCCGCACTGATACTGCTGGCGCTGATCAATAAGGTGATGAAGGCGATGGTCAGGCTCAGTTGCAAGTTATTGTCAGCGCCTGGCAGCTCCACCGTCGCACCGGTCGGGATGACCAGGGTCATGCCCCACATGCCGGTGAAGTGAGTCGCGAAAATGCCGCCGGCCATCAACAGGCTGGCAGCGTACTTGAGCAACTGATGGAGCGTGCCGCTGCCATAACGGAAGTAGCGGGTCAGCAATACGGCCAGCAGGCTGGTGCCGATGGCGATGGTAATCGAAGCGGCAAACATGTCTGCGCGGTAGAACTGTTCGGCGTTGGAGCGCATGGCGCTCATGCCGATGTAATGCATGGTGGCGATGCCCACGCCGATGCAGAGTGCGCTCTGCATGTAGTGGCGGGCCTGTAGGTCTCGACGGCTGAGAGTATTCATGGCCAACCAGCCGGCCAACAACATCACCACCAAGGAAAGCCCGGTGAGTGAGAAGTCGTATTGCACTTCAATGGGAACTTGAAAGGCCAGCATGCTGATGAAATGCAGAGCCCAGACCCCACCAGCCAGGCAACAGGCACCGAGCAGTCGCCATTGGCGCTGAGCGGCAGGTTGCTCCACATGGCTCAGGCGTTCAGCCATGCTCAGGGTGGCAAAGCTGCCAGCACCGGCAACCAGCAACGCCAGGGCTACCAGGTAAGGGTTGTATTTGCAGTCCAGAATGATCTGTCCGGTTGCCGGAAGATCGGCGAGCATCTGTAGTCCCACCCACTCCATAGCCTGCCTCTTTGTCGAGTTTTCACTCGTCCCCCAAAGACCGTCTGGAGACTGTTGGACAGGAGTATAGAAACAGAGCATTAACCCATCCGGATTAATGGCACTTTGATTGCTACGATTTGGGCATTGGCTTAATAGCGAGGGGTTCTAAAGCATCGCGGGGCAAGCCCGCTCCCACAGATTCAATAGAACCTGTGGGAGCGGGCTTGCCCCGCGATAAGGTCAGTGGCTTCAACCAGCAACCAGTACTCGGATCGCCTCCAGACGCAGTGCGGCTTTTTCCAGCATGGCCAGGCCTTGCTCACGTTGCTTGCGCAACGCCTCGATCTCGCTGTCACGCACGCTTGGGTTGACCGCTTGCAGGGCAGTCAGGCGCGCCAGCTCTTCATCGGTTTCCGCTGCCAGGCGCCGCTGTGCTTCAGCAACACGCTCGGCGTGGCGTGGCATGACCTTGGCCTCACCGCTGTTGATCCGTGGCGTCAGCACATCGCGCTGAGCCTGGATGAACTTGTTGGCACTAGCCTTTGGCACGCTCTCAAGTTGGTCGTTGAGCGTCTCGAAGGACACCCGCGAGGCCAGGTCGTTGCCGTTGCTGTCGAGCAGGCAGCGCAACGCGGCCGGTGGCAGGTAACGACCCAGTTGCAGGGCACGGGGCGCTACCACTTCACTCACATACAACAGTTCGATCAGGACGGTGCCGGGCTTGAGTGCCTTGTTCTTGAGCAGGGCCACTGCGGTGTTGCCCATCGAACCGGACAACACCAGGTCCATGCCACCCTGAACCATCGGGTGCTCCCAGGTGATGAACTGCATGTCTTCACGAGACAGCGCCTGGTTGCGGTCGTAGGTGATGGTGACACCTTCGTCGTCGCCCAGCGGGAAGCTGGCGTCGAGCATTTTTTCGCTCGGCTTGAGGATCAGTGCGTTTTCCGAGTGGTCTTCGCTGTCGATGCCAAACGCATCGAACAGGGTTTCCATGTAAATCGGCAGGGTGAATTGATCGTCTTGCTCAAGGATCGCTTCCACCAACGCTTGACCTTCGCCTGCACCACCGGAGTTCAGCTCCAGCAGGCGGTCGCGGCCGCTGTGCAGTTCGGTTTCAAGGCGCTCACGCTCGGCGCGGGCTTCGTCAACCAGCGCTTGCCACTCATCATCATCACCACTTTCGAGCAACGGCAGCAGGCGCGGGCCGAACTGATGCTGCAAGGCGTTGCCGGTCGGGCAAGTGGCGAGGAAAGCATTCAAGGCCTGGTCATACCACTGGAACAGGCGCTCTTGCGGGCTGTTCTGCAGGTGCGGTACATGCAGTTCGATGGTGTGCTTCTGGCCGATACGGTCCAGGCGCCCGATACGCTGTTCGAGCAGGTCTGGGTGGGATGGCAGGTCGAACAGCACCAGGTGGTGGGCGAACTGGAAGTTGCGTCCTTCACTGCCGATTTCCGAGCAGATCAATACCTGAGCGCCGAATTCTTCGTCGGCAAAATAGGCCGCCGCACGGTCGCGTTCGAGAATGCTCATGCCTTCATGGAACACCGTGGCGGGGATACCGGAGCGCACACGCAGGGCGTCTTCCAGATCCATGGCGGTTTCGGCGTGGGCGCAAATCACTAGCACCTTGACGCGCTTGAGCATCTTCAAGGTATCGATCAGCCAGTCAACCCGTGGATCGAAGCGCCACCAGCGTTCTTCTTCGTCGCTGTCGCTCTGGGACTGGAATGCGACCTCCGGGTACAGCTCGGCATGCTCACCAACCGGCAGCTCCAGATACTGATCAGGGCTTGGTAGTGGGTAAGGGTGCAGGTTGCGCTCAGGGAAGCCCTGAACCGCGGCACGGGTGTTGCGGAACAGCACGCGGCCGGTACCGTGGCGATCGAGCAGTTCACGAATCAGGCGTGCGCTTGCCTGTGTGTCGCCGTCGTTGACCGCGGCCAACAGCGCTTCGCCTTCGGCACCGAGGAAACCTTCGATGGTGGCGTGTGCCTTGGCCGACAGACGGCCTTCGTCCAGCAGTTCCTGCACGGCTTCGGCCACTGGCCGGTAGTGCTCGCTCTCAGTGCGGAAGGCGGCCAGGTCGTGGAAACGGTTCGGGTCCAGCAGGCGCAGACGTGCGAAGTGGCTGTCCTGGCCCAGTTGTTCTGGGGTCGCGGTGAGCAGTAGCACGCCGGGAATGACCTGCGCCAGTTGCTCGACCAGTGCATATTCAGGGCTGGCCTGCTCTTCATGCCAGACCAGGTGATGCGCCTCGTCGACCACCATCAAGTCCCAACCGGCAGCGAACAGTGCGTCTTGGGCTTTTTCGTCTTCGGTCAGCCATTCCAGCGCAACCAGCGCCAGTTGGGCATCTTCGAACGGGTTGCTGGCGTCGCTTTCAATGAAGCGCTCGGCGTCGAACAGGGCCACCTGCAGGTTGAAGCGACGGCGCATTTCTACCAGCCACTGGTGCTGCAGGTTTTCTGGAACCAGGATCAACACACGGCTGGCGCGGCCGGACAGCAACTGGCGGTGAATCACCAGGCCTGCCTCGATGGTCTTGCCCAGGCCGACTTCGTCGGCCAGCAGTACCCGTGGGGCAATACGGTCGGCGACTTCACGGGCGATGTGCAACTGGTGGGCGATCGGCTGGGCGCGCGTGCCGCCCAGGCCCCACAAGGCGGACTGCAGCTGGCGGCTGGTGTGTTCCAGGGTGTTGTAGCGCAGCGAGAACCACGACAGCGGGTCGATCTGCCCGGCGAACAGACGGTCGCTGGCCAGACGGAACTGAATGAAGTTCGACAGCTGGGTTTCCGGCAGGGTGCAGGCTTGGTTCTGCCCGTCGAGGCCGTGATAAACCAGCAGGCCGTCGACATCTTCAACTTCGCGGACGGTCAGTTTCCAGCCTTCGAAATGGGTGATCTGATCGCCCGGCGAGAAGCGCACCCGGGTCAGCGGCGCATTGCGCAGGGAATACTGGCGAGTGTCGCCAGTGGCCGGGTAGAGCACGGTCAATAAGCGGCCGTCCTGTGCCAGAACGGTCCCCAGACCTAGCTCGGCTTCGCTGTCACTGATCCAGCGTTGCCCCGGTTGATACTGCTGCGCCATACTGCCTGACTCCCGCCTTGAAAAGCCGACTATCTTAACGGATAGGACTCTGCAGACCAAAGAGTCTAGCAATTTCAGCGATAAAAGCCGCTGTTGCCAGTGAGGGCCAGAACGTCTATGCGTCTACAGTCGTTGTGTTTATCCCGTTTTCTGCTCCTTGCAAGCGTTTCACTGGTGGCGGCCTGCGACGCTCCCAAATTTGAAGTGCTGGCGCCGCTCCCGGCCGCGCAACTGAGTGCGCTGGGGATCGAATCCCCGGTGCAGGCGGTGCACTTTCATGATCGCGAGGGCGAAGGCCTGTTGATCCTCAGTCGCGGTGACGACCAGGCGCAAGACGAAGAAACCGGTGAAGATCTCGACCAGGTGGTTCTGACGGCCACGCTGTATGGGCGCCCCAAGGAAACCGACACCTTTAAAGTGCGCTGGAAGATCGAAAATGAAACTGATTGCGCCGGGCTGGACCTGGATGTCGGCTTTTACACCGATGTCAGCGGTGCCACTGATCTGAACAACGACGGTGTTGCTGAACTGACCGTGGCCAGCCATGCGTTTTGCGGGGGAGGCATCGACCCACACGACTTGCGTGTCGAACTGCGAGAAGGCGAGCAAAGCTACGCCATCGTCGGCCAGTCGTTGATCACTCCACCGGGTGAAGCTCCCTATGGTGGTGAGCGTGAAGACAGCCCATCGCTGCAGGCGGCCCCGGCAGTGTTGCGCAAGCATCTGGACGAGGTGTGGAACAAGGTGCTCGCCCGGCCCTGGAATGAAATTGCGCCAATGCCGGAAGACAGCGACGAGCCCTGACAGGGCTGGCGCTATACTGGGTCGCAACGAGTGGTGTGAGCACCACTTGATTGCCGATTATTGACTCAAGGCCGTGATCGGCTGGCCGACACAATGGCGACAGGAGACCCCTATGCTGCCGCCCATCATTCCGCTCAGTGCTGCCCCCGTGACATCGCAACTGGACCCGGTCAAGCCGACCCCGGACATCAAACCCGTGGTGCCAGCGCAGCCCACCTCCAGTGAAGGTGCTATTGACCTTAAGCATCGCGACCCGGAACAGTCGGCATTGTTGCTGCGTGAAGAACAACGGCGCCAGCAGGGCAGGGGCCGGTCGGGCAGAGATGAGCCACACTATCAGCCTGTGCCGGGTGACGACGTCAACGCCGACAACACGGTACCGGTCTCACCGTTGATGGATGAAGCGCCGCGCCAGGGCTTGCTGGTAGACATCGAAGTGTGAAGGCAGCCCGCGCACTGGTCAGCAGCGGCAACAGCCTTCATTATTGCCAGATCGCAGCCTGCTTTTTGAGCCAGACCATGAGCCAAGATGACAACTTGATCGACCTCGGCGCCGAGCGCGCCCGGCGCGTCCACGACCTCAATGAAAAACGCCTGAACGAAGTGCGCCAGGCATTTGAACAGGCCATGCCCCTGGGCAAGGTCAAGAAGAAGCCCAAGGGCAAACCCAAGAAGCGTTGAAAACTTGATGCAGGTCAAGCCTGCACCCGCCTCCCGCGCCCGGTTCCGGGCGCTATTGACCTCGGTCAATTTCTTCTCTCAGCCCATTCGATACCTTGAGCCCATCAGACAGGTACAGGCGAATGGAGGCCGACATGTTCTTCGATAATGTGGTAATCGCTGGAGTGATTACGGTCGGCCTGATGTTGCTGTTCTTTGTCGGATTCGGAATTTTCATCTGGAAGGATTCGAACAAGCGCAACCAGCGCTGATCCTTTCAGTACACGAGCACGCAAGGCATTTAGGGCGACTTCGGTCGCCCATTTTTTTTGGGCGATTGTTTTTGGTCACCTCTGCGGTAGGAGCGGGTTTGCCCGGCGATTGCGGTTTGTCAGTTTAATCACATCGCGGGGCAAGCCCGCTCCCACAGTAAGCTCGCTCACAGCGCGCGCTGGACTTTTGATAGTTAGCTAGCTAATAATTCATCTCAAATGATTTAGCTCCATTCTGTCTATCGTTACAACACTGTCAGCCAAGGTTCGACCCGTGCCCATCACTTTGCAGGCCCTGTTGGCGCCGAACAAACTCGCCGTGCAATTTGCCATCAAGACGTTGCTTGGCGGTGGCCTGGCGCTGTGGCTGGCACTGCGTTGGGGCCTTGAACAGCCGGCCTGGGCGTTGATGACCGCCTTTATCGTGGCTCAGCCGCTGTCCGGGATGGTGCTGCAAAAAGGCCTGGCGCGACTGCTCGGCACCCTGGTCGGCACCGTCATGTCCGTTGTGTTCATGGGCCTGTTCGCGCAGACACCCTGGTTGTTTCTGTTGGCCCTGGCGCTATGGCTGGCCTTGTGCACTGCGGGCTCGACCATGCTGCGCAGCGCTTGGGCCTATTCGTTTGTGCTGGCGGGGTACACCGTCGCCATCATTGCCTTGCCCGCAGTCAATCACCCGCTGGCGGTGTTTGACCAGGCGGTGGCGCGTTGTACCGAGATCAGCCTGGGCATTGTCTGTGCCACCCTGACCAGCGCCTTGCTCTGGCCGATGCGCGTCGAACAGCAGTTGAGCGGCCAGGCACGACAGGCCTGGGTCAGTGGTCTGCAGGCAGCCAGTGCCACCCTGACCGGAGAGGCACAGGCGCGCAAAGGGCTGCTGGAGATTCTCGGGCGCATTGTTGCGGTCGACGCACAGCGTGAACATGCCTGGTTCGAAGGGCGTCTTGGCCGGGAACGTGCCGGGGCCATTCGTGGTTTGAGCCAGAAACTGCTGATTCTGCTACGCATTGCCCGTTCGGTGCGACGGCAATGGCAGCAACTGGATGAAACCCAGACGCAGCATTTGCAGCCGTGGCTGGACACCGTGCATGACGCCTTGGCAGCACCCGACCAGTCAGGGCTACAAAACCTGCGTCAACGGCTGTGGGACGCAGCTCATGATGAACGTATCAGCTCGGCTGAGCACTACTGCCTGGCGCGCCTGACCCTGCTGCTGGATAGCGCCATTGCAGCAACTCAAGCACTGCGCGCAGTAGAGGAGGGCAAGGCGCCCGCAGATGTCCCTGAAAGCCTTGCCGTGCATCGCGATTTGCCGCTGGCTCTGCTGTTCGGTTCACGCAGTGCACTGGCGTTTTTGGCGATGGCAAGCTTCTGGCTGGCCACCGCCTGGAATGCAGCACCTGGCGGGCTGGTGCTGACATGTGTGGTCTGTAGCCTGTTCGCCAGCCGTGAGAACGGCGCCCAGATCGGGATGAGTTTTTTGCGCGGGATTCTCCTGGCCATGCCGGTGGCATTTGTGGTCGGGCAGATCCTGCTACCACAATGGAGTGGTTTTCCCATGTTGTGCATGGCGATGGGAGTGCCGTTGTTTTTTGGCGCATTGGGCATGGCCAATCCGCAGATCGGCGCTACGGCGACGTCTTACTGCTTGCACTTCATCGTCTTGGTCGCACCGCTCAATGCCATGAGTTTTGAGGTGGCGGCCTTTCTTAACAGTGCTCAGGCCATGCTGATCGGCGTGGGCGCAGCAGTACTGGCGTTCAAACTACTGGTGCTGCGCAACCCCGCCTGGCACGGTCGGCGCCTGCGCGCCGCGACTCAGAACGACTTGGTACGTTTAACCCGGCGCGAGCTGCGCGGCGCCGATACCTGGTTCGGTGGGCGAATGGCAGACCGCTTGCTGCAACTGGCGCGGCACTATGCAGCATTGACCGAGCAGGAGCGCGAGCGCTGGGATGACGGTGTTCATGGGTTGGATATAGGCGATGAACTATTGCACCTGCGCCACTGCCTGGCGGTAGCACGGGCACCGCTGGACAACGCCGAGCGCGAGTACTTGCGACAGTTGCAAGACGTACTGTCGAGCGGCCCTGCGCCGGGCCGGGAGCAGCGCTTGGATGCGGCCAGTGAGGCATTTATCGACGCCCTGCAGCGCCAGCCACCCAGTGACCCGCTGCGTCTGGCGGTAGGGGCGGTGCTGCAGTTGCAGCGCAGTTGGGGTAAATGGTGCCGTCGACAGGAGGAAATCCATGGGCTTGCGTGAGTGGTCGCTGGGCGGTGTGCTGCTCAGCCCGTTTTTGATCTATGTGGCGCTGGCCTTGGTTCTGACCGCTGTGGTGCGTTTGATGTTGCGTCTGACGCCTGTGGGGCGTTGGATCTGGCATGAGGCGTTGTTCGACTGTGCGTTGTTCATGTGTGTCTTGACCCTGGTAACACTTGGGCTGGGGCCACGGTAAGGAGAGTGTTGATGCGAGCATTACTGCGTATCGCAGTAACCCTGGGCCTGGCGGCAGTGGCGGTATTTGCAGGCTGGAAGCTGTGGCAGTACTACATGCTGACCCCCTGGACCCGCGATGCGAAAATCCGTGCCGATGTGGTGATCATTGCCCCTGATGTATCAGGTTGGGTACGTGAACTGAAGGTGCATGACAACCAGCAGGTCAAGGCGGGCGAGCTGCTCATGTCGATTGATCGCGACCGCTTCGAGGCGGCCTTGGACAAAGCCAATGCCGTGGCCGAAACCCGCCAGCAGCAGTTGCGCCTGCGCGAGCATGAGGCGTCACGGCGCGCTGCGCTTGGTCCGCAGGCGATCAGTGCCGAGCTGCGTGAAAACGCCCAGATCAACGCTGCTGTGGCCCGCGGCGAATTGCATCAGGCCCAGGCCGACGTCAAAGCAGCAGCCATCAACCTGGCACGTAGCCAGGTCAAAGCCCCGCGGGACGGCCATATCACCAATTTGCGCCTGGCCGAGGGCAACTATGTCAATGCCGGGCAGCCGGTCATGGCCTTGATTGATGATTCGACGTTTTATGTTCAAGCCTACTTTGAAGAAACCAAGTTACCTCGCATTCGTGTCGGCGACCCGGTCAGGGTCTGGCTGATGAGTGCTGGTGAACCGATGCAGGGGCATGTTGAGAGCATCAGCCGTGGCATCACAGACCGCAATGCCAACCCGGACAGCCAGTTGCTGGCCGAAGTCGAGCCAACCTTCAACTGGGTACGCCTGGCCCAGCGCATCCCGGTGCGGATCAAACTGGACCAGGTGCCTGACGGCGTAACCCTCAGTGCCGGCATGACCGCCAGTGTGCAGGTACACGAAGGCCAGGCGCAGCGCTGATCAAGGCTGTTGGCGAGTCGCGGCCAGGACGATCTCGCGAATGCACACATGTTGCGGTTGCTGGTAGGCGTAGGCGATGGCGCTGGCCACGTCATTGGCACTGAGTACCTGGCCACCCATCTCAGCTTTCCAGGCCTGGTAGCCGTCTTTGATGCTTTCGTCGGTGGTATGGCTCAGCAGTTCGGTTTCCACTGCGCCGGGAGCGATGGTGACCACCCGCACATTGTGCGCCGCGACTTCTTCGCGCAGGTTTTCGGAAATACCGTGCACCGCGAATTTGGTACCGACGTACGCCACATGGTTGGGGAAGGTCTTGCGCCCGGCCACCGAGCTGACGTTGATGATGGTGCCGTGGCGTCGCTCGATCATGCCGCCGATCAGCGCATGGATACCATTGAGCAGCCCTTTGACGTTGACGTCGAGCATCTGGTCCCACTGGCTTGGGTCCTGTTCGTGCATTTGCCCCAACAGCATGACCCCGGCATTGTTGATCAGCGCGTCAGCCGGGCCAAACTGGGCTTCAGCTTGTTTCACGGCGTTGACGAAACCTTCGCGGTCGCAGACATCCACGGTAAGGCACAGGCAGTTTGGCAGTTTCAGTGCTTGCAGACGCTCCAGGCGCCGGGCCAGCAACAGCAGCGGGTGGCCTGCCTGCGACAACAGACGTGCAGTGGCTTCGCCAATCCCTGAACTGGCACCGGTGATGATGATCAATGGCTTGCTCATGGTAACCTCCGAGACATAATTGATTTGAATGGCTCAAGTGTATTGGCTTGAGCTAACCCTGAAAAACTGCTTGTTTCTCTGGCTGGCATCGGAATTAGCTATGGATATTCGCCATTTGAAGGCGTTTCTTGCGGTGTTCGAAGAGCGCAACATCACCTCGGCCGCCCAGCGGCTTTGTGTGGCACAACCCACCTTGTCTGTGACCATTCGCCAACTTGAAGAAGAGTTGGGCGTGGCCTTGTTCGTGCGTCAGGCCCGAGGCGTTGAAGTCAGTGAGCAGGCCCGCCAGTTGTACCCCCAAGCTCAGCGTATGGTGGCCCAGGCGCAGGCACTGAGCCGCAGCTTTCGCGACACCCAGGCCCGCCAGGCACTGCAATTGGGTATAGAAGCAGATATCGCCGTTGGCCAGGTTGAGGCGTTTGTCCGCTTGGCCACGCATGCCGTCCCCAACCTGCAACTGACCTTGCTCGACGGCTGTATCGGCGATGCACGGCTTGGTGTAGAAGCGCTGTGTTGTGAAGACGAACTGTTCCTGGCGCTGTGGGAGGAGCCATTTGTGTTTGCCATGGCCACGGGCAGCAACCCGGTTAACCAGTGGGTTACCTGCCCGCAGCATGTTTCCCATCAGCGCTTGCTTGGTTTCTACGGCAATGGCGAGCAAGTCGGCCATGCCGGTTCATTGCAACAGGTGGTGCCCATGGTGGCCGCCGGCTTAGGCGCCGCGTTGTTGCCGCAATCGCTGGTCGAGCGTCACCCCGGCCTGCAGTGGCGTCCTTGCCAAGGCTCGGCACTGACGCGCCGGGTAGGCTTGTGCTTTGCCGCTCAGGCGCTGCAACTGCCGGTGCTTGAGCAGCTGTATCAAGCCTTGGGAGGCGTGCAAGTCGACTAGAGAAACATACCGCCTGAGGCTTCCAGGCGCTGACCATTGATCCAGCCACCACCTTCGCCAAGCAACAGGGCAATCGCTGCGCCGATATCGTCCGGCAAGCCGACCCGGCCCAAGGCGGTGTTACTGGCAATAAAGCCGTTGACGTCGGCATTGTCGCGCACCACGCCGCCGCCAAAGTCGGTTTCGATGGCACCCGGCGCAAGGATGTTGACGCGAATGCCGCGAGCGCCCAGTTCTTTGGCCTGGTAGCGGGTCAGCACTTCCATGGCGCCTTTCATTGCTGCATAAGCGGCGTAGCCGGGCAGGGCGAAGCGCGTCAGCCCCGTGGAAATATTGACGATGCTACCGTTATCGGCAATCAGTGGCAGCAAGCGCTGGGTCAGAAAAAACGGGCCTTTGAGCTGAATGTTGCAGAGTTGGTCGAATTGCGCCTCAGTGGTTTCGCTGAACGGCGCATTGATGCCAATGCCGGCATTGTTCACCAGAAAATCCAGCTGTTCGCGGCCAAATACTGACTTGAGGGTGTGTTGCAGCTGGAAGGTGAAATCTTCGAAACCTGCACTGTTGCTGACATCCAGTTGCAGCATGGCGGCACGCACACCCTGTTGCTCCAGGGCCTGGACCAACGCCTGGGCCTCCTGTGCTTTGCTGTGGTAAGTGCCGATGATGTCGATGCCTTGGGCGGCCAGGTGTTGCGCGGTGTTTTTACCCAGGCCGCGGCTGGCGCCAGTGATCAATGCGATTTTCCGGTTCATGCGCTGTACCTCTGAAGGCAGGGAAGTCGAGGAAAGTCTATTGGTCGGTTTGCTGCTGATAAATCCAAGAAATTCGGAAATACTGATCGGTACTTGCGAACAATCAGGCCTCTCCTCATGAACAAGCTGGAGTTACTGCGGACCTTTGTCCGGGTCAGCGAATTGTCGAGTTTCACCCTGGCCGGCGAGCAATTGGGGTTACCACGATCAACAGTGTCGGAACAGATCCGGGCTCTGGAAGAACTGCTCGGAACCCGTTTGCTCAACCGCACCACGCGGCGGGTTCAAGCCACGCAAGATGGTTTGCAACTGTACGAGCGTAGCAAAGAGCTGTTGGCGCGCATGGATGAAATCGAAGGCCTGTTCCACAGTGATAAGGCGGCGCTGACCGGCCGTTTGCGGGTTGATCTGCCAACCTTGATGGCACGGCGGATCATCCTGCCCAACCTGCCGTCGTTCGTTGATTGCCATCCGGGCGTCGAGCTGGAGATCAGTTGCACAGATCGTCAGGTCGACCTGTTGCGAGAGGGCTTTGACTGCGTGTTGCGCATTGGCACCTTGAGTGACCTTGACCTGATCGCCCGCCCACTGGGGCAGTTGGTGCAAATCAATTGCGCCAGCCCTGAATATCTACAGCGCTTTGGCGCGCCCCAGAGCCTGGCGGACTTGCATCATCACCGACTGATTCACTATGTGAAGAACCTGGGCAGCCGAAGCCCGGGGTTCGAATACCTGCAATCCGGCACTTTGCAGGTTCAGCCTATGGCTGGCGCCATTACGGTCAACAGTACCGAAGCCTATGAAAGTGCCTGCCTTGCCGGCCTGGGGCTGATTCAAGCGCCTGCGGCCGGCCTGGAAAACTACCTGCAGCGCGGCGAGTTGGTGCCGTTGCTACCGGATTTCGTCCCGCCACCGATGCCTGTGTCGTTGCTGTATGCCAGACAGCAGCACCTGCCACCGCGCTTGCGTGCATTCATGGATTGGCTGGCAGCGTTGCTTGAGCCTCGCCTCGATCCAGTGGCATATGGAAACTGAACAACGTCCCGGCCTCTTGGCTGGAGATCACCTCCAGCCGCCCACCGTGCGCCAGGGCGATCTGGTTGGCGATATACAAGCCCAGGCCCAGCCCGGGCTGGACTGTATCGTTTGGTGGATGGGAGAAGGGTTGGAACAATTGAGCCAGTACTGGTGAGGGTATCGGCTCGCCAAAGTTGTGAACCCCAAGCACGAAAGCCTGGTCACGAATCTGGGCACTGACTTTCACGGGTTGGTCCTGAGCACCATGGGTGAGCGCATTGGCAATCAGGTTGGACAGTAACTGGGTAACCCGCTCGCGATCGCAATTGACCCCCCTCAAATCGCCGATGTTCAGGTCGATCTGCCGTTGGGGGTGAATACGCTGCAGTTCTGAAGCAACATGCCGGATGGCATCGCTCAGGTCCGGGCAGGGCTGGATGTTGACAGTTATGCCATTGCCCAGGCGTCCGCGGGCAAAGTCGAGGATATCGCGCACCAATTGTGTGGCGCGCCGGCCACAGGTAAGGATGTGCATGGCGATGGTGCGGCTTTTTTCTTCCTGCAGGCGTTGGGTCAGCAGCTCAGCCCCGGCGGTGATCGCAAACAGCGGGTTACGAAGGTCATGGCCCAATACGGCAATGAACTGTTCGCGTAGCTCAGCCATGGCGCGCTCTTTATACAACGCCGCTTCGGTTTCCTGAGCGCTTTCCTCGCTCTCGATCTGGATCGCGAGCAAGCGTGCGAACGACTCCATCATCGGTTGAATGGCGCTGCCTTTGAGGGCGGCGGGTAACGGGTCGAAGGCACAGATGGTGCCGAAGAAACTACCGTCGGAACGAAATACCGGCACCGAGATGAAACTCTCGAATTTGTACAGGCGGGGGGTGTGATGGTTGGCGTACAGCAAGTCGTCGCTGGCTTTATCGATCACGATGGTCTGGTGGCTACCGCGGATCTCATGGCACAGGGTGGTTTTCAGGTCTAGTTCTTCACCTGCCTTCAAACCGAACCCAAGCTGGTCGAGTACTGCACACGCCGTCCAGCTATCGTCGGTGACCCGAGCCACAGCGGCAAAGCGCAGGCCGGTGGATTCGCAAATCACCTGCAAGATCGCCGGTACTACGTTGATCCGGGCAATCGTGGCTATATCAGAGGAAATTGCGTTGCTCATGAAGCATCCACAGTAACGGCCGAAGTGAACAGCAAGTGTGGCTTAAGTCTAGCGAGCAGGTTTGAATCGGGTGAAAAATCCGTAACGGCTGGTCAGTATTTTCCATTAACCTTGGGGCCAGAGCCGCTCCGTCAGAGAACGGCCAGCATTGCCCAGCGTGCCAATCCCTTTCCCCTGCACCTTTTATATATAGGTGCTTCAGTGAGGTTTGACATGCATATCACATCACAGGATATCTGTGCCGCCGCCGACCAGCTCAAAGGTTTTGTCGGATTTCATCGCAAGCTTGGCAAGCATATCGTGCGCTTTAGCGAAGACTCCTTCGGCATGGACGTCGCCGATGACAGCATTACCCCCAGCAGCGAATTTGTCTGGAAGGAAGGCGAAGGCGAGGTCATGACCTTGAGTCGGGCACTGCTCGAAATTCTTTTGGCGCAAAATGTCGATGAGCGGCTCAATGTCAGTGAGCCCTTGCGGGTTTACCTGCGCCGCCGCGACTTACCAGAGATCGCCGCGCAACGGCGATTGCGCGCGTAAGGGCGGGGCCAGCGGGCGCGGTCTCAGTCGGGATAGGCCAGGTTCAGCGTGCTGAGCTCTGATTGAGCGAAGTTGACCTGGTTGCGCCCGCTTTTCTTGGCCGTATACAAGGCCCGATCGGCTTCATTGAGCCAGGCTTCGGCGTCGCCCAAGCCCTCGCGGCAACGGGCCAGGCCAATGCTCAAGCTGATTCGCAGTTCTGGAAGCTGTGGGTTGCGATAGCTGCCGACCCGCTCGCGTAACCGCTCCATGGCCGCCTTGGCCTTTTCCAGGCTGGTATTGGGCAGAATCAGACAGAACTCGTCACCGCCATAGCGGCCAGCCAGATCGTCTTCCCGCAGGCTACGCTTGAGTTCGCTGCTGAGCTGGCTGAGCACGCAGTCACCTACGACATGGCCGTAAGTGTCGTTAATGCTTTTGAAGTGATCAATGTCGATGATTGCGATGACCGCCTCACAGTGTTGCTGCTGGCAGATCTGGAACTTGAGCTGCAGCATGTCCTTCCACGAGCCGTGGTTAAGCAGGCCGGTAAGGCTGTCGGTACGACTCAGGGCGCTGAGGCGGCGTTTATGTTCAGCGAGCTTCATCGCCAGCGTGTAGCACACCCAGCCAACGGCCATCGGATACAGCGTGAGCATCGGAAGGCAGGCATACACTTGCAGGGGTGTTGCCTGCAGTTGCAGGTGAGCGCCAAACAGGGCCATCGATAACCCCGCACCCAAGCCTTGAGCCAATAGACCCTTGAAAAAAAGACGCTGGCCGCCGGCAGCGAAGTTGTTCATCGCCATCATTGCCAGAATGGTCACGCTGGGCAGCGGGTTGAACTGCAGGGCAGCCGTCCAGAACCCGCCCATCAATGAGTCGAGCAGCAAGTTACGGTATTCGGCGTTGTACGGGACGCTGGCACATCGAGCCAGTTGAAACGCCAGGTGTGGCCAGATCAAGCCGTTGAACAGCAGTAGCCCCCATACCCACTCAGGCATCGCCAGGGTCGAAATACCGGCCATGACACTGAGCATGCCGATACCCAGGCCAATAATCCGCGGCGGGTATATTCTCCTGACAAATGAAAGTCCCTTGCCGCTTCTATTATCCATCATGGTTGCTGGCCTACTCCGGGGCGCCGTTTATCGCATAAAACGTGTGAACATTGTTGGACAATCGCAGGCCATTGAAAAATGGCCTTACAAGCCATTTCACGGTTGATGCAGCCACGCTGGGGTAACATGAAACTCGCCCTTATCCTTGGAGTGCTTCTAATGATGGCCCCCTTGATGCCCAAGGCCGGTGATCCGGCGCCGTTTCAGGACGGGCGATATCACAACCAACGCCAGTTGCCGCAAGACAGCGTGTTCAAAAAACTGCGCATCGGCTTCAAGTTCCTGTTCATGGGCAAGCCACCCGGAACCCGACCCGACGTAGAAATTGCCGTTCAATCCTTGAGCCGCCAGCAACTGCTCGATGCGCCAGATCGCAGCCTATGGCGTCTGGGGCACTCCACCGTATTGCTGAAGCTGCATGAGCGCTTCTTTATTACCGACCCGGTGTTTGCTGAGCGCGCCTCGCCTGTGCAATGGGCAGGGCCGCAGCGCTTTCATCAGCCACCGCTGAAGCTGGATGACTTGCCGCCACTGACCGCAGTCATTCTTTCCCACGACCACTATGACCACCTTGATGAACAGGCGATACGGCAGTTGGCCGATCAGGCGGAGTACTTTCTTGCGCCGAAGGGAGTAGGGGACCTGTTGATTGAGTGGGGAGTGGAGGAGGCCAAGGTGAGGCAGTTGGATTGGTGGCAGCAGACCGAAGTGGCCGGCATACGATTCATCGCCACCCCGGCACAGCATTTTTCCGGACGAGGCCTGTTCGACAGCAACAGCACGTTGTGGGCGTCCTGGGTAATCCTGGATGAGAACCTGCGTGTGTTCTTCAGTGGCGACACGGGCTATTTCGACGGCTTCAAGCAGATTGGTGAACAGTACGGCCCGTTCGATGTAACCCTGATTGAAACCGGCGCCTACAACCTCGAATGGCCCAATGTGCACATGCAGCCTGAGCAAAGCCTGCAGGCACATCTGGATTTGCGCGGGCGCTGGCTGCTGCCCGTGCATAACGGTACGTTCGATCTTTCTGTGCACACTTGGTACGAACCGTTCGATCGTATTCTGGCCTTGGCCAATGCCGCCCAAGTGCCCCTCAGTACACCGCAGATGGGCGAGCGGGTCAGCCTGGATCAGCCGCACAGCGGCCCGGCCTGGTGGTTGCCCAAGCCGCTGCGTAACCCGCAAGAGGGCAGCGACCGGGCAATGGCGATGAGACAGTGGTAAGCACTACGGGCTAGGCTTTGAACTATCGCGCGCTGTCTTGGTGCCCCGCGCAGGTCGCTGAGGCGCGGGTTTGCCACTATCGCTGCGTACCTGGGCATGGCTGATGAGAGCAAAGATAAAGCTACCGCCGATAATGTTGCCCACTAGCGTAGGGGCGGCGAAGTCGCGCCAGAATACCGGCCAACCGATCTCGCCGGCCCACACCAGATAAGAGACTTCCACCGAGCCGACGACGATGTGGGTGAAGTCCCCCAGCGCCATTAAGTAGGTGATCATCAGGATGATCCAGATCTTGGCGTGCTCCATGGACGGGATCATCCACACCATGGTGGCAATCATCCAGCCAGAGATAATGCCTTTGGCGAACATCTGACTCAGGTCGTTCTCCAACACCTTGCGGCCAATATCGAGGAAGGCTTCATCGGCCTTGGTATCGAAAATCGGCAGGTTCAACATGACGTAGGACACCAGCACGGTGCCTGCGAGATTGCCGAGCAGTACAACCGACCACAACCGCAGCAAGCGGCCGAAGTTGCTCAATGTTGGTGTGGTCATCACTGGCAACACGGCGGTGAGGGTGTTTTCGGTGAACAGTTGCTGGCGCGCCAGAATTACCGCCAGAAACCCTGCGGAGTAGCCAAGGCTGGCAACCACCTGGCTGCTGTCACTTTCTGGCAGCCGTGCGTAGAACAAACCCATGGCCATCATTGATAGTCCCATACTCAGCCCGGCAGCCAATGCCGACCACCACAGGGCAGCGATGGTGCGCTCCAGTTCCTGATCACCCTGGAAGCGAATGATCTCGTGCAGCACTGCTGCGCGTGGCGGTTGGTTCTGACTGACTTCCTGCTCTTCATCCGCCGACAGGCCTGGAGTTTTGCTGCTTTCTGTTTTGCTCATGGCAGTGAGCTCGTGTGGGAGGCATTTACAGATTAGCCGCAAGTTTCAAGCCGCAAGCTGCAAGGAGGTGTACGCCCGCTTTTACTTGCAGCTTGAAGCTTGCTGCTTATAGCCAAAACGCCCCCGCCGAAACAAAATTGAAATAAGTGCTTGACGCCCCCTCAGATCTCTCTATAATTCGCCCCACTTCCGGCGCAGTCGGAACGGAAAACTCCTTGAGATTCAACGAGTTAGATGTTCCAGGTAGTACCGGAAGGGCTTCGATCGAAAGATCGGCAGCGGTGAAAAAGGTGGTTGACAGCGAATTGAAACGCTGTAGAATTCGCCTCCCGCTGACGAGAGATTGCAGCGAGTTAAGCGGTTGAAGTTGAAAGAGAAATTCTGAAAAACTTCAAAATAAACGCTTGACACACTCTGAGGAAAGCGTAGAATGCGCGCCTCGGTTGAAGCGAAAGGCTTCAGCCAAACGCTCTTTAACAATCGAATCAAGCAATTCGTGTGGGTGCTTGTGACTCAGGCTGATAGTCAAAAAGATTATCAGCATCACAAGTGACTACACGGAAATCGAAAGATTTCAAATTTAGTCATTTGAGATTGCTGAGCCAAGTTTAGGGTTTTCTCAAAACCCAAGCAGTATTGAACTGAAGAGTTTGATCATGGCTCAGATTGAACGCTGGCGGCAGGCCTAACACATGCAAGTCGAGCGGATGAGAAGA
>NZ_SMOK01000014.1 GCF_004353925.1 Pseudomonas sp. H9 | reverse complement strand
AGATCCCGGATTTACCTAAGATCTCAGCCTACCACCTTAAACTTGGACAACCAACGCCAAGCTGGCCTAGCCTTCTCCGTCCCTCCATCGCAATAACCAGAAGTACAGGAATATTAACCTGTTTTCCATCGACTACGCTTTTCAGCCTCGCCTTAGGGACCGACTAACCCTGCGTCGATTAACGTTGCGCAGGAAACCTTGGTCTTTCGGCGTGGGAGTTTTTCACTCCCATTGTCGTTACTCATGTCAGCATTCGCACTTCTGATACCTCCAGCAAGCTTCTCAACTCACCTTCACAGGCTTACAGAACGCTCCTCTACCGCGTCACCTAAGTGACACCCGTAGCTTCGGTGCATGGTTTGAGCCCCGTTACATCTTCCGCGCAGGCCGACTCGACTAGTGAGCTATTACGCTTTCTTTAAAGGGTGGCTGCTTCTAAGCCAACCTCCTAGCTGTCTAAGCCTTCCCACATCGTTTCCCACTTAACCATGACTTTGGGACCTTAGCTGACGGTCTGGGTTGTTTCCCTTTTCACGACGGACGTTAGCACCCGCCGTGTGTCTCCCATGCTCGGCACTTGTAGGTATTCGGAGTTTGCATCGGTTTGGTAAGTCGGGATGACCCCCTAGCCGAAACAGTGCTCTACCCCCTACAGTGATACATGAGGCGCTACCTAAATAGCTTTCGAGGAGAACCAGCTATCTCCGAGCTTGATTAGCCTTTCACTCCGATCCACAGGTCATCCGCTAACTTTTCAACGGTAGTCGGTTCGGTCCTCCAGTCAGTGTTACCTAACCTTCAACCTGCCCATGGATAGATCGCCCGGTTTCGGGTCTATACCCAGCGACTAAGCGCCCTATTAAGACTCGCTTTCGCTACGCCTCCCCTATTCGGTTAAGCTCGCCACTGAATATAAGTCGCTGACCCATTATACAAAAGGTACGCAGTCACCTAACAA
>NZ_SMOK01000013.1 GCF_004353925.1 Pseudomonas sp. H9 | reverse complement strand
CGAATTCTACAGCGTTTCAATTCGCTGTCAACCACCTTTTTCACCGCTGCCGATCTTTCGATCGAAGCCCTTCCGGTACTACCTGGAACATCTAACTCATTGAATCTCAAGGAGTTTTCCGTTCCGACTGCGCCGGAAGTGGGGCGAATTATAGAGAGATCTGAGGGGGCGTCAAGCACTTATTTCAATTTTGTTTCGGCGGGGGCTTTGCAGCTATAAGCCACAAGCTAAAAGCGGCAAGTTAAAGCAAGCACACCGCCCACTCGTAGCTTGCAGCTTCAAGCTTGTCGCTACCTATATATAGGTAGCGTTACTCGGCTTTGAGCGTGATGCGCGCGAAAGCCTTTTTACCCGCCTGGCAAACATGCGTTGCACCCAGAGCAAATACGAAGCCGCGATCTACGACCTCGCCATCAACCCGAACACTGCCAGCAGCCAGCAAATCGCGCGCAGCTGCCGAGTTCTTCACCAGGCCCGCCTTATTAAGGACGGCAGAGATTGGCATCTCTTCACTCGCCAGCACTTCGATCTCCGGCAGATCTTCTGGCAGCTCGCCATCTTTCATCCGATTACCCGCACCACGGTGAGCGTTCGCCGCCGCCTCTTCACCATGGAAACGTGCAACGATCTCTTCTGCCAGCTTGATCTTGATATCACGCGGGTTGGCACCAGCAGCGACGTCAGCACGGAACGCATCGATCTCTTCCATCGAGCGGAAGCTCAGCAGCTCGAAGTAGCGCCACATCAACGTGTCAGGAATCGAGACCAGCTTGCTGTACATCACGCCCGGCGCTTCCTGAATGCCAACGTAGTTGCCCAGCGACTTGGACATCTTCTTGATGCCATCCAACCCTTCAAGCAGCGGCATGGTCACAATGTTCTGCGCTTCCTGACCGTAGGAGCGCTGCAATTCACGGCCCATCAGAAGGTTGAACTTCTGGTCGGTACCACCCAGCTCGACATCCGCCTTGAGTGCGACCGAGTCATAGCCCTGTACCAACGGGTAGAGAAACTCATGAATGGCGATCGGCTGATTGGTGGTGTAGCGCTTGTCGAAGTCGTCACGCTCGAGCATGCGCGCCACAGTGTACTGCGAGGCCAGACGAATGAAGTCTGCTGGGGTCAGCTTGTCCATCCAGGTGGAGTTGAACGCGACTTCGGTTTTGGCCGGGTCGAGAATCTTGAACACCTGCTGCTTATATGTCTCGGCGTTATCCAGCACCTGCTCGCGGGTCAGCGGCGGACGCGTAGCGCTCTTACCGCTCGGGTCGCCGATCATGCCGGTGAAGTCACCGATCAGGAAGATCACCTGGTGCCCCAAATCCTGGAACTGGCGCAGCTTGTTGATCAGGACGGTATGCCCCAGGTGCAGATCAGGAGCGGTCGGGTCAAAACCCGCCTTGATCCGCAGCGGCTGCCCGCGCTTGAGCTTCTCGACCAACTCGGACTCTACCAGTACCTCTTCCGCACCACGCTTGATCAGCGCTAGCTGCTCTTCAACCGACTTCATAACAGACCCGCAGGCTCAGATTCAAAGGGCCCCAACCATACAAGATCAGCCATCAATTACAAGTTTTTGGCCCGGATGTGACCCGGTAGCCGACTGATGACGTCTGCGCCCTTGCGCTGGAAGGGATTTGGTTATATTTTATACAGTTATTTCATCTTCATCATGTCATTCATCTTTTCCAATTCATCTATTTCAAAGTCAATTCATCTATGACCAACGAACCGCCTAAAGCGCCCCCGCTTTATCCGAAGAGCCATCTGTTGGCCGCCAGCGGCATCGCCGCCTTACTCAGCCTGGCCTTGCTGGTGTTCCCATCCAGCGAGGTAGAAGCCAAGAAAACCACCTTGAACCTCGAGCTGGAAAGCCCTGCCGAGCAACTCAAGCAAGAACCGGAAGCGCCACTGACGCAAACCGCCGAAGCATCCAACGGATCGCCTTTCGCACAGATTGACAACAGCGCCGCACCTACCGAGGAAACCGCCAAGGTTGAGCCCGCTCCGGCGCCTGCGCCAGCCCCTGCCGAGCCGGCCGAAGCTGCCCAGACTCCAAGCCACCGCGAAGTCACCGTTGGCCGTGGCGACACCCTGTCGACGCTGTTTGCCAAGGTCGGTCTGCCAGCTGCCGCCGTGCACGAAGTACTGGCTAGTAACAAGCAAGCCAAGCAGTTCAGCCAGCTCAAAAGCGGCCAGGTACTGCAAATCGAACTGGATAAAGACGGTCAGTTGGCCAGCCTGCACAGCAAAGTCAGCAACCTTGAAACCATACGCCTGACCAAAAGCGCAAACGGTTACGCCTTCAACCGCGAAGTGAGCAAACCGGTTGTGCGTTCGGCTTACGCCCACGGCGTCATCAAGAGCTCGCTGTCGGCCAGTGGCCAGCGCGCCGGCCTGCCGCATAGCCTGACCATGGATATGGCGCGCATCTTTGGCTACGACATCGACTTCGCTCAGGATATTCGCCAGGGCGACGAATTCGACGTGATCTATGAGCAAAAGGTCATGGACGGCAAGGTGGTAGGCAACGGCAACATTCTTTCCGCGCGCTTCACCAACCGTGGCAAGACGTTCACCGCGGTCCGTTACACCAACAAGCAGGGCAACACCAGCTACTACACTGCTGATGGCAACAGCATGCGCAAGGCGTTCATCCGTACCCCGGTTGATTTTGCTCGCATTAGCTCGCGCTTCTCGGCCGGGCGCAAGCACCCGATCCTCAACAAGATCCGCGCCCACAAAGGCGTTGACTATGCCGCGCCGCGTGGCACGCCAATCAAGGCGGCTGGTGATGGCAAGGTATTGCTCGCCGGACGTCGCGGTGGTTACGGCAACACCGTCATCATTCAGCACGGCAACCGCTACCAAACGCTCTACGGCCACATGCAAGGCTTTGCCAAGGGCGTGAAGACGGGCGGCACCGTCAAGCAAGGCCAGGTGATCGGTTACATCGGCACTACCGGCCTCTCTACTGGGCCGCACCTGCACTATGAGTTCCAGGTAAACGGCGTTCACGTCGACCCACTGGGACAGAAGTTGCCGATGGCTGACCCGATTGCCAAAGCCGAGCGCCAGCGTTTCCTGCAGCAGAGTCAACCTTTGGTGGCTCGCATGAACCAGGAAAAAGCAACCATGCTCGCGTCTAATAAGCGCTAATCAATGGCCCTGTATCTGGGGGTGATGTCCGGGACCAGCCTTGATGGCCTGGACATCGCATTGATCAAGCAGGAGCAGCGCACCAGCCTGCTCGCCACTCATTACATTCCCATGCCAGCAGCGTTGCGCCAGGACCTGCTGGACCTGTGCGCCAGCGGGCCGGACGAAATCGCCCGCGCGGCGCTAGCCGAAGCCCAATGGGTAGCTCTGGCAGCCGAGGGCATCGCCCATCTGCTGACGGCCCATAACCTCAAACCCTCCGATATCCGTGCGATTGGTAGCCATGGCCAGACCATTCGCCACGAACCGGCTCGTGGATTCACCATTCAGATCGGCAACCCAGCCTTACTGGCCGAGCTTACCGGTATCTGTGTCGTCGGTGATTTTCGTCGACGCGATGTCGCAGCGGGCGGCCAGGGTGCGCCACTGGTTCCGGCATTTCATGAGGCCCTGTTCGAGCTTCAAGGACAACGCCTGGCGGTACTCAATGTCGGCGGCTTCAGTAATCTCAGCCTGATCGAACAGGACAAGCCGGTCAGTGGCTTCGATTGCGGCCCGGGTAACGTTTTGCTCGACGCCTGGATTCAGGAAAAACAAGGCCAACGTTATGACGCCAATGGTGCGTGGGCAGCCAGCGGTGCGGTGAACGCTAACCTTCTGGCCAGCCTGCTGAGTGATCCGTTCTTTGCCGGTACTGGCCCGAAGAGTACCGGACGCGAAGTGTTCAACTTGCCCTGGCTCATGCGCCACCTGGCTACTCAACCATCGATCACCGATGCTGATGTCCAGGCCACGCTGCTGGAGCTCACCGCTCACAGTATTGTCAGCTCTCTGCAAGGTGCTCAGGAAGACACCCAGGCGCTGCTCGTTTGTGGCGGCGGCGCGCACAACAGCGCACTGATGGAGCGCATGGCTGCGCTGCTACCTCGTGCTCGCGTCAGCAGCACTGCAGCTCACGGCGTTGACCCTGACTGGGTCGAGGCTATGGCTTTTGCCTGGCTCGCCCATTGCTGCCTGCAAGGTATCCCGGGCAATCGCCCCAGCGTCACTGGTGCCCGTGGCCTACGGGTACTTGGCGCCATTTACCCCGCCTGATCCGCACAAAGTAAAACGCCGCGCATATGCGCGGCGTTTGCGGTCACTACCCTGTCGTCAGATCGAGAACGAAGAGCCGCAGCCACAGGTGGTGCTGGCATTCGGGTTCTTGATGACAAAACGCGAGCCTTCCAGGCCTTCCTGGTAATCCACTTCGGCTCCTGCCAGGTACTGGAAGCTCATCGGATCAACTACCAAAGCCACGCCTTCGCGCTCAACAATGGTGTCGTCTTCAGCGACGTCTTCATCGAAAGTAAAACCGTACTGAAAACCCGAGCAACCGCCACCGGTCACGAACACTCGCAACTTCAGGCGATCGTTGCCTTCTTCATCGACCAGGGTCTTCACCTTGTGCGCTGCACCCTCAGTGAACTGCAATGCCACGGGGGTGAAGGATTCGACGCTCATGCTGACTATCTCCCGGCGCTATGCCGCCATAATGCGTGATGACGCGCATTATCCGCTTCTCCGAGAAAATCGGTCAAGAATACGAAAGCTGTAAGTGATTAGCTGCAAGCTACAAGCTAATTGCCCAAGGCCTTAGCTTGTAGCTTCTGGCTTGCCGCTGCGGGCTTAAGGCAACAGACCGGCGTGCGACAGGCCCATGCGCTCATCCAGCCCGAAGAGGATGTTGAGGTTCTGTACTGCCTGGCCCGACGCGCCTTTGACCAGGTTGTCGATGACCGACAACACCACCACCAGATCACCACCCTGCGGGCGGTGCACGGCGATGCGGCAGACGTTGGCGCCGCGAACGCTGCGGGTTTCAGGGTGACTGCCGGCAGGCATCACATCGACGAACGGCTCATCGGCGTAGCGCTTCTCGAACAGTGCTTGCAGATCGACCGAGGTGTCGGCGACGGTTGCGTACAGGGTGGAGTGGATACCACGGATCATTGGCGTCAGGTGCGGCACAAATGTCAGGCCAACCTCACCACCAGCAGCCCGGCGCAGGCCTTGGGTGATTTCCGGCAGGTGGCGGTGACCTTTGACGGCATAAGCCTTCATGCTTTCACCCGCCTCACAGAACAGCGAGCCAACCGAGGCCCCGCGACCAGCCCCGCTCACACCTGACTTGCAGTCGGCGATCAAGCGCGAAGCATCAGCAATACCAGCCTCCAACAGCGGCAGGAAGCCCAGCTGGGTTGCTGTCGGGTAGCAACCCGGGACGGCGATCAGGCGCGCCTGGCGGATCTGCTCGCGGTTAACTTCAGGCAGACCATAGACCGCATCTTTGAGCAGCTCAGGAGCACCATGGGGCTGGCCGTACCATTTGGCCCATTCATCGGCGTCCTGCAGGCGGAAGTCGGCAGACAGGTCAATGACCTTAGTGCCGGCGGCCAGCAATTCACCTGCCAATGCATGTGCAACACCGTGAGGGGTGGCGAAGAAGACCACGTCACAGGCTGCCAGGGTTTTCACATCAGGCACGCTGAAAGCCAGGCCATCGTAATGACCACGCAGGTTCGGGTACATATCGGCCACCGCAAGGCCAGCCTCGGAACGCGACGTAATGACCGCGACCTCTGCCTGTGGATGCTGCGCCAACAAACGCAGCAATTCGACGCCGGTGTAACCCGTGCCGCCAACGATACCGACCTTGACCATAACGCGTGCCCCTTATCAACGAACCTACAGGAAAGCCCACGATAATAGGGGGCCGGAAACACGCCTACAACTGTTGAGATGGCCCGCCAGGCGCCTAGCCTCTACTATCTGACGACCGTGAACCCTGAAGGAACTCAACTCCATGCTATTTCTCTGGATCAAAGCGCTGCACATCGTCAGCGTGGTCTGCTGGTTTGCCGGGCTGTTCTACCTGCCGCGCTTGTTTGTCTATCACGCGCAAAGCCAGGACAGCATCAGCCAGGAGCGCTTCATCACCATGGAGCGCAAGCTGTATCGCGGCATCATGCTCCCGTCGATGATTGCCACGCTGGTCTTTGGTATCTGGCTGATGAGCCTGACTCCCGGCTTTCTCAGCCAGGGCTGGATGCACGCCAAACTCACCCTGGTGATTCTGTTGATTGGCTACCACCACATGTGTGGAGCTCAACTCAAACGCTTCGCGCGCGGTGAAAACACACGCAGCCACGTGTTCTACCGTTGGTTTAACGAAGTGCCGGTACTGATTCTGCTGGCGGTCGTAATTCTGGTGGTGGTCAAACCGTTCTAACCTAAGCCCTTACTCAGCCTCGGGAAACTTGCCATGTCATTGCCTGCCCTGCTTGAACAACGCTTGCGCCTGCCGGTGGTTGCGGCCCCCATGTTTCTGATCTCCAACCCGCAACTGGTGCTCGCCTGTTGTACCAATGGAATCGTCGGCAGTTTCCCGGCGCTGAATCAGCGTGACAGCGGCGGCTTCAAAGCCTGGCTTGAGGAAATCGAAACAGGCCTGGCATCGCTGGAAAAACCAGCCCCCTATGCGGTCAACCTGATCGTGCACCAGAGCAATCCACGCCTGCAGGCAGACCTGGCGCTGTGTGTAGAGCATAAAGTCCCCATCGTCATTACCAGCCTCGGGGCGGTGAAGGAGTTGGTTGATGCTGTGCACAGTTACGGCGGCCTGGTGTTCCATGACGTCACCACTCGGCGCCATGCCGAAAAAGCTGCCGAGGCTGGCGTAGACGGCTTGATTGCTGTGGCCGCTGGTGCGGGGGGCCATGCTGGCACCTGGAGCCCCTTCGCACTGATCGCCGAAATCCGCCAGTTCTTCGACAAGACACTGCTGTTGGCCGGCTGCATCAACCGAGGCCACGAGGTTCTCGCTGCACAGTTGCTGGGTGCAGACCTCGCCTACCTGGGTACCCGCTTTATCGCGACACACGAAAGCCAGGCCCCAGGCCCGTACAAAGAAATGATGCTAGAGGCCAAGGCAGCCGATATCATCCACACTGCTGCGGTTTCCGGGGTGCCTGCCAGCTTCATGCGTCAGAGTCTGGAAGCCGCCGGTTTTGACATGGCGGCCTTACGTAGTCACACCGAAGCCAAGCTCAAACCCATTCACGATGAGGCCAAAGCCTGGAAGACCGTCTGGTCGGCAGGTCAAGGCGTCGGTGCCATCGACAGTCTGTGCTCTGTCGAGCAACTGATCACCAGTCTGGATGACGAATACCGCCAGGCCCAGGCCTCCGCTGCAGCCCTGAGCCATCACTGGCCAGGTTGAGCCTTACTACGGCACTGGACGGCTGCATGAGTAATACCCTTACGCTCTCATCGGCACACAAACCTCAGTAAACTGCGCGCTTTGGCCGCCCTTCCCCCTGGAGAACTGCATGACCCGTTACGCCATGATCACCGGTGCGTCCAGTGGCTTAGGCCTGGCACTGGCCGAGGCGCTGGCTCGTCGGGGACGCAACCTGATCCTGGTGGCACGTCAGCGCGACCCGCTGGAAAGCATTGCTATCGAACTCACCCAACGCTTTGGCGTTGAAGTACTGTTTCGCGCCTGCGATCTGGGCGAACCACTGCGCTTGTCCGGGTTTCTGCTGGAGCTTGAAGAGAGTGAGCGAAGGATTGATCTGCTGGTCAACTGTGCCGGGATTCGTACCTACGGTCCGTTCCTGGCCCAAGAATGGGGCGACGAGCAGGACCTGATCGAAGTGAATATCCTCGCCTTGACCCGGCTATGCCATGCGCTGGGCAATGCCATGGCCGTTCAGGGCGGCGGGCAGATCCTCAACGTCGCGTCCCTTGCTGCCTTTGCCCCTGGGCCCTGGATGAGCAGTTATGCCGCGAGCAAGGCCTATGTGTTGCACTTTTCCGAAGGCCTTCGCGAAGAGCTCAAACGCACCGGTATCAAGGTCTCGGTGCTGTGCCCAGGCCCGGTCCGCTCGCCGCTGCGCAAAATCCCGCGCCTGGAGAAGGGCCAACGCTGCCTGAGCCCGGAAGAAGTAGCCCTGTACACCGTTCGCGCCTTGGACAAGAACCGCGCTCTGATCATCCCCGGGCGACGCAATCGGTGGCTGGCGTTCAGCCCCCGCCTGTTGTCGCGCTGGATGGTGCGCAAGCTGTCCGGCGCAATCAATCAGGCCTACTGCCCACGCTGAAGACGCAGGGCTGGGCGTCACCACTCGGCCTGAGTACACTCAAGCCCGACCTCTCACATGGAGCAACCGTAGTGGATACTCTGTTCACCAAGATCATCAACCGGGAAATCCCGGCCAAGATCATCTACGAGGACGACCAGGTTCTGGCCTTCCACGATATCGCGCCACAAGCGCCGGTTCATTTTCTGGTCATCCCGAAAAAGCCGATTCGTACGCTCAATGACCTGACCGAAGAAGATAAAGGTCTGGCCGGGCATATCCTGTTCACCGCACAGCGTCTGGCCAAAGAGCTGGGCTGCGAAGACGGTTTCCGCGTGGTGATGAACTGCAACGAACTGGGTGGCCAGACGGTCTACCACATCCACATGCACGTGCTGGGTCAGCGCCAGATGCACTGGCCGCCGGGCTGATCCAGGACAAGCCCGATCTTCACGATTGCGGTAAACTATCGGGCACATTCTTGCGGAGGTGCCCGATGGCTACCGAACGTCAATACTCGCCGCTCGACCGCTTGTTGCTGCAGGCCGATACAGCCATGCGCACCTTGCTGCCCTTCAGCGGCCAACCATCCCGCCCTTCTCCGGCTATCATCCAGCCGGATGTCAGCCTGGACGATACTCAAACCCGCCATGTGGCCGGGCTGATGCGCATCAACCATACCGGTGAAGTCTGCGCTCAGGCGCTCTACCAGGGCCAGGCGTTGACCGCCAAGTTGCCACAAGTACGCAAGGCCATGGAGCATGCGGCCGAAGAAGAGATCGATCACCTGGCCTGGTGCGAACAGCGCATCCGTCAGTTGGGCAGCCACCCTAGCGTGCTGAACCCGCTGTTTTACGGCATGTCGTTCGGCATCGGTGCGTTGGCCGGCTTGGTCAGCGATAAAGTCAGCCTGGGGTTCGTTGCCGCCACCGAGCATCAGGTATGCAAACATCTGGACGAACATCTGGAGCAGATTCCGAGCGAGGATGAAAAATCCCGGGCGATTCTTGAACAAATGCGCGTCGATGAAGAACAACACGCCGAATCAGCCCTGGAGGCTGGCGGCTATCGCTTCCCTGCCCCCGTACGTTTTGGCATGAGCCTGATGGCCAAGGTCATGACCAAAAGTACCTACCGTATTTAGGTCATACCATCATGAAGGAACGTTTCGATGCCAAGGATCTGGCCCGAGCGGTCAGTGCAGGCGTTCTGAACCCAGGCCAGGATCAGGCGCTGCTTGAGTTTCTCAAACGCCAACCCGGTACACAGCCTAGCTTCCAATTAGCCCATGTTGCGTTCTACCTTGGCGCACTGCTGATCATGGCTGCCATGGGCTGGTTACTCACCGAAGCCTGGATGCGCATTGGCGATGTGGCGTTGCTGGTAATCGCATTGGCTTATATCGTTTGCCTGACCTTCGCCGGCTTGCTAATGCAACGCCGCGGCCAGATCATCCCGGCCGGCGTACTTGCAGCGGTGGCCGTCAGTATCGTGCCACTGGCGGTTTTCGCGGTAGAACGGCTTACCGGCATCTGGCCACTTGATGACACTCAGACCGGTTACCATAACTACTACTCCTACGTGCAGGCAGGCTGGCTGTTGATGGAAGCGGCAACGGTTGTCGCTGGCCTGCTAATGCTGCGCTTGATCCCCTTCCCCTTCATCGTCATGCCCATCGCTGTGGCCTTGTGGTTTATGTCCATGGACCTGAGTGAGTGGTTTTACGGCCATACCTTCACCTGGGAACAACGCCTGGCCGTGTCGTTGTGGTTCGGCCTGGTGTTGCTAGCCGTGTTCCTGGTGATCGATGGGCGTACCCGGCAGGACTTTGCGTTCTGGGGTTATCTTGCCGGGCTACTCGCTTTTTGGTTTGGGCTTAGCCTGATGGAGAGCGACAGCGAGTTGAACAAAGCCCTGTATTGCCTGATCAACGTAGGTCTGATGGGCGTGGCGGTCTTGTTGCGCAGGCCGATGTTCATGGTCTTTGGGGCCATGGGCGTAGCGGCGTATCTGGGTTATCTGTCGTACGAAGTGTTTGCCGATTCCCTGCTGTTCCCGGTGGTACTGAGCGTGATCGGCCTGGGGGTCATTGCGCTGGGATTGTTGTACCAGAAGCATCGGGAAGCATTGACTGTTCGCTTGCGGTCCAAGCTGCCAGTTGGCCTGCAGCAATTGCTGCCTGCGCTACGCCGATAGACGGTGAGAGCGGGCTTGCCCCGCGATGCGGTGTGTTTGATAGACCGCATCGCGGGGCAAGCACGCTCCCACCGGGATGTACTGATCAGCCGAGTTCGACAATCTCGTAGCTGTGGGTGATCTCAACGCCTGCACGGCCAAGCATGATCGACGCCGAGCAGTATTTCTCTGCCGACAGTTCTACCGCACGCTTGACCTGAGCCTCTTTGAGGCCACGACCCTTGACCACGAAGTTCAGGTGAATCTTGGTGAACACCTTCGGATCCTCGCTGGCGCGCTCGGCATCCAGGAAGGCTTCGCAGCTTTCCACTGCCTGGCGGGACTTCTTCAGGATGCTGACCACATCGAAGTTGCTGCAGCCACCCAGGCCCAACAGCAGCATTTCCATGGGTCGAACACCCAGGTTACGCCCGCCGGCCTCGGGCGGGCCGTCCATGACCACAACATGGCCACTACCCGATTCACCCAGAAACATGGCTTCACCTGCCCACTGGATACGCGCCTTCATCACCTGGACTCCCTTGTTTGAAAAAAGGCTGCCAGCTTAGACCCAGAAAGGCCGACGGAAAAGCTCAAGCGTGCGAGTAAATCTGCCGATATACCAACAAGTGTCTGATAAGCTGACGCCAAATCACTGGCGCAGCACGCCAGACAACCTATAAAAGTTTACAAGCGTTGCCTCTTACCGGGATTCAGCCATGGTCGCCTCAGCCCTTCCAGCCAAGATCAAGAACATCGACAAGCTGCTCGCCCATTGCCAGCGGCGCCGCTTTGCGGCCAAGAGCAACATTCTCTGTGCCGGCGATAAAGCCGACTCCCTGTCTTTCATCGTCAAAGGCTCGGTAACTATCTTGATTGAGGATGACGACGGCCATGAAATGATCATTGCCTACCTCAACAGCGGTGATTTCTTTGGTGAGCTGGGTTTGTTTGAGCCAACCGGGCAGGAACAGCGACGCAGTGCCTGGGTGCGAGCAAAAAGCGAGTGCGAGGTAGCAGAAATCAGTTACGAGAAATTCCGCGAGCTGGCCCGTCAGGATCCGGACATTCTCTATGCGCTGGGCAGTCAGATGGCGCAACGCTTACGCAATACCACCCGAAAAGTCGGCGACCTGGCCTTTTTCGATGTTACCGGGCGCGTTGCCCGCTGCTTGCTGGAGCTGTGCAAGCAACCCGATGCCATGACCCACCCTGACGGCATGCAGATCAAGATCACCCGTCAGGAGATTGGTCGAATCGTCGGTTGTTCACGAGAGATGGTCGGCCGCGTACTCAAAGACCTTGAAGAACGCAGCCTGGTTCACGTCAAAGGCAAGACCATGGTGGTCTTTGGCACCCGCTAATCGCGAGCGATGCCCTTGATGACGTCCGCATAGGCCTGGCCAAGGCGCTCAAGCACTGGCGCCTGGGGCACAACTTCGTGCAGCGCGATGTGGCTGTCGGCGAGGCAACGCTGTTCCAACTCGCAACATTCGTTGAAGCGATTGACCGCAGCCACCATCGACTCACGCTCGTTGTCCAACAGCAAGGCGCCATGCACCAGCACCACCGGACGCTTGCCATTGAGCCCCTGTCGCCAGCGCTGAGCGGTACCTACAAGCTTGCGGCCATTGAGATTAACGTTGTAGCGGCCGTCACAGAACGCCCCTTCAATTTCCCCAACTGACGCCAACCCGCCCCATTCGCGCAATACATCACACAACGGCAGGCACAGACGTTCGTAGGCATTTTCGATACGCCCATGATCGCCTTCGCTGCGTGGCGCGACATAAATCAAGGCGATGTTGATCACAGCTGGCGACTGAGGCACCGGCTCGCCCCCGGTTTCGCGCAACAGCACCGGCCATCCGGCAATCGCCAGCTCGGCACAAGCAGCCTCGAACCCCTCCAGGCGACTCATGCGCCGAGGCATGACCAAGGCACGATCCGTCGGACGCCAGAACAACAGGCCGTATTCTTTTTCGCCTTTGCACACGGCCGCCAGCAGATCCTGTTCGGCCTGCAATCCGGCCTCGACAGTCACATCCAGTATTTGATCAGTCATCACAGCAACCTTGTAGATACAAAAAAGCCGGCAATGCCGGCTTCATCGTCGAATCAATCCAGTTCAGGCACCAGATTCTGCACTGCGCGTTCAGGGAAGAACAGGCGCTGCAACTCCAGCCCAGGATGCTCGGCACGCATGAAGGCTTCGCCGACCAGGAACGAGTAGACCTCGTTGATTTCCATCAGCTCGACATCTGCACGGTTGAGAATACCGCTTTCGGTGATTGCCAGGCGGTCACGGGGAATACGTGGCAGCAGGTCGAGAGTGGTTTCCAGGCTGACGTCAAAGGTGTGCAGGTTGCGGTTGTTGACACCGACCAGCGGCGTATCGAGGGTTTTCAGCGCCCGCTCCAGCTCGTCACCGTCATGCACTTCGACCAGCACATCCAGGCCGACACTTTTCGCTGTAGCAGCCAGCTCGGCCATTTTCACGTCATCCAACGCGGCAACGATGAGCAGCACGCAGTCGGCGCCCAAGGCGCGGGCTTCGACGATCTGATACGGGTCGATCATGAAGTCCTTGCGGATCACTGGCAGCTTGCAGGCTGCACGCGCTTGTTGCAGGTACACATCGGCGCCCTGGAAATAATCGACATCCGTCAGTACCGACAGGCAGGTCGCGCCGCCTTTTTCGTAACTGACAGCGATGTCGGCAGGCACGAAGTTCTCGCGGATCACACCTTTGCTCGGTGAGGCTTTTTTGATCTCGGCAATCACCGCAGGCTGCTTGCGCTTCGCCTGTTCGATCAGCGCTTTGGCGAACCCACGCGGTGCATCGGCGGCGGCAGCCAGACGCTCAAGCTCGGCAAGACTCACGCGAGCGCTACGCTCGGCGACTTCCTGGACTTTACGCGCCAGAATGTTTTCCAAAACCGTCGGTACACTCATCCTTCATTCTCCACCTTGAATACCGCAGTAAAGGCGCCCAGCTCTTGCAGCTTCTCCCAGGCCAGCCCGGTGTACAGCACGTCATGGGCCAGTTCGACACCGGATTTGAGGCTCATTGCATGATCAGCGGCATAGAGCGCTGCGCCAGCGTTGAGCACAATCATTTCAGCGGCCTTTTGGCCGTTTTCGGTTTTGCGTCGGCCCAGCGCATCGCGGATCAGATCCAGTGACGCCTGCGGGCCTTCAACTGCCAGGCCATGCAGGCTCTGGCTCTTCATACCGAGGTCTTCCGGTTCGACCCAATACTCTGTGATCTGGTCATTTTTCAGCTCGGCGACAAAGGTCGGCGCTGCCAGGCTGAACTCGTCCAGGCCGTCTTTCGAGTGCACCACCAGCACATGCTTGCTGCCCAGGCGCTGCAGGACTTCGGCCAATGGACGGCACAGGGCCTGAGTGAACACACCGACCACCTGGTGTTTAACCCCGGCCGGATTCGTAAGCGGGCCAAGCATGTTAAACAGGGTACGCAGACCCAAGTCTCGACGCGGGCCAGCAGCGAATTTCATCGCCTTGTGATGGGTCTGGGCGAACATGAAGCCGATGCCGAGGCTATCGATGCAGCGCGCTACCTGCACAGGTGTCAGGTTCAGGTAAATTCCTGCCGCCTCCAACAGATCGGCGCTGCCGCTCTTGCCAGAGACTGCACGGTTACCGTGCTTGGCCACGGTGCAGCCGGCCGCCGCGAGAACGAAGGCTGAAGCGGTGGACACGTTGAAGATATTGGCGCCATCACCCCCGGTGCCGACGATGTCGACCACACCGTCGAGGGACTGCAGTTCGACCTTCTCAGCCAGTTCACGCATAGCGGTTACCGCACCGACGATTTCATCGATGCTTTCGCTTTTCATGCGCATACCCATCATGAAAGCGCCGATCTGCGCTTCGGTGCACTGACCGGTCATGATTTCGCGCATGACATCGCGCATTTCTTCAGTGCTCAGGTCCAGGTGGCCGACGATGCGGCTGAGCGCACTCTTGATATCCATGATCGATCCTTAGCGGCGGCCGCCGGTCTGTTTGAGGAAGTTGGCGAACAGCTCGTGGCCCTGCTCGGTGAGAATCGACTCAGGGTGGAACTGCACCCCTTCTATATTCAGGGTTTTGTGGCGCAGGCCCATGATCTCATCAACCGAGCCGTCTTCCAGCGCCGTCCAGGCCGTAACCTCCAGGCACTCAGGCAAGGTTTCGCGCTTAACCACCAGTGAATGGTAGCGGGTAACCGTCAGCGGGTTGTTCAGGCCGGCAAATACACCCAGATCCCTGTGGAAAACCGGGCTGGTTTTGCCGTGCATCACTTGGCGAGCCCGTACGACATCGCCGCCGAAGGCCTGACCAATGGACTGGTGGCCCAGGCACACGCCGAGGATTGGCAGCTTGCCAGCAAAGTGCAGAATGGCTTCGATGGAAACGCCAGCCTCGGTTGGAGTGCATGGACCCGGAGAGACCACAATGCGCTCGGGGTTCAGGGCTTCAATCTGGGCGATAGTCAGTTCGTCGTTGCGAATGACTTTGACCTCTGCACCCAACTCGCCGAGGTATTGCACGACGTTGTAGGTGAAGGAGTCGTAGTTGTCGATCATCAGTAGCATCTGGGTACAACCTCTAGAATCAAGTTCGCCGGGTGAACAGGCGCAAGACGGCGCACGGTAGGCGCCGTGGGTTTCAATCAGCTACGTGGCGTCTGTTCGGCCAGCGCCACCGCCCGGAACATCGCCCGGCGTTTATTGATGGTTTCTTCCCATTCCAGTGCTGGCACTGAGTCGGCGACGATGCCGCCACCGGCCTGAACATGCAGTTCGCCGTCCTTGATGACCGCGGTGCGAATTGCAATGGCGGTGTCCATGTTGCCGTTCCAGGCAAAGTAGCCGACAGCACCGCCGTAGACGCCACGCTTGACCGGCTCCAGCTCATCGATGATTTCCATGGCGCGAATTTTCGGCGCCCCAGACAAGGTCCCGGCGGGCAAGATGGCGCGCAATGCATCCATCGCGCTGAGGCCTTCCTTCAGTTCACCGGTAACGTTGGACACGATGTGCATGACGTTAGAGTAACGCTCAATCACCATTTTCTCGGTGACCTTGACCGTACCGGTTGCCGACACCCGACCGGCGTCATTACGGCCAAGGTCGATCAGCATCAGGTGCTCGGCGATTTCCTTGTCGTCTGACAGCAGATCTTCTTCCAGCGCCCGGTCCGCCTCTTCAGTCGCACCGCGTGGGCGGGTGCCGGCGATCGGACGAACGGTTACCAGGTTGTCTTCGACCCGGACCAGTACCTCTGGCGAACTGCCCACCACATGGAAGTCACCGAAATTGAAGAAGTACATATACGGTGTCGGGTTGAAGCAGCGCAACGCCCGGTACAGGTCGATGGGGGCGGCCTTGAAGTCGATCGACATCCGCTGCGACGGCACCACTTGCATGCAGTCGCCAGCCAGGATGTATTCCTTGATGGTATCGACCGCACGCTCGTAGTCGCTTTGGGTGAAGCTGGAGCGGAACGCCGGCTCGGCTGCGGCTGGCCCACCGAGCTCCAGACCACGGCGTGGAGTGATCGGTTGGCGCAGTTGCTCGAGTAGCTCCTCCAGACGCGCCAGGCCGTTTTCGTAGGCCTGCTCCTGGGCGGGGTCGACCAACACGATGGCGTGCATCTTGCCCGCCAGGTTGTCGAACACCACGACGGCGTCGGACACCATCAACAAGATGTCCGGCACACCCAAAGGGTCAGGATTCGGGCACTTGCCCAGACGTTTCTCGACATAGCGCACGCAGTCGTAGCCGAAATAGCCGACCAGGCCACCGTTGAAACGCGGCAGGCCAGCGATAGTTGGCACCTTGTAGCGTTCTTTGAAGGCTTCGACGAAGCTCAGCGGATCTTCCACCTCATGCTGCTCAACTTCGACGCCGTCATGGGTGATCCGCACCTGATGGTCATGCACACGCAGCACGGTGCGGCACGGCAAACCGATGATCGAATAACGCCCCCACTTCTCACCACCTTGAACAGACTCAAGCAGGTAGGAGTTAGGCTGGTCGGCCAGTTTCAGGTAAATCGACAGCGGCGTGTCGAAGTCGGCGAGTGTCTCGCAGGCCAAGGGGATACGGTTATAGCCGGCAGCGGCCAGGCGCAGGAATTCTTCGCGGGTCATGATAGCCTCGTGGCAAACAGCAAATAGGTCGAATAGGCAAACGGGCCGACAGGGGTCGGCAGATAAAAGTCAGGCGCGCCAACGCCAACGGGCCAAGGCCTTGATAACTTTCATCCAGAGTTTGCCGGTAACCGCCACGATGGAATCTCGATCTGAGGAGGAATGAACGTCCGCCAACGTTATCCCAGTGGCCGCATCTAAGCAACCGGGCAACAGTGCGCGCAGGTCATCGATGACCATGCACGGCCCTTCTTCGCTGATTGGCCGCCCGTGATTGTAGCCATAGGTCAGGCCCACACATTTGACGCCAGCAGCTTTCGCCGCCAGCACATCGCTGCGCGAGTCGCCAACGAACAAGGCGGCTTCAGCCGGGACGTTGGCCATTTTCATGACGAACAATAAAGCTGCCGGATCAGGCTTCTTCTGCGGCAGCGTATCGCCACCAATGATCCAGCGGAAATAACGACCGATTTTCATTTGATCAAGCAACGGCGCGACAAAGCGCTCCGGCTTGTTGGTGATCAGGGCCATCTCCACGCCCTGCTTGTGCAACCACTTGAGGGTGTCACGCGCACCGGGGTACACCACAGTCAGCTGGTGGTTGTCGGCATAGGCCTGCATAAACAACTCCAGGCCCTTTTCTGCCTCGTCGTCATCGACAGCGGCATGGTCCAGCCCACCTGCCAGGGCCCGGCGCACCAGCACCGGGGCACCATTGCCGACCCAGTGGCGTACTGCCTCCAGGCCAGCGGGCTTGCGCCCCATTTCGAGCAGCATGTGGTCTACCGCTGCGGCCAGGTCTGGTACCGAATCGATCAGGGTACCGTCCAGATCAAACATCACCAGTTTGGGCAGCGCACCGGGAAACAGCTGCTCGAAGCCACTCATGGGCGGGCCAGGGCCAGTTCGGCATGCATCTTGGCAATCACTTCCTGGTAGTTCGGCGCATTGAAGATGGCCGAGCCGGCGACGAACGTATCGGCGCCAGCGGCAGCGATCTCACGAATGTTGTTCACATTCACCCCGCCGTCGATTTCCAGGCGGATGTCGCGGCCGCTGGCATCGATCAGCGCACGCGCTTCACGCAGCTTGTCGAGGGTGCCGGGGATGAATTTCTGACCGCCAAAACCTGGGTTGACGCTCATCAGCAGGATCATGTCGACCTTGTCCATGACGTACTTGAGGGTGTCGAGCGGGGTTGCCGGGTTGAACACCAGGCCGGCTTTGCAACCACCGTCACGGATCAACTGTAGTGAACGATCGATGTGCAGGGTAGCTTCCGGATGGAAGGTAATGTAGCTGGCACCTGCTTCGATGAAGTCGCCGATAATGCGGTCGACCGGGCTGACCATCAGGTGCACGTCAATTGGCGCGGTAATGCCGTACTTGCGCAGCGCGGTGCAGACCATAGGGCCAATCGTCAGGTTCGGTACGTAGTGGTTGTCCATCACGTCGAAGTGAACAATGTCGGCACCCGCGGCCAGTACATTGTCGACTTCCTCACCCAGACGGGCGAAATCGGCAGAAAGAATAGAGGGGGCAATAGCGTAGGGCTGCATGGCGCACCTGTAGGGCAGAATCACGGTGGCGCGCATTGTACCTCAGGCGAATAGCCATCGGCTGACCGGTATCAAAGCGGTCGTCGGATGAAAGCTGATCGCGGGGCAAGCCCGCTCCCACAGATTGCGCCTGTGGGAGCGGGCTTGCCCCGCGATGCATTCAAGCAGGCTGCTGGGTTCGCAGTTTTTCGCTACGCCCGCGCAACCACTCTAAGGTCAGCAACAGCAACACCGAGAAGGCAATCAACAAGGTTGCCGCCGCCGCGATGGTCGGGCTGAGGTTCTCCCGAATGCCGCTGAACATCTGCCGTGGCAGGGTCGCCTGCTCGGGGCCGGCGAGGAACAGGGTCACCACCACTTCATCGAACGAGGTGGCAAAGGCAAACAAAGCCCCGGAAATCACCCCGGGAGCAATCAGCGGCAAGGTCACCCGACGGAACGTGGTCAGCGGCGAAGCGCCGAGGCTGGCGGCTGCACGCACGAGGTTGTGGTTGAAGCCTTGCAGTGTCGCGGACACGGTAATGATGACGAACGGTACACCCAGCACCGCGTGCACCAGGATCAAGGAGATGAAGCTGTTACCCATGCCCAGTGGCGCAAAGAACAAGTAACTGGCTACACCGATGATCACCACGGGCACCACCATCGGTGAAATCACCAGGGCCATGATCAACGATTTACCGGGAAAATCACCGCGCGTCAGGCCGATCGACGCCAGGGTGCCGAACACCATGGCCAGCAGCGTCGCCGCCGGGGCAACGATGATGCTGTTCTTCAGCGCCCGCATCCACTCGGCCGAGGCAAAGAAGTCGTGGTACCACTGCAGCGAAAAACCTTGCAGCGGGTAAACCAGAAAGCTGCCGGAGTTGAACGACAACGGAATGATCACCAGCACCGGCAACACCAGGAACAACAGAATCAGCCCGCAGAGGATGCGCAAGCTGTAGAACCAGACCCGCTCGACGGGCGACATGTAAGGGCTCAGCATGACAACGCTCCTCAGCTCAGACGCAGGCGGCTGGCGCCGACCAGCCAGCTATAGATCAGGTACAACAGCACGGTTGCCAGCAACAGCAGGCCACCCAGCGCCGTCGCCATACCCCAGTTGATGCTGGTGTTGGTGTAGAACGCCACGAAATAGCTGACCATCTGATCGTTAGGGCTGCCGAGCAGTGCCGGGGTGATGTAGTAGCCGATAGCCAGGATGAACACCAACAGGCAGCCTGCTCCGACACCGGCGTAGGTCTGCGGGAAGTACACCCGCCAGAAGCTGGCGAACGGATGACAGCCCAACGAAATGGCCGCACGCATGTAGGTCGGCGAAATGCCCTTCATCACGCTGTAGATCGGCAGAATCATGAACGGCAGCAGAATGTGAACCATGGAGATGTACACACCGGTACGGTTGAACACCAGCTCCAGCGGTTTATCGATGATGCCCAGGGCCATCAGCGCGCTGTTGATCAATCCGCCCGATTGCAGCAACACAATCCATGCCGCAACCCGCACCAGGATCGATGTCCAGAACGGCAGCAACACCAGAATCATCAGCAGGTTGCTCTGCCGGGTTGGCAGATTGGCCAGCAGGTAGGCCAATGGATAAGCCAGCACCAGGCAAATGGCCGTGATCACGAAGCCCATCCACAAAGTACGGGTGAAGATGTCCAGGTAAATGGCCTGGTCAGGGGTAGCCTTGGCCAGCTCACCGAGGTCATCAATACGATGATCCAGCGCCGCCAATAGGTAAAACGGTGTGACGCTGCTGGTGTTACGACGGATCGCCTGCCAGTAGGCAGGATCACCCCAACGCTCATCCAGCTCTTGCAGGGCGTCTTTATAGGAAGCCGGCTCGGACTTGAACGGCAAGGCGCGGGCCGTCTTGGCCAGCAAGCTGCGATAGCCGGCCAGTTCCATGTTCAGACGCTTGGAGGTGTCGCCCAGGGTCTGGTTCTTGCGCGCCTGGCCCAGGTCTTCGCTCAGTGCTTTGTACACCGGCTCACCCGGCAGGCCCTTGCCGTCCCATTGCGAAACCGCAGCGACGGTCTGCGGCAAACCTGTGACGACTTCCGGGTTGCCCACGCTTTTGTAGAGCAACGCGGCGATGGGCACGAGGAAAACCAGCAGCAGGAACAACGCCAGCGGCGCAATCAGCGCTTGCGCTTTCCAGCGGTTGACCCGCTCGGCGCGCGCGAGGCGCTGCTTGAGTGTGGAACCTGCGCCTTCATTCAGGGGCACTGCGATGGCCATAGCGAACTCCGAAATCTTGAGAACAGGAAGCGTCGGCAAAGCGCCGACGCTCCGTCAGCCGACCTTACTTGGCAGCCCAGGCGTTGAAGCGTTGCTCCAGCTGCTCGCTGTTGTCAGCCCAGAAGGCAACATCGATCTGCACCTGGTTGGCGATGTTTTCCGGGGTGGTCGGCATGTCTTTCTTGATTTCGTCAGAAAGCAGGCTGACCGCCTTGGAGTTGGCTGGGCCGTAGGCAATGTTTTCCGAGTAGGTCTTCTGCTGCTCAGGCTTGACCGAGAAGGCGATGAACTTCTTGGCGTCATCGGCGTTTTTCGCACCTTTCGGAATGGCCCAGGCGTCGAAGTCGTAGATACCGCCGTTCCACACCACTTTCAGGTTGCTTTCTTTTTGTACAGCGGCGATGCGACCGTTGTAGGCCGAGCTCATGACCACGTCACCCGAAGCCAGGTACTGTGGCGGCTGAGCGCCAGCTTCCCACCACTGGATGCTTGGCTTGAGTTCATCGAGCTTCTTGAAGGCGCGATCCTGGCCTTCTTTAGTGGCGAGCACTTTGTAAACATCCTTGGGCGCAACACCATCGGCCATCAGGGCGAATTCCAAGGTGTACTTGGCGCCTTTGCGCAGGCCGCGCTTGCCCGGAAACTGCTTGGTATCCCAGAAATCAGCCCAGCTGGTAGGCGCAGTTTTCAGTTTGTCGGCGTTGTAGGCCATCACGGTGGACCATACGAAGAAACCCACACCGCAAGGCTGGATGGCGCCAGGAACGTAGTCGGCCTCATCACCGAACAAGGCAGGGTCGAGTTCTTCGAACATCCCCTCGTCACAGCCACGCGCCAGCTCTGGCGATTCGACCTCAACCAGATTCCAGGACACGCTTTTGGTGTCGACCATGGCTTTGACCTTGGCCATTTCACCGTTGTACTCACCCGCAACGATCTTGCCGTTGCCTGCCTTTTCCCATGGCTCGTAAAACGCTTTGACCTGGGCAGCCTTGTTGGCGCCGCCGAAAGAGATCACGGTCAAGTCAGCCGCCGCCATGGCCTGGCCCGCCGCAAACAGCCCCAATGTCAGAGCGGTCAACTTCAAGTGTTTGAGCATTATTATTTTCTCCACAGTACAGGGTTGGTGAAGCAAACCTTCAATTGGCTTCCTGGATCGGATCGAGCGCGCGAGCGTGCTCCACTTCCCAGCCAAGCGGTACCACATCGCCCACGGCCAGCGCCGGGTCGAGTTCGGCAATCGGCTGCTTCACGAAGAAATCGGCCTTGCCGCAGACCTCCAGACGAACCCGCACGTGGTCGCCCAGGTAAATGAATTCGGCCACCCGGCCAGAGAAGCGGTTCACACAGCTCTCGCTGTGGCCATTGAGGCGAACGCGCTCAGGACGAATCGACAGAGTTACCGGTTCACCGCTCTGGCCGACGTTCACCGCCAGCGCTTCAACCTTCTCACCACGCGCCAGCTGGACCATACAACGCTCACCGTCCTGACTGATCAGGCGGCCGTTGATACGGTTGTTCTCACCGATGAAGTTGGCCACAAAGGTGTTCTTCGGCTCTTCGTAGAGGGTGCGCGGGTCGGCGATCTGCTGGATTTCGCCCTGGTGGAACACGGCAACACGGTCGGACATGGTCAGCGCTTCACCTTGGTCGTGGGTGACGTAAACCACGGTGACGCCAAGGCGCTGGTGCAGGTGCTTGATTTCCATCTGCATGTGTTCTCGCAGCTGTTTGTCGAGCGCGCCGAGCGGTTCGTCCATCAACACCAACTGGGGTTCGAACACCAGCGCCCGGGCCAAGGCCACCCGCTGTTGCTGGCCGCCAGACAACTGGCCTGGGTAACGCTTGGCGAAGGCATCGAGCTGGACCATGCTAAGTACGCGCTTGACCCGCTCACTGATGTCAGTTTTGCTCAGGTTACGCACGGTCAGCGGGAACGCCAGGTTCTCGGCCACTGTCATGTGTGGAAACAGAGCATAGTTCTGGAACACCATGCCGATGTCGCGCTTGTGCGGCGGCACGTTGTTGATCGAGCGCCCGGCCAGCTGGATCTCGCCAGCAGTCGGGGTCTCGAAGCCTGCGAGCATCATCAGGCTGGTGGTCTTGCCGGAGCCGGAAGGGCCGAGCAAGGTCAGGAACTCGCCTTTGCGAATATCCAGATTGAGGTCTTTGACGATCAGCGACTCGCCGTCATAGCTCTTCTGCACACCGCGAAAGCTGACCAGCACTTCGCCGGCTGCAGCGCTCGAATTCACCTCACTCATACCCGTACCTTCTTGTTGGATGACTGCCGTGTCTACAGCCTAGTGAAGGGGCAAGTCGGCGCAAATCGGCGGCGAAGAGAGATTGATATCAGCGAGATGGAAGGCTTGGGGTAGGGATTGCCCTACACGGGTGGCGTATTTGGATAAGCGATCGCGGGGCAAGCCCGCTCCTACAGTGCTTCTGTGGAAGCGGGCTTGCCCCGCGATGTCGCGAACAGAACACTCAGAGCAACTTGTGCTCCATGGCGTACTTCACCAGCTCCGCCAGCGAGGTCACATTGAGTTTCTGCATCAGCCGCGCCTTATGGGTACTGATGGTCTTGTTGCTCAGCGCCAGTTGCTGAGCGATGTCGTTGACATTGGCGCCTTGGGCCAGGCGCTCGAATACCGAGAACTCACGCTCCGACAACAGTGAATGCAAAGGCCGGGCGTCTGTCAGGCCCACTTCGAACACCATCCGGTCGGCCAGGTCCGGGTCAATGTAGCGCCCGCCTCCGGCCACTCGTCGAATGGCCGTCAGTAGCAAGGCCGGATCGCTGTCTTTGGTCGCATAGCCGGCTGCGCCGATTTTCAGTGCCCGGGCGGCCATTTGCGCTTCGTCATGCATCGACAGCACTAGAATCGCTGGCGGGTTGTTCAATGCCCGGATCCGCGGAATCGCCTCAAGGCCGTTGACCCCGGGCATGGAGATATCCAGCAACACCACTTCGCACTCGGTATGGCGCAACGCTTCCAACAACTGCTCGCCGTTCGCGGCCTCCCCGGCCACTTGCATATCCTTGGCCAGGCCTATCAATTGCTTGATGCCTTCACGGACGATGGTGTGGTCTTCGGCAACCAGAACTCGAATCACAAAACCGCTCCTATTTCAGGGGTATGCCAATGCTAAGGCTGGTGCCCTCGCCCGGCTCACTCTCCAAGGTCATTGTTCCACCCAACATCAGCACGCGCTCGCGCATCCCCACCAGGCCGAAAGAGGACGGGCGGCGTTCGTCCAGCGCAAAACCGACGCCGTCGTCGATCACGGTCAAACGCAAAGTGCGCCCGTCCAGGCTCAAGCTGATTTGAACAGTATGCGCCTGGGCGTGGCGCATGACATTGGTCAGCGCCTCTTGCAGGATACGGAACAGGCCGGTGGCCTTGGCGTCACTTAACGGTGGCAGATTCTCCGGCACCTGGACCAGGCAAGGGATCTGCGTGCGCGCTTCAAAACGCCGCGCCTGCCACTCGATCGCCGAGGCGATGCCGGCATCCAGAATCGGAGGGCGCAATGCCGTGGCGACATCGCGTACCAGCTGGAACAACTGAGCAATCAGCCGCTTCATGCTGGCCAGACGCTCGTTCAGGCCGGGGTCAAGATCGGCATAGGCCAGCTCACACATGGACGTTTCCAACTTGAGTACAGTCAGCATCTGCCCCAGCTCATCATGCACCTCTCGGGCGATGCGGGCTTTCTCTTCCTCACGAACACTTTCCATGTGCGCCGACAAATCACGGAGTTGTTCCTGGGAACGTGCCAGCTCCAACTCGACCCTTTTGCTCTGAGTGATGTCCCAGACCACGCCATCCCAAACCACCCGTCCATCGCCCAGGCTGCGGGTACTGGCTTTGATATCCGCCCAGCGCTGCTCGCCGTCACGAGTCAGGATGCGGCCCTGCCACGACCAGTCCTGATCAGTGGCCAAGGCCATATCCTGAACCTGGTGGTAATCGGCGCGGTCTTCCGGGTGAACCAGGTTACGCAGGCCCATGTCCGGGTGCTGCAGTGCGGCGGGGCTATAACCGACCAAGGCCTCGCTGCCTTCGCTGATGTAGGGGAATTCCAGCTCGCCTTCAGCCGGGTTGCGCTCAAGCCGGAACACCAGCCCCGGCACATTGCCGGCGATGCCTTTGAGCCGGGCTTCACTTTCGCGCAAAGCCGCCAGGGCTCGACGACGCTCAGTGACATCAGTGAGAAATACCACCAGATACTCGGCATCGCGGAACCGCAGGAAACTCAGCGATACGTCCACCGGCAGCAGACTGCCATCGGCGCGCAAGCATTGAGTCTCGAAGTGCTGGGCGGCATCGATGCTGGCCCGTGCGCCCTTCCACAATTCAAGCCAGCGATCCATGTGCAAGCCAGGCTCGAAGTCGATCAGCGGCCGGTCGATCACCGCGCCTTCCGGGTAACCCAGCATGCTTTCGGCGGCGCGGTTGGCGTAGCGTACGTGACTGTCCCAATTGACCCAGAGGATACCGACGGTGCTCTGGTCGATAGAAAACTGGCTCAAGCGCAGCGCCTCTTCACGAGCCTGGCGCTGGTTAAGAGTGTCTCGCGCCGTCAACAGGCTGTGCTCCAGTTGACGCAACTGGCGGCGCTGCCAGATCACAATGAGCACACTGCTGAACAACAGTGCACCCAGCAACAATCCCAGATTCTGCCAGAACCCCGGCGACTCGCTCAGGCGCGGGTACTTGGGCTCCAGCCAGCGCTGGTGCAACTGCTCCAGGTCTTTGGCCGGAATAGCTTGCAAGCCACGCTCAAGAATCTCCGCCAGCACCGGCCAATCGCGCCGAGAGGCCACACGCAACAGCTGCGGCAAGCCAATATCGCCGACCACAGCCAGATCGCTGAACTCGCTTTCTCGCGACAAGCGGCTCAACTGCGCCTCATCTACCACGGCATAGCGCGCTTGCTCACTCAACAACAGCTGCAACGCCTGACGCTCTTGGGGTACACCTTGCAGATTGAGGTTCGAATAGGTGGCACGCAGATAGTCAGCCACCGCACTGGGCATGCGTACCGCCACCCGCTCTTCGCTACTGAGCTTCTCAAGATCCACTGCCCGAGCACCACTGCGTGGCCCGACAATCAATTGCGGCACGCGCATATATGGGTCGCTGAACAGCCACAAGCGCAGTCCGGCTGGTGTTTGGGTCAGGCCAGGCGCCAGATCGACCTCACCGGCCACCAATGCCCGCTCAAGGGTCGCCTGGTCCGGGTAGTTGCGCCAGGTGAGGTCCAGCCCCAGCGAACGGCCCAACCAGTTCATCAACTCGACATTGACGCCGTACAGCTGCTGCAAGCGGCGATCAAACTGGGCAAACGGTGCTTGCAGCACCAGCCCGACCCGTAAGCTGCGATGTTGTTCAAGCCACTGCTGCTGTGCAGGGTCCAGCACCACCGTGGCCGATGGGCTGGCAGGGCTTGCCCAGGCGATCAAGGACCAGCATAAACAGCCGATAACCAACAGACAGCGCACTGACTTCATCTAAACGCTCATCAAAGAAGGGAGGGTCACCGAGCATGGCCGTCCCGGACAAATACTATTAGGCTGCCGGTATTACTCTGGCCTGGACCACTTCATGTTCGCACTTTTACGCACAGCGCTTCCGGCGTTTTGCCTCTCACTGATACTACCTTGTAGCGCACAAGCAGCCGCAGGTGAAACTCCCGAGGCGGCTGCAGCCCCCCAGCCAACTGCCATTGAGCGCCAACCTCTGGCTGAACGCAGCCAGGAAGATGCCCTGGCGCTGGGACGGCAAGTTCCTCAGGCCGAGCAACAAATGCTGCAAGCAGGCACTGACAACTTCCTCGCCCTGTGGAAACCCGCCAACAGCGGCGAACCCAAAGGTGCGCTGATCATTCTGGCCGGAGCAGGCGAAACGGCAGACTGGCCGAAGACTGTCGGCCCTTTGCGCAACAAATTTCCTGACGTGGGCTGGCATAGCCTGAGCCTGAGCTTGCCCGATCTGCTGGTCGACAACCCGCAGGCACGGGTGCAAACCGCTCCTGCACCCAGCCAGCCGGTAGCACAAGGCCAGAGCGCACCGGCCAAAGCCACGCCTGACGACGCTAATGCCAGTGTCGAAAAGGCCACGGCAGTCGAGAACGACGGCAGTGAAAATATTGCCTCATCCCAGGAACCGGGTCTTGACGACAAGGCCGATGCCGAGCGGATATTTGCCCGCCTGGATGCCGCGGTAGCCTACGCCCAGCAACACAATGCCCGCACTATTGCTCTGCTGGGCAACGGCAGCGGTGCGTACTGGGCGGCTCGTTATCTGAGTGAACGGCAACCGGCACAGATTCAGAAGCTGGTCATGGTTTCCGCACAGTCGCCTGCACAGGCTGAGCAAAGCCTCGACGCCCTGGCGCCTGCGCTGAAAGTCCCCACTGCTGACTTTTTCTACACCAGCCAGGCACAAGCGCGGCGTGCCGCCGAGCTACGCCTGCAAGCGAGCAAACGCCTCAAAGACAATCAGTATCGGCAGATCGGCCTGACCGCCATGCCTGGCAACAACGCGGCGGAACAGGAGCAGCTGTTCCGCCGGGTGCGTGGTTGGCTCAGCCCGGAGAGTACCGACTAGAAACCGCGATGCTTACGAATGATCGCGTAAGCCTGGTGCAGCTCGCGGGTGCGCTCAGTGGCTTCACGCACTTGGGAGGGACTTGCACCACTGCCGACCAGCTTGTCGGGGTGGTGACGACTGACCAGCCGCCGGTACGCCTGCTTGATCTGGCCTGATTCAGCGTGAGCTTCGACACCCAGCAAACGCAACGCGTCATGGTAACCAAAGCTAACGCCGGATAAACCTGGACGCTGGGGCTCGTACTCCAGCGCCAAGGCCTTGACCTTGGGTGCCGACCAACCCAGCTGCCGCCCCCAATCAAGCAATAGCTCACGCTCCTGTCGGCCCGCTCGGCCATCGGCCCAGACCATGCGCCAACACGCCCGCAACATGCCTTCGGCGGCATTGGGCTGCTGTTTCAAGCGCCGCAGGTGGGCGCTCAGGCGATCCTGGCCGCTTTTGCCACGATTGAACGCCGCAATGGCCCGACGGCGCGCAGGCTCATTCATTTCCAGGCGCTGCATCTCCTGGCGCGCCTGCTGAATATGCCCATCGACCACCCGTCCATCACATTTGGCCAACCGCCCTAGCAAAACGAATAACACCTCATCGTCCAGCAATACCGGGCGCCCGCCCAGGCGCTCACGCACATGGGCCCAGCTATGCAATTGCAAGCGGCGATCCATCGCCTGGCCCAACAACGCCCCCAGCAATGCCCCTGGAATGCTGGCAATGGCGAAGCCGGCTCCGGCACCAATCACTGTGCTCGGCCAAAGCATTTCAACCGCGCCCTTTGATCAATTGTTCGACCTCTGCCAGACGCTCCTGCGTCCCGACATCAACCCAGTGACCGGCAAAGTGTTCGCCCGTGACCTGCCCCAAAGCCATCGACTCTCGCAGCAGTGGCGCCAACTTGAAAGCCCCCGCGCTACAGCCATCGAACAGAGCAGGATCAATTACCGCAATGCCGCTGTAGGTCAAGGTAACTGCACCATCCTGACCATCGCTGACCAGGCCCTGCTGCAGGCAGAAGTCACCCTTACCATGATGGCCAGGGTTATCGACCAACACCAGATGAGCAAGGCCTGTCGGCTGTTGCGGCAAACGACTGAAGTCGTAGTCGGTCCAGACATCACCGTTGACCAGTACAAAGGGCTGGGTGCCGAGCAAGGGCAACGCCTTGAAGATCCCACCACCGGTCTCCAGCGGTTCGCCCTCCGGCGAATAACTGATGCTCAATCCCCAGCCAGCCCCATTACCAAGGTGCGCCTCGATTTGCTCGCCGAGCCAGGCATGGTTGATCACCACCTCTTTAAAGCCGGCAGCCTGCAGGGCTCGCAGGTGGTACTCGATCAGTGGCACACCCGCCACTGGTAGCAACGGCTTTGGGGTGTGCAAAGTAAGCGGACGCATGCGCTCGCCTTTGCCCGCCGCAAGAATCATCGCCTTCATGCACGTGCTCCGCCTGCAGCCTGCAGGCTCTCGATCAGTTCATCCAGTTCGGCCAGCTCCGGGCGGCGGGCTATCACTTCATCTATATAGGCAAAGAAGCGCGGAACATCGGTCAGGTAACGCGGTTTGCCATCGCGATGGCAGATGCGGGCAAAAATGCCGATGACCTTAAGGTGACGCTGCACGCCCATCAGGTCACTGGCGCGGTAGAACGCGTCAAAGTCAGCCTGCACCGGAACGCCCTTGGCCTGCGCGCGCTGCCAGTAGTCTTTCAGCCAACCCTCGACCCGTGCTTGCGGCCAGCTGAGGAACGCATCCTTGAACAAACAGGTAACGTCATAGGTGACGGGCCCGTAAACAGCATCCTGAAAATCCAGCACGCCCGGATTAGGTTCGCTCTGCATCAGGTTGCGCGGCATATAGTCGCGGTGCACCAATACCTTGGGCTGGGCCAGGGCACTGTCAATCAGCAAGGCGCTGACGCGCTGCCAGAGGGCCAGTTGCGCGTCGGTAAAGCCGATCGCCAACTCGCGGCCCACATACCACTCAGGAAACAGTTCAAGTTCACGGCGCAGGAGAGCGACGTCATAGCTCGGCAGCGGCGCTTCCATTGGCAACTGCTGAAAAGCCAACAGCGCTTCGATGGCGTCATCGAACAGGCCATCGGCATTGTCGGCATTGATTACATCGAGGTAAGTCTGGGTACCCAAGTCGCTCAGTAGCAAAAAGCCACGCTCCAAGTCCTGGGCATGAATGACCGGCACATTGACCGAAGCAGTGGCCAACAAATGGGCAATATCGACGAAGGGGCGGCAGTTTTCCTGGGGCGGTGGTGCATCCATGACGATAAAACTATGGCCTTCAGCCTGCCAGCGGAAGTAGCGACGGAAGCTGGCGTCGCTGCTGGCAGCGGTCAGATTGCCCGCTGGAACCGCACCCCAGCCCTGTTTCTGGAACAGAAGGGTCAGTTGTTCTTGGAGCCAGACGGTGAGGTGTTGCAGGCGTACATCATGTTCAGGCATTACAAGGGTCTCCGACGGCCCTAGCCGTCAAGCGGGTCATGCTTTATTATCCAGCATCTTTTTCAGACCATCGAGAGGCGTGCGGCCCCACACGCGGGCAGATGGCACGCAGGAAGCCCGGACTAATAAGATGGCATTGAAATCCCCCGCGTTTCGTAAAAAATTCCCGTTGCTGGTCACCGGCGGTCTGCTGGCGCTGCAACCTCTGGCCACCTCGTATGTGGTTGCCGCAGAGCAATTCGATTGCCAAGTGTCTGCTGCCGGAGGCTGGGACTGCAAGCCCAAGACCAACGCTGCGGCGCTGCCGCCTCGTCCGGTACATCCGGGCGCAGCTGCCAGCTCGACCGGAGAAGCTACGGCTGAGGCTGGTGAAGCTGAGGCCGGCAAAGGTCCGATGCTCGTTACCGAGAGTAAAGGCCGCGCCCTGAAAACCCGCAGTGTCGACGCCAGCCACCTGGACTGGGTGCCACGCGATCAGCTGACGCCTGCCCAGCTTGCCGAAACCGGGCCGTACTGTGCCGGCGCCTACATCGAGCCGACTCGTCCGGGCATGGATGACACCACCCCCAAAGACGAAGCACCGACCTTCATCGGCGCCAAGGTTTCCCGCTACCAGCAGGAGCAGCAGATCGCCACCCTCGCCGGTGACGTGGTCATGCGCCAAGGCAGCATGCAGGTTGAGGCTGATGAGGCCAACCTGTATCAGGCCGAGAATCGCGGTGAACTCAGCGGCAACGTCAAGATTCGTGACAACGGCTCGTTGGTTGTGGGCGATCACGCCGACATCCAGCTCGACACTGGCGAGGCCAAGGTCGACAACGCCGAGTACGTCATGCACAAGTCGCGTATCCGCGGTAGTGCGCTGTACGCCAAACGTGCCGAAAACGCCATCATTCGCCTCAAAGACGGTACTTACACCACCTGTGAGCCGAACAGCAACGCCTGGCAGCTCAAGGGCAACAACATCACCTTGAACCCGGCCACCGGCTTCGGTACCGCGACCAACGTTACCCTGCGGGTCAAAGATATCCCGGTGTTCTACACCCCGTATATCTACTTCCCGATTGACGACCGTCGCCAGTCCGGCTTCCTGCCGCCGTCGTTCAGCACCAGCAGCGACACCGGCTTCATGCTGGTCACGCCGTACTACTTCAACCTGGCGCCAAACTACGACGCCACCTTGTATCCACGCTACATGGCCAAGCGCGGCCTGTTGATGGAAGGTGAGTTCCGCTACCTGACCAAGTCCAGTGAAGGTCAGTTCGGTGGTGCTTACCTGAACGACAAGAATGATGATCGCAAAGAGCAAACGGACTACAAAGAAAAGCGCTGGATGTATAACTGGCAGCACAAAGGCGGCCTAGACAAGCGCTTGCTGGCTGAGGTCGACTACACCGACATCAGTGATCCGTTCTACTTCCAGGACTTGGAATCTGAGCAGATTGGAGTTGAGAGCAAGGACTTCGTCAACCAGCAAGGTGCGTTGACCTATCGTGGCGATAGCTATGTCGCACGCTTGAATGCGCATGCCTACGAGATGGCCACCATCTCCAAGATCACCCCGTATGACCGGTTGCCGCAGATCACTTTCAACGGAATGCTGCCGTATCATCCAGGCGGCCTTGACTTGAAGTATCAGACTGAAGCCGTCCGCTTCGACCGTGACCTGAAAAGCGGACAGGTGTTTGACGAAGACGGCAATCTGGACACCAGCGTACGTGCAGACGGTGGCCGGATCGACCAGAACGTGTCTGGCTTGGCCCGGGCCAATGGTGATCGCTTCTATGCAGCGCCAGAAATCAGCCTGCCTCTGACAGCTACATATGGCTACCTGAAGCCTTCCATCAAGTACACCACCACTCATTACGAGCTGGATCTGGATAGCCAGGGCAAGCAGCAGGCAGCGGCGCAGTTTGCGAGAAACCCCGACGTACAAGGCGAATTCAGCAGCACGCAGAATCGTAACGTACCGATTTTCAGCGTCGACAGCGGCCTGTATTTCGATCGCAACACCCAATGGTTTGGCAAAAACTACCGCCAGACGCTGGAACCGCGCCTGTACTACCTGTATGTACCTTATGAAGATCAGAAGGACATCCCGGTTTTCGACACCGGTGAAAGCACGTTCAATTACAGCTCGCTGTTCCGTGACAATCGCTTCAGTGGACGCGATCGCATTGGCGACGAGAACAAACTGTCGCTGGGTGTGACCAACCGCTGGATTGAAGAAAACGGGTTTGAGCGTCAACGGTTCAGCATTGGCCAAGCAGTCTACTTCAAAGACCGTAAAGTCCAGCTGCCTGGCATCGACTACCGCACCCGCAGCGACTCCTTGGCTGACGTCTCACCATACGCCCTGGAATACGCCTACCGCTTCAACCGCGACTGGCGCTTCAACTCCGACTTCAACTGGGATCCAGACAGCCGCAGCACCCGTTCGGGCAGCGCGGTCTTCCACTACCAGCCTGAAGATGAAGTGAACAAGATTGTTAACCTGGGCTATCGCTATCGCAACGACACCGTTCGGTACGATTCGGCTACAGGCACCTGGTCTGCTGGCGGCAACAGTGACTACGGCACTCCTGGCAGCCCGAACTACGTCAAGGACTACTACAAGATCCAGCAACATGACTTCTCGGTCATGTGGCCAATCGTTCCTCAGTGGACCGCGATTGCTCGCTGGCAGCATGACTACAGCCAGAACCGTACCCTGGAAGCCTTTGGTGGTTTCGAGTACGACAACTGCTGCTGGAAGCTGCGTCTGATCAACCGTTACTGGATCGATTACGACGACTTCAGCCAGGCAACTCCACAAAACGAAAAAGGCGACCACGGCGTCTTCCTGCAGATTGTGCTGAAAGGCCTCGGCGGCGTAGTGGGCAACAAGGTCGAGTCGTTCCTCGACCAGGGCATTCAAGGTTATCGTACACGTGAAGACCAAGCTTACTGATTGTCTGCGCCCGCTGTTGCTGGGCGCTGTATTGCTGAGCAGCACGGCGCATGCCGCCGTGCAGACTCTGGATAGCGTTGTGGCCATCGTCGATAACGACGTGGTCATGAAAAGCCAACTGGACCAGCGCGTGCGCGAAGTCGAGCAAACCATCGCCAAACGCGGTGGTTCTGCACCACCTCCAGGCGTGCTTGATCAACAGGTGCTGGAACGCCTGATCGTCGAGAACCTGCAACTGCAGATCGGCGAGCGCTCCGGCATCCGCATCACCGATGAAGAACTGAACCAGGCCATTGGCACCATTGCCCAGCGCAATGGCATGAGCCTTGAGCAGTTCCGCGCGGCCCTGGCACGTGACGGTCTGTCGTATGAAGATGCCCGTGAGCAGGTTCGCCGCGAGATGATCATCAGCCGCGTGCGCCAACGTCGCGTGGCTGAGCGCATTCAGGTATCGGAGCAGGAAGTGAAAAACTTCCTCGCCTCGGACATGGGCAAGATGCAACTGTCCGAAGAGTATCGCCTGGCCAACATCCTGATCCCGACCCCTGAACGTGCTGATTCGGCCACCATTCAGGCCGCAGCCCGACAAGCGGGTGAGGTTTATCAGCAACTCAAGCAAGGTGCCGACTTCGCTCAAATGGCGATGGCCCGTTCGGCTAGTGAAAGCGCGCTGGAAGGCGGCGAGATGGGCTGGCGTAAAGCAGCTCAACTGCCACCTCCGTTCGACCGCCTACTGAGCTCAATGTCGGTCGGTGATGTCACCGAGCCGGTTCGCACGCCTGGCGGTTTCATCATCCTCAAGTTGCAGGAAAAACGTGGCGGCTCGAGCATGGTGCGAGACGAAGTCCACGTGCGCCATATCCTGATCAAGCCAAGCGAGATTCGTAGCGAAGAGGCCACCAAGGCCCTTGCAGAGAAACTCTACGAGCGCATTCAGAATGGCGAAGACTTCGCCCAACTGGCGAAGAGCTTCTCTGAGGACCCGGGTTCGGCCCTCAACGGCGGCGACCTGAACTGGATCGACCCGAACGCACTGGTACCTGAGTTCCGCGAGGAAATGGCCAGTGCCCAGCAAGGTCAGGTCACCAAGCCGTTCAAGACCCAGTACGGCTGGCATGTGCTCGAAGTCCTTGGCCGCCGCGCCACTGACAGCACCGAGCAGGCCCGTGAACAACAGGCGATGAACGTACTGCGTAACCGTAAGTACGACGAAGAGCTGCAAACCTGGCTGCGTCAGATCCGCGACGAAGCCTACGTTGAAATCAAGCTTCCTGGCGCTAATCAGGTCTCCCCGTGAAACCTCAACGCTTCGCCCTCACACCTGGCGAACCAGCCGGCATAGGTCCTGACCTGTGCCTGCTGCTCGCCGCGCAAGCCCAGCCGCACCCCCTGATTGCCATTACCAGCTGTGACCTGCTCGCCGAGCGGGCCACACAGCTGGGTGTGGCCGTCAGCCTGCTGCCGGTCACTCCTGACACCCTACCGGATCAACCTGCCCCTGCTGGCAGCTTGTATGTTTGGGACACGCCGCTGCAGAACCCTGTGGTCGCTGGCCAGCTGGATAAAGCCAACGCCGCGTTCGTCCTGGAAACCCTGACCCGCGCAGGCCAGGGCTGCCTGGATGGGCATTTCGCCGGGATGATCACCGCCCCGGTACACAAGGGCGTGATCAACGAGAGTGGTATCGCCTTCTCCGGTCACACCGAGTTCCTCGCCGACCTTACCGGCACCGCGCAAGTGGTGATGATGCTCGCCACGCGTGGCCTGCGTGTAGCCTTGGTGACCACTCACCTGCCCTTGCGTGACGTTGCCGACGCCATTACCAGCGAGCGCCTGGAGCGGGTCACCCGCATCCTGCACGCCGACCTTCAGCAGAAGTTCGGCATCGCCAGCCCGCGCATTCTGGTCTGTGGCCTGAATCCGCATGCCGGCGAAGGTGGCCATCTCGGCTCTGAAGAAATCGACACTATTGAACCCACGTTGGCACGCCTGCGCAGCGAAGGCATGGACCTGCGCGGCCCACTGCCGGCCGACACCCTGTTTACCCCCAAATATCTGGAGCATTGCGACGCAGTGCTGGCGATGTACCACGACCAAGGCCTGCCGGTACTCAAGTACAAGGGTTTTGGTGCTGCCGTGAACGTGACCCTGGGATTGCCGATCATCCGCACCTCGGTCGACCACGGCACCGCCCTGGACCTGGCCGGTAGCGGCCGGATCGATACTGGCAGCCTGCAAGTCGCCCTGGAAACCGCCTACCAGATGGCCGAGACCCGAATATGAGTGAGCAATACCAACACCGGGCGCGCAAGCGCTTCGGCCAGAACTTTCTCCACGACGCTGGCGTCATCGACCGCATTCTGCGCTCGATCAACGCCAAGGCCAGCGACCGCATGCTGGAAATCGGCCCGGGGCAGGGAGCCCTGACCGAAGGCTTGCTGGGCAGCGGTGCACAGCTCGACGTGGTTGAGCTGGATAAAGACCTGGTGCCGATTCTCAACCAGCAGTTTGCTGGTCGGGACAACTTCCGCCTGCACCAGGGTGACGCACTGAAGTTCGACTTCACCAGCCTTGGTGCGGCACCGAACAGCCTGCGCGTGGTCGGCAACCTGCCGTACAACATTTCCACCCCGCTGATTTTCCACCTGCTGGACAACGCCGAACTGATCCGCGACATGCACTTCATGCTGCAAAAAGAAGTGGTCGAGCGCTTGGCTGCAGGGCCTGGCGGCGGTGACTGGGGCCGTTTGTCGATCATGGTGCAGTACCACTGCCGGGTCGAACACCTATTCAACGTCGGGCCCGGCGCGTTCAACCCGCCACCGAAGGTCGACTCAGCCATCGTGCGCCTGGTTCCGCACGAAACCTTGCCCTTCCCGGCCAAAGACCATCGCCTGCTGGAGCGCATCGTTCGCGAGGCCTTCAACCAGCGCCGCAAAACCCTGCGCAATACCCTCAAAGCCCTGCTCAGCAGCGATGCAATCGAGGCCGCCGGGGTCGACGGCAGCCTGCGCCCAGAGCAACTGGACCTCGCCGCTTTCGTCCGCCTGGCCGACAAACTCGCCGAGCAACAAGGCAGCCACTGAGGTATCACAACGGCCAGTCATACCCTCATGACTGGCCGGCAACCCCGCCAATGGCCTAGACTGGACGCAATTGCCGTATCCGCGTCTGTTTCCAAGGCCCCTTGCATGTCAGATCCCCGCTACCAGATCGACGTCAGTGTCGTGACCCGTTTCCTCAAAGAACAATCCGATCCCGAAAACGAACGTTTCGCCTTCGCCTACACCATCACCGTGCAGAACAACGGCTTGATCCCGGCCAAGTTGATGTCACGCCATTGGCTGATTACCAACGGTGACGGCCAAGTCGAAGAAGTAAAAGGCGCTGGCGTGATTGGCCAACAGCCGCTGATCGAGCCAGGTAAAAGCCACACCTACAGCAGCGGCGCCGTGATCAGCACTCAAGTCGGCACCATGCAGGGCACCTATCAGATGCATGCCGAAGACGGTAAACACTTCGATGCCATCATCGCCCCGTTCCGCCTTGCTGTCCCCGGAGCCCTGCACTGATGGCGGTATACGCAGTTGGCGACTTGCAAGGCTGCCTTCAACCCTTGAAGTGCCTGCTTGAACGCGTTCACTTCAACCCCGCAGTCGACCGTTTGTGGCTGGTAGGCGACCTGGTTAACCGCGGTCCGGAGTCCCTTGAAACCTTACGTTTCCTCTACTCCATTCGTGATTCGTTGGTCTGCGTCCTTGGCAACCATGACCTGCACCTGCTCGCGGCCTGGCATAACATCGAGCGCCTGAAGAAAAGTGACACGCTGCGCGAGATTCTCGATGCTCCCGATGCGGGCGAACTGCTCGACTGGCTGTGTCGGCAAAAGCTGCTGCACTACGACGAACAACGTGGCGTAGTACTCGTCCATGCGGGTATCCCACCGCAGTGGACGCTAGGCAAGGCACTGGAACTGGCTGGCGAAGTCGAGGAAGTATTGCGCGACGACAATCGCCTCAAACCCTACCTCGATGGCATGTACGGCAACGAGCCAAACAAGTGGAGCAAAGACCTCAGCGGCGTCACTCGCCTGAGGGTGATCACCAATTACTTCACCCGCATGCGTTTTTGCACCAGCGAGGGCAAGCTAGACCTCAAAGGCAAGGAAGGCGCCGAAACCGCCCCGCCAGGCTACAAGCCCTGGTTTGCCCATAAAGGCCGACGCTCACGCCATGTGAAGATCATCTTCGGCCACTGGGCCGCGCTCGAAGGGCGCTGCAAAGAGCCTGACGTGATTGCACTGGACACCGGCTGCGTCTGGGGCGGTGCATTGACCTTGTACAACGTCGATACCGGCGCCTTTTATCGTTGCGACTGCGCCGATGACGGCACCCCAAGGGTGCAGCCGACACCTGAGCAACCGGCTAGAATGAACGACCAGTCTTGAAGGAAACCGTACCCATGAGCGAATTCAAACGCATCCCTCCCGAGCAGGCCCAGGCGCTGCGTGAGCAAGGTGCGGTCGTGGTCGATATTCGCGACCCGCAAACCTATGCCCTCGGCCACATCACCGGCTCCCGGCACCTGGACAACCACTCGGTAGCAGACTTCATTCGTGGCGCTGACCTCGATGCCCCCACTGTAGTGGTCTGCTATCACGGCAACTCCAGCCAGAGCGCTGCTGCGTATCTGGTAAGCCAAGGTTTTTCGGACGTCTACAGCCTCGACGGCGGCTTTGAGCTGTGGCGCGGCACCTACCCGACAGAAACCGCTCAGGGTTCTGCCGAATAATTTTTTTCTTCTCCTGCAGCCCGCGTCCCGCGCGGGCTCGCGCCTGACCTGACGAACGGTAACGCGCAACAATTCATCCACGCGCCCTTGACCTCGCCGAGAACCAACTATCCTTAAGTCCAGGCCATCCAAAAAGGGGAGAGCCGGTACACCGGCGTGCGGGTCATCGGTAGCGACTTTACAGGTGTTCTGGGGGGTATACAGCAATCGGTAGCGCCGATTGCATGCCAGCATCAGCTGACTGATCCGGCGTCGGCTCCACGTATCGAGCGAGGTGACGTCATGAGTATTTTTAGCCACTTCCAACAACGTTTCGAGTCCACCCGTCAGGAAGAACTTTCGCTGCAGGAATACCTTGAGCTCTGCAAAAGCGATCGTAGCGCTTACGCGTCGGCGGCTGAGCGCCTGTTGATGGCCATCGGTGAGCCGGAACTGGTCGATACCTCGAACAACTCCAGGCTATCGCGAATCTTCTCCAACAAGGTGATCCGTCGCTACCCAGCCTTTGAAGACTTCCATGGCATGGAAGAATGCATCGACCAGATCGTTTCCTACTTCCGTCACGCGGCCCAAGGCCTGGAAGAGAAGAAACAGATCCTTTACCTGCTCGGCCCTGTGGGTGGCGGTAAGTCGTCCCTGGCTGAGAAGCTCAAGCAGCTGATGGAAAAGGTCCCGTTCTACGCCATCAAAGGCTCGCCGGTCTTCGAATCGCCCCTGGGGCTGTTCAACGCTACGGAAGATGGCGCGATCCTCGAAGAAGACTTCGGCATCCCACGGCGTTATCTGAACACCATCATGTCGCCCTGGGCGACCAAACGGCTGGCTGAGTTCGGGGGCGATATCAGCCAGTTCAAAGTGGTCAAACTGTACCCGTCGATCCTTAATCAGATCGCGGTGGCCAAGACCGAGCCCGGTGACGAAAACAACCAGGACATTTCTGCTCTGGTGGGTAAAGTCGACATCCGCAAACTCGAGGAATACCCACAGAACGACGCCGACGCCTACAGCTATTCGGGCGCACTGTGCCGGGCCAACCAAGGCCTGATGGAATTCGTCGAAATGTTCAAGGCGCCTATCAAGGTGCTGCACCCATTGCTGACTGCGACCCAGGAAGGTAACTACAACAGTACCGAAGGCCTGGGCGCGATCCCGTATTCAGGGATCCTGCTGGCCCACTCCAACGAATCGGAATGGCACAGCTTCCGTAACAACAAGAACAACGAAGCATTCATCGACCGGATCTACATCGTCAAAGTGCCTTACTGCCTGCGCGTCAGCGACGAGATCAAGATCTACGACAAGTTGCTGTTCAACAGCTCGCTGGCCAAAGCTCACTGCGCACCCGACACCCTGAAGATGCTTGCGCAGTTCACCGTGCTATCGCGGCTCAAGGAACCGGAGAACTCGAACATCTACTCGAAGATGCGCGTGTACGACGGGGAAAACCTCAAAGACACCGATCCAAAGGCCAAGTCGATCCAGGAGTACCGTGACGCGGCCGGCGTTGATGAGGGCATGAATGGCCTGTCGACCCGGTTCGCCTTCAAGATCCTGTCGAAAGTCTTCAACTTCGACCCCCACGAAATCGCCGCCAACCCGGTACACCTGCTCTATGTGCTGGAACAGCAGATCGAACAGGAACAATTCCCGGCCGAAGTGCGCGAACGCTACCTGCGCTACCTGAAGGAGTACCTGGCACCGCGCTACATCGAGTTCATCGGCAAGGAAATCCAGACCGCTTACCTGGAGTCCTACAGCGAATACGGCCAGAACATCTTCGACCGCTATGTGCTGTACGCCGACTTCTGGATCCAGGATCAGGAATACCGCGACCCGGAAACCGGCGAAATCCTCAACCGGATCGCGCTCAACGAAGAACTGGAGAAAATCGAAAAACCAGCGGGCATCAGCAACCCGAAAGACTTCCGTAACGAGATCGTCAATTTCGTATTGCGCGCGCGGGCCAACAACAACGGCAAAAACCCGACCTGGCTGAGCTACGAAAAACTGCGGGTGGTGATCGAGAAGAAAATGTTCTCCAACACCGAAGACCTGCTGCCGGTTATCAGCTTCAACGCCAAAGCCAGCAAAGAGGACCAACAGAAACACAACGACTTCGTCACCCGAATGGTGGAACGCGGCTACACAGACAAGCAAGTTCGTCTGCTCTCGGAATGGTACCTGCGGGTCAGGAAATCGCAATAAGCGGCAGGAGCTGCAAGCGGCAAGCTTTCAGCTGCAAGTCCGGCGCACGCATCGCATTACCTGCGTGCCCGATCTTGAAGCTTGCGACTTGAAGCTTGCAGCTTGCGCAGCTACCGCCTACCCCCGGAGGGACCTATGAGCTATGTGATCGACCGACGCCTTAACGGCAAAAACAAGAGTACGGTCAACCGCCAGCGCTTTTTGCGGCGTTACCGTGACCACATCAAGAAAGCCGTCGAAGAGGCCGTAAGCCGCCGCTCCATTACCGACATGGAGCATGGCGAGCAGATCAGCATTCCCGGACGCGATATCGACGAGCCGGTGCTTCATCATGGCCGCGGCGGCAAACAGACGGTAGTACACCCAGGCAACAAGGAGTTCACCGCGGGGGAACACATTGCCCGCCCACAAGGCGGCGGCGGAGGTGGCGGCCGCGGCAAGGCCGGCAACTCCGGCGAAGGCATGGACGAGTTCGTCTTCCAGATTACCCAGGAAGAATTTCTCGAATTCATGTTTGAAGACCTGGAGCTGCCCAACCTGGTCAAACGTCACCTGGCTGGTACTGACACCTTCAAGACAGTCCGCGCCGGCATCAGTAACGAAGGCAACCCCTCACGCATCAATATCATCCGCACCCTACGCTCCGCTCACGCCAGGCGTATTGCCTTGTCCGGCAGCAGCCGTGCCAAGCTGCGCGAAGCGCAAGAGGAACTGGCGCGCCTTAAACGAGAAGAGCCAGACAACTTCGGCGATATCCAGGAAATTGAAGCGGAAATCGCGCGTTTGAGCGCACGCATCAACCGCGTGCCGTTTCTGGATACCTTCGACCTCAAATACAACCTGCTGGTCAAACAACCCAACCCCAGCAGCAAAGCCGTGATGTTCTGCCTGATGGACGTGTCTGGCTCAATGACCCAAGCCACCAAAGACATCGCCAAACGCTTTTTCATCCTTCTGTACCTGTTCCTCAAGCGCAATTACGAAAAAATCGAAGTGGTGTTCATCCGCCACCACACCAGCGCACGCGAAGTCGATGAAGAGGAGTTTTTCTACTCCCGGGAAACCGGCGGCACCATTGTCTCCAGCGCCCTGAAGCTAATGCAGGAAGTCATGGCCGAACGCTACCCGGCCAATGAGTGGAATATCTACGCCGCCCAAGCCTCGGACGGTGACAACTGGAACGACGACTCGCCGATCTGCCGCGAGATCCTCACCAAGCAGATCATGCCGTTCGTCCAGTACTACACTTACGTTGAGATCACCCCTCGCGAACATCAGGCATTGTGGTACGAATATGAACGGATCGGCGAAGCCTTTGCCGATACATTCGCCCAGCAACAGCTGGTGTCGGCCGGCGATATCTATCCGGTCTTCCGTGAACTCTTCCAGCGCAGGTTAGTGACATGACCGCTAGAGAGCAGAAGCGCCAACCCATTTCCACCGGGTCCGAATGGACATTCGAACTGATCCAGGCCTATGACCGGGAAATCAGCCGCCTGGCCGAGCGCTATGCCCTGGACACCTACCCCAACCAGATTGAAGTGATTACGGCTGAACAAATGATGGACGCTTATGCTTCCGTCGGCATGCCCCTGGGCTATCACCACTGGTCCTACGGCAAACACTTCCTCAGTACCGAGAAATCCTACAGCCGAGGCCAGATGGGCTTGGCCTATGAGATCGTGATCAACTCCGACCCGTGCATTGCCTACCTGATGGAAGAAAACACCATCTGCATGCAAGCGCTGGTGGTTGCCCACGCTTGCTACGGTCATAACAGCTTCTTCAAGGGCAATTACCTGTTCCGCACCTGGACGGACGCCAGCTCGATCATCGATTACCTGGTATTTGCCAAGCAGTACATCACCCAGTGCGAAGAACGCCACGGCATTGATGCGGTGGAAGACTTGCTCGACTCTTGTCATGCCCTGATGAATTACGGTGTCGACCGCTACAAGCGCCCTTACCCGATTTCCGCTGAAGAAGAACGGCGGCGCCAGAAGGAACGCGAAGAGCATCTGCAGAAACAGATCAACGATCTCTGGCGCACCATTCCCAAAGGCGCCGACAAAAACAGCGAACGCGACAATGCGCGCTTCCCGGCCGAACCTCAGGAGAACATCCTCTATTTCATCGAGAAACATGCGCCGCTGCTTGAGCCCTGGCAGCGCGAGATCGTGCGCATCGTGCGCAAGATTGCCCAATACTTCTACCCACAACGCCAGACCCAGGTGATGAACGAAGGCTGGGCCACCTTCTGGCACTACACCCTGATGAACGACCTGTACGACGAAGGCCTGGTGACCGAAGGCTTCATGATGGAGTTCTTGCAGTCGCATACCAGCGTGGTGTTTCAACCCGGATTCGACAGCCCCTACTACAGCGGCATCAACCCTTACGCTTTGGGCTTTGCCATGTACCGCGACATACGTCGCATGTGCGAAAACCCCACGGAAGAAGACCGTCGCTGGTTCCCCGACATCGCTGGCAGCGACTGGCTGTCGACCATCAAGTTCGCCATGAGCAGCTTCAAGGATGAGAGCTTCATCCTGCAGTACCTGTCACCTACGGTCATCCGGGATCTCAAGCTGTTCAGCATCCTCGACGACGACCAACGTGATGACCTGCTGGTACCGGCTATCCACGACGAAAGCGGCTATCGGATCATCCGCGAAACCCTGGCAGCCCAATACAACCTGGGCAACCGTGAACCCAACGTGCAGATCTGGAGCATCGACCGCCGCGGCGACCGCTCTCTGACCCTGCGCCACCAGCAACACGACCGCAAGCCACTGGGCGACTCGACCGAAGAAGTCCTCAAGCACTTGCACCGCCTCTGGGGCTTCGACATCCACCTGGAAACCCTGCAAGGTGACCAGATCATGAAAACCCACCACGTGCCGCCCAAAGGCGAACACAGCGAAGCAGAGTACGGACGCCTGGACCTGGCCGTCGTGCACCTCTAGCCTACCCCTCCGTTGCGACCAGACAGGGTATCCTGTGGTATCAACGGAGGATTTTCATGCAGATCTACAAAGTCGGCGGTGCCGTGCGCGACCGCCTGCTCGGCCAACCGGTCAGTGATATTGACTGGGTGGTGGTCGGCGCTAGCGCAGAGCAAATGCAGGCACTCGGTTATCGACCTGTGGGTGCCGACTTCCCAGTGTTCATCCACCCCAAAAGCGGCGAGGAGTACGCATTGGCGCGCACCGAGCGCAAGAGTGGGCGTGGGTACGGCGGCTTCACTTTCCACGCCAGCCCCGAGGTCACACTTGAAGAAGACCTGATCCGGCGTGACCTGACCATCAACGCCATGGCTGAAGATGAACAGGGCAATATCAGCGACCCTTACAATGGCCAGAAAGACCTGCAAGCCCGAATTTTACGCCATGTATCCCCGGCGTTCGCCGAAGATCCCTTGCGTGTCCTGCGTGTCGCCCGTTTCGCTGCGCGCTACGCCAGCATGGGTTTCACTGTGGCCCCCGAAACCATTGAACTGATGCGTCAGCTCAGCGAATCCGGTGAGCTCCAGGCACTGACCGCAGAACGCAGCTGGAAGGAAATCTCCCGAGCACTGATGGAAGACCAACCCCAGGTGTTTATCCAGGTACTGCGCGATTGCGGCGCCTTGAAGGAACTGATCCCGGAACTTGACGCCCTGTTTGGCGTACCCCAACCACCTGCCCACCACCCCGAGATCGACAGCGGCATCCATACCCTGGCCGTGCTGGAGCAAGCTGCGCAGCACCAACAGCCTCTTAGCGTACGCTGGGCCTGCCTGCTGCATGATCTGGGCAAGGGGCTGACGCCGGAAGCGGAGTGGCCTCGGCACATCGCACACGAGCATCGCGGGCTCAAGTTGATCAAGGCCGTCAACCAGCGCTTCAAGGTGCCCCGCGAATGTCAGGAACTGGCCATGCTGGTCGGCGAGTACCACACCCATTGCCATCGTGCTCTGGAGCTCAAGGCCTCGACCTTACTTGAACTGCTACAGAGTTTTGACGTTTATCGTCGGCCGCAGCGCTTTGAAGAGTTCATTGCCGCGTGCGAAATGGACGCCCGAGGGCGCAAAGGGCTGGAACAGCGCGACTATCCACAGGCGCAGTACCTGCGAGGCGCGGCGGCAGCTGCACGGGCGGTACAGGTGCAGCCGTTGGTGCAGAAGGGCCTGACTGGGCAGGCATTGGGCGAGGCCCTTAAAGGGGAGCGCCTGAAGGCACTGAAAGCCTATAAGGGTTGAAACCATCGCGGGGCAAGCCCGCTCCCACAGAAACCATTCCAGTGGGAGCGGGCTTGCCCCGCGATCAGAGATTCGTCAACTGCTGGCCACGCCATTCAAACGGCACCGGTGCCAACACTTGCTCAATCTGCGCCTCGGCCCACATCTGTGCGATAGGCTTGCCTGTGCCCGGATGCACCATTTGCGGCGCAAGCAGCGAAAGCGGCCACAACACAAACGCGTTCTTGAGAATTTCGGCCCGAGGCAGCACCAAGCCATCAAAACTGCCATGCAAATCGTTGTACATCAGCACATCGATATCCAACGGCAACCCCTTGCGCTCAGGCGCATAGCGACCGTTATCGGCTTCGATGAACTTAAGCCGGCGGTCTAGCTCCATCAGTGGCAAAGCGGTCAGCCCAGTCACCACCAAATTGAAAAAAGGCCCACTTTTGATGCCCACCGCCTGGCTTTCGAATACCGCCGAGCAGCGCAAATCGGTCAATATTTCCGCCAGAGCATCCAGCCCCGCACACAAATGCCGTTCTCGCTCGACATTGCTGCCAAGGCCAAGATAAACCCGGTTCAGAGACATCCGCGCTCAATCTCCACGCCCACACCGGTGGCGGCCGACACAGCGCCGGGCTTGGTCAGTTTGAGCTGCAACCAGGGGATCTGGAACTCCTGCATCAACACCGCTGCCAGCCGCTCGGCAAAGGTTTCAACCAACTGGAACTCGGATGTTTCGGCAAACGCCTGAATGCGTGCAGTCACGCTGGCGTAGTCCAACGCCAAGGTCAGGTCGTCACCCGCCGCTGCCGGACGGTTATCCCAGGCAAATCGCAGGTCCAGACGCAGGCACTGGCGAATCCCCCGCTCCCAGTCATAAGCACCGATGACGGTATCGACTTCCAGGCCTTCGATGAACACTCTGTCCAAGCACTTCTCTCCACTGCACGACAAGGGCGACTGGCGCCGTTAGAATCAGGGCGTCCTCGCCCGGAATAGTTAGCATGTTTTGGTTACTGGCGTTGCTCGCCTACCTGCTCGGCTCGCTGTCCTTTGCCATTCTCCTCAGCCGCCTCAATGGCAGCCCGGACCCGCGTATGAGCGGTTCAGGCAATGCCGGTGCAACCAACATGCTGCGCCTGGCCGGCCGCAAATTGGCGATCCTGACCCTGCTAGGCGACCTGTGCAAGGGCTTGCTACCCGTACTGATCGCCAATCTTGCCGGCCTCGACCTGCAACAACAGGCCTGGATTGGCTTGTGTGCAGTCATCGGCCACCTGTTCCCGGTGTACTTCTGTTTTCGTGGCGGCAAAGGTGTTGCCACCGCCGCCGGCCTGCTGCTGGGCCTCTACCCGCCCGCAGCACTGCTGGCCATCAGCGCCTGGGTACTTACCTTCTACCTGACCCGCACCAGTTCATTGGCATCACTGATTGCCACTCCCCTGACCCTGCCGTTGCTGGCTTGGCGCGAGCCAGAAGCGTTGCTGCCGATCAGCGTGCTGACCGTGCTGATCGTCTGGCGTCACCGTGGCAATTTACGCGACCTTTTTGCCGGCCGCGAACGGCATTTCTGAATCCTGCGCATGAGCGCCGTTCATTACAACGGCGCCAGTTGCTCCATTGGCCAACGAGCCTGCACACTGATCGCCAGGCTTTCATGCTGCCCTGCCGCCAGACGCTGGCAGCCTGCATAGGCAATCATGGCGCCGTTATCAGTGCAGAACTGTGGCCGGGCGTAATACACATTACCCTTGATGCCCGCGAGCATTTCTTCCAACGAAGTGCGCAAGGCCTTATTGGCACTGACACCACCGGCGATCACCAGGCGCTTGAGGCCGGTTTGCTTCAAGGCCCGCTTGCACTTGATGGTCAAAGTCTCTACCACCGCCTGCTGGAAGGCCAGTGCCACGTCGCAACGGGTTTGTTCACCGTCGTCTCCGGCACTCTGGCATTGCTGCCAGGTGTTCAAGGCAAAGGTTTTAAGGCCACTGAAGCTGAAATCAAGGCCGGGGCGATCCGTCATCGGCCGCGGGAACACAAAGCGCCCGGGCATGCCCTGAGTCGCAAGGCGCGCGATTTCCGGGCCACCTGGATAATTCAGGCCCATCAATTTGGCGGTCTTATCGAAGGCTTCACCTGCGGCATCGTCGAGGGTTTCGCCCAGCAGTTCATAACGGCCAATGCCGTCCACACGCACCAGCTGGGTATGCCCGCCGGACACCAGCAAGGCGACGAACGGGAACTCAGGCGGCTGCTCTTCAAGCATCGGCGCGAGCAAATGACCTTCCATATGATGAACGCCCAGCGCCGGGATACCCCAGGCAAACGCCAGCGCCTGCGCGCACGAGGCCCCTACCAACAGCGCACCGACCAAACCTGGGCCAGCGGTGTAAGCGATGGCATCGATTTCGGTGGCTACGCAGTCGGCCTCGGCCAGCACCTGCTTGATCAACGGCAGCATGCGCTTGACGTGATCACGCGAGGCCAGCTCCGGCACCACGCCACCATAGGCGCGGTGCAGGTCGATCTGACTGAACAGTGCATCTGCCAAAAGGCCACGTTCACTGTCGTATAATGCGACGCCGGTTTCGTCGCAGGATGTTTCCAATCCCAGTACTAGCATGGGTCTGCGCCTTGTGGAGGCTGAATTCGAAGGCGCGCATGATAGTCCTCACTCCCGATGCCGACCAGCGGTTTTCGATCAGAGGCTTTGCATTCCGGCTGGCTAAGGGTTAACATCCGCAACCCTTAAAAACCGACGTTCTCCAGTGCACATTTTTGCCACGAGTTCGTTGACCCCCGGTAATGAATGAAGGTAGCTCTGGATGCCAGCCGTCAAAGTTAAAGAGAACGAACCCTTCGACGTAGCTCTGCGTCGTTTCAAGCGCTCCTGCGAAAAAGCCGGTGTTCTGGCTGAAGTTCGTAGCCGCGAATTTTACGAGAAGCCGACTTCTGAGCGTAAGCGCAAAGCAGCAGCCGCTGTTAAACGTCACGCCAAGAAAGTTCAGCGCGAACAGCGCCGCGCCGTTCGTCTGTACTAATACAGACGCCCGTCGCAAGCTTCTGCCTCGCCCGGCCCAAAGCCGGGCTGCCGGCAGTAGTTGCTTGATCCTCTGGCCTTTGCGCCCGAGGCGTTCCATTGCCCTGCAATGTGAACAACCTGCCTGAATCGTCAGAACTGGCCTCAACGCCAGCTGTGCACGTCATTACTGACGAGCCCTAACCGGCTGCAGACGAGCACGTCTTTCCGAATTTTGTGTTACGCCATTCGATACCGCTCGAACGCGAAGCCGTTCCCGCAGCATTAGCGATTACACTTGTTTATCGCCTGATGATGAGAGTGCCATGGCCGGGCTGATTCCCCAAAGTTTCATCGACGACCTCCTCAACCGTACCGACATCGTCGATGTGGTGAGCTCGCGCGTGCAACTGAAAAAGGCCGGCAAGAACCTCACCGCCTGCTGTCCATTCCACAAGGAAAAAACACCGTCCTTCAGCGTAAGCCCCGACAAGCAGTTCTATTACTGCTTTGGTTGCGGCGCAGGCGGCAATGCCCTTGGCTTCATCATGGACCACGACAACCTGGACTTTCCCCAGGCTGTCGAAGAGCTGGCCAAAGCTGCCGGCATGGAAGTGCCACGCGAAGAAGGCGGTCGCGGGCACAAGCCCCGACAACCAACCGACTCGCCGCTGTACCCCCTACTGGAAGCGGCTGCCGAATTTTATCGTCAGGCCTTGCGAAGCCACCCCACCCGCCGCTCGGCGGTGGAGTACCTCAAAGGCCGTGGCCTGTCTGGTGAAATCGCCCGCGATTTCGGCCTGGGCTATGCCCCGCCGGGCTGGGACAACCTGTTCAAGCATTTGAGCAGCGACACCCTGCAACAAAAGGCCATGATCGATGCCGGTCTGCTGATCGAGAACGCCGAATCAGGCAAACGCTACGACCGATTCCGCGACCGGGTGATGTTTCCGATCCGTGACAGCCGCGGCCGGGTCATTGCCTTCGGCGGCCGGGTACTCGGCGACGACAAGCCCAAGTACCTGAACTCGCCGGAAACCCCTGTATTCCACAAGGGTCAGGAACTTTACGGGCTGTTTGAAGCGCGTAAGTTCAACCGCAACCTCGATGAAATCATCGTGGTCGAAGGCTACATGGATGTCATTGCCCTGGCCCAGCAAGGCCTGCGCAATGCCGTGGCAACCCTGGGCACGGCGACCAGCGAAGAACACCTCAAACGCCTGTTTCGCGTCGTTCCCAGCGTACTGTTCTGCTTCGACGGCGACCAGGCGGGCCGCAATGCTGCCTGGCGTGCACTGGAGGCCACCCTTTCGAGCCTGCAGGATGGCCGCAAGGCGCGCTTCCTGTTTCTCCCCGAAGGTGAAGACCCGGACACGTTGATCCGCGCCGAAGGCACTGACGCATTCCGCGCCCGCATCAACCAGCACGCCCAACCGCTGGCCGACTACTTTTTCCAGCAGTTGACCGAGGAAGCAGACCCGCGTTCGCTTGAAGGCAAAGCGCACATGGCGACCCTGGCAGCACCGTTGATCGAAAAAGTACCCGGCGCCAACCTTCGCACCCTGATGCGCAGTCGCCTGAAAGAGATCACCGGCCTCGACAATCAGCAGGTCGAGCAACTGAGCCACAGCGCCGCCCCCGAAGCGCCGCCCGCTTACGACCCGGGTATCGATTACGACGCCATCCCCGACTACACCCCGGATTACAGCGATTTTCACCAGCCCGAATACGCGCCACCACAGCAGCAGTGGACTCCGAACAAGGGCGGCAAGAAGAAGTGGGACGGCAAGCCGTGGGACAAGAAAGGCAAACCCTGGGAGCGTAACGGCCAGCGCCAGGACGCACCACCACGCGTGCCGACCTCTGTAGAACCCCCGACCTTGAGCGCCCTGCGTACCCTGCTGCACCATCCGCAATTGGCCAAAAAAGTCGAAGATGCCGGCCATTTTGCTGCCGAAGAACACGTCTACGCCCAACTGCTGGTGGCGCTGCTCGAAGCCTTGCAGAAGAATCCTGAGCTACGCTCACTACAGCTGATCGCGCGCTGGCACGGCACCGAGCAAGGCCGGTTGCTGCGGGCATTGGCGGAAAAGGAATGGCTGATCGATGCCGACAACCTTGAACAACAGTTTTTCGACACTATAACTAGCTTGTCAGCTCGCCAACGCGAGCGAAGCCTGGAACATTTGCTCAGAAAAGCACGTCAAAGCGAGTTAAGCGCAGAGGAAAAAAATCAGCTGCGCGACCTGCTAAGCCGGAATGTTCCCGCACAAACCCCGACCTCAACTGGCGCGTGAGGTCCTAGCTCGGGTATAATCCTCGGCTTGTTTTTTGCCCGCCAAGACCTTCAGTGGATAGGGTGTTATGTCCGGAAAAGCGCAACAGCAGTCTCGCATCAAAGAGTTGATCACCCGCGGCCGTGAGCAGGGCTACCTGACTTACGCGGAGGTCAACGACCACCTGCCAGAGGATATTTCAGATCCGGAGCAGGTGGAAGACATCATCCGCATGATCAACGACATGGGGATCAACGTATTCGAGAGTGCTCCGGATGCGGATGCCCTTTTGTTGGCCGAAGCCGACACCGACGAAGCTGCAGCTGAAGAAGCCGCTGCTGCGTTGGCGGCTGTGGAAACCGATATCGGTCGCACGACTGACCCGGTGCGCATGTACATGCGTGAAATGGGTACCGTCGAACTGCTGACCCGCGAAGGCGAAATCGAAATCGCCAAGCGTATCGAAGAAGGTATTCGCGAAGTCATGGGTGCTATCGCCCATTTCCCGGGTACTGTCGAATACATCCTCAGCGAATACGATCGGGTCACCGCCGAAGGTGGCCGCCTGTCCGATGTTCTCAGTGGCTACATCGACCCGGATGACGGCATTGCCCCTCCGGCCGAAGTACCGCCGCCGATCGATCCGAAGGCCCCGGCCAAAGACGAATCTGACGACGAAGACGAAGAGAAAGAAGGCGACGACGAAGAGGAAGAGGCCGAAAGCGGTCCAGACCCTGAAGTTGCTCGCCAGCGCTTCGGTGCTGTTCAGGAACAACTGAACGCTACCCTCAAAGTACTGAAAAAGAACGGCCGCCTGCACAAGGACAGCCTGCAGTCGATGCTCGATCTGGCAGAGTTGTTCATGCCAATCAAGCTGGTACCCAAGCAGTTCGAAGTCCTGGTAGAGCGCGTTCGTAGCGCCCTTGACCGTCTGCGTCAGCAAGAACGCGCGATCATGCAACTGTGTGTCCGTGATGCACGCATGCCACGCGCCGACTTCCTGCGTCTGTTCCCAAGCAACGAAATCGACCAGACCTGGGCCAGCGACCTGGCCAAGCGCAGCACCAAGTGGGCAGCTGCTCTGGGTGAGAAAAGCGACGCTATCGTGGCCTGCCAGCAAAAGCTGATCGACCTCGAAAGCGAAACCGGCCTGACCATCGCCGAGATCAAGGACATCAACCGTCGCATGTCGATCGGTGAAGCCAAGGCTCGTCGTGCCAAGAAGGAAATGGTCGAGGCCAACCTGCGTCTGGTGATCTCGATCGCCAAGAAGTACACCAACCGTGGCCTGCAGTTCCTCGACCTGATCCAGGAAGGCAACATCGGCTTGATGAAGGCGGTGGACAAGTTCGAATACCGTCGTGGTTACAAGTTCTCGACTTACGCCACCTGGTGGATTCGTCAGGCGATCACCCGGTCGATCGCTGACCAGGCGCGCACCATCCGTATTCCGGTGCACATGATCGAGACGATCAACAAGCTCAACCGTATTTCCCGGCAGATGCTGCAGGAAATGGGCCGCGAACCGACCCCGGAAGAGCTGGGTGAACGCATGGAAATGCCTGAGGACAAGATCCGCAAGGTATTGAAGATCGCTAAAGAGCCGATCTCCATGGAAACCCCGATCGGTGACGACGAAGATTCGCATCTGGGCGACTTCATTGAAGACTCGACCATGCAATCGCCAATCGACGTGGCCACGGTCGAAAGCCTCAAGGAAGCAACCCGTGACGTGCTCTCCGGCCTGACCGCACGCGAAGCCAAAGTGCTGCGCATGCGTTTCGGTATCGACATGAACACCGATCACACCCTCGAAGAGGTCGGCAAGCAGTTCGACGTAACCCGTGAGCGGATTCGTCAGATTGAAGCCAAAGCGCTGCGCAAGCTGCGCCACCCGACGCGAAGCGAGCATCTGCGCTCCTTCCTCGACGAGTGATGAAAAACCCCGGCCCAGGCCGGGGTTTTTCTTTTGTGCCGCCGATACTTTAAGACTTTCGCCACTACCCCACCGCAGAAATGCCCGTCTACACTCGAAGCAATCCATTTGTGTAACGAGGCCGCTATGCCCAAATTGCCGGCCCTCCTGTTGCTGGTCCAGATATTCTGGAGTGCAACGGCCGGCGCCTTGACCCTGACCGAAGAAGAACAAGCCTGGCTCAGCGCGCATCCGCAGCTGCGTCTGGGCGTCGATGCGTCTTGGCCACCGTTTGAATACCGTGACCAGGATGGCCGCTACCAGGGATTGGCTGCCGACTACATTGCTGTGATTCAAGAGCGACTGGGCGTCGCGTTCAAACCGGTTGAACCGTCCAGCTGGACCGCTGTGCTCGAACAGGCACGTCAAAACAAGCTGGACCTGCTCCCCGGCATCATGTCGACCCCCGAACGCCAGGGGTTTCTGGCGTTCACCCGCCCCTATCTGGACTTTCCGATTGTCATCCTCGCCCATGAAGGCGGGGCACAGCCGCGCACGCTCAAAGAGCTGTACGGGCTGAAGATTGCCGTTGTCGAAAACTATGCGCCACACGAGCTGCTACGCACTCACCACCCCGACCTCAACCTGGTCCCCCTGCCCAACGTCAGCTCAGCGTTGCAGGCACTGGCCACCGATGAAGTCGATGCCGTGGTCGGCGACCTTGCCTCCAGTATCTGGAGCCTGCGCCAGCTAAAGCTCGAAGGTCTGTATGTCAGCGGTGAAACCCCCTACCGCTATCAACTGGCCATGGCCGTACCGCGTGAGAAAAAAATCCTGGTCGGCATTATCGATAAAGTCATGGCCGACATGAGCGCGAGTGAAATCAGCAACATCCAGGAGCGCTGGGTCGGCAAGGTTCTGGATCACCGCACCCTATGGTACGACTTGCTGATCTACGGGCTGCCAGGCGTACTGATCCTGGTGGCAATATTGGCGGCAATGGTGCGGGTCAACCGCCGACTGAGTTCGGAGATTTCCCGACGCATTGCCCTGGAGCAGGAACTGCGCAGCAGCGAATACCACTACCGCGGCTTGGTCGAAAGCCTCTCGGCCATTGCCTGGGAAGCCGACGCCAATGATTTCACCTACAACTATGTTTCACCGCACGCCGAAGACCTACTCGGCTATCCGCTGAACGACTGGCTGCGCCCAGGTTTTTGGCGCAGCATCATCCATCCCGACGATGCGCTCTGGGCCCAGGCCTTCTGCGACAGTGAAACCGCCGCCGGGCGCGACCACAGCCTCGATTACCGTGTGATTCGCGCTGACGGCCGCACACTGTGGGTGCGCGACATCGTCAGCCTGATCGAGCACGGGCATAAGCCGGTAATGCGCGGCTTAATGATCGACATCAGCGAAACCAAGAACACCGAAGACGCCCTGCGCCTCTCGGAGCAAAAGTTTGCGTCGGTGTTCCAGCAGTGCCCTGACATCCTTTTGATCGCCCGGCTCAGCGACGGTTGCCTGCTGGAAGTCAACGAGGCCTTCGAAGAGCAAATGGGCCTGAGCTCGGCGCAGGTTGTAGGACGGACAGCCACGGAGCTGAACATCTGGGGCAATGCAGGATTGGGCCCAGGGCTGCTCCTTCGCCTGCAGTCTGGCAGCATTCGTAACCTGGAAACCCTGTTTCGCCGCAGCAACGGCCAGTTGTTCACAGGCCTGATATCGGCAGAAAGCTTCGAGCTCGACAGCACGCCCGCCCTGGTGGTGGCGGTGCGTGACATCAGCCAACTCAAGGAAACCCAAGAGCAACTGCAAACCTCTGAGGAGAAATTCGCCAAAGCGTTCCACGCCTCCCCGGATGGCCTGCTGCTGTCTCGCCAGAGCGATGGTTTGCTCATCGAAGTCAACGAAGGCTTTTGTCGCCTGACAGGCTTTGAAAGCCATATGTCACTGGACCACACCACTCTGGACCTGGGCATCTGGGTTGACCTGAACGAACGTCGGCGCCTGCTGGATATGCTGCAGCGCGACGGTTTCGTCCGCGATTTCAGCTGCCACATTCGCCGCAGCGATGGCCAGATACGCCTGTGTGAACTGTCTGCCCGCCCCCTGCCAATCGCCGGGGAAGATTGCATGCTGACCATTGCCCGCGATATCACCGAACGTCATCTGATGCAGGAAAAGCTGCAACTGGCCGCCACCGTGTTCGAAAACACCGCCGAAGGTGTGTTGATCACTGATACTGAGCAACGCATCAGTGCCGTCAACCGCGCCTTCAGCGAAATCACCGGCTACAGCGAATTCGAAGCACTGGGGCAAACACCACGCCTGCTTGCCTCGGGCCAGCATGACAGTGCGTTTTACATCGCCATGTGGCACCAACTGAATGCCGAAGGGCACTGGCAAGGCGAAATCCACAACCGGCGTAAAAATGGCGAGCTGTACCCCAGCTGGCTGACCATCAGCGCCGTACGTAACAACGACCGTTTGATCACCCACTTCGTCGCGGTGTTCGCCGATATCTCCAGCCTCAAACATGCTCAGGCGAAACTCGACTACCAGGCGCACCACGACCCGCTCACCGGCCTGCCCAACCGCACGCTGTTCGAAAGCCGCCTGCAAGCCGCCCTGACCTGCGCGCAAAGCTCCAAACGCCAGGGTGCGGTATTGTTCCTCGACCTGGATCGCTTCAAACACATCAACGACAGCCTTGGCCACCCCGTGGGCGACTTGCTGCTCAAGGGCATTGCCCAACGGCTGAAGGAGCAGGTACGTGATGTCGACACGGTCGCGCGTCTGGGTGGCGATGAATTCATCATTCTATTGCCTGGCCTGCACCAACCCAGTGATGCCAGCCTGATCGCCAATAAACTGCTGGCCTGCTTCAGCGCCCCCTTCCAGGCCGGGGAACATGAGTTTTTCACCAGCGCCAGCATTGGCACCAGCCTTTATCCACAGGACGGAAGCGATGTTGCCTCGTTGATCCGCAATGCCGACGCCGCCATGTACCGATCCAAAGCCAAAGGCCGTAATCGCGTCGAATCCTACACCCGCGACCTGACGGCCCAGGCCAGCGAACGGATCGCGCTGGAGCACGAATTGCGCCGGGCCATCGAGCGTGATGAGCTGAGCCTGAACTACCAACCCAAATTCAGCCTGAAAACCCAGAGTCTGGTGGGTGCCGAAGCGCTTATTCGCTGGACTCACCCACTGTTCGGCGACGTCCCTCCGGAGCATTTCATTGCCCTGGCTGAAGAGAACGGCATGATCCTGCAACTGGGCGACTGGGTACTGGAACATGCATGCCGGCAAATGCAGGTATGGAAAAAACATTACAAGGCCTTCGGCCCGCTGTCAGTCAACCTCGCGGGCGCACAACTGCGCCAACCCGGCCTGATCAAACGCATTGAGCATCTGCTCAAAACCCACCAGCTCAAAGCCGGAGACCTGCAGCTGGAAATTACCGAGAACTTCATCATGAGCCAGGCCGAAGAATCCCTGGCCGTGCTCCATCAACTCAAACACCTAGGCGTTCAACTGGCTATCGACGACTTTGGTACAGGCTATTCGTCACTGAGCTACCTCAAGCGCCTGCCCCTGGACATCCTGAAGATCGATCAATCGTTTATCCGCGGCTTGCCGGACGACCCGCACGACGCAGCGATTGCCCGCGCGATCATTGCCCTGGGGCGCAGCATGCAACTGACCATTATTGCCGAAGGCGTCGAGAATCAGGCTCAACAGCAATTTCTTGCTGCCGAAGGCTGTGAGCAGATACAGGGGTACATCGTCAGTTTGCCGTTACCCGCCGAAGAATTTGCCACCTCATTTCTTAGCGCAGCTATTTCAGACTTTTCGGATAGCACCGCAAGGAAACCCTCGTTATAATCCGCGACCACTGGGGCCTATAGCTCAGTCGGTTAGAGCAGAGGACTCATAATCCTTTGGTCCACGGTTCGAGTCCGTGTGGGCCCACCATACTCAAAGCCGCGCACTGCGCGGCTTTCGTGTTTTTGGCGGAACCACCTCAGATACAGTCCTATGGTCTAAAGGTACAAATTAGGTACAGTGCGGCTTCGCTTGCACGCCTTTGGAGTCCTTCATATGGCTACAATCGTCAAAACCCCTGCCGGCACCTGGAAGGCCGTTATCCGCAAGACCGGATGGCCGACCAACGCCAAAACCTTCCGCACCAAACGCGACGCTGAGGATTGGTCACGACGCACCGAAGACGAGATGGTGCGCGGTGTGTACATCCAGCGCAGCGGCTACGAGCGCATGACGCTTGAAATAGCGCTCAAGCGCTACCTGACCGACATTACACCTACAAAGAAGCCTACGACTCAACGCGGTGAGATCTCCAAGGCTAAAAAGCTAACGGAGCATCTGGGCAAGTATTCTCTCGCAGCCCTTTCCGCTGAAACCATTGCCAACTATCGCGACAAGCGCCTTAACGAGCCAGGCCGCGCAGGCACGACCAGCAACAACACCGTTCGCCTGGAGCTGGCTCTACTGAGCCACGTTTTCACGGTCGCGATCCAAGAATGGGGGCTGGGCCTGACGTTTAACCCCGTGTTGAATATACGCAAGCCAAGCCCCGGGGAGGGTCGCAATCGTAGACTCTCGCCGGATGAGGAACGGCGGCTGTTCGCAGAGGTGAATCGGCATAGCAATCCAATGCTTGGGTGGATCGTTGGCATCGCTCTGGAAACTGGTATGCGCTCAGGTGAAATCGCGTCGCTACGCAGACCTCAGGTGGATACAGAGCGACGTATCGTAAGACTCGTTGACACGAAAAATGATGGTCAACGAACTGTCCCACTGAGCAAGCGAGCGACTGCGCTTTTCAAAGCCGCGATGATGAACCCCGCTCGCCCTAGCGAATGCGACCTGGTGTTTTTTGGTGAACCTGGGAAGGATGGGAAACGCCGCCCCTACGCGTTCACAAAAATCTGGGGGCTACTGGTCAAGAAGCTACAGCTATCCGACTTCAGATTTCACGATTTGAGACATGAGGCGGTAAGCCGCCTTGTGGAGGGCGGTCTCTCCGACCAAGAGGTATCGAGCATCAGCGGCCACAAATCAATGCAAATGTTGAAGAGATATACGCACTTACGCCCCGAAGATCTAGTTGCCCGACTAGATAGCATATCAAAAAGAAAGAAAAGTCTAGCTAAAACCCAGAAGGTAGTTTAGCTAAAGTCCTTAGCTATTTTTATCGCAATCCGCAAGCTGGAAATAAATTTTAGCCGCTAAAAAACTACAGCTGTGGAAAAGTTTAACTAAACAACCAAGAGGCACTATAGTTAAACTTTTTCACTGTCAAGTGGAGCTTGAAAAAATACTTTTAAAAATTGCGTTAGGTGTCATAGGATATCCGAAATTAAGCGGAGGACACCTAACATGACCACGGAAGAATACATACGCGACTTATTCTCTGGGGCTCCACTTTTGTCCCTTGAGCAGCTTGCAGAGGTATTACATAGAAGCAAGGACGGCCTGAGAATCAGCCTGAGTGGCGACAATGAGGTATCGAGAAAATTTCTTCCTTGCAAGGTCAGAATTGGCAGAAGGATTTACTTTAGAACCGCAGATGTAGCCAAGGTTCTCGAGCAGGGCTGACGAAAATGTCTATATCCCTAATTGTAAAAAGAAAAGTGTCCAGTCATTTCACAATTATCCCTAACGATGTAATAAGTGACCAAAACCTGAGTTGGAAATCGTTAGGACTATTGGTGAAATTGCTGTCCCTACCCCCAGGCTATCCGTATCTAACAATGGAATCGCTCTCCAAGAAAAATGGCACTGGTGCAGCCGCAACCAGGAGCGGACTGCAAGAGCTTGAGACCGCAGGCTATCTGAGCATCGAGCGCACCCACGACTCCCGAGGTCGATTCGCAAAGACGGTGTGGCATATCTCTGACGAACCGTCTGAAAGGGCCGACTCTGCACCATATTGCGAAAACCCAAACGTGGATAAACCGAAGACGGATCAGCCGCACCCGGACAAACAAGCACATATAAATACTAAACAAACAATAAAACCAAAAAATAAAAAAACTACTACGTCGCCCAACCCAGCCCCGGCGGCCGGGGATCCTCCGCTACGGTTGGCGGCATTGGTCTCCGCAGAAACCAGGAGCCAAATTTTCAAGGCGCTGGAGCAGGTTGCGCCCATTGACCAGCAGCGGATGCTGAACGAGCTGTCAGCTGCAATCAAAGCAGGATCGATCAAAACCACAGCGATCAGGTGGTTCCACGGAGTGATCAAGCGCTACCGAGACGGCAGTTATAACTTCAAGGACCAATCATCTTCATGGGAGCCAGCGAGTTCCGATAACGCGCCTCCAAGGACCCCAACAGCAACTCCGAAAGAAAGCCCCTCAACTGTCAAGAACGAGAGTCGGTCTACCGTAGGAAAGGAATATTTAAAGAAGTTAAAGGTAAACAGGTCTAGCTCTGGCTTATCACCAGTTCGGATTTTGACAGTTGAGGGTCCAGAGCCTAACTCTGAGACATAGTCGTCCAAGAGGTCGAAATGAAACCACTTACTGTACGGATCGCGGAACGAGTAGCTGCAACCTATCCGCCCTCAAGCCCTGCTACCAACTTGGCCAAGTTCATCCTGCTACGCGAGGATATTCTGCAAGCGATTGAAGGTGGTTGGTCTTTGTTAGGGATATGGACGACCTTGCATGATGAGGGATCTATCGACTTTGGCTATCAAGCGTTTCGTCGCTACGCCAAGCGATTGCTACCCGTACACTGCGGCGTTCAATAGCTATTGCAAACCGTTGCTGAGCCGAACAATCGTTGCACAAGCGTTCAATATTCGATCAATACCATTGTTTCAGCGATCACCTCATAACTGAACGCTGTAGCAACCCTATTGTTTACCCGAGAGCACTGCTGACACTCATGCCAGCCATACGAATATTCAGGGCAAGACAGGTGAAGTTAGCTAACCGACAAGTCGGCTATCTAATTTCACTCTCGCGTATTCGCGCCTTCGGCGCTCAATGCTGTCTTGCTCTGCGAGGCAGTCGCTGCCGCGACTCTGTGAACCTCAAAGAGAGGTCAGACTGAAGGTGAAGGTGAAGTAGCGTAGGCGGCTAGGATCAGCTAGTTCGCGAAGCTCTGCGAGGCATACGATCGCTGCCGCGACCAGTAAATGATGGAAAGACAGCATGATTCAGGAGAGCCGCTCAAAAAAACAAAGCCCGCGCGGTTAAAAACTCCAGACCCAAAAAGCAGTATCACCTGCCCTTGAATCGCGTCCCTTTTAATACCCATGCCAACCTAAAGCATACCCATCATAACTTACTTTATCTTTATGCCTGCCATACCACCTGGCGGCCAAAACTGGAGCTCACAAGCGTTTAGTGGTATAGTTCGGAAATTATCAACTTCGCTATTGAGCATCACTACAGGCATGAAAACTTCCAGCTTTGACTTGGCGATCGAACACCTGGGACCGCCATCGTATCAAAACGAGGGTGTTGCGATATATAACATGGAGTGCCTTCACGCCATGAAATCGATCCCTTCCGAACTTATAAACCTAACTGTTACATCCCCTCCATATAACATCGGAAAAGAGTACGAGTCCCTAATCGAAACGTCGGAATATATAGAGTGGTGTTCTTCTTGGATGAGTGAAATACATAGAATCACTCGGAGCAATGGAACCTTCTGGTTGAATGTTGGCTATTTCGAGGTAAAAAATCGCGGCCTCGCCGTGCCTATTTCTTACCTACTTTGGGATAAAACCCCCTTCTACTTCCTTCAAGAAGTAGTTTGGAACTATTCTGCTGGTGTAGCTTGTAGAACAAGGTTCTCACCTAGAAACGAAAAGCTTCTTTGGTACGTAAAAAACCCAGCAGAATACACTTTCAACTTAGACGCAGTACGAGACCCCAACGTCAAATACCCTAACCAGAAAAAAAATGGGAAGCTTAAGTGCAATCCATTGGGAAAGAACCCTTCGGATGTATGGCAAATAGCTAAAGTCACCTCAGGAGCCAATCGTTCTTCAAAAGAGAGAACCTCCCACCCCGCTCAATTCCCGACAGAGATGATCGAGCGCATCATCAAGTCTAGCTCTAACGAGTCAGATTTAATTTTAGATCCATTTATGGGCTCAGGAAGCACGGCCATTGCAGCGCTTTCTAATAATAGAAAAGTAATTGGCTTTGAAATAAATCAAGCATATGTAGAGCTAGCTAAAACAAGGATCGAGAGCTATTTTAGTGAAAAAAAAGCTCTCGAAACCCAACCCGAACTAGCGTTTTGAGTATAAGGTTTTTAGCTTATACGCATATGCATCTTTAGAGAGCCGGGCTTGCTGCCCAGTTTCAGCAGCCTGGCCGATCCAATCAGTATGATCAATCCAGCCAAATCTGATTATGGTGATATCGGGCGGCGAGTCTGATCTCTCCTTGATCTGTTCGAAATTTATCGTCAAATAGTATCCATCCTTACTTTTCTTACTCTCCGTAGGAGCCTGTGCGTAGCTTCGGTTCCCGAAGATTTTAGAAGCATTCGAGGACGTCTTCAATTCAATTGAATAATTACTGTTCGGTATGTAAACGATATCTTTATCATCATAACGCTGCTCACGCTGCCACAGCCCTGGGTTACTAGCTACAATTTCCGCAGGAATCAGCTCATGGAGAAGTGCGCCGATAATCTGAGGGCGAACAAATATATCAACTCCAATCCGAAAACCATGCCTCCCAATCTTAGAATAATAGATATCATTCCAGGCTGCCAGGCAACACTCTACTATCTGACTCTCTTCGAGAGGATGATCTTCAATGAGCTTATTAGTTATGCAAGGCCAGTTCTCCACCGGCTGCCCCAGATAAGGCGAACTCATTCTATATCCTTAAAAAGTTCTGATGGGGTCGTAGACAAAGCCCTAGTAATGATCACAATGTTCTTCAGGCTTAGATTGCGCTCACCTCTCTCTATCGAACCAATGTAGGTCCTATGTAAGCCGGTGGCGTCGGCTAATCCTTCTTGTGAAAGTCCCAGCGCTATCCGCATTAAGCGGATCTTGTTCCCCAATAATTTTTGGACGTCGTTCATCTGGGAATGCTGTAACCATGAAGACTATGCGTCTACAGACTATGAGTAGCATTCTGACTAAATGCCGCAGCTGTCAGTCAAAACTCTGCACTGCCGTGGCTCACCGTCCAGCTCATTTACCTTATGGAAGGCGAAGCAAATGGCTGCCGTGGACAACAGGCTCAGCTACTTGCTCCAGCGCGAGTTTCTTCGTACCAGACCGTCACTAGATATACGGGTACACTGGCGGTACAGCACCTAGCTTGGACAAACCTTACTAAACTACTCTCAAACCCTTGTATTACGAGGCTTCCAGCTATGCTAACCTACGCTCAGCTTTGAGAGATTACGCTAGGCATATTGGTTAGCCCAGCAACTCATAATCCTTTGGTCCACGGTTCGAGTCCGTGTGGGCCCACCAAAATAAAAAACCGCGCTTTGCGCGGTTTTTTCATCTCTACGTTCAACGTAACGATCAAAAGTTAAAGCGCAGCACCGTACGCCAAAAGTTCTTGAGCGGCGACTTCCAATGCTTGTCCCAATTGCGCTGCCACCACTCGTCTTCATTCTTCACTACCGCTTCAAGATCACTGCCCGTCACTGAAGCCGCATGCTGACGGAACAGCATCGGAAACACGCAGTGCTGTTTGATCCGCTGCTTGAACACCACATCTACAGGAACGCCGGTATAGGGCGTGTCAGCCAGAATCTGGCAGCCCTCGCGAGACAGAACATAGGCATGCAGCGCGACGACGCGACCGCGTGCAATGAAAGGAAACCACGTGAGCCAGGTTTTCCCCATGCTGTAGCCCAGATGCAGCACTTCAAACCTTCGAGTGCGCATGAAGCGGTTTATCCAGCGAATCGGTGCAGCCTTCAATTCGTAGGCCTTCACGTCATCTTCAAAAATAAGGACGCGCTTCCGGCCTTCAGCCAGGGCCGCTTTCGCAATTGCCTGGTGGGACTCGTAGCAGCCTTTTACCGGGTCTTTGTCTTTCTCGACGATGTGGAAAACCACAGGGTTCTCCAACAAAGCTCCCACCGTGCGCCTGAACAACTCGCGACGATCGTTACGCTCCTTGAGAGAAATGCAGTACACGGCATCAACATCAAATTCAATTTTACTCACTGCCCATTCCTTGCAACACCAACCTCTCCTTAAGCGCACCACCGTGGAAGCGCGCGATTTTAACGAGGGAGGGCGGTGCTGCCCGGTCAACTTTTTCTCAAGATGTTACACACCGCTTGAGCTTGCTACGCGAGATGCAGGTCATGCAGAAATAACAACCCAAGCTGGACGCATTTGATTACAAACACTTACAATTGCTAATACTTTGTGACGTTTTGCGTGTAGACATCGCGGATATTTATCCATTCGCGCATATCGCTTTTCATCGCTGATACAGGTTTAAGGATTTGTAAGATGGACGCTTCCTCAGCACGATTGATGTCCAACGTGCCCATCAGAGCCGGCCATTTTGATGATTGCCGCAATGCAGGATCAGGTGCCGTTTTTGTGATTGCCTCAGGAAGCTCAGCCAAAGGCTTTCCTTTTGAGTCTTTTGCCGACATTCCCATGATCACGATGAACGGTGCGATATCGATGTTCATCGACACGCCTATCAAGCCATTCTTTTACGTCTGCACAGACCGCGACTTCTCCAATCAGCAACCCGAATTGTTCGCTGAAGCCCTGCGTCGAAGTGAGCGAGTGGCGCTGTGGGAGGATCACTACGCGTCTGCACAAGTTGAGGCCAAGGGTGAGTTGTACTTTCTGCGCAAGCCTCCCAAGGCACGCTTCCTGGAAAGGTTGCGCAAAGACCATGAACTGGTGCGCAACCACCCCTTTCCTGGGAGCGGCAGAAAGCCTCTGGGGTTCAGCAAGAACCTGCAGCGGGGCTTTTTCGATGCGCGCACAGTCGCCTATGTAGCCCTGCAGATTGCCTATCATGCAGGCTTCAACCAGGTGTTTCTGGTTGGCGTAGACCTGAACCAGAATGCCGGCAGGTTCTATGAAAACCACCACTCGAAGCTGTCGCCCTGTGGGCTGGATCAGCACTTCGAATCAAGGATCCTGCCGTCTTTCCAGCTTGTGGCCGATTCGGTGGTAGGGGACGAATTCGCCGTCTACAACCTGTCACCAACGTCACGGTTGCCACGCTCGGTCGCCCCCTACAAATCGCTGGAGCAAGTCCAGGCCATGCTCCGCGCCGGTTGATTGGTTGATAGCCCCTTGCTGCCCGGCAAGGGGAGTCGATAGGCTAGCGCGACATTTTCTGCGCCACACCGAGCGGCGCCCGCCAGAGAGCTCTCATGTCCGACAGCCGCCCCGTCGCCCTCGACGATATCGACCGCCAACTGATTTCACTGCTGCAAATCAATGCCCGTGAAAGCGTCGCCACCCTCGCCCGGCAACTGGGCATTGCCCGCACCACCGTGACTTCACGCCTGGCCCGCCTGGAAAAAACCAAGGTCATCAGTGGCTACGGCGTGCGCCTGGGGCAGCGCCTGATCGATGGCGGTTTGCAAGCCTATGTCGGGATCAAGGTACAACCCCGTTCAGGCAAGGAAGTAGTGCGTCGACTAAGCGCGATGGGGCAGGTTCAACAACTCTGCGCGGTCAGTGGTGAGTTCGACTATGTGGCGTGGTTGCGCAGTGATTCGCCCGAACAACTGGATCAGTTGCTCGACCAGATCGGCAGTGTCGATGGAGTGGAAAAAACCACCACCTCAATCATCCTCAGCAGCAAGGTAGATCGGGGCTAACGGTGGGAGCGGATTTTCTGTGGGAGCGGGCTTGCCCCGCGATTGCGGCGTGGTTGATAAAACGCAATCGCGGGGCAAGCCCGCTCCCACCGATGCTGTCGATATGCTCTATCAGTAAGTCATAACGACTTAAAACACCGCATATCGACGACACAATTCATCTTAATTACGTAATCACCACCCACTAAACTGACCTCCAGCACTCTCCTACATTCAAGCTCCGCATCCTGCGCAGCACTGGCAAGGTCATCTATGAACAAGAACAATCGCCACCCCGCCGACGGCAAGAAACCTGTCACCATCTTTGGCCCGGATTTTCCCTTCGCCTTTGACGACTGGATCGAGCATCCCGCAGGCCTGGGCAGTATTCCGGCTGAACGCCACGGCGAAGAGGTCGCGATTGTCGGTGCCGGTATCGCGGGGCTGGTGGCGGCCTACGAGCTGATGAAGCTGGGGCTAAAGCCGGTGGTCTACGAAGCATCGAAAATGGGCGGCCGGCTGCGCTCGCAAGCCTTCGAGGGCACCGACGGCATCATCGCCGAGCTGGGCGGCATGCGCTTTCCGGTATCGTCCACAGCGTTCTACCACTACGTCGATAAACTGGGCCTGCAGACCAAGCCTTTCCCCAACCCGCTGACCCCCGCATCGGGCAGTACGGTGGTTGATCTGGAAGGCCAGACGCATTACGCCGAAAAGCTCTCCGACCTGCCCAAGCTGTTCCAGGAAGTTGCCGATGCCTGGGCCGACGCCCTGGAAGACGGTGCCCGCTTCGGGGATATCCAGCAGGCAATCCGTGATCGCGATGTACCACGCCTCAAAGAGCTATGGAACACCTTGGTTCCACTCTGGGATGACCGCACTTTCTACGATTTTGTCGCCACCTCCAAGGCGTTTGCCAAACTCAGCTTCCTGCATCGGGAAGTCTTCGGCCAGGTCGGCTTCGGCACCGGGGGCTGGGATTCGGACTTCCCCAATTCGATGCTGGAAATCTTCCGCGTGGTCATGACCAACTGCGACGATCACCAGCATCTGGTGGTGGGCGGTGTCGAGCAGGTGCCTCTGGGCATCTGGCGCCATGTCCCCGAGCGTTGTGCGCACTGGCCAGCCGGTACCAGCCTCAGCTCCCTGCACCGTGGTGCACCGCGGCCAGGTGTGAAGAGCATTGCCCGCAACGCCGATGGACGCCTGGCAGTCACCGACAACTGGGGTGACACGCGCCACTACGCCGCCGTGCTCACCACCTGTCAAAGCTGGCTGCTGACCACCCAGATCGAATGCGAAGAATCGCTGTTCTCGCAAAAGATGTGGATGGCCCTGGACCGCACCCGCTACATGCAGTCCTCCAAAACCTTCGTGATGGTTGATCGCCCGTTCTGGAAAGACAAAGACCCGGAAACCGGCCGCGACCTGATGAGCATGACCCTGACCGACCGCCTGACCCGCGGCACCTACCTGTTCGACAACGGTGACGACAAACCAGGGGTTATCTGCCTGTCGTACTCGTGGATGAGCGATGCCCTGAAGATGCTGCCGCACCCGGTGGAAAAGCGCGTGAAGCTGGCGCTCGACGCCTTGAAGAAGATCTACCCGAAAGTGGACATCGCGGGTCACATCATCGGCGATCCGATCACGGTGTCCTGGGAAGCCGACCCGCACTTCCTCGGCGCCTTCAAAGGTGCCCTGCCCGGCCACTACCGCTACAACCAGCGCATGTATGCGCACTTCATGCAGCAGGACATGCCTGCCGAGCAACGCGGGATTTTCATCGCCGGCGACGACGTGTCGTGGACACCGGCCTGGGTCGAAGGCGCGGTACAGACCTCGCTCAATGCGGTGTGGGGTATCATGACTCACTTCGGTGGGCATACCCATCCGGACAACCCAGGCCCAGGCGATGTGTTCAACGAAATCGGACCGATCGCCCTGGCCGACTGACGGGAGAAACGCCATGCGCATCGCGCTGTATCAAGGTGCACCGCAGCCTTTGGATGTACCCGGCAACCTTGAGCGCTTGCATCAGCAGGCGCAGTTGGCCGCAGCGCGTGGCGCTGAGTTGCTGGTGTGCCCGGAGATGTTCCTGACCGGCTACAACATCGGCAGCGAAGCAGTGGCTCGCCTGGCCGAAGCCGAAGACGGGCCTTCGGCCATGGCTGTTGTGGAGATTGCCCAGAGTCACCGTATCGCCATCGCCTACGGCTACCCCGAACTGTCCGACGACGGCCGGATTTACAACGCCGTGCAGTTGATCGACGCCCACGGCAGCAGTCTGTGCAACTACCGCAAGACCCACTTGTTCGGCGGCCTCGACCGGGCGATGTTCAGCCCCGGTCCTGACCACTTTCCGGTGGTGGAGCTCAATGGCTGGCGTCTGGGATTGTTGATCTGCTACGACATCGAGTTCCCGGAAAATGCCCGACGCCTGGCCCTGGCCGGTGCCGAGCTGATTCTGGTGCCAACCGCCAACATGGTGCCCTACGACTTCGTCGCGCAGGTGACCGTGCGTGCCCGCGCCTACGAAAACCAGTGCTACCTGGTGTACGCCAACTACTGCGGCAGCGAGGACGAGATTCACTACTGCGGGCAAAGCAGTGTTGTCGGGCCAGACGGCAGCATCTTGGCCATGGCGGGCCGCGACAGCGCCTTGCTGCAAGCAGATCTGGAATTGCAACGGGTTCACGAAGGCCGCGCCAGCACGCCTTACCTGCACGACCTGCGCCCTGAGCTCTATGGCGATCCGCGCGATCGCGGATAATCCGCTAGCATGACGGTTCGCGCTGCAACGGAACCGTCATGCCCAGCACTGTGCAACACCTCACCCTCGATAACGGCCTGCAGGTCACCTTGCGGCACGCCCCGCAGTTAAAGCGCTGCGCTGCCGCAGTGCGGGTGCTGGCCGGTAGTCATGACGCCCCGAATGCGTATGGCGGGCTCGCACACTTTCTTGAACACCTGCTGTTTCTCGGTACCCAACGCTTCCCCGTCGACGAAGGCCTGATGCGCTATGTGCAACGCCATGGTGGCCAGGTCAATGCCAGCACTCGGGAGCGCACCACCGACTACTTCTTTGAAGTCCCGCAGGCGGCATTTGCCGGTGGCCTTGAGCGCTTGTGCAACATGCTCGCCGAACCCGTTTTCGATCATCAGCAGCAACTGCGCGAGCGCGAGGTGATCCATGCCGAATTCATCGCCTGGTCACGCAATCCACAGGCCCAGGCCCAATTCGCCTTGCTACAAGGGGTTTCCCGGTGGCATCCCCTGCGCGGTTTTCAGGCAGGCAATCGCTACAGCCTGCCGGTGCATAGCCCAGCGTTTCAGGCCGCCTTGCAGGGTTATCACCAACGGTATTACCAGACGGGACAAATGGTCTTGAGCCTATGCGGCCCGCAGAGTTTTGAGCAACTTCAAGCGCTGGCGCACAGCGCTGCAAGCAGCCTCGCGAGGGGCAAGCCGGTCAAACGGCAGCCCCCGGAAACACTGACCGACGCCATACTCACTGCGCACCTGAACGGCCAACAGCTGAACCTGCTGCACGCCATCGAGCAACAACCGCCAGGCCTGGAGCAGGCTATCGACTTCCTCACGACCTGGCTGACCGATGCGCGGCCAGGCGGATTGCTGGCGGCGCTGCGACAACGGCGCGTGGCGCAGTCAATCGAGAGCACGCCTTTGTACAGCTTCGCCGGTCAGGCGCTGCTGCATACCCGCCTGAAACTCACTGATACCGATGCGGCCGCCTCTGCACAAGCGCTGCTGCAAGACTGGCTGAAGTTTTTCCACAGTACCGACCGTAGCCCGCTGTATGAGGAATATGCGCGCCTGCAACAGTGCCGTGCGCAGACCGCCAGCGCCTTGGAACTGGCATGCCGTGACAGTGCCGCCCGGCCGTTTACGCCGATGGACGCGCAAGCCCGGCGGGCGCTCGACAGCCTGCTCAAGGAGTTGCTTAAAGACACCCCAGCATCGAGCACTGAACCTTGGCATCTGCCTGCCCCGGAGCCGCTGCTCGACGTAGTTTTCTCCAACAACAGTGCCATCCAGGCTCCGGCCGGCCTGACCTTTAGCCCGCTGTTACCCCCCGAGCGCCAACATGGTGTCGTTTACCTGCGCTGGCAACTCACAGCAGCTACACGGGATCGGCTCTGGCCGGTCCTTGATCGCGCGCTGCAACCGCTAAAACAGCGTGCGCTGAAAGCTGGTGCCAGCTTGCAATTCGATACCAGCGGCGATGCCTGGCAATTGCGCTGCGCCGGTATACCCGACCGCGTGGTCGCGATAACCCAACACGCCCTGTACACACTGCAACACCCAAGCGCATCCGACTGGGCCACGGTGCCCTCGGATGAACCCGAGAACATGCCGATCAGAGCCTTGCTGCGACTACTGCCTGAACAGCTTTTCAGCCGCCAAGCAGCCAACTCAGTCGTCGGCCCACTGGATCAGAGCGATCTGCAGGCATTGTGGGCACAGGCACAATGGCAAGCGATGGCGAGCGGCTTCGACGTGCGTTTGCAGCACGCGCTCAATGGTGCGCTACAACAGGTTCCGGGGGCCCCAGGCAAGCATCAGCCTCTGGCGCTGAACGCAGTTCGTCGGTGGCAAATGCCGCTGCCCCGGGCCAGTGAGCAGGCACTGCTTCTGTTCTGCCCGGTCGCTGCCGCTGACGAAGCCTGCGCCCGCGTATTGGCGCAGCATATTCAAGGGCCGTGCTACCAGCGTCTGCGGGTTGAGCTGCAGCTGGGCTACGCCGTGTTCAGCGCCTTCCGTCAGCTACAGGGCTGTGGAGGATTGCTGTTCGGCGTACAGTCACCACAGACCAGCCATGAACAAATCCTCGGCCACCTCTATGATTTTTTAGCACCACTGCCGTCTATCCTGAAGTGTGACACCGAGGCCCGTCAGGCCCTCGCCGAGCAGATGGACGAAGCTGTCATGAGCAATGCCGATGTCGCCGAGTGGGCCTGGCAGGCCCAACTGGCAGGCCGAAGCCAGGCACGCCTGACTGAACTGAAGGCCGCAATTCTTGCCGTAGATAATCAGCAGTTACGGCACTGTGCAGACAACCTGTTACACGCCAGGCACGGCTGGCTTTGCCTGGCCAATGGCCCAGCTCCGGAAGCGGGCGGCTGGGTAACCGAGCCACTCTTGTCAAAAATGTAACGACGTTTATCGTAGATTTAACCTTTCAGCACGTCGTTTTTTAGTAAGATAGCGCAATCTCTGCTTTTGGAACCCCTCCCATCGAGGGTGAACTAAATAAGTAGCTGTCCAACCCCAGACCTATCCGGAAGGAGTAATCCCATGTGGACCAAACCTGCTTACACTGACCTGCGTATCGGTTTTGAAGTGACCATGTATTTCGCAAGCCGCTGAGTTTGCTTGCGTACCAACGCCTCGGTCAGCCGGGGCGTTTTTATTTCAAGACGCGGCAGGAGTGGCCATGTACATCCAGATTCTAGGTTCCGCCGCCGGTGGCGGATTCCCGCAGTGGAATTGCAACTGCGTGAACTGCAAAGGCTTGCGTGACGGCACCTTGCGTGCGTCGGCGCGTACCCAGTCGTCGATTGCCCTCTCCGACGACGGTGTCCACTGGGTGCTGTGCAATGCCTCGCCCGATATCCGCGCGCAACTGCAAGCATTCGCCCCCATGCAACCTGCGCGCGCCCTGCGCGACAGCGGTATCGATGCAATCATCCTGCTCGACAGCCAGATCGACCACACCACCGGCTTGCTGAGCTTGCGTGAAGGCTGCCCACACCAAGTCTGGTGTACCGACATGGTCCATCAAGACCTGAGTACCGGTTTCCCGCTGTTCACCATGCTCAGCCACTGGAACGGTGGCTTTGAGTGGAACCGCATTGAGCTGAACGGCAGTTTTGTCATCGAGGCCTGCCCGGATCTGCGATTCACGCCGTTTCCATTGCGCAGTGCAGCGCCGCCCTACTCACCACACCGCTTCGACCCCCACCCTGGCGACAACCTCGGGCTGATGGTCGAAGACCTGCGCACTGGCGGCAAGCTGTTCTATGCCCCAGGCCTGGGCCAGGTCGACGATAAGCTGCTACAGATGATGAGCGAGGCCGACTGCCTGCTGGTCGACGGCACGCTCTGGGACGATGATGAAATGCAGCGCCGTGGCGTAGGTACGCGCACCGGGCGGGAGATGGGCCACCTGGCACAGAGCGGCCCCGGCGGCATGTTGGAAGTACTGGAACAGTTCCCGACGCAGCGCAAGGTACTTATCCACATCAACAACACCAACCCGATCCTCGATGAAGCTTCAGCCGAACGCGCTGAGCTGGATCGCCGCGGCGTCGAAGTGGCTTTCGACGGCATGAGCATCACTCTCTAGGAGCCGACATGAGCGACGCCAAAGCACTGTCCCCCACCGAGTTCGAACAGGCCCTGCGCGCCAAGGGTGCCTACTACCACATCCATCATCCCTACCATGTGGCGATGTATGAAGGCCGCGCCAGCCGCGAGCAGATCCAGGGCTGGGTAGCCAACCGGTTTTACTATCAGGTCAACATTCCGCTCAAGGATGCTGCGATTCTGGCCAATTGCCCGGACCGCGAAGTGCGTCGCGAGTGGATACAGCGCCTACTCGACCATGATGGTGCCCCCGGAGAAGACGGCGGTATCGAAGCATGGCTGCGCCTGGGCCAAGCTGTCGGTCTTGACCCTGAGCAACTGCGCTCTCAGGAACTGGTACTACCCGGCGTACGCTTTGCCGTCGATGCCTACGTCAACTTCGCTCGTCGCGCCAGCTGGCAAGAAGCGGCCAGCAGTTCGCTCACCGAACTGTTCGCCCCGCAGATTCACCAGTCGCGCCTCGACAGCTGGCCGCAGCACTACCCCTGGATCGACCCGGCGGGCTACGAGTACTTCCGCACGCGCCTGGGCCAGGCGCGTCGTGATGTTGAACACGGGCTGGCGATCACCCTGCAGCACTACACTACAGTAGAGGCCCAGCAACGCATGCTGGAGATTCTGCAGTTCAAACTGGACATTCTCTGGAGCATGCTCGATGCCATGAGCATGGCCTATGAACTGAACCGTCCGCCCTATCACAGTGTCACCAACGAACGGGTCTGGCACAAAGGTATCGCCTTATGAGTTTCGACCGCGCGCAAATCCCGAAATGGCGACCGGGTTATCGCTTTCAGTACGAACCGGCGCAAAAGGCGCATGCGCTGCTGTACCCCGAGGGCATGATCAAGCTCAACGAGAGCGCGGCGCTGATCGGCGGGCTGATCGATGGCCAACGAGATGTCGCGGCAATCATCGCCGAGCTGGACAAGCAGTTCCCCGGTGTGGCCGAGCTGGCTGACGACATTGAGCAATTCATGGAGGTCGCCCGTGCCGAACACTGGATCGTCCTTGAGTGAGGTACCAGCAAAACCCGAGGTCGGCTTGCCGCTGTGGTTGCTCGCCGAGCTGACCTACCGCTGCCCGCTGCAATGCCCCTACTGCTCCAATCCGCTGGACTTTGCCGCCCAAGGCCAGGAGCTAAGCACCGAGCAGTGGTTCAAAGTCATGGCCGAAGCCCGCGAGATGGGTGCGGCGCAATTGGGCTTTTCCGGTGGTGAGCCGCTGGTGCGCCAGGACCTCGCCGAGCTGATTGGTGAAGGCCGGCGCCTGGGCTACTACACCAACCTGATCACCTCCGGGATTGGCCTGACCGAAGAAAAGATTGCCGCGTTCAAAGCGGCCGGTCTGGACCACATCCAGATCAGCTTTCAAGCCAGCGATGAACAGGTCAACAACCTGCTGGCGGGCTCGAAAAAAGCCTTCGCACAAAAGCTCGAAATGGCCCGTGCGGTAAAAGCCCACGGTTACCCAATGGTGCTGAACTTCGTCACACACCGGCACAACATCGACAAGATCGACCGCATCATCGAGCTGTGCATCGCCCTGGATGCCGACTTCGTAGAGTTGGCCACCTGTCAGTTCTACGGTTGGGCCCACCTCAACCGCGTTGGCTTGCTGCCAACCCGCGCGCAGTTGGAGCGCGCCGAGCGCATCACCAACGAGTACCGCGAACGGCTCAAGGCTGCCGGCAACCCCTGCAAGCTGATTTTCGTCACTCCGGACTATTACGAAGAACGCCCCAAGGGCTGCATGAACGGTTGGGGCAGCGTGTTCCTCACCGTCACCCCAGACGGCACCGCCTTGCCTTGCCACGGCGCACGCCAGTTACCGGTGCAGTTTCCCAATGTGCGCGAACACAGCATGCAGCACATTTGGTACGACTCGTTCGGCTTCAACCGTTTTCGCGGCTATGACTGGATGCCCGAGCCCTGCCGCTCGTGCGACGAGAAAGAAAAAGACTTCGGTGGCTGTCGCTGTCAGGCATTCATGCTCACCGGTGACGCCAGCAATGCCGACCCGGTGTGCGCCAAATCAGCCGACCACGGCATCATCCTCAAGGCCCGTGAAGAAGCCGAGCACGCCCGGTTGAATATTGATGAGTTAACCTTCCGTAATGAGCGAAATTCCCGTGTCATCGCCCGTGGCTGAGCGCTTCAGTGCCGAACAGGCCGTTGCCGCCGGCACCGACTTCGCCGAGCTTCGGGTTGGTCCACAGGGCCTGTTCTGGAACGAGTTTCGCCCGCGCGATGGTGCCTGCCGTATCTGGCACTGGCGTGATGGCCAGGCGCATTGCCTGACACCAGATGGCTTCAGCGTACGCAGCCGGGTTTATGAATATGGCGGCGGTAGCTTCTGCCTGAGCGATGAAGGTCTGGTGTTCGTCAATGAAGCCGACCAGCAGCTCTACAGTCAGGGCCTGCAAGGTGACGCTCCCCAGCCGATCACACTGGGCGAGCGCCGTTACGGCGACCTGCGCTGGGCCGAGGGCCAAGTATTAGCAGTTGAGGAAACTCATACAGCCAAGGGCGTTGAACACCGTTTGGTTGCAGTTAGCCAGCAGCAGCGCGAAGTGCTGGCCGAAGGTGCTGACTTCTATGCTGCGCCCACCCTGAGTGCCGATGGCGCACGCTTGGCATGGATTGAATGGAGCCGCCCCGAACAACCCTGGACTGCAACCCGGTTGCTCTGCCGTGAACGTAGAGGCGACGGCCAATGGGGCGCAGCGCTGTGCATCGCGGGTCAGCAAGGCCCTGCGCAATCCCTGCAACAGCCGCGCTTCGATGAGCAGGGCCGCTTGTATTGCCTGTCTGACCGCAATGGCTTCTGGCAGCCCTGGGGGGAAACAGCTCAAGGCTGGTGTGCGCTAGCGGCGACAAACGCTGACCATGCAGCTGCACCCTGGCAACTGGGGGCCTGCACCTGGCTGCCACTTGAGCAACAGCTGTATCTGGCGACCTGGTTCGAAGGCGGCTTCAACCGCCTTGGCCTGTGCCAGGCGGACGGCTCACAGCAGTCGGTGGAAACCGACTACAGCCGCTTACGCTGCCTGGATCTGGATCAGCATTTTTTCTACGCCATCGCTGCATCGCCAACTCGTCCGCCTGCTGTCATTGCCATCAATCGAATTGACCATCGCGTGCAGATCCTCGCTGGCGGCACCTCTCCATTACCGGCTGAATGCATCAGCCGCCCCCAGCCCCTGAGTTACCCCAGTGGCGATGGCACCGCTCACGGCTTCTTCTACCCGGCCATGAACGGCAGCAAGCGCCCACCGTTGATCGTGTTCGTACACGGCGGTCCTACTTCGGCCTGCTATCCGGCACTCGACCTGCGCATACAGTACTGGACCCAACGTGGCTTCGCGGTCGCCGACCTCAATTACCGCGGCAGCACCGGTTATGGCCGGGCGTATCGTCAGGCCCTGCATCTGCGCTGGGGGGAGATCGACGTCGAAGATGCCTGCGCGGTCGTAGGCCACCTGGCCAAACGCGGGCTGATTGACCCGAGCCTGGCGTTTATCCGCGGTGGCAGCGCCGGTGGCTACACCACCCTGTGCGCGCTGGCTTTTCATGATGTGTTCCGTGCGGGTGCCAGCCTTTACGGCGTCAGTGATCCTCAGGCGTTGGCCCGGGCCACGCATAAGTTCGAAGGCGATTACCTGGACTGGCTGATCGGCGACCCACTCACCGATAGTGAACGTTACCAACAGCGCACACCGTTGCTGCATGCCTCACGCATCAAGGTACCGGTGATCTTCTTTCAGGGAGAGCTGGATGCTGTGGTGGTGCCCGAACAGACCCGCTCGATGATGGCGGCGCTCAAAGCCAATGGCATCCACGTTGAAGGCCACTTCTACCCCTCGGAACGTCATGGGTTTCGCACTGCGGCCAGCCTGGCCCATGCGCTGGAAGAGGAGTGGAAGTTTTATCGCCAGGTACTGCAGCAATCGCGGGGCAAGCCCGCTCCCACAGGGTAGGAGCGGGCTTGCCCCGCGAAAAGCACTTAACGCTTGGCGATGATATACACCGCATGCACGATGCCCGGAATATACCCCAGCAACGTCAGCAAAATGTTCAGCCAGAAGGCGCCGCCGAAGCCAACCTGCAGGAACACGCCAAGCGGTGGCAGGAGAATGGCAATGATGATGCGGATGAAGTCCATGGGGCAGCTCCCTTCGGTAATGTAATAGAACTGACTGTAGCGCCGCCTCAGGGTTCAACCCATAAAAAAACGCCCCAGGCCAAATACTTCAGGCCCGGGGCGATGCGCAGGAACGCTAGACGGTTCAGAAAATTCGTTAATTCGAGGGGCTCAGGCCGTGGCTTCACGCCGCTGGTGCTGCTGTGCCGAATGCACTCGGGCAAAAGCGCGCGCCAGGCGCAGGAGCATTTCATCGATGTTGCCCTTGCTCACCGTCAACGCGGGTGACAAACGCAGTACATCGGGTTGCGGGGCGTTGAGCAGCAAGCCTTCCTGCAGCGCTGCCTTGACCAGCTCGGCGGCGTTGTCTTCGCTCAATTGCAGCGCCCAAAGCAGGCCTTGGCCGCGCACCTCGCTCTGGCCATAACGACCCGCCAGGCGACTCAGGCCATCACGCAAGTGGCGCCCGGCATCCTGGACGTGTTCAAAGAAGCCCGGTTCCAGCACGGTCTCCAGCACAGCCAGGCCCGCTGCGCTCATCAACGCATTGCCATGATGGCTGCCTTCAAGCTCGCCGGCCTCGGCGCAGCAGGCGCTGCCGCGGGCCAACAAGGCCGCCAGCGGTACACCGCCGCCCAAGCCCTTGCCCAAGGTGATGATGTCGGCACGCACGTCGTAGGTTTGCTCGGCAAGCAGAGCACCACATCGGCCAACACCGGTCTGCACTTCATCCAGGATCAACAAAATACCCAGCTCACGGCACAGCCGCTCGACGCCCTTGAGGTAGGCGGCCGTGGCCGGAATCACCCCGGCTTCGCCCTGGATAGGCTCAAGCATGATCGCCACTGTGCGCGAGTCGACAGCCGCGTGCAGTGCTTCCAGATCGTTGAACGGCACCTTGCTGAAACCTGGCAGACCCGGCTCGCAGCGATTGCACGGCGATGGGTCTGACGCCGACAACGCGCCCAGGCTGCGCCCATGGCAACTCTGGCTGGCGGTGATGATGTGATAGGCGCCATTACGATGCAGCTGCCCCCACTTGCGTGCCAGCTTAATCGCCCCTTCACAGGCTTCGGCACCGCTGTTGAGCAGGTAAGCCTGATCACTGTCAGTGCTCTGGCACAGCAAGTTGACCAACTTCAACAAGCCACGGCTATGAAATCCGGCTCCCGGGTTAATCAGCGCCTGAGCCTGACTGCCCAGGGCTTTGACCAACACGTTCGGGCTGTGGCCAAGGCTGTTGACGGCACACCCCTGGGTGAAATCGAGATAGGCATGGCCTTCTTTGTCCCAAAGCCAGGAGCCCTGACCGCGCACGAACACTTGGGGCGCACGCTCAGTGGCAGGCATCAGATACTCACGGGACAGTGCTTCGCGGGGTGCTTCGGCAACCGCCACGGGCTTACGTTCAGCCACTACGGGCGTCGGGCGGCGAAAACTGAATAAATTCATGCTTTCAACCCTTTTGCCAATCCTATGTAAACAACATCGAGATACACAGTTTTCATCCCGCCTTGTGGCCCTGCAAGCCTTATGAATACGGGATAGACTAGGCGCATTGGCTGCCAACAGCCATTTGGTTTTTCGAGCATTTTTGATAAGTAATACTTATGGATTTTCGCCAACTGCGTTATTTCGTCGCGGTCTACGAAGAAGGCCATGTCGGCCGGGCCGCTGAGCGCCTGTCGTTGTCGCAACCAGCGCTCTCACAACAGATTCGTCAGCTTGAACACAGCCTGGATGTCAGCTTGTTCGAACGCGGCAACAAGCGCCTGTTGCCGACCTTGGCTGCGCACACGCTGTACAACCATGCCCTGCCCTTGCTCGACGGCATGCAGCGCGCACGCGAGGCGTTGCGCAACTTCAAGGGGCAGTCGCTGCGCACGCTGGCCATTGGTGTGCTGCAAACCGTGCGCCCGAGCCTGGTACCTCAATTGCTCGATCGGGTACGCAAGGCGCAGCCGCACCTGGTGGTGCAGATTTACGAATTGTCGGGCCTGGAAATCGAGCGGCGCCTGCTCAACGGCAGCCTGGACATCGGCATCAGCTACCTGCCCCCACGCCAACCCGGCTTGCACGGTTTGCTGCTGTACGAAGATGAGCTACAGCTTGTAATCCCTAACACGCACCCACTGCGGGAGTTCAAGAAAGTCTCGCTCAAACAAGCTGCCGAACTCCCCATGCTGCTGCTCGGCGAAGAATTTCAGGTGCGACAGATCTGGCAAACGCAATTGGCCAACCTCGGCCGACGGCCACAGGTACAAGCCGAAATGAACAACATGGGCGGGATTCTCGACAGCCTGGGCCATACCTCGCTGGCAACCGTGTTGCCGGGGCGGGCCAAGGAAGTGGTCGAGGACGATCAGGAACTGCTGTGGAAGCCGCTGAGCGAGCCACGGGTGCCACTCAAGATTGGCCTGGTATTTCGTGATGCACAGCGCCAGCAAGCATCGGTTGAATTGCTGCGCACACTGCTGGAAGAGGAAGCCGACCCAAGGCACATGGGTGTTTCACCGCTGGATGTGCTGGGCTGAAGCGCGTCGCAACTTTTCTTCAGGCAAAAGAAAACCCCGCCGAAGCGGGGCTTTGCAGACTGTTTCCCTGACATCCATTTCGCCCCACCATCCTGGCAGGAATCCTACGTGTCCCTGTTCTGTACATTGCGCTTCCTGCGCGACGTCCATGTGTGAAGATTAGCTGTGGATCCAATCTTTCGATAGAGGCGAAAAACCATCACGTCGTGTACGAGAATGCTTACACGACGTAATTTTTCAGAACTGTGCCGCATCCAGCAGGTACAACGACTCGCTACCGGCCTTCACCGAGGCGCTGAGCGAGTGGATCCGCGGCAGCAAACGTGCGAAGTAGAAACGCGCGGTCCCAAGCTTACTGGCGTAGAAATCGTCTTCGCCCTGCTTGGCCAACGCCGTGCGCGCCATCAGCGCCCACATATACGCATAAGCGGTATAGCCGAATACCTGCAAGTATTCCACCGATGCAGCGCCGATTTCATTCGGATTGCTCTTGGCCCGGTCCAGTACCCATGCTGTCAGGTCATCAAGGTTGTCCAGCGCAGCGTTCAGCGGCTTGACGAACTCGCCCAGCTCACTGCCGGCACTCGCGGTGAAATGGCGGATTTCGTCGGCGAACACTTTGTACAGCGCACCACCACTGCCCACCACCTTACGCCCCATCAGGTCCAGTGCCTGAATGCCGTTGGTGCCTTCATAGATCTGAGTAATGCGCACATCGCGCACCAGTTGCTCCTGGCCCCATTCACGAATGTAACCGTGACCACCAAACACTTGCTGGCCATGTACCGCAGACTCCAGGCCGAGGTCGGTCAGGAACGCCTTGGCAACCGGAGTCAACAGCGCCACCAGGTCGTCAGCGCGCTTGCGGGTACCGGCGTCTTCGCTGTACTTGGCGGTGTCCAGTTGCATGGCGACATAGGTAGAGAAGGCACGACCACCTTCGTTCTGCGCCTTCATGGTCAGCAGCATGCGCCGCACGTCCGGGTGAACGATGATTGGGTCAGCAACCTTGTCTTTGGCTTGTGGGCCGGTCGGAGCACGGCTCTGCAGACGGTCACGGGCGTATTCAATGGCATTCTGGTAAGAGCGCTCAGCCGTAGCCAGGCCCTGGATACCCACGCCAAGACGCTCGTAGTTCATCATGGTGAACATCGCCGCCAAGCCTTTGTTCGGCTCACCGACCAGGTAACCTACCGCTTCGTCGAAGTTCATCACACAGGTGGCGGAGGCCTGAATGCCCATCTTGTGCTCGATTGAACCGCAATGGACCGGGTTACGCGCGCCTAGGCTACCGTCTGGGTTGACCAGGAACTTAGGTACCAGGAACAGGGAGATCCCTTTCGGCCCAGCGGGCGCATCTGGCAGTTTGGCCAGCACCAGGTGGATGATGTTTTCGGTCAGGTCGTGCTCACCACCGGTGATGAAGATCTTGGTGCCGCTGACTTTGTAGCTACCGTCGGCCTGAGGGTCGGCCTTGGTACGAATGATGCCCAGGTCAGTACCCGCATGCGGTTCGGTCAGGCACATGGAACCTGCCCAAACACCGGCATACATGTTTGGCAGGTACTTTTCCTTGAGCTCTTCGCTGGCATGAGCGTTGATCGACAAGCAGGCGCCCGCAGTCAGCATCGGGTACAGACCAAATGCCAGGCTCGACGAGTTGACCATTTCCTCGACTTGCGCCGAAATCACCTTGGGCATGCCCATGCCGCCGTAGGCCGGGTCACCGCCCACGCCAACCCAACCGCCTTCGGCGTAGGTTTTGTAGGCATCGATGAAGCCTGCCGGGGTGCTTACAGCACCGTTGTCCCAATGGCAGCCTTCTTCGTCGCCGCTGCGGCTGAGCGGAGCAATGCTCTTGCCAGTGACCTTGCCGGCTTCCTCCAGCACCGCCAGCGCGGTGTCTTCATCGACCGCTTCGGCCAGGCCGGGCAACTGCGCCCAGAGCTTGGAAACCTCGAAGACTTCATTGAGGACGAAGCGCATATCGCGCAGGGGCGCTTTATAGTCAGCCATGGCAACCTCTCACACTAGAGTCGGGGACGGCCCCGCAGGACCGTTTCACTGTTATGCAGCCAGTGTAACCGAACAACTTTTGCGAGACATAGGGTCATCTAGCGACCGAATAGTCACTTTCAGTCACGCCGTGCGCACCGCCCCTCGCTTGGCCTGATGACCGTAAGCCATAACGCAGTTGCGCCCTGCGCCTTTGGCGCTGTACAGCGCCTGGTCTGCCGACTTGAGCACTTCGTCGGGTGAGCGATGATCGAGAAGACGCTCGCTCACACCAATACTGATGGTGACCGACACACTGGAAGCCGCTGAGGCGCCGCGCCGCTGACGACCTTGATGATCATCCTGCGGTCGGCTCTCCTGGTTACGCAGTTGGATGTTGTAGTTCGCGATCACCTCGCGCACCGCCTCCAGATGAGGCAAGCATTCTTCAATGCTTTTGCCGGCGAACACTAAGGCAAACTCTTCACCGCCGTAACGATAGGCACGCCCACCACCTGTGACCTTCGACAACTTGCTGGCGACCAGACGCAGCACCTGATCACCGACATCGTGGCCATGGGTGTCGTTGAATTTCTTGAAGTGATCGACATCCGTCATCGCCAGCACATAGTTGCGCCCCAGACGCTGCATGCGCTCATTGAGTGCGCGACGCCCCGGCAGGCCGGTCAGCTCATCACGAAAGGCCATCTGATAGGCCTCGTGCGACACCGCCGCCGCGATCATCAGCATCACCTGGCTGCACATGATGTTCAGGGTGAACGGCAGAATGAAGGTTTGCGGCAACATCCAGAAGATCCCGATCAGGCCGACAATCTGTGCTGCATGCAGGGGCCTGGGCTGTCGCAGGTACTGCACCACGAGCACCACGAAAGCAATCAAGAACACCGGATAGGCCAGCTGAATCAAACTCATCCACTGGCCATGCAGCGACGGCCAGCGGATCTCGGCCAACCAGCCCAGCAGCGCTTGTGGAAAACTTTGCTCCAGGCCCAGGGCGACACTGCCAACGGCCAGCAAAACTGCAAAGCGCGCAACCATGTCCTGGAACAGATGGGTACGTTCTTGCCAAGCACCGTAAAGGGCGAACATCAGCGGCAACAGCAAGCAGACCAGATGGAAAACGATCGCCGCATCTTCCCGTACGCGACTGTTGTCACGGTAAAAGTCGGCCTGGGTATCGAGCAGGAAATAAGCGATATACACCGTGACCATCAGGAACAGCTCGCGCTGGCGGCGATACACGGTGCAGTAGGCGCCGCCCAGCAACAAAACCAGGGTAGGCAAAACATTGAACAGCGACGTGAAAAAGACGTTGAGGTCTTTCACATACGCAGCAGCGAGCCCAGACACCAGCAGACAGACTGACGGCAGGAAGTGGCTTGGGCGTACAGCGGATAAACGAAACAAGGGTAATCTCCGACCCGGCAGATCAATAATGGCATTGTGCCTTTAATGTGTCGGCAGCGCACATGAATAGATGAATGCACTTGGTCGGGAACTGTCTGTAGGAGCGGGCTTGCCCCGCGATAGCGGTGTGACAGGTAAACCACAATCGCAGGGCAAGCCCGCTCCTACCACAAGGCAAAAAAAACGCCTGCCGGTAAGGGCAGGCGTTTTCGTTACAGCAGATGACTCAGTACGAGAGACCGAAGTGCTCTTCGTTCATGTCCATCAGGTTGTTGGCACCCGACAGCATGGCAGCCACGTGAGTACGGGTACGCGGCAGGATGCGCTGGAAGTAGAAGCGCGCGGTCTGCAGCTTGGCGGTGTAGAACGCTTCGTCAGACGTACCGGCAGCCAGCTTCTCGGCAGCCAGGCGCGCCATGTCGGCCCAGAAGTAAGCCAGGCAGGCGTAACCGGAATACATCAGGTAGTCCACCGATGCAGCACCGACTTCTTCGCGGTCTTTCATCGCGGCCATGCCCACTTTCATGGTCAGCTCGCCCCACTCTTTGTTCAGCTGGGCCAGCGGTGCGACGAACTCACTGATCGCTTCGTTGCCTTCGTTACCCTGGCAGAACTTGTGCACGATCTTGGTGAAGCCCTTGAGCGCTTCGCCCTGGGTCATCAGCACTTTACGGCCCAGCAGGTCGAGCGCCTGGATACCGGTGGTGCCTTCGTACAGCATAGAGATACGGCTGTCGCGAACGTTCTGCTCCATGCCCCACTCGGCGATGAAGCCGTGGCCGCCATAGATCTGTACGCCGTGGTTGGCTGCTTCGAAACCGACTTCGGTCATGAAAGCTTTGGCGATTGGGGTCATGAAAGCCAGCAGTGCGTCAGCTTTCTTCTTCTCTTCTTCGTCCTGGCTATATTTGACGATGTCGACCTGCTTGGCGGTGAAGTAAACCATCGCACGGTTACCTTCAGCGAAGGCCTTCATGGTCAGCAGCATACGACGCACGTCAGGGTGGACGATGATCGGGTCAGCGGCTTTGTCCGGCGCTTTCGGCCCAGTCAGCGAACGCATTTGCAGGCGGTCGCGAGCGTATTTCAGGCCACCCTGGAACGCCACTTCAGCGTGGGCCAGGCCTTGCAGCGCGGTACCCAGACGCGCAGTGTTCATGAAGGTGAACATGCAGTTCAGGCCTTTGTTGGCCGGGCCGATCAGGTAACCGGTCGCTGCGTCGAAGTTCATCACGCAGGTGGCGTTGCCGTGGATACCCATCTTGTGCTCGATGGAGCCACAGCTGACCTTGTTGCGCTCACCGACTGAGCCTTCAGCGGTTGGCAGGAACTTCGGCACGATGAACAGCGAGATGCCTTTGGTGCCAGCCGGTGCATCGGGCAGACGCGCCAGCACGATGTGCACGATATTGTCGGCCATGTCGTGTTCACCGGCCGAGATGAAGATCTTGGTGCCGGTAACTTGGTAGGAACCATCAGCCTGAGGCTCGGCCTTGGTGCGCAGCATGCCCAGGTCGGTACCGCAATGAGGTTCGGTCAGGCACATGGTGCCGGTCCACTCGCCAGACACCAGCTTGGTCAGGTAGGTCTCCTGCTGCTCGGGGGTGCCGTGCTCGGAGATGGTGTTCATCGCGCCATGGGACAGGCCAGGGTACATGCCCCACGACCAGTTCGACTCACCGACCATTTCGCTGATTGCCAGGCCCAACGACTCAGGCAGGCCCTGACCACCATGTTCGACGTCATGGGCCAGGCTCGGCCAGCCGCCTTCAACGAACTGGTTGTAGGCTTCCTTGAAACCGGTTGGGGTTTTCACGCCCGACTCGCTCCAGGTGCAGCCTTCCAGATCGCCGACACGGTTCAGCGGGGCCAACACCTGTTCACAAAACTTGGCGCCTTCTTCGAGGATGGCATTCACCATGTCTGGAGTGGCGTCCTGGCAAGCCGGCAGGCTCTGATAATGCGCTTCGTAACCCAGCAGCTCGTCACGAACGAAGCGAATATCACGCAAGGGGGCTTTGTAATCAGGCATAGCGATGAACCTCTGCTGATGAATCCTGGATAGGGAGACCGCGACAGACCGACCAGCTCTTGGTGGCTTTCGGTCAAACAGTTGTTTGAAACATACGTTTACGCCGAAAACTTGTCAAGCATCAACCAGGAGACTGGTCAGTCATGTAAAACTGCGCGGTTTCGGCGGTAAAAAACCGTACGAACACACAGCCGCACGCCTGCCCGCCAAGGCCAGGCGCTGGTACTCAAAGGTTAGTTGAAGGCGCGCGGTAGGCGCGTCGGAAAGGTCAGGCGTAGGTGTCGATCAACGTGCCGAGCATTTCGTCGGATGCTTTGGCCACTTTGACGCCCAATTCGACCTGGTGCTTACCCAAGGCCATTTCCACCGTGCTGGTGGCCAGATCCATTTGCTGGCTGCGATCGACCGAACGCAGGCGCTCGGCCTGGTAGTCACTGGACTGGCTGGTGGCTGCACGTTCAACGGTGGTGTTGGCGATCTGGCTGGCGGCCTGGTCGACGCGGCTTTGCCCCGCCTGGATGGCGCCCAGCCCTGCGTAGAATGCAGAGTTGCCCGAGATTTCCATGTCAAAACTCCATGACGCTGAAGGCGAACAGCACCTATTGAAGCAGACCCACCGGCAAAAGGCCCGTTGTAATCGCTAATAGCATGTTGCCATGCAATAGAGTCAGGCTAGTCCAGCAGGTCCAGTTGCAAATGCTCAGCCACCGCTTCCGCGCTCACTTGCTTGAGCTTGGGCACTCGCCCCAGGCACGGCGCCGGCAAACGCTCAGCCAGGCTGGCAAGGTTCTCTTCAAGACGCGACGTCTTCGGATCGACGATGTTGGCGACCCACCCGGCCAGTTGCAGCCCGTCGCGGGCAATGGCTTCAGCGCTGAGCAATGCATGGCTGATACACCCCAGACGCACCCCCACCACCAAAATGACCGGTAGTTTCAAAGCAATCGCCAGGTCCGACAGATTGGCCTGATCAGACAGCGGCACTCGCCAGCCACCGGCACCTTCGATCAACGTGAAATCAGCCCTTTTAGCCAATATCTCACGCATCGGCTCCAGCAGCGCCTGGACACTCAGCGCCACACCCGCTTCACGGGCGGCCAAGTGCGGGGCTATCGCAGGCTCAAACGCAAAGGGATTGAGCTGTTCGTACGGCAACTTGATCGAACTCTGTGCGATCAGCGCCAACGCATCGCTATTGCGCAGCCCGGTGCTGGTAGCGTCGCATCCAGACGCCACCGGTTTGGCGCCCAAGGTGCTCAGGCCGGCCAGTTGTGCCGCATGCAACAACCCAGCAGCCACAGTGGTTTTGCCGACATCGGTGTCGGTTCCGGCGATGAAATAGGCTGGGCTCATCTCATTCCCCTTCTATCAGTGGCTTTTGCAGTACACCGTAGACCACTTGATAGGTGGCTGGCAGCCCTTGCGTTTGACGGAACTGCTCGTACGCCTGCAACAACCCTTGCATGCGCGCCCGCCCGGTCAGCCCAGCTGGGCGTCCCGGGTTAAGGTTGTGCGCGCCGAGGGCTTTGAGTTCATGGGTCAGGCTGCGCACATCGGGGTAATGCAACACGTGGGGGCGAACCTGCAGGGTTAACACTCGCAATGCACTCTGCTCACACAAGCGCTGATAGTCCTGCAATGGCCGGAAGCGATTGACATGCACCAGGCCGTCGACCGCCTGCCAACTTTCGCGCAGCTCATGCAAGGTGCCTGCGCACAGGCTGGCAAATGCCAGCGCACCACCGGGCTGCAAAACCCTGAATGCTTCATCGAGCACGGCGCGGAAATCGCCGCACCACTGCACCGCCAGGCTGGTGAAAATCAGATCGACGCTGGCATCTTGCAGCGGCAAACGCTCGGCATCACCGGCCACATAATAGTGTGCGCCTTCTTGCCCACGGGCATGCTGGAGCATGCCTTCGGCGATATCCACGGCAACGCCTGCGGCCTGTGGAAAACGGCTGCGCAACGCACGGCTGAAATAGCCGGTGCCACTGCCCAGGTCCAGCCAGTGCTGTGGCTCGACATCGCTGGGCAGTTGCTCAAGCAATGCGTGCCCCACCGCGCGCTGCAGCTCGGCCACGCTGTCGTAACTGGCGGCTGCACGCGAGAACGACGCGGCGACCTGACGCTTGTCGGGCAAGGCACCGGGCAGGCCCGGTAGAGAAAGATCAGTCATCGCCGCTCTCATGTACAAAGGCCTTTATGGCAGCCGCCAACTCATGGGGGGTTTCCATTACAAAACCATGAGCTGCGTCTTCAAGCAGCCCAACTTCCACGTCAGGCAGTTCTTCAAGCAACACTCCGGCGACCTCGGCCGGTACCAAGCCATCACGGCCAGCGAACAAATGCAGTTGCGGGCCGCCATAGGCCTGCAGCGCAGCCCGGGTGTCGAGCTTGCCCAAAACCTCCAGCCCGGCCACCAGTTGCTCAGGCGCAGGCTCCGGCAAGCTGGCACCGAGCAAACGGGCCAGGCTGCGAGGTTCTTCAGCGCCTTGGCTGCACAATGAAATGAAGCGTTTCAAGGTCACTTGAGTGTGATAGCGGCAGCCTTCGAGAAAGGTCTGGAAGGTATCGACAGCCATACCGTGCGGCCAGTCGGGTCGATTGATGAAGCTGAGATTGCTGCCCAGCGTGACCAAACCACAGCAGTCATCACCCCGACGCGCCGCCAGCTCGGCAGCCAGCATGCCGCCCAGCGACCAACCGCCTAACCAGGCATTACGCGGCAATTGCCCATCGAGTTTGTCGAGCCAGTCTTTCGGTTCACTCGACACCAGGTTGGGCAAGTCGTGAATCTCGACCTGTAAACCGGGATCAATGGCGCGCAACGCGGCCACCAGCGGTTGCAGCGCAGAACGTCCGAGGCCCCAGCCCGGCAGTAGTACCAGTCGATTACGCATCAGCAGGCTCCAGCAGCGGATAACAGTCGGCTAACGCATCCAACAATAGCTGCACCTGCGCCGCGCTGTGGGCCGCGCTCAACGTCACCCGCAGGCGCGCGCTGCCGACCGGCACCGTCGGCGGGCGAATCGCGGTCACCAGCAAGCCGCGTTCACGCAACATCTGCGACAGGCGCAAGGCCCGCGCACTGTCACCGATCAGAATCGGCTGAATCGGGGTAAAGCTATCCATCAACTGCAACCCGATCTGCTCGGCACCGCTGCGAAATTGTTGGATCAACGCTGCCAGATGTTCCCGCCGCCAGTGCTCACTGCGCAGTAATTGCAAGCTGCGCAACGTGGCACAGGCCAACGCAGGTGGCTGGCTGGTGGTGTAAATATAAGGACGGGCGAACTGAATCAGGCATTCGATCAGCTCTTCGCTACCCGCGACAAACGCCCCTGCCGTACCGCACGCCTTGCCAAGCGTGCCAATCAGTACTGGCACTTGTTCATGGCTCAAACCGAAATGCTCGACAATTCCGCCGCCGTTGCGGCCTAACGTCCCCAGACCGTGGGCGTCATCCACCATCAACCAGGCATCGCGGGCCTTGGCAGTTGCGACCAGGGCAGGCAGGTCGGCAATGTCGCCATCCATGCTGAACACCCCGTCAGTGACCACCAGGGTATTGCCCACCGCTTTGTCCAGGCGGCTGGCCAGGCTGGCGGCATCGTTGTGCAGGTAACGGTTGAAGCGCGCGCCACTGAGCAACCCGGCATCCAGCAGCGAGGCGTGATTGAGGCGGTCTTGCAGCACCGTATCGCCCTGCCCCACCAGCGCTGTCAGTGCGCCCAGATTGGCCATGTAGCCGGTGGTAAACAGCAGCGCGCGCGGACGGCCGGTGAGTTCGGCCAACGCCTCTTCCACTTCATGATGCGGTGTGCTGTGGCCAATGACCAAGTGCGACGCACCACCACCAACGCCCCACCGCTCGGCGCCCGCTCGCCAGGCAGCAATCACTTCAGGGTGATTGGCCAGGCCCAGGTAGTCGTTGCTGCAAAAAGCCAGCAACGGTTGGCCATCGACCACCACTTCAGGGCCTTGCGGGCTTTGCAGTAAAGGACGCTGCCGATACAGGTCAGCGGCGCGGCGTTGTTCCAGCCGCGCACGAAGATCGAACGCCATGACCGCCTCAGGCCGAGGCGGCGTTGTAGAACAGTTCGCTGCTCTTCTGCTCGATCAGGGCCTGCTCGATGGCCGCCTGGTGTACCTCATCGGCATGCTCTTCGCGAGCTTCAGGCTGAATGCCGAGGCGGGCGAACAGTTGCATGTCTTTGTCGGCTTGCGGGTTGGCGGTAGTGAGCAGTTTTTCGCCGTAGAAAATCGAGTTGGCACCAGCGAAAAACGCCAGGGCCTGCATCTGCTCGTTCATTGCCTCGCGGCCAGCCGACAAGCGTACGTGGGATTTGGGCATCAGAATCCGCGCCACGGCGAGCATGCGGATAAAGTCGAACGGGTCGACCTCTTCGGCATTTTCCAGCGGAGTACCGGCCACTTTCACCAGCATGTTGATCGGCACCGACTCCGGGTGCTCTGGCAGGTTGGCCAGTTGAATCAACAGGCCCGCGCGGTCGTCCAGTGACTCGCCCATGCCCAGGATCCCGCCCGAGCAAATTTTCATGCCGGCATCACGCACGTAAGCCAGGGTCTGCAAACGCTCACTGTAGGTACGGGTGGTGATGATGCTGCCGTAGAACTCCGGCGAGGTGTCGAGGTTGTGGTTGTAGTAGTCCAGGCCGGCTGCGGCCAACGCCTGAGTCTGCTCCTGGTCGAGTTTGCCCAGGGTCATGCAGGTTTCCAGCCCCATGGCCTTGACCCCTTTGACCATCTGCAGCACGTACGGCATGTCTTTGGCCGACGGGTGCTTCCAGGCCGCGCCCATGCAGAAGCGAGTGGAGCCGATAGCTTTGGCGCGGGCCGCTTCTTCCAGGACCTTTTGCACTTCCATCAGCTTTTGTTTTTCCAGGCCGGTGTTGTAGTGGCCGGACTGCGGACAATATTTGCAATCTTCCGGACAGGCGCCGGTTTTGATCGACAGCAGGGTCGAGACCTGCACGCGGTTGGCGTCGAAGTGCGCACGGTGCACGGTCTGCGCTTGGAACAGCAAGTCATTGAACGGCTGTTGGAACAGCGCCTTGACCTCGGCCAGGGACCAGTCGTGACGTGTTGTTGCAGTTGTGCTGGCGCTCATCGGCGGTTCCTTGTTTTAGGCTTTGTCTGGCGCCGGGGCAGGACTGCCCGCCAGCGCATCACGGATAGCTCGCATAGTTAAGGAAGCTCGATGCGCTGTCAACCACCTCTCAAAATCATGGTTTACAAGTGGTTAAATAACAACCAAAGCTGTTTGCTTTGCGATGAACCCGCCGAACAGCATTACCCGCTCTGCGTTGCCTGCGAGGCCGAATTGCCCTGGCTACAAGATGGCTGTCAGGTCTGCGCCTTGCCTTTGCCAATGCACGGCATGACGTGCGGCCAATGCAGCCGTCGACCACCGGCCTTCTACCGGGTAGAGGCCCCCTGGTACTACGGATTCCCGCTCGATGCACTGATCAGCCGGTTCAAATACAACAGCCAGTGGCCATTGGGAAATTTGCTGGCACAACTGCTTGGACGGTGGTTGGCTCACCGTTTCAACGAAGGGCTGCCCCGCCCGGCATTACTCCTGCCAGTGCCCCTGAGCCGTCGCCGCTTGCGTCAACGCGGCTATAACCAAGCCGCGATGCTGGCTCGCTGGCTGACTGGGCACACCGACATCCCCTACACCGAACGAGCACTCAAGCGTGTGATCGACACCCCGGCACAACAAGGCCTCAGCGCCCGGAAACGCCAACGTAACTTGCGCCAGGCCTTTGCCGTGGAAAATCCCGAACTCATCGAAGGCCGTCACGTAGCGCTCATCGATGACGTAATGACTACCGGCGCCACCGCACAAGCGCTGGCCAACCTGCTGCTCAACGCCGGGGCCCGGCGGGTCGATATCTATTGCCTGGCACGTACGGCCAAGCCCGGCAGCGCTTGACTTGCCGCAAGGCTGCGGGCACTTTCGTGGCTGATACCGCCCACAGCCCGTGCCCGCACATGTCCTTGCCAGCCCTGCTCACCCAACATATCGTTCGCCGCCCGCAGCGCATTGCCTTGCTGCAGCACATCGCCGAACAAGGCTCAATCACCCGTGCCGCCAAGAGCGCTGGCATGAGTTACAAAGCGGCCTGGGATGCCATCGACGAACTCAACAATCTGGCCTCCAGCCCCTTGGTGGAGCGCAGCGTGGGTGGCCGCGGTGGCGGCGGTGCCAAGCTGTCGCAGGAAGGTCAGCGTGTGTTACGCCTGTATCAGCGCCTGCAAGCACTGCAGGCGCAGATTCTGGAAGCTGCCGAAGATGCCAGCGACCTCGACCTGTTGGGCCGCCTGATGCTACGCACCAGTGCACGTAATCAGTTGCACGGAAGGGTCAGTACCATTCACGCCGAAGGGCATTACGACCGCATCAGCCTGGCACTGGCCGGTGACTTGAGCATCGACGCGCTGATCACCCGCGACAGCACCCAGCGCCTGGAACTGATGCCCGACACGGCCGTGGTGGCCTTGATCAAAGCCGGCTGGTTGACCCTGCTCGGGCCACAGGACAGCCCGCAGGAAGGCTACAACTGCTTGCAAGCCAAGGTCGAACAGCTGCTGGATGAACCCTTGGGGCCCACCGAAGTTCGCCTGACATTGAGCAATGGGCAGACTCTTTGCGCCTTCGCAGAGCCCAGCTGGCTCAACAGCCATACCGTGACGGCAGGCAGCGAGATTCGTGTTCAGTTCCAGCCGTCCTACGTTCTTATCGGAACGCCCTTATAAAAACAGACACAAAACCGTCATACGTGCTGACTAAGGTGACTGCCAAACCCGCAGGAAGCCTGTCATGAACCTATTAGAAGAACACCAATCCACCGACCTCGAACAACTGGTCAACCTGAGCCGTCGTCGCTTTATAGGCGCCGGCGCCTTGTGCGGCGCTGCGCTGTTTCTCGGTGGCAACTTGCTCAGCCGCAGCGTCATGGCCGCCAGCGTCAGCGCTGCCAACAGCAACTTGCTCGGCTTTGCCAGCATTCCAAGTGCAACGGCTGACAGCATCAGCCTACCGCCGGGCTACAAAGCTTCGGTGCTGATCAGTTGGGGGCAGCCATTGCACGCCGATTCGCCGGCCTTCGACGTCAGCGGCAACGGCAGTGCCAAGGCTCAGGAACTGCAATTTGGTGACAACAATGACGGCATGAGCCTGTTTCCCTTCCCCGATGATGAAAATCGGGCGCTGATGGCGATCAACAACGAGTACACCAACTACCGCTACCTGTTTGCCCATGGCGGGCAACCAAACTCCGCCGAAGAGGTGCACAAGGCACAGGCCGCCGAAGGCGTATCGGTGATCGAGGTGCGGCGCAACAATGGCCAATGGCAGTTCGTACAGGGCTCGCCCTACAACCGACGCATTCATGGCAACTCGCCGATTCGCGTCAGCGGCCCGGCAGCCGGCGATGCCTGGCTGAAAACCGCCGCAGACAACAGCGGTCGCAAAGTGCTCGGTACGTTCCAGAACTGCGCCAACGGCAAGACCCCTTGGGGCACCTATCTGACCTGCGAAGAAAACTTCACCGACTGTTTCGGCAGCAGCGATCCGGCTCAGGTGTTTGATGCCGGGCAAAAACGCTACGGCGCGTCGGTGACGGGCAAAGAAGTAGGCTGGCATCCGCACGACCCGCGCTTTGACCTGGCCAAGAACCCCAATGAACTGAACCGTCACGGCTGGGTGGTCGAAATCGATCCGTTCAACCCGGATTCAACCCCAGTCAAACGCACCGCCCTGGGCCGCTTCAAACATGAAAACGCCGCCCTGAGCGAAACCCGTGACGGCCGCGCCGTGGTCTACATGGGCGACGATGAGCGCGGTGAATTCATCTACAAATTCATCAGCCGTGACCGTATCGACCACAAGAACCCCAGTGCCAACCGCAGCCTGCTCGATCACGGCACCCTATATGTCGCCCGTTTCGACGACGGCGACCAGAATGCCAACCACCCTCGCGGCAAAGGCCAGTGGCTTGAACTGACTCACGGCAAGAATGGCCTGATTGCCGCCAACGGTTTCGCCAGTCAGGCTCAGGTGCTGATCCATGCACGCCTGGCCGCCAGCCTGCTCAAGGCCACGCGCATGGACCGGCCGGAGTGGATCGTGGTCAGCCCCAAAGACGGCCAGGTGTATTGCACCCTGACCAACAACGTCAAACGCGGGGAAGAAGGCCAACCAGCCGGTGGCCCCAACCCACGCGAAAAGAACCTCTACGGGCAAATTCTGCGCTGGCGCGAAACACAAGATGATCACGGTGCAATGACCTTCGACTGGGACCTGTTCGTGGTTGCTGGCAACCCTGCGGTTCACCCCGGTGATGCCAAGGGCGGCTCAAGCAACATTACCCCGCAGAACATGTTCAACAGCCCAGATGGCCTGGGCTTCGATGACGCTGGCCGTCTGTGGATCCTCACCGATGGTGACTACAGCAACACCGGTGACTTTGCTGGCATGGGCAACAACCAGATGCTCTGTGCCGACCCGGTCAGCGGCGAAATCCGCCGTTTCATGGTGGGCCCGGTGGGATGCGAGGTGACGGGTATTGCCTTTGCACCTGACCAGCGCACCCTGTTCGTGGGGATTCAGCATCCGGGCGAAACCGGCGGCTCGACCTTCCCGGAGCACCTGCCCAACGGCAAGCCACGCTCTTGCGTGATGGCGATTGTCCGCGAAGACGGCGGTATCGTTGGCGCCTGATAGCCGGTGATGACTTTGTGGGAGCGGGCTTGCCCCGTGATTACGATGTGCCTGACACACTACAATCGCGGGGCAAGCCCGCTCCTACCAGGATGTGCGATACCATGCAGGGAACCGCACAGCAGGAGCCGTCATGTCACACCCCTTCGACACACTCACCCCCGATCTGGTCCTTGATGCGGTGGAGAGTATCGGCTTTCTCAGCGATGCCCGCGTTCTGGCACTCAACAGCTACGAGAACCGTGTCTACCAGGTCGGCATCGAAGGCGATGAACCGCTGATCGCCAAGTTCTATCGCCCGGACCGCTGGAGCAATGCGGCCATTCTTGAAGAGCATGCCTTCACCGCCGAACTGGCCGAATGCGAAGTTCCGGTAGTGGCACCACTTATCCACAACGGCTCAACGCTGTTCGAACACAGCGGTTTTCGCTTCACCCTGTTCCCTCGCCGCGGGGGCCGCGCGCCAGAGCCCGGTAATCTGGACCAACTCTATCGCCTCGGCCAGTTGCTCGGTCGTTTGCATTCGGTCGGCGCTACCCGCCCGTTCGAGCACCGTGAAGCGCTGGCGGTGGATAACTTCGGCCACGCCTCACTCAACACGCTGCTTGAAGGCAATTTCGTTCCGCAAAGCCTGCTGCCCGCCTTCGAATCGGTTGCGCGCGACCTGCTCAAGCGCGTTGAAGCCATCTATGCCAACACCCCGCACCACGTCATTCGCCTGCACGGTGACTGCCACCCCGGCAACATGATGTGCCGCGATGAGGTTTTCCACATTGTCGATCTTGACGACTGCCGCATGGGCCCCGCAGTTCAAGACCTGTGGATGATGCTCGCTGGTAGCCGCCAGGAGCGTCTGGGTCAATTGGCCGAACTGATGGACGGCTACAATGAATTCCACGATTTCGACCCGCGTGAGCTGGCGCTGATCGAACCGCTGCGTGCCTTGCGCTTGCTGCACTACAGCGCCTGGCTAGCGCGTCGTTGGGACGATCCGGCATTTCCGCGCAGCTTCCCCTGGTTCGGGCAGGAACGTTATTGGGGCGACCAGATTCTCGCCTTGCGCGAACAGATGGCCGCACTGGATGAAGAGCCACTGAAATTGTTCTGAAGCGCGGGCAAGTCTGTCTACAATAGCGGGGCTTTTAGATAGCTACCTAAGCAAGGAAATTGCATGCACGCTGCCAACCCGCGCCGCGGTTACATCCTGGGCCTGAGTGCCTACATCATCTGGGGTTTGTTCCCGCTCTACTTCAAAGCGCTGCAAAGCATCCCAGCAGTCGAAATCATCGTCCATCGCGTGCTCTGGTCGGCCCTGTTCGGTTCGCTGCTGCTGCTGGTCTGGAAGCATCCCGGCTGGTGGCGCGAATTGCGCGAGAACCCCAAGCGCCTGGCGATCCTGGCCCTCAGCGGCTCGTTGATCGCGGGCAACTGGCTGATCTATGTGTGGTCGGTAAACAACGACCGCATGCTCGAAGCCAGCCTGGGCTACTACATCAACCCGCTGGTCAACGTGCTGCTGGGCATGCTGCTGTTAGGTGAGCGCCTGCGCCGCCTGCAGTGGGTTGCCGTCGGCCTGGCCGCCCTCGGTGTGGCCCAGCAGGTCTGGCAGGTTGGCAGCCTGCCCTGGGTTTCGTTGTTCCTGGCCCTGAGCTTTGGCTTCTACGGCCTGATCCGCAAAAAAGCCCCCGTCGCCGCCTTGCCAGGGTTGGTAGTGGAAACCTGGATGCTGGTGCCGTTGGCCCTTGGCTGGCTGCTGCTTAACCCCACGGCAACCAGCGCCAACCCCAGTTTCTACACCAGCAGCGAAGCACTCTGGCTGATGGCCGCAGGCCCAGTCACTCTGATCCCTCTGGTATGTTTCAACGCGGCGGCGCGCCACCTACCCTACACCACACTAGGCTTTCTGCAGTACCTGGCACCAACGCTGGTACTGCTGCAAGCAGTGCTGCTGTTTGGTGAACACCTGTCGAGCAGCACGCTGGTTGCTTTCATGTTCATTTGGGCAGGCCTTGCCCTCTACAGCGTCGATGCCTGGCTGAGCTTGCGCAAGCGTAGCTGATCAAAAAACGCACAAAGCTCTGTAGGCCACGTAATCCGTGGCCTACAGCAACCTCTCCCAAGGTTATCCACACCCTCATCCCCGTGCTTTGTGCACAAGCCACTGATTATTGGTGGTTTTTTGCTCAACTACGGCAAAGCCACAGCCTGCCTGGGCTGGCGAAGGCTTCCCCCAGCTTATCCACAGGCCGGTCCCCGACAAACCGGGATAACTCTTTATTCCTCAGGTCGCAGCTTCAATTCCACCATCAAGTCATCCGCCAAGGCTTCCAGTTTGCTCTGCAGCACATCGAGCGACAGCGTCAAAGGCATCGCCAACAAAGCATCAGCGTGGAACAGTGGCTCACTGCTCATCGGCGCCGGGCGCACATCTGTAGCCAGCCGTTCGACATTAATGCCCAGCTCGGCCAACAAACGGGTGATGTCACGCACGATACCCGGACGGTCATTGCCCACCAGCTCCATGGCAATCGGCTTCCAGGTGCAAGAAGGCTCGATGCCGCTTTCGGCAATCAGCACACGAATGTCATGTTTGCCTAACGCTTGCAGGGCTTCAACCAGCTCGTCGTAGGACTCAGCCGGCACCGCTACCTTGAGGATCCCGGCAAACTGCCCGGCCATGCGCGACATACGGCTTTCCAACCAGTTACCGTTGTGCTCGGCAATGCATTGAGCGATACGTTCGACCTGGCCGGCCTTGTCGGGGGCGATCACTGTCAGTACGAGATGATCCACGCGGTAACCCTCTGCTTTTAAAGGTTCAGCCCCTGAATTCAAGGGGTGCGCAGAAAGTATAGGCAAGGCGCGGCAACCTGCCGCAGCAGCTTTCGTCGACCAATCGTGTACTGTTTCAAGATTTATCTGGAACAATCTGCCACTTTTTTGAGAACATACTGTCTCCCAGCGTGACCTTATGCGACCAATTGGTCGCAGAACGACGTATTTAGTCTGATTTTCACATCCGCAGCGCATCATGTAGTATGCCGCAGCGCGGACTACAAAACGTCAAATCGATGTCTGCCAAGGCGCCTGTGAAAATACGCAACCGCTCGCCAGCCTGTCTGGCTGGCCGCACCCAGCCGCCCATCGGGCATGTTCTGGTGCCGTGTTTAGAGAAGCGCGTAAGGCTTAAATAGAAGAGCAATAGCTGAGCAGAGTGAGGCAAGCAATGACTGAACACGTTCAAGTCGGTGGCCTTCAGGTCGCCAAAGTCCTGTTCGACTTCGTGAACAACGAAGCCATTCCCGGAACCGGCGTCAACGCCGAGCAATTCTGGGTGGGGGCAGAAAAGATCATCAACGACCTCGCTCCAAAGAACAAAGCACTGCTGGCCAAACGTGACGCACTGCAGGCACAGATCGATGCCTGGCACCAAGCGCGTAAAGGCCAGGCTCACGATGCAGTGGCTTACAAAGCCTTCCTCCAGGAAATTGGTTATCTGCTGCCAGAAGTCGCAGATTTCCAGGCCTCGACCCAGAACGTCGATGACGAAATCGCCCGTATGGCCGGCCCGCAACTGGTCGTACCAGTAATGAATGCGCGCTTCGCCCTGAACGCTTCCAACGCCCGCTGGGGCTCGCTGTACGATGCCCTGTACGGCACCGATGCCATCAGCGAAGCCGGTGGAGCAGAAAAAGGCAAAGGCTACAACAAGGTTCGCGGCGACAAGGTCATCGCCTTCGCTCGCGCCTTCCTCGATGAGTCCGCGCCACTGGCTGCCGGCTCTCACGTTGATTCCACCGCTTACCGCATCGAAGGTGGCAAGCTGGTTGTTGCACTCAAGGGTGGCAGCAACAGCGGCCTGCGCGATGACGCACAGCTGATTGGCTACCACGGCGACGCCGCAGCTCCGACCGCCATTCTGCTCAAGCACAACGGCCTGCATTTCGAAATCCAGATCGACGCCAGCACCCCGGTCGGCCAAACCGACGCTGCCGGGCTCAAGGACGTGCTGATGGAAGCCGCCCTGACCACCATCATGGACTGCGAAGACTCGGTTGCTGCGGTTGATGCCGACGACAAAGTTGTGGTTTACCGCAACTGGCTAGGCCTGATGAAGGGCGACCTGGCAGAAAGCGTCAGCAAAGGCGGCCAGACCTTCACCCGGACCATGAACCCGGACCGCGAATACACCGCGCCGAACGGTGGCACTGTCACCCTGCACGGTCGTTCGCTGCTGTTCGTGCGTAACGTCGGTCACCTGATGACCATCGACGCCATCCTCGACAAAGACGGCAACGAAGTACCTGAAGGCATTCTCGACGGCCTGGTGACCAACCTTGCCGCGATCCACAACCTCAACGGCAATACCAGCCGCAAGAACAGCCGTACCGGTTCTGTGTACATCGTTAAACCGAAGATGCACGGCCCTGAAGAAGCGGCGTTCACCAACGAGTTGTTCGGTCGCATCGAAGACGTGCTGGGCATGAAGCGTAATACGCTGAAGGTTGGCATCATGGACGAGGAGCGCCGCACCACGGTCAACCTCAAGGCCTGTATCCAGGCTGCCAGCGAGCGCGTGGTGTTCATCAACACCGGCTTCCTCGACCGTACCGGCGACGAAATTCACACGTCCATGGAAGCCGGCGCTGTTGTACGCAAAGGCGCGATGAAAACCCAGAAGTGGATCGGCGCCTACGAGAACTCCAACGTCGATATCGGCCTGGCTACCGGCCTGCAAGGCCGCGCCCAAATCGGTAAAGGCATGTGGGCCATGCCGGACCTGATGGCCGACATGCTCGAACAAAAGATCGCTCACCCGCTGGCCGGCGCCAACACCGCCTGGGTACCGTCGCCGACTGCTGCTGCGCTGCATGCGCTGCACTACCACAAAGTCGACGTGTTCGCTCGTCAGGCAGAACTGGCCAAGCGTACACCAGCATCGGTGGATGACATCCTGACCATCCCGTTGGCGGAAAACACCAACTTGTCGGAAGAAGAAATCCGCAACGAACTGGACAACAACGCCCAGGGCATCCTTGGCTACGTTGTACGCTGGATCGACCAGGGCGTCGGTTGCTCGAAAGTGCCAGACATCAACGATGTCGGCCTGATGGAAGACCGCGCCACCCTGCGTATCTCCGCGCAACTGCTGGCCAACTGGCTGCGCCACGGTATCGTCACCGAGGCTCAAGTAGTGGAAAGCCTCAAGCGCATGGCTCCAGTGGTCGACAAGCAAAACGCCAACGACCCGCTGTACCGCCCGCTGGCACCCGACTTCGATAACAACATCGCCTTCCAGGCGGCAATCGAACTGGTGGTTGAAGGCACCAAGCAGCCAAACGGCTACACCGAGCCAGTGCTGCACCGTCGTCGTCGTGAGTTCAAGGCCAAAAACGGTCTGTAACTAACCCATCGCGGGGCAAGCCCGCTCCCACAGAGTTCATTCTGTGGGAGCGGGCTTGCCCCGCGATCTTTTCAAACAATCCCCAACTCTTTACGTACCAAACCCATTAACTTGTCCGTATCGACCGGCTTGAGCAAGAAGTCGACGACACTCAAGTGCATCGCCGCAATGGCATCCGGCACATCGGCATCCCCGGACACGATAATGATCGGCAACGCCGCTTTGTCCGACTCGCGGATTTGCCGAATCAGTTCCAGACCATCCAAGGGTTTCATTCGCAGGTCAGTGATCAACAGACCGATATCACGCTCGTCTTCCAGGCACCTTAGCGCTTGCTCGGCATTCTGCGCGACCAGGCATTTTATGCCCTTGGTCTTCAGGTAGCTGACAAGTGCATCACGCGCGCTCTGGTTGTCATCAACGACCAATACCTTCTGTGGCGCAGCACGCGGCGCTGTAACCGTTGCCAGCGCTTCACGTTCGGCGTCACTCAGTAGGTCGTCTGGGTCGGGCATGGCTGTCTCATCATCAATGACCGGAAAAATGTCCCTCAAATCAAGTTCAGACTGCTTTTGATCGCCTTGCAACCCACCTCTCGTCGGCAATTTGACACAGGTCGTGTTTCTCATCTGCCCCGCCGCACCATTTAGACTTACGTCCAATGGGCACTACGCACCCTGCGACCGACCATGAGCACTGAAAACAACAAGGTCGATGTACACAGCTCGACATAAATACGCGGTAATGCTCATGAGCAAAATGGACGCCTTCACCCAGGCTGGAAAAACTGCAGTGCTGCAGAACATCCAGGGAACCCTGCAGTTTCTGCAACGCTTTCCACCCTTCAATCAGATGGAGAACGCCCACCTGGCGTTTCTCGTCGAACAGTGCCAACTGCGTTTCTATGCTGCCAATGACAGCATCATCAAACCCAGCGACGGCCCGGTCGAGCACTTTTACATCGTCAAGCAGGGTCGTGTAGTTGGTGAACGCCAGCATGTGACCCGCGCAGGTACGGAAACCACCTTCGAAATCACCACTGGCGAATGCTTTCCCCTGGCCGCCCTGCTCGGCGAACGTGCGACCCGCACCGAGCATCTGGCCGGCGAAGACACCTTCTGCCTGCAACTGAACAAAGCGGCGTTCATTCGCCTGTTTGCCCTGTCTGAAGTGTTCCGCGATTTCGCCCTGCGCGGTGTCAGCAGCCTGCTCGACCAGGTCAATCAGCAGGTCCAGCGGCGTGCCGTGGAGACTCTCGGCACCCAATACTCGCTCAATACTCGCCTAGGCGAACTGGCCATGCGTCATCCGGTGGTCTGCGATCAGCACACACCCCTACGCGAAGCCGTGGCCTTGATGCACGAGCAGCAGGTCGGCAGTATCGTCATTGTCGATGCGCAGCGCTTTCCGATTGGTATCTTCACCCTGCGCGACTTGCGCCAGGTGGTGGCCGACGCCAGCGCCGACTTCGTCCAGCCGATCGGCGCCCACATGACCGTCAACCCGTTCTACCTGAGCCCGCAGGCCAGTGCCTTTGATGCGGCCATTGCCATGACCGAACGGCACATTGCCCACGTCTGCCTGGTCGAAGACAAGCGCCTGTGCGGTGTCGTTTCCGAACGTGACTTGTTCTCCCTGCAACGGGTCGACCTGGTGCACCTGGCGCGAACCATTCGCCATGCCACACGAATCGAGCACTTGGTGTCCTTGCGTGGCGAGATCAGTCAGTTGGTCGAGCGCATGCTCGCCCATGGTGCCTCCTCGACGCAGATCACCCAGATCATCACCCTGCTCAACGACCACACCGTGTGCCGGGTGATCGAGCTGGCGATTCAAGAGAAAGGCGACCCAGGCGTACCGTTCAGCTGGCTGTGTTTTGGCAGTGAAGGCCGCCGCGAACAAACCCTGCACACCGATCAAGACAACGGCATTCTGTTTGAAGCCCGCGATGCTGCCCACGCCGCCGAAATCCGCGGACGTCTGCTACCACTCGCCCAGCACATCAACCAGAGCCTGGCGCAATGCGGCTTTACCCTGTGCAAGGGCAATATCATGGCCGGCAACCCTGAGCTGTGTCTGTCGCGCGCCGAATGGGCCCGACGCTTTGCCGCATTCATTCGCGAGGCCACCCCGGAGAACCTGCTGGCGTCGAGCATCTACTTCGACCTGCGCGTGGTCTGGGGCGACGATAAGGCCTGTGAACAGCTGCGCCAGAGCATTCTTGAGCAAGTTGCGGATAACCGCCTGTTCCAACGCATGATGGCCGATAACGCTTTGCGCCAGCGACCACCGGTAGGGCGTTTCCGTGAATTCGTATTGACCCGCCAGGGCAGTGACAAGGCAGCTACCCTGGACCTCAAGGTGCAAGGCCTGACTCCGTTCGTCGACGGCGCCCGCCTGTTGGCCCTGGCCAACGGCATCAGCGCCAACAACACCTTGGAACGCCTGCGTGAACTGGTTACTCGCGAAGTGATCGACCCACTTGATGGCGCCGCCTACGAGGAGGCCTATCACTTCATCCAGCAAACCCGCATGCAGCAACACCAGTTGCAGAGCCGGCAGAATTTGCCGTACTCCAACCGGGTCGATCCCGACAGCCTTAACCACCTCGATCGGCGGATCCTGCGTGAGTCCCTGCGTCAGGCCCAGCGCCTGCAAAGCAGCCTGAGCCTGAGGTACCAGCTGTGAGCCTGTTTGCCTGGCTGCGTCCGCGCCAGATCGATGACCACATCAGCCAGCGCGTCGCCCGGCTTCCATCTGCGGCCACACTCAGTGAAAGCTCACTGCGTGCACAGCGCTGGGTGGTGCTGGACCTGGAAACCAGCGGCCTGAACACTCAACGTGACCACGTGCTGTCGATTGGTGCGGTGGTTATCGAAGACGGCGCCATCGACTTCAGCCAGCAGTTCGAGCGCACATTGCATCAGCGCGACCACAAGCTGACCTCCAGTGTATTGCTCCATGGCCTGGGCCCCAGCGCCATCGCGGCGGGTTGTGATCCGGCCGAGGCGCTGCTCGACCTGATGAACTTCATCGGTGACAGCCCAGTGCTGGCCTTCCATGCCCCCTTCGACCAGCGCATGCTGGCCCGGGCGCTGAAAGACCACCTGGGCTATCGCTTGCAGCACCCGTTCTTCGATGTGGCCGAACTGGCGCCGCTGCTGAACCCGCAGATCACCCTGCGCGAAGCCGGGCTCGATGACTGGACCGCGTGTTTTGGCCTGGAAGCTATCGAACGGCACAACGCCAGTGCCGATGCCATGGTCACCGCCGAGCTGGCCCTGATTCTGTTCAGCCAGGCCCGGCGCCAGCACCTGGACAGCTCGGCTCTGCTCGACCAGCACCTGCAGCGTTCGCGGCGCAGGCGGCAACAAAGCCTTGGCTTCTAGCGACATCCGATGAGCGTCAATTGCGTTTTCCCGGAAGACTCTGTAACAATTGCGAATAATTATCGTTAGTTAACGTATCTTTTTCGGGGAACGCCTTGTCGTCCGCACAAAGCCCACACAGTGAGCTGGTCGGTACGCTCTACCGCGACCATCGCAGTTGGCTACTTGGCTGGCTACGGCGTAATATCGCCTGCGCCGAGCGAGCCGAAGACCTGAGCCAGGACACTTTCGTGCGCCTGCTCGGTCGTGACGACCTGCCCGCACCGCGTGAACCTCGAGCCTTCCTCATGGCCATTGCCAAGGGTCTGTTGTTCGATCATTTTCGCCGCGCGGCGCTGGAGCAGGCCTACCTGGCCGAGCTGATGCTGATCCCCGAAGCCGAACAACCTTCCCCGGAAGAACAACACCTGATTCTCGAAGACCTCAAGGCCATTGACCGCCTGCTAAGCAAGTTGTCGAGCAAAGCCCGTGCGGCGTTTCTCTACAATCGTCTGGACGGCCTGAACCACGCGCAAATAGCCGAACGCCTGGGTGTTTCGGTTTCTCGCGTGCGCCAGTACCTGGCCCAAGGCATGCGCCAGTGCTACATCGCTCTGTACGGCGAGCCGACATGAACACCAAACCGGTCAGTGCTCGCGTCCTCGACGCCGCAATCGCCTGGCAGCTGCGCTTGGATTCAGGCAGCGGCAGCGCGGAAGAGCACGCCGAATTCGCCCACTGGCATGCCGCCAGTGAAGAGCACGCCCGGGCCTGGATGCAACTGGGCATGCTTGACCAACGTTTCAGCGCTGCCGCAGGGCCGGCGCGCCAGGCCTTGTTGCAATCGCGCGCCAGCCTGCGCCAGCGCGTACGCAAAGTCGGCAGTGGCCTGGCCAGTGTGGTACTGGTGGCGGGCTTGCTGAGTTGGGTCAGCACCTATCAGTCGCTGGGCTACTGGCTCGCCGACCAACGCACGGCCACCGGCGAGCAGCGCAGCCTGCGCCTGACCGACGGCACCCTGATCAGCCTCAATACTCATTCGGCAGTGGATATTCGCTTCGGTGAAAAAGAGCGCCTGATCGTATTGCACGAAGGCGAAATCTCTATCGAGACCGGCCACAAGGACGACCGTCCGTTTGTGGTTGCCACCGAAGACGGACGCATGCGTGCGCTCGGCACCCGCTTCCTGGTCAAAGTGGAAGATCAAGGCACGCGCCTGAGCGTCTTACAGTCAGCCGTAGCGGCCAAACCTCAAGACAGTGGCGACGAACAGGTTCTGCGTGAAGGCCAGCAAGTGCTCATGAGCCATGACCGCCTCAGCGAGATTGCTGGCCTGGGCATCGGCGCCGATGCCTGGACTCGCGGCATGCTGGTGGTCGACAACGTGCGCCTGGAAGACCTGATCGATGAACTGGGCCGTTACCGCACTGGCCATCTTGGCGTGGCACCAGAGGTGGCCAACCTGCGAATTACTGGCAGCTTCCCACTGAAAGATACCGACCTGGCCCTGACTTCATTGCTGCCGACGCTGCCAGTACAGATCGAACAGCACACCCCGTGGTGGGTGACGGTTGTGGCCAAACCCGGTACGCCTTGAAGAATTTATCGCGGGGCAAGCCCGCTCCTACCGTGTAGGAGCGGGCTTGCCCCGCGATTTGCTGCGCCTTCAGCGTGCCGTGCAATCAAAATCTAAATTATTTTCACTAAGCCCTAACACTTTTCTCATCTCACTCGGCAAGGAAGCTAGTTAGCACTTATTCGTCGAGGAGTTGCTGCATGTCCCGCGTTGTTAAATCCTTCCTGCGCCCCAGCTTGCTGGCCATGGCCATTGCCCTGTCCGCCCCGGTGGTGAGCAGCTCGCTGATCGCCGCCGAACAATCGGGCCTGCGCAGCTACAACCTGCCCGCTGCCCCGCTGTCGAGCACCCTGAACCAGATCGCCAGCCAGGCCGGCATTGCCCTGAGCCTGGACCCGAGCTTGGCCAACGGTCGCACCTCGGCACCGGTCAACGGCCAGTACAACGGCGTCGGCGCCCTGCAGGCAGCCTTGCGCGGCACTGGTCTGCAACTGGAGCAAAGCAGCGCGGGCACCTACACCCTGGTGGCAACGCCGGAAGGCGCCATGGCCTTGCCGGAAACCAGCATCAATGCCGTTGGCGATTCTGAAAGTGCCTGGGGGCCTGTAGAGGGTTATCTCGCCAAACGTACCGCCGCAGGCACGAAAACAGATACTGCTCTCGTCGAGGCGCCTCGCTCTATTTCCATTGCTACCCGTGAGCAAATGGATGACCGCAGTGTCCACAGCCTTGATGATGCCGTGCGCTATATGCCGGGAATCGTTTCTGCCAGTTATGGCAGTGACACGCGTTACGACTGGATGCGCGTGCGTGGATTTGAACCTACTCAGTTCCTCGACGGCCTTCCGCTACCACGCGGCGTGTATGCCAACCCAAAAGCCGAAACCTGGAACCTGGACCGCCTTGCCTTGCTGCGCGGCCCTGCGTCCTCACTCTACGGCCAGACACCTCCCGGCGGCTTGCTGGACATGGTCAGCCGTCGACCGCAGGCTGAAAGCAGTCACGAGATTCAGCTCCAGTACGGCAGTGATAATCATCGCCAGATCAACTTTGCCAGCACCGGTAAAATCGATGATGAAGGCCAGTTTCTCTACAGCCTGAGCGGTGTACTGCGTGACAGCGGCACTCAGGTCGATCATATCGACGACAAGCGCTACAACATTGCGCCAAGCCTGACCTGGAACATCGACGAAGACACCAAACTGACCTTCCTGTCGCAATTCACCCGCGACGATACGGGCGTAACCAGCCAATTTCGCCCGATCCAGGGCACGAAGATCGACATGCCGTTCGGCGATATCTCGCACCACAAGAACCTGGGCGACCCGAACTACGAGTTCTATGACCGTACTTACTACGCGCTGGGCTATGCCTTCGAGCATCGCATCAATGATGTCTGGCAGTTCCGCCAGAATCTGCGCTATACCAAATCGGACTTGGCTTTCCAGACAATTACCGTCAGCGCCTATTTCCCCGAGTTTGGCCTTGAGGTCGACGATCAAGGAAACACTGGCAGGTCTACCACCAACGTGGATGAAGACATCAGCCAGTTCGCGGTGGATAACAACTTCCAGGCCGACTTCGCCACAGGCGACATTAACCACACCTTACTGATTGGCTTGGATCACCAGCGCATCAACACCAACTATCTGTCGATATTTGGTACTGCGCCAGGCGTTAATGTGAACCACCCGGAGTACGGGCTGCCAATTGTTCGCCCAACTGTACCCGGCCCTTTCGATTTCGATTACAACCAGAAAACTCGCCAAACCGGTCTCTACATCCAGGACCAAATGGCACTCGACAACTGGCGTCTGACCCTGGGTGGGCGTGAAGACTGGGTACATACCGGCACCAAGTTCTATAACAAAGGCGATGCCACCAACACCGAACGCGATAAAAAATTCAGTGGCAACGCTGCAATCAGCTATGTGTTCGACTCGGGCTTTGTGCCATACCTGTCCTATGCCGAATCCTTCCAGCCAACCAGCAACGCCAGTGCTGATCCGGAAGAATCCTTCAAGCCTACTGAAGGCAAGCAATGGGAACTGGGTATCAAGTACCAACCGCCGGGTTCCAACACGCTGTTGAGTGCGGCAATTTATGACCTCACCCAGAAAAACGTGGAAGTAACCAACAACGTCGGCAACATCACCGTCACCAGCCAGACCGGTGAAGTGAAAGTCCGTGGTCTGGAGCTCGAAGCCGTATCCGACGTTACCGAAAACCTGAAAGTGATCGCCGCCTACACCTTGGCCAAATCCGAAGTTCAGGACGGCCAGTACAAAGGCAACCGCCTGCAACTGATGCCGAACCAGCAAGCGTCGGTATGGGCTGACTACACCTGGCACACCGGCGTACTCGACGGCTTCGGTATCGGTGGTGGTGCGCGCTACACCGGCAATACCTATGGTGACCAGGCCAATACCTGGCTGGGCAAGGCTGATGCCTACACCGTGTTTGATGCCGCTGTGCATTACGACCTGGGCCGCCTGGACAACAGCCTCAAAGGCGCATCGCTGGCCGTCAACGCGACCAACGTGTTCAACAAGGATTACATCTCCACCTGCGACAGCTTCTACTGCTATTACGGAGACCTGCGCAGCGTCGTCGCCAGCGCCACCTACAAGTGGTAACGGCCTGATATAAGCTGCGTAACAACCAAGCCGTCCCCCTGTGGACGGCTTTGGTATTTCTGAAAGCTGAGAAATAAAATGTAATGAAAAGCTCAACCATACGCCGCTGGTCCTTCATCCATACCTGGACCAGCCTGATCTGCACCCTGTTCCTGCTGATGCTGGCAGTCACCGGTTTGCCGCTGATCTTTCACCACGAGATCGACCACTTGCTGGGCGATGCTCCGGAGTTGAAAGAGATGCCTGCCGACACGCCGAAGCTGGACCTGCAACAGCTGGTACTCAAAGCCCAAGCCCATCGCCCGGGCGAAGCCATGCAGTACTTCGGCTGGGATGAGGACGACAGCAACGGTGTGATCGCAATCATGGCGGCCACAGCTGGCACCCACCCTGACTTGTCTCACACCTTCATGCTCGATGGCCGCACAGGCGAAGCAGTCGAGATGCCGTCGGCCAACGGCGGCTTCATGATGACCATGCTGCGCCTGCACGTAGACATGTTTGCCGGGTTGCCCGGGAAGCTGCTGCTGGCGTTCATGGGGTTGCTGTTCGTGGTGGCAATCATCTCCGGCGTGGTGCTTTACGCCCCGTTCATGCGCCGCCTGAAGTTCGCCACCGTGCGCAACGAAAAATCGCAGCGGCTGCGCTGGCTCGACCTGCACAACCTGATCGGCATCGTTACCCTGACCTGGGCGTTGGTGGTCGGCGTAACCGGCGTGATCAGCGCCCTGTCAGACCTGGTAATCGCTGCCTGGCGCAATGACAGTTTGAGCGCGTTGGTGGCCCCCTACCGCGATGCTCCGCCATTGACCGAACTGGCGCCCGTCAGCCGCGTCCTGGACATTGCAGGCGAAGCCGCTCCCGGCATGGAACCGGACTTCATCGCGTTTCCCGGCACACGCTTTTCCAGTGAGCACCATTACGCGGTATTCATGAAAGGCGGTACTCACCTCACCTCACACCTGCTCACTCCGGTACTGATCGATGCGCAAACGCTGGCGGTGACTGCTGTGGGTGACCGCCCCTGGTACATGGACGCGATGTTGCTATCGCAACCCCTGCACTTCGGTGACTACGGTGGCCGTCCGATGCAGATCCTCTGGGCCGTACTCGATGTGTTGACCATCATTGTGCTGGGCAGCGGCCTATACCTGTGGTGGAGCAAACATCGGCGCCCTCGGGTGCAGGAGGCCAGCGTATGAGCCATCGCTCGCAATCAACCCGCACGATCTTTGCCTGGCCACTGCTGATCGGCCTGCTAGGGGCAGCCGGGCTGTTTGCCGCGCTGCTCGGCGATGGCGGCTGGGATGTCCTGGCCTGGCTGGGGCTAGGCATTCCCGCGCTGCTGAGCCTGCGCGGGCTCTTTCGGTAGGAGCGGGCTTGCCCCGCGATAGCGGCATAACAGACACACCGCATCGCGGGGCAAGCCCGCTCCCACAGAGGAAGGGACCCTAGTCAGTCAGCTTGGGCAAGCATTCATCCAGGCGCTTGTGCAAGGCACTGGCACTCGGCCAGTTACGCAGCAACCGCGCCCGGTCACGGGCAAAGGCCGGGGCGAAGCTGAGCTGGGTCGCATGTTGGCACATGGCATCCAGGTCAATCAGCGACCATTGGCCCGCCTGCCAGAACAGGTTGTGGCCTTTCATGTCGCCGTGGCTGATGCGCTCATGGATCAACTGCTTCAACAACGCCTGCAAAGCCTGAAGTTGCGCTTCAGGCACCTCGCCGCTGTCGACGTAAGGCGCGAAGCATTCGATCAAGTCCGGGCCGTCGGCGTACTCGGTCACCAGGTAGGCACGGCTGCGTAAGCCCATGACCCGCTGCTCCAACACTGCCAGTGGCCGTGGTGTGGCAATGCCGAGAAACTCCAGGCGATGCCCTTCGATCCACGAGTGCCAAGCCCGGCTTGGGCGCCAGAAGCGCTTGAACCAATGGGCGGTGTTCTTGATGTTGTAGCGTTTGAGCACCAGCGGTCGGCCATCCACCTCGATCCGCGCGACACTGGCCGCGCCACCGGTCTTGTACAGGTGCCCCTGGTCAATCAGGCTATCGGCCTGCTCCAGCACCGGCAGCATGACGGCCAATTCATTCCGGCGAACCGAGCGCAGTCCGCTCAGACCGCGCTCAACACTAAAGAGTGTGCATTCGCGCCCGGCCTTTTCCAGGTAATCCTTCAAGCGCCAGCTGCGCACCTTGTCGATCTGCTTCTGCAACGCCTCCAGTGGCAACGCATGTTCTGCGTTGGCCAGCAGGTAATGCACCAGCAGTTCTTCAATGAACGGCTCCAGGCGCTTGGGCAGTTGCGCGAACAGTACACCGAGGTTTTGCAACACCTGCGGGCGCGACAGAGGCTTGCCCAAGGTCTCGGCTTTGATACCCGCGCCGTCGATCAGGTACAGCTGACCGCCATGACGCAACAGGTTGTCCAGGTGCAGGTCTTCCTGCCACAGACCTTTGGCGTGCATCTGCGCCACCGCCGTCAATGCTTCACCGAGTACCAGGGTTTGCTCGTCTGCCAGCGGCGGCAACGCTTCAACCGCGGCCCAGGCGTCCGCCAGGCTCTGGGCACCTTCGAGGAATTCAAACAGTAACCAGCCGCCCTCACCCTCGCGCAAACCATCTGCCAGCAACAGCGGAGTGGTCAGCCCTTGGGCCGCCAACAGCCGTGCTCCTTCGAGCTCACGCTGAAAATGCCGGGGCGCACTGCTGCCCACCAGCAATTTGGCCAACACCGGCTTGCCGCGCCAGACACCGGCACCGACATAGCGTTGTCCGGGTAGCACCCGCAGCAAGCTGAGGAGTTGCAAATCAGCCGTGCCCGCAGCATCGGCCAGGGTTATGTTCAGGGGCAGGTCCGGGTGACGCCCGGCATCCTTGAGTTCGGACAAACGCATCAGCGAGCCTCTTTCACACGGCGGCGCAGCGACAGGCGCTGCAGCCAGGTATCAACCAGCGAGCTGTCGGTGGGCTGGTCCAGATAGGATGCCAGCATCACACGCACTTCAGCCTCGCTCCAGACCGGTGCACGGCGCAACAACGGCTCAAGGTCTTTGAGGCGGTCGCGCATGCCCAGCAGCAGCGGTCGGGTTTTCTCCAGATCGATCAGTTGCGCCTGCCAGCTATCGCTACGCTCACGCAGAAAGATGTGCTTGGGATAGAAGCAGCCATGCACCTGACCGGCCGAATGCAGGGTGCGGGCCAACAGGCCACAAGCGCGCAGAATGCCTTGGCGCTGGCCAATCTCCAGCGTCGGCCACAGCCCCAGCAGGTTATCGAGATCGCTCCAGTCGTCCAGGGCGCGGGTCAGCAGGATCGCCCGGCGCTCGCCATCAACCTTGCGCTCGCCGTAATAAACCGCCTGCAGCGCGGGGATACCGAGCTTTTTATAGCGGCTGATATTACGAAACTCACGGGCAAAGGTCGGTTCACCGAAGGGCCGATGCAAGGTGCGGGTCAGGTAGTCGCTCTGGCGTTTGAGGTAGTAACCCTTGCCCTCAAGTTCCAGACGATAAACGCTACTCCAGCCGCCACGGCCAGTGTTGGGCTCATCCACCGCATCAAGCTGCAGCGCCCAGAGCTGGTCGAAACCGTTCAGTCCATGGCGTTCAAGCAGTGCGATGTCGGCACTGGCGAGAAAATCAGTCATTCGCGTCCCTCGAAAAACGTCACGACATGCCGAATGCGGCGCTTGTCCGAAGCATTGAGGCGCTCGCGCCCGCGATACTGCAGGTAAAAGCGCAAACGTTGCGTGGCCGACAGGTGATACTTGCCCACTTTATCCAGGCACGCCAAGTCTTTGGTGATCCGGTAGCGCAGCATAAAGCCCCACCAGAAGTCGCCCGTCGGGCAATCGATGAAGAATAGCCGCGCTTGGTCATCCACCAACAGGTTGCGCCACTTCAGGTCGTTATGAGTGAAGTGGTGATCATGCATGACCCGCGTATGCCGGGCCAGCTGACGGCTGATATGGTCGACCCAACCGCGATCGGCCAAGCGTGGGTCTTTGCGATCAGCCAACGCCGAAAGGTCTTCGGTGCGCGGCAGCTCACGGGTAATCATCGCCCCGCGGCCAAAGGCCAGGCCATTACGTTCCAGGCCCCAGGCCACCACGTCGGCGGTCGGGATGTCCCATTTGGCGAACTGTTTGAGGTTCTGCCACTCGGCCTTGATACGCGGGCGTCCCAGATAGCGACGCAAGCCTTTACCAGCACCGGTGTAACGCTTGACGTAGTAGTTAACTCCGTCGCGTTCGACCCGAATCACTTCACTCAAGGGGTCGTGCGTCAGCCGCTCACCCTGCAAGGCGAAGACTGCCTCGATACTGCCAAAATCCGCCGCCAGTGCCTGATAATCAGGCGCCAGTGTCCATCCCGCCATCAGAGCGCATCCCCATATCGTTGTTTACGCTCGTAGAGCTTCTGGGCCTTGCCTTCCAGCCAGCGCAACAGCGCGGCTTCCTCAGCAAGGATCTGACGCAGCGGCTGCTGGAAGTAGCCGCGCAAGAAGCGCAGTTTGTCGCGCCGGGTCAGGCCGATGTCCAGCGCCGAGAAATACAGCGCGGCCAGGTCCTTGTTACGCCAGCGACGCGAAATGCTCGCACGTGTCTGCGCACGGTGCAGGTCGATGACCGACAGTTTGAAGTCATCGGCCGTCACTTCCCGGTCGGTGTGCAACAGAAAGTGACAGATGTAGCAGTCACGATGGTTGACCCCAGCGCGGTGCATCATCCCGGTCATGCGCGCCACTTCAGCGATCAGCGCGCGCTTGAGGCGCGGCGGTGGTGGCTGCTTGACCCAGTCGATGCTGAAATCTTCCAGGCTGATGGTCGGTGCCAGCTCTTCAGTCACGATGAATGAATGCTGCGCCGCCGGATTGCTGCCACGCTCACCGTACGCCACGGCAGTCATAGTCGGCACTCCGACTTCATGCAGGCGCTGAATCGCTTGCCATTCCTGACCGGCGCCGAGCACCGGCAGCTTGGCGGTGAACAGGTTCTTGAAGATTTCACCCCAACCGATGCCACGGTGAATCTTGACGAAGTAGCCACGCCCCTCGACCTCGGTGCGCAGCGTGCGGCGGCCCTCCAGCTCGCGGTACACCTGCCCCTGCAGGCCCTCCACAGCGTCGAAGGCATCGCGCCCGGCCCACAGGCGTTTGAACGGCTCGGCCAATATCAGTTTCATTTACGCTCCGGGGCCAGAATCACATCGGCGGCATGCTCAGGCATGCTGTAGAGGTCGGCGGTGTCGGCGAAAGCCAACCCATTGCGTGCCCAGCTGGCGCGGGCGGCATCGTCTTCGAGCATACGTTGCAGGTACTGGTTGAGCTGCTCCTGTTCAAACGGCTCATCAAGCACCAGGCCGCTGTCGGCCTCGGCAATGTAATGGGCATAGCCACACACTGCCGATACCAGCACCGGCAGCCCGGCAACCAGCGCCTCAAGCAGCACCGTGCCGGTGTTTTCGTTGTAGGCCGGGTGAATCAACAGATCTGCACCGAGCAGGAATCGCGGGATATCACTGCGGCCCTTGAGAAACTGCACCTGATCGTTCAGGCCCAGTGCCGTGCTTTGCAGTTGAAATACTTTGGGGTCATCCTGGCCGATCACCATCAGCCGGGTGCGTTTGCGCAGGGCCGAAGGCAAGGCTGCCAAGGCTTTGAGCGTGCGGTCGACACCCTTGGTCTTGAACCCGGAGCCGATCTGTACCATCAGCAACTGGTCATCCTTGAGGTCAAACTCGCGGCGAAACTCAGCACGGATCTCAGCGGCATTGGCCGGTGCCCGACGGTCGTGGGAAATCCCCGGTGGCAGCAGATGGAAGCGCTCCAGCGGCGTGCCGTAGTGTTTGATGAACAAGGGCTGCTGGACTTCCGAGATCATCAGCACCTCGGTCTTGGCATCCTTGGCAAACACTGCCCTCTCGTACTCGGCGAAGTGCCGGTAACGGCCCCAGCGGCGGTACAACGAGTTGCGCAGGTTCTGCGCTTTGTCTTCGAAGCAGCCGTCGGCGGCATAGTAGACATCCAGCCCCGGCATCTTGTTGAAGCCGATCAGGCGGTCGACCGGGCGCTTGGCCAGGTCTGCTTCCATCCAGGCACTGAGCTTTTCGTTACGGCGATGGTTGAACAGCGCCTTGACCGGCGCCACCAGCACCTCGAAACCTTCCGGCACATCGCCTTCCCAGATCAACGTGTAAACACGGATCTTGTGGCCACGGCGCTGGCACTCCAGGGCAATTCGCATGAAATCGCGTTGCAGCCCGCCGAAGGGGAAATATTTGTACAGCACAAAAGCCAGTTGCATTAACGAACATCCTCAGCCAGCAGCAACGCGCGCAATTGGCTCGCCACACGCTCGGGATTCAGGCGAGTGAAGCACAGTGGCCACTCGCGTTTGAGATCGAACCGGCGCTGATCTTCAGCACTCGGTTTATAGGTACATTTCTTTTGCAAACACGGTGCACAGGCGAAGTCGCTGGCCAAGTGCACCTGCGACTTGCCATAAGCGCCGGTCAGCCCTGGGTTGGTCGGGCCGAACAGCGACAGGGTCGGCACATCCAGCGCTGCCGCCAGATGGCCCAGACCAGTATCCACTGCTACGCAGGCTTTTGCCGCCGCCAGCACGCGGGCGACACCGACCAGGTTCAATTTTGGCAGCACCTGACAGTTGCTCAAGCCCTTGGCAATACGCTCGGCGCGGGCCTGCTCGGCCGCGTTGCCCCATGGCAGGCGCACTTGCAGGCCTTGCTGGCCAAGACGCTCGGCCAACTGGCGCCAGTAAGCCTCAGGCCAGTGCTTGGTGGCCCAGGTCGTGCCATGCAGAAACACCACGAACGGCGCTGCCGGCGGCAACTGCAGGCGGTTAAGGTCGAGGCCGTAGTCACCCAGGCCAGCTGGCAGGTCATACCCCAGGGCCAAAGCGAACAATTGGCGCACCCGCTCAACCGCATGCTGCCCACGCTGCACTGAAAAGCGGCGGTCATAGAAGCGGCTCGACAGCCCTTCACGGGCCGAATACCGGTCGAGCCCGGCCACCGGTGCCTTGACGTAACGGGTCAGCCAGGCCGATTTGACCAGGCCTTGGGCGTCGATCACCAAGTCATATTTGGTTTCGCGCAGGCGCTGCTTGAACTGGCGCCATTCGCCGTTTTTGAAGGTCTGCCAGAGGTTCTTGCGCCAGCGGCGAATCGCTACCGGGATAACCTTGTCGACCGCCGGGTGCCAGCTGGGAATCTCGGCAAAGCCTTCCTCAACCACCCAGTCGAAGCGAATACCTGGAATCGCCCGGGCCGCATCGGTGAGTGCCGGCAGCGCGTGAATCACATCGCCCAGGGAAGAGGTCTTGATCAGCAATACCCGCACTTAGTCGACCTCAGCCAAAACATCGACAAGGCTCGGACCATCGAGGCGCTGCAAGGCAGCCACCACAGCGTCAGGTTCGAGTTGGCGCAGGCAGTTGTAATGGCCAAAACGGCAGGTACGGTCGAAACACGGGCTGCACTCCAACCCTAAGCGCACCACTTCGACCTGATCGGCCAACGGCGGCGTGAAACCCGGCGAGGTTGAGCCATAGACCGCCACCAGTGGACGGTTCAACGCAGCGGCGACATGCATCAGGCCGGAGTCGTTGGACACCACTGCATCGCTGCACGACAGCAGATCGATAGCTTCGGCCAACGAGGTTTCACCGCTGAGGTTATAAGATTCTTCACGCAGCCCTGGAATCAACCGCTCACGAATCGACTCACCCACCGCGTGGTCATTCTTCGAGCCAAACAGCCATACCTGCCAGCCTTCGCGAATCTTGACCTCGGCCACCTTGGCGTAATGCTCCGAAGGCCAGCGTTTGGCCTCGCCGAATTCGGCGCCCGGACACAACGCCAACACCGGGCGATCCAGGCTCAGGCCGAACTTGGCCAAGGCGGCATCGCGGCTGGCAGCCTCGATTTGCAGGCTCGGGCGCGGGTAAGGCTTAGGCAGCTCGGTGCCTACCGGGTAGGCCAAGGCCATGAAGCGCTCGATCATCAGCGGGTAGCGCGCCTTGTCCAGCTTGCGCACATCGTTGAGCAGGCCGAACCGCAGCTCGCCGCGCCAACCGGTACGCTTGGGAATGCCGGCAAAGAACGGCACCAACGCCGACTTCAGCGAATTGGGCAGCAGAATCGCCTGGTCATACTGACCCGCCAGGGACTTGCCGATACGCCGCCGGGTCGCCAGTTCCAGCGCGCCGTGGCCGAGCGGAAAGCTCAAGGCCTGGCGCACTTCAGGCATGCGCTCGAGGATCGGCCGGCTCCACTCGGGGGCCAGCACGTCGATCACACACGCCGGATGTTGCTGCTTCAGGCAATGGAACAGGGTTTGCGCCATTACCATGTCGCCCACCCAGCTGGGGCCAATGATCAAAATTCTCATGCTTTATCCAGAAACGATCAGGGAGGCTGCAGCCTGTCCGCGAACAGCCTGGCCTCCCTTCTTTATATTCAGGCTATATAGCGACCAGTGTACGCCACTCGGGCTGTAGTGTGGTCGTGGCAGGCTTCCTGCCGCCTGATTCGCCTGGTTCAACCGCTCAGGTCAGTCCCATCTCAGCCCAGATGCGCCGCACTTCACGACGCTCCTGAACAAACTGCGAGGCATCGATCACCCCGGCCTGCTTCTGCAGGGCCTGGCGGTGTGCAGCCGAGCGGAACGCCTTGTACACCTCACGCAACAGCACAGCATCGCTGGCGGGCATCAGCCCGGCTTGTTCAAGCTCTTCAAGGATGCGGATGTTGTCGGTCCAGCGCAGCAGTTCCGGATGGTCGTGAGACCAGGCCAAAGCGGCGTATTGCACCATAAATTCGATATCGACGATACCACCGGCATCCTGCTTGATATCAAAGGGCACGCCAGGCTCAAAAGCGTTGGCGCCGGTACCCGCAGCGCTGACCTTGGTCCCGAGGTTATCGCGCATCTTGGCGCGCATCTCGCTGACTTCGGCCTGCAACTTGGGCAAGTCCCGAGCCTGGCCGAGAATCCGCGCACGCACGGCCTCAAATGCCGCGCCCACCTGCGGGCAACCCACCAGCACGCGGGCGCGCACCAGCGCCTGATGCTCCCAGGTCCAGGCCTCGTTCTGCTGATAACGCTCAAAGGCGCCCACAGAACTGACCAACAACCCCGAGGCGCCGGAAGGACGCAAGCGCATGTCCACGTCATACAGCTGCCCGGAGTTGGTCTGGGTAGTCAGCAGGTGAATGATGCGCTGGCCCAGGCGCGTGAAGAACTGGGCGCTATCGATAGGCTTGGCACCGTCGGTCTCCGCCTGCGGGTCGCCATCATGGATGAACACCAAATCAAGGTCTGAACCGTGGCCAAGCTCGATACCACCGACTTTGCCGTAGCCAACAATAATGAAACCCGGGTCGCACAGGCTACCATCACTGCGCTTGGGCTGGCCATGGCGCGTGACTGTCTGGCGCCAGGCCAGCGCCAACACCTGGTTGAGGATGGCTTCAGCCAGCCAGGTCAGGTAATCGCTGACTTTCATCAGCGGCAAGTTACCGGCGATTTCAGAAGCAGCCACCCGCAAGCTGTGAGCCAGTTTGAAATGGCGCAACGCCTCCATCTGCTGTTCCAAGTCGTCTTCGGGAATGCGCGTCAGTCGCTCACGCAACTCGGCGGCCAGCTCCGGCGCCTTCGGCGGGCTGAACAAACGGCCTTCGTTGAGCAGCTCATCGAGCAGCAGCGGAAAGCGGGTGATTTGCTCAGCGATCCATGGGCTGGCAGCGCACAAGGTCAACAAGCGCCGCAGCGCCCCTGGGTTTTCGGTCAGCAGCACCAGATACGCTGAACGCCGAGCCACCGCTTCTACCAACGGCAATACTCGCTCCAGCACCAGATCCGGGTCAGCATGCTCCACCGCCTGCGCCAACAAGCGGGGAATAAATGCATCCAGACGCTCGCGCCCCAAACGCTGCATGGCGCGCAACTGGCCACTGTTACGCAGCCCGGCCAGATGCCTGAGCGCCTTGCCTGGGTCGGCAAAACCGGCGTTCTGCAGCTGACGGCAGGCGGCTTCCTCATCCTGGGCTTCTTCCCACAGCGGCAGCCATTCACCGCCAACGATGACTTCGCCCTCTTCACTCTCATCTTCGTCCGGGTCGGCAATGACCTGACGGAAGTGCCAGTCAATTCGCCCGCGCCAGTGCATCAGTTGGGCATGGAAACTCGCCCAGTCGGCAAAACCGAGCATAAAGGCAATACGCGCACGGTCGAGGTCACTGTCCGGTAGCATTTGAGTCTGGCGATCGGCAATGGCCTGGATCGCATGCTCGGTGTAGCGTAAGAATTCATAGCCTTCGCGCAGTTCAGTGACCACCGCAGGCGGCAGGTACCCCTGCCCTTCAAGGGTCGACAGCACCTTGAGCAAGGGCCGCTGCTGCAGGCTCAGGTCGCGCCCGCCGTGAATCAGCTGGAAAGCCTGGGCAATAAACTCGACTTCCCGAATACCGCCCGCTCCCAGCTTGATGTTGTCGGCCATGCCCTTGCGCCGCACTTCTTGCTGGATCAGCTGCTTCATGGTGCGCAGCGCTTCGATGGCAGAAAAGTCCAGATATCGCCGGTAAACGAACGGTCGCAGCACATTCAGCAACTGAGCTCCGGCCTGCTGGTCGCCGGCCACCACTCGCGCCTTGATCATCGCGTAGCGTTCCCAGTCGCGGCCCTGGTCCTGGTAGTACTGCTCCAGCGCGTTGAAGCTAAGCACCAGCGCCCCCGACGAGCCATAAGGCCGCAGGCGCATATCAACGCGGAACACGAAACCATCGACGGTAATCGGGTCCAGGGCCTTGATCAGGCGCTGGCCCAGGCGGGTAAAGAACTCCTGGTTATCCAGCGAACGTTTGACGCCTTCAGTCTCGCCGCCCTCAGGGAAGGCAAAAATCAGGTCAATGTCCGATGACAGGTTCAGCTCGACCGCACCCAGCTTGCCCATGCCCAGCACCACCATGTGCTGCGCCAGGCCGCTGCGATGGCCGATCGGCGTACCGAACTGCTGGCAGTGACGTGGGTACAGCCAGTGGTAAGCCTGGTCGATACAGGCGTCGGCCAGGTCGGAGAGGTCGCGGCAGGTTTGCACCAGGTCGGCCTGGCGGTTCAGGTCGCGCCAGATGATCCGTACCTGTTGGCGGTTACGTTGGCGGCGCAGGTTACGCGCCAGCGCGTCTTCGCTGTCGGCTGCCTGAGCAGCACCAGCAATCTGCGCGCACAGTTCGCCCGGCGCGAAACTGCGGTCGAGTTCGCCGCTGGCAACCAGTTCAAGCAGCATGGCCGGATCGCGTAATGCCTGTTCAAGGACAAAATCGCTAGCTGCCGTCACTCGGGCGAACTGCGCCCAACGTTCAGCCGTCCAGCTATCAAGGGATAAATCCGGCACCTGGGCAACTGCGGCACGCAGCGATTGCTCGTTGCGACTGACTAACGGTGCAAGGGTGGCGGGCAGATCAACCAGCAAAGGCAGGCTCATGGTCTATCCTTGATCGGCGAGAAAAGATTAGCGGCGACATGTGGGAGCGGGCTTGCCCCGCGATGCGATACGCCTGACGAAATGCAATCGCGGGGCAAGCCCGCTCCCACATGGACTGTCATACAAAAGTTAGAAATAGCTGAAAAACATGATTCTCTGGCAGAAACCATCGCAGCAAACCTTTTCTTAACTTGCTTTTAACCACCGGTATCGTTTTTCCCCACAACCTGAACTGAGGCCATAAGCCAGTTTTCTGTAGTTTTACTACTGCTTCTTCACTTCAAAAGCATGAAATGGCGATTCATTTGTAGTAAAACTACACAACGCCGGTACACTCTCCGGTAATCCAAGAATTTCATGTCGTCTGCCCAAAAGGCCAGTCGCAAACTCAGGCAACCGATTCTGGAAGCCTTTCCGCCCTGGAGCAAGCCATGCAAGACCTCGATCCCGTCGAAACCCAGGAATGGCTGGACGCCCTGGAGTCGGTTCTCGACAAAGAAGGCGAAGACCGCGCTCACTACCTGATGACCCGTATGGGCGAGCTGGCCACCCGTAGTGGCTCCCAGCTGCCATATGCCATCACCACGCCATACCGCAACACCATCCCTGTCACCCACGAAGCACGCATGCCTGGCGACCTGTTCATGGAACGCCGCATTCGCTCGATGGTCCGTTGGAACGCGCTGGCAATGGTTATGCGCACCAACCTGAAAGACTCGGATCTGGGTGGCCACATTTCGAGCTTCGCCTCCAGTGCCACTCTGTATGACATTGGCTTCAACTATTTCTTCCAGGCCCCGACCGAAGAACACGGCGGCGACCTGATCTTCTTCCAGGGCCACGCCTCGCCTGGTGTCTACGCCCGCGCCTTCATGGAAGGCCGCATCAACGAAGACCAGATGAACAACTTCCGTCAGGAAGTCGATGGCAAAGGCCTGTCGTCCTACCCGCACCCATGGCTGATGCCTGACTTCTGGCAGTTCCCGACCGTTTCCATGGGTCTGGGCCCGATCCAGGCGATCTACCAGGCACGCTTCATGAAGTACCTGGAAGCCCGTGGTTTCATCCCGGCTGGCAAGCAGAAAGTCTGGTGCTTCATGGGCGACGGCGAGTGCGACGAGCCAGAATCCCTGGGTGCAATCGCCCTGGCTGGCCGCGAGAAGCTGGACAACCTGATCTTCGTCATCAACTGCAACCTGCAGCGCCTCGACGGCCCGGTTCGCGGCAACGGCAAGATCATCCAGGAACTCGAAGGCGTGTTCCGTGGCGGTGGCTGGAACGTCAACAAAGTGGTCTGGGGCCGTTTCTGGGACCCTTTGTTCGCCAAAGACACCAACGGCGCCCTGCAGCGTCGCATGGACGAAGTCATCGACGGCGAGTACCAGAACTACAAAGCCAAAGACGGCGCGTTCGTCCGTGAGCACTTCTTCAACACCCCAGAACTCAAGGCCATGGTCGAAGACCTGTCCGACGAAGAAATCTGGAAGCTCAACCGTGGCGGCCACGACCCGTACAAGGTCTATGCGGCCTACCACCAGGCGGTCAACCACAAAGACCAGCCAACCGTTATTCTGGCCAAGACCATCAAGGGTTACGGCACCGGTGCTGGCGAAGCCAAGAACACCGCGCACAACACCAAGAAGGTCGACGTCGAGAGCCTGCGTCAGTTCCGTGACCGCTTCGACATCCCGGTCAAAGACGACCAACTGGAAAACCTGCCGTTCTTCAAACCAGAAGAAGGCAGCGCCGAAGCCCGTTACCTGGCCGAACGCCGCACCGCACTGGGTGGTTTCGTTCCACAGCGCCGCGCCAAGAGCTTCAGCGTGCCAACCCCGCCACTGGAAACCCTGAAGGCGATCCTGGACGGCTCGGGCGACCGCGAAATCTCCACCACCATGGCCTTCGTGCGGATCCTCGCGCAACTGGTCAAAGACAAAGAAATCGGCCAGCGCATCGTTCCGATCATCCCGGACGAAGCCCGTACCTTCGGTATGGAAGGCATGTTCCGCCAGCTGGGCATCTACTCGTCCGTCGGCCAGCTCTACGAGCCAGTCGATAAAGACCAGGTGATGTTCTACCGCGAAGACAAGAAAGGTCAGATCCTCGAAGAAGGCATCAACGAAGCCGGCGCCATGTCGTCGTTCATCGCTGCCGGTACTTCGTACAGCTGCCACAACCAGCCGATGCTGCCGTTCTACATCTTCTACTCGATGTTCGGCTTCCAGCGTATCGGCGACCTGGCCTGGGCCGCTGGCGACAGCCGTACCCGTGGCTTCCTGATCGGCGGCACCGCCGGCCGTACCACCCTCAACGGTGAAGGCCTGCAGCACGAAGACGGTCACAGCCACATGATGGCCGGTACCATCCCGAACTGCCGCACCTACGATCCAACCTACGGCTACGAGCTGGCGGTGATCATCCAGGACGGCATGAAGAAGATGACCGAAGAGCAACAGGACGTCTTCTACTACATCACCGTGATGAACGAGTCTTACCAGCAGCCAGCCATGCCGGCCGGTGTCGAGGAAGGCATCATCAAAGGTATGTACCTGCTCGAGGAAGATACCCGCGAAGCGGCACACCACGTTCAGCTGATGGGCTCCGGCACCATCCTGCGTGAAGTGCGTGAAGCGGCGAAGATCCTGCGTGAAGAGTTCAACGTCGGCGCCGACGTCTGGAGCGTCACCAGCTTCAACGAACTGCGTCGCGACGGCCTGGCCGTAGAGCGCAGCAACCGCCTCAAGCCTGGTCAGAAGCCACAGCAGACTTACGTCGAGCAGTGCCTGAACGGTCGCAAAGGTCCGGTCATTGCCTCTACCGACTACATGAAACTGTTCGCCGAGCAGATCCGTCAGTGGGTGCCGAGCAAAGAATTCAAAGTCCTGGGTACCGATGGCTACGGTCGCAGCGACAGCCGCAAGAAGCTGCGTCACTTCTTCGAAGTCGACCGTCACTTCGTGGTGCTGGCTGCCCTGGAAGCCCTGGCTGACCGTGGCGAGATCGAACCTAAGGTTGTGGCCGATGCCATCACCAAGTTCGGCATCGACCCGGACAAGCGCAACCCACTGGACTGCTGAGGAGTATTTTTAAGTGAGCGAACTCATTCGCGTACCTGACATCGGCAGCGGTGAAGGTGAAATCATTGAGCTGTTCGTCAAAGTCGGCGACCGCATCGAGGCTGACCAAAGCCTGCTGACCCTGGAGTCCGACAAGGCCTCCATGGAGATCCCGGCCCCTAAGGCCGGCGTGATCAAAGCGCTGAAGGTCAAGCTGGGCGACCGTCTGAAGGAAGGCGACGAACTGCTGGAACTGGAAGTCGAGGGCGCAGCTGCTGCGCCTGAGGCTCCTGCCGCTGCCGCACCGGCTGCTGCACCGGCGCCTGCTGCTCCAGTTGCCGAGGCCGCTCCGGCCCCGGCTGCTGCACCGGCTGCTGCCGCTGTTCAGGACATTCATGTCCCGGACATCGGCTCGTCGGGCAAAGCCAAGATCATCGAAATGCTGGTCAAAGTCGGCGATACCGTCGAAGCTGACCAGTCGCTGATCACCCTGGAATCGGACAAAGCCTCGATGGAGATCCCGTCTCCAGCCGCTGGCGTGGTCGAAGCCATCGTGGCCAAGCTGGACGACGAAGTCGGCACTGGCGACCTGATCCTCAAGCTGAAAGTCGCTGGCGCTGCGCCTGCAGCAGCTCCAGCACCCGCCGCTGCACCTGCTGCTGCCGCTCCGGCCGCTGCTGCTCCGGCGCCAGCTGCCAAGGCTGAAGCTGCTCCAGCAGCACCGGCTGCCGCGCCTGCCGCTGTCAGCGGTGCCAAAGTTCACGCCGGCCCTGCCGTACGTCAGCTGGCCCGTGAGTTCGGCGTCGAGCTGAGCGCCGTTGCCGCCACTGGCCCGCACGGTCGTATCCTCAAGGAAGACGTGCAGGTTTACGTCAAGGCCATGATGCAGAAGGCCAAGGAAGCTCCAGCCGCCGGTGCAACCGGTGGTGCAGGCATCCCGCCGATTCCGGAAGTCGATTTCAGCCGCTTCGGCGAAGTCGAAGAAGTGCCGATGACCCGTCTGATGCAGATGGGCGCGACCAACCTGCATCGCAGCTGGCTGAACGTACCTCACGTGACCCAGTTCGACTCGGCCGACATCACTGAACTGGAAGCCTTCCGCGTTGCGCAGAAAGCCGTTGCAGAAAAGGCTGGCGTCAAGCTGACCGTACTGCCGCTGCTGCTCAAGGCCTGTGCACACCTGCTCAAGGAACTGCCAGACTTCAACAGCTCGCTGGCCCCTAGCGGCAAAGCGATCATCCGCAAGAAGTACGTCAACGTTGGTTTCGCCGTTGATACCCCGGATGGCCTGCTGGTACCTGTGATCAAAAACGTCGACCAGAAGAGCCTGCTGCAACTGGCTGGCGAAGCGGCGGCCCTGGCTGAAAAAGCCCGGACCAAAAAGCTCTCGGCTGATGACATGCAAGGCGCTTGCTTCACCATCTCCAGCCTCGGTCACATTGGCGGCACCGGCTTCACGCCGATCGTCAACGCGCCGGAAGTGGCGATCCTCGGTGTTTCCAAGGCCACCATCCAGCCAGTCTGGGATGGCAAAGCCTTCCAGCCGAAGCTGATGCTGCCACTGTCGCTGTCCTACGATCACCGCGTGATCAACGGCGCAGCTGCTGCACGCTTCACCAAGCGTCTGGGCGACCTGCTGACCGACATCCGCACCATGCTGCTGTAATGCTGTTCCCTGTCTCCCTCTGCCGGGGGAGACAGGCTCCCTTTTCGAGCTGCCACGCTCGTACCTCAACCCCGCCACTTTGGCGGGGCTTTTTTTTGCCCGCTTTTCACCGACGGAGGGAACTGTCTTGCACCACCTGTGGGAGCGGGCTTGCCCCGCGATTGCGGCGTGTCAGTTGTATCGCAATCGCGGGGCAAGCCCGCTCCCACCGGTTTAAGGTTTGCGCTT